>NZ_BSNY01000021.1:0-394050 GCF_030160235.1 Mesorhizobium huakuii
CAATGGCTGCATAATGTTCAACAGCCCGCCCGCACACGGAATTCCTGACAGTCCCACGAAAGGGCCGGGCTGCACCGGAGGAACGCCGTCGGAACGACCGCGCTCCCGGCACTTCTCGGACCTATGTGGCGTCACCGCCCCTCGCCCATCAAAGCAGAAACACATGGGCCGCCTCCTCCTCGATGGGCTGCGTCAGGGACGATTGGCGAAATCGCGCACGACGCGCTGCAGCAACGGCACGTAATCGCGAAACGCCCGCGTCTTCATATTGGCGACCTTGCCGCCCTCGTCCCAGATGCGGACCCGCACCGCTTCCTCATGGAACGGGTTCTTGCGGAACTCGGCCACCTCGTCGGCGCGCATCGGTCCGCCCTGCAGCGACAGCGTGTGGACCGAAGCCGGCGACAGTTTGGAGAAATAGGTCGGGTCGGTGGCGCAGAGATAGCGCTTGGCCGCGACATGCAGCCTTACGCATTCGACGATGACCGGCGGGAAGAACGGCGCTAAGACCTCGCCGCCGGCCTCGTCATGATGCTTGTCCTCGACATCGTCGGGCGAATAGGTGCCGAACTCGCTGGTGTAGTGGCCTATGTCGTGCAGCAGCGCCGCGGCCACCAGCACTTCGGGCGCACCATCCTGTTCCGCCAGCCAAGCCCCCTGCAGCATGTGCTCGGACATCGTCACCGGCTCGCCGAGATAGGATTCCGAACCCCGGCGCTCGAAAATGTCGGCGATGAATTCGACGATGTTGTCCGCGTTCAAATCCTGGCCGCTCATTCGGCGGCCTCCTTGAAGCTGTGCTCGATCGCGGCAAGCGTCGACAACAGGCCGTCCTTGTCGGCGTAGCAGCCCTGCAGCCAGCGCTTGCCGGTGCCCGAAAACGCCTTGCGGGCATGCATGACGCGCGTGTTGTCGACGATGAAGGCCTGGCCAGGCTGAAGCTTGAACGTCACTTCGAAGGCGGGATCCTCGATCAGTTCGGCGAACCGGCGATAGGCGGCATAGTAGGCGTCCATATCGGCGAACGGCACGTCGACGACAGGCGCCAGCGAACGGTTGTTGAAGCGGATGCAGATCAGCTCGCCATCCGGCCCGAGCTCGATCATCGGGCGTTTCGCCTGCAGCCGCACGCCGGACGAGCCGGCATATTCGAAGCGCGCCGGACAGGAGCTCAGCAGCCGGAAGCCTTCGGGGTTTTCGGCCTGCAGCGCGGCCGCCGCGGCAAAGCCGTCGACGACGCTGGACTCGCCACCCTCCACCGTATTCTCGATACAGGCCAGTATCTGCAGCGTGGGCACGGGATCGCGATAGGGATTGTCGGTGTGCGCCTGGAGGCCGAGATTGGTGTAGGCGAGATTGTTCGGATTGACCTCCGCGCGCACTTCGAACCAACGGCCGTAATTGGTCTCCCTGATATAGCCGAACAGGTCGGAGACCTTGCACAGCGCCCCGGATTCCGCCGGCAGTCCGTCCATCACCGCAAAGCCGTAGGTCCGCACCGCCGAAAGCCATTCGCGCAGGACGCCGCGACCGTGAAAGGCCGCCTTGTAGCTGGCGCGCGGCACCGAATTCTGCATCGTCGCCTTGGTCCAGCGCTGGATGATATCGCCCGTCCAGCCGGGTTCGCGAAGCTCGTCGCGGTCATAGGCGTTGGCGCTCAGCCATTGCGCTGGAAAGCTGACCGTTTTTCCTTCCGGCACGAAGCTGACTTCCAGCGCGCCGCCCTTGATCGCGGCCGCACCGATCCTCGTCTCGGCTGGAATGTCGAGGATGGTGACCAGCCGCTGGCCATTGCCGGCGCTGCGCGTCTTGTCGTCGAGCGCATTGTCGCGCAGCCACATGGCGTGAAAGCGGGTGCGCCTCCCGCCCTGCCAGCCAAGTTCGATCGTCTTGCCTTCGTCGCCAATCAGCGCGTGGGTGAGCATGGATCCGTTCCTGTCCTTTACGCCCCACGGCCGGGTCCGCAGGGTTTCGATTGCATGTTGGCCACAAGACAGGCATAACTCAAATTATCATTTTTTGGCCAAAGACCACAAATTTCTAATGCCTCGAAAATCTGCTCCCGCTCTGCCTCCCCTCGACTGGCTGCGCAGTTTCGAGGCCGCGGCGCGGCTGTCGAATTTCACGGCGGCCGCGGCCGAGCTCGGCCTGACCCAGGCCGCCGTCAGCCAACATATCCGGCTGCTCGAGGACCGGTTGAAGACGCGCCTGTTCTCGCGGCTGGCGCGCGGCGTCGCGCTGTCGCCAGAGGGTGCCGCCTACCTGCCGCACATCCAGTCGGCCTTCGCCACCATCTCCAGCAGCACGACGGAACTGTTCGAGCCACGCGCTGTCCAGACCGTCTCTATCCGGGTACCGATCTCCTTCGCCTTGCTGATACTGGTCCCGGCGCTGCCCGATCTCGCCGAGGCGCTGCCGCGCATCCAGCTCGATCTGGTGACGATCCATCGACCGACCGACTACGACTTGCCGGGCTCCGCGCTCGACATCCGTTTCGGCAACGGCTCCTTTCCCGGACGCGAGGCCGACAGGCTGACTGCCGAGCGCCTCGTGCCGGTGGCGAATCCAGCGCTCGCCGGTACTGCCGACTGGACAGCCCTGCCCCTGCTTCTGGTCGCCGGCGCGCGCGAAATGTGGGCGGAATGGTTCGCGGCCGCCGGACTGGCCGGCCACCCCCAGCGATCGCACCGCTTCGACAGTTTTGTCGCCGCGATGGAAGCGGCGAGCGCCGGCGCCGGCGTGCTTCTGGGGTCGCGGCCGCTTGTCGACGCGGCGCTCAAGAGCAAGAGCCTGACGCCGCTTTCCGATTTCGAGCTCTCCAGCAGCTCAGGCCATTTTCTGACCAGCGCATCGACCGCGCGCCTGACCAGTGCCGAACAGGATTTCCGCCAGTGGCTGCTGGGGCACCTGTCCAGAACGGCCCCGGCATGACCGGCACTGTCTAGCGCGGTGCGAGCCGATGCGCTTCCAGCAGATCAGCGTCTCGGTCAGCCCGCAATGCCGGCGTCAATCGAGATGGCGCACGCGCCGCCGCTTGCGCGCGGCCTTGATGGCGGCGATGCGCTCCGTGTCTTCTTCCCGCAGATGCCGTCCACGCTCCAGGATCTCGAGCGTGTATTCCTCATAGGTCAGGCCCAGCCGCTCGGCCTTGTCCATGCGCATCAGCATGACTTCGCGGCTCGGCGCCTTCCATGCCTTGGCGTGCGCGGCCTGCCAGGCCAGGAAAATATAGGGGTCGCCCTTGCCCCAGGGTGGCCCCTTGTACTCATCAAGAGGCGGCCCCCCATTGTGGGAGCGCTTTGGCCGTCTCGCCATGATGTCAGCCCCTGACCAGCGCGACGAGATAGTCGGCGCCCGCCTCCATGGCATGGAAGGTGCAGTCCGACGGCGCGCCGAGCGCCAGGCAGTCGCCGGGCTCCAGCCTGTGCACCACATCGCCCTCGGTGAATTCGAGCCGTCCGTAAATCAGCCAGATCTGCTGCTTGATGAAGGCATAGGAGGCCGCCGGCAAGCTGACCCTGGCGCCAGGCGGCAGATGCACCTTGATCAGTTCGAGCGGCATGTCGTTGGCCGGCGACAGGTGCCGCCTGACATAGCCTGTATCGGGATCGCGCCACACCGGCTGGTCGGCCTCGCGCAACACCCCGCCGCTCTGCAATTCCGCCCGCGCGATGAGGGTCGACAGCGTCATGCCGAAGGCCGCCGCGATACGCACCAGAAGGGCGGCCGTCGGGCTGGTCATGCCGCGCTCGATCGTGCTCAGCATCGCCTTGGAAACACCGGACCGCTCGGCGAGTTCGGCCAGCGACCAGTCCCGCATGACCCTCTCGGCGTGGATCCGCCTGCCGATGGTCGAAGAAATATCGTTCGCTATATCACCCATTCGTCCATTATAGCGAAAAACAGGAACGGATGAAGAGCCATTTCGCGACAAATTTCGCCAGGCGCTTAATCCTCTCTACACCATCCAACCTCATCCGACCTTAACCCCATTCCGCTAGGGTCTGATGTCAAGGGAAATGGGGATTGGCCTGTCCATGTTTGTCGAACGCGAAGCTTCCGTCGGAGAACCGACATCGCAGGAGCGCCGCAACGCAGAGCAGAACGACCGGCGCATCCTGGGCAATGTCGTGCAATGCGACGGCGCGCGCGCCACCATCGCCGCCTATGCCGACGACGTCGACGGCGCGGTGACCGGCCTGTGGACGGTCGGCAAGATGATCTCGATCAATCTGGGCACGACGCGAACCGTTGGCCTGGTCTACGGCATCGGCAAGTCGGACCGCGCCTGGAGCAATGAAGGCCAGAACCCCATCGAGGTCAGCATCGAGCTGATCGGCGAAGTGCGCGATGGTGCCGAGCCCGGCGCCAAGCCGGTCTTTGACCGCGGCATCACCACCTATCCGCATATCGGCGCGGTCGCGCACCGCATCCGCAGCCGCGACCTGCAGGCCGTCTACGATCTGGCCGGTCGCCATTCCATCACCATCGGCTCGCTGTCGCAGGACGAGGCGATCGCCGCCAATATCGCCATCGACGACACCCTGGCGCGCCATTTTGCCATCGTCGGCACCACCGGCGTCGGCAAGTCCACCGCCGTCTCCCTGCTGCTGCGCAAATCGATCGCGGCACGACCCGATCTGCGCATCCTGATCCTCGACCCGCACAATGAATTCGCGGCGTCACTGCCGGAATATTGCGTCAAGGTCGATTCCAAGACGCTCGACCTGCCGTTCTGGATGTTCAAGCTCGAGGAGTTCGCCGAGGTGCTGTTTCGCGGCCGTGAAACGGTGCCGGAAGAAATCGACGCCCTGCGCGACCTCATTCCGCTGGCCAAGAACCTCTACCGCAACCCGAATTCGGGCGCCTATCTCAGGCGCGGCAACGATGCGCTGACCGCCGATACGCCGGTGCCTTACCGCATCGCCGATCTCATCAAGCAGATCGACGAGCGCATGGGCATGCTCGAAAGCAAGAACGAGCGTCCGACGCTCAAATCGCTGAAGACGCGCATCGAATCGGCGTCCGCCGATCCGCGCTATCGCTTCATGTTCAGTTCGCGCCTGATCGAGGACACCATCCACGAGACGATCGGCAACATCTTCCGCGTGCCGCATCACGGCCGGCCGGTGACCTGCTTCGAGATGGCCGGCATGCCTTCCGAAGTGGTCAACTCGGTCTGTTCGGTGCTGGCGCGCCTGGCCTTCGACCTCGCTCTGTGGAGCGAGGGCAAGCTGCAGCTGCTGTTGCTGTGCGAGGAAGCGCATCGCTATATGCCGGCCGATCCGCGTCTCGGCTTCGCGCCGACCAGGCATGCGCTGTCGCGCATCGCCAAGGAGGGCCGCAAATATGGCTGCTATCTCGGCGTCGTCACCCAGCGTCCGGGCGAGCTTGACCCGACCATCCTGTCGCAGTGCTCGACCTTCTTCGCCATGCGGCTCGCCAACGAACAGGACCAGGCGATCATCCGCTCGGCCATCGCCGACTCCTCCGCCTCCACTCTTGCCTTCCTGTCGTCCATGGGCCAACGCGAAGCCATCGCCTTCGGCGAAGGCGTGGCGACGACCATGCGGCTGAAATTCGAAAGACTGCCCAGCCACCTGCTTCCCGGCGCGGCCAAGCGCGAAGAGATCGAGTCGCCAAAGGCCGGCGATGATGTCGACCTGGTGGCGATCGTCGAGCGGCTGCGCAACGTGCCGAAACCGACGCAGCAGGCGATGGCCTTCGCTGAAGTGGTCGATTCCGGCCGCCAGGCCGGCGACCCCGACTACCGCAAGCCGGCAACCGGCCGTGTGCAGTCGGACGACGATTTCGACATGCGCTACGGCCTGAAGCCCGCCACCTTCGGCCTGCGCCCCCAGAACGATTGAGCCCCGGGCGTCACGCTCATTTGCTTGGCAGAAGCAGCGCCAAGCTTCCATGGCTCTTCTTCGCTCGTAAGCTTGGGT
The DNA here is from genome assembly GCF_030160235.1 of Mesorhizobium huakuii. Lineage (GTDB taxonomy): Bacteria > Pseudomonadota > Alphaproteobacteria > Rhizobiales > Rhizobiaceae > Mesorhizobium > Mesorhizobium huakuii. The sequence goes on from NZ_BSNY01000021.1 coordinate 5,949, forward strand.
AAATCCCGTCAGGGAATTCGTCAGGCCGAACCGGCTGATGCTGTTTTCGAGAACCGGAGCGGAGCGGACTTGTGGTCCGTGAGCTCAGTTCTACTGCGACGCAGTAGAACGGGGAAGCGCAGAAAACGGCGGCAGACGGCCGGCCTCACGAATTCAATGATGGGATTTTAGGCGCAGACGCGGTTGCGGCCCTGCCTCTTCGCTTCATAGAGCTGACGATCGGCGCGGCGATAGAACTCCTCGGCCGTTTCCTTGCGGTCCCAGACGGCCAGGCCGACGCTGGTGGTGATCTTGAGCCTGACGTTGCCCGAAAGGATCGACATGTTGGCGATCGCCTTGCGGATGCGTTCGGCGAATTTGGCCAGCAGTTCCGCCTCCATATTGGGCGTGACCACGGCAAACTCCTCGCCGCCCAGCCGTGCCACCACGTCGTGGAAACGTGTCATGTCCTTGAGGCAGCTGGCGACGGCCCTGAGCACCTCGTCGCCGACATCGTGGCCGTGCGTGTCGTTGACCTGCTTGAAATGGTCGAGATCGAGGATCATCAGCCCGACCGGCTTCTCGATGCGGCGGAACTCCTCAAGATACTCCTTCAGCGCATCGTCGAAATAGCGCCGGTTCTGCATGCCGGTCAGACTGTCCGTCAGCGCGGCGTGCTCGAGCGTTTCGGAGCGGGCGCTGAGCGAAACCGTCATGGCGCGCAGCTTGCCTTCTTCCGTCGCCTGTTTGCGGATCAGCGGATAGATGAAGAAGATGCCGAAGAACAGCGCGGTCGCAAGCAGCACGCCGGTCGCGAACAACAGCTTGTTGAGGTAGATGACCTTGTCCAGACCAGACTGGGTATTGAGTTCCGTGGCGAAGGATTGCAAGAGCCCATAGGCGTGCAGCGTCACCAGGCCAGCGGCAAGGATCACGAAAATAAAGACGAAAAATGCGGATTCCGCCTTATGGAAACGCATCTGCTCCCCAATGGAAAAGTGCCCATCGACCTTATGGCACGGACCGCCTTACGGAGCGTTAATCCCGGCAACCTCGACGCGAACCCTTCCGTCATGGTCAACTTTTTAAGTTGCATTAGCAACAAGTGTTTGGATCGTGGTTTCGAGATCGTCACCGGGGCGCAATCTCTGCCATTCGGGCCCCAGCTGGTGGCGAAACCAGGTGGCCTGTCGCTTGGCATATTGCCGGGTTGCGATCTTGGCGCGCTCGATCGCCTCGGGAAAGCTCAACCCTCCCGCCATCGCCGCCTGCAGGTCGCGAACGCCGATCGCCTTCATCGCCGGCAGATCCGGATCGAGGCGAAGGGCCGCAAGTTGCCTGACTTCCTCCAGCGCGCCCTTGTCCAGCATCTGGTCGAAGCGCCTCTCGATGCGATCGACCAGCGCGGCCCGGTCCGGCTCGATGACCAGGAAACGCGCCGTCTGCCTGTCGATCAGCGGCCGGCCACGCTCCGCCTGCCATTCCAGAATCGACCGGCCGGAGGCGTCGAGCACTTCGAGCGCCCGCACGATGCGCTGGCTGTCGGTTGGCTTGAGCTGCATGGCGGCTCGCGAATCCTCGCGCAGCAGCAAGCTGTGCAGCTTGACCGCGCCTTGTTCCTTCAACTCGTAGCGCCAGCGATCGCGGATGCGTGGCGGAATGTCGGGCATTTCCGAAATACCCTCGGCCAGCGCGCGGAAGTAGAGCCCGGTGCCACCGACGAAGACTGGTCGCCGCGACAGCGTGCCGTCGTCGATGAGCTTCATCACATCGCGCAGCCAAGCGCCCGTCGAATAGGCGGTACCGGGATGGACGTGGCCGTAGAGGAAATGCGGCACGCGTACGAGGTCGGCCGCCTCCGGCCGGGCGGTCAGCACGTCGAGCACCGAATAGCCTTGCATGGAATCGGTGTTGACGATGACGCCGCCCGCGCGCTCGGCCAGGTCGAGCGCCAATGCCGACTTGCCGCTGGCGGTCGGCCCGGCTATCAGGATCGCGTTCTTCACGCGGCCTTCGCCCGCATCCGTGCCGGAATTCTCGATGCCGCTTATTGCCACGCTTGTTTCCCGTCCCGCTGACCGCGCTCTGTCGCCGTCGCTTGCGAATATGGCCTCGCGGTCGGTGGGCGCAAGCACAGTCGTCTGGCTGGCCGAAGGCATTGCCTGCGATCTTGCCTTGCCGCAAGCGGCTGATGCCGCCAATACCACGGCTGCCCTGCGCGCCGCATTGGCCGGGGAACCGGTCGATGTGATCGTCCAGCAAGCCGAAACGCGCCGCAAGAAAATCCTCATCGCCGACATGGATTCGACCATGATCGACCAGGAATGCATCGACGAACTGGCCGACGAGATCGGCGTCAAGGAGCACGTCGCGGCGATCACCGCGCGATCGATGAACGGTGAGATCGCCTTCGAGCCGGCCTTGCGCGAACGCGTCGCGCTGTTGAAGGGGCTCGATGCCGCCGTCGTCGACCGCATCGTCGCCAATCGGCTGACATTGGCCTCGGGCGGCCAAGCGCTGGTCCGGACCATGCGCGCCAGCGGCGCCTGGACGGCACTGGTCTCGGGTGGCTTCGAGGTGTTCACCACGCGCATAGCGGCGATGCTCGGTTTTGAGGAGAACCGCGCCAACCGCCTGCTCGAAGAGGATGGACGCTTCACCGGCCTGGTCGGCGAGCCGATCCTCGGCCGCGCCGCCAAGGCCGACGCGCTGCTCGACATTTCCGCACGCCTTGGCCTGACGCCGGCCGACGCCATCGCTGTCGGCGATGGCGCCAATGACCTCGATATGATCCGGCTTGCCGGCACCGGTGTGGCGCTTCACGCCAAGCCGACCGTGGCGGCCCAGGCCAAGGTTCGCATCGACCACGGCGACCTCACCGCACTGCTCTACCTTCAGGGCTATCGCCAGGAAGAGTTTGTCCAATGACACCCATGCGCACCGAGCGCCTCATCCTGCGCAATTGGGAAGAGCGTGACCGCGAGCTCTTCCATCGCATCAATTCCGATGAACGCGTCATGGAATTCTTCCCGTTCCGCCGCGACCGTGCCGCCGCGGACGCCAAGATGGACGAGGTCCGGGCATGGATCGACAAGGACGGATATGGCTTCGCCGCGGCCGAAATCGCCGCCACGGGCGAGTGCATCGGCTTTGTCGGCCTGTCGGGAACAGAGGATATTGATGTCCTGCCGGCCGGCACCATCGAGATCGGCTGGCGGCTGGCACCCGAATTCTGGGGCAAGGGCTATGTCACCGAGGCCTCGGAAGCCTGGCTGGCTTACGGTTTCGAGACATTGGCCGTCGACGAGATCGTTTCCTTTGCCGTCGCGCAAAACCACCGCTCGACCGCCGTCATGAAACGCCTCGGCATGACGGCCGATCCAACGGCTGACTTCGATCATCCCGGGATTCCCGACAGCCATTCCGCGCTCAGGCGGCATGTGCTCTACCGGCTGTCGCGCGAGGACTGGCAGGCAAGAAAAAAGGCGGCTGGTTAGCCGCCTTTTTTTGAGATCGCCGGATTGAAATCTCAATCCATCCGGATCGTCACGAAGCGCAGCTCGCCGGTCTTCGACGCCAGCATCAAGAGCGCGTTCTTGCGGCCCTGCTCTTTCAGCGCGCCGATCCGGTCCATGACGTCCTTGGGCGTGGCGACCGATTCCTGCGCGATCTCGGTGATCACTTCACCCGGCTGGATGCCGCGCTCGGCGGCGGCCGAGTCCTTGGCCACATCGGTGATGACGACGCCGGAGACATCGGCGGCAATGCTGAATTTCTTGCGCGTCTCGTCATTGAGTTCGCCGACGGTCATGCCGAGCACCGAGGCGGTCGAAACCGCCGGAGCCTGTTTGCCCTTGTCCTGTTCGGTGTTGCCGTTCTCGCCGCTGGCAAGCTTCTCGCCATCCTCGAGCCGGCCAAGCGTCACCTTCACCGTCTGCTCGACGCCCTTGCGCACGATCAGCACGTCGACGGCCTTGCCGACCGGGCTTTCGGCGACGACACGCGGCAGGTCGCGCATTTCATGGATGTCCTTGCCGTCGAACTTGATGATGACATCACCGGCCTGGATGGTGCCGTTGTCGACGGGGCCGCCCTTGATGACGCCGGCCACCAGCGCGCCCTTGGCGGTCGCCATGCCGAGGCTTTCGGCGATGTCGTCCGTCACCGGCTGGATGCGCACGCCGAGCCAGCCACGCCGTGTCTCGCCGAACTGGCGCAACTGGTCGACGACGCCCGAGGCAAGCTGCGAAGGAATGGAGAAGCCGATGCCGATCGAGCCGCCGGACGGCGAGATGATCGCCGTGTTGATGCCGATGACTTCGCCGACGCTGTTGAACAGCGGCCCGCCCGAATTGCCACGATTGATCGCGGCATCGGTCTGGATGAAATCGTCATAGGGCCCGGAATTGATATCGCGGTTGCGCGCCGAAACGATGCCGACCGTGACCGTACCACCAAGGCCGAATGGATTGCCGACCGCCATCACCCAGTCGCCGACGCGCATCTTGGTGGAATCGCCGAACTTCACCGCGGTCAGCTTGTGGCCTTTCGGATCGACCTTCAGCACCGCGACGTCGGTCTTGGTGTCGGTGCCGACCAGCGTCGCCTTCAGCGTGACGCCATCGGAGAAATTGACCTCGATGTCGTCGGCGTCGGCGATCACGTGATTGTTGGTGACGACGATGCCTTGCTCGGCGTCGATGACGAAACCGGACCCCAGCGATTGTACCTTCTGCGCGCTGTTGTCCTTGCCGCCGCCGCGGTTCTTGAAGAAGTCGTCGAAGAAGTCCTGGAAGGGCGAGCCTTCGGGAAGCTGCGGCATCGGCACGGCGCCGGGCCCTTCCGTGCCCTTCACCGTCTGCGAAGTCGAGATGTTGACCACCGCGCCGAGCACGCCCTGCGCCAGGTCGGCCACCGAAGCAGGCCCATCGGCCGCGAAGGTCGGGGTCACGAAGGACGGGGCGGCGACAGTGCCGACGAGGAGCGCTGCCGTGCCGGCGATGAGCGTCCGCCGTGCCGCGCGCAAAAGGAGTGTGGATGTCATCGAGGAGCCTCCCGGTATTCTGAAAGAGAAAGCGCAACGGCGAAAACACCGCGTTGCGCTATGTTGGCAAAAAATACGGCACGTTTGCGGCTACGACTATCGGCAGAGGATTAATCCTCCGTTTGCCGTGGACGAAAACCGGCCATTCCTATCCGGCCCGCACCAGCCAGACGATGCCGACACCGATGGCGATTGCGACCAGCCCGGCGATCCGCAATGCGTTCTCCGGCATCGACAGCACCTCGCCCGCAAGCTTCCTCGCAAAACCGGGAAAGCCGCCATAGACCAGGCCCTCTATCACGAGGACCAGGCCTATTGCCGCGAAAAAGTCCTGCACCGGCTATTTCTGGCCGGTGCTGGGTTGTGTCGTCGGTGCGGCGGGTGCCGTTGCCGGTGCGGCAGGTCCCGCCGGCTTCGCCGGTCCTTCCTTGCCGTCGGGATCGCGGAAGTAGCGGAAGAACTCCGAACTCGGCGACAGCACCATGGTCGTCCCTGTGCTGTCCAGCGCCGTGCCGTAGGCATTCATCGACCGGTAGAAGTCGAAGAAGGCCGGGTCGCGCTTGTAGGCATCCGCGAAGGTGGCGCTGCGCTGGGCTTCGCCCTCGCCGCGCAGGATCTCGGACTCCTTCTGCGCTTCGGCAACGATCTCGACCACTTCACGATCGGCACGTGCCGTGATGCGCTGTGCCGCTTCATTGCCGCGTGCCCGAAGCCGGGCGGCCTCGGCCAGACGTTCCGCCTTCATGCGGTCGTAGGTCTGCTGTGAAACCTCGGCCGTGAGGTCGGTGCGGCGGATGCGGACATCCTCGATCTGCAGGCCGAGCGAGGTGGCGTCGGGCCGGAGCTGATCGCGCACCTCGCGCATCATCACGGCACGCTGTTCCGAGAGCGCCGCCTCGAAGTCGCGCAGGCCGTAGACGCGGCGCAAGGCAGCGTCGAGACGCGTCCTCAGCCGCGCCTCGGCCAGTTCGATCTGACCGGACACGGCGGCACGGAAGACGCGCGGATCCGAGATGCGATAGGCGATGAAGGCATCGACCTCATAGAACTTGCCGCCCGACACCTGGACGCGGATGTTGTCCAGGTCGAAGCGCAACACCCTGTTCTCGATCAGTTGCACCGTGTCGGCGTCGAAGAACGAGAACGGCGCCTTGAAATAGATGCCGGGCTCGCTCTTGACGTCGACGATTTCGCCGAACCTCAACACCAGCGCCTGCTGGCGTGCGTTGACCACGAAGACCGAGGAATAGATCAGGAAAAGGACGACCGCCGCGATGACGGCGAAAATGGGGAGACGGTTGGCCATCACTGGGTACCTCCCGTGTTCGCGGCAGGTGCGGCCGGAGCCGGCGGTTTGGACTGCAATGCCGGCAGCGGCAGATAGGGCACGACACCCTGTCCGTTGCCCTGCTCGACGATGACCTTGCTCGAGTCCTTCAGAACCTTCTCCATGGTTTCCAGATAGAGGCGCTTTCGGGTTACATCCGGCGCCTTGGCGTATTCGTCATAGACCGAGATGAAGCGCTGGGCCTCACCTTCGGCTTCCTGCACCACACGGTTCTTGTAGGCGGCCGCGTCTTCGCGGATCTGTGCCGCCTCGCCACGCGCCTGGCCAAGCTTCTGGTTGGAATACTGGTTGGCCTGCTCGACGAACTTGTCCTCGTCCTGCTCGGCGCGCTGCACCTCGTCGAACGCATCGGCCACCTCGCGTGGCGGTGCCGCATCCTCGATCGACACGGCATTGACGTTGAGACCGGCCTTGTAGCCGTCCAGCGTCGACTGGATGATTTCGCGTACCGACGCGGCTATGCCCTGGCGGTCGTCGCGGAAGATGTCCTGTGCCGGCCGGCGGCCGACGGCTTCGCGCATGGCGCTTTCGGCAACCTGCCGCAGCATGCCGTCCGGATCGGAGACGTCGAACAGATAGGCGCGGGGATCGGAGACCTGGTAGGCCACCGAAAACTGCACATTGACGATGTTCTGATCGCCCGACAGCATCAGGCCGTTGCCGCTGGTGTTGCCGCCGCCAATGTCGACGAGCTGCTCGGAAATCTTGGCCGTTTCGACGGTTTCAAGCGGCCACCAATGGAAATGCAGGCCAGGCTGGGAGAGTTCGGGCTTCGGCTTGCCGAAGCGCAGCTCGACCGCGACCTCATCGGGCTGCACCGTATAGACCGCTTGGAAGGCCCACAGAACGACCAGCACCGCGGCGATCAGCCCGAACACCGCCGGACTGGCGCCACCGCCGCCGGGCAGAGCGCGCCGCAGCCGGTCCTGGCCGCGGCGGATGATGTCTTCGAGGTCGGGGGGCGACCCTTGCGGGCCGCTCGGCCCCTTTGGCCCTTGCCCCCAGGGCCCCTGATTGTTACCGCCGCCGCCCCACGGGCCGCCGCCTCCGCCACTCTTGTCGTTCCAGGGCATGAATGTCCTTTCGCTTGGAATTCCCTCAAGCGCCGGAGTTACGGCGCAAAATCCAGTGTTGTTCTTCTATAGGGACGCCACCGCACGCTTTCAACGCGATGCGCCGCCGACATCATCCGTTTTGGGCCGGTAGGGACCCTTTGTCGTCCTTCAATGCACCTTTTATCTATCAAAGTATCTGGCGGCGGCGCTCATAAACCGAATAGCGCGTTGCATGGCTGTCCTTTTCCCCGGCCGGAACCTCCTGCGAACTGACCACGCGCCATGTCTCGGCGTCGATCGGCGGGAAATGCGCGTCGCCATCGACGGCGGCCAGCACATGGGTGACGTGCAGCCGGTCGGCCAGCGGCAGCGCCTGGGCATAGATCTGACCGCCGCCGATGACGCAGGCCTCGTCCACGCCGGTCATGCAGCGTGCGCGCACCGCTGCCAGCTGAATCGCGGCCTCCAGCGTATGCGCCACCTCGACGCCCTCGGCGCGCCAGCTCTTGTCGCGGGTGACGACGATGTTGAGCCGGCCCGGCAGCGGACGGCCGATGCCTTCATAGGTCTTGCGGCCCATGATGATGGGTTTGCCCATCGTGTCGGCCTTGAAGCGCTTGAGATCGGTGGAGAGCCGCCAGGGCAGTCCGCCATCCCGCCCGATCACGCCGTTCTCGGCGATGGCGACGTAGATTGCGACATGCATCAGTTCGCGTCCCCGCCATTGCTGTCCGATGGTTGGAGCAGCAGGATATCGATGTCGTGTTCCGGGTAATAATCGTTCGCGGTCATCTCGAAGGTTGTCGGCCCGACCTTTTTGACATTGTCGCCGCAGAACGAGACCAGGGCTTTTGGATTGCCCTTGTCGATGGTCAGCTTGAACTTGCCGATCGTGCCCGCCGCCCAGTTGCCGCCGGTGGTCAGGATATAGGCGATCCGGCTTTCATAATATTTGGGATAGCCGTCCGGATTGTCCTTCGCCGCCTCGCGCACCGCGTTCTCGAACGTGTCGTCCATGCAGTAGCGGGACTTGTATGTCGCATACTGCCCCTGGAACTGGCCGTCATAGAAGAAGCTGACCGACGACGTGCCGCCGACGCTCGGCTTGTAGCGATGGGAAACGTGAACGTCCTTGTTGGCCGGAAAGGTCGAGCGCCACCAGTAGGTCGAGCGCAATTGCCAGAACGGCGCATAGGTGGATTTCATGCCGCTGCCGTCATCGGCGGTGTCCTGGATGATGATGCCGCGATTGACCCAGTCATCGGCCACCGCTTGCGGCAGCTTCGCCAATGCCGCCTTGGCCGCATCGCCGAACGGGTTGAACGGCACATTCTGCGCCTTGAGATCGGCGCTGATGTCGATGCCGAGCGCGAATACCTTCTGCTCGAGCTGAGGCTTTGCCGCGACACCGTCGATCGTCACCTCGAAACCGAGGAAATTGTCGCTCTGATTTTCGGGGATGGCAGGCATTTCTTCGGGATCGCCCGAAATGTCGGGCATCGGGAAGGCGACGATCGCGTCGACATCCCGATCGGTGTTGTTGTGGAAGACGTAGTCGACCGTCACCTTTTCAGGCGAGATGAAGAGATCCTCGCTTTGCATCGCGACCGCATCGCTGCGCGACAGGATCAGGCCGCCTGTGCCGAGTTCGGCAACCGAATCGTTGGCCAATGCGGGAGCTGCCGAGAGCGCCAGCGCCGCAGTCAGAACATATCGCAACATCGAAGCCCCCTCGGCAAGAATGCCCTGAAGACCCTAGCCGTTTCAGTGTGGCGTTTCAAAGCCCTTCCGCATCCGCGGACGCTCCAAAGCGGTCTGGACACGCTAAGCGGCGGTCTGGACACGCAAAGCAGCGGTCTGGACACGCAAAGCAGCGGTCTGGACTAACAGCTTCCGATCGGGCAGGAGTTCGCCCCATGCGCAAGCTTCTCGTCATCGGCATCGGCGCCGGCAATCCCAACCACATGACCGTTCAGGCCATAGCAGGCCTGAACCGTGCCGACGTGCTGTTCATCCCCGACAAAGGCGCTGGTAAAAACGACCTTGCCGAATTGCGGCGCGAGATCTGCGACCGCTTCGTCACCAACCCGAAATCGCGCCGCGTCGAATTCGACGTGCCGGTCCGCGCCGAGCCGACGTCTTCCTACCGCTCGACCGTCGACGACTGGCACGAAGCCATCGCCGCCATCTACGAAGCCCTGATCCGCGACGAGATTTCGGAGAATGGCTGCGGCGCCTTCCTGATCTGGGGCGATCCTTCGCTCTACGACAGCGCGCTGCGCATTCTCGAGCGGGTCCGCCTGAGGGAGAATGTCGCCTTCGAGCTGGAGGTCATCCCCGGCATCACCGCCATCCAGGCGCTCGCCGCCGGCCACAAGATGGCGCTGAACCGCATCGGCGATTCGATCCTGGTCACCACCGGCCGCAGGCTGACGGAAGAAGGCCTGGCCAGCAACGCCGGCAGCACGGTCGTCATGCTGGACGGCAAATGCGCCTTCAACACGCTCGCCGACCCGGATGTCGTCATCCATTGGGGCGCCTATCTCGGCACGCCGGACGAGATCATCGTCTCCGGCCGCCTCGGCGATGTCGGCACCGAGATCGAAAAGGTCCGGGAGGAAGCCCGCCGGCAAAAGGGCTGGATCATGGACACCTATCTGCTGCGCAAGCCCGGCGAGCCCGAAGATATCTAGCCACCGGCCTGCAGTTGCCACGGCAGGCGGGTAACAGGACCGGCGAGACGGATTGGCGATCCGCAAGAGTTAGAAAAAACAGCGTTTTATGCTAACTTGATAATCAAGCATCGCCTGGCGGAGCCCGTTCGCCTGGCGTATGTCACACATATTGACGTTAAATTCACAGAATTGTATGATCAGTTGGCCGGTTCGAATCCTGCCGCTGTGTCATCGGCGGCCCGCAATCGGCAATGGCGGATCCCGGCGAGGATGATTTCCATGATGTTCAGCGCCACCCTCGTTCGGGACCAATTCGCAACGCGTACCGGCTCACGCTGAACGGGATCATCATGTCCAGCCTCCTGCTTGGGATCGACAACGGTCTGACGGTGACGAAGGCAGTGATCTTCGATGCCGGCGGCACGCAGCTGTCGGTGGCCAGGCGCCGTGTGCCGCAATCGATGCCGCATCCCCGCTGGGTCGAACGCGACATGCTGGGCCTCTGGCAGGCGACCGCCGAGGCGATCAGGGAAGCCATTGCCCTGAGCGGAAGGCCGGCTCTCGACATCAAGGCCGTGGCGGCGACCGCGCATGGCGACGGGCTGTACCTGCTCGACAGGAACCACCGGCCCCTCGGCCCCGGCATCCTGTCGCTCGACAGCCGCGCCGGCGAGATCGTCGATGAATGGGCAAAGGGATCGGTTTTTGCCGAGGCCCTCGCCCTGACCGGACAGGTTCCGCACGCTTCGGCGCCATCGGCGATACTGGCCTGGCTGAAAAAGCACGCTCCCGACCGCTTCAGCCGGATCGGCCATATCGTCGGTTGCAAGGACTGGCTGCGCTTTTGCCTGACCGGCACCGTCGGCACCGACCTGACCGAGGCTAGCACCTCGTTCACCGACGTTCGCACGCAAGCCTACGCGTCGGAGGCGATGCGCATCTTTGGCCTGGAAGAGCTGTTGACGGCTTTGCCCGGGGTTGCGCATTCGGCCGACATTGTCGGCTACGCCACCGCCGAAGCGGCCGCACTGACCGGGCTTGCGGAAGGCACCCCGGTCGCTTGCGGCCTGCATGACGTCACCGCCTCGGCGCTTGGCATCGGCGGCCACGAGGAGGGCGTGGTCAGCATCGTGGCCGGCACCTACTCGATCAATGAAGTGGTCTCCGCCGAGCCGCGTACCGACCAGCGCTGGTTCTGCCGCAACGCCATCGACCGCGGCCGCTGGAACAACATGTCGATCTCGCCGGCCTCGACGGCGAACTACGACTGGTTCCTCGACACGCTCTGCCGCGCCGAACAGGACGAGGCCAAAAAGACCGGCGGCTCGATCCACGAGATGCTGGCGGCCGAAATCGACATCGCGCTGAAGAAGCCGTCGACCCTGCTCTTCCATCCCTATCTGTTCGGCTCGCCCTACGGCAACGCCGCCAGCGCCAGCTTCGTCGGCTTGCGCGGCTGGCACGACCGTGGCGACATGCTGAAGGCGGTGCTGGAAGGCATCGCCTTCAACCACCGCAGCCATGTCGAAGCCCTGCGCGACGGCTTTGCAGTTCGCGAGGTGCGGCTGACCGGCGGCGGCTCGCGCAATCCGGCTATCGCGCAGATGTTCGCCGACGTGCTCGCCGTGCCGGTCACCGTCACCTCGACCGACGAGGCGGCCGCCTACGGCGCCGCCCTCTGCGCCGGTGCGGCAGTCGGCCTGTTCGCCTCGCCGCAGGAGGGCGCGCGCGCCACCTGCACGGTGAGCCGCGAATATCGCCCGGACCCGGCGCGCAGTGCCGTCTTCGACGAGCGCTATTCCACCTATGGCCGCATTGCCGAACAGCTCAGGCCGAAATGGGCGGAAATCGAGAGCCTTGCAGGGCAAGAAATGGGGGGCACAGCATGATCAAGGCCGACGAACGGCGCGAAGAGATCGCCGAATACGTGATTAAGCTCGGCCAGGTGCGCATCGACGATCTGGTCGAGCATTTCGGCGTGTCGCGCATGACCATCCACCGCCACATCGACCAGCTGGCGCATCAAGGCGTGCTGCGCAAGCTGCATGGCGCCGTCACCGTGCAGCCATCCGGCCTCTACGAAAGCGCCTTCCGCTACCGGGTGACGGTTGGGCGGGCGGAAAAGGACGCGCTGGCCCGCGCCGCGATGGATTATGTCGAGCCGGGACAGGCGGTGATCCTGGACGATTCGACCACGGCGAACGCCGTGGCGCCGCTGCTGCTCGAGGTCACGCCACTGACCGTCATCACCAACAGCGTGTCGACGGCGGCATTGCTGACCAATGTCGACGACATCGACTTCATCTGCCTCGGCGGCCAGTACCATCGCACCTACAACGCCTATATCGGCATCGTCTGCGAGAATGCGATCTCGCGGCTGCGCGCCAATCTCTTGATCTGCTCGGCCTCCGCGATCAGCGGCACCACGGCCTTCATCCAGGACCAGCACGTGGTGCGGGTCAAGCAGGCGATGATGGCGGCGGCGATCAGGCGCATCCTCCTGGTCGACCATTCCAAGTTCGACAAGGTGGCCCTGCACGTGCTCGACGACCTCATCAGCTTCGAGGCGGTCCTGGTCACCGACGGCATCAGCGACAAGCATGCGCAAAAGCTGGAGCAGGCCGGGGTGCAGTTGCGCGTGGTCAAGACGGCGAGGCCATGACATCACCGGCCGAAAGCCAGCACGGCTCCGAGCAACGGACCGGTGTCCCCGGCGATGTCGATGTCGTCATCCTCGGTGCCGGCATCAATGGGGCCGGCCTGTTTCGCGATCTCAGCGCGCAGGGCGTCAGTTGCTGCATCGTCGACAAGGCGGATTTCGGCTCCGGCACCAGTGCAGCACCCTCGCGGCTGATCCATGGCGGGCTGAAATATCTGGAGACCGGCGAATTCGGGCTGGTGGCTCAGTCGACGCTGGAGCGCAACCTGCTGCTCAAGAACGCGCCGCACTATGTCAGCCCGCTGCCGACGGTCATCCCGATCTTCTCCTGGGGCAAAGGCATGTGGGCGGCGCTGCGCACGCTGCTGGGCTCGACCAGCGCGCCGCGCAGCCGTGGCGCGATCCTCATCAAGATCGGCCTGATGATCTATGATTTCTACGGCTCACGGCACCGGGTGATGCCGCGCCACCGGCTCGTCGGGCGCCGTCAGGCGCTTCGCGACATGCCGGCGCTGACCGGCTCGATTGTCGCCACCGGCACCTACTACGACGCCAAGATCACACATCCCGAAAGGTTGGTGCTCGAGCTGATCGCCGATGGGCTGGAGGCCAACTCCAACTCCAGCGCGGCCAACTACACCTCGCTGGTCTCTTCCTCGAACGGCGTTCTGGCCTTCTGGCGACAGAACGGCGGCGAGTTCTCGCTGCGGCCGAGACTGGTCGTCAACGCCGCCGGCCCATGGATCGACCATGTCAACGCGGCACTCGGCGCGCCGTCCAGGATGATCGGCGGCACCAAGGGCTCGCACATCCTCCTCAAGCACGATGCGCTGGTGCAAAGCCTGGCCGGTCGCATGCTCTATTTCGAAGCCGATGACGGCCGTATCTGCCTTGTCTACGACTATCTCGGCAAGGCGCTCGTCGGCTCGACGGATCTCGCGGCCGACAACCCTGATACGGTCCGCTGCGAGCCGGCGGAGATCGATTATCTGCTGGAAAGCGTGCGCACGCTGTTGCCCGGCATGCGTTTCGAGCGCGACCAGATCGTCTATGCCTATAGCGGCATCAGGCCCCTACCCGCATCCGACGCCGCCATCCCCGGCCTGATCAGCCGCGATCATTCGGCGCCGGTGGCGGAGCCGGAGCCGTCGCGCCCCTTCCCCATCATCTCGCTGATCGGCGGCAAATGGACGACGTTTCGCGGTTTTGCCGAGGAAGTCGCCGACACCGCGCTTCATCGTCTCGGCCGCACCCGCAAGGTGACGACGCGCTCTATGCCGATCGGCGGCGGCAAGGGCTTTCCGGCCGACACAGCGGCACGATCAAGCTGGCTGGCCAAGGCCGCATCGGCCTCAGGCATCGACGAGGCCCGGCTCGACCTGCTGCTGTCGCGCTATGGCACCAAGGCACTGCCGATAGCCCGGCACCAGAACGCATCGAGCAATGAAGACCGCTTGCCGGACTCGCATGACTACAGCGTGTCGGAAATCGACTACATCGCTCGCAACGAATTCGTCGAACATCTGGCCGACATCGTCATGCGGCGCACGACGCTGGCCATCAGCGGCTCCCTGACGACAAGCGACTTGCAGCAGATCGCCATGATTGCCGGCCGGGCGCTCGGCTGGAACGCGCAGACGATCGGCGAGGAGATCGATCAAGTTGTCACGCAGCTCAACGGCACCAATTTGATGGGACTGCAACCGGAACGCCTGCCGCGAACCACAAGCGATCGCGCCAAACTGGCTTGAGCGCGGCACAGCCTCCTCGCCGAGGTGAAAGCAAGCGTATCACAACGCCTGTGAGATATTATTGATTTTAAAAAACTCAATAATATCAATTGCGTTGCTCGTTCGGCATCAGCCGATTGGTCACATGAATGTTACGTTATCGGCAAAGTATCACAGTTATTGACGGTAACTTCACATCGATGTATGGTCGATTGCGCTGGAGGAGCGCGTTGCGGGAGGGGTCAATGCACGCGGATCAACCGCGCAGCGGCTTATGCGGCGCTTCGCGCCAACAGAACGAAATGCCACCTCTCATCGCCGCCACTACACAGGTCGTCACAGCATGAGTTCGCAGCCAGCAACCACCAAAATGAACCGGCGAGGATCGCCAGGCGTCCGCTGGGTGGCCGTCGCGATCGCGATCCTGGTGCTGCTCGGCGCAATGATCCTCGACACCAAGATCGTCATGATCGGCTCGGCCGAAGACACCCGCAAGGCGGCGTTTTCGCCGGAGGCGTTCGGCAAGGCTGAATTTCCGAACGTGCAATCCGCCGTCGAGCAGCGCGCCGTCGATGCGCCGACGCTCGCCGCCGCCATCGCCAAGGACAAGGCGGCCGCCGAGAAACAATATGGCGTGCCGGCCAATGTCGGCACCGAATTCTCGGTCAAGTTCACTGGCGTCGTCGGCGAGGGAAAGTCAGGCATCTACACCGTCAAGGTGGCCGACGTCCCGGACAATCTGGTCATTCGCGTCCAGACCGGACCGGCGATCAACGGCACCGACCTGCGCGACGCGACCGGCGCGATCACCTTCGGCCAGTTCACCAACCAGATCGAGTACCAGAATGCGGGCTCGGCCCTGAACAACGAGATGAAGAAGCAGGTGCTGTCGGCCATCGACAACACCCAGCTCACCGGCAAGACCATCTCGGTCGTCGGTGTGTTCAAGCTGATCAACCCCAAGGGCTGGCTGGTCGCGCCGGTAAAGCTGAGCGTCCAATGAATGCGGCGCCCGAATTCGAACCCGCGCCGGGCGACACCGTGCTTGCGGCCCGCCACATCGTAAAGACCTATGGCGGCACGCATGCGCTGAAGGGCGTCAATTTCGACATACGCCGCGGCAAGGTCACCACGCTGTTCGGCGAAAACGGCGCCGGCAAGTCGACATTGATGAAGATCCTCTCCGGCGTGACGACACCGACATCGGGAAGCATCGAGCTCGACGGTCAGTCCGTTACCTTCTCCTCTGCCTCCGACGCCCGCGACCGCGGCATCTCGATCATCCATCAGGAGCTCAGCCTCGCGCCCAATCTGAGCGTGCGCGACAACATCTTCATGGGCCGGGAGATACGCGGCGCGACCGGCGTCGATTTCGCCGAGGAAGCCCGCCAGACCCGGCTGCTGATGGCCGACCTCGAGGAAGACATCGATCCGCTGACGCTTGTCCAGGACCTGCGCCTGGGGCAGCAGCAGATCGTCGAGATCGCCCGCGCGCTCTCGGTGGATTCACGCATCCTGATCATGGATGAGCCGACCTCCGCGCTGAGCGCGACCGAGGTGGAGGTGCTGTTCAGGGTCATCCGCGACCTCACGGCCCGCGGCGTCTCGATCGTCTATATCTCGCACCACCTCGAGGAGGCGTTGCAGATCACCGACTACGCCGTGGTGTTGAGGGACGGCGCGATCACCGCGACGGCGAACGCCAGGCACATCAACCTCGAATGGATCGTCCGCAACATGGTCGGCGAGAACTTCGACCTGGGCTCGCCGCCCACCGGTTATGCCTTCGGCGAGGTCGCCTTGTCGGTCGAGGACGTCAGCGTCGCCGATGCCTCGAGCTCGGAACGCTCCGTGGTCGACAGGCTTTCGCTCGATGTGCGCAGCGGCGAGATCGTCTGCATCTACGGGCTGATGGGCGCCGGGCGTACCGAATTGCTGGAATGCATCGCCGGGCGCCTGCAGCCATCGGGCGGACGCATCCTGCTCGACGGCAAAGACATCTCCCGCTTCAGCATCGCCGAGCGCATCGCCAGAGGGCTCGTCCTGGTGCCGGAGGACCGACAGCGCGACGGCCTGGTTCAGACGATGTCTGTCGGCGCCAACCTGTCGCTCGCCAGCATCGGCGCATTCGTCAGGGGAATGCTGTTGTCGCGCTCGCAGGAGCGGTCGCTGGTCGAAGCCTCCATCCGCGACGTGCACGTCAAGACCGCGGGCGGCAGCGCGCCCATCGGCTCGTTGTCCGGCGGCAACCAGCAGAAGGTCGTCATCGGCAAGATGCTGACCACCAATCCCAAGGTCATGCTGCTGGACGAGCCGAGCCGCGGCATCGACATCGGCGCCAAGGCCGAGGTGTTCCGGCTGCTCAGCGAGCGGGCGGCGCGCGGGCTCGCCGTCGTCTTCTCGACCTCGGAAGTCGCCGAATGCCTGAGCATCGCGCACCGGATCATCGTCATGCATCGCGGCAGGATCTCGGCCGAATTCACCGCCGATGCCACGAAGGAAGAGATCATGGCCGCTTCGGGCGAAGCCGTGGTCTCCGACCATGAAGAACACAGGAGCCACCACCGTGACCGACGCTAGCCCCGATCGCAGCCGCTCCCCGAGGGTTTCGGCCGACGGCTTCAGCCTGGCCAAGCTTTTGCTGGAGGGCCGCGCCTTCTTCGCGCTGATCGCCATCATCGTCGTCTTCTCGTTCCTGTCTCCCTATTATCTCTCGGTCGGCAATTTCCTGACCATGGCCTCGCATGTCGCCATCTTCGGCATACTGGCGGTCGGCATGCTGCTGGTCATACTCAATGGCGGCATCGACCTGTCGGTCGGCTCGACGCTGGGCTTCTCCGGCGTGATCGCCGGCTTCCTGATGCAGGGCGTGCAGCTGACCTCGTTCGGCGTCATCCTCTACCCGCCGGTCTGGGTCGTCGCGGTGCTGGTCTGCGTGCTCGGCGCGCTGGTCGGCCTGGTCAACGGCGTCCTCATCGCCTGGCTGAAGGTGCCCGCCTTCGTCGCCACCCTCGGCATGCTCTACGTCGTGCGCGGCGCGGCCCTGCTGATGACCAACGGCCTGACCTACAACGATCTCGGCGGCAAGCCGCAGCTCGGCAACACCGGCTTCGAATGGATGGGCTTCAACCGCCTGCTCGACATCCCGATCGGCGTGCTGGTGATGGCGGTGATCGCCATCATCGGCAGCATCATCCTCAACCGCACCGCCTTCGGCCGCTGGCTCTATGCTTCCGGCGGCAACGAACGCGCCGCCGAACTCTCCGGCGTGCCGGTCAAGCAGGTGCAGGTCTCGGTCTATATGCTCTCGGGCATCTGCGCCGCCGTGGCCGGCCTGATCCTGTCTTCCGAGCTGACTTCGGCGGGTCCGACCGCCGGCACCTCTTATGAGCTTACGGCAATTGCCGCCGTCGTCATCGGCGGTGCCGCGCTCACCGGTGGCCGGGGCAACATCCGCGGTACGCTGGTTGGCGCCTTCGTTATCGGCTTCCTGTCCGATGGCCTCGTGATCATCGGGGTCTCCGCATATTGGCAGACAGTGTTCACCGGCGCGGTCATCGTGTTGGCGGTGCTGCTCAACGCCATCCAGTATCGCCGCCGCGTCAAGCTTCCGAGCCCGGCCGGCGGCTCGCCCACTTCTCCACAAAAGGACAAGGCCACAACGGCCGATCCCGCCCTCGAGAAGACCGCCGGTTGACCGGCGCGATTGCTAACCAAAGGAGGAACTCTATGTATCGCAGTGCCAGAATTCTGATGCTCTCGGCCTTCGCCCTGGCCGCACCGATCGTCGCGGCAAGCGCGGCGTCGGCCGGCGGCCTCATCTCGATCATCGTCATCGATCCCGCCAACCCCTACTGGCTTACCGAAGGCAATGTCGCCAAGGCGGAAGCCGAGAAACTCGGCTACACCGCGACCGTCGGTGCCTCCAAGGCCGACACCAACACCGAGAGCAAGCTGATCGACACGGCGATCACCAACAAGTCCGTGGCCATCATCCTTGACCCGGCTGACGCCAGCGGCTCGATCGGCGCGGTGAAGAAGGCGATCGCCGCCAACATCCCGGTCTTCCTCGTCAATGCCGAGATCAACCAGGAGGGCCTCGCCAAGGCGCAGCTCGTCTCGAACAACGCCCAGGGCGCCGCACTCGGCGGCCAGCAATGGGTGACGGCCATCGGCGAGAAGGGCAACTATGTCGAGCTGCTCGGCGCCCCCTCCGACAACAACGCCGCGACACGGTCGAACGGCTACGAGACCGTGATCAGCCAGTATCCCGACCTCAAGAAGGTCGGCTCGGAAGTCGCCAACTGGGACCGCACGCAGGGCCACGACAAGATGCAAAGCCTGCTGCAGGCCCATCCCGACATCATCGGCGTGACCAGCGGCAATGACGAGATGGCGCTTGGCGCGATCGCAGCGCTGAAGGAAGCCGGAAAGCTGTCGAGCATCAAGGTCGGCGGCTTCGACGGCTCTCCGGACGCCGTCGCCGCCATCAAGGCCGGCGACCTGCAATTCACCGTGCTGCAGCCGGTGGCCGTCTACTCGGCGAAGGCCGTGCAGCAGGCGGACTCCTTCATCAAGACCGGCAAGACCGGTGCTGCCACCGAGAAGCAGCTGTTCGACTGCCTGCTCATCACCAAGGACAATGTCGACAAGTACACGGCTCCGTTCACGCTCTCGGAGTAAGAAAACCGACGAGGGGTGGCCTTTCGGTCGCCCCTCTCCTGTTCCCGCCGATCACTCAGCCCGCATCGATCTCCGCCTGCAGTGCATCCATATGCGTCGCAGCCGCCGCCGTGGCCGCGCGCTCGATGGCGCGGAAACGGCTGACCACGGCAAGGCCGATGGCCGTCAGCTGCGCGCCGCCGCCCTTGCGGCCTCCGGTCTGCGCGGCGACCAGCGGCTTGCCGAAAACCCGGTTCATGTCCTCGACCAGATCCCAGGCGTGCTTGTAGGACATCTCCATGCCGCGCGCGGCGGCCGAGATCGAGCCGAAGGTGGCGATCTGCTCCAAAAGCTCGATCTTGCCCGGACCGATCCGCCCGTCGGGATCGAGATTTATCCGCAAGCTCAGCGATGGCATCTTTGCTCCTCCGCGGTCACCGGGACTCCTGCCGAAGCCACTTCGGCGATACCGTTATTCCAAAACAATATAGCGGCGATCGCCGCTCCTGTCAGCCGTCGACCTCGACCGGCAGGCCAGCGCCGGTGTTGGCCCGGTCGAAACTCACCGTCTTGATCACAGCAAAAACCTTGCCGCCGAGCCGCAGTTTCAACGCCTGCCGCGACTGTTCGGTGATGCGGGCGAGAACCGTTGCGCCATTGCAATCGATGTCGACCTCGACCGCCGGCCCCTCGCCCGGACGGATCGCGACGACCGTGCCGGGCAAGATGTTGAGCGCGCTGAGGCCCGTGGGTTTCTCCGTGGCGATCATCACATCACGGGCACGAATGCGGATACGCACCGGAGCGCCGGTCTTCAATTCAAGACGCGGCACGCGGATTTCGCCGGCGGCCGAGCCGAGCACGGTCATGCCGAAAGCCTCATCGTGGCGCAGCACCTTGGCGTCCAGCACGGCACCGCCCTCGCCGCGCTCCTCCGACGGCAGCAGGTCGAGTCTTTGCATCACCGCCTCGGTCGGGCCGCTCGCAACGACCTTGCCTTGCGCCAGCATCACCACGTCGCTCGCCAGCCGCGCCACCTCGGCGACTGAATGGCTGACATAGACGATTGGGATCTTCGTCTCGTCGCGCAGCCGTTCGATATAGGGCAGGATCTCGGCCTTGCGCGCCTCGTCGAGCGAGGCCAGCGGCTCGTCCATGAGCAGCAATTTCGGACTGGCGAGCAGCGCCCGTCCTATCGCAACGCGCTGCTTTTCGCCGCCGGAGAGTTTTGCCGGACGCCGCCCGAGCAGAGGTCCGATGCCGAGCAACTCAACGACGGCATCCATGTCGGCGTAGCGCTCCCTGGCCGGCGTGAACCAGCGGCCGTAGCGCAGATTGCTGGCCACGCTCATATGTGGAAACAGCCGCGCGTCCTGGAACACCATGCCGATCCGGCGCCTGTGCTTCGGCACGAAAATACCGGCATCGGTGTCGACCAGCACCCTGCCCTCCACCTCGATGTGGCCGTTATCGGGCCGGATCAGCCCGGCGATCATGTTGATGAGCGTGGTCTTGCCCGATCCGGACGGCCCGAACAGCGCCGTCAGCCGCCCGGCGCTCTCGAAGCGTGCCTCGATGGCGAAATCGCCGAGCCGGTGGCCGATATCGACGCGGACGCTCATTCGATGTCCATCCGCCTGCCAACCCGCCGCGCCAGAACTTCCGAGGCGACCAGCGCCGCCATCGAGATGACGATCGAGATCAATGTCAGGCGCAGTGCCCCCTCATCGCCGCCGGGCACCTGCGTGAAAGTGTAGATCGCCGAGGGCAGCGTCTGCGTTTCGTTGGGGATGTTGGAGACGAAGGTGATGGTGGCGCCGAACTCGCCCATCGCCTTGGCGAAGGCCAGGATGGCGCCGGCGATCAGCCCGGGCAGGATCAGCGGCAGCGTGATGGTGGCGAACACCCACAAGGGATTGGCGCCAAGCGTGCCCGCCGCCGCCTCCATCTTGCGGTCCACCGCCTCGATCGACAGCCGGATTGCCCGCACCATCAGGGGAAAGCCCATGACGCCGCAGGCCAGCGCCGCACCGGTCCAGCGGAAAGAGAATACGATGCCGAAATGCTCGGCCAGGAAGGCGCCGGCCGGCCCACGCTTGCCGAAAGTGAGAAGCAGGAGATACCCCGTCACCACCGGCGGCAGGATCAGCGGCAGATGCACCAGCCCGTTGAGCAGCGTCTTGCCCCAGAACTGTCCACGGGCCAGCAACAGCGCGATCGCTATGCCCGGTGGCAGGCTGAAGAGCATCGCCACGGTCGCCACCTTGATGGACAGCCGGACCGCATTCCATTCGTCGGGAGTGAGGTCCAGCAGCCAGGTCATATTGCGCTATCGGGCCCTGTTCAGTTGCTCGGCGTGAGCACGGTAAAACCCTGTTCCTTGAAGAGCGCGCCGGCCTTGGCGGACTGCAGGCATTTCAGGAAAGCCGTCGTATCCTTGTCCTTCGAATCGGCGGTCTGGGCAACCGGATAGATGATCGGCGCATGAGAATCCTCCGGGAAGGTGCCGATCAGCTTGACGCCCTTGTCGGCATGCGCGTCGGTGGCATAGACGATGCCGAGAGCGGCCTCGCCCGTCGAAACCAGCTTGAGCGCCGCGCGAACATTCTCGGCCTGCGCCACCTTGCCCTCGACCGAGGACCAGACCCCGAGCGATTCCAGTGCCGCCTTGCCGTACTTGCCGGCCGGCACCGCCTTGAAGTCGCCCATGGCGAGCTTGCCGTCCCCGACCAGCTTGGCAAGGTCGAAACCCTTCTCGATCTTGGCCTCGACCGTCGAATCCTTCGGCGCTACCAGCACGATCTCGTTGCCGAGCAGCTTCACCTCGGTGTCGGGCTTGGTCAGCTTCTTGTCGGAAAGATATTTCATCCAGTCGAGATCGGCCGAGATGAAGACGTCGGCCGGCGCCCCGCCCTCGATCTGCTTGGCGAGTGCCGAGCTTGCCGCATAGGAAACGGTCGCGGCCTCGCCGACATCGGCCTCGCAGGTCTTGTTCACCGCATCGAGCGCGTCCTTGAGGCTGGCCGCCGCAAACACCACGACCTTGTCTTGCGCATGCGCGGCCGGCGCCGCCGCCATCAATGTCGCCGCAAGACCGCCAATGGCGATCGCCCTCAACCCGAAACCCTTGCGCGTCATCGAAAACTCTCCCTGGTTTGAAATCCGTCCGGCGCGAAGCCTGCCGATCGATATATCCGCATGAATATAACAAGGGAAGGCCCGGCGCCTTGCGAAAACGCCTATGCCCCGCCGACTGTTCTGGTAGGACGGGCGGGAAACCAATGCATGTCGCCCAAAAGTGACCTCGGTTTTGGGAAAACGGCATGCATAAAAGCGATGGAGAGCCCGATGAAGATCAGTGCCCGCAATGTGCTCAAGGGAACGATCGCCGAAATCGTCAAGGGAGCCACCACTTCGCATGTCAGGATCGACATTGGCGGCGGCGCCATCGTCACCGCCTCGATCACCAACGAAGCCGTCGCCGACCTCAAGCTCGAAAAGGGCAAACAGGCCTATGCCGTGGTCAAGGCCTCGGACGTGATCGTCGGCATCGACTGAACCGTCAGTTGCTCAGACCGCGATCGGCGCCTTGATCGAGGCATCGGCAACGTAGTTTTCCAGGCGGAAATCCTCAAAGCGGAAGGCGAACAGGTCCTTCACCTCAGGGTTGATCCACATCGTCGGCAGTGCCCTCGGCGTGCGCTGCAACTGCTCGCGCGCCTGTTCGAAATGGTTCGAATAGAGATGCGCATCGCCCAGCGTGTGGACGAAATCGCCCGGCTTCAGCCCGGTCACCTGCGCCACCATCAGCGTCAGCAGCGCGTAGGACGCGATGTTGAACGGCACGCCGAGGAAGATGTCGGCCGAACGCTGGTAGAGCTGGCAGGACAGCCGGCCTTCGGACACGTAGAACTGGAACAGGCAGTGGCAGGGTGGCAGCGCCATTGCTTCCACCTCGGCCGGATTCCAAGCCGAAACGATCAGCCGCCGCGATTGAGGATTGCGGCGTATCTCCTTGAGAAGGCCCGCGATCTGGTCGATCGAGCCGCCATGGCCATCCGGCCAGGAGCGCCACTGCCTGCCGTAGACGGGGCCAAGGTCGCCATTCTCGTCGGCCCATTCGTCCCAGATCGTGACGCCGTGGTCGGTCAGGTATTTGATGTTGGTGTCGCCGGCCAGGAACCACAGGAGTTCATGGATGATCGACTTCAGGTGCAGCTTCTTGGTCGTGGTGACCGGAAAGCCGCGCGCCAGGTCGAAACGCATCTGGTAGCCGAAGACGGAGCGCGTGCCGGTGCCGGTACGGTCGCTACGGTCGGCGCCGTTTTCCAGCACATGCTGCAAGAGGTCGAGATATTGGCGCATCGGTTCCAGCTCGATTCGAGATTTCACCAATCATAGCGCATGTGCGCGCCGGCGCCACGCCTGTCTGAGATTCTTTCCCTACCCTGACAGGAAGCGGAGCGCTCTTCAGAACTCGCTCTGGCGAACGGAAAGCGCGGAAAACCACGCCGATCGGTCGCCAGAGCAGAAACTGCGAGGCGCCTCAGAGGGCGCCGAGTTTGCCCAGATCCTTGGCCACCAGATAATAGAAGGTCACCCGGCTCTTGGTGTTGTCGGCGTGCATCGCCTTGCAGGTCTTCTCGATCGACGCGTCGGCCTTCGCCCCGTCGCTGACCCCGAGCTTCTTGGCCACCCAGCTCTCCTTGACGCGCTCGAGCTCCTTCGGGTCGGTGCAGGACACCAGCGAGGAATCGCGGTTCCTCAGCGCAATTCCCAGATGCTTGACGATCTTATCGACCGCGTCGGCGCTGGCGCCCGCGTCGTACTTCTTCACATCCGCAAGATAGTCGGCCATCAAAATTCCCCTCGTCGGCGCCACGGATCCGATCGATGAGGGCTGTGGCGCGCTTCGCAATCTGTGCGCTAGGTCGGCAACTCCTCACCGCTCGCAAAGCTTCCGTTGAGACCGCGCCCAAGTCAACCCTTGGCCGTCGCAATTTGACACAGGGACAAAGCCTCATTGCGGCCTTTCATTTCCACGCAACGCCCCCTATATTCGATTTGTCGGCTTGACCGACTATGGCGATAAATGGGCGATGAAATAAGCCGTTCGGACCCGGGGGCGGTACCCGGCGCCTCCACCAAAAGCCGCTGTTGACGACAGAGCGGTTTTTGCTGGGGGCGAAATAGGATCGACGAAGGTGTAAAGATCGTACTTTTGCCCGGCATTGTACCACCGTCATCGGGCTAAACTTATAGTTGCCAACGACAACTATGCGGAAGCACGTCTCGCTGCTTAATGCAGTGCGATAGCTTCAAATCAAGCCCTAGGGGTTCGCACTTCTAGGCGGGGTTCGGAGGTACCTGGCAACAGAAACCTCCACTTCTCCCCCTCGATCGACGTCATGTGCAACGGCCTTTTTTGCCGTCCAGACTTCGCGCGGCCGTTGGCCCCGCCAAGCCACCGCATCGCGTGTCTCTTTCTCCATGAGCAAGAAATGCAAAACGATTCCGATCGATTCTTCGTGCTGACCGGTGGTCCGGGCTCCGGCAAGACCACTTTGATCGCAGCCCTGTGTCAGGCAGGCTTCGCGACTTCAGTCGAAGCCGGGCGCGGCATCATCCGCGACCAGTCCTCGATAGGCGGAAGCGCCCTGCCCTGGAGCGACCGCGCGCTGTTCGCCGAACTCATGCTGTCGTGGGAAATGCGCTCATATCGCAACGCCGTCGAACAGAAGGGACCGGTCTTCTTCGATCGCGGCGTGCCGGACACGCTCGGCTATCTCAGGCTGAGCGGGCTGCCCGTGGCAGAACACGTCAATACCGCCGCCAAGCACTTCCGCTACAATCCGCGCGTTTTCATCGCGCCGCCATGGCCTGACATTTTCGCGCAGGATCAAGAGCGCAAGCAGACGCCAGACGAGGCCGAGCGCACCTACCATGCGATGGCCGAAATCTATACGGAGCTGGGCTACGAGCTGGTTCCGTTGCCCCTGGCACCGGTCGAGACACGAATGCGTTTCGTATTGGCCGAGGCAGGGCTGAAATGAAAAGGCCGGGAAAACCCGGCCTTTTCATGTGTTTGAAAGCAGTGCTTATTCCGCCGGCGCTTCGACCGCTTCGCGCGAACGGCCGAGCGTGACCTTGGCCAGCGTGAAGGAAATCACCGCGCAGAGCGTAATGCCGGCGACCATCGGCAGCGGCGTGCCGTCGAAGAACACGCCGGCGACGCCCATGGCGAGCGCGCCGATGGCGAAGTGCAGCGTGCCCATCAGGGCCGAGGCCGTGCCGGCGATCTCGCCATGCTCTTCCATGGCCAGCACCGAGGTGGTCGGAATGACCAGGCCAAGGAAGCCGTAGCCGACGAACAGCAGGGCTGCCATCACATCGAGCCGGTCGACGCCCGTCGCCATGATCGCGAGCAGCACCACCATCGTCGAGGCGTAGCCGGTCACCGCGACGCGCACCACGCGCCGCAGCCCGAAACGCTCGGCCAGCAGCCCCGTCAGCTGCGACATGCCGATGAAGGCCACCGCATTGATCGAGAAGAACACGCTGTAGACCGAAGGCGACAGCCCGTAATGGTCGATCAGGATGAAGGACGAGCTCGACAGATAGACAAAGAAGCTCGCAATGCCGAAACCGGCGATCGCCACCAGGCCGAGGAAGTTGCGGTCACCCATCAGGAAGCGGTAGCCGGCGAGTGCGGTGCCGAAGGAGGAACCGACGCGTTCTTCAGCCGGCCGCGTCTCCTTGAGCGAGGTCGCGAGCAGGATGGTGGCAAGGGCTGCCGCACCGGTCACCGTCCAGAACACGGCGCGCCAGCCGAAATTCTCGATGATCTGGCTGCCGGTCAGCGGCGCCAGGATCGGCGATACCGAGAAAACCAGCATCAGCAAGGACATCAGCTTGGCCGCCTCATTGCCGGTGTGCAGGTCGCGTACGATGGCGCGCGGCACCGCCATGCCGGCGCTGGCGCCAAGCCCCTGCAGGAAGCGGAAGGCGATCAGCCACTCGATGGTCGGGCTCATCGCCGAACCGATGCCGCCGACCATGAACAGCGCAAGGCCGCCATAGAGCGGCAGCTTGCGGCCGACCATGTCGGAGATCGGCCCGACGACGATCTGGCCGAAACCCATGGACAGGAAGAAGATCAGCAGGCTCATCTGCACGGCGGCGGTGCCGGCGTGCAGATCCGCGCCGATCGACGGCAAGGCGGGAAGGTACATGTCGATCGCGAAGGGGCCGATGGCGGACAACAGGCCGAGCACGACCGCGATGCGGAGGAATTTGGGACTCATGATATTGGCTTCTTTCGAAATCTGGTTGCCGCCGCCAGGCGACGTCTAACCCTAGGACGTTCCATCCCATGAGACACCGACACTCAAGGAGCGAATTCTATTCGTCCCCAGTGCGAAATCTCTTTATCGTATGTCCACAAATTTAGACACTCTTGTCCAAATCGTCAATCGCCTCTATATATGTTTTCATGAGAGCGAGCGTTTCTCCTGACATTTTCCCGCCACGTGGCCACGAGGCCAAGCGCCTGTCGATCGTCGACGCCGCCGCAGGCGTTTTTTGCCGTGAAGGCTTCGCCGGCGCCAATATCGACCTGATTGCAGCCGAGGCCGGCGTCTCTCGCCAGACCGTCTACAACCACCATGGCGACAAGGAAAAGCTCTTCATGGCCGTCGTGCGCGACCTCACCGATCGCTGCAATGTCGGCATTTTCGCCACCATAGCCACCTTCCCTGACCAGCCCGGCGATCTCGAAGCGGATTTGATCGGCTTTGCCGTGCGCCTGAACCAGAATTGCATCTGCAATCGCGACGGAAAATTCCTGCGCAAGCTGATCCAGACCGAAGGCGAGCGCTACCCCGAACTGTTTGCCGAATGGCGCGAACAGGGTCCGGGCACGACATGGCCGGCAATCGCCGCCCGCTTCGCCCGCCTCGCCTATGGCGGTTACCTCACCATCGACGACCCCGACGTCGCGGCGCGCCAGTTCCTCGGCCTGGTCAATGCCGAACTGCAGACCACTTTCATGCTCGGCGGCACGCCGCGCGAGGACGAAGTGGTGCAATCGGCGACGAATGGCGTGCGCACCTTCCTGCGCGCTTTCGGCAAGAGCCCCGCCCTGGGCAGCGTCAAAAAGCACACTGCGCTGGCTAACGCATAGCGTTTGCGGTTGCCGGCAAGCCGGCTTGCCGATCAAATCGTCGGCAATAGTCCTCGCTTCGACGCGACGTTGGGCTATATCAGGTTTACGCCGCGCTCAAGCTTGATTACAGCTATGCGGACGATTCAACGGAACCCGACCACCACATGGCCGACGACCACATCCGCTACGACATTCTGGCCCAGGAGGCGTTGCGCGGCGTCATGCGCAAGGTCCTGGCCGAGGTCGCACGCACCGGCCTCCCCGGCAACCATCATTTCTTCATCACCTTCCTGACCGGCGCGCCCGGCGTACGCGTGTCGTCGCGCCTGCGCGAGCGCTATCCCGAGCAGATGACCATAGTCATCCAGTTCCAGTACTGGGACCTGAAGGTGACAGACACCGGCTTCGAGGTTGGCCTGTCCTTCTCCGACGTGCCTGAGAAACTGGAAATCCCGTTCTCGGCCGTACGTGGCTTCTACGACCCCTCGGTCAATTTCGAGCTCGAGTTCGACGTCAAGACCGATGCGCAGCCTGAAGAGGAACCGGCCCAGCCTGCATCCGAGCCGCTGACCATCGTTTCCGAGAAGAAGCCGAAGGCCGAGAAGAAGGCTGCCGCCGAGCCGGAGAAGAAGCCCGCCGCAACCGAGGCCGGCGCCAAGGGCGCCGAAGTGGTTTCGCTCGACGCCTTCCGCAAGAAATAGGTTCGCGGTCCGCGCCATGGCCGACATCGTCAATCTCCGCCAGGTTCGAAAACAGAAAGCGCGGGACGAGAAGACGCGCGTCGCCGAACAGAACCGGGCCCTGCATGGCCGTTCCAAGGCGGACAAGCAACGCGACCGGCTGAATGCCGACAAGGCCGAGAAATTTGTCGCTGGCCATCGCCTCGATCCGTCCGGCAAGGACGAATAATGAGCGTCCGGCCGTGAGCGTCGTTGAAAAGCGCTCGGTGACCATTCGCGGCCATCGCACCAGCTATTCCCTTGAAAAGCCCTTCTATGACGACCTCGTCGCCATCGCCGCGGCGAGAAAGCTGACGCTGGCCGCACTCGTCGCCGAAGTCGATGAGACGCGGCCCCGCGACACCAACCTGTCTTCGGCGCTGCGATTGCATGTCCTGGAATGGGCGAAGCGCGGAACCAGCCTGGACTAAAGCAATTCCAGGAAAAGTGTGAGCGGTTTTCCGTCAGGAATTGCGTCAAAACAAAGAGTTAGAGCGGTTCGCCGTTTCCATGAAACGGTGAAACGCTCTAGACGCCCTCGACCGCGTCCGCCTTTTTCCCACGCCTGGTGCCGAAACCAAGCAAGGTCGAGCGGTCGCGCTCCTCGGCCTGTTTTCTCGACCGCACGCGCATCAGATCCTTCCAGCCGACATAGCCGACCAGTTGCAGACTTTCGCGGGTCACGACCGGCAGATGCGAGACATTGGCCATCAACAGCTTGTCGGAGAGGCCTTCGAGATACTCGTCGGGATAGGCAAGCGTCACCTTGCTTCCGGCAAGCAGGTCGCCGAGCGTCGTCGTCCTGTGCTTGCCGGCACGGCGCCAGCGCAGGATCGCCGGCGGATCGATGAGGCCGAGCACCCGCCTGTTCTCGTCGATGACAGGGAAGCTCGGATGCAGGGTTTCCGGCGCGGTCAGGAACGCCGCCGCGCCATGCAGCGTCATCGTCGCCGGCACGCTCTCGACCTGCGCCGTCATCACCTCGCGCACCCTGGTCAGCGCGAACGGGTCGACGCGGTATTCGCGCACGAGGTGGTGCCCTCGCCTGGCGATCTTCTCGGTCAGGATCGACCGCTTCATCAGGAGCACGGTGACGGCATGCGCCGCCGCACAAGCCGCGATCAGCGGCGCCAGCACATGCGTGTTGCCGGTCAGTTCGACGGCAAAGAAAGTCGCCGTCAGCGGCGCCCGCATCGTGCCGCCCATGGTGGCCGACATGGCAAGCAGCGCCCAGAAGCCCGGATCCGTCGCGGGCAGGATGCCGGCGAGCACCGCCCCCATGGCACCACCCATGATCAGCAGTGGCGCCAGAACGCCCCCTGACGTTCCCGAGCCGAGCGCCACCGACCAGATGATGGCCTTGACCACCAGCAGCAGCAGCGCCGCCGCCGCGACCGTGCGGCCATCCAGCATGTCGGCGATGTTGTCGTAACCGACACCGAGCGCCCGCGGCTCGATCAGCCCGCCAATGCCAACCACCAGGCCGCCGATCATCGGCCACCACATCCAGTGGATGGGCAGTTTCTGGAAGGCGTCCTCGCAGGCATAAACCATCTGGGTGAGCAGCCCCGACAGCAGGCCGGCGCAGATACCGACCAGAACCCAGCCGCCAAGTCCGGTGAACGAGACCGCCATGCCGCCCTGAAACGGAAAGATCGGCCCGGGCAGATGCAGCGCGGTGCGCTCGACTTCGGCAATGATCGCCGCAACCGCCACGGGGATGAAGGAGCGCGGCGTCCACTCGAACAGCAGCAGTTCCACCGCCAGCATGATGGCCGCGATCGGCGTGCCGAACACGGTGGTCATGCCGGCCGCGGCCCCCGCTACGAGCAATGTCTTACGTTCATTGTCGCTGACCGGCAGCATCTGCGCTATCAGCGAGCCGATGGCGCCGCCGGTCATGATGATCGGCCCTTCGGCGCCGAACGGTCCGCCTGAACCGATGGAGATCGCCGACGACAGCGGCTTCAGGATCGCTACCTTGGCGCCGAGTTTTGAACGCCCGAGCAGGATCGCCTCGATCGCTTCGGGAATGCCATGGCCGCGGATCTTCTCGCTGCCATATCTAGCCATCAGGCCGATAATCAGCGCGCCGATCACCGGCACCACCACCGCCGCAAGCCCAAGCGGCGTGTCCTGCAATTTCAAATCGGCGAACGTGAACTGGCCAAAATAGGCAATGTTGGTGGCAAGCCGGATCAGTTTCAAAAGCACGATGCCAGCGAACAGCCCCACCGTGGCGACCACCACGGCGATCGTCGCGATGGTCAGCACGCGCGCGTCGGTGGTGAAATCCCTGAGGTGGCTGTTTTCGGAGGGCTTCATGGCGGGCTTTCTGGCGGCGGCCGGATCTCGAACATGCGGCCCGGCGAAGACGCCGGCCGACTTTGTCGGCTCGCTATGTATCGTAACACGATATAAATTCAAGCTGGTTTTGCATCAAACCGTTTGAGCCTTTGGCCGGAATGGAACAAATGTCTGGAATGACGCAGCCCAAGAAATCCCGCCCCGCCATCGAACTGGCCGACTATCAGCGGCTGTCCGAGTTCCGCTACCTGATCCGCCGCTTCCTCGAATTCAGCCAGTTGCAGGCGGAAGACGCCGGCCTGACGCCGCGCCAGCACCAGGCGCTGCTGGCGATCAAGGGCTATCCGGGCGGCGGAGCGGTGACGGTGGGCGATCTGGCGGAGCGCCTGCGTATCCGTCATCACAGCGCCGTCGAACTGGTCAACCGCCTGAGCGAGGCGGGACTGGTCGTGCGGGACCAGGACAAGGACGACCATCGCCGCGTGCTGCTGCGGCTGACCGAACGCGCCGATGATTGCCTGGCCGAGCTGTCGGCGGCGCATCTCGACGAGCTTTCGCGGATCGAGCCGATGCTGAGGCGCTTGCTCGATCAGGGCCGCGAGTGAAGCTCAGGCGCCTTGCGCCGGATGGCATTCATCATTTTTTCGACGCCCGAATCCTTTGACCTCGCCGCAACGTCTAGGGGATGAAAGCCTCAAAGGGGCGCAAGGCAATCGAGAGGACGACCAGCGATGAAACGCCATCTGATACGCTACAAGATGAAGCCCGAACGAGCCGATGAGAACGAGCGGCTGATCCAGGCGGTTTTCCAGGAATTGCGCGCCAAATCGCCGGACGGCGTCCGCTACATGACCTTGCGGTCCGCCGACGGGACATTCATCCATCTGGTCGAAACGCAGACCGATGCGCATTCTGATAGCATCACCGGCCTGGCCACATTCAAGGCTTTTCAAAGCGGCTTCACGGATCGCTGCAGCGAACCTCCGCAACGCGACGAGATGACCGTGGTAGGCAGCTACCGGATGCTGGACACATGACGAGGCAGACGAGGCCGCAGAACGGAGGCTCATGAACATTCCCATAGCTGGCGGGCAACATGGGCACTTCGAGCGCCTGCTTGGGGAATTGCGCCCCAAGCTGCACCGCTACTGCGCCCGCATGACGGGCTCGGTCTTCGATGGCGAGGACGTGTTGCAGGAGGCGCTGGCCAAGGCGATCGAGGCTTTGCCCGGTGCCGGCCCGATCGCCAATCCGGAAGGCTGGCTGTTTCGCATCGCCCACAATACGGCGCTCGATTTCCTGCGCCGCCGCGCCCGCGAAAAGGCCTATTCCGACGAGGATTTGGACATGATCGTCGACCCGGCGAATCCCACCATCGATCGCCTGGCCGCTTCCGCGGGGCTGCATACTTTCATGCGCCTTCCCGTCACGCAGCGAAGCAGCGTCATCATGATGGACGTTCTGGGCTACTCCTTGCAGGAGATCAGCGCCACGCTCGATACCAGCATCCCCGCGGTCAAGGCCGCACTGCATCGCGGCCGCGACCGGCTGCGCCAGATTGCGCACGAGCCGGACGACCGGCCTCTCCCGAGACTGGGCGCCGCGGAACGCCAGTTGCTCAACGCCTACATCGATCGCTTCAATGCCCGTGATTTCGACGCGGTGCGCGACATGCTGGCCGAGGAAGTCCGGCTCGAACTGGTGGCCAGGACACGGCTCAACGGCCGGAAGGAAGTCGGCACCTATTTCGGCAACTATTCCAGGGTGCGCGATTGGCATCTCGTACCTGGCTTCGTTGAAAACAGGCCGGCAATCCTCGTCCGCGATCCCAACGACCCGACGGCCCGGCCCGCCTATTTCATCCTGCTGGCCTGGCAGGTCGGCAGGCTCGCCGCCATCCGCGATTTCCGCCACGCCCGCTACGTCGCCGAAAGCGCCGAGATGCTCGTTCTTTGAAACGATTTCGGGAAGCCTTCGCCCCTGCTGCCTGCTGCCTGCTGCCTGCTGCCTGCTGCCTGCTGCCTGCTGCCTGCTGCCTACCGCCCAGGGCTACTGCAAAGACTTCAGCAGATTGTCGATCGTGAACGGGTTGGACTTCGGCTTGGCCGGCGGCGGGTTGTCGTTGGCTTCCGGCAATGGCGCAGGCTCGGCCTTGGGCGCCTGTTCAGCCGCCTTGCGCTCGGCCTCAAGCCTGGCCTTTTTCTGCGTGGCGATGCGCATCGCCTCTTCCGCCTTCTGGCGTTCCTGCTCGGCCTTTGCCTTGGCCGCTTCGTCGGCGGCCTGCTGCTCGGCCGCGGCCTTCGCATCGGCATCCGCTTTGGCTTTCGCGTCGGCATCGGCCTTGGCTTTCGCTTCCGCGTCGGCCTTCGCCTTGGCATCCGCTTCAGCCTGCGCCTGAGCTTCAGCCTCCGCTTTCGCCTTGGCGTCTGCCTCGGCTTTCAGCCGCGCCGCCTCTTCCTGCTGGCGCAGTTCCTCGGCGGCCTTGTCGCGCGCGTCCTGCAGCGCCGCGTAGTGGCGCACCTCGCGCCGCAGCCGCTGCTTCTCCAGCAACGCCGCCTGCATCGCCTCGACGCGCTGCTGCTCCTTCTCCAGCGCGCGCTGGGTCAGGAACTGCGCCAAAGGCTCGCTGTCGAACTGCCGCTTGATGGCGCCGAACGGCCCTTCGGCGGTTAAATTGACGACCGGCTCGGAGCCGACCAGCGCCTCGTCGCCGGGCCGGTAGGTGATGGCGCCCTTGGCGGAGACCGTGCTGGTGTTGAGATCGGCCGTGACATCGGCGGACAAGGTCGCCGCCGGATTTTCGAGGCTGATCGGCGGCGCCCTCAACGTACCGCCGGCGATCGTGAAGGCGATGTCGGCATTCCCGGCGGGGAAATTGCCATCGGCGGCGATATCGGGCGCGAAGCCGGCGGTCTTGGCCGCGTCGATGTCGCGTCCGATCGCGTCCGCCTTGGCCAGCAAAGCACTGAACGCGTCGGGATTGACGCCGGCGACCTGCAACCCCTTGAGCGTCGCCGTGCCGGAACCCGAGAGGGCGGCGATCATCGCATCGACAGACTTGCCACTGGTCGACAGCGTCGTCGAGAAATCGCCGACGCCGCCAATGCCGGTATCCGGCAGCACATTTGCCAGATCGGCGCCCGCGAGCTTCATCTGGCCGGTGAAAAGCCCGGTGCCCTCATTGTTCTTCAATTCGAACAGGCCGGTCAGCGCCCCGCCAAGGAATTTCGCCTTGAGGTCCGAAACGCGGATGCCTTCCTGGTCGAGCTTCAGCGAAAAGGCGGCGTCATAGGCGGTGGCGAATGGTCCGGCGGCGAGGGCTGCCGTCGTCAGGTCGAGATTGGCGGTGAACGGCAGGCTGGACTTCTGGCTGAAAGGGGCTGCCGGCCAAGCGCCGCCCTTGTCGACCCCACTTTTGTCGACCCCACTCTTGTCGGCCCCACTCTTGTCGGCCCCACTCTTGTCGGCCCCACTCTTGTCGGCCCCACTCTTGTCGGCCCCACTCTTGTCGGCAAGGAAAGCGGAATCGCCGAACAGTGCCACGGCCATCGGATCGAGATCGAGCTCGTCGAGTGCCAGCGCGCCGGCCAGATGCGGCACGCCGTCCTTGGCGTCGATGTTGACGTCGCCCGACACCGCGGCCTCGTTGATCGCGCCACTGACATTGTCCAGCACCAGCAGGCCGTTGCCATAGTCGCCCTGTGCCGAGAGCGATGTCGACATGCCCGCCCCCATGCCCGGCAGGCCGATGCCCGACGTCATCAGCCACGGTTCGATGTCGGCCGCATCGAGGTTGATCTTGCCCTTGGCGGCAGGCCCCTGCGGCGTGTCGGCGACGGTTCCCTCGAAGCTGGCCTTGAAGTCATTGCCGGCAAGGCTGAAAGTCGTCGCCAGCCCGCCGCCCAACGTGCCTTTGGCCTGGATGTCGGTCGTTGCCTCGCCCAGCATGCCCAGCGGCAGCGCCGGCAGGCCGTAAAGCGCCAGCAGCGCGGTCGCGTCGGGGTTCTTGGCGTTGAAGGTCAGTGCCACCGGCGCCTCGAGAAGCTTGTCCGGCGCGCCCTTCCCCGACAGCGAGGCCGAAAACGCCGAGCCGCCAGCCTTGCCTTGCCCGCTCACCGCCAGGCCCGTCGTGCCATCGCCATTGTCGGCGGCACTCGCCACGAGGTCGACGCGTGCATCCTGGAACAGGTCGGGATAGGCAGCAGCGCGGCTCGCCAGCCCCTTCAGCACAGCATTGTCCGGATAATGCTGCGCGGCGACGTCGATCAGCGGCTTCAAATCGACGGCGACAACCGATGCATCGAGCTTGCCGGTCGGGCTCGCCGGGAAATCCTTGATCCGCCCCGTGGCGCTGATCGAGGCGCCGGCCAACCCGCCGACCGACAGCCGGTCGACTTCGAGCAGGCCGTCGCGCAGCCTGAGCGCGGTGTCGACCGTGTCGGCGGTCAACCCGCCGGCGCTGACCGGCCCGGCCTTGATCTGGAAATCGAGATCGCGGTCGGCAAAGCGGTTGGCGCCCTTGTCGCTGACGAAGATCGAGGCGAAGGCCGCCAGCCCGTCGACATCGAGTTCACCGCCTTCGAGCCGCATCAGCACCGAAGGCCGGGCTTCGTCAGGCTGGCTGGAATCGATGCGGCCGGAGAACTTCGCCTTGCCCAGGATCAATTCGAGATCGCTGAAGGATTGATGGTTTTCCGTCAGGTCGACCTTGGCCTTGAAGCCGGCGGCGGGCAGACGGCGGATCGCCTCGTCGACATCTTTCGACAGCCAGGCGGCAAAACCGGATGGCTGCGCCACGGCCAGCAGCAGCGAGCCGGTGAAGCCGAAATGGCCCTGTACATTGAGCGCAAGCATGCCATCGGCTTCCAGCGTGGTGCGGCCCGGCAAGGTCGCGGCAAGCGATTTGATCGACCAGCCGCTCTCAACGGGCTCGGCGGACAGATGGACATCACGCACCGTGGTGTCGCCGGCCACCACCGCCGGCAGCTTGACCTCGACGGTGCCGGGAATGGTCGGCTTCGGCAGATCGAGCAGCGCCTGCTCCAGCCCGGCGATGCGCTGGTCGAGCGTCAGGCCTGCACCGGCCTGGGCGCCCACAGCCTCGTCGAACTGCACCTGCGCGCCATTGGCCTCGATGGCGAAGTTCGGCTTCTGGCCGAGATCGACCGAGGCCTTGCCGTCGGCCGTGTAGGGATTGTCCAGCGGCCCCGTCTCGAAACGGAACTCGTCGACGCCAAGCTTCTGGTGGTCGAGCGAGAACTTGCCGTTCAGCCGAAAGCCCGGATCGGGCTTGCCGGTGCTGACCTTCACCGTCTCGCCATCGGTGCCGCGCAATTGGGCTGAATTCTTGTCGGCGCCGGAAATCTTGAACTGGCCGGAATAGACGGCGGCACCTTTGACGATGCCGGCATTGCCGTCGGTTTCGATCACCAGCGGATAGGCGTCGGGATCGGCCTTCAGCCGCAGCCGCATCTGGCCGTTGCCCTCGGCCTTGCCGGTCGATGCAGCGATCGTGGTGCGCAATCCGTCCAATCGCAACGTGCCGTCCATGCGCCACGGGCCGGCCAGCGACTTGGCCGAAATGGTCGAATTGATCTCGGAAAAGATGTGGCTGCGTCCGCCGGCGGCATGGCGCAGTTCGATCTGGCCTTCCGTAACCGTCAGCTTCTCGATCGAGATCTGGTTGAGGTCGAAGGGCGAGGACGGCCGCATCGCCCAGTCGACGGTGCCGTCATTGGCAATGTCGATGGTCGCCTTCGGATGCACCAGCCGCATGTCGAAGATCAGCACCTCGCCGCGCAGGAAAGGCGCCAGTTCCGCATCCATCGAAAACGTCTCGACCGTCATGGCCGGCTGGCCATTGGGGCCACCGGAAACGGCAACGTTGGAGAAGGTCACCGAGGGAAATGGCAGCAGCCTTGCCGTGGCGTCGCCCTGCACGGTCACCTTGCGGCCGAGGATGGCGCTTGCCTCGCGCTCGAACTGGGAGCGGTAGCCGGTCCAGTCGACAAAGTACGGGACCACCAGCGCCGCGCACAGCACCAGCACGAACAGGCCACCGAAGATCACGAACAGGCGTGCGAGCATCAGCTCCGAACAGGTTGATTGAAATTCTGCCGCACTCTACCCGCATCCGCGTGTCGATAAAGAGGCAATTCATCCAGTATTGCGTCATCCCGGACGATCTGAAACAAATCCGGCAAAAGCGGAGATTCTTGAATGTCGGGCAAGAACTGGGATCGCGTGCCGATCGACGCGCAGAGCGTCGATGCGCCGCTTTCGCAATCGGCGATTTTCCTCGTCGTCACCGTCGCCGGCGATCAGCCGGCCCTGGCCAGGATTTGTTCCGTGCTCGGCGAACTTGACGATCTGGTCAAGACTGTCGGCTTCCGCGACCTCGGCGGCCGCCTGTCGTGCATTGCCGGCATCGGCAGCGATCTCTGGGACCGTCTCAGCCCCGGCCGGCGGCCACTGGAGCTGAAACCGTTCGCGCCCATCAAGGGTGCGGTCCATTCGGCGCCATCGACGCCGGGCGACCTTCTCTTCCACATCCGGGCCGAACGATCAGACATGTGCTTCGAGTTCGAGCGTATCCTGCTCGACCGCCTTGGTCCCGATGTGACCGTCGTCGACGAAGTGACCGGCTTTCGCTATTTCGATGCCCGGGACCTGCTCGGCTTCATCGACGGCACCGCCAATCCGACCGGCATCGACCTACCCGCCTCGGCGCTGATCGGCGACGAGGATGGCGACTTTGCCGGCGGCTCCTATGTCGTCGTGCAGAAATACCTGCACGACATGCAGGCCTGGGCGCGCATTCCGACGCCCGAGCAGGAGGCGATCATCGGTCGCACCAAGGTCGACAACATCGAGATCGACGATGACGACGCGCCGCGCAAATCGCACAAGTCGCTGGCCACCATCGAGGATGCCGACGGCAACGAATACGACATATTGCGCGACAACATGCCGTTCGGCAGGCCCGGGCAGAATGAGTTCGGCACCTACTTCATCGGCTATTCCAGGTATCTGTGGGTCACCGAGAAAATGCTGCAGCGCATGTATGTCGGCGACCCGCCGGGCGCCTACGACCGCCTGCTCGATGTCTCGGCACCGCAGACCGGCACGACATTTTTCGCGCCGACCCGCCCGATGCTGCAGGCCCTTGTCGAGGGCGCGCAGCATCAGCTTCCCGCAGCACGGTAAAGCGGCTGCCGACAGCCCTTGTCGCAGGGATCAGCGTGCGTCGCGCTTGGCTTGCGCCACCTTGCCCGCCTTGCGCTGCCGACCGAGTTCCGCCGGCCTGACCAGCTTCGGCGCCCGCCCGTTGGCCACGGCCCGCATGCCCTTGTGAGCTGTCCGCGAATTGTGCGCGGGGCCGTCCGCCGGCGCATTTTGCTTCATCGCCAGCGCCTTGCGCGCATTTCCGACGAGTGAAACGCGAGCCGCCAGTTGGCGCCGCCTTTCGGCCTCGCCATTCAGCCGCCGCATCGCCATCGCCAGCACCGCCAGCTTGACCTGCGAACCGCCATCGGCCTTTGAAATGGCAGCCCCTTTCGGCGCGCCCTTGCCGCGTATTTCACGGCGCCGGCGATGTGCTTCGGCCTGCGCCTTGTCGCGCCGCTCGCGCAGCAGCTTGACCAGGCCGGAAAGGTCGGCGTCGGAAAGCTCCTGCACCGCCGGATGGTGCGATTTCTCCACCAGTTCCTTTTCGTCGGCACTCAACGCGCGCGCTTCTTCCTTGCGTGAAATGGCCATGACAGTTCTCCTCCGCTGGCAACACTGACTTATCAGACCTGCCGCGCAAGGAGCCTCGACCCGAATGGCGGCGCGGTCAAGACGAACCTTTTTGTCCCGGCGCGTTCGAGTTGTCTTGGGTATCGCACGAGGCGAGCTTGCGAGACCTTCGCCTGGAGAGTTCAGGCGCCCTCTCCGGCAGCCTCCATCAGCGCAGTCAAAACCGCTCCCTTGCGAAGGCTTGTCGAGAAACTCTTGGCGATAAACTCCAGAGTGGAGTCGTGGAACGTCAAAATGAAGTGCCGATAGTCTGAATACAGCTCGGGTGTATGGGACGAATGAACCCGATTTGCCTTTTCCAGCGAGGCTATCCACGACGAGTTGCAGACCTCGAATGCCTCGTAGGCCCGCAAGCCCGACGGATAGAGACGATGGCCGCTGATGGCCTCGTCATTCGGCGGGCCGAACTGAAATGTCAGATAAGGGTCTGCCGTCAGGATGGCGACTGACTGGTTGCCTGTCAGCGGCGAAACCGAGCGCGGATTCGTGCCATCGAAGGATGGATCTGGAGCATTGGCGAGGTAGGCTATGAGAAGCCTGCCTTCATCCGCAAACACATGAGGCAGCGGCGCGCCGGCGGACATGAGCGGCACCTTGATCGGCAGCAAGGTCTCGGCAATCGACATCTAGTGGTCGCCGTCCGGCAATATCTTGCCCGGATTCATGATGTTTAGCGGATCCAGCGCCTTCTTGATGGTGCGCATGATGTCGACGCCGTGACCAAGCTCGCTGCGCATGAAACCGATCTTCCCCTGGCCGATGCCATGCTCGCCGGTGCAGGTGCCGTCCATGGCGATCGCCCGCAGGTTGAGCCGCGCGACGAATTTTTCAGACAGCGCGATCTCCTTGGGGTCGTTGACATCCATCAGCACCAGCACGTGAAAATTGCCGTCGCCGGCATGGCCGACGATCGGCGCGATCAGGCCCATCTCGGCGATGTCGGCCTCGGTCTCGGTGACGCATTCGGCAAAGCGCGAGATCGGCACGCAGACATCGGTCGACAGGCCCTTGGCGCCCGGCCGCAGCGTCAACGAGGCCCAGTAGGCATCGTGCCTGGCCTTCCACAGCTTGGTGCGTTCCTCGGCGACACTGGTCCACATGAACGGTCCGCCGCCATTCTCCTCGGCGATCATGCCGAAGGTCTCGGCCTGTTCGGCGACGCCGGCATCGCTGCCGTGGAATTCGACGAACAGGCACGGGCTCTCGGGATAATCGAGCTTGGAATAATTCTTCATCGCTCGCATCTGCAGCGCATTGACCAGTTCAATGCGCGCCACCGGAATGCCCATCTGGATCGTCGCGATGACGGCATTGCAGGCCGCTTCGACGTTCGGGAACGGGCAGACGCCGCCGGAGATCGCCTGAGGAATGCCCTGCAGCTTCAGCGTCAGCGAGGTGATGATGCCGAGCGTGCCTTCCGAGCCGACCAGCAGCCGCGTCAGATCGTAGCCGGCCGAGCTCTTTTTCGCCCGCTTGCCGGTCGTCACCGTCTCGCCATCGGCCATGACGGCGGTCAGCGACAGCACGTTCTCGCGCATCGTGCCGTAGCGCACCGCATTGGTGCCGGACGCCCGCGTCGCCGCCATGCCGCCGAGCGAGGCATTGGCGCCGGGATCGATGGGGAAGAACAGGCCGGTGTCGCGCAGATGCCGGTTCAAATCCTCGCGCGTCACGCCGGGCTCGACCGTGCAGTCGAGATCCTGCGGATTGACGGCCAAAATGCGGTTCATGCGCGAGGTGTCGACCGAGATGCCGCCGCCGGGTGCGTTGGTATGGCCCTCCAGCGAGGAACCGACGCCAAAGGCGATCACCGGCACGCGATGAGCGGCGCAGGCGCGCACGATCTCCTGCACCTCGGCCGTCGTTTCCGGGAAAGCAACGCCGTCGGGCGCCTGCGTCGGGATATAGGTGGTGGTGTGCGCGTGCTGGGAGCGGATCGCCTGCCCGGTCTGAAAGCGCTCGCCCAGCTGCTGCTTGAGGATGCCGAGCACCGCCGCGATGCCTTCCTCGTTGCGTTCGACCGGATTGAGGTCGCTCAGAGCCATGAATTCCTCCGCGAATGGACCAGCGCCCACGTCTGTTATGCAGCTATGGATGCCTAAAGCAATTCCAGGAAAAGTGTGAAGCGGTTTTCCGTTCGGAATTGCGTCAGAATAGAGTCTTCGCAGCCACAATTTGTCCAGCGCCAGAACAAGGAAGTTTCAATGTCCATCCCCGCCCCCTTCGTCTCCAAGCCCATGGACATCGAGAAGGACTGGATCGACTACAATGGCCATCTCAACATGGCCTATTACAACGTGCTGTTCGACCGCTGCTCGGACGAGGCCTTCGAGGCGATGGGCATGGGGCTGGACTACGTGAAACAGCGCCGTCTCACCATCTACACCGCCGAAGTCCATGTCTGCTACGTCCAGGAACTGCATCTGGACCACAAGGTCCAGGTGTCCTTCCAGCTCATCGACCATGACGAGAAGCGGCTCAGGGCCTACCAGGAGATCCGCCATGTCGACGGCTGGCTGGCCGCCACCTCCGAGACGCTGTCGCTGCATGTCGACATGTCGGGGCCGAAGGTCGCGCCCTTCCCCGCCGATGTGATGGCCAAGATCGAAGCCATGCGCGCCGTCCATTCGGTGCTGCCGATGCCGGAACGCGCCGGTCGCTCGATCGGCATCAAACGCAAATAGGGCAAAGCCGACACGCTCCGAACAAGTGACGGGGACCTCAAAGCCACACCGGCAATCCAAAAATCGCCGCCCCCTCAAATCGGCCGGCACCAGTGCTTGAAGCCGCCGGGCACCCGCATTAACCTTACCGAGGTTTTAACGGGAACAAGCCAATTGAGCCGTTGAACGACTCAGCGGAGCGGTCGAAAACGGTCCGCATCGAGTTGCGATACGAGCGGCGGGGCGAAGCCGGTTCGAGGGACGTGCATGAAAACCGACATCAAGGTCGAGGTGGACAGGCTGGCCGCTGATCCGCGCATCACCGACTATGATTTCTGGCGTTCGCTAAAGAACGTCGACAACGAGATATTCCACATTGCCAACAACAACGAGCCGATCCCGTTCGACATGATCCGCTGGCGAACCATCTTGAAGCGCGCCCGCCTGAAGCGCGGCCACGCATAGCCCTGGCGAGACCGCTCGCGAACACCGGCAACCAATCAAACCGCGCCGTTCACGGCAAACGCTTCACCGCCGCCAACGGCGAGCGCGCCACCACCGGTGACGACTGGATGATGGCCGTGTTGGTCATCGCATAGGGAATGATGCGGTCGATCACCCGTTCGAGTTCAGCCACCGAGCCGACATGCGCGAGCGCGATGAAGCAATCCTCGCCGGTCACCCGGTCGCATTGCGCGATCTCCGGCAGTTCGCGGATGATTTCGGCCACCACGGACAATTGCCCCGGCACCGGCCGGATGCGCAGCCATGCCGACAGCTTCAAACCAAGGGCTGCAGGGTTGATCCTGACGCTATAGGCTTCGATCACGCCGTTTTCCTGCAGCCGCTTGATGCGCTCGGCGACGCTCGGCGCCGACAGGCCGACCGAACGTGCCAGCTCCGCCGTACTGGCGCGTGCATCCTTCTCCAGCAGGCGCAGGATCTTCATGTCGGCCGCGTCGAGATCGATATTTTCAGTTCGAAGGCGTTTCACGGACAAATCCTTGCTTTCGATATAGATGCGATCAGTTTGATCAATCATCATCCATATAGATCGCGGACAATGCCTGCGATACTGATCCGATGAATGATCAAGCGCAAGCTCCCACGGCAAGGCCCACGCTTGCCCCCGCCTCCACCGGCTCTGGCCTTGGCGGCCTGGCGACCAGACTGCCGCCGCATGTCTGGTTCGGCGTCAGCGCCGTCTTCCACTATCTCGGCCCGGCCTTCGCCGTGCTGCTTTTCCCGCATGTCGGCGTGCTTGGCATGGCGTGGCTGCGCATCGCCACCGCCGCGCTGATCTTCGCGCCGCTGACGCGCCCCTGGCGCAGCTTCGCTCGCGCCAATCCCCAGACACGCCTGCTGTTGCTGGCCTTTGGCGCCTGCCTCGCGGTGATGAACTGCTCCTTCTACCTGGCGCTCGACCGCTTGCCGATCTCGCTGGTGGCGGCAATCGAATTCGTCGGCACCATCGGCGTCGCGCTGATCGGCCTCAGGAGCGCCCGCAACCTGGCCGCCCTTGCTGTTGCCGTCACCGGCACCTTGCTGCTCATCGACGTCAAATGGTCCAGCGATCCCGTCGGCCTGTGCTGGGCCTTCCTCAACGGCGCGCTGTTCGTCGGCTACATCGTGCTAGGCCATCGCGTCGCCCGTTCCGGCGCCGGCGACGGCATTGCCGGCCTCGGTGCCGCCATGGCGGTCGCCTTCATCGTCGTGCTGCCGATCGGCTTGACCGACGCGCTGCCGGCGTTTTTCTCACCGCCGCTGCTGATCGCTGCCATCGGCGTCGGCATCTGCTCTTCGGTCATTCCCTATATCTGCGACCAGCTTGCCATGTCGCGCCTGCCGCGCTCGAGTTTCGCGCTGATGCTGTCGCTGCTGCCGGTCACGGCAACGTTGATCGGCGTCATCGTGCTGCGCCAGATTCCAAGTCTCGGCGATTGCTTGGGGATCGCGCTGGTGGTCGCCGGCGTCGCCTTCCACAAGCCTCCATCCAGCGACTAGACACCGAGAAAACCGTTTATCGTCAATTGCTTGCACAAGTGCCGAGTCGGTTCCAGATCTCGCCTGACTGCGACAAGACGTCCATTATTGAACCAATTGCGCCTTCGAGCCGTTGATCCCCACGAAAACGGCT
The DNA here is from genome assembly GCF_030160235.1 of Mesorhizobium huakuii. GTDB lineage: Bacteria > Pseudomonadota > Alphaproteobacteria > Rhizobiales > Rhizobiaceae > Mesorhizobium > Mesorhizobium huakuii. The sequence goes on from NZ_BSNY01000021.1 coordinate 48,888, forward strand.
TGGAGTGAAGCAATGGACTGGAAACGGACCAGGGAGCCTGCCGACGCTTGGCACATGACGGACGACCTTCATGTCGAGCATGGCAAAGGCGACCCGTTCGCGGCGGCCATCCGCGCCACCCGCATGTCGATGGTCATCACCGATCCCCGGCGGCCCGACAACCCGATCGTCTTTGCCAATGACGCGTTCCTGCGGCTGACCGGTTATGAACGCCACGAGGTGCTGGGCAAGAACTGCCGCTTCCTGCAAGGGCCGAAAACCGACAAGGCTGCTGTCGCCCAGATCCGCACGGCGATCGAGGACAATGCCGATGTCAGCGTCGACATCCTGAACTATCGCAAGGACGGTTCGACCTTCTGGAACGCGCTCTACATCAGCCCTGTCTCCAACGACAAAGGCGAGGTGCAGTTCTTTTTCGCCTCGCAACTCGACGTCTCGGACCGCAAGCGCTCGGAGCATCGCATCACCGCCGACAAGGACCGCTTCGAGAAAGCAGTGAAGGAACGCACCGCGGAACTGGAAGCAGCGCTGGAGGCGCAGACCACTTTGCTGCACGAGGTCGATCATCGGGTGAAAAACAATCTGCAGATGATCTCATCGCTGATCATCATGCAGCGCCGGACCATAAAGGATGAGGCGACCAGGCATTCCTTGGCCACCATGCTGGAGCGTATCGAGGCGCTGAGCACCGTGCATCGCCGGCTCTACCAGTCGAAGGATGTCAGCCGGTTCGACGTCTCGGATTTCGCCAAGGACCTGGTGACGGATCTGCTGACGGCGTCGGGGCGCTCCGGAATCAAGCCGAAACTCGAGCTCGATCCCATCGTGATTTCAGCCGAGAAGGCGACGCCTGTCGCGCTGATGGTCAATGAGCTCGTCACCAATGCCTTGAAGCACGCTTTCAAGGAGGGACCGGACGGGACCACGGCGGGTCGCATCGGCATCAAGATGAGCCAGCCCGACGGCCACTTCAAAATCGAGGTGTCCGACGACGGCGTCGGCATGGCCGAAGCCAATGGCGATGCCTCGTTCGGCATGCGGCTGATCAAATCGCTCGCCCGCCAGTTGCACGCCGACATCGAGTGGCGTGACGCCGGCCCCGGCACCAAGGTCGTGATCTCGATGCCAAACGAACCGCAGCAAAAAGGACTCTCTCATGACTGAACCGCTCAAGGTCCTGATCGTCGAGGATGAAGCGCTGTTGGCGATGGAACTGGAAAGTCTCGTCGAGGAGGCCGGCCATAGCGTCGTCGGCTGGGCGACATCTTCGGCGGAAGCAAGAAGCATGATCGAGTCCACGGATGCCGACATCGCTTTTGTCGACATCCACCTCACCGACGGCCCGACCGGCGTCGACGTGGCCCACTATATCGGCGAGAAGAAACGTTCGATGGTGGTGTTCATGACCGCCAATCCGAAGCGCATCCCCGACCATTTCGCCGGTGCGATCGGCGTCATCGCCAAGCCCTATACGATGAACGGGCTGACGTCGGCGTTGCGCTACCTCCAGGAAGGCGTACGCCGCCCGCCGCCCGTCTCCGCACGGCCGGCCGGCTTCACCCTGTCGCCGGCCTTCGAGGCGGTCTGGGCACCCGCGGCCTGACTTGCCTACGCCAGTTTCTGCTTCAGGAAAGCGATCGTCCTGCCCCAGGCGAGATCGGCCGCCTTCTTGTCGTAGCGCGCCGCCGACGTATCGTTGTTGAAGGCATGGTTGGCGCCTTCGTAGACATAGACCGTGTATTCCACATGCGCGGCGTCGAGCTCCTTCTTGAAGGCATCGATGCCGGCATTGGTGCGGTCGTCGAGGCCGGCATAGTGCAGCAGCAGCGCGGCCTTGATCTTCGCGGCGTCGGCGGCCTTCGGCTGCATGCCGTAATAGGCGACACTGGCGGCGAGGTCTGGCGCGTTGACGGCCAGCATGTTGGCCGTGCCGCCGCCCCAGCAGAAGCCGATGGCGCCGACCTTGCCGTTGCCGTCCTTGTCGGACTTGAGGAAGGCGACCGTCGCCACGGCGTTGGCGACGGTCCGCGCCGGATCGAGCTTGGTGAACATGTCGCGCGCCTTGTCCTCGTCATCCGGCGTGCCGCCGAGCGGCGACAGGAAATCCGGCGCAAGCGCCACGAACCCCTCCAGCGCCACGCGCCGGGCGACGTCGCGTATATGCGGGTTGAGCCCCCGGTTTTCGTGGATGACGATGACCGTGGCGAGCTTGCCGGCCTGGTTTGCCGGCTTCACCAGATAGCCCTTCATCTCACTGCTGCTGCCGGGATAGGTGATGTCCTCGCCTTTCACCCTGACATCGTTTTCGGCGACGATCGCCGCCTGGGCTGAATTCGCCGCCAGCATCGGCGCGATCGCGGCCGCCGCCGCACCCGATCCGGCAAGCCTGGTCAATTGTTCCATGAAGCGGCGGCGGTCGAGCGTCAGATGCGTGTATTCGTCATAAGCGTCGATCATCGCCTGGGTGATGGCAGGCTTGTCGGCGATGGTGGATTTCGTCACGGGGGCGCTCCTCGACTTTGGTATCCTTGCGTCCGCAAGATAGGGGCGAGGCCCGCATCGTCCAGTCACGGCTCGGTCACACTCCCGTTCCCTGGCAAGCGGCGGCAACCATCATCACAATTTTGTCATCGGCGACAAATCTTGATGGCGCCGCCACAATAGTAGCGGAGACTGGTCATCCGGCCGGTCCATGACGCGGCCGCGGTCCTGAAGGGCCTGACGTGAAAGGAAAACTGATGACCATGACCTCGCCGACCCTGACAGCCGCCTTCATGCTTGCCGCAGCCGCCGTTCTGGCGATGCGCGCAACCGTTGTGGCGGCGAACCGGAAATCCATGGTCAGGGTCCGCAGCCGCCAGCGCCATCCGGCAAACACGAAAACCCAGGGTTGAGGTGAGATCATGAACGTCCAGGATATCGTCAATACCGTCTCGCAAAAGGCGGGCCTCGACCAGGCGACGACGGAAAAAGTCGTCGGCACCATTTTCTCGGTGCTGGAGCACGAGGCGGAAGGCACCAGCGCTTCTTCGTTTTTCGCCAGGATTCCCGGCGCCGACGACCTTGCGCACCAATATGACGTGATGGCCGCTAACCCGGCCGGCGGTGGCGGCGGCTTCCTGTCCTCGCTGCAAGGCGCGCTTGGCGGGGTTCTCGGCGAAAAGGCGGGCGCACTGGTCAACGGCCTGGCCGCGCTGAAGGCATCCGGCCTCGATCTGGCGCAGATCCAGAAGGCCGGCGCTACGCTTGTCCAGCAGGCCGAAGCCGCCGCCGGCCCCGATTTGACCAACCAGGTGCTGGGGTCGGTGCCCGGCCTGAAGAGCCATCTCGGACTTGGCTAGCGCCAAGACCGCTTTCGGTTAGCGCGACACAGCTATTTCGGCAGCGCGTAAGCCATCACATAATCGCCGGGCTTGGTGCCGACCGAGCCGTGGCCGCCGGCGACGATGACCACGAACTGGCGCCCGTCGGCGACCGTGTAGGTCATCGGCGTCGATTGCCCGCCGGCAGGCAATCGGGCCCGCCAGAGCTGCTTGCCTGACGTCAGGTCGTAGGCGCGCAGATAGTCGTCGACCGCGGCACCCAGGAAGGCGACGCCACCGGCGGTGATCATCGGCCCGCCAATGCCGGGCACGCCGACCTTCAGCGGCAACGGCAGCGGCGTCATGTCGTAGACGGTGCCGTTGCGGTGCTTGTAGTTGATCGTGCCTGTCCTGAGGTCGACACCGGCGACGTAACCCCAGGGCGGCGCCTGGCAGGGAATGCCGAGCGGCGACAGGAACGGTCCCATCACCACCGCGTAGGGCGCGCCCTCATTGCGGTTCAGCCCTTGTTCGCTGCCCTTGGTGTTGTCACCCGGCGGCGGCACGTCCGCGCGGGGAACGAGCCTGGACGTGAAGGCGAGATAGGTCGGCATGCCGAACATCACCTGCCGCACCGGATCGACCGCCACCCCGCCCCAGTTGAAGACGCCGAAATTGCCGGGATAGACCAGCGACCCCTGCAGCGAAGGCGGCGTGTAGCGGCCTTCATAGCGCAATTTGTGGAAGGCGATGCGACAGGCCAGCTGGTCGAACATGGTGATGCCCCACATATCGGCATCGGTCAGCGGCTTCGGGTTGAAGGAGAGATCGGAGGAAGGCTGCGTCGGCGACGTGTGGTCTCCCTCGATGGCGCCGCCGGGCGCCGGCACTTCCTTGACCGCGATCACCGGCTCGCCGGTGCGCCGGTCGAGCACGTAGAGGTCGCCCTGCTTGGTCGGCCCGACCAGCGCAGGCACGACGGAACCGTCTGCCTTGGTGATGTCGACCAGGCTCGGCTGCGCCGGCACGTCCATGTCCCAGAGATCGTGGTGCACGGTTTGCCGCACCCATTTCAACTGCCCGGTGTTGAGGTCGAGCGCGGTGATCGAGGAGGAGAATTTCTCGACATTGGCGCTGCGCCCGGCGCCGAGCTGGTCCGGCGTCTGGTTGCCGAGCGGCACATAGAGCAGGCCGAGCTTCTCGTCGGCGCTCGGCGTCGACCACATGTTGGGCGAGTTGGCGGTGTAGGTCTGGCCGGCCGGCAGCGGCGTCGTCTGGTCCGGATTGCCGGAATCCCAGTTCCAGATCAGTTTGCCTGTGCTCGCATCATAGGCGCGGATGACGCCCGACGGCTCCTGCGTCGAATAGTTGTCGTTGACCGCGCCGCCGACGATGATCTTGCCGCCCGATATCAGCGGCGCCGAGGTCGAGTAGTAATAGCCCGACTTCGGGTATGGCATGCCGGTCAACAGGTTGAGCGTACCGCCCTCGGCGAAGGCGGGACAGACCTGCCCGTTGGCGGCGTCGAGCGCGATCAGCCGCGCATCCGAGGTCGGCAGGTAGACGCGGGCAGCACAAGGCTGGCCGGCGGCGCCGGTGGCATCGGCATAGTAGGACACGCCGCGGCAGGTCTGGTGCTGGCGGTCCTTGTCCAGCTTGATCTTGGGATCGTAGCGCCACTTCTCCTTGCCGGTCGCGGCGTCCACCGCGATGGCGAAATTATGCGGCGTGCAGATGAAGAGCGTGTCGCCGATCTTGAGCGGCGTCACCTGATAGGTGGTCTCGCCGATATCGTCAGGCCCTTTCACGTCGCCGGTGCGGTAAATCCAGGCCGGCTGCAGATTGGCGACATTGTCCGGCGTGATCTGGTCGAGCGGCGAATAGCGCTGGCCGAACTGCGTGCGGCCGTAGAAGTGCCATTCGCCCGCCGGCACATCATTGCCCAGATTGGCGTTGGGGATCACCTTGTCGGTGTCGAGCGCGCCGGCAATGTCCTTCGGGTCCGTCGTCATCGAATAGCCGGCCACCGCCAGCGATGCCAGCACGGCCAGGATCAGCGGCGCGCGCCCGTCGGGCCCGGCAAGGCCTCGCCGCGCCCATGGCGTCAGCAGCCACAGTGCCACCAGCACGATGATGCCGCCGCGCGGGCCGAGTTCCCACCAATCGAAGCCGATTTCCCAGACCGCCCAGGCCAGCGTGCCGAGCACGATCGCCGCATAGAGCCATAGCGCCGTGGACCGGCGCCGGTAGAGCAGCCAGGCGGCGATCAGGAAGGCGAGGCCGACAACGATGTAGTACCAACTGCCCCCCAGCGATGCCAGCCAGATGCCACCGCCACCAAGCGCCAGACCGAGGAGAAAGAGAACGAGGGAGGTGATGGTGACAGCCAAGATGATACTCCTTCGACTGTTGCGCGCTTGCGCGGCCATGGGCAACCCGGTGCACCGCTCCTGCCCTGCGCACAGCTTTCTCCTGCCTGCCCCGCCTGTCAAGCTGCCCACACGCCAAGGTGGCAATCCATCTTGCCTGCATCAGGGTTTTCCCGCAGTCTCCACGGATCATCTTTTCCGTGGAGCAAGCAAAATGCCGTCACTCGTTCCGCCACTGACGCGTATGGCGCTTGTGCTCTGCTGCCTCGTCCCGCTCATTGCTGGCACCGTGGCCGCGCCGGCGCAGACAATCAGCGAGATCAACAAGGCGAACGGCTTTCATGAGATGCTGATGGGCATTGGCCCGGGGTTCACCGCCGCGGTGAAATCGGCGCCGGGAACGCCGCCGCAAAAGGTCAAGGACGCCCTTGCCTCCGCCATGGAGGGTGCTTTTGACCCGGAGAAGATGGAAACGGCCATCGAAGCCCGGATGGCGGACAAGCTCAGCGCCAAGGACCTGGCCGACCTGGCCTCGTTTTATGCTTCGCCCCTGGGCAAACAGGTCACCGCGCTGGAGATCCAGGCTTCGTCGCCGCAAGCAAGGGAGGCCAAGAAGATCGGGGGCGCCAAAATCCTCGGCGAGCTTCCATCCAGGGATCCGGCGAGGCTCGCTCTGTACAGGAAGATGATGGACGATATCAGCGCCGTCGACACCGGAGAAGCCGTCGGCTTGAACATGGGCTATGCGATGCTTTCCGAAATGCTGGGCGCGGCCGGAAAGCCCCTGCCCGACGACCAGGTAATGGCTCTGCTGCGCAAGCAAACCGAAGGGCTTCGCCGTGACATCGACAACGATGCCATGGAATCTGCAGCCTATATCTACCGGGATATGTCCATGGCCGACCTGAAGCTCTATGAGGCCTTCCTGGCCTCGCCCGCCGGCAGCCGCTATTACGACCAGTTGCAGGTCGCCCTGGGCGCGGTGATGACGGACGAGGCGCGCTCGTTCGGCAATCGATTTTTCGTGGCGCTCGGCGACCGCAAGGCTTGAACGACGGTATCTCAGGCGAGCGAGAGCTAAATGGCGGGCGAAAATCGATACTCTCCCATCCTAGTGGGCATCTTCCTGTTACAGATGCTCATCGGCACGCTGGTCGTGGCCGTTTTCCTTTGGATGGGCAAAGCCATCATCCCGAGACATGGCGGCGGTCTGTATGTGCTTGATCGAGTGCAAGACCCTTATCTCTATTGGGGTCTGCTGGCCGGAATTTTGTTCAGCCTCGTGTTCTTGCCCATCAGGTATCTCTACCAAGGTCCACCAAAGCGTTAAGCCCTGCCGCATCGCGGAGCCGCATCCGAAGCGCATTCTTGCCGCGCCAGCACTTTTACCCAGAACAAAACGTAGACAGTTCTGGTCTTTCCCTGCCGAATCACTACATTCGGGGGGAAGATGTCCGGCTTTTCCGAAGACATGCCCTTTTTCGACGAACCCAATGCGCGGCCGACGGCCCCGTCGGGCATTGCCGCGCGCGCCATGGCCGCCCGCAGCGGCCAGAACAGCGCGCCCGACTATCTCAAGGGGCTGAATCCGGAACAAAGGCTGGCGGTGGAGACCACCGAAGGCCCGGTTCTGGTGCTGGCCGGCGCCGGCACCGGCAAGACGCGGGTGCTCACCACCCGCATCGCCCACATCCTTGCCACCGGCAAGGCCTTCCCCTCGCAGATCCTCGCCGTCACCTTCACCAACAAGGCCGCGCGCGAGATGAAGCAGCGCATCGGCATCCTGATCGGCGAAGGCAATGTCGAAGGCATGCCCTGGCTCGGCACCTTCCATTCGATCGGCGTGAAGCTGCTGCGCCGTCATGCAGAGCTTGCCGGCTTGCGTTCCGACTTCACCATCCTCGACACCGACGACGTCGTGCGGCTGATCAAACAGCTGATCCAGGCCGAGGGCCTCGACGACAAGCGCTGGCCGGCCAAGCAGTTCGCCCAGATGATCGACGGCTGGAAGAACAAGGGCCAAGGTCCGGCCGATATCGCCGAGGGCGACGCGCGCAGCTTCGCCAACGGCAAGGGCCGCGAACTCTACAAGGCCTATCAGGAGCGGCTGCAGACACTGAACGCCTGCGACTTCGGCGACCTGCTCTGCCACCCCATCCGCATCTTCCGCGCCAATCCTGATGTGCTGAAGGACTATCACCGGCGCTTCAAATACATCCTCGTCGACGAATACCAGGACACCAACACCGCCCAATACATGTGGCTGCGGCTCCTGGCGCAGCGGCCGGACGCCGGGCGTGCGGCAACGTCGACGGATCTGCGATCGGCCGAAGGCCGCAAGCCCGACCGGGTGTCCGAGCCGTTGCGAGGCCCGCGCGGAGGGCCCGCGCCAGCAGGCGCGGAACAGCCCGTAAGCGACAACAAAGTAAACATTTGCTGCGTCGGCGACGACGACCAGTCGATCTATGGCTGGCGCGGCGCCGAGGTCGACAACATCCTGCGCTTCGACAAGGATTTTCCCGGCGCCACCATCATCAGGCTGGAGCGCAACTACCGCTCGACCGCGCACATCCTTGGCGCGGCCTCCCACCTCATCGCCCACAATGAGGGCCGTTTCGGCAAGACGCTGTTCACCGACCGCAACGACCCCGAGGACGGCAAGGTCAATGTCCACGCCGCCTGGGATTCCGAGGAGGAAGCCCGCGCCATCGGCGAGACCATCGAGGCCTATCAGCGCCAGAAGCATAATCTCAACGACATGGCGATCTTGGTGCGCGCGTCCTTCCAGATGCGCGCCTTCGAGGACCGCTTCATCACGCTCGGCCTCAACTACCGCGTCATCGGCGGCCCACGCTTCTACGAGCGCATGGAAATCCGCGACGCGCTGGCCTTCTTCCGCGTCGTTGCCAACAGCGGCGACGACCTTGCCTTCGAGCGCATCGTCAATGTGCCGAAGCGCGGCCTTGGCGAAGCCACCATCCGCCAGATCCACGACACGGCGCGCGCGCTGCGCATCCCGATGCTGGAGGCCGCCGGCAATCTCGCGGAAAGCGACGAGCTGAAGCCGAAACCGCGCGCCGCGTTGCGCGAAGTCGCCGCCAATTTCGAGCGCTGGCAGAAGGCGCTGGAAACCAAGCCGCACACCGAGCTCGCCGAGACCATTCTCGAGGAGAGCGGCTACACCGACATGTGGAAGAACGACCGCTCGGCCGAAGCGCCGGGCCGGCTGGAGAACCTCAAGGAACTGATCCGCTCGATGGAGGAGTACGAGTCGCTGCGCTCCTTCCTCGAACATGTGGCGCTGGTCATGGATGCCGAGCAGAATGCCGGGCAGGATGCCGTCTCCATCATGACGCTGCATTCGGCCAAGGGCCTCGAATTCGAGACGGTTTTTCTCCCCGGCTGGGAGGAAGGCCTCTTTCCCCACCAGCGCGCCCTCGATGAAGGCGGCCGCTCCGGTCTGGAGGAAGAGCGCCGGCTGGCCTATGTCGGCCTCACCCGGGCCAAGAAGAACCTGCATCTGTGGTTCGTCTCCAACCGCCTCATCCATGGGCTCTGGCAATCGACCATCCCGTCGCGCTTCCTCGAGGAACTGCCGGAATCCCATGTCGAGATCGCCGAAAGCGGCAATTCCTATGGCGGCTACGGCAATCCCTATGGCGGCGGCTCCTTCGCCTCCGGCCGTGGCGGCCGGCAGAACCCGTATGGCGCGTCGCGCTTCGACAATGTCGGCGCCAACGCGGAAAAATCCGGCGCCTTCTCCAACACCTATTCGACGCCCGGCTGGCAGCGCGCGCAGGCCAACCGCACGGAAGCGACCGACCGGAACTGGGGCACGCGCTCCGGCCATCAGGTCGAGCGCATCGGCTATGGCGAGACCGACTCGGGCTACGGCGCCGGCCGCACGAGCGTGAAGGGCCGCACCATCGACGGCGAACTGGTCGCCAAATCCGTTGCCGACAAGCCCTCACCCTTCAGCGTCGGCGACCGCGTCTTCCACCAGAAATTCGGCAACGGCAACATCTCGGCCATCGAAGGCAACAAGCTGACCATCGACTTCGACAAGGCCGGCCAAAAACGCGTGCTGGACGGGTTCGTCGCGGCGGTGTGAGCTGCCCGGTGCCGAGCAGCTCTCAGCGCAGTTCCGGTAGTGCCTTCCTCACCGATACCTTGCCTGGTTCCACTTGTGGCCCAGCAGCGACAGGATGATGATCAGGCCGTTGAAGAACTGCACGTAGAAGCCACTCAGGCCAGCCGCCACCACGCCGGTCTGGATGAACGATACGGTGACCGCGCCGATGGCGCCGCCAACGACCGTGCCGATGCCGCCCCAGGTTGGCGTGCCGCCGACGAATACCGAGGCCAGCACCGGCAGGAGATAGCCGTCGCCGGCCGTCGGCCACCAGGTGAAGTTGATCATCACCGAAAACGTGCCGGCGATCGCCGCCCCGATGCCGACGAAGACGAACACCTTCACCCGCACGCGCTTGACGTCGATGCCCATCTGCTGGGCGCTGTCAGGATTGTCGCCGACCACCCTCACCTGCGCGCCGAAGCGGTGCCTGTTGTAGAGCATCGCCGACAGCACGACGAAGGCGACGGCCCAGAATATCTGCACCGGAATGCCGTAGATCTGGCTGGACAAGATCTTGTAGGCCCAGCTGCCGCTGAGGCTGGTCAGTGCCATCGACTTGCCTTCGTTGACGATCTGGATGAGCCCGCGCAGCAGGAAATTCATGCCGAGCGTGGCGATCAGCGACGACAGCCCGCCATAGACGACCAGCGATCCGACGAGGAAGCCGAGCAGCATGCCGGTGACGAGTGCGGCGGCAATGCCGATGAACGGATCATAGCCGGCCTGCACCACCAGCGCGAAGACCCAGGAGGCAAACCCCATCGTCGCCGGAAACGACAGGTCGATCTCGCCGCAGGTGACGACGAAGACCAGGGGCACCACCACGAACAGCGCCACGGGGAGCGTCGTCAGCACGGAGCTGTAGAGATACCAGGTGGTGAACACGGTCGGGTTGGCGACCATGAACACCGCCATCATGACGATGAACACGGCGAGCGTGCCGAGCGAGGCGCGGTTGTCCAGGACGAAGCCGCGCAGCCAGTGGTCGGATGGATGTTTCCACTCCTGGCGGGCGGACCCGGCATGAGCGCGCAGAGGGCTTTCTAGATCGGGTTCCATGGTCTTGCTCATCGCGCTTGATGCTCCGCTTCGCCGGCCTCGCGCAGTCCAGGCAATCCGCCGGGATGCGCGACGTCCTCCATGAAATTGATCAACTCTTCCGCCGACTTCACCGTGCTGCGGTCGGCGGTCAGCGCCACCTTGCCGCGATCGAGCACCACGAAGCGGTCGGCGATGTCGAAGACGTGATGGATGTTGTGACCGATGAACAGGATCGAGCGTCCGCTCGCCCGCACCTGGCGCACGAAATGGAACACCTTGGCGGTCTCGGTCAACGACAGCGCCGTCGTCGGCTCGTCGAGGATGATCAGCTCGGCCTGCTTGTAGATGGCGCGCGCAATCGCCACGCCTTGGCGTTCGCCGCCCGACAGCTGGCCGACGATCGAGTGCGGCGTGAACACCTTTGAGGTGAAGCCGATCTCGCGCATCAACCGGCTCGCCTCCTCGATCTCCTTGTTGACCTTCAGCCAGCCCATGAAGCCGGTCAGTTCGCGGCCCATGAAGATGTTGCGCACGATGGTTTGCTGCACGGCCAGCGCCCGGTCCTGGAACACCGTCTCGATGCCTGCGTCACGCGAGCGCGCCGCGCTCCAGCCGCTCACCGGCTTGTCGCGCACGAGGATGTCGCCGCTGGTCGGCCTAACGACGCCGGACAGGATCTTGATCAGCGTCGACTTACCGGCGCCATTGTCGCCGATGAGGCCGACAACCTCGCCGCGGTCGACGCTGAGATTGACGCCGCCCAGCGCATAGACCTGACCGTAGGATTTCGTGATATCGCGCAGTTCGATGATGCGTTCGGCCATCGGATCCTCGCTTTCATTGTCGCATGCCGGCCCTTTGCCGGCGGGTCCTGCCGGCCGGGTCCAACCCGGCCGGCAGCCTTGGGAGGTCAGCGCAGCGCCTGCTTGGCGAGCTCTGAGACGATCTCATAGTTCTGCGGCGTGACGAAGCCGGCACCGGTGTCGACATTCATCGGCGCCAGACCCAGCACCACTTGCTGGCAGAGGCTGAGGATCGGCAGATAGCCCTGCATGAATGGCTGCTGGTCGGCTGTCAGTTGCACCCAGCCACCCTTGAAGCCCTCGACGATCTGCGGGCTGGTGTCGAAGCCGAAATTGAAGATATCGCCGGGCTTCCTGCCCGCGGCCTGCATGTAGGTCGGCACATTGCCGAGCAGCTGGCCACCGGGATAGCCGACCGCCTTGACGTTGGGATTGTTGAGCAACGCCGCGGTGATCACCGGGATGGCGAGATTCGGATCGGCTGCCCACTCGGGCACGGAATTGATCTGAACGACATCGACGCCGGCCTCTTTCAATGCGGCGACCGTCCCACGCTCGCGTGCGCCCCGGCTCTCATTGTCGAAGGGGCCGATCATGATCGCCTTGTCACCGGATTTCAGCCCGCCAAGCTTGAACGCCTCGGCGCCGAGCGCACGGCCCTGCTGCTCCTGCTGCGCACCGACATAACCGCCGCCGAACGCCGCCGTCACCTTCGGCACCGGCACGTTCTGGTACATCATCTTGATGCCGTCCTTATGCGCCTGCTCGGCCAGCGGCATGATCGCGTCTTCGCCTGGATGGCCCATCATGGCGATGCCGTTGGGCTTGACCGCGACCGCCTCGCGCAATTGCTGCACCATCTTTTCGACGTCCCAGCCGGAGAAGATGTAGTCGACCTTGGGGCCGAGATCGGCCGCCGCCTGCTTGGCGCCATTATAGACGATGGTGCCGAAGGCGTCGCCCTCGGCGCCGCCGACGAAGAAGCGGATATGGACATCCTTGCACCATTGGGCGTCGAGCGCCCGTGCCGGCAAGGTCGAGATGGCGGCGCAAAGCGCCGTGGCGGCGGCCACGACGGTCGTGCGCAGAAGTGTCGTTCTGATCGCGATGCTCATGCACTTGTCCTCCCATTGTTTCCCTCGTCAGCCGAGGGGGCTGTTGACGATTGCTTCGCCACTTACGAACCGGCTCCTCCCGCCGGCCGGGTCCTCACGTCGGATTTTGCAGGTAGCTGGCGCCTCCCCGGCATTGCTTGAGATACTCCAGCGCCCGGACCTGGCCGGTGATCTCGAGATCGCCGCGATAGACCGGGTCGTGCCAGCCCTCGATGTCGATGGCGCCCTTGTAGCCAGCCAGCCGCAATTCGCTGATCACCCGCGTCCAGTCGCTGTCGCCGAAGCCGGGCGTGCGCATCTGTACGAAGGGCAGCCGGCCGAACACGCCATGCTCGCGGATGACGTCCCAGCGCACGGTGGCGTCCTTGCCATGGACATGGAAGATGCGCGGCGCCCATTTGCGGATCTGCGGGATCGGGTCGATCAGATAGACGAGCTGATGGCAGGGCTCCCATTCGAGACCCAGATTATCGTCAGGCAGTTCGTTGAACATCAGCTCCCAGGCGTCCGGATTGTGGGCGATGTTCCAGTCGCCGGCCGCCCAATTGCCGTCCATGGCGCAGTTCTCGAAGGCGATGCGCACGCCCTTGTCGGCGGCGCGCTTGGCCAGCGGTCCCCACACCTCGCGAAAGCGCGGCAGACTGTCGGTCAGCTTCTTGCCGCGCAGGCGCCCGGTGAAGCCACTGACCATCGAAGTGCCGAACAGATGCGCATTGTCGATGACCGTTTCCCAGGCCGCGAGCACGCCGCGATCGACCTCGCCGCTCTCCAGGGGATTACCGAACACGCCGAGGGAAGACACGACGACATCGGCATCGCCGATCGCCTCGCGGATCTCGCCGGCGAGCCGTGGAAGGTCCTTGCCGCCCAGCGTCTGCCAGAAGAACGGCTGGATGCTTTCGAACCCGAGCGGCAGGATCTGCTTGATGTACGCCGCCGGATCTTCGAGGTTGGCCCGCACCATGGTGCCGATCCGGATGTCGAGAAGCGGGTTTGGCATCATAGTGTTTCCTGTGTAATCGCCACGCGGCGTCCGGTTTCGGCGCTCTCGATGGCGCCGAAAACCATGGCCAGGCTTTTGATGTTGTCGGCGCCATGCGTCTCCGGCTCGGTGCCGGTCTCGATGGCGTGCATGAAATCCCTGATGATGCCGAGATGGCCGCCCACACGGTCGGCTGGATCGAGCGGCGGCACGTCGATCGGCTGGGTCTTGGCGAACAGCCCGTCGCGGCCCGTCGCCACCACCTCCGCCTTCAGGAGGTCATGGCCGTCCCAGATGAGGCTGCCGCGCTCGGCGACGATGCGCCAGCTGCCTTCCCAGCTGGTGCGGAAGCCGTCGGCGCACCAGGAGCCGGCATAGGTGAAGACCTTGCCGCCGCCGAGATCGAAGACCGCACTTGCCGACGAACCCTGCCGGTACCAGGAACTGGCCGGCTCCCATTCCTGGCAGTAGACGCCGGCCGGCTCGCCACCGGCCATATAGCGGGCGGCGTCGAAGGTGTGGATCGCCATGTCGAGCAGCAGCACATGCGCCATCTCCTCGCGAAAGCCGCCGAAATGCGGCGCGACGAAGAAATCGGCATGGATGCTGGTCGCCGCGCCAATGGCGCCGGAGTCCAGGAAGCGGCGGATGCGCCTGACATTGGCGACGTAGCGGCGGTTCTGCACGACGGCGTGGATGCGCCGGGCCTGGCGGGCCGCCTCGACGATGGCGCGGGCATTCTCCGGGCTGTCGGCCAGCGGCTTTTCGGTCAGGAGATGGCAATTGTGGGCAAAGGCCGAAAGCGCGACTTCGCGCCGGGCGGCGGGAACCACGACATCGAACACCGCGTCGGGCCTTGTCTGGTCGAGCACCGCGTCAAGGCTGGTGCCGATGACAATGCCGGTGAGGTCGTATTCGTGCGCCCTCGCCTTCGCCCGCTCGGCGTCGAGATCGACAAGGCCGGCAATGGCAAGCCCGTCGATCTGCCTCGCGGCATCGAGCCATTGCCTGCTCATCGCGCCACAGCCGACGAGGACGACATTCATCATCCGGCGATCCTCCTCCGCTCGGTCCCTCCAGACCGATCGTCACGGCATTCACGGCATCACCGTAAACGTTTTTCCGTAAACGTTTACGAGAACACACCCGATAGCGTAGAATGTCAATTGGCCGCTCGCGAAAATCGTCTTTCGCCTTGGCGTCGGCACCGGCCAATGCTAGCGAAGCACGCGGGAGAAAGTCTTTGGCGTCCAGCATCCACGACCTAGCGCGTCACCTGAACATTTCGATCGGCACCGTGTCGCGGGCGCTGAACGGCCGTGCCGACGTCAATGCCGACACGCGCCAGCGCGTGCTCGACGCCGCCAAGAAGCTGAACTATTCACCCAACCAGTCCGGCCGCAGTCTCAGGCAAGGTGCGACCCATTCGATCGCCTTCATGCTGCAGCCGCATCCCGGCGACCAGCAATATGGCGAACCGTTCTTCATTCCCTTCCTGATCGGGCTGCAGGGCCGCCTTGCCGAAAGCGGGCTCGACCTGACCGTGGTGATGGGCGCGCCGGGCGACTATCAGCAGGAGCGCCTGCGCCGCGTCGTCGAGACCCGACGCGCCGATGCCGTTCTGCTGGCCTGGACGCGGCGCGAGGACGAGCGCATCGATTATCTCACACAGGTCGGCTTCCCCTTCGCCACGCTCGGCCGCAGCCGCAGCGGCGGCAAGGCCTATCCCTCGCTCGATCTCGATTTCGAGAAGGCGGGCGGCGACGCCGTCGACCGCCTGGTGGCGCGCGGCCACCGCCGCATCGCCGCCATCCGACCTTCCCTCAATCTCAATTTCAGCTATCTGTTCCTGGACGGCTACCGCAAAGCCCTGAAGCGGCACGGCATCGAAGTCGACCCCGCGCTGATCGCCGACGGCTTCATCAACGAGGCCGGCGGCTACCAGGTGACGCCGCGCGTGATGCAGGCAAAGGACCGGCCGACAGCCATCATCTTCAACAACGACGCGATGGCGCTAGGCGGCTGCAAGGCGCTGGCCGAGATGGGCATCCGGCCGGGCCACGACATCGCGGTGACCGTCATCGTCGACACGCCGCTCTGCCGCTATTTCTCGCCGGCGCTGACCGCCTTCCGCCCGCCGTTGGAGCCGATGGGAAGGCGGCTGGCCGAAATGCTGCTGGCCTCGCTTCCCGCTTTCGCCGGTCCAGGGGGCCCGCGCATCATCCACGAAGTCTGGCCGCTGGAGCTGATCGCGCGCGACAGCGATTGATGGCGCAGGCTATCAATCCACCTTCTTCTCGCCCCGCTCGCCGGCCTTCACGATATCGCCCGTCGTGAACAGGATTTCCTTCAATTCCGCGCGCCAGTCCTTCTTCTGGCGCAGCAGGAATTCCAAATCCATGCCGAAATGCTTGAACTCCTCGCCTTGCGCGTTCTGCATGATGGCCCGCGCCTGCGGATCCTTCTCCACCGAGATGCGCTGTTCGTACCAGCCGATCGCTTCCGCCTCCTCGATCAGCGAGGTGATCATCCGGGCAAAGGTCCGCACCTTCTGCGACAGTTCTTCAGGCGGTTCGTGATACTGGTCGAAACCCATGTCGTCCTCCGTGGTTCATTCCCATGAATGCCCGGGAATGCCGCCGGTTCCGCATCACCTCTGCAATTCCGCCAATGCCCGCTCCAGCGGCGCCGGCGAAATCTGGATAGGTCCGGAGAACGGCACATCCATGTCGAGGATCAGGTAGATCGCCCCGGCGATCAGCGCGGCCGACACGACGTAGGTCGCGAGCGTGATCGCATTCCTCGGCGCCCTGAAGCCGAAACTGGCGAAGATCAGCGCCAGCCACGCAACCAGCATGGCGATCAGCGGCCAGGGGATGGCGCCTTCCGACTGTTCGATCAGCACCCAGCGCATTTCAAGCACTTTCTGCAGGCGCTGACGCGCGTCCTGCAAAAGCGGGCCATGCGTCGCATCGGACAGCGTCAGCGCGTTCAGCCGCGTGCCGATCTCCGTCAAGAGATGTTCGGACAGCTGGTTGGCGACGAGAGTGGTTTCATTGTCTTGTGACGAGGTGGCCATCACCCGCTGCACATAGGCGACCAGCGGCTGGCGCACCGCGTCGGCTTCGGGGCCGTACTGGCGCAATGTCCTGTCGAGCAGGATCAGTTCCGTCGCATAGGCGTGCACATTGTGATCGATCGATTCGAAGGTGTTCTTGGCCGAATTGATCATCAGGCCGAGCACCAGCGAGGTCATGACGCCGAACAGGTTGGCGGCGAGCCGCACCACATTGTTCGTATCGTCGTCGCGATGTCTGGCCGGTAGCCTCGGCCAGATCACCATGCTGGCCAGCGGCGCCCCCGCCAGGCACAGGAAAATCACCAATGCGATCAGGGCTTCGCGCATGAAGCGCATTTCTGCACGGCGTGCACCGCTTGCCAATGGCAAGGCGGCCTGCAGAGAGCGAAAGTTCGGGCGCATTTGCGGCCGCGATGCGATATGGCAGCGCCTTGCCGGGCTGAAAGGCCACGCGGTAATGTCCCCATGGGGCAGTGTGATCGTCAGGAGGCCGGCATGTCTGGAAGATCGTCCTTGCCGCTCCTTGGGCCGCTGCTCGGGCGCCGGCCGCTGCTGCCGATCCTGCTTGCGCTGCTGGCCGCGGCGATCTTCCTGGCGGACACGGTCACTAATCTCGAGATCGCGGTCGCGGTCTTCTATGTCGTCATTGTCCTGATCGCGGTCCGCTACCTCGACCGCCGCGGCGTGGCGATGGTGGCGGCGGCCTGCATGACGCTCACCGTGTTGAGTTTTTTCCTGACGCGGGCAGGTGCCGTGCCGGCGGGCGTGGTCAACTGCGCCATCAGCCTGGTGGCGATCGCCGTCACCGCCTATCTAGCGCTGCGCGCCGCCGCCGCCGAGGCCCAGGCGCGCGAGGCGCAGGCGCAGCTCGCGCACATCACGCGCGTGACGATGCTCGGCGAACTGACGGCCTCGATCGCCCATGAGCTCAACCAGCCGCTGGCGGCGATCATGCTGAATGGCAACGCCGCCCAGCGCTGGCTGGCGGGCGGCAATCCGGATGAAGCCGGCAAGGCGGCCGAGCGTATCGTCAGGGATGCAGAACGCGCGAGCGAATTGATCAAACGGCTGCGCGGCCTCACCCGCAAGGCCGCCGGCAAGGCCATCTGGCTGGACGTCAATCAGCTGATATCGGATACGTTGACCCTGGTGGAAACCGAAGCCGGCAGAGCGCATGTCGCCTTGCGAGCCGAGCTGGCCGGCCAACTGCCTCGAGCCCAGGCCGACCCGGTGCAGATCCAGCAGGTCATCCTCAACCTCATCCTCAACGCGCTTGAGGCGGTGAGCGGCGAAGAAGAGCGTGACGTCACGATCGTGACCAGCCCCGGCAGGTCAGGCGAGATCGTCATTGAGGTTCGCGATTCCGGCTGTGGGCTGAACGGCGTCGAACTCGACCATGTCTTCGACGCCTTCTACACCACCAAGCCCGAAGGCCTGGGCATGGGGCTTGCCATCAGCCGCTCCATCGTCGAAAGCCATGGCGGCCGCATCTGGGCGCAGCCTGCGGTGCCGCGCGGCGCCGCCTTCTTCTTTTCGCTCCAGGCCGGCAGAACGGGATCGCGCGGATCAGACCAATGAAGCCAGCAAGCGGATCGGAAACGAGCGAACCGGAACAGGTCGTTTTCGTCATCGACGACGACCCCGCCATGCGCGAAGCGCTCGACAGCCTGTTGCGCTCGGTTGGTCTGGACGTGCGCTGCTTTGGTTCGGTTGCCGAATTCCTGGGCGCGCCGAGGCCTGATATCCCCTCCTGCCTGGTGCTGGACGTGCGCCTGCCCGGCAAGAGCGGCATGGACTTCCAGAAAGAGCTCGCTCATTCCGGGACGCCGCTCCCGGTCATCATCATGACCGGCCACGGCGACATCGCCATGTCGGTGCAGGCGATGAAGACCGGCGCCGTCGACTTCCTGCCGAAACCGTTCCGCGAACAGGATTTGCTCGATGCCATCGCCGCTGCCCTGGACATGGACCGGCTGAACAGGACGCAGTCGGCCGAGATCGACACCTTGCGCGAACGCCTGGCGACGCTGAGTGAAGGCGAACGCAGCGTCGTGGCGCTGGTTGTGCAGGGACGGCTCAACAAGCAGGTCGCCGGCGACCTCGGCGTCAGCGAGATCACCGTCAAGGTCCGCCGCGCGCGAGCCATGCGCAAGATGCAGGCCGGCTCGTTGGCCGAGCTCATCAAAATGGCCGGCAAGCTCGGGATCTGACCGTTCCAAGGCGGCAGATAAACCGTTATTTTTCAATGTATTGACAGCACGTTACGTGACCGTCGTCCGGTCGCCATATGCCTTGGTATCGGGCCATATACTTAAGATTCCAGCGCCCGCGTTGACACCTTGTGAGCGGCGGGCGTAAGGCGGCGTGGCTTCGGCCGACCGAAGCATCAACTCGAGATCGAACAGGTTATGGACAGCTATACCAGTCGCTGTCCGGATCAAGCCCCAGGCACGGTCCGGACACCGGCCCCGTCAACAGATTTGATTTCCGGCATGTGGCGCCTGTCGGGCCTGGGCAGGGCATAACCCGCCCTCGGCTCGCCTTGCCGTCCCGCTGGGCCGCAAGAGGTGAGCCATGAACACCAACATCATCCCCTTCCGCACACGCTCTGTCTCGCGCTCCGCTTCAACCGCGCGGCCGTCCGTTGCAACAACGCGCGGCCTGGCGGGCAAGGCCGGCTTCACCATGCCGCTGACCCGGCTCGTCTGCGTCTGGTGCCGCGGCTCGACGAGCGGCCGGCTGGAATGCGGCTGGACGCGGGAACGGCAGCCCGTCTCCGAAGAGGCCGTCAGTCGTAGAACGGCCCTCTTGCAACGCGCTGCCTAGGCCCCTCTTCGACGCAGCCCAAACGCCCGCACTGACGGCGGGGGCCTGGCACCCAGCGCGACCACCTCCCGGTCGCAGCCTTCCGCATGCCTGCAATCACCCTCCCCCCAAGCCACACTGCAATCGGCCCATCATCCGGATGGCCCGCCATGATCTTCCTGTCGCACAACCGCAATTCGCTGGGCGAGGCCGCGGCGCTCGCGCGCGGACGCATCGCTCCCAACATCTACGACACCATCGCCTTTGCCATGCTGGTGGCATTGCTGGTGCTCCTGGCGCATGGTGCCGCAGGCATGCGCGCGCCGAGCACGCTGCTCACCACCTCGCCGGTCACGCTCGGTCTCGCCAATTTGCCGGACTATGCGCTGCGCACGACGCTGCGCATGTTCGCGGCCATCATCGTGTCGCTGATCTTCACCTTCACGGTGGCGACGCTGGCCGCCAAGAGCCGGCGCGCCGAAATGGTGATCATTCCGGTGCTCGACATCCTGCAATCCGTGCCGGTGCTGGGCTTCCTGACCTTTACCGTGACCTTCTTCATGGGCCTGTTTCCCGGCAGCCAGCTCGGCGCCGAATGCGCCGCGATCTTCGCCATCTTCACCAGCCAAGCCTGGAACATGGCGTTCTCGTTCTACCAGTCGCTGCGCACCGTGCCGGGCGATCTCGACGAGGTCAGCCGCGGCTTCGGCCTCTCGGCGTGGCAAAGGTTCTGGCGGCTCGAGGCGCCGTTCGCGGCGCCCGGCCTGGTGTGGAACACCATGATGTCGATGTCCGGCGGCTGGTTCTTCGTCGTCGCCTCCGAGGCCATCACCGTCGGCAACACCACCGTGCAACTGCCCGGCATCGGCTCTTGGCTGGCGCTGGCCATCGACAAGCAGGATTTCAAGGCCGTCGCCTGGGCGGTGCTGGCGATGGGCGTGCTCATCCTGCTCTACGACCAGCTGCTGTTCCGGCCCGTCGTCGCCTGGGCCGACAAGTTTCGTTTCGAGCAGACGGCCGGGCAGGAAAAGCCCCGCTCCTGGGTCTACGACATACTGCGCCGGGCCCGGCTGCTACGGACCGTGGGGCTGCCGATCGCCTGGCTGTGGCAGCGCGCCATGCTGCTTCGCCTGGGCCGGCGGACCCCGCCGGCAACCACCGTCGCATCACGCCGGTTTTCTCGATTGCTCGACTTCGCCTGGCTCGGCCTGGTGTTGCTTGTCGCGCTGTGGGGCGGCATCGAAACGGTGTTGTATCTCGGGCAGACCCTTGGCTGGAATGATGTCATTGAAGCCTTCAGCGGCGGCCTTCTCACCTTGCTGCGCGTGATCGTGCTGATCGCGGTCGCCAGCGTCATCTGGGTGCCGATCGGCGTCTGGATCGGACTGCGGCCGGCGGTCGCCGAGCGGGTGCAGCCGCTGGCGCAGTTCCTCGCCGCCTTCCCCGCCAATGTGCTGTTTCCGTTCGCGGTGATCGCCATCGTCGCCACCGGCGCCAGCCCCGGCATCTGGCTGTCGCCGCTGATGGTGCTTGGCACGCAATGGTACATCCTGTTCAACGTCATCGCCGGCGCCAGCGCCTTCCCTTCCGATCTCAAGGAGGCGGCCAGGGTCTTCAAGATACGGTCCTGGTCGTGGTGGAAGAATGTCATGCTGCCGGGGATCTTCCCCTACTACATCACCGGCGCGCTGACCGCCTCGGGCGGCTCGTGGAACGCCTCGATCGTCGCCGAACTGGCAAGCTGGGGCAACACCAGGCTCGAGGCCTTCGGGCTCGGCTCCTACATCGCCAAGGCCACCGAAGCCGGCGATTTCCCGCGTGTCATCCTCGGCATCGCCGTGATGTCGCTCTTCGTCACCCTCTTCAACCGCACGCTCTGGCGCCCGCTCTACGTCTTTGCCGAACGCCGCATGCGGCTCGACTGACCCCTTCTTTCAGGAGACTGATTATGAACCAAGCAGTCATCACCAAGGCCCTTCCGCTCGTCGAAGTCCACGGCGTCTGCCAGACCTATGACAAGGGCAGCGCGGGCAAGCTCGTCGTCCTCGACCAGGTCGGGCTAACTCTCGTCTCCGGCGAGATCGTCGGCCTGCTCGGCCGCTCCGGATCCGGCAAGTCCACCTTGCTGCGCTCGATCGCCGGCCTGATCCGGCCGAGCGAGGGCGCCATCGCTTTCGAAGGCAAGGCTGTTTCCGGCACGCCGGACGGCATCGCCATGGTCTTCCAGAGTTTTGCGCTGTTTCCCTGGCTGACCGTGCTGCAGAATGTCGAACTCGGACTCGAGGCGCAGGGCGTCTCGCCGGCCGAGCGCCGC
Source organism: Mesorhizobium huakuii (assembly GCF_030160235.1). Classification (GTDB taxonomy): domain Bacteria; phylum Pseudomonadota; class Alphaproteobacteria; order Rhizobiales; family Rhizobiaceae; genus Mesorhizobium; species Mesorhizobium huakuii. Next base: position 70,833 of record NZ_BSNY01000021.1, read on the forward strand.
AAGCGCGCCCTTTCGGCCATCGACCTGATCGGCCTCGACGGCTTCGAGAACGCCTATCCGAAGGAACTGTCGGGCGGCATGCGCCAGCGCGTCGGGCTCGCCCGCGCCCTAGTGGTGCATCCAAAAGTGCTTCTGATGGATGAGCCGTTCTCGGCGCTCGACGTGCTGACGGCCGAGACCCTGCGAACCGACCTGCTCGACCTCTGGTCGGAAGGCCGCATGCCGATCGAGTCGATCCTGATGGTGACGCACAACATCGAGGAGGCGGTGCTGATGTGCGACCGCGTGCTGATCTTCTCGTCCAATCCCGGCCGTGTCGTCGCAGAACTGCGGATCGACCTGCCGCAGCCCCGCAACCGGCTGGACCCGGCCTTCCGCGCCCTGGTCGAGGACATCTACGCCCGCATGACCGCCAGGAAGGAGCCGGGCAGCCCTCCCCGCGACGGCGTTTTCCCGGGTACGGGCATCGCCATGGTGCTGCCGCGCGTCTCGACCAACCTGCTTGCCGGCCTGATCGAGGCGGTCGCTGCGCCGCCTTACAACGGCCATGCCGACCTGCCGCCGTTGGCCGCCAGCCTGCAGCTCGAAATCGACGATCTGTTCCCGATCGCCGAAACGCTGCAGCTGCTGCGCTTTGCCGAATTCGCCGAGGGCGATATCCGGCTCACTCCGGCCGGCAAACGCTTCGCCGAAAGCGAGGTCGACGCGCGCAAGCAATTGTTCGCGCAACAGCTCGCGACCTATGTGCCGCTGGCCGGCCACATCCGCCGCGTGCTCGACGAGCGCGCCAACCACAAGGCCCCGGCCCGGCGCTTCCGCGACGAGCTGGAGGACCACATGTCGGAAGGCTATGCCGACCAGACGGTGCGGGCAGTCATCAGTTGGGCCCGTTACGCCGAGTATTTCGCCTATGACGAGGAGAGCGACCTGTTCACGCTCGACAACCCGACATAAGCGATCCGCGCGCCGCGCCTGGTCACGACACCGGCGCCGCGCCGCCCTCTTCCGTTCGCCGCGCGATGAATTCGTCGAGCACGCCGGCTGTGACGGCGGCCGAAGCGGGCGGCTCGAAATCGGCAAGGATGCGTTTCCAGATACCGGTGGCGCGCTCGCTGGCGGTCTTTGATCCGCTTTGCGTCCAGTTGCCGAAATTCGACCAGTCGGCCACCAGTGGCTCATAGAATGCGGTGCGGTAGCGGCTCATCGTGTGGCCGGCCGAGAAGAAATGCCCGCCCGGCTGCACTTCGGCGATGGCCTCGAAACCGATCGCGTCGTCGTCGCCAGGAGTTGCCGCGCAAAGCTCGGCAATCGACTGCACCGCCTCGATGTCGGTGATCAGCTTCTCGAAAGAGACACTCAGGCCACCCTCCAGCCAGCCCGCGGCGTGGATGCAGACGGTGGCGCCGGCAAGCACCGATCCCCAAAGGGCGAACTGCGACTCATGGGCTGCCTGCGCATCGGAAATGTTGGCGGCACTGCCGGCGCCCGAACGCCAGGGAAGGCCGATGAAGCGCGCCAATTGGCCGGCCCCCAGCGTCGCCTTGACGTGCTCGGGCGTGCCGAACGCCGGAGCGCCCGACTTCATGTCGACATTGGAGGAGAAGGAACCGTAAAGCACGGGTGCGCCCGGGCGCACGATCTGCGCCAATGCCAGACCGGCCAGCGCCTCGGCATGCTGAAGCGTCAGCGCGCCGGCGACCGTGATCGGCGCCATGGCCCCGGCCAGGCAGAACGGCGTGATGACCAGCACCTGCCCGGCGCGGGCGAAATCGATGATGCCTTGCGCCATCGGAATGTCGAGCTGGCGCGGTGAATTGGTGTTGATGATGGTGTAGCAATAGGCGCCGGCGCGGAATTCATCCTCCGACAGCCCGCGCGCCAGCCGGATCATCTCAAACCCATCCTCGACCTGCGGCGTTCCACGAGCGAAGACAAAGGGGAACTTGTCGGACAGCGTCAGCTGCGCGCGGTTGACCGCATAATGGCGAAAGCGGTTGTCGACATCCTGCGGCTCGATGCAGGGGCAAAGCATGTGCAGTACGTCGAAGTGCTGGATGAGCTTGGTCAATTCCTCGAAGGCGCCGAGCGTTCCCGGCCGGCGGCCGCGTTCAAGATCGGTGACGTTGGGCGCGCCGGCGCCGGCGAGGAACGTCATCGAGCCGAGTTCGAGCAAAAGATCGCGGCTGCGGTCGCCCGCCAGCGCCGGAATTGATTTTGGCGCCGAGGCCAGTGCCGCCGCCACTATGTCGCGGCCGATGCGCACCATATCGGTGTCCGGGTCCACGAGCGCACCGGCGCGGGCGAAAATCTCCCGTGCCTGCGGCAAGAGCACCTTGATGCCGAGCTCCTCCAGCACGCGCAGCGCTGTGTCGTGGATGGAAGCCACCTGGTCATCCGAAAAGATCGGCTGCGGCAGAAACGGGTTCTTCAGCGATCGGTAGTTGGGCCGGCGGCTGCTTTCGCTGCCGGCTTCGCCGGTGCGTCCACGCCGGCGCTCGCGCCTGCTGTCTCGTGCCGCGTCGTCGATCATTGAAAAATCCTCCTCATTGCCGCATCGCCTTGCCCGGGGGATCGTAGGGCGACGCCGCGATGACACGAGCCGGCCGTTCGACGCCGACAATGTGCACCGAAAGCGCCGTACCCTCCTCGGCAAAATCGCCGTCCACCAACGCCAGCGCGACGCTCTTGCCGATCGTGTAGCCAAAACCGCCAGAGGTAACGAAGCCGACGCGTCGGCCCTCATGCCAGACCGGTTCGAAGCCGCTGGCGTCGGCATCGAGCGCGTCGACCTCCAGCGTCACGATCCGTTGCGAGATGCCTGCCTTGCGTTCCCTCAGCGCCGCCTCGCGGCCGACGAAATCGCCCTTGTCGAAGGCGATGAAACGGTCGAGCCCGGTCTGGCCCGGCGTGTAGCCCTGCGTGAATTCGCGCGACCAGATGCCGAAGCTTTTTTCCAATCGCAGCGCATTCAGCGCGTAGTAGCCGATCTCGGCCAGGCCGAGATCCTCGCCGGCGGCAAGCAGCGTCCCGCGCAGCGTGGCATGCATGGTCCCCGGGCAGTTGATCTCGAAGCCCAGCTCGCCCGCTATGGACAGGCGGGCAACCCGCGCCGGCACCATGCCGATGTCGAACGCGCCGCAGGCCATGAACGGCAGTGCCGCGCCGGAGACATCCTGATGCGTCGTGCGTTCCAGGATTTTGCGCGCATTCGGCCCAGTCAGCAGGAAGCCGCTTGTCGCGTCGGAAATGTCGGTGACCGTGACGCCCTCTCCTGCCTGGCTCTCGAACCAGCGCATGTGGAATTCCCTGAGGTAGTAGGAGCCCATCAGCCAGTAGTCGCCGCCCCAATTGATCACGGTGAGGTCGCCCTTCAGCCGCCCGTCCGGTCCGAGCATCGGCGCCAGCCGCGCCTGCCCGGCCTTCGGCAGCCGGCAGGCCAGCAACCGGTCGAGCCATGCCTCCGCACCCGCGCCGGACACGCAATACCGCGCATAGGCCGAGATATCGACGAGCCCGGCGGCACGCCGGACCTGCAGAGCTTCGTCGCCGACGATGTCGAAGGCGTTGGAGCGCTTGAGCGTGGTGTTCTCGCGAAAGCCCATCGGCGCGAAATAGGCCGGGATTTCCAGCCCCCACGACGCCGTCCATTCGCAGCCGGCGGCGCTCATGCCGTCATAGGCGCCGGGGCGTTTCAACGGCCGGCCCGCCGGCAGCCGCTCATTGGGGAAAGTCATGACGAAACGGCGCGCATAGAATTGCCGCGTCGTCTGTCTCAGATATTCACGGTTGGCGGCAAAGGCGCCGTAGCGGGCAATGTCCATGCCGAAAATGTCGGCCTGCGGCTCGCCATGGATCATCCATTCGGCCAGCGATTTGCCGACGCCGCCGCCCTGGCTGAAACCGGCCATGACGCCGCAGGCGACCCAGTAGTTTTTCAGGCCGCGCACCGGTCCGACGATCGGATTGCCGTCGGGGGTAAAGGTGAAAGCGCCGTTGACCCATTTGCGGATGCCGGCGCTCGCCAGGCAGGGAAAGCGCTCATGCGCCTTGGCGAGTTCCGGGCTGATGCGGTCTATGTCTTCCGGGATCAGCTCGATGCCGTAGTCCCATGGCGCGCCGTCCATGTTCCAATGCTTCGGGTTCTGCTCGTAGACGCCGAGCAGCACGCCCTTGCGCTCCTGGCGCAGGTAGGAAAAGCCGTCGAGATCGACGGCGATGCCGATCTCCCGGTCGAGCGCGGCGATCTCGGGAATGTCCTCGGTGATGAAATAATGGTGTTCCATCGGCGTCACCGGCAGGTTGACGCCGGCCATGCGGCCGAGCTGCTTTGCCCACAGACCGCCGGCGTTGACGACATGCTCGGCGATGACGGTGCCCTGCTCGGTGACGACGTCCCAGTGGCCGTCCGCGCGAGACTTCAACTCGACGACACGGTTGCGCAGGATCACGTCGGCGCCACGCTTTTTCGCGGCGCCGGCATAGGCGTGCGTCGTTCCATAGGGGTCGAGATGGCCTTCGTTGGAATCATGCAGACCACCGAGCACGCCAGTGACGTCGACGATCGGACAGATTTCCTTGATCTCGTCGGGAGTCACCAGCCGGGCGGTTTCGATGCCGACCGACTGGAACACCGCCCAGGCCGATTTCAGCCATTCCCAGCGCTGGGGATCGCTGGCCATGTTGACACCGCCGGTCATGTGCAGGCCGATATCCCAGCCGGACTCGGCCTCGATCTCGCGGTACAGCTTGATGGTGTAGTCCTGCAGCGCCGCGACGTTGGGATCGGCATTGAGCGCATGAAACCCGGCTGCCGCGTGCCAGGTCGAACCGGCGGTCAGTTCCGCGCGCTCGATCAGCGCCACGTCAGACCAGCCGAACCGCGTCAGATGGTAAAGCACCGAGGCGCCGACCACCCCGCCCCCGATCACGACTGCACGGTAGTGCGACTTCAAGGCTTCCCTCCCGGTCTGTCAGAAGCGCAACATACAGCACTAGACATAAGTGTCCAGTACTGCGCTTGCATGCCCGGACGGGCGTGTGGGGATGGTCCATTCTTCCCCGCGAGCGCGTGTTTTTCCCGGCCAGTGCACATGCCGGCGGACAGGCATGCCGCACTGTCACGCAAGCATCATGTTCGCGCCTTAGACCGCTTTTCGGGGGGCGGCGCGCGGCATCATCGATGTACCGCCTCGTTCAGCTTTTTCGCTCTTCGACCGCTCCGGCACATCTGTCACAACGAGGATCATCCATGAAACACCCGCACCGAACCGCCTCGCTCGGCGTCGCGCTGGCCTTGTTCACCGCCTTGACGCCGGCGCTCGCCAACAGCACCGCGACCGCCGGCGGCCTCGTCAACAAGGGTCTGGTCGGCGTCGGCCGCATCCCGGCCGCACAGCGCGACAAATTCGGCGAGACGTTCGGCTCGGGTTCCGGCATGGCGATCGACACATCGAGCTGGAAGCATGATGTGGGCACTTACAAGGGTTCGCTCTGGCTGCTGCCGGACCGCGGCTACAATGTCGCCGGCACCACCGACTACCGGCCGCGCCTCAACACGATCGGCATCGAGTTCACGCCGGCGGCAGCAGGCGCCGCTGGCCAGGAGCAGACCGAAGTCAAGGCGACGCTCACCGACACCATGCTTCTGACCGACGACAAGGGCGCTGATGCCACCGGCCTCGATCCGCTGTCGGATGTGCGCGCCGCTGTCGGCGACATGCCGATGCTGCCCGCCGCCACCAACGGCAAGCTCGCCCTCGACAACGAGGCGATCGTGCGGCTGCCCGACGGCTCGATGTTCATCTCCGACGAATACGGCCCCAACATCTACCGCTTCTCGGCGCAAGGCCGCCTGCTGTCGGCGACGCAGCCGCCGGCCGCCCTGGTGCCGATGCGCAAGGGCGCGCCGAACTTCTCCTCGGACAATCCCGGCCCGGGTGCCGCCGAGCCCGATCCGAAGGATCCCGAGACCGGCCGCCAGAACAACCAGGGCTTGGAAGGCATGGCGATGACGCCGGACGGCAAGTTCCTGATCGCCGTGCTGCAGTCGGCGACCAGGCAGGATGGCGGCGATTCAGGCTCGACCCGGCAGAACACCAGGGCTCTGGTCTATGACGCCTCCGACCTCGCCCATCTCAAGCTGGCGCATGAATATGTCGTGCCGCTGCCGGTGTTCAAGGACGCCAAGGGCAAGACCAAGGTCGCCGCGCAAAGCGAGATCGTGGCGCTGTCGGACACGTCCTTCCTGATGCTGGCGCGTGACAGCGGCAACGGCCAGGGCGTCAAGGGCGACACCTCGCTTCTGCGTCAGATTTTCGTCGTCGACGTTTCGGCCGCGACCGACATCGCCGGCGGCCCTTTCGACGCCGCTGACAAGCCCGTCGCGCCCAAGGGCGTGCTCGATCCGTCGGTGACGCCGGCCAAGCTGACGCCGTTCATCGACATCAACGACAATGCGCAGCTCAATCGCTTCGGCCTGCACAATGGCGCGCCGAACGACCACAACAATCTCTCGGAAAAGTGGGAAGCAATGTCGCTGGCCAGCGTGCTCGATCCGAAGCTGCCCGACGACTATTTCCTGTTCGTCGCCAATGACAACGACTTCCTCGCCCAGGACGGCTTCCAGGTCGGCGCGCCCTACAAGGCCGATGACGGCGCCAATGTCGACACCATGTTCCTGGTCTATCAGGTCACGCTTCCCGGCCTGGCCAAGAAGTAATCACCACCATCCAGGCGGACGCGCTCGACGCGTCCGCCTGAGTGTGAAGGCTTATTTCAAGAACTCCGCGTCCTTCGGCACGCCCGCATCGATCGGCTCGGCCGTCCTGCTCGACACCGCCATGATCTTGCCGGCAGCCGACAGGTTCGGCCGCACGAAGACCGGCGCGGGACCGTTGACGCGGCTGTAGAGGTCGATGATGTCCTGGTTCATGAAGCGCACGCAGCCCGACGAAGCGTTCTTGCCGATGGAATCCCACTCCGGCGTGCCGTGCAGCCGGTACATCGTGTCCTTGCCGTCGCGGAAGAGGTAGAGCGCACGGGCGCCGAGCGGGCTCTGCGGCCCCGGCGGCATGCCGTCCTTGAATTTCGCCAGTTCCGGCCGGCGCTGGATCATTTCCGGCGGCGGCGTCCACACCGGCCATTTCTTCCGTGCCTGGACCACGGCGCTGCCGGTCCAGCCGAAACCGGCCTTCCCTAGGCTGACGCCATAGCGGATGGCCTTGCCGCCGTCGCGCACCAGATAGAGGAAGTGCTCGGAGACATCGACGACGATGGTGCCGGGCTTTTCTCCGGTCGGGTCGGCCACGATCTGGCGCACGAACTTCGGATCGAGCTTGGCCACCGGGATTGCCGGCAGTTGATAGCCTTCGTCGGTACGCGCCGCGTACATGGTTGCGGTATCGCCGAACGCCGTGTCGGGTGGCGGCGCGGCCACCGGCGGCGGCGTCACCACTTCCGTCGTGGTACACGCCGAAAGAGCCATCGAGGCTGCGCCCAGAGCGGACGCACCAAGAAACGCGCGCCGGTTCAGGCGCTCGGAAAACAGCGGATTATCGGACATGACCCCCCCGGCTATTCGCAAGATCTGATAGGAATGCGGGCCCCACGCCCCAGGGGATCAATAGCCCATTCCGGGACCTTTGAGAACATGATTAGATCAAGGTGCGCCGGCAGACCTCCGGCGAACCTTTTCCGACACCGCATCGACCTGCCCCGTTGAATCGGCAATGATGGTGGAACGGATCCAGATCACTTTGCCGAGTTGCCTGCCATGGACGAAAAAATGCCCGCGCGCCGGCGCACCGGCGACCTCACCAGCGGCCCGATCCCACGCACGCTGTTGCTGTTTGCCTTGCCGGTTCTGGGCTCCAACGTGCTGCAGTCGCTCAACGGGTCGATCAATGCAGTCTGGGTCGGCCGCTTTCTCGGTGAATCGGCGCTGACCGCCACCTCCAACGCCAACCTCGTCCTGTTCCTGATCCTGGGCACCGTGTTCGGCATCGGCATGGCGGCGACCATCCTGGTGGCGCAGTCGGTCGGCGCCCGCGACCTACCCGAGGCGCGCCGCATCGTCGGCACCAGCGCCACCTTCTTCTTCTTCGTTTCGGTGGTCTTCGCCGTCTACGGCTGGATCTGGGTCGATGCCATCCTCAACACGCTCGGCACACCGGCGGACGCCTTGCCGCTGGCGCGTTCCTATCTGCGCATCATCTTCGTCGCCGTGCCGATGATGAACCTTCTATCCTTCGTCATGACCGTGCTGCGCGGTGCGGGCGATTCACGCACCCCCTTCATCTTCATGGCGCTGGCGGTCGTCCTCGATATCGTGCTCAACCCGCTGCTGATCCGCGGCATCGGCCCCTTCCCCGAACTTGGCATCGCCGGTTCCGCCACTGCGACGCTGATCGGCCAGACGGTGAGCGTCATCGCCATCCTTGTCGTGCTCTATGCGCGCAAGCACCCGCTGCGGCTCGCCGGCGCCAATCTCGCGCTGTTGCGGCCCGACCCTGCCTTGCTGCGCATCGTCGTCTTCAAGGGCGTGCCGATGGGCCTGCAGATGATCGTCATTTCGGCGGCGGCCCTAACGGTGATGGGCATCGTCAATTCCTACGGTTCGCAGGTCGCCGCCGCCTACGGCATCGCCGCGCAGCTGTGGACCTATATCCAGATGCCGGCGCTGGCCATCGGTGCCGCGGTCTCCTCGATGGCAGCGCAGAATGTCGGCGCCGGCCGCTGGGACCGGATCGGCCGCGTCGCCGCCTCCGGCGTCGGCTTCAACCTCGTCCTGACCGGCGCCCTGGTCGCGCTGCTGTGGCTCTTCGACCGACCGATCCTCGGCCTGTTCCTGAGCAGCGACAGCGCGGCGATCGACATCGCCGCGCACATCAACACAGCCGCGTCATGGTCGTTCATCCTGTTCGGCATCACCATCGTGCTGTTCGCCACCGTGCGCGCCACGGGCGCGGTGATGCCGCCGCTGATCATCCTGGTGATTTCGGTGCTCATCGTGCGCACCGGCTTTGCCTATTTCATGCGCGGCGTGATCGGTGAAGAAGCTCTGTGGTGGAGTTTCCCGGCCGGCTCGATCACCTCGCTGGTGCTGGCGGCCGCCTATTACCGTTTCGGCGGCTGGCGCAGCTTGCACATGATCGAGAACAGGCCGGCCGCCGGGGAGCCGCCGGACACCGGGCTTGGCGTGCCACGCGGCCGCGCCAACATGGCGCCTGAAACGCCAAACGGTTGAGATCGGCCCGCTTTCTCTCAATGCCTGTGTTTTAGCCCAAAGCCCAGCGCCACCAGCGCAAAGACGATGATCATGCCGGCAAATGCCAGGCTTGCGGCGACAGCGTTGACGTAGGTCGAGATGATGCCGACGCCGATGACGGGCAAGGCATTGCCGGTAAAGCAGCAGACGAAGAAGCTGGACACGAGTTCCGCGCGGCGGTCTTCTGGCGCTATCTCGTTCACCACCTGCAGGCCGCCTCGGTAGCCAAGCGCCGCCACAACACCGCAGCAAGCGGTTGCGGCGACCATCAGCGCCATGGAAGCCAGCATCTGCGCCATCACCACCAGCAGGACGCTTGGGATCATCAAGGCCAGCGCGGCCAGCATTGCCTTGCTGCTCTGCATGCGCATCAACATCACGATGCTGACCGCCGTAACGATCGCCAGTTCGAAGAACAGCGCGCCGGCGACAGTGTGGTTGGCTTCATGGAGTTGCTGTGCCAGGATGCTCGGTGACACGGCCGCGTAGAAGCCGACCAACGCCATCGCCCCAAAACCGGTCACCGCCGGCGCAACGAAGCTCGCACGGATCTCCTCCGGCACGGAAAGTTGCGGCCGCATGGAAACGCGCCTGAGGCTGCCCGGCTTCGCCACCGTTTCGCGGGTGCGCCAGACCAGGATCGTCACCACCACAAGGGCTGCCAGATAGGCAATGAAGATCAGGCGCAACGGCCAGGGCTCATATTGCGCCAGCAGTCCCGAGGCAAGCGCGCCGAAGCCGAGGCCGAGGAAATTGGTGCTGGTGGTGATGACGCTGGCGCGCGACCTCTCGGCGTCGGGGAGAAGCTCGGCGATCCACGCGGTTCCTGTTCCCGCGCCGATGCCGATGCCAAGCCCGCTCAGGATCCGGGCCACGTCGAGTGAGAGCACATTTTCAGCGAACAGGAAAACAAGCGCACTGAGGATCGCGATGATCATGGCCGCGACGGCCGCGGGCCGGCGTCCGATAACATCCGACACGCCGCCGAACATCAGCAAGGCGCCGAGATTGCCCACGACATAGACCGCGTAGACCAGCGTCAGCGTGATCTGCGAAAAGCCGAATTGCTGTTTGTAGATGATATAGAGGGGCGTCAGGACCGTGCTGCCGGCAAACAGCACGGCGATCATCGCCGCGACGGTGCCGATTGCAACAGCGTTGCCGTCAGCCCCTTCTTGCGTATGCGCCAAATCGCGATAGGCCATGGCCATCCTCGTCACTGGCTTTAGGGGATCACGATCTCAACGCGCTTTCATCGGCGACGTTCCCAGCGTCCGGCAGCCTCCTGACATCGCCGGACTCTGCCCGCTGACCGAACAGAAATGGGCCGGGGCTGGCAGCCCCGACCCATCGCGGCATCCCTTGCGGTTCAGCCGACCCTATTTGCAGGGAAATCCGGGCGCGATTTTGCACTTGCCGGGACGCGGCTTGTGCGGCGGGCGATGGTGAGGAGGACGATGGTGCGGCCTGTGGTGCCAATGCGGCGGCCGATGCGGCGGGCGCACGATGATAACAGGCGGGCGAACGATATGGGCCCGCGCGAGATAGCCGGAACTGGCCCAGCCGCTGATGCCGCCGCCATGGATCCTGCACCAGCCCGGCTCGCAGCCGCTGACATTGACCCTGAGGCCGGCCGGCAGCGTTCCGACCTTGGCGTATCCGGCACCGGGGCCGCTGCGCACGTTGAGGTTGGTCGTGGTGTGGGCGCTGTAGGCGAAGGCCGTGCCGGATGTCCCGAAGACGGCGGCCAGCAAGGTCGCGATCACAAGCAGAAATCGAAATCTCATCGCTCCCTCCATTCGATCCCCTGCCGTTTGACAGCTTCGACCAGGGGTTGCATCGAAAAGGGAGAGAAGACAGCAGGAAAAGTCAACAAGTGGCCAACGCCAATCATCATGTTCAATGGCTCCGGTGCGCCGGTTTTCCCAGACATAGTTGAGGAATTTCCCGAGTGCCGTTTATCGGCCCGGGAAGTTGCGCTAACAGTTTACTGTCTTTCGACAATTCGTTGCGGGCACGGGCGGGGATCATGGGCAAAGGCAGGGTCGAGGCATTCACCGACGGCGTGGTGGCCATCATCATCACCATCATGGTGCTGGAGTTGAAAGTGCCGGAGGGTGAGGATTTCTCGGCCCTGGTGCCGCAACTGCCGATCTTCCTGTGCTACGTGCTGTCATTCATCAATGTCGGCATCTACTGGAACAATCTGCACAACATGTTCCACACAGTGCAGCGCGTCGACGGCGGGGTCTTGTGGGCGAACCTGTATCTGTTGTTCTGGCTGTCCCTGATGCCGGTAACGACCGCCTTCATGGGCGAGAACCATTTCGCCACGGTTCCCGTCGCGGTCTACGGCTTCGACCTCGCAATGTGCGCGACCGGCTACGCCATCCTGGTCCTGGCACTGCACCGGCTGCATGGTCAGGGCACCGCCTTCGCCAAGGCAATCGGCACTGACCGCAAGGGAAGGATTTCGCTTGCCGTCTATATCGCGGCCGTTGCGCTTGCCTTCCTCAACCGGTGGATCGGTGTGGGCCTCTATGTTGTCGTCGCCCTGGTGTGGCTTATACCGGACACGCGTTTTTCGCGCGTTCTCGAAAAATAGCTCGAAGAAGCAGCTCTATTTACGCATCGCCTTCAGCTTTTCGGCGACCGACGCCGCGAGATCGGCGTAGCGCTCCTCCAGCCGTTCGGCTGCCTTGATGATCGAGAAATCATGGCCGAATTTCTCCAGCGCCATGCGTAGTTTCTCGACGAACTCGGCCTGTTTTTCCAGCGCGGAAAACAGTGTCTTCACCTGGGCTTCGCTGATATCGGGGTTGGCAAGCATCTGCGGCACCTCCCGCCCCATCTGGTCACCGGTGGCGGTCTGCTCTTTCAGAATTGCGATCCAGTCCGTCAAATAAAAATCTCCATGCTCCCCCGGCAAAAGTCTCCTTTTGCCCCGGCAGCATGCGCAGCCGCGGCCCTGCTGGTCAACCCGAACACGTGCTGACGAAGGCTTGCGCAAGCCCGTTCCGGCGCTAAGTTCGGCGCCATCGAGAAAAGGATGCTGTTGCTCATGATCACCGACGCCGAAATCCAGAACGCCCTGCCCGCGCTTGGCCCGGGCAACACCGCCGTCATCACCGGCGCCGCCAGCGGCATCGGTCTGGCGGCCGCCAGGCGGCTTGCGCTGATGGGCATGAAGATCGTACTCGCCGACATTGGGGGCGCGCGCCTTGACGATGCCTCCCGCGCCGTCTCGGCCATTGCCGGCGACGATGCCGTGCTTGCCGTCGCCGCCGATGTTTCGAAGGCCGATGAGGTCGATCGTCTCGCTGACCGGGCATTCGGCGCCTTCGGCGAGGTCTCGCTGCTGATGAACAATGCTGGCGTCGGCGACAATCCTGGGAAACCCTGGGAAAACCGCGATGGCTGGAAACGGCTGCTCGACATTAATTTCTGGGGTGTCGTGCATGGCGTCGAAGCCTTCGCGCCGCGCATGCTGGCGTCGGCCAAGCCGGGCCTGATCATCAACACCGGTTCCAAGCAAGGCATCACCACGCCGCCCGGCAACCTCGCCTACAATGTCTCCAAGGCCGGCGTGAAGACATTCACCGAAGGCCTGGCGCATGCGCTGCGCAACGAACCGGGCGACCGCCTGTCTGCGCATCTGCTCATCCCCGGCTTCACCTATACCGGCCTCACCGAGGGGGCGACGGAAAAGCCCGCCGGCGCCTGGAGCGGCGAGCAGGTCATTGATTTCATGCTGGAATCCCTGGTCAAAGGCGACTTCTACATCCTGTGCCCGGACAATGAAGTGGCACGGCCGCTGGATGAAAAGCGCATGGCCTGGGCGATCGGCGACATCATCGAGAACCGCCCGGCCTTGTCGCGTTGGCACCCCGATCACAAGGATGCTTTCGCGGCCTTCATGAAAGGCTGATCCGCAAGCCCTCACGCCACGTGCTTTTTCGGAGCTCGCTTTTGCGCCACGGCCTTCCTTGCGGCCATGGCGGCGATCTTTTCGTCATGCCGCCGCGCCGCCCGCTCGCACTTGTCGCGGATTTCCTCGACCTCGGATTCCGTCAGGTGCTCGATGCCGATGAAATTGTTATGGCCCTCACTGACCCGGATCAGCTCATCGAGCTTGGCCTGGATCGCCGCGCCATCGCGGTTCTGCGTGTTCTGGATCAGGAACACCATCAGGAAAGTGATGATGGTCGTGCCGGTGTTGATCACCAATTGCCAGGTGTCCGAGAAGCCGAAGAATGGTCCGCTCACCGCCCAGACGACGACGATCAGACAGCAAACGGCAAAGGTCAGCGGCAGGCCGGTTACATGGGCGACCCAGTTGGCGATCTTGGTAAAAACCTTTTCCATCTGTCGAAATCCCTGAACAACTGCCGCGATGAGAAACAACCGGCGACCGTCTCGGGTTCCCGCCGGCAACAAATACATCAGGTGCAATTGGGCACACGCAAAGCGCGAATGCAGCGGAAAACACACCTTATCGGTTCGGTGTCATCGTAACTGTGCAGGCAAAAGTGCCTGTTCGCTCCGCTTCACAGCGGTTTACCTCCAGCCCCTTCCGCTGCGCCACCCCCGCATGGCGGAAGGGGTTTCAGTCCAGAAAGCGCGGATGATGGCCTGCGCGGCGGTGACGGCCAGGGCCAAACCGTTGTCAGCGAAAGCCTAGACGGCGTCGTTTTCCCAACGATCAAGGAAGGCCTCGATCGACATGGACTGGATGTCGGGAACCGCCCTGGCGAATTTCTCGACCGGCCAGTCCCACCAGGCGAGCGCTTCGATCCGCGCCGCTATGTCGGGAGCAAAGCGCGGCCGCAGCGGCTTTGCCGGCACGCCGGCGACGATCATGTAGGACGGCACGTCCTGCGTCACCACCGCATTGGCGCCGATGACCGCGCCATTGCCGATCGTGATGCCGGGCATGATCACCGCGCCATGGCCGATCCAGACGTCATGGCCGATGGTCACGGCCTTCGCCCGCCGTCGCTCGCGGAACGCCGCATCGACGCCCAGCCAGCGAAAATATTCGTTCGGCCGATAGCTGACCTTGTGCTGGGTCAGCCGCTCGATCGGATGTTCGAGCGCGTTGATGCGGCTGTTGGCGGCGATCGAGCAGAATTTGCCAATGGCTGTGTAGATGGCTTCCGAATGACGCTCGAAATAGGAGAAGTCGCCGACGCTCACCTCGCGCAGCACCACCCGCTCGCCGATCGAAGCATAGCGGCCGAGCTTGCACGCCTTCAGCTCCGCGGTCGGGTGGATGCGCGGCTCGGGATCTTTCAGGACGAGGTTTTCGGTGCGGTCCATGCGCGCGGCTTTACGCCCGAGCAATTACTCCCGCAAGGCAGGAGCAATTGTCCGTGGGTCAATCCGCACAAAAAGCTCATCCGCCTATTTAGGCTTGCCCTTGCTCCACACCACGTTCTGGCCGTAGAGCGGCACCGTGGTGACCGACATCTTGGCCGAGCCGTTCTGCACCTGGCGCGAATGCGAGAGATAGATCAGCGTCTCGTTGGTCTTGTCGTAAATGCGGTTCACCACCTGCTTCTTCCAGATCAGGCTGATGCCTTGCTTGAAAACCTCCTCGCCGCCCTCGCTCATGTCGATGTCGCCGATGGTGATCGGGCCGGTCTGACGACAGGAGATCGAGGAATCGGAGGGATCCTCGAACCAGTTGCCCTTGTGCAGGCGGTCGATGAGGCTGCGGTCGAAATAGGAGACATGGCAGGTCACGCCATCCACCTTCGGGTCCTTGATCGCTTCGACGATGATGTCATTGCCGACCCAGTCGACGCCGACCTTGCCGACTTCCTCGGCGACGGCGCTGCCGGCGCCAAGCACGACGCACGCGGCCAAGGCGCCGCCGATCAGTTTTCGCCCAATCCGTTCGCGCCCAACCAGTTCGAGCAAAGGAGCCTCCTGCGGTTCGAGTTGCCGGTATCAGGTGGGACGCGTCGTGCGGCTTTGCAAGCACAAGCGTCAATACCACCGCGGTTGCGGCATCGCGGCACTTTGCCTGCGCAAGGCCAAACCGCTAAGACTGTCGCACCGGCGCGGCATTGAGCCGGCGCGATGATTTCTGCGGACGGACTTTTGTGATGATGCGTTCTATCCTGGTCGGCATTCTCGTCCTGATGGCAGCCGGCATCGGCTGGCTGACCTTCGACTGGTATCGCGGCCATTATGGCGGCGAACCATTCGGCGCGCCCTTCACTCTCGTCGACCAGAAAGGCGCACCGATCACCGAAGCCGCCTTCCGGGGGCAGCCCAGCGTCGTCTTCTTCGGCTTCACCCACTGCCCCGAAGTCTGCCCGACCACGCTGTTCGAGCTCTCCGGCTGGCTGAAGACGCTCGGCGACGACGGCAAGAGCCTGCATGCCTATTTCGTCTCGGTCGACCCGGAGCGTGACACGCCGGCGGTGATGAACGCCTATGTCAGCAATTTCTCCGACCGCATCACCGGCATCACCGGCGACCCGGACAAGGTCCACGCGATGGCCAAGTCCTTCGGCATCTACTGGAAGAAGGTCGACACCGGCGACGGCGACTACACGATGGACCACACCGCCTCGGTGCTGCTGCTCAACGCCAAGGGTGACTTTGCCGGCACGATCGCCTATGGCGAAAGCGCCAGCACCGCCGTGGAGAAGCTGAAGCGCCTCGCGGCCAAGGGTTGATAAGAATCCCTATGACCCAGACGCGGCTTCATTTCACCACCGGCAAGATCGAGGCCGAGCGCATCTTCGCGGCGCTTGAGCTGGCCTTCGAGGATGAGGGCCTGCCGATCGCCGTGCTCGAGCTCGACGAGGACCATGACATCCACGAGGTCTCGCTCTACGCCGATGGCGATGTCGACGCGGTCGAGGCGCGGGTGAAGGACATTCTTGCCGGCCTTGCCCTGTCGAAGCCGGTCGAGCGCGAAGTGCTGCCCGACATCGACTGGGTGGCGCGTTCGCTGGAAGGCCTGAAACCGGTACGCGCCGGCCGTTTCTTCGTCCACGGCGCGCATGACCGCAGGAAGCGCCACAGCGGCGAACTCGCCATCGAGATCGAGGCCGGCCTTGCCTTCGGCACCGGCCATCACGGCACCACATCAGGCTGCCTGGAAATGCTGGAGAAAGTGGTGCGGCGCGAGCACCCGCGCAATGCGCTCGACCTCGGCACCGGCAGTGCCGTGCTGGCCATCGCCGTCGCCAAGCTCGCGCATATTCCGGTGCTCGCCACCGACATCGACCCGGTGGCGGTGAAGGTCGCCGCCGCCAATGCGAGGCTCAATCACGTCAA
Source organism: Mesorhizobium huakuii (assembly GCF_030160235.1). Taxonomy (GTDB): domain Bacteria; phylum Pseudomonadota; class Alphaproteobacteria; order Rhizobiales; family Rhizobiaceae; genus Mesorhizobium; species Mesorhizobium huakuii. The sequence goes on from NZ_BSNY01000021.1 coordinate 87,394, forward strand.
GGCGCTTATCGAAACGGTCACCGCACCGGGCTTCCACCATCCGATCTTCGGCAAGCGTGCGCCCTTCGATCTGATCGTCGCCAACATATTGGCGCGGCCGCTGATGCGGCTGGCGCCGCAAATGGCCGGCCACATCGCTCTTGGCGGCTCGATCGTCCTGTCAGGCATCCTCGAGCGCCAGCGCGACGCCGTCATCTCGGCCTATGTCGGCCAGAATTTCCGGCACGTGCGCACCTTGCACCGCGAAGGCTGGGTGACGATCCACCTCAAGCACTAAGAACGGCAAGGCGATTGCCGATCCTCGACGGTCCCAACGCTTAGAATTTGATGCCCAGATTGGCCTTGAGGCCATTGTCGAAGGCATCCGGCCCGAACTGTCCGGCATAGGACAGGCCAAGGGTGGCGTTGCGCGCCAGTTGCACGTCGAAGCCGGCTTCGACCAGCATCGCATCCCTGGCGATCGGCACGCCGGCGATGGTGAAGTCGTTACCGCCGGCAAAGGCGACGGTCGACAGCGGCGTCACGTCGCCGAAGGCATGACGCCAGCCGAACATGCCGCGCGCGGTGGCCGCCACGCCACCAATGGCGATGTCGGTGGAGGCCCTGACACCGAGCGTGGTGAAGGTCGCATCCGACGTCGAGCTGCTGCTGGTCAGCGCCGCGGCGCCGCCGTTCTCCGCGAAGCCGTCCGTGTGCAGGTTCACATAAGCGAGATTGGCGAAGGGCTCGAAGGCAAAGGGTCCCGCATCGGTCTTGTAGGCCAGTTCACCGAAGGCCTGCGCGGTCGCGGCGTCATAGTCGGCCGAAAGACTGTCGGCAAAACCCTGGAAAGTGACGGATCGCGATGTCGAGATCCGGTGCCAGGTGTAGGCGGCGCCGGTGCGGAAGGCGATGGCGCCCCAATTGGTCCCGCCATAAAGGCCCAGATGGTAGTTGTCGCTGTCGCCGGAAGAATGCCTGTCGTCGGCATCGAAGCTGGTGCGGCTGTAGCCGCCGACCACGCCGACGCGCCAGTCGCCGGCCAGGCCGTCGGCGCCGACCAGCAGGCCGCCCGTCGAACGGTCGAAGGCGGCCGCATTGCCGTCGCTGTCGGCACCGCCCCAGGAGCCAAAACCCTGCGACCAGACGGCGAAGCGATCCGTGTCGGCGGCAACGGGCTGAACGCCCTCCTCGCCATAGGCCATGACCGGCAGCGCGGCGGTCTTGCCGCTGTCGCCGAAGGCGGCACTCAGGCGCGCCGTCACCGCGTCCTGCAGCAAGTGGCTGTCCTGGAGAAGCATGCCCTTGGCCGAGGCATGGATTTCGCCCGAAAGCTGGTCGAAAGCGGCCTGCGCCGCCGCATCGCTCGGCAAGGCAAGCACCGCGCTGACCAAGGCACCGCCGGCTGCGCTGCCCAGCCCGTTACCGGTGGCGATCTGGTTCGGTGTCACACCCGCGGAGCTGAAGGTCTTCGTCTGGGTGACGTCGACATAGGCACGCGTCGCATCCGACGTGGTGCTCAGCCTGACGAAGGCCGAGACCTGCGGATCGCCCACCAGGGTAAAGGTACCGCCGACGCTGGCGGCTTCGAGCACCGTGTAGCGGGCTCCCGCCACAAGGTCACTCGGCCCTATGTTGGTCACGGTCAAGCCGGCGCCGCTGACGATAGTGGCCGCGCCGGACACGTGGATCAGATCCGAAAGACCAGCTGAATTGAGTTCCACCGCGTAGGTCGAGCCGGCCTCGAACTTGGCGGTGTTATTGACGGTCAGCGTGCCGATCGCGTTTTTGCCGGGCGCGACCGTGCCGGCAGCATCGAGCGCGCCAACCGTGCCGCCGCCGCCGAGTGTGGCGCCGCTGTCGACTGTAACCCCCGCATTACCAACCGAGCCGGAGACCAGCAAGGCGCCTGCTTTCACCTCAACCCCACCCGACAACGGGCTCGAACCTGACAGCTCGAAAGTTCCCGTCCCGTCCTTGATCAGTCCGTTGCTGCCGGTGATGACGCCCGAAAACACCGTCGAGCCGTTGTTGCCTCCGGTCGTCAGCTTGCCCGTCCCGGCAATGACCGTTCCCGCGCCGGCAAGCGAGCCGATCGCCTGGTCGAAATTGTTGAGATCGAGCGTGGCGCCGCTTTCGATCGTATAGGCGCTGTTTGCGCTGAAAACGTTGGCGCTCAGGCCCGCCTTCAGCGTGCCCTGGGCGACGTCGGTGGCCGTGGCATAGGTGTTATTGCCGGCAAAGCCGTCCACCGTCAGCGTTCCGGCTCCTGTCTTGGTGAACGTCCCGCTCGGCGTGCTGTCGTCTCCCATGCTGGCGGAGGTGCTGACGTCGAAGCCGTTTGTGTCGATGGTGCCGCCAGCGGCGCCGAACAGGATCGAACCATTGGCGAGGGTGAGGTTCGCACCGGCCTGCAGCGTGCCGCCGTCGAGCGTGATCGGACCCAGGCCCAGAGCATGATCGGCGGTGACCTGGACCGTTCCCTGCTCGATCCGGGCGCCCAAACCGAAACTGTTGCCGTTGTTGGTCAGCACAAGCGTGCCGACGCCGGTCTTTACGATTGCCGAGGCCTCGTCATAGTCCGAAATCAGGCCGGTATAGGTGGCCGTTCCCGAACCGACGTGAATGGTCGGGCTGGCGTTGACGAGCAGATCGTTGGCGATCGAAATACCGGACTGGATATCGATCACCGTTCCACCGAAGGCGGAGAGCCGACCTGTTCCCAGCGCGATATTGTTGCCGAGGCTGAGCGTGCCGCCATAGAGGTTGGTGCCGCCGGTGTAGGTGTTTGCCCCATTCAAGGTCAGCAAGCCATCACCGCTCTTGGTGAGGCCCGCGCCCGAGATCACTCCATCCGCCGTGAAATGAGCACCGGCGTCGACCTTGAAAACGGTGTCGGAGGCCAGATTGAAACTGGCGCTGGCGTCCAGATCGGGAAGGACATTGTTCGTCTGCACATTGATCGCGGCCTGCCCGGAGGCCGCGAAATTCAGGCCACCGTTTGTAAACCGGTAGCCGCCGGAGCTGCTCGTGGCATTCAAGTTCAGCGTGCCGACCGTGTAGGGCCCGCCTGACAGGTCGACGCTGTAGCCGAGCCCCTGGTCCGGCGCATCGTGGTTGAAGTTCGCGACCGCATCGACGCCGTTGGGAACCGTTGCGGGAGTCCAGTTCGCGGCGGTACCCCAATTGCCGCTGCCGTGAACGAAATCCTCGGCCGAGGCTGCGCCAGACATGATCGGCGTCATGGCGGCCGCAACAAGCCCGGCTAGCAGCAAGGCCGGAAGGGACGTGGACGACAGAAGCGGGCCCGCAAGCCGCGCGTCGCTTTCGCCTTTGGCACGCGCTGCGGAACCAGAATGTCTCATGTAAATCCCCTCGACCGACCATCCATTGGCTGAATCGACCCTAGAAGCCCGTGGCGACGCTACGAAAACCGTCGCCGAGAGACAAGTGAATGCAAGCCGTAAAGATTACCTGAACCAAGCAATACAGGGCCTGGACAAGCAAACAGAGCAAATCCGTTGCGAATTTGCATCAATCAACAATTGGCCACGCCAGATGCCGGACTGCAAGCAAGCCCGGCTTTTGCCGACTGACTGGTTCAGGACATAGCCTCACCGAATGGTCCGCATCATGGCTTTCAACAGCGTGCCGAAACTTCCCCGACACCAATCTTGACCAGAAGACCAACCCTTGCGGCCAAGACAAGAAAACCCGAAACAGACAGCTTGCCGTGCGAATTGGCGCACGTTCAAAAAGCGGCCGTTGCCGACTTCTTCTGATCGCAATCCCGGGTGTCGACGAACAGGGCAGCAGTGCCGGGTCGTGTCCGGGAGGCAATGACAACCCAACCTTCGTGCCGCGGCTGGACCAGCCCCATTTGGTTGTCAGCCAGCCAGCGCTGTAGCAGGTTGCGCCAACCGGAAATCGATTCCGATTTCCGGACCCATAGGCTACGGTCGCACAGACATCAGGAGGCCCATCATGTTCCAGACCTTCGATTCCGCCGGCGACCCCTCGGTTGGCAAGCCGCGCGTGGCGCTGCTGCGCCAGTGGCTGGCCGCCAATGGCCTCGACGGTTTCATCGTCCCGCGCGCGGACGAGCATCAGGGCGAATATGTCGCCGATCGTTCTGCGCGGCTGAAATGGCTGACCGGCTTCAGCGGCTCGGCCGGCGTCGCCATCGTGCTGCGCGACCGCGCCTTCATCTTCGTCGACGGGCGCTATACGTTGCAGGTGCGCAGCGAGGTCGATCTCGACATCTTTTCGGTCGAAAGCCTGGTCGACAACCCGCCCGCCGTCTGGCTCAAGGACAATATCGGCAAGGGCGCGCGGCTGGGCTTCGATCCATGGCTGCACACGATCGGTGAGGTCAAGGCGCTGCAGGCCTCGGCCGAAAAGACCGGCGCCGTGCTGGTGCCGCTCGAGAAAAACCCGGTCGACATCATCTGGAAGGACCAGCCCGCGGCGCCGGTGACGCCGGTCGAGCTGCACCCGATCGGCTTTGCCGGCGAACTCGCCAAGGACAAGCTGGCGCGGCTGGCGACGGCGATCGGCAAGGATAGCGCCACCCATGTGGTGCTGACCGACCCCTCCTCCATCGCCTGGGCCTTCAACATCCGGGGCGGCGACGTGCCGCACACGCCGCTGGCGCTCGGCTTCGCCATCCTCGCCGCCGACGGATCGCATCAGTTGTTCATGGACAAGCGCAAATTCTCGCGTCAGGTCGCGGCCTATCTCACGCAGCTTGCCGATCCGCACGAGCCCGGCGAATTCGAGGCGGCGATCGCAGCGCTTGCCAAGGACGGCGCCAAGATCGCGCTCGACCCGGTGCTGGCCGCCGACCGGCTGCGCATGCTGGTCGAGGACAATGGCGGCACGGTGGTTGCCGCACCCGATCCTGCCCGCATCCCGCGTGCCACCAAGAACCAGGCCGAGATCAACGGCTCGCGCGCCGCGCATCGCCGAGACGGTGCGGCGGTGGCCAAGCTTCTGTGCTGGCTGGAGCGGCAGAAACCCGGCTCGCTTGACGAGATTGCGGTCGTCACCAGGCTGGAGGAGAGCCGCCGGCAGACCGGCGAGGAAACGCAAATGCCGCTGCGCGACGTGTCCTTCGACACCATTTCCGGCGCCGGCCCGAACGGCGCCATCATGCATTACCGCGTGTCGCGCGCCACCAGCCGCAAGCTGCAGGCGGGCGAGTTGTTCCTGCTCGATTCCGGCGCGCAGTATCAGGACGGCACCACCGATATCACCCGCACAGTGCCGATCGGCCAGCCGACCGAGGAGATGCGCGAACGCTTCACGCTGGTGTTGAAAGGCATGATCGGCATTTCAACGCTGCGCTTCCCAGCCGGCACGCGCGGCTCGGAGATCGACGCCATCGCCCGCATGGCGCTGTGGAAGCATGGTTGCGATTTCGCCCATGGCACCGGCCATGGCGTCGGCTCATATCTCGCGGTGCATGAAGGTCCGCAGCGCATTGCCCGCACCGGCACCGAAAAGCTGCTCGAAGGCATGATGCTGTCCAACGAGCCCGGCTACTACAAGGAAGGCGCCTACGGCATCCGCATCGAGAACCTCATCCTGGTGACGCCGGCCGAGCAGATCGAGGGCGGCGACATCGCCATGCACGGCTTCGAGACGCTGACGCTCGCCCCGATCGACATCAGGCTGGTGCGATCAGACCTTTTGACGCGCGAGGAGCTGCATTGGCTCGACACCTATCACGCCCGGGTTCTGGCCGAGATCGGACCGATGCTCGACGGCGAAACCCTGGCCTGGCTGGAAAAGGCGACGGCACCGCTGCCGCACGACGCGAAGATTTGATGCCGTAGATATTCAGCTTGGAAGGCTGACGCTGCCCTTATCCGACGAACTGCCGCGCCAGGATCAGCACCGCAGCCCCGGCCAAGAACATCGACATCAGCCCGCCGCGCAGCGACACCGCTGCGGTGACGACCAATGCCGCCCATTCCGCCGGTCCGGCATTCAGCAGCTCCGGCGCCACCAGCGTCGTCAGCACCGCCGCAGGCACGGCGTTGAGGCCGGCCTCCACGCGCGGGTGGATGTTCTCGAAGCGGGAGATGACCAGATGCCCGCCGATGCGCGTGAGATAGGTGGCGACCGCGCCGGCGATGATGATCCAGAAAGTCGTGCTCATGGCCTCGTCTCCACGCCGCTATGGTGCGGTGGCAGGATGACGGCGAGCAGCACGCCGGCAATGGCGCCGATCGAGACATGCCAGGGCGAGCCGACCGTCTTGTAGGCGACGATCGAGGCGCACGCACTGGCGATAACCACCGGCAGCCACAGAGGCCGCTTGCGGAAGCCCATGACGAGGCCGAGGAAATAGATCGGCAACAGGAAATCGATGCCCAGCGCATGCGTGTCGGGGATGAGCTTGCCGAACACCGCACCCAGCCCGCTTTCGATCACCCAGAACACATAGACCGGCAGGCCAAGCCCCAGATACCAGGCGAAGCCGACCGTCCGGCCGGACGCCGCCCTCGCCTCCGCCACTGCGAACTGCGGATCGGTGAGGATGAAATAGCCGAGCGCCTGTTGGATGACAGGCCAGTGCGCGATGCGCCGGCCGATGCCGGCGGAGTAGAGCACGTGGCGGAAGTTGACGGCGAAGATCGACAGCACGATCAGCCACGGCGCGACATGCTGGCCGAACAGCTGGATACCGACCATCTGGCTGGCGCCGCCATAGACCAGCGCACTCATCAGGAAGGCTTCGAGGACCGAGAACCCGTTGTCGACGGCGAGCGCCCCGAACAGCACGGCGAACGGCGCCGACGCCACCACGACAGGCATGGAGAGCCGCACGCCTTGCCAGAAGTCGCTTCTGCCGCCGCTCTCGGAAATTACGTCCGTCGCCATCGATCGCTCCAGGGTCGAAACCGTCGATGTAGGTAGTGCAGCCCGCCTTGTCACACGAATTCGCTTGAGCCAAACGATCAGCGGAAATGATCGTTGCGGGGCTCGAGATGGAACTTAGTCCTTCGCGATTTTGCCCTCGATCGCCCTGCCCCAGTCGAGCAGCGGCTTGGCGCGCATGGTGAAATCGACGAGTTCCTCGACCAGCTCCGGCCCGTGGATGCCGGCCGGATCGATGGAGTGGCGGACGGCAAAATGCCGGTTGCGGATGGCGGCCACGAGGTCCTTGTCCGTGACATGCTCGAAGCCGCGCGGCGTGCGTTTCATGGCGTCTTCGGCGCTCAGCTCGAGGCCGTTCTTCTTCAACGCCTTCACCATGGCGCGAAACCTGTCTGGCCATGTCTCGATGGCGCGCCGCATCGCCAGCAACAGCGCGGCCTCCGGCTGCCACCAGGCGACGCCTGCAAAGCAGCCCTCAAGCCCGATATGGATGTAGAACACGCCCTGCACCGCCTTGCTGCCATCGGGCGACAGGATCGCCGAGACATGCCGGTTGTAGGGCCGTTTGTCCTTGGCGAAGCGCACGTCGCGATTGATGCGAAACAGTGACTTCTTGCGGTCGCCGCGCAAACCGAGCCCCGCTTCTGAAAAGCGCTGTGTCAGCGTGTCGACGAGATCGCCAAGGGGATCGCGCAGTTCCTGTTCGAACAGCTCGCGGTTCTCCAGAAACCACTCCCGGCTCTGGTGGAAATCCAGCGCCTTGAGGAATGGAATGGCCTTTGGACCGAAGCCTTTGAACGCGGTCACGCCTTGCCGACCCGTTGCAGCCAGGTGTCCTCGTCGATGACTTCGACGCCGAGTTCGCCGGCAAGCTTGAGCTTGGAGCCGGCGCCGGGTCCGGCCACCAGCAGATCGGTCTTGGCTGAAACCGACCCGGCCACCTTGGCGCCGAGCCGTTCGGCCATCGCCTTGGCTTCCGAGCGCGTCATCTTCTCCAGCGTGCCGGTGAAGACGATGGTCTTGCCGGCGACCTCGCTGTCGGCCGAGACGGTGACGACATAGGGCTTCGGCTTGACCTGTTCGAGCAGTTTGTCGAGCACATCGTCATTGCGCTCATTGCCGAAGAAATCGCGCAGCGCATCGATCACCGTGTCACCGATGCCGTTGACCGAGGGGAAGACGGTGTGCGGATCCTCCGCCGCCGCCGTTTCCTTGCCGACGCGGATCAGCTCCTCGATGGTGGAGAATGTCTTGGCGAGCACAGCCGCCGTCGTCTCGCCGATATGGCGGATGCCGAGCGCGAAGATGAAGCGGTCGAGTTCCGGCTCGCGGCGCGAATCGATGGCCGCGAACAGCTTGTCGAGGCCCTCATAGTTGCGATCCTCGACACTGCGCACATTCTTGCGCGTCTTGCCGGACGCCGCCTCGCGCTGCCTGGCCTGCTCCTCGCGCCGCTCGGCCAGCGCCTTTGTGACGGCGGGGCGGCGGTCCCTCAGCGTAAAAATATCGGCGGCCGTCTTGATCAGCCCGGCATTGAAGAAGGTGTCGATATTTTCGGCGCCCAGCCCCTCGATATCGAGGGCGCCGCGCGACACGAAATGGCGAAGCCCCTCCACAGCTTGGGCTGGGCAGATCAGTTCGCCGGTGCAGCGCCGGCGGGAATCTTCCTTGCCGGTCTTCTCGTTGATCTCGCGCGTCGCCGGCGAGCCGCAGACCGGACAGGTATGCGGGAATTCGTAAGGCACGGCATCGGCCGGACGCTTGTCGATGACGACACTGACGATCTGCGGAATGACGTCGCCTGCCCGCTGGATCACCACCGTGTCGCCGATGCGCACGTCGATGCCGTCACGGATCGGCAGGCCGTTGCTATCGAACCCCTTGATGTAATCCTCATTGTGCAGCGTGACGTTCTCGACCACGACGCCGCCGACAGTTACGGGCGCAAGCCTTGCAACCGGCGCCAGCGTGCCGGTGCGGCCGACCTGGATGTCGATCTTCTGCACGGTCGTCATTGCCTGCTCGGCCGGGAATTTGTGGGCAATCGCCCAGCGCGGCTCACCGGTGACGAAACCCCAGCGGCGCTGCAGTTCCAGCTGGTCGACCTTGTAGACCACCCCATCGATGTCATAGCCGAGCGAGGAGCGCTGCTCCTCGATCAGATGGTAGTGCGCGACCAGTTCCTCGACCGACTTCGCACGCACCATCAAAGGGCTGATCTTGAATCCCCAGGCGGCGAATTTTTGCACCGATTCGTACTGGGTCGGCGCCGGATCCGCAGTCGTGAAGCCCCAGGCATAGGCGAAGAATTTGAGATTGCGGCTGGCGGTGACGGAGGCGTCCTTCTGGCGCAGCGAGCCTGCCGCCGTGTTGCGCGGATTGACGTAATCCTGGCCGCCGGCCGCCGCCGAGCGCGCCTTCAGCGCCTCGAACTCCGCATAGGTCATGTAGACCTCGCCGCGTATCTCGATGACATCCGGCCAGCCCGAGCCTTTCAGCTTCGCGGGAATATCGGCGATGGTCCTGAGATTGGCGGTGATGTCCTCGCCGACGGCGCCGTCGCCGCGCGTCGCACCCTGCACGAACACGCCCTTCTCATAGCGCAGCGAGGCCGACAGCCCGTCGATCTTCGGTTCGGCGGTGAAGGCGATATCGAGGTCCTTGTCGCGATCGAAGAAGCGGCGGCCGCGCTCGATGAAATCAGCAACGTCCTCGTCCGTATAGGCCTTGGCGAGGCTGAGCATCGGCACGGCATGGCGCACTTTGGCGAAACCTTCCGCCGGCGGCGCGCCGACCCTGCGCGACGGCGAATCCTCGCGCACCAGGCCGGGAAAACGCTCCTCGATGGCAAGGTTGCGCCGCGTCAGCGCATCATAGGCGGCGTCCGAGATTGTCGGCGCGTCCTCGGTATGGTAGCGCCGATCGTGCTCGGCGATCTCCTGCGCCAAGCGTTTCAGCTCGGCTTCAGCCTCGCTTTCGCTGAGCGAATCGACAGGTTTTTCAGCCATGCTTTTCTCCCCCGAACGGTGGCGCGCCACAATAGAGCATGATCCCGAAATGTGGGAACCGGTTTTCGGAAAAGATCATTCCTGAACAGCAGGATGGAGCCATATCCTGACTCGCTGCCATATCCTGCCCACTGGATAGTCTTATGCCGCGTTTGTATTCTCGCGCAGCAGCCTTTCGGCGGCGGCGCGTGCCTCGTCGGTGATCGTGGCGCCGGCCAGCATGCGGGCGATCTCTTCCTGCCGAGCGGTCCTGTCCATCTCGGCAATGCCGGTCGCAACACGGTCGGTGCTGCCCGATTTTGAGATCAGGAAATGCGTTGCCGCGCGCGCCGCGACCTGCGGCGCATGGGTGACCGACAGCACCTGCACGCGCTTCGACAGCCGCGCCAGCCTTTGGCCGATGGCGTCCGCCACGGCGCCGCCCACGCCGGTGTCGATTTCGTCGAAGACCAGCGTCGGCGCCGAGCCACGGTCGGCCAGCGCCACCTTCAGCGCCAAAAGGAAGCGTGACAGCTCGCCGCCGGAGGCCACCTTCATCATCGGGCCGGGCCGCGTTCCGGGATTGGTGCGCACCCAGAACTCGATCTGGTCGATGCCCTCTTCCATGCGGGTCTCGGCCTCGCTCTTCATCTCGACGATGAAGGCGGCGCGTTCGAGCTTCAGCGCCGGCAATTCGGCCATCACGGCCTTGGTCAGGCCAACGGCCGCCGCGTGGCGAAGCGAGGAAAGCTGCGCGGCGGCGATGTCATAGGCCTCGCGTGCCGCCGCGGCCTGCTTTTCCAGCCCGTGCAGGCGTTCCTCGCCGGCGTCGAGATCGGCGAGATCGGCAACCATCGTGTCGCGCAGCTGCGCCAGATCGTCGACGGCGACGCTATGCTTGCGCGAGGCGGCGCGCAGCGAAAACAGCCGCTCCTCTGCTTTCTCCAGCCGCTGCGGGTCATACTCCGTGGCACGAAGTGCCGCCTCGACACCGGATTGCGCCGCGTCGAGCGACAGCATGGCTTCGTCCAGCGACTTGACCACGTCCTCGAGCAGGCCGGGCGCCTCCGTCGCCTTGCGCTGCAGCCGCCTCAGCAGGCTGGCGAGCTGCGGCAAGGGCGAGGACGGGCCGGACAGCACGTCCTGGGAATCATGGATTTCGGAAGCGATCTTCTCCGCGCGCATCATATGGGCGCGCAATTCGGCAAGTTCCGTTTCCTCGCCGGGCTGCGGATCGAGCTTGGTCAGTTCCGCCACCGCGGCACGCAGATAGTCGGCCTCGCGCGCCGCCGCCGCCACCTTGGCGCGGTGGCGCGTAAGCTCCTGCTCGCAGGCGCGCCAGTGGCGCCACGCCTCGCCGGTCGAGCGAACCGCGCCGAGATGGCCGCCGAAAGCGTCGAGCACGTCGCGGTGGGCGCCCGGGTCGACCAAGGCGCGCTCGTCATGCTGGCCGTGGATCTCGACCAAAGCGCGCCCGACATCGCGCATCAGGGTCACGCTGGATGGCTGGTCGTTGACGAACACGCGGGTACGACCGTCCGCCGTCTGCACGCGGCGCAGGATGATGTCGCCGTCATCCTCGATGGCGTTTTCGACGAGCAGCGCGCGCACCGGGTGGTTGCGCGGCACATCGAACACGGCAATGACCTGGCCCTGTGCCGCGCCATGGCGCACCAGAGAGGCGTCGCCGCGCGCGCCGAGCGCCAGCGACAAGGCATCGAGCAGGATGGATTTGCCGGCACCGGTTTCACCCGTCAGCACGGAAAGGCCCGGCTGGAAGTCGATATCCAGCTTCTCGATCAGGACGATATCGCGGATCGACAGTCTGGAAAGCATCAGAACCCGGACCTCAGGCAATTCCAGGAAAAGTGCGTAGCGTTTTTCCCATCGGAATTGCGTAGAACAAAAAGTTGGGACGGCTCAGCGCTTCAATCAAACCACTGAACCGCCGTGGAGCGGTGCGCGACCGATTGGAGTCGCAGCGCCGCACTATCTTTTTGTTTCAGCATCGGATCAATCCGAAAAGCGGCCACGCACGCTTGCGCCTGACAAGATCAGGCGCCGGTGATCAGCTTCCCGGCCTTGGAAATCCACGATCCGGCATTCTCGCGCGGCGAAAGCCCGTTGCTCTGCAGGAGCTTGTAGGAATCCTTGTACCACGGGCTGTCGGGATAGTTGGTGCCGAGCACCGCGGCGGCCGTCTGGGCTTCCGAGGTCAGCCCCATGGCGTAATAAGTTTCGGTGAGGCGTGCCAACGCTTCCTCGACATGACGCGTGTTGGAATAGTTCTCCACCACGGTGCGGAAGCGCTTGACGGCGGCGATGTACTCGCGGCGCTCCAGATAGTAGCGGCCGATCTGCATTTCCTTGCCGGCGAGCTGGTCGTTGGCGAAGCGGATCTTCTCCTTGGCGTCGTCGACATATTCCGACGTCGGCCAGCGCGTGACCAGATCCTGCATCGTCTGCAGCGTCTGGCGTGCTTCCTTCTGATCCTGCGTCACGTCCTTGATCTGGCGATAGTAGCTCAGGCCGATAATGTACTGCGCGTAAGGCGCGTCGTCGGTGGACGGATAAAGCGCCAGATAGCGCTTGGCCGACGAGATCGCCTCGTCGTAGCTGCCCTTTCGATAGTCGGCGAAAGCGCCCATCACCATCGATTTGCGGGCCCATTCCGAATAGGGATGCTGGCGGTCGACGGCGTCGAACTTCTTGCTCGCCTCATCGAGGCGGCCGGCATTCATATTGGCGAGACCCTGGTTGTAGAGGACGTCGGCCGGCTCGGTCTGGTCGACATATTTCGACAGGTCGATATCTTTCTCCGACGACATGCAGGCCGACAGAAAGAGCGATGGAACAACCAGCGACAGCGCCAGGAGAACAGACCGCTTGGGCGCTTTCGATTGACCGACTCGCATGAACAACATGATTGGATTGCGCCCTTTCGGCGTTATTTTAGTGCCTCTTGCATGCTGTTGTCCCAAAACTGGTCCCCACTTTTGAGCGACATGCACTAATCGACGGCAGAAGCCATAAACCATAACCGCCTTGCCCGGCAACGCTATCTCCGGGCAATGGCGCATTTTTGTGGCGGCAAGGCGGCGCTAGGGTATCCCCATGATTTCGCCGACCGATGATGCATTCCTGCAACAGTTAGCACCCCGCCACAGGGCGCCAAAACGTTGCGGAGTTCAGATCATCCAGGGTGCGTAGAGCGGCGCATTGACGGCGCTCATCTCTGCCGCGCGGCCGCGCTCGCGGCGTGTCGTCTCGACGATCTCGAAGGCCGTGCGGTCCGACAGCAGGCGCCGCAGCGCCGCTGCGTTCAGCCTGTGGCCGCCGCGATAGGAGCGGAAACAGCCGATGAAGCGAGCTCCGGCCAGAGCCAGATCGCCCATGGCGTCGAGCGTCTTGTGGCGCACGAATTCGTTGGGGTAACGCAGGCCGCCCATGTTGATGACGCGGTTGTCGTCACCGATCACCAGCGAATTTTCCAGCGAGGATCCCAGCGCATAGCCGGCCGCCCACAGCCGCTCGACATCCTTCATGAAGCCGAAGGTGCGGGCACGCGCAATGTCGCGGCGGAAGATGTCGGCATTGATGTCCGACGCAAAGAGCTGGCGGCCGATGGCCGGGCTTTCGAAATCGATCTCGACCTCGAAGCGGGTGCCGTCATAGGGCCTGAACTCCGCCCAGGAAGCGCCGTTCTCGATGCGAACCGGCTTGACGACCCTGATATAGCGCCGCTTGACCGGCAGCGTCTCGATGCCCGCCTGGTCGATGGCCTCCACGAAGGCCATGGCGCTGCCATCGAGGATGGGAACCTCGTGGCCGTCGATCTCGATGAGAACATTGTCGATGCCGAGTCCGAACAGCGCGGCCATGATGTGCTCGACCGTGGCGATATGCTCGCCCGAGGGATCGCCAAGCATGGTGCACAGATCGGTGGCGCCGATCTCCGAAAACAGCGCGCGGAACTCGCGGCCCTGCCCTTCGCCATTGATGAGCTGGAACACGATGCCGGTGTCGGCATCCGCCGGCAGGAAACTGACAGAAACTTCTTTGCCGCTGTGAACGCCGGTGCCTGTAAGCGACGCGCGCGTCTTCACTGTCGTCTGGTAGTCGTGCAAGACAATCCCCATAAGCCCGATATGCCTAAGTCCGCTTCTCCAGCCCGAGGGCGCGGCTCTTGTTAAATCGGCAGGCAGGGCCACTTCCCCGAAATCCCGGCAGACCGACTATGGTAGGCAGCGAAGATAATGTCCCGCCAGGGAGACTCCAAATCACGGTTTCTTACCCTCTGTAACCGCGGACCGGAGCAAGCTTCACATCGTAACTAGTTGATTCCAAAGCACTTAAAACGTTAACAGGCAAGCAATTCCTTGCTTGCCTGTTAACAATTGTTACAGTCCGTTAACCGCTCAGTTGGCCTGGCGGCGCAGGAACGCCGGAATCTCCAGCTGATCGTCGTCCTGAGTCGCCCGGGTCTGCGGCGTCAGGCGGCCCTGGTCGTCCAGCTGGCCGCGGCGCGGCGCGTAGAGCTGGGCGTCCTGGCTGGCGAGACGGCGCACTTCGGGGGCGGCCTGGCGCAGCTTGGGCTCGCGCGGTTGCGCCGGCTGCAGCCTTGCAGGCTCCTCCTCGCGGCGGGTCAGGCCATTGGTCAGGCGCTTCAACAGGCCCATCGGGCCGCTGTTGTTCTCGTGGTCCACCGGACGGCTCTTGGCATCGACCTCGGCCTTCACCACCGGCGGAAAGTCCTCGACGCGCGGCATGCGCTGCGGCGCCATCGCCACCGGCTGCTGGACCTCACGCAGCATTTCGCGCGGCTGCGGGGCCGGCTGCATCTGCTGGACGACCGGCTGCGGCATCGGCTGCTGCGGCGGCGCCTGGAAGATCTTGCTCTGCGGGCGGAAATCGTCCGCATGGGCGACAGGAGCCGGACGGGCCTGCGCCATGGCGGCGGCGTTCGCCTCGGCGAGCTGGATGGCCTCGGCGACCGGGTCCGCGGCGCGCGGTTCATAGACGGGCTGCTGGACCGGTGCCGGGCGGCTCTCCACGGCGGCCACGGCCGGACGGGCGGCCGGCTTCGGCGGTGCCGTACGGATGGAGATCGGCGCCGCGGCGATTTCAGCGGCCGATTTGTCGATGCCGGTAGCGACCACCGAGACGCGGATGACGCCTTCGAGTTCCTCGTCGAAGGTGGCGCCGAGGATGATGTTGGCGTCCTGATCGACTTCCTCGCGGATACGGGTCGCCGCTTCGTCGACCTCGAACAGGGTCAGGTCGCGGCCGCCGGTGATCGAGATCAGCAGGCCCTTGGCCCCCTTCATCGAGGTCTCGTCGAGCAGCGGGTTGGCGATCGCCGCTTCGGCGGCGGCCATTGCGCGGCCCTCGCCCGAAGCCTCGCCTGTGCCCATCATCGCCTTGCCCATCTCGCGCATGACCGAACGCACGTCAGCGAAGTCGAGGTTGATCAGGCCTTCCTTGACCATCAGGTCGGTGATGCAGGCGACACCGGAATAGAGCACCTGGTCGGCCATGGCGAAGGCGTCGGCGAAGGTGGTCTTGTCATTGGCCAGCCGGAACAGGTTCTGGTTGGGGATGACGATGAGGGTGTCGACGCACTTCTGCAGTTCCTCGATGCCCAAATCGGCCGTCTTCATGCGGCGCTGGCCTTCGAAGTGGAACGGCTTGGTGACGACGCCGACGGTGAGGATGCCCTTCTCGCGCGCGGCGCGGGCAACGACCGGAGCAGCACCCGTGCCGGTGCCGCCGCCCATGCCGGCGGTGACGAAGCACATATGGGTGTTGGACAGGTGATCGATGATCTCGTCGATGCACTCTTCCGCCGCCGCGCGGCCGACTTCAGGCTGCGAGCCGGCGCCGAGGCCCTCGGTGACATGCGCGCCGAGCTGGATCAGCCGGTCGGCCTTCGACATGGTCAGCGCCTGCGCGTCGGTGTTGGCCACGACGAACTCGACACCGCGCAGACCCGCGGTGATCATGTTGTTCACGGCATTGCCGCCGCCGCCGCCGACACCGAACACGGTGATGCGCGGCTTAAGCTCGGTGATGTCCGGCTTTTGCAGATTGATGGTCATTGTCTCCGTCCTTTGCCTTTCACGCCGCTTCGCCGCCGCGGCCGCCTATGGGGCTGTCCCCGTCAATTAGAAACTGTCTCTCAACCACTGACTCATGCGATGCAGTTTTCCACCCGTTCCGGTCATCCTGAGACCGGAAATGCCTTTTGCAGGATGGCTCTCGAAACTCGCCATCTGCGGATAGATCAGAAGCCCGACGGCGGCCGAGAAGGCCGGCCCCTTTGCCGCTTCGGGCAGGCCCGCCACGCCGAGCGGGCGGCCGATGCGCACGTTGCGCCCCAGGATGCGGCGCGCCGCCTCCGGCAGGCCGGCCAGCTGGCTGGCGCCGCCGGTGAGCACGACGCGCTTGCCGACCGCGTTGCCGTAGCCGGACTTGTTCAGCCGGTCGCGCAGCAATTCGAGTGTCTCGTCGATGCGGGCGCGCACGATGCGCGTCATCACCGAACGCGGGATCTGCAGCGGCACGTCGCCATCGTCGCCGATCGGCTGGATCGAGACCAGGTCGCGGTCGTCCGCGCTGCCCGGCAGCGCCGAACCATGCATCACCTTCAGCCGCTCGGCGGCGTCGAGCGAGGTCGAGAGCCCCTTGGCCATGTCGAGCGTGACGTGGTTGCCGCCGATCGCGATCGCATCGCCATGGACGAACTTGCCTTCCGAAAACACCGAGATCGTCGTCGTGCCACCGCCCATGTCGATGCAGGCGGCGCCCAGCTCCAGCTCGTCGTCGACCAGAGCCGCCAGTCCGCTGGCATAGGGCGTCGCCACCATGCGCTCGACCGACAAATGCGAACGGTTGATGGAGAGTTCGAGGTTGCGCATGGGTGCTGCGTCACCCGTCAGCACATGCATGTCGACGCCAAGCGCATCGCCGACCATGCCGCGCGGATCGCGCACGCCGCGCTCGGCATCGAGCGAGAAGCCGACCGGCAGCGAATGGATCACCTCGCGCTCGGCCTTGAGCGCCTGCTTGGCGCCGGCGCCGAGCACGCGCTTGATGTCGGCCTCGTCTGCCTCGTGGCCGCCAAGGTTGATGGTCGCCGAGAAGCTCTCGCTCTTTAGCCGGCCGGCGGTCATGTTGACGATGAGCGAATCGACCGTCAGCCCCGCCATGCGCTCGGCGGCGTCGACGGACAGGCGGATGGCATGCTCGGCCCGGTCGAGATCGACGACCACGCCCGACTTCACGCCCTGCGACTTCTGATGGCCGATGCCGATCACCTGGATCCGGTGCGAGCGGCCGCGCAACAGCTTGCCGTCATCATTCGGCTTGAGCTTGGCCACCATGCAGCAGACCTTGTTCGAGCCGACATCCAGCACTGTCAGAGTGCCGGACCGGCGCGACGAGGCATCGCCTGAACCGCCAAGCCAGCTCATATTTTCTTCTCCGAGGTGCGCTTGAGGGTCTTCGGCTTCTCGTTGAGCGCGGCCTCGCGCTGCGTCGCCGCTTCGGGCGCCAGTTCCACGACCAGCCGGTCGGTCAGGCGCATGTCGACAGCAGCGATGTCGCGCGACAAAAGCCCCTTGTCCTTATCCATCTTGACCAGTTCGGCGAGCGCCTGGTCTTCCTCGTCCTCGGGCAGCTTGACGGTGATGCCGTTGTCCAGCTTCAGGTCCCAGCGCCGGTCGCCAACGCGGATATAGCCTTTCACGCGGGTCGCCAGGTCGGGGTATTTTTCGACCTTGGCCAGGAAGTCAGGCGCCTTGGCCGGCGCGCCCTCGCCGATCAGCAGCGGCAGCAGCACCTGCTTGCCGCCGGAGAACGGCGCTATGACCGCGCCATCCTTCTCGATGACCGAGAGATCATTGCCCTGCTGCCAGAGCGCGAAAGCCTCGCGCTCCTCGACGCGCACTTCCAGCGTATGCGGATAGACCTTGCGCACCGCCGCCATTTCGATCCACGGCAGGCCGGAGATGCGCTCGCGCGCGGCCTCGGCGTCGAAGCCGATCAGCGAGGTCCAGCCGTCGAGTTCGAGCCTGTCGAGAATGTCGATCTCGGAGGTCTGGCGGTTGCCGACCACCTTGACCTGATCGACGGCAAAGCCGGTGCGGGCGGTGATGCTCTGGATGATGCCGTCGGCATGGCCACCGAGATAGGCACCATAGGCGCCGCTTGAAGCGAGCAGCACCGCCGACATCATCGCGGCGGAGAAGCGCGGCGCCTCGAATTCACCATCGCCCAGGCGCGCCAGGATGCGCACCGGGCGGCGAAGCACGCGCGGCAGCACGAAATGGCCTGATGACAACGACAAGCCGAACAGCGACGGCCCGGCCGCGCCCTTCCCCTTGCCTTGCCCCCATTTCAACGCAGACACGAAGCGTCCTCCACCATCCAACTCAACAACTCACCAAACGAATGCCCGGCATGGGCCGCGATTTCAGGCACCAGAGACGTCGGCGTCATGCCCGGCTGAGTGTTGACCTCGAGCCATACAACTTCGCCATTTTCGGAGTGACGATCGTCATAACGGAAGTCCGACCGGGAAACGCCCCGACAGCCGACAGCTTGGTGAGCCTTGAGCGCCAGTGTCTGTATTTTTTGGTAAATATTCGGTGAAACTTTTGCGGGGCATTCGTGTTTTGATCCGCCCGCGACATATTTTGAATCGTAATCGTAGAAGGAATGGCCGGTCGGGATGATCTCGCAGACGCCGAGCGCCACATCGCCCATGACGGCGCAGGTCAGCTCGCGCCCGTGGATGTAGCGCTCGACCATGACGGTATCGCCATATTTCCATTCGGACGACCCGACGACCTGTGGCGGATGCGACTGTCCTTCCGACACAATGACGACGCCGAAGCTCGACCCCTCGTTGACCGGCTTGATCACATAGGGCGGCTTCATCGGGTGCTTGTTCTGGATGGCGAAGCGATTGGCGACCTTCGATTCGGCGACGGGAACGCCGACCGTTTTGACGATCTTCTTCGCCTGCTCCTTGTTCATGGCGAGCGCCGAGGCGAGCACGCCGGAATGGGTATAGGGAATGCCGAGATATTCGAGGATGCCCTGAATGGTGCCATCCTCGCCGAACGGGCCGTGCAGCGCATTGAAGGCGACGTCAGGCTTGAGCTCGGCAAGCACCGAACCGACATCGCGCCCGACATCGACGCGGGTGACCTGATAACCCTCACTCTCCAGCGCATCGGCACAGGCCTTTCCGGAGGACAGGGACACGGGCCGCTCGGACGAAAAACCTCCCAGCAGGACGGCCACATGCTTGCTTTTCATTCCCCGTCATCCCCTCTCACGGCGGACCAAAAACCAAGATTTCCGCAACATTGAGTCCGAGTCTCCCGGCAGGTTGCCCCCCAGACGGAAAACGCGGGTAACGCGTCGAACGACTCAAATCAGGAAACGCTTTTGAGCAGAGAATCAGAGAGTTGATTCACTGGCAAGTGCTTATGATTCCGAGAGATTCACTTTCTGAGAAAATGGCTGCGAAAACCGTGCCGGTGAGTCCCTGGAGCAACGGTTTTGCGCGTTCCGGGATCGCGTGGAAGTTCATGCATCACATGAACTTCATGAACAGCGAAGGTGCGTTGAGATTCAGGTCAGGCCGAGTCGAAAACGATGGCCTTCGAGAACCGGAGCGGACATTCGGGTCCGTGAGCACCGGAAGCGGAGAAGGCCGTCGTTTACAGGCCGGCATCACCTGAATATCAGCGTAGCTAGAGGAGCTGGCCGAGAAACTCCTGCACGGCGTGGCCGGGTCGGAAATTGCCGATGCGCTTGATCTCCCACTGCAGCCGGATGCCCGAATGCTCGAGCACCCGCGCGCGCACCGTCTCGCCGAGATATTCGAGGTCGTAGCCGGTCGCGGTGCCGGTGTTGATCATGAAATTGCAGTGCATCGGCGACATCTGCGCGCCGCCGATCATCAGGCCGCGGCAACCCGCCTTGTCGATCTCTTTCCAGGCTGACGTGCCTTCGGGATTCTTGAAGGTCGAGCCGCCGGTCTTCTCGCGGATCGGCTGCACGGTCTCGCGGTGATTCTGCACCGCGTCCATCGCCGCCTTGATCGTGGCCTTGTCCTCGGCAAAGCCTTCGAACACAGCCGAGGTGAAGATCAGCCCGGCAGGGGCGGACGAATGGCGATAGGCATAGCCCATCTCGGCATTGCTCAATGTCTGGACATTGCCCTTGCGGTCGAGCGCGCGTACCTCGACGACGCGCTCGCGCGTCTCGACGCCATTGGCGCCGGCATTCATCCTCAGCGCCCCACCGATGGCGCCCGGAATGCCGTGGTAGAAATGGAAGCCGCCAATGCCGCCTTCCAGAGCCAGGGCCGCGATGCGCTTGTCGGGCGTGGCGGCGCCCGCCTTGATCCTGATCGGCGAAACGATTTCGGCCTCGCCAAAGCCCTTGGCCGAAAGCCGGATGACGAAGCCTGGAATGCCGCCGTCCCTGACCAGAAGGTTCGAGCCGACGCCGACAATGGTCAGGGGTATTTCTTCGGGGACCGCGCGCAGGAACGCGGCAAGGTCTTCTTCGTCGGCCGGCTGGAACAGCACCTCGGCCAGGCCGCCGGCGCGGAACCAGGTGATCTTGTCCATCTCGGCGTTCGGCGTGAGACGGCCGCGCAGGCCGGCGAGCCGGTCGCCGAGTTTGTCGATCAGGGCCTGGCCGTGCATCATGAGGCGGCAAGCTCCTTTGGCAGAGCATAGGCCCATTGGGTGATGTTGCCGGCGCCGAGAAAGACGACGAAGTCGCCGGGCTTGGCCAGGTCGCGAATGATCGGCGCGATCGCTGTTGGCCCTTCTATGTAGCGCGCGTCGCGATGCCCGCCGGCGCGGATGCGCGACACCAGCTCATCGGAGGTGACGCCGTCGATCGGGTCTTCGCCGGCAGCATAGACCGGCGCCACCATCACCGTGTCGGCGTCGTTGAAGCAGGCGGAGAACTCGTTGAACAGATCGTGCAGCCGGGTGAAGCGGTGCGGCTGGGCAATGGCGATGACGCGCCCCTTGGTGGCGCTGCGCGCCGCCTTCAGCACCGCCGAGATCTCGACCGGATGGTGACCGTAATCGTCGAACACATCGACGCCGTTCCAGGACCCGGTATGGGTGAAGCGGCGCTTGACGCCGGCGAAGGACGACAGGCCCTTCTTGATCGCCTCGGCGGACAGGCCGAGCTCATGCGCGACGGCGATGGCCGCGGTCGCGTTCGAGACATTGTGGCGGCCGGGCATCGGCAGGCGCAGGCCTGAAATCGTGCTCTGGCTGCCGGTCTTGCGGTCGCGGATCACCACGTCGAACTCGGATGTGGCGCCCGCCATGCGGTGGTTGGTGAAGCGCACATCGGCCTGCGCGTTCTCGCCATAGGTGATGACGCGGCGGTCCTCGATGCGGCCGACCAGCGCCTGCACTTCCGGATGGTCGGTGCACATCACGCCGAATCCGTAGAACGGCACATTCTCGACGAACTGGCGGAAGGCCTCGCGCACCTTGTCGAAGCTGCCATAGTGGTCGAGATGCTCGGGATCGATGTTGGTGACGACAGCGATTTCCGCCGGCAGCTTGAGGAACGTGCCGTCGCTCTCGTCGGCCTCGACCACCATCCACTCGCCGTCCCCCATGCGGGCATTGGTGCCATAGGCGTTGATGATGCCACCATTGATGACGGTCGGATCGAGCCCGCCGGCCTCCAGCAAGGTCGCCACCATCGAGGTCGTCGTCGTCTTGCCATGCGTGCCGCCGATCGCCACCGCCTGGCGAAAGCGCATCAGCTCGGCCAGCATCTCGGCGCGGCGCACGATCGGCAGCAGCTTTTCGCGCGCGGCCTTCAGCTCCGGATTGGTCTTCTTGATCGCCGTCGAGACGACCACCACCTCGGCATCGCCGAGATTCTCGGCCTTGTGGCCGACGAAGCATTCGATGCCCTTGTCGCGCAGCCGCTGCACATTGGCGCTTTCGGCCTGGTCGGACCCTTGCACCTTGTAGCCGAGATTGTGCAGCACCTCGGCGATGCCGCTCATGCCGATGCCGCCAATACCGATGAAATGCACGAGGCCGATGGTCTGCGGCATCTTCATGCTTGCGTCCCCTTCCTGAAATCCGAAACGGCTTTTTGGGACGCAATAGCCTCTGTGAGATCGGCGAGCAACCGTGCCGCGTCCGGCCTGCCGGCCGATTTCGCGCCCGCGGCCATCGCCGCCAGCCGCTCAGGCATGTCCATCAGTCCGCCAATGAGGGCCGCGATGCGCTCGGGCGACAGCGTCGATTGCGGGTGCACCTCGCCGCCGCCGGCAGCGGCGAGGGCTGCCGCGTTCGCCGCCTGGTCGTGGTCAAGCGCATAGGGATAGGGCACCAGCAGCGCCGGCCGGCCGATGACGGCAATCTCCGAGACGGTCGAGGCGCCGGAGCGCGAGATCACCAGATGCGCCGCCGCCATGCGCGCCGCCATGTCGGTGAAGAAGGGCGAGACCTCGACGGCGACGCCAAGCGCGGCATAGGCCGCCTTAACCCGCGCCACGTCATCCGCGCGTGCCTGCTGCGTGATCACCAGCCGCTTGCGCTGTGCATGCGAAAGCAGCGCGATGGCCCCCGGCATGGCATCGGAAAAGAACTGCGCACCCTGGCTGCCGCCGAACACCAGCAGGCGGAACGGCTCCTCCCCGGCCGACGCCACGTAAGGCGTCCTGGCCGCTTCCAGCACCGCCGGCCTGACCGGATTGCCTGTCGTCACCGTCTTTTCACCGATGGCGCTCGTATCCTGCGGCAGGAAGCCGCCGGCGATGGCATCGACGCGGCCGGCCAGCGCCCGGTTGGCGCGCCCCATCACCGCGTTCTGCTCATGGATCAGCGTCGGCACCTTGCGCCGCGTCGCCGCATAAAGCGGCGGCAGGGTCGGATAGCCGCCAAAACCGACCACCGCATCCGGCTTGATCCGGCCGATAATGGCCGAGGCCTGACGCACGCCGCGCCAGATCTTCCAGAAGGCGCCAAGCACGGCAATCGGATTTTTCGAGCCCATCGTCGCCGACTGGATCGGATGGATGGCGGCAGCCGGGAAATGGCCGGCAAATCGCTCGGCGCGATCGTCGGTCGCCAGATGCACCGTCCAGCCGCGCTCGATGAGTTCATGCGCCAGCGCCTCGGCCGGAAACAGATGTCCGCCGGTTCCGCCCGCCGCGAGAAGGATGACACCCCTCGCCATGTCACTCCGCCGGCAAAGCGCGCTGCGGCAGCGCAAAACCCATCTGCTTGCGCTTCTCCGGCCGCTTGCGTGTCAGCGCCAGCACCATGCCCATCGAAATGGCGATGGCGATCTGCGAGGAGCCGCCATAAGAGATGAAGGGCAGCGTCATGCCCTTGGCGGGCACCAGCTGCAGGTTGACGCACATGTTGATGACGGCCTGCAGCCCGAACACGGTGACGAGGCCGCCGACCGCATAACGGGTGAAGTCGTCATGCTCCTTGAGTGCCGTGTTGAGGCCGCGCAGCACGATGAAGGCGAAGATCGACATGATGAAGAAACACATGATCAGCCCGAATTCCTCGCCCGCGACCGAGAAGACGAAGTCGGCATGGCTGTCGGGGATGACCCGCTTGACCGTGCCCTCGCCCGGCCCGACGCCGAACCAGCCACCATTGATCAGCGCGTCCCGCCCCATATCGACCTGGAACGTGTCGCCCTCGCCGGTGAGGAACTTGTCGATGCGCAAGGCAACGTGCGGAAACACCGTATAGGCGGCGAAGACGCCGCCGACGCCGGCCGCGCCCAACACGATGATCCACAGCCAGGGCAGCCCCGCCATGAAGAACATGATGCCCCAGGTGCCCGTCGTCAGCATGGTCTGGCCGAGGTCCGGCTGCGCCACCAGCAGCGACACGACCAGCACCAGGAGCAGCATGGCGAACAAATTGCCCGGAATATCGGGCTGGCGCTTGTGCTCGGCGAACAGCCAGGCGCACATGATGACGAAGGCCGGCTTCAGGAATTCCGAGGGCTGGATCGACAGGCCGGCGAGCGAGACCCAGCGCCGCGCGCCCTTCACCTCGACGCCGATATAGAGCACCGCCACCATCAGCACCAGCATCAGGCACAGCATGATCAGCGACATGCGCCGGATCTGCCTGGAATCGAGGAAGGAGACGGCCAGCATCACGCCGAGCGCCGGCACGGTGAAGACGATCTGCCTGGTGGCGAAATGGAAACTGTCGAGGCCGATGCGCTCGGCCACCGCCGGGCTGGCGGCGAAGGACAAGACGATGCCCAGTCCCATCAGCGACAGGAACGCCGCCAGGAACCAGCGATCGATCGTCCACCACCAGGTTGCGACAGGACTTTTATCGAGACGGCTCTGCATTATCGTGCCCCTCCGATGGGTTTGACGCCATCTATAGCGCTCGCAGCTTGCCTGAAGGCTTCGCCGCGAACTTCGAAATTCTTGAACTGGTCGAAACTGGCGCATGCCGGCGACAGCAGCACCACCACTTCGCCGCTGTCGTCCTTTGCCGCATCGTGCGCGGCGTGCTCGACCGCCGCGGCCAGCGTGCCCGAGATCTCGTAGGGCACCGCCTCGCCCAGCGTCGCCGAAAAAGCAGGGGCGGCCTCGCCGATCAGATAGGCCTTGGCGATGCGCGGGAAGAAACCGCGCAGCGGCTCGATGCCGCCCTCCTTGGGCAGGCCGCCGGCGATCCAGTAGATGCGCGGGAAGCTCGACAGCGCGGGTGCTGCCGCGTCGGCATTGGTCGCCTTGGAATCGTTGATGAACAGCACGTGGTCCTTGCGGCCGACCTGCTCCATGCGGTGCGCGAGGCCCGGAAAGCTTTCGAGCCCGGACTGGATCTCGCCGAGGTCGAGCCCGACCTTCAGGCAAGCGGCGACCGCGGCAAGCGCGTTCTGCGCATTGTGCTGGCCGCGCAGCGAACCGATGCCTTCGAGGAAGGCGACCTTGCTGTAGCGGCCGTGCACGGCCTCCATCAGATTGGTGCCGTCGGCGAAATAGCCGTCGGTCAGTGGCAGCCGCTTGGAAATGCGGATGACCTGCCGCCCTGCCCGCTCCAGCCGCTCGGCGATCTGCGCGCACCAGGAATCGTCGATGCCGATGATCGCCGTCTCGCTGCCCGCCACCAGCCGCTCCTTGATCGAGGCGTAGTGCTGCATGGTGCCATGGCGGTCGAGATGGTCGGGCGTCAGGTTGAGCAGGATGCCGGCGGTCGGATTGATCGAGGGCGCGAGGTCGATCTGGTAGGACGAGCACTCGACGACATAGTGGCGATCGGGCTTCGGCGGATCGAGCGTCATCACCGCGCGGCCGATATTGCCGCCCATCTGAGTGTCGCGGCCTGCCGATTTGAGGATATGCGCCGTCAGCGCCGTGGTCGTCGACTTGCCGTTGGTGCCGGTGATGGCGATGAAAGGCGACGTCGGCGCGCTCAGCGTCCGCTCCCGGCAGAAAAGCTCGATGTCGCCGATGATCTCGACGCCGGCGCCCTTCGCCAGTTCGACCGTCCAATGCGGCTTGGGATGCGTCAGCGGCACGCCCGGCGACAGCACCAAGGCGGAGAATTTCGCCCAGTCGGCGCCACGCAGATCGGCGGTTGCGATGCCGGTGGCGGCTGCCTTGGCGACGCTGTCGGGATTGTCGTCCCAGGCAAGCACCTGCGCGCCACCCTCGATCAATGCCCGCGCGGTCGCGATCCCCGAGCCACCGAGCCCGAAGAGCGAAACGTGTTTGCCTGCGAAGGATGCGGCGGGGATCAAGGGAGGGCTTCCTATCTGAGCTTCAGGGTGGAGAGGCCGACCAGCGCCAGGATGACGGCGATGATCCAGAAGCGGATCACCACCTGGCTCTCGGTCCAGCCGAGCTTTTCGAAATGATGGTGGATCGGCGCCATCAGGAACACGCGCTTGCCGGTCATCTTGAAGTAGCCGACCTGGATGATCACCGACAGGATCTCGACCACGAACAGGCCGCCGACGATGACCAGCACGATCTCATGCTTGGTGGCGACCGCCACCGTGCCGATCAGGCCGCCCATGGCCAGCGAACCGGTGTCGCCCATGAAGATCGCCGCCGGCGGCGCGTTGAACCAGAGGAAGCCGAGGCCGGCGCCGATGACGGCGCCCAGCACGACCGCCAGTTCTCCGGTGCCGGGGACGAAATGGATCTGCAGATATTCGGCGAACACCGCGTTGCCCGAGAGATAGGCGATGACGCCGAAGGAGGCCGCCGCGATCATGATCGGCACGATCGCCAGTCCATCTAGGCCGTCGGTCAGGTTCACCGCATTGCCGGCGCCGACGATGACGAAGCAGGAGAACGGGATGAAGAACCAGCCGAGGTTGATGATGAATTCCTTGGCGAAGGGGAATGTCAGCGACGAGGAGAACGGCGCCTGGCCATTGTGCATGATCACCCAGGCGGCGATGCCGGCGATGACAAATTCGAGCCCCAGCCGCGCCTTGCCGGAGAAGCCGAGATGCGACTGCTTGGTCACCTTCAGATAGTCGTCGTAGAAGCCGATCGAGCCGAAGCCCAGCGTCACCAGCAGCACCACCCAGACATAGATGCTCGACAGGTTCGCCCACAGGAGCGACGAGCCTATGATGCCGGACAGGATCATCAGCCCGCCCATGGTCGGTGTACCGGCCTTCTTGAAATGCGTCTGCGGTCCGTCGGCGCGGATCGGCTGGCCCTTGCCTTGCCTGAGCCGCAGCGAATTGATGATGGTCGGCCCAAAGATGAAGACGATCAGCGCAGAGGTGATCAGCGCCCCGCCGGTGCGGAACGTGATGTAGCGGAAGACATTGAAGACCGAGATCTTGTCCGCGAAATCGACCAGCAGTGTAAACATGCGCTTTCGTCCCCCGACTTGACCTAGGTCAGTTTGCTGGTTGTGGTTTCAGCCGGGTATTTGCCCAGCAGCGCATCGACCAGTTTTGCAAAACCGATGCCCTTCGACGATTTGATCATCACCACGTCGCCCGGCTTCAGCGCGGCAAGCAGCACCGGCTTCAGTTCCTCGACGCCGGCGCGGTATTCCGTCTTGATGTCTTCAGGCAGCGCTTGCGCCAATGCCCGCATTTCAGGACCGCCGAGAAACACGGTCTGGGTGCCGGTGCCTACGATGAGATCGGCAAGGGCGGCATGCAGCTTGGCCGAATGCTCGCCGAGTTCCAGCATATCGCCGAGCACGGCGATACGGCGCCCCTCACCCGCCACCGGCGTCGCGTTGAGCAGCGCCATGGCCGCCGCCATCGAAGCCGGATTGGCGTTGTAGCTCTCGTCGATCAGCGTGATCGGTCCTTGTGGGTGCCGCAGCACATGGCGTTTGCCACGGCCGCGCTCCGCCGAGAGATCGGCCAGTGCGATTGCCACCTTGTCGAGATCGGCGCCGACCAGTTGCGCCGCGCCCAGCACCGCGAGCACGTTCTGCACCATGTGCCGGCCGGGCGCACCGATGCGGGCGATCATGTCACGACCGCCTATCCGGGCGGCGATGTCGGAATGGTCGGCATGCAATTCGCATTTGGTGAGCTTGAAGGTCGAGCGCGCATTCTCGCCGAAGCCGTAGACATGCTCGACGCCGGCGGCATGCGCCATCTTGTCGAGCAGCTTGAAGCGCGCATCGTCGCGGTTGAGGACGGCGGCGCCCTCGGGCTCCAGCCCTTCGAAAATCTCGGCCTTGGCCTTGGCGATCTCGTCGAGATTGCGGAAGAAGCCGAGATGCGC
Organism: Mesorhizobium huakuii; assembly: GCF_030160235.1. Classification (GTDB taxonomy): domain Bacteria; phylum Pseudomonadota; class Alphaproteobacteria; order Rhizobiales; family Rhizobiaceae; genus Mesorhizobium; species Mesorhizobium huakuii. The sequence continues at coordinate 115,021 of NZ_BSNY01000021.1, forward strand.
CGCCGCGATGATGGTGACGATGGCGACATGCGGCCGCACCATCTTCACCAGCGGCCGGATCTCGTCGGGATGGTTCATGCCGATCTCGAAGACGGCATAGTCGCAATCGTCCGGCATGCGCGCGAGCGTCAGCGGCACGCCCCAATGGTTGTTGAAGGACTGCGCCGAGGCATGCACCTTGCCGACCGCCGACAGCACATGGCGCAACGCTTCCTTGGTCGTGGTCTTGCCGGCCGAACCGGTCACCGCGATGATCTTGGCCCGGGAGCGGGCGCGAGCCGCGACGCCGAGCTTTTCCAATGCGACCAGCACATCCTCGACGACGATGATCGGCGCCGTCAGCCGGCCGAGCGACGGCAGCTTGCCTTCCGCCACCACCAGCACGCCGGCGCCGGCCTTGATGGCCGCGGTGGCGAAGTCGTGGCCATCCATCGCCTCGCCCTTGATGGCGAAGAAGGCGTCACCCGGCTGCAGGCTGCGGCTGTCGATCGAAATGCCCGATATGCCTTCGGGCATAGGCCCGAGCGGCCGCCCGTCCATGGCGGCAACCAGCGCCTCGGAGGTCCACAGCAAACTCATGCGACACGCTCCCGCAGCGCCGCGCGGACTTCCTCATGGTCTGAAAAATGCAAGGTTTCGGAGCCGATCGTCTGGCCTTCCTCGTGCCCTTTGCCGGCCACGATCAGCGTGTCGCCGGCATGAAGCATGCCGACAGCCTCGTGGATCGCCTTGCGGCGGTCGCCGATCTCGATGGCGCCGGGCGCGGCGGCCAGAATGGCGGCGCGGATCGTTTCGGGCACTTCGGAGCGCGGATTGTCGTCGGTAACGATGACGACGTCGGCAAGCCGGGTCGCGATCTCGCCCATGATCGGCCTCTTGCCCCGGTCGCGGTCGCCGCCGCAGCCGAACACGACCATCACGCGACCGGTGGTGAACGGGCGTACCGAAGCCAGCACATTTTCCAGCGCATCCGGCTTGTGGGCATAGTCGACATAAACCGGCGCACCGCTGGCGGTGGTGCCGACGAGGTCGAGCCGGCCCGGTGCGCCCCTCAATTTCTCCAATGCGGCCAATGCCTTGGCGACAGGCGTTCCGGTGGAAATCGCAAGCCCAGCCGAAACCAGCGCGTTCGAAATCTGGAAATCGCCGGCCAGCGGCAGGTCGATTTCGTAGAGCACGCCCTCGGCCTCGACCTCGGCGCGCTGGCGATGGCGTTCGTGTTCGACTCGCTTCAGCGTCAGGAAATCGCCATGGCGGCCAACCGTCAGCACCTTGAGCCCGGCAGCCTGTGCCGCCTGGATGGTCGGCGCCGACCAGGGATCGTCGGCGAAGATCACCGCCGGCGCGCCTTTCGGCAGCAGCGTGTCGAACAGGCGCAGTTTGGCGCGGTGATAATCCTCGACCGTCGGATGGTAATCCATGTGGTCGCGGCCAAGATTGGTGAAGCCGCCGGCGGCGAGCTTGACCCCGTCGAGACGGCGCTGGTCGAGCCCATGGCTGGAAGCTTCCATCGAAGCGTGGGTGACGCCGGCATCGGCCAATTCCCGCAGCAGCTGATGCAGGGCGACCGGATCGGGCGTCGTCAGCGAGCCATACTCGTTGCGGCCGGGCGCCACCACGCCGGTGGTGCCGATCGAAGCCGCGGCATAGCCCGCCTGCTCCCAGATCTGCCTGGTGAAGGCGGCGACCGAGGTCTTGCCGCTGGTGCCGGTCACCGCGACCATGGTCCGCGGCTGCTTGCCGAAATAGCGGGCAGCACTCAGCGCCAGCGCCAGGCGTGGATCGTCGACCGCCAGCACCGGAACCGGCAGTCCGTCGACGGAACTGCCCTTGCTTGTCACGACCGCCAGCGCGCCCCGCTTGGCCGCGTCGGCAGCGTAGGCCGCGCCGTCCGCCTTGGTGCCGGCGAGCGCAAAAAAGACCACGCCCGGTTTTACCTGGCGGGAATCGGAGGAAATCCCGGTAACCTCCAGATCGGCGGAAGCTGTTCCTTCGACTGGCAGGACACCGGCTAGATCTCTGAGCTTCATCGAGTTCCGTTCACCGCAATAAAATAGCGCGCAGTCGCCGGCGCGCCCTAAGAATCACTCATAGGAAACCAACGTTGCACCATTTTCATGGCTGAAATCTGGTTTCACGCCAAGCATGGCCGCCGACCGCCTGATGATATTACCCGCCATGACGCCCGCATTCGCGGCCGCGACGTCGGTCATGCCGGGCTTTTCGGGGTGCGGAGCATCGGCGATCGTAAACACCAGATATTGCGGATCGTCTATCGGGAAGGCGGCGACGAAGGTGTTGAAATTCAATTCCTTAGAGTAGCGACCGTTGATGACCTTCTCGGCCGTTCCGGTCTTGCCGCCAACGCGGTAGCCGGGGACTCTGGCGTTTCTGGCCGAACCCTTCTCGGCGTTGAGCGAATAGAGATAGCGCATGCCCTCGACCGTCTTTTCGCTGACGACTTTTTTGGCAATCGCCATCGCCTCCTGCTGCGTGCGCACCAGGAAGGTCGGATTCATCAAATAGCCGCCATTCATCAGCGCCGCGCAGCCGACAGCCGCTTGCAGCGGCGTCGTCGATACGCCGTGGCCGAAGGCAATGGTGAACGAATTGACCTGTTTCCAGACCTTCGGTTCGGTCGGGCGGGCGACTTCGGGCAGTTCGGTCTGCATCCTTTCCAGGATGCCAAGGCGATGCAGGAATTCCCGGTGCCCCTCGATGCCCACCAGTTCGGCCTCCCTGGCCGAACCGATGTTGGACGAATAGAGGAACACCTCGGGCAAGGACAGCACACGGTTCTTGCCGTGGAAATCGTGAATGGCCTGATGGCCGACCCGGATCGGATGCGACGCATCGAAACGACTGTTCATCGTCGCCTTGCCGGAATCGAGCGCCATCGCCGAGGTGAAGCTCTTGAAGGTCGAGCCCATCTCATAGAGGCCCGCCGACATACGGTTCAGCCGGTCCTTCTCCTGTGCATTGTAGGGATTGTTCGGATCGAAATCCGGCACCGAGGCCATGGCCACCACTTCGCCGGTCTTGACGTTGAGCACGACGGCGCCGGCGCCGAGCGCGCGATAGCGCTCCAGGCCGGCGGCGATCTCGTCGCGCACCACATGCTGGACGCGCAGATCGATCGACAGCTTGACCGGCTTGAGATCCTTGGCCACCGCCAGGCCCGACGCCTGCAGGTCGCTCAGGCCCTGCTCGTCGATATATTTCTCCATGCCGGAGATGCCCTGGTTGTCGATGTTGGTCAGGCCGACAATGTAGGACGAGGTTTCGCCGCTCGGATAGAAACGGCGCTTCTCCGTGCGGAAGCCGAAACCGGGAATGCCGAGCTGCATGATGTCGGCCTGCTGCTTGGGCGTCAGCTGCCGCTGCAGCCAGACGAAGCCGGCGCCGCTCTTGAGCTTGTGGTAGGTCTGCTCGTAATCGATCTCGGGCAGCACGGTCGACAGCTTCTCGATCGCCTCGTCGGCATCGACGATGCGGCGCGGCTCTGCGAACAGCGACGCCGTCTTGATGTCGGTCGCCAGCACTTCGCCATTGCGGTCGACAATATCGGGCCGCGAGGCGGTGATCCGGCTCTGTGGGCCGCCCGACAGGTCAGGTGTCTGGAAGCCTAGATAGACCAGCCGCCCAGAAATGGTCGAGAAGATGCCGAAGAACACCGCCATCGTCATCACGATGCGCGCCTTGCCCTTGCCGCCGGTCGCCTTGCGGGCGCCCTCGACGACGATCGATCCGTCTTCACCCGTCCTGGCGCGACGCTTCAGCAGTTCGCCGATCATTGGGCGATGCCTCCGGTCACGACGGGGTCCTTGCCGTCCGCGGGCGCCTTGTCGGAATTGTCGGCCATGCCGCCCTGGCGTCCGTTCAGAATGTCCTGGATGTCCAGGGCCTTGGCCGGCAGGTCGCTCAAGCCGACGATCTGGCGGGCGCTGACCGGCTCAAGCGCGAGCTGCGACTTGTAGAGTTCGGCGAGCTTCTGCAGCCGCGACGGCTGGGTGAGCAGGCTCCAGTCGGCCTTGAGTAGGTCGATCGTCTCCTCCTCATAGCGTATCTGGTTGTGGATCTTCTGCACCGCCGCCAACTGGTCCTCGGCCTCGCGCTTGGTCTTGTAGGTCAGGGCCGCCGCCGAAACCATGACGGCGATCAGGACAATGTCGCTGGTACGGAACACGTGCTTACCTCTCCCCCGGCCGATCGATGCCGGGAAGCTTTGGAAGGCCGAAAATCGAAAAATCACCGGCGCGCGCCGGCGCCTCGGTGCGGATCGCCGCGCGCAGCCTGGCCGAGCGTGCGCGCGGATTGGCAGCGACCTCGGCGTCATCAGCCGTCACGCCGCCGCCAGCCTTGCGGAAAGTCGCGGTGCGGGCATGCGCCTCGGGCAGGTGGCGTGAGCCGGTGGCGACGTCGGCGCGGTCGGCGATGAAGCGCTTGACGATGCGGTCTTCCAGCGAATGGAACGTCACCACTACCAGGCGCCCGCCGGGCTTCAGCGCGCGTTCGGCCGCGAACAGGGCCTTGGCCAGTTCGCCGAGTTCGTCATTGACGAAGATGCGCAGCGCCTGGAAGACGCGGGTCGCCGGATGGATCTTGTCCTTCGGCGCGCGGCCGATATGCGTCTCGATGGCGTCGGCCAGTTCCAGCGTGCGCTCGAACGGTTTCTTTTCGCGGCGCGCTTCGATCATGCGGGCGATGCGGCCGGCGTGGCGCTCCTCGCCGAGGAAGCCGAAGATGCGGGCAAGATCGCCCGGCTTGAAACTGTTGACGATATCGGCGGCGCTCAAGCCAGCCTGCGCCATGCGCATGTCGAGCGGCCCGTCGAAACGGAAGGAAAAGCCACGCTCGGCCTGGTCGAGCTGCATGGAGGACACGCCGATGTCGAGCACGACGCCATCGGCGCTTTCGACATGCTCGTCCAGCGTCGAGAACGGCGCCTGCACCAGCCTCAGCCGACCGCCCGATTGCGCCTCGAGATCGCGCCCGGCGGCGATGGCATCGGGATCGCGGTCGATCGCCACGACCGAAGCGCCAGTCGCCAGAATGGCTTTGGTGTAGCCGCCGGCGCCGAACGTGCCGTCGATGATGATGTCGCCCTGTGCCGGCGCCAGTGCCTCGAGCACTTCGCCAAGGAGGACCGGAATGTGGCGGACCGATCCGCCAACGGCGTGGATGTCATCGCCGTGGCCCACCGTCATTCCGGTCGCTCCCCAGGCTTCGTCCCCTGCCGAAGCTGCAAAAGCCTGGCCCGCGCCTGCGCCCCATAGGCCGCAAGCCGTCCCGGCTCCCAGATCTGAAAGAAATTGCCGCGCCCGACAAAGGCCACCTCCGCCGAGATGCCGGTATGCTCGCGAATGAAATCGCTCATCGTGATGCGGCCATCCTGGTCGAGTTTCAGGAAGGTTCCGTCGCCATGGCAGAAGAACGACATGTCGTCCGCCGTCTGCAGGAAGGGATCTTCCAGCGCGATGCGCTGCTCGTAGCGGTCGAGCAGGTCCAGCCCGCCGACATCCATCGCCGGCAGGTCCAGGCAGCGCAGTGCGTAGAGTTCCGAATAGCCGCGCTTCTGCACGACGGCGCGGAAATGCGCCGGAACGGACACCCGTCCCTTCGCGTCGATCCTGCTCACCGTGTTCGACAGAAACCGGTCCATTAAACGCTACAGCCGCTTGCGCCGCCGCACCCCTCTTCATCGTCTCGTACGCGCCGCCGCAGCGCGTTCCCTGCCCCGTACCAACCTCGCCCGCATGGGCAAAAACCGGCAAACGCGCAGCCGCCGCGGCTGCCCGATTGGCGTACGCTTTACCCTGACGCGGAACGAAGGCTTTGATGTCTCGATGGGATATCATGGGGCACTATGGGCGTCAACGGGAATAGGCTTCACAAACACGCGCGCCGCAACCAATCCGAGCAGCCGTAACGGCACGTCCCGTCTTTATGGATCATTAAGCCTAACGAAGCGTTTAGAGCCCTCTGGCCCAAAAGACCTGGCTTGCCGCCAATCACCCGCGCGCATAGCGTCGAGCGACGCCTTCCGCCCAGAAAACAAGGATCGAGATCATGTCCGAGACGGCAAAGCCACGCGCCGCCGAACTGTCCCATTTGCGCAGCCGCGATTTCGTCAGTGGCGATCCGATCCCGTTGCCGCTGACCATGGCTTCGATCTTTCACACGCCGGGCGTCGAGACCGGGGTCGATCAATATGGCCGCTACGACAACCCAACCTGGCGCGCCGTGGAACATGTGCTCGGCCATTTGGAAGACGCGCAATGCGTGAGTTTTCCCTCTGGAATGGGCGCGATTTCCTCGGTGTTTTTCGCGCTCCTGAAATCGGGCGATCGCGTGCTCCTGCCGGCGGACGGCTATCACGCCACGCGTGCGATGGCCGAACGCTTCCTGAGGCCGCTCGGCATCACCTGCGATACCAGGCCGACGCCGACCTTCCTTGACGGCGGCTTCGCAGGCTATTCACTGGTCTTCGTGGAAACCCCGTCCAATCCGCGGCTGGACATCTGCGACATCTCGGCGATCGCCAGGGCTGTCCACGAACAGAGCGGGATCCTTGTCGTCGACAACACGACGATGACACCATTCGGCCAACGTCCCCTCGACTTCGGCGCCGATATCGTCGTCTCCGCCGACACCAAGGCGGTCAACGGCCATTCGGACGTGCTTTTCGGCCATGTCGCCAGCCGGAACGCCGACATAATCGCCAAGGTGACGGACTGGCGCGCAATGGCCGGCGGCATTCCCGGGCCGTTCGAAGCCTGGCTGGTGCATCGCGGCCTCGAAACACTGGAGGTGCGCTTTGACCGCATGTGCTCATCGGCCGAAACGATCGCGCAACGGCTGAAGGAACATCGCGCGGTGCGTGGCCTGCGTTTTCCCGGCCTCGATGGCGATCCGTCGCACAACCTTGCGCGCGCCCAGATGGAGCGCTTCGGCTTCCTCATTTCCTTCGAACTCGTCTCGGAGGACAAGGCCGAGGATTTCATCAACAATTGCCACCTGATAGAGGCTGCGACCTCCTTCGGCGGCGTCCACACTTCGGCCGAGCGACGCTCGAAGCGAGGCGATGCGGTGCCATCAGGCTTTGTCCGCCTCTCTATCGGCTGTGAACCGGTCGAAGAACTCTGGAAAGCCGTCGAGGCATCGCTGGACAGGATCAGCGGCTGATCGCACCAGATTCAAGCGTTGGCCGGTTTGCGGCCTGCCTGGCGAATAGCCGAAAAGACGTGAATCAACAGGCGCGCCCGGGGGGCGCAACCTGCTGATCTCAAAGGATTTCTCTTCGAGGGCGAAACTGCCAGCTGGCCTGTAAGCCGGGTTCTGTATGGCCCTCGCCCCTTGCGGGACGAGAACGTGGCGGCCATTCATCTTGGGCGCATGTTGCCATGCGCCTCACGCAACCTACCCGGACGGTGAGCCGGAAACAGCCCTCGAGGGTTTCCCCTCGCACCGCCCCTATTCGGTTTTGCTCCCGGTGGGGTTTACCGTGCCGCTCCTGTTGCCAGTCGCGCGGTGGGCTCTTACCCCACCCTTTCACCCTTACCCCGACAAAGTCGTGGCGGTTTGCTTTCTGTGGCACTTTCCCTGGGGTCGCCCCCGCCGGCCATTAACCGGCACCGTGTCTCCATGGAGCCCGGACTTTCCTCACTCGCGGCCTTTCGGCGTTTGCGAGTGCGGCCGCCCAGCCAGCTGGCAAGGCGTATAAAGGGGTTCAGCCGGGAAAACGCAAATGAAAAAGCCGGCTTGTCCGCCGGCTCTCGCAACTTGCCGTCAAAGCGCGGCCATCTGAACCTTGACCTTGCTGCAATAAGCCGCCGAGACCGGGTTCATCCGCGTCGCGGCGTGGCCGGCATTGTATTTCAGGATCGTGCCGCAGGTCGTGCCGCCGCCGAGGTTCTGCGCCAAAGCGAGATACTTCATGCCGTATTTGATGTTGGTGTCGGGATCGAAGAGCCCCTTGGCCGAACCGTTGTAGCCCATCATCCGCGCCGTCGCCGGCTTGATCTGCATCAGGCCGATCTCGCCGGCACTGCCGACCATGTTCGGCCGATAGTTGCTCTCGATCGTGATGACGGCGTTGGCCAGCGACACCGGAACACCGTAGCTTGCCGCATAGCGGGCAACGATCGCGGAATACTGGCCGCTGCTGGCTACCGCTGCCGTCGACGCCGCGACATTCCTGAGACCGATCGATGCCGTCGTCGTCATGTCGACGGTCTTGCGGCCACGCTTCGTCTGCCTTTTGGCGGAGGATTTCTTCGCCTTGGTCCAGCTGGCCTTTTCCACCCTGGCGGAAGCGTGCTTCGCCGTTGCCTTCGGGCTCCTGCTGCTTTTGGCTGAAATGGCCTTGCCCTTGGTGGTCACCGCGACGAGCCCCTGATCGGCCCGTGGGCTCCATGTCGCGGCATCAGCCGCGCTGAAGGCAAAAGTCACTACGCCGGCAGCAAGAGCTGCCGTTACAACGGTCAATTTCTGCATGTGATCCTGTTCTGTCTGGACCACGCGAAGATCTTCGCGTGGCGCTGCTTGATTAATAGCGGAACATCCGGGGGGCTAGAGATCCGACAAACTGTACGAATTGCCCTTTGAGGCCCGAATTGGCGTCAATGAAGGCGAGGCAAGTCACTTTGAGTGACAGTTTGTAACCTGACACGGGAAAAAGATTACTTGGGCGACGCCCTGCCCGTGGGTTAGCCGCTCACGGAGGCGAGCAACTTCTGCAGCGTACGCATGGTCGAGCCGTCGGCCAGCCCGTCGACCAGGCGAGGCCGGAAATGCCGTTGGAAGGCCTCGACGACAATTTGCGTCTGATGGTCGAAAACACCTGATATCTCGACACCGTAACCATAGAGCGTCAGCATCGACTGCAACGCCTCGACATCGGCACCGCTGTCGCCGGGCTTCAGCGCGGTCCCGCGCCTGATGGGTGCAGCCGGCACGAGATGGCCGACACCGGCCTTGAACAGGGCGGCCCACGGGAACTTCTCGCCCGGATCGATCTTGCGGCCCGGTGCCACGTCGGAATGCGCCAGCACCCGCATGGCGGGGATCGCATGCCGCGCGGCAATTCCCTTGCACAGGCCGATCACCGCCTCGATCTGGCGCTGGGGAAACCCGGGATAGCCCAGCGAATGGCCAGGATTGACGATCTCGATGCCCACCGAGCAGGAATTGATATCGGTGTGTCCGAACCAGGAACTTTTGCCGGCGTGCCAGGCGCGGTCGCTTTCCCGGACCATCTGCACGATGTGACCATTCTCATGAACGAGATAGTGCGACGAGACTTCGCTCGCCGGATCACACAGCCAGGCTTCCGCTCCGGCTCCTGTCGGCATGCCGGTATAGTGCAGCACGATCATGTCGGGTTTCGGCGTGTCGCGCCTTGGCCCGAAATTCGGCGACACCCTGACCTCGGCACTCGGCTCGTCGGGCAGGAAGCCGCTCATACGTGCCGCAGGCCCCGCTCGATCATCTCATAGGCGGCGTTGATCGCCGCGACCCTTGTCGTGGCGATCTTGATGAATTCCTGCGGCAGGCCGCGCGCGATCAGCCGGTCGGGATGGTTGTCGGAGACCAGCTTGCGGTACCGCTTCCTGACCTCCTCGAACGGCTTGCCGCGCTCGATGCCGAGCACGACATAGGGGTCGCCGGCACCAAGATTGACGTGCCGGGCCAGGATCGACTCGTAATGCGCCTCGTCGATGCGGAAGATCTCGGCGATACGGTGCAGGAAGATGCCTTCGCGTTCATGCACCAGCCCATCGGCCTTTGCGATGTGGAACAGGCCGTCGAGTATATCTTCCAGCATCACGCAATTGGAATGCCCCGAACCGCACAATTGTGCCATGCGCTCGGCATAGGTTTCGAAACCGGCAACGTCCCGCTGGGCGAGATCGAACAGCCGCGCAACGTTGCGCGTCTCCTTCGGCGGCACTTCGAATATTTCCTGGAAGGCACGCACCTCATCCTGGGTGACGATGCCGTCCGCCTTGGCCATCTTGGCCGAGAGCGCGATCATCGCCACGGAAAAGGCGACGCGGCGGCGCAGGTCCGCATCGCCGGAGAACACCGTGCGCACGGCCTCCACGACATCGGCGACGCCCGACGAGGCTGAAGACGATACCCGCGTGATGAAGTCGCCGAGGCGGTCCCAAATCGACATGGCCGCTTCTTAGAGCGAACCGGTCCATGCTATCAAGCCAATAACGGGGTTGTGAACGACACGCACCCCGACAGATCGATGGGGCGGCCTGCAAAGAAAAGGCCGGCGAGACGCCGGCCCTTCCTCCCAAGACACTCTTAACTGCTTTACAAACTACTGCGCGGGCGCAGGAGCAGGCGTTGCCGGAGCCGGCTCGGCAGGCTTGGTCGAATTATCGGCCGGAGCCGCAGGCTTCATCGGCTGCTCCGCGGCCGGCGGATTGGTGCTCTGCGTGGTGGTGGTGTCGGTGCCCTTGCCGCTGTCGCTGCAGGCCGCGACGCCCAGCAGGGCAAGAGCGGACACGGAAGCCAGAATGAGCTTTTTCATAATATCTCTCCTTCAACACACGCTCACGTTGCGGTGAACGGTCGAAGAGGAAATGCGCGACACGGCCATGAGTTTCGTAACGTTGCGTTTCCGCGTGTAACATCAACGGGATGCGTTGCTGCCGGCGCGTTGGCGCATTAACAACGAAAGCTCGAAACGAAAAATGCCGGAGACAGCCGCATGGCCGCTAAATGGGATTTCTGGATCGACCGGGGCGGCACCTTCACCGATGTCATCGGCCGTGACCCGCAAGGGGGGCTGCATCCGCGCAAGCTTCTGTCGGAGAATCCCGAAGCCTATGCCGATGCCGCTATCCAGGGCATCCGCGATTTGCTCGGCCTGGAACCCGGTGCAGCGGTCCCGTCCGGCCTGATCGGCGACATCAAGATGGGTACCACGGTCGCCACCAACGCGCTCCTGGAGCGCAAGGGCGACCGCGTGCTCCTGCTCATCACCAAGGGCTTTCGCGATGCGCTGAGGATCGCCTACCAGGCGCGGCCCGACATCTTCGCCAAGGAGATCATCCTTCCCGAGCAGCTATATGAGCGCGTCATCGAGATCGACGAGCGCGTGCTCGCCGATGGCTGCGTCGAACAGTTGCTCGACATCGCCGCTTGCCGCCCCGCGATCGAGCAGGCGAAGGCTGACGGCATCGACGCCGTCGCCATCGTCTTCATGCATGCCTGGAAATACCCCGATCACGAGAAGGCGGTGGCAAAGGTCTGCCGCAAGATCGGTTTCGCCCAGGTCTCGGTCAGCCATGAGGTCTCGCCGCTGATCAAGCTGATCGGCCGCGGCGACACCGCCGTGGTCGACGCCTATCTCTCGCCCATCCTGTCGCGCTATGTGCAAAGGGTGGCGGGAGAGCTGGGCGCGGCGAAAGGGAGCGACCAGTCCCCTCGCCTGATGTTCATGATGTCGTCGGGCGGCCTCACCGCCGCCGACATGTTCCAGGGCAAGGACGCGCTGCTGTCAGGCCCGGCCGGCGGCGTCGTCGGTATGGTCGAGACGGCCAAGCTCGCCGGTTTCGGCAAGGTCATCGGCTTCGACATGGGCGGCACCTCCACCGACGTTGCCCATTACGATGGCGAGTATGAGCGCGCCTTCGATACCGAAGTCGCCGGCGTGCGCGTCCGCGCGCCGATGATGCGCATCCACACCGTCGCCGCCGGCGGTGGCTCGGTCCTGCACTACGAGGCTGGCCGTTTTCGCGCCGGACCGGATTCAGCGGGAGCCAATCCCGGCCCCGCCGCCTACCGGCGCGGCGGCCCGCTGGCCGTCACCGACGCCAATGTCATGCTCGGCAAATTGCAGCCCGATTTCTTTCCGGCGATCTTCGGCCCCGGCCAGGACCAGCCGCTCGACGTCGAGACCGTGCGCGCAAAATTCGCGGCCCTGGCCGACCAGATCGGCGACGGCCGCTCGCCGGAAGCGGTGGCCGAGGGCTTCGTCACCATCGCCGTCGAGAACATGGCCAACGCCATCAAGAAGATTTCCGTTCAGCGCGGCTACGACGTTACCGAATATCTGCTCAACTGCTTCGGCGGCGCCGGCGGCCAGCACGCATGCCTGGTCGCCGATGCGCTCGGCATGGAAGCGGTGCTGATCCACCCCTTCTCCGGCCTGCTTTCGGCCTATGGCATCGGCCTGGCGTCGGTCTTTGCCTCGCGCCAGCAGGCATTGCTCAAGCCGCTTGCCGAGGAGTCGCGAACCGAGATCGCCAATCTCATCGCCACCTTGAAAAAAGCCGTGATCGCCGAATTGGCCGCGCAAGGCATCACCGAGGACGCGGTTGCCGCCAAGCCGGTGCTGCACATCCGCTATGACGGCACCGACACGACGCTGCCGGTGAATTTCGAAAGCGACTCGATTTTCCAGGCAAAGCGCGACTTCGAAATCGCCCACAAGGCGCAATTCGGCTTCGTCTATGACGACAAGCCGATGATCGTCGAGACGGTCGGCGTCGAGGGCAGCGAAATCGGCGAAAGCAGCGCCGAGGCCCATGCGCCCACCGGAGTTGCAAGGGGTGAAGCCGGCGCTTCTGGAACGCGGCGCATCTATACCGAAGGCCGGTGGCATGAAGCCGGCATCTATCGTCGCGAGAACCTGCGCCCATCCAATCTGGTCGCTGGCCCGGCTCTCATCATCGAACCGAACCAGACCATTGTCGTCGAACCGGGCTGGCAGGCCGAAATCACCAACCTCAACCATGTCGTGATCCGCCGCACGGCAAGGAAAGCGCGCGCCGCCGCCCTTGGCACATCAGCCGACCCGGTGATGCTCGAAGTCTTCAACAACCTGTTCATGTCGATCGCCGAACAGATGGGCGTCACGCTGCAGAACACCGCCTATTCCGTCAACATCAAGGAAAGGCTGGATTTCTCCTGCGCCGTGTTCGACCATACCGGGGCGCTGGTCGCCAACGCGCCGCACATGCCGGTGCACCTCGGCTCGATGGACCGCTCGGTCGAAACCATCATCCGGCTGAACTCCGGCGACATCCACCCGGGCGACGTCTTTGCCTTGAACGCACCCTACAATGGCGGCACGCATCTACCCGATATCACCGTGGTGACACCTGTCTTCGACGACGCCCGGAAAGAGATCCTGTTCTGGGCGGCCTCGCGCGGCCACCACGCCGACATAGGCGGCACCGCCCCCGGCTCGATGACGCCGCTCGCCACCACGGTCGACGAGGAAGGCGTGCTGTTCGACAATTTCCGCATCGTCGACCGCGGCAAATTCCGCGAAAAAGAGCTGCATGCGCTGCTCACCGACCATCGTTACCCGGCCCGCAACCCGCACCAGAATATCGCCGACCTCAAGGCGCAGATCGCCGCCAACGAGAAAGGCGTTGCCGAACTGCGCAAGATGGTCGCGCATTTCGGCCTCGATGTCGTCGAGGCCTATATGGGCCACGTCCAGGACAACGCCGCCGAAAGCGTGCGGCGGGTGATCGAGCGGCTGCCGGATACGTCGGCCTATGAATATCCCACCGACACCGGCCAGGTGATCAAGGTGAAGATATCGGTCGACCGGCAAAAGCGCGAAGCGACGGTCGACTTCACCGGCACCTCGCCTGTTATGAAGAACAATTTCAACGCACCTGAGCCCGTTGCCCGCGCCGCGGTCCTCTACGCCTTCCGCGTCATGGTCGAGGACATGATCCCGATGAATGCCGGGTGCCTCAGGCCCATCAACATCGTCATTCCCGACGGCTGCATGCTGAAGCCCGCCTACCCCGCGGCCGTCGTCGCCGGCAATGTCGAGACCTCGCAGCACGTCACCAACGCGCTGTTCGGCGCCATGGGCGCGATGGCCAATGCGCAGGGAACGATGAACAACCTCACCTTCGGCAACAAGAAATACCAGTATTACGAGACGATCTGCTCCGGCTCGCCGGCCGGCCATATGAACTCCGGCCGCGGCTTTGCCGGCACGTCTGGCGTGCACACCCACATGACCAATTCGCGCCTCACCGATCCCGAAGTGCTGGAACTGCGCTTCCCCGTTGTGCTGGAGGATTTCCACATCCGCGAGGGATCCGGCGGCAAGGGCAAATGGAGCGCCGGCGACGGCACCAAACGCACCATCCGCTTCCTCGAGAAGATGGAATGCGCGATCCTGTCCTCGCACCGCAACCGCCCGCCCCAAGGGCTGGATGGAGGCGGCGACGGCGAGGTCGGCTCGACCAAGATCCGTCGCAAGGACGGCTCGATCGACGTGTTGAAAGCCTGTGACCAGACCGTGCTTGAGGCCGGTGATGCGGTTGTTCTGATCACGCCGACGCCGGGCGGGTTTGGTAAACTGTAGGAGGCAACTGAAATATTGACAGGCCACACATCCGCCTATCATAGTTATAGCGGGGGGAGGCGATGTCGCAGTCCAAAGAAGACGTTCAGAAAACGCGCGCGCGCCGCAGAACGCTTCTCGCATCTTTCTGTTTTTTGGTTGCGGCGTCAGCAACAACATGGCTTGTCACACCATACTTGCCTACAGCCTATACATGTGCATTTCGCGACATGCCGGCTCTGCGCTGGTTATGGCCGGGAAACGAGGAGACGTACAATCAGATTAGTCAATGGAACGGCACCAGCAATGATCAGTGCAATCTGTTTTCATCACGATCTATGCTGTCTGTATTTTTCGCGATCTTCAGCATCGTTTTTTATGTAAATTTGCTTTCAAACGCCGCCATAACCATGAAGACGCGACCCGTGAGCACAACACTGGTAATGGCGTTCATGATCTTCGGACTTTTCGCGGGCGGCTTTGACGATCACGCGACGGGCCGTGGCGCTTGGGCAGCGTACCATACGACCGATTCTACCAACGTCCTTCTGTGGAAGACTTTGATTCGCACGTTCGCCATCTATATTTTTGGTCCGGTCTGGATCGCTCATTTGAGGGTTGCGTGGCTTCAGCAGTCTTCCATGTAAGCTGCGGACGCACGGCTGGAAGGGTCACTCTTTTATTGAGTCGTCCTCGATGCGATCGCCCAATATGAGCTTGTCAGGCGCTATTTCGACGTTTAACGAGCATTGAAAGCGCTTTGACCGCCCACAACTACTGCAAAATGAAGCTGCGCAGAGATGCCAAATGATTTGAGCGCTACAGCAAGCCGGCTGCTGTCATCCATCTGTCATCGGTGAGCGCTACCCGCTTGCGGCAAAGCAAATGGGGAATCACTTTGTCATGACGGACGTCTCCTCGGATCTGGTTTTTCGCCGCGGCAAGGAAGTTGGAAAGGCCGTCTACCAGAACCGCGCGCTTTCCAAAGCCGGCATCTCCGAGCGGCTGTTCGCCTTCCTGTTTTCCGGCCTGGTCTACCCGCAGATCTGGGAAGATCCCGATGTCGACATGGAGGCCATGCAGCTCGGCCAGGGCCACCGTGTCGTCACCATCGCTTCCGGTGGCTGCAACATCCTGGCCTACCTCACACGTTCGCCGGCACGGGTCGACGCCGTCGACCTCAACACCGCTCACGTCGCGCTGAACCGCATGAAGCTTGAGGCGATGCGCCACCTGCCCTCGCAGGGCGACCTGTTCCGTTTCTTCGGCGCCGCCGACACCTGCCACAATTCGCAAGCCTATGATCGTTTCATCGCACCGCATCTCGATCCGGTCAGCCGCCAGTACTGGGAGCGCCGCAACTGGCGCGGCCGCCGGCGCATCGCCGTCTTCGACCGCAATTTCTACCAGACCGGCCTGCTCGGCCTGTTCATCGCCATGGGCCATCGCACGGCAAAGTTCTTCGGCGTCAACCCGGCCCGCATGATGGAAGCCAAAAACATTGGCGAACAGCGCCGCTTCTTCAACGAGGAGCTGGCGCCGGTCTTCGACAAGAAGCTTTTGAAATGGGCGACCTCGCGCAAGGCCTCCCTGTTCGGCCTCGGCATTCCGCCGGCGCAGTACGATTCGCTGATCACGTCAGGCGACGGCACGATGGCCAGCGTGCTGAAGGCCCGGCTGGAAAAGCTCGCCTGCGATTTTCCCCTGGAAAACAATTATTTCGCCTGGCAGGCCTTTGCCCGACGCTACCCAAATCCCGGTGAGGCCGCCCTGCCCGCCTATCTGGAAAAGCAGAACTACGAAACCATCCGCGGCAATGTCGACCGCGTCGCCATCCACCATGCCAATCTGATCGAGTTCCTGGCCGGCAAGGATGCGGGCACCGTCGATCGCTTCATCCTGCTCGACGCGCAGGACTGGATGACCGATGACCAGCTCAACGCGCTGTGGTCGGAAATCAGCCGCACCGCCTCCGCTGGCGCCCGCGTCATCTTCCGCACCGCCGCCGAGCCGAGCCTGCTGCCGGGCCGCGTCTCGACCTCGCTGCTCGACCAGTGGGACTATCAGGACGAAGCCTCGCGCGAATTCTCGGCCCGCGACCGCTCCGCCATCTATGGCGGCTTCCACCTCTACGTGAAGCGCGCCGCATGAGCACGACCGAGCTGCCGGCCAGCCCCGAATTCAAGGCCAATCATGCCGAGCTGATGGACGGCGTCTATCGCTGGCAGCGCCACATCTACGACCTGACCCGCAAATACTATCTGCTCGGCCGCGACCGGCTGATTGATGGGCTGGAGGTGCCGGCTGGTGGCACCGTGCTGGAACTCGGCTGCGGCACCGGCCGCAACATCATCCTCGCGGCCCGCCGGTATCCCGATGCCCGCTTCTTCGGCCTGGACATCTCGGCCGAGATGCTGGAAACGGCCGGCAAGGCGATCGACCGCGAAGGCCTGTCCGGACGCGTCACGCTGGCGCGAGGCGACGCCACCGATTTCGACGCGGGCTCCCTCTACGGCATCGAGCGCTTCGATCGCATCTTCGTCTCCTATTCGCTGTCGATGATCCCCGGTTGGGAAAAGACGGTGTCTGCGGCACTGGCGGCGCTCGCCCCCAACGGCTCGCTGCATGTCGTCGATTTCGGCCAGCAGGAAGGCCTGCCGGGCTGGTTCCGGAGCTTGCTGCGCGGCTGGCTCAGAAAATTCCACGTCACGCCGCGTGAGTCGCTGCGCGAGGTTCTGGAATCGGAATCTCGGCGAACCGGCGCAACCTTCCGTTTCCGCACGCTTTATCGCGGTTATGCCTGGCTGGGCGTGATTGGGCCGCGCAACTAGCTAATGCAGCGCCTTCATCAGCGCGCCCACCATCGTCTGCGGGCGATAGCCGACCTTGGCCGGCGTCAGCCCCAGCCGCACGATCACCAACTGCTCCGAGGGAATGATGGCGACAGTCTGGCCGTCATGCCCTTCCATCCAGTAAGTGTCCTTGGGCAGGCCGGCGGCGACGCCGGCGCCGGGGTTGTCCTCATCGCCCGGCGCCTCGATCCACAACTGGCCCTTGCCGTAGACTTTCGAGGCAGGCGCCGGTTCGCGCATCCAGTCGACGAAGCCGGCCGGCAGCACCTGGTTGCCGTTCCACACGCCGCCCTGCAGCAGGAACTGGCCGAAGCGCGCCCAGTCATGCGCGGTGGCGTAGAGATAGGACGAGCCGACGAACGTGCCCTGCTCGTCGGTTTCGAGCACGGCGCTGTGCATGCCGAGCGGCTCAAACAATGCGCTGCGTGGCCATGTCAGCGCCTTGGCCTTGTCGCCGATCGCATCCTGCCAGAGCCGCGACAGCATCACCGCCGTGCCGCTCGAATAGGAAAAGACCTTGCCGACCTCGCCCGCCAGAGGCTTTGATTCGGCAAAGCCCGCCATGTCGGGTTCGAGATAGAGCATGCGCGTAACGTCGGCCACGTCGCCATAATCCTCGTTGAACTCCAACCCGCTCGACATCGCCATCATGTCGGCGAGGCTGATGGCGGCACGGCCGTCCGCCTTCCAAGGGGCGAACAGGCCCTTGTTGTCGACGGCCATCTTGCCGTCCTTGACCAGCGTGCCGATGATGGCGGCGTTGACCGTCTTGGTCATCGACCAGCCGAGCAGCGGCGTCTTGGCGGAAAAGCCCTGGCCATAGCGTTCGGCGACGACGCGGCCGTTCTTGACCACGACCACCGCGCGCATGCCTGCACCGGTCAGCGCCGCATCGTCGAGCAGCTTGGCAATCACCGGATCCTGCGACGCCTCGACCCGCTCGCCTTCGGGCCACAGCGTATCCTGGCTGGTCGCCGCGGGTTCGACATGAACCGCCGTGCGCCGCGCCTTGCCGACATCGCCGTCGGGGATCGAGGCGCAGCCCAGTCCATCGCGCGAAACCGCCTCGCTCTTGCCGAGGAAGCCTAGCAGGCCCGCCGAAACCGTCCCCCGGTTCTTGTCGACCGAGACCCGCATCAGCCGCAACAGCGGGTGGCCCGGCGCCTGCACGTCGACGGCAAGCACCTCGTTGGCATCGCGCCCGGCAATGAAGACGTTGGAGCAGACGATCTTGGCCGAATAGCCGGAACCGACGCGGATCAGTTCGGGCGGCGCGATGTAGAGCCAGGCAAACAGCCCGGCGACCGCCAGAACGATCAGGCCAAGCAGCCATTTGACGATCTTGACGACAAACCGCATCCGCTTCCTCCCGGGCTTTCGCCCGCCCTTATGTCATCGAATTGCCGCCATTGCTTCCGCAAAATCAGGGCTCTTGTCGAGCGCCGTCAACGGATTATCAACCATGATCGGCGATCACAGGATGCATGCCGCCCGAAAAGCGCGCTGCGGTTTTGGGACGACATGCACGAAAACAGATAGACTGGGCGATGCTGTGGGGCGATCGCCTGGAGGGGGCTCGACCAATCGTCGGCCATCGGTTCACAGACCCATCAGCGACCGGCTGTTTCCGGCTTGGAAGTTGTGATGCGCCGTCTTGCGGCCCTTTTCATGCTGACGCTGCTTGGCGCCTGCTCGACGGTGGACGATCTGTCGCCCCTGTCGCCATCCGCTTCCAGCAGCCCGACAGTCGCCGTGCGTGCGCCGCGCTTCGAGGATTCCAAGCCGCATGAGTGGGACAGCGGCGCGCCGTGGAACTATGCCGTTCACGGCACCGACGTCTCCAAGTACCAGACCTCGGTCGACTGGCCGACGGCCAAGGCAAGCGGCATTTCCTTCGCCTTCATCAAGGCCACCGAGGGTGGCGACCGCTTCGACGAGTATTTCAACGAGCACTGGGCGCGCACGAAAGCCGCCGGCGTCCCGCGCGCGGCCTATCATTTCTTCTATTTCTGCACCCCGGCCGCCCAGCAGGCGCGCTGGTTCATCCAGAACGTTCCCCTCGACCGCTCGGCCATGCCGCCGGTCCTCGACATGGAATGGAACCCGAAATCGCCGACCTGCAGGCTGCGCCCCGACGCCGCCACCGTGCGCGCGGAGATGACCACCTTCCTCCAGATCGTCGAGCGGCATTACGGCAAGAAGCCGATCATCTATACATCCGTCGACTTCTTCGACGACAACCAGCTGTCGACCTTCCGCGGCTATCCCTACTGGCTGCGCTCGGTCGCCGGCCACCCGCGCGAAAAATATGGCAGCCACCCCTTCACCTTCTGGCAATACACCGGGACAGGCATCGTCCCCGGCATGACCGGCAAATCAGACATCAACGTCTTCAACGGCAGCGAAGCCGCATGGAATAAGTGGCTGCGGCAGAACACCCGTTGACACCGGGGCTGCCGCCTGCTTTTCGACACAGCCAGCGGTAAAGACTGCAACCGCCGGTTATTCAGGGGCGTTGGGCTTCCAGCCAGGCACGACAATGCCCTCTTCGTTTCGAAAGGAAGCTGATGCGACTGCGTTCCCAAGCCCTCGCGGCGCTATTCCTGTGCGCCACGGCCTTGCCGGCGATGGCGCAGGAATGCGGCGGCGACTTCGAAACCTGGAAACAGGGCGTGGCGGAGGAAGCCAAGGCCGCCGGTGTCGGCGCCGTCGGCCTCGACGCGCTGGAAGATGCCTCCTTGGACGAGAGGGCGCTGGCGCGCGACCGCGCCCAAGGCGTTTTCACCCAGACCTTCATCGAGTTCTCCAACCGCATGATCTCGGCCTACCGGCTGAAGCAAGGCGCGGCGAACATGAAGAAATACGCCGATGTCTTCGCCCGCGCCGACCAGCAGTTCGGCGTACAGGCGCCGGTCATCACCGCCTTCTGGGCGCTGGAGACGGATTTCGGCGCCGTACAGGGCGATTTCCACACGCTGAGCGCGCTGGTGACGCTTTCGCATGATTGCCGCCGCCCGCAGCTGTTCCGCCAGCAGCTGGTGCCGCTTCTGGAGCTGATCGATCGCGGCGTGCTGCCGGCCGACGTCAAGGGCGCCTGGGCCGGCGAGATCGGCCAGACGCAGATCCTGCCTTCGGACTATCTGGCCCGGGGCGTCGACGGCGACGGCGACGGCAAGATCGATCTGCGCAACAGCGTGCCCGACGTGATCATGACCACCGCCAACAAGGTGCTGTCGCGCGGCTGGAAGCGCGACGAGCCCTGGATCCAGGAAGTGCGCGTGCCCGACGAGATGCCGTGGGACCAGACGGGGCGCACCAACAAATTGCCGCTGACGCAATGGGCGCAGTGGGGCGTCACCAATCCCGACGGCTCGCCGCTCGTCGACAAGGGCCTCAAGGCCGGCCTGGCGCTACCCATGGGCCGCAAGGGCCCGGCCTTCCTCACCTACGACAATTTCGACGTCTATCTCGAATGGAACCAGTCCTTCACCTACGCGCTGACCGCCGCCAATCTCGCCGCTCGGCTCGCCGGTGCGCCGCCGCTTGATCCACGCACCCCCGAACCGGGCCTCAACAACGACCAGATGAAGGCGCTGCAGACCAAGCTCGAAGGCCGGGGCTACGACGTCGGCACGGTCGACGGCATTCTGGGCACCAACACCCGCGAAGCGATCCGCAAGGAGCAGATGCGGCTTGGCCTGCCGGTGGACGGCTGGCCGACACCGGAGCTTTTGGCCAAGCTGTGACGGGGTGAATAGTCAGTAGGGAATTTTTCACTACTCACTACTCACTACTCACTACTCTCCTTGCCCGCACGAAATCGATGAACGCGCGCAAGGCTGGCGGCACGTGCCGCGAACTTGGGTGATATAGATAAAAGCCGGGAAAACTGGGCGACCAGGCTTCCAGGAAACGGACCAGCCGGCCTTGCTCGATCCAGGGCCGAACCTGGTATTCGAGCATATAGGCAACGCCCACGCCATCCAGCACGGCAGTGAGCATCAGTTCGGTATCATTGACGGTCAGGCTGCCTTCGACGGCGATTTCCAGGGCCCGCTTGCCGCGCGCGAACTCCCATCGATAGAGGTTGCCGCCGCCCGGCCACTCAAATTTGATGCATTGGTGCTGGTGCAGTTCCTGCGGATGACGCGGTATGACCCGGTTCTCGAGATAGGCGGGAGCGGCCACCGCGGCCATCTGCAGATCCTCGCTCAGTTTCACTGCCACCATGTCCTTCTGCAGCCGTTCGCCGAGCCGGATTCCTGCATCGAACCGCCCTTCGACAATGTCGGCCAGCCTGTCGTCGACGATGACGGTCAGCGCGATATCGGGATAGCAGCGCTGGAAGTCCCCGAGGATCGGCGCGATGAACCGCATGGCGGCGACACGCGGCACATTGATGCGCAGCAAACCCGCCGGCCGATCGCGGGCCGCATGAACATCGGCAATGGCGCTTTCCAGTTCGCCAAACGCGACGGCAAGGCGCGAAAAAAGCGCGTCGCCGGCGGCGGTCGCGGAGACACTGCGCGTCGTGCGGTTGAGGAGCCTGACGCCGACGCGCGCCTCCAACTGCCGGATGGATTGGCTGAGCGCCGGCGGCGACACGCGCAGCCTCGCGGCGGCACGGACGAAACTGCCCTCTTCGACGATGGCGGAAAATGCCTTGAGCTCGGTGAATTCGGATCCGCGCATTATGTATCCATGGATTAACAAGCCAGTCAGATAATAGGTCATTATCTGATCAATTGCATGCCGCTATTTCTCAGCCATCGGCCACATCGCGGGCAAAGCCGCGGGCCAGGATGGTTGAAGGAAATTGATCATGTCCCAGTCTCTGCACGGCAAAACCGCAATCGTCACCGGCAGTTCGCGCGGCATCGGCCGGGCCATCGCCGAAGGACTCGCGGCCCAGGGCGCTGCCGTCGTCGTCAACTATGTCGGCAACCGGAAAGCCGCAGAAGAGGTCGTCGCCGGCATCGCCGGCAAGGGTGGAAAGGCGCTCGCTATCCAGGCCGACATATCAAGCGTTTCCGATGTCAGCCGCCTGTTTGACGAGACCGAGAGCAAGCTGGGCGCAATCGACATCGTCGTCGCCAATGTCGGCGTCGCCGTCATCAAACCGCTGACCGAGGTGACCGAAGCCGATTTCGATCAGGTCTTCGGCACCAATGCCAAGGGCACCTTCTTCACGCTTCAGGAAGCCGCGCGCCGGGTGCGCGACGGCGGCCGTATCATCGCTGTCTCCACCGGCGGCACGAAGATGTTCTTCACGCAGACGGCGCTCTACCTCGGCAGCAAGGGCGCCGTCGAACAGTTCGTCCGTGTGCTTTCGCGTGAACTCGGATCGCGCGGCGTCACCGTCAATGCGCTGTCGCCGGGCTTCACCGACACGGACCTGCTTCCCGAGCGCGATCGCGCCGTGGCGGCTGGCATGTCGCCCTTCGGCAGGATCGGCGCGCCGCGCGACGTTGCCGATGTCGCGGTCTTCCTGGCCAGCGACGAGGCCCGCTGGCTGACCGGCGAGAACATCCAGGCCGGCGGTGGCGTGGCGTAAGGACGGGAAGTAGGCAGTAGGCAGTAGGCAAATACCGAAGGTGACATTCAAAGCGAGGGAATAATCAACGATCCCTACTGCCTACTGCCTACTGCCTACTGCCCACTCCCTACCCCTAATCCGCCATCGTCTCCAGGCTGGCGAAGCCTTGCGGCGCGTCGCCCTCGTCGAACGGCGTCGTCACCTCGACGAATGTGTCGGGATAGAAGCCGTTGAAGCGTGTGCGAAGCGACAGCGAATAGGCGCCAATATGGCCGATTTCGATCCAGTCGCCTGTGTCGACGGTTTCCGGCAGCCAGAACGGCCTGGACAGGATGTCGACGGAATCGCAGGTCGCGCCGCAGACCTTGAACGGCACGATGTTCTTTTCGTCGCCATTGCGGGTCCTGATTGCCGGATCGGGGATGAAACGCGCCGGCAGCGTGATCTTGCCGGTCCATGAATCCGACAGCGATGCCCAGATGCCGTCATTGATGTAAAGCCGCTTGCCCTTGCGCAACAGCACCCGCACGATCAGCGACAGGCAGCGCGCCACAATCACCCTGCCCGGCTCCGCCACCAGCGGCATCTGGTCGAACTGGTATTCCTTCAGGTCGCCGGAAAGCCGCGACATGATCTGGCCGAGCGACGGCATCTCGATCTGCTTGCGGTTGGGATCGTGGCCGTATTCGGCCGGAAAGCCGCCGCCGACATCGAGCCCGGCGACGTCGAAGGTCAGCCGGTTGCGCACCCAGTCGGCCGAAGCCAGCGCCCGCTCATAGGTGTCGGGATCCTCGATCTGGCTGCCGACATGGAAACACAGGCCGACCTTGTAGCCGGTGCGGTTCAGTCGCTCGGCGAGCTCGACCGCATAGGCCGGCCCGGCGCCAAACTTCTTCGACAGTTCGTAAGCCGCCGACCCTTTCGTCTGGATGCGCACGAACACGCTGATCGAGCCCGGGTCGATGTCGAGTGCCCGCACCACCCGCGTCAGCTTGGTGATTTCGTCCTCATGGTCGAGCGAAATGACGCGGATGCCGTATTTCTCCAGCGCCAGCTTGATATCCGACTGTGCCTTGACCGGGTGCATGTAGAGCATCTCGGCATCGGAGGAGACGGCGCGCACGGCGGCGAATTCGCCGGGCGAAGCGACGTCGAAGGCGGTGACGCCGGCCTCGACCAAGGTCTTCAGCACGATCTGCTCGCCATTGGTCTTGACCGCATAGGCGGTCTTGCCGGGGAACATGCCCATGAACTGCCTGGCATCGGCCTTGAGCACCTGCGGGCGGAAGCAATAGACCGGATCGTCGGGACGAAGCGCCAGTGCCGCCTCGCGGGCATTCTCGAATCGCTGCATTGACGAATCCTCGATCTCGGCTGCGCACAATTAATCCAAGCTAGCGGCCAATGAAAACAATTCTGTGTCTCGTGCACCTGACGCTGCGGCGGTAGTTTTGGCAGCATCGTTTGCCAGCGATCAGGTTTCGGGTGGCCCTTGTCATAAGACAGACTATGCCATCTTCCTGACCGGCCGGCATGTCGGCCCATCGGGGGGAGGACGATTCCACATGGCAATTGCCGCTGCATCAGCACCACGCGGACCGATGACGCTCGCCGATTGGGGGCAATTGCTGCTGCTTGGCGCCATCTGGGGCGGTTCGTTCTTCTTCGCCCGCATCGCGGTGGCGGAGCTTCACCCGCTGGTGCTGGTGCTGTTTCGCGTCGCCATCGCCGCAATCGCGCTGCAGATCTATCTCGCCCTGCGCGGCCCGTCCTTCCGCCTTGCCTTTCCCCATGCCAGCCTGTTCTTCCTGCTGGCCTTCACCAACAATGTCGTCCCCTTCTCGCTGATCTTCGCCGGCCAGACCGAGCTTGGCGCCGGCGTCGCCTCGGTGCTCAACGCGACGACGCCGTTCTGGACGCTGATTCTCGCCAACGCGCTGACATCGGACGAGAAGCTCTCCTGGAACAAGCTCGCCGGCATCGGGCTCGGCGTCGCCGGCACCGCCGTCATGATCGGTCCCGGCCTGCTCGCCGGGCTCGGCGGCCCGGTGTGGGCGAAATTCGCGCTGATCGGAGCGTCTCTGTCCTATGGCGTCGCGCTGATGGTCGCCCGCCACTTCAAGGGCGTGCCCTCGCCGGTCATCGCCACCGGGCAGCTGACCGCTTCGACCATCATCATGATACCGGTCGTGATGCTCACGCACGGCCCGGCCGGCCTGTTCTCGGCCTCGCCGCCGGTCTGGGCGGCGGTGCTGGCACTGGCACTGCTCTCCACTGCCTTCGCCTACATCCTCTATTTCAACCTCGTCGCCTCGGCCGGCGCCACCAACGCCTCGCTGGTCACGCTGATCGTGCCGGCCAGCGCCATGCTGCTCGGTTTTCTTTTCCTGGGCGAGCGGCTGGAATTGTTCGAGATCGGCGGCGTGGTGCTGATCGCACTTGGCCTGCTCACCATCGATGGACGAGTATTCGGCCGACGCTAGAGCACAGCGCGTCCAACGCTCAAGGAACGCTCTAACCACTCCGATTGAATCTCTGCATTGGCGCGAAAATCGAAGCCGACCTTCGCGGCGGTAGCGCTGCCATGACACAGCATCGACACGCCGCCGCCACAATTTATTCACAGGTCCGCAGCGGGTTTTTGCCGAGAAGTTTCAACGGCTAACGGCAAAACCGAGGTCGCAAATTTCACAATCACGTCGCAATGCAGCACATTTTCCGCTTGCCTGTGGCACAAATGAACCTAGACTCCAGGGCATAGCTCTTTAAGAGGAGGCTATGTCATGGGACTTACGAGGCCAATCAACGCATTGATGATTTGTGCTGCGTTTGCTTTCATCGGCGCCCTCATTATGGGCGTCCTTCCCTGAACCCGCCAAAACGGGGAAGACCAGCACCAGATAGTCTAAGCAATTCGAAAGGCCGGGTTTTTACCCGGCCTTTTGCTGTTCGGGCTAAAGCGCGTCGCGTCCGAACGGATTCATGCGGCGCGCTTTAGGTCTTTTTTTATGCATGTCGTTCTCCCAAAACGGGGGCCACTTTTGGGCGACATGCATTACACCTCACGCCGCAGCCGAACCTGCCACCTCCGCCTCGTGCGAGCGGATGCCGATCATGTGGCAGATGGCGAAAACGAGGTCGGCGCGGTTCATCGTGTAGAAGTGGAAGTCGCCCACCCCGCGTTCGACCAGGTCCAGCACCTGTTCGGCGGCGACCGCGGATGCCACCAGCGCATGGGTCTGCGGATCGTTCTGCAGGCCCTCGAAGCGCTCGGCCAGCCATGCCGGCACCAGCGCGCCGCAGCGCGCCGAGAAATTGGCGACCTGGGTGAAATTGTGCACCGGCAGGATGCCGGGAACGATCGGGATGTAGATGCCGGCGCGCCGCGCGCGCTCGACGTAGCGCTCGTAGAGATCATTGTCGAAGAAGAACTGGGTGATCGCCCGCGTCGCGCCATTGTCGACCTTGCGCTTGAGCATGTCGATATCGGTGGCGAAATCGGGGCTCTCCGGATGCTTCTCCGGATAGGCCGAAACCGAAATGTCGAAATCGCCGGCGCCCTTCAATGCGCCCACCAGTTCGGCACCGTTGGCGTAGCCGTCCGGATGCGGGCGGTAGGCGGTGCCCACGCCCGCGGCCGGATCGCCGCGTAGGGCGACGAAGCGCTTGACGCCCATATCGGCGAATTCCTGGATCACCGCGTCGACCTGATGACGGGCGGCATCGACGCAGGTCATGTGCGCGGCCGGCGTCAGGCTGGTCTCGTTCAGGATGCGGCCGATGGTGCGCGCCGTGCGCTCACGCGTCGAGCCGCCGGCGCCATAGGTCACCGAGACGAATTTCGGCTTCAGCGGTTCCAGCCTTGTGACCGTGTCCCAGAGGCGCGCCTCCATCTCGTCGTTCTTGGGCGGGAAGAATTCGAAGGAAACCTTGACCTTGTCGCCAATGTCGGGGCGGCGGGAAAAGCGGAACTGGTTCATCAGGCGATTTCCCCTATCGAATTCACTTTGGTCTGCTGGCTGTCATTGGCAGGGTCGGCAATCAGCAGGCGCCGGTCGCGGCCAAGCCAGAGTTTGACGGTGAGCCTGGCCTCATTGCCGCCGCGCGGCTCGAATTCCTGGGCATCCTCGAGATCGACGCCGGCCTCGGCAAACCATTCGCCGATCTGCCGGTCGGAAAAGCCAAGGCGCATATGCGCGTGCTCTTCGCGCAGGAATTCCAGCGTGTGCGGCGCGAAGTCGACGATAACCAGCCGGCCCGACGGCCGCAAAAGCCGCGCCGCCTCGTGGATGGCGCGGGCCGGATCGTCGAGATAGTGCAACACCTGATGGATGGTGACGAGATCGAAAGCATCGCGCTCGACCGGCGGCGAGAAGATGTCGCCCTGCCGCACCTGCGCGTTCGAAACGCCAGCCTTGTCGAGATTGGCGCGCGCCACGGTCAGCATCTCGCGCGACATGTCGATGCCGACACCGCGCCGGTAGAGCGGCGAGAAGATTTCGAGGAGCCGGCCGGTGCCGGTGCCGAGATCCAGCATAGACTGGAACGGCCGCTTGCCGACCAGCTTCAGCATCGCCGCCTCGACCGCACGGTCCGGCACATGCAGCGAGCGGATATGATCCCAGCTTGCGGCATTCACCGAGAAATACTCCGCCGCTCGGTCCTGCCGCTTGCGCTTGACCGAGGCCAGGCGTTCGAGATCGCGCTCGACCTGCGGGTCGGCGCCGCGAATGCTGGAAACCAGCCCCATGACGAAGTCACGCGCGGAATCGGTATCCGACAGGCGGAAGAACGCCCACGATCCTTCCTGGTAACGGCCGATCAGCCCGGCCTCGAGCAGCAGCTTCAAATGCCGCGAGACGCGCGGCTGCGACTGGCCGAGAATTTCCGTAAGATCGGAAACGGTGAGGTCGCCACGCGACAACAGTGCCAATATGCGCAGACGGCTGGATTCGGCCGCCGCCTTCAGCGTATCCACCATGGTGTCGAGCGAAACATGCATCAGCGTATTCTCTTTTCAGCGCATTCACTTTGAAAAAGATATAAACATATGTTTATGTCGATTTTCAAAACCTTGCAAGCGCTATGTCGCTTCCGGACAAGAAAATGCCGCATGCGTGATTTTCGGGTGCGCACCGCCCGAAAATGTGGTGCGGTCTTCGGACAATGACAGACGCCAAAACAGAGATGAGCAGAATGAGCGGGCCACGCGAAATGTTCGAGGCACGCGAAGGCGAGCAGAGGCTGGACCAGGATCCGGCAAAGATGCCGGCGGATGGCGGCGTCGTCTTCATAGGCCGCATCGCCTCGCCCTGGACGACACGGGAAAGCTGCCCGAAGAACATGCGCACGGCGCGCGAGGCCGGGCAGCCGGCGGTGCTGACCATCGACGCGCTTTATCGCCCTGGCTTGCAGGGCCTGGAACGCGCCAGCCATGTCATCATCCTGTCCTGGCTGCATCATGCGCCGCGGAATCTGATTGTGCAGAAACCCCGCCATGCGGCTGAAGCAAAAGGCGTATTCGGCCTGCGCTCCCCTGCCCGGCCGAACCCGGTCGGCCTGCATGTGGCAAGGCTCGTCGGATTGGACATCGCCACCGGGCGCATCGATCTCGACGCCATCGACGTGCTCGACGGCACGCCGGTCATCGACATCAAGCCGTACTTCGCCTCGACCGACGCCATACCGGAGGCGACCATCGAAGGGCGCGATGAGCGATGACGGCACCAACCGGCCGCCGCCGCGCCATTGCCAAGGCGCTGACAGCCCTTCTGCCGCTGGCGCCCTATGCCGACATGGAAAAGATCCGCGCGGATGCCGGCGCCGTGCATATGAAAACCTTGCCGCCAGGCATTGCCGTGTGGCTGGCAACCATTGCCCACATCCGCCACATGCATACCGACTACGAAAAGCTGCTGGCCGAGGGGTATGACCGCGACTCCGCCCGCTTCTTCGTCATCGAGCAGACCAACATCGTGCTCACCCGTTGGCGCGCGACACGCCTGCTCGACGCCGACGACGAGGAGGAATGAGGCGGCTATTGCTGCGTCAGCACGGCGATCGCGTTGTAGGGCTGGCCGTCGGCCTGGCCGACCCAGGTCCAGGAAAGGTTTCCCTTGAAGAACCGGACGGTGATGTCGCCGCCATCGATGCACTTGTCCTGGCCGTAGGTGATGCTCTCGTGGAATTCCGCCGACGCCGCGTCCCTCGACGTCTGCGACAGTGATCCGCCGCAGCCGAGTGACGGATAGTCGATCGACGCGCCGTCATCCCTGATGGTCATGGCGATCGACCAGTCGGCGCCGGCATCACCCGCCGGGCTCTGGTGGCCGCTGCCGATCCAGGTGCCCGTCAGCGTCTGCGCCGGCGCATTCACCGCGCAAGGCAGGTTCTGGAAGATCGGCGTCAACTCGCTGCCGGTCTTCTCGCAGCGATAGGTCTGGCCGTTCTGGCAGAGTTCGTCGCCCTGTTTCACGCACTGCGCGCCGGCCTTGCCCGCGGTGGCGAAAATCATCATGGTCGCGATGATGGTCCCAAGCCTGCCCATATCCCCCTCCATTCCAAGCCATCGGATCATAAGGCAATTCCAATCCGGTGTATCGACCGGATTCGGAGGACGAACAGCGCCGGACGGCTGACACTATGCCTTCTGTCCCAGGCCGGTAGGCTGATCGCCTACCCTGCCCGCGAGGAGGCCCCGATGGACCAGACGACGGCAACACAGGCTGCAAAACCGCTGCCCACGGTCGGCGACCGCCATGTCGACCCGCACGCCTATCCCGACGGCATCGCCCACCTCGACGACCAGTACCTGCCGATGTCGCAGGCCAAGGTGTCGGTGCTGGATTGGGGGTTCCTGCATTCCGATGCCACCTATGACACGGTACATGTCTGGAACGGCCGCTTCTTCCGCCTCGACCTGCATCTCGACCGCTTCTTCGGCGGCCTCGAAAAACTGCGCATGACCATCCCCTTCGAGAGGGATGGCGTGGCCGAAATCCTGCACAATTGCGTCGCCCTGTCGGGTCATCGCGCCGCCTATGTCGAAATGCTGTGCACGCGCGGCGCCTCGCCGACCTTCAGCCGCGATCCGCGCCAGGCGATCAACCGCTTCATGGCCTTTGCGGTGCCGTTCGGCTCGGTCGCCAATGCCGAGCAGCTGCGGCGCGGCCTGCGCGTCGCCATCAGCGACAAGGTGCGCATCCCGCCGGCTTCGGTCGATCCGTCGATCAAGAATTACCATTGGCTCGACCTGGTGCGCGGCCTCTACGACGCCTATGACCGCGGCGCGGAGACGGCGCTCATCCTCGACTTCAACGGCAATGTCGCCGAAGGCCCGGGCTTCAACGTCTTCTGCGTCAAGGATGGCAAACTGTCGACGCCGGCCATCGGCGTGCTGCCTGGCATCACCCGCCGCACCGTCTTCGATCTCTGCGTCGAAGAAGGTCTTGTCGCCGCTGCCGCCGATGTCAGCGTCGCCGCGCTCAAGGCGGCCGACGAGGTCTTCATCACCTCGACCGCCGGCGGCATCATGCCGGTGGCCGAGATCGATGGCGCGGCGATCGCCGACGGCAAGGTCGGGCCTGTTACCGGCCGGCTGATGGCGCTTTACTGGCAAAAACACGACGATCCGGCCTGGTCGTCTCAGGTGACGTATCCCTGATCAAAGGGCGTCCGTTCAAAAAGATTCCCCTCGCCTCTGGAAAATCACGGCATAGACCGTATATGCGCGAAATCGGAGGAGCCTCCGCTTTCATCCAGAATTGCGCCCGCAGGGGCAAGGATTCCACATCATGACAAACAAGGTTTGGTTCATCACCGGATCGTCGAAGGGTTTTGGCCGCGTCTGGGCCGAGGCCGCATTGGCGCGCGGCGACCGCGTTGCCGCGACCGCCCGTGATGCCGGCACGCTCGCCGATCTGGTCGAGAAATATGGCGACAACATCGCCGCGATCAAGCTCGACGTCACCGACAAGAAAGCCGTCGATGCGGCTGTCGCCGAGGCGCACAAGCGTTTTGGCCGGCTCGACGTCGTCATCAACAATGCCGGCTACGGCCATTTCGGCGCCATCGAGGAAGTCAGCGAGCAGGAAGCCCGCGACCAGATCGAAACCAATGTATTCGGCGCGCTCTGGGTCACGCAGGCGGTGCTGCCGATCATGCGGGCACAGCGCTCCGGCCACATCATCCAGATCTCGTCGATCGGCGGCGTCAACGCCTTTGCCTCGCTCGGCCTCTACCACGCCTCGAAATGGGCGCTGGAAGCCTTCAGCCAGTCGCTCAGCATCGAGGTTGGGGAATTCGGCATCCATGTCACGCTGGTCGAGCCAGGCGGCTTCTCCACCGACTGGTCCGGCGCCTCGGCCAAGATCTCCAAGCCGATGGAGGCCTATGCGCCCGCCCGCGCCAAGATGGCCGAGCGCCGCGCCAATTCGGTCGCCGGCGATCCCGAAGCGACCGGTCCGGCGATGCTGGCCATTGTCGACGCCGCCGAGCCCCCGCTCAGGGTGTTCTTCGGCGATGGCGGCCTGCCGATGATCCGCCAGGAATACGCCAACCGCCTCGCCACCTGGGACAAGTGGGACCACGTGTCCGTCATGGCGCAAGGCGCCAGGAAGAACCGCAAGGGCTGAGGCGCACCAGCTGCATCGCCCTCAAGGCGATGCAGCTGGCCCGGGCTGGTTGCGATCGGTCAGGTGCCGGTCAGGCTGGGAAGAAATACGTTGTACAATATGGCCGCCGGCGCTCGCCACTGATCGGGAGAATCGTAGTTTCCGGTCGTTATGGCGAGTACGAAATCGAGGCCGGGGAAGACAAACAACCTTTGTCCGCCATTTCCAAAGGCGGCGACAAACCGCTCCCCATACGTCCCGGCTCTATCCGTTATGGCCTCTTCGCCCAGATACCAGAGATAGCCGTAGCGCATTCCCGGCCAGCCGATGTCGACCAATGCGGCGGGCTGGAAACTCTGATCGAGCCAGGATTTTGACACGATCGGACGGCCTTCCCACTGACCGTCCTGCAGTATCATCTGCCCAATGCGAGCCAGCGAGCGCGGCGCCAGCCGCAGCCCCGATGCCGCCGACGCTTCGCCGTCCTGTCCGCGAATCCAGTCCATGGCGTTGATCCCCAGGGGATCAAACAGCGCTCCCCGCGCGAAGTCAGGCAAGCTCTGGCCAGCGCCTCTCTCGATGATCCTCCCAAGCAGCGCTACGGCTCCGCCGCTGTAGGTCCATCTCTTTCCCGGTTCGATGAGTATCGGGCGATCGAGGATGAAGCGATACCGATCCGGCGCCTGTTCCATGGCGATTTCGCTGTTGGCCGGGTCGGTGTATGGAATATTTTCATTCCACTCTGTGCCAAGCGTCATGGTCAAGGCATGGCGAATGGTCAGGCGCTTGCGCTGCGGATCGCCGGCAAGATCAATGTACTCTGGAAACTGCGCGATAACGGGTTCGTCAAGCCCCGGCACCTTGCCGCCGGCGAGCGCGATGCCATAGAGGAGACCGACGATGCTTTTGGTGACGGACCTGACATCGTGCAGCGTTTCGGGTCCAAATGCCACGTTCCCGAGCGACTGCCCCCATCTCATGTCGTTCCCGTCCATGTAGCGCTCGAACACGATACGACCGCCCCGAAGGGCAACGACCCCATGGACCCCTGCCAGTTTGCCCGTCTTCGCCAGCTCGTCGAAGCTCGTTGCGGGGTCGGATTTGAATCCCATCGTGTTTGGCGCGGCAGTCTGCCAGTCGCCGTCCGCCATGGCTGGTGTCGCGCTAACCACTATCGTCGCTCCCATATATTTGAGGATCTCTCTGCGGCTAGTTCGGACAATCATTTGCAACCTGTCAAACTGCTATTCCGGCAGTCCGCCTGCGCCCTGTGAGCTCAAGCGTGGCCCTGCCCTTCTCCCGCCGATCGAGCCCGGAAGGAACTATGCCTGATAAATCCACTGCTCCGGCACCCGCGCCGAAATCTCTTCGCCGACGCTGATCGTTCCGGGCTTCTCGACCCAGGCGACCACGCCACGCAGCCGTTTGGCCACTTTGGGAAAGAGCAGCGCGCCGGCCTCGATGTCGGCCATATCAGCATTTTCGGCGATCGATCGCCCGGCGATGCGACATGGTCCGTTCTGGGCGTCGACCTTGAGGGTGACGCCATCCTTGAAGAACAGCAGCGTGCCGGCCGGCAGCATCGACAGATGCGGCACGCCTTCGATCACCAGATTGGCGCCGATCCATTCCGGCTTGATCACGGGAAGGCCCATCCGCTCGGCGACGATGGCCAGTTCATCCGCAGCCACGATCGACAGCTGCCGCTCGTTGCGCATTTCGGTGCCGCGCGGATACCAGGGTTCGCGCCCGCCCGAACGCCGCGTCGATCCGGCGTGGAAATCGCCCAAAATGCCGTCGAAGCCGAGCCGCAATTCCTCTACCGGACTTGTCTGGAAATGATCGGCCGGCGCGACAAAAAGCGCCGCAGCGCGAGCGGCGAGCTTCTTGGCCGGGATGATTTCGACCGGCTTCTCGGCTTCGGGGAAAAGATCCATGATGGCGTTCCGTCCTTGAATCATGCTCCCCGTTTTTGCTCTTCGGGCGGCAAGGCCGCAAGTGCGGTCTGGGCCATAATGCGCAACTCGTCGGACGATGCGCCGTCCCGCGCCTGGATCGACATGCCGTTCATGACGCCGGCGATGTATTTGGCGAAGCTCTCGACGGAGAAGCCTGCTGGCAGATCGCCCACCGCCTGGCCTTTGGCCAGACGGTCCGCAATCGCCGCCTCGCTCGCCTTGCGATAGGCCTTGAGTTCATCCGCGATGGCGTGTGCCTGCGGCGAGGCTGCCAGGGCGCCGCTGACAAAAAGGCATCCACCCGGCTTGCCGGGCCTGGAATAGGCCTCCGCCGCGCCCTGCAGCAGCCGCCGGATCGCCTCGCGAGTCGGTACCGGCGCGCTCAGCGCGTCCAGCGCAAAGCCGATCTCCGTCTCGTGGTAGCGCGTCAGTGCCTTGCGGAACAAAGTCTCCTTGTCGGTGAAGGCGTTGTAGATCTGCGGCGGCGTCAGCCCCATCGCCTCGCGCAACATGGCCAGCGACGTCGCCTCGTAGCCATGTTCCCAGAACAGATGCATCGCCGCATCCAGCGCCTGGTCGGGGTCGAACGCGCGGGGACGACCACCCCGGGCCTTTTCCAAATTTTCCATAGTGATCGATACGAAACCTGTTGACTTGCCCGTTTCGCATAACGTAACAATTGATACGAAACATGGCAAGCCGAAAGACAATGCTTCCGGCAAGACCATGCAGCCCGAGGACAAGGAGAGACCAAATGCCCATCACCGTGACCGCGCCGGAAGGCGTACTGACAGGGGCCGGAGAGCACGAAATCCTGCCGCGCCTCAGCGCCGCCCTCATCGAAGCTTCGGGCGCCACCGGCAATTCCTTCTTCAGCGCCATCGTCGGCGGCACGGTCCATATCCTGCCGTCCCGCCACATCTATGCCGGCGGCACCAACAGGCCCGTCGTGATGGTTGAGTTGAAATTGCCCAATATCGGACTTGGCTCGATCGAGGCCCGCCAGGCATTCATCACCACGGCCGCCGGCATTGTCGCCGAACTCTGCGCGCCCGGGCACAAGCCAGAAAACACCTGGATCAACATCGTCAACGCGCCCGACGGCGGCTGGGGCATCGGCGACAGGCAATTTACCGGCGACGCGCTCATTGCCGCCGCCACTGCCGCCGCGCACTGATCCGGCAGGGAAAGACAGGATGCGGCTCTCCCCTTCGCTGTTCTTCACCACCAATTGCGAGCCGGCACTGGCTTTCTACGAACAGTGCGGCCTTGGCCGGGGAACAATCCTGCTGCGCTGGGGTGGCAACGGCATGCCGGTGCGAACCGAAGCCATGCGCGGAAAGATCCTGCATGCGCGCTTCGAAGGTCCAGGCGTGCTGTTCCATGCCTCCGACAATGACGATGCCGAGCCGATGAAAGGCTCCGCCATGATGCTGGAGTTCGACGAGTTGGTGGCCATGCGCGCGCTTTTTGCCCGCATGGCTGCCGGCGGCCGCATCACCGTTCCCCTGGTGCGGCAATATTGGGGAACCAGCTTCGGCATGCTGGTCGACGCCTATGGCGTGCAGTGGATGTTCAGTTGTCCCATTGGATGAAGCATCACGCTGCCTTTTCTCGGCTATTTCTCGCGAGACCAGATCGCGCAATAGAACTTTTCGCCTGTGCTCGGATTTCGGAAGGTCTTGATTTGCGTTCTGGGCATATCAACAGAGCGAGCGAACTTCTCTGCCTTGGCAATCCGCGCAGCGTCGCCAGCCTCAAACTGCCAAAACGGCTTGGGAAGCCCTGACTTCACATACTCCAGCCTGACGACAATGAGCAGTCCCCGGCCGAGTTTACAATCTATCGACGTTGGCCGCATGCCGGCCTTGTCCATCCGTCCTGCTTCGCGAACAGCAGTATCAACGCTTTGCCATCTATCGCCGGATTTGGCCTGCGTAGCCGTTATCCCAATGAACGGCAGTGCCAACGAACAGGCAGCGACCAATACTAAAGGCCTGGTGCCGATAACCCATGCTCGGCAAGCTTTCATCCCCAACCCCCTCTCCGATGGAGCTTCCATCCTTGCATTGATGTTGCCCCGAAGGCCAGCGCATCACTGCAGCTAGATCGTGAAATCTGCCATCACAACAGCGGCCTGCAACGTACAAAGTTTTTGCCCAGCAAGTATTCGATCACGATCTTCTTACCGGAAATGGAATTGGTGCCGCATTGCCGCCGCGTCGGATCGCTTTCATTGTGGCGAGACGCTGCGGAGGTTCTCATGCGACCGGCGACGGCAATCGCCCTACTTTGGCTCGTCTGGGTGGTCACCTGGATTGCGGCCGCCGTGTGGGCTGATCCGGCTCAAAAACGCGCCACCATCGGCGCGGAGGTCCGCTATCGTATCTTCTGGCTGGCAGGCACCGTCCTGCTGTTCGTCCCGGCGCACGGCTACGAAGGCAGGTTGAGGTTGTGGACTCCGACCCTGGCCGAGGCCTGGGCCTGCATTGCCCTGATCGCCGTCGGCCTCATCTTCTCGTGGTGGGCGCGTATCCATCTGGGCAGGCTGTGGTCTGCCTCGATCACCGCCAAGGCGGACCACCGCGTAGTCGATACCGGCCCTTACGGGCTGGTCCGGCATCCGATCTACACAGGATTGCTGCTGGCGCTCCTTGCCACGATGGTGGCGAAAGGCACTGTCTGGGGCGTTGCTGGTCTCGCGCTGCTCATCATCGGCATCGTCATGAAGGCAAAGCTCGAGGAGCGCTTCCTGCGCGGCGAACTTGGCCCCGCCTATGACGACTATGCGAGGCGGGTGCCGATGCTGGTTCCCTTTACGCCGGCCTGATACGCCAAGGTGCGTTGGAACGTCAGCTCAGCCCGATTCTTTCGCTCCGCTGCCTTGCCGAAAATGGTCGACGGCACCGTCGATTTGAACCCAATCATGTTTCGACTGCTCAAAGATCGACCGAACGGGTGGCGGGTATTTCGGGTCGGCCAGCGCCCCGACGGCGACGCCGACAAATGACGGCAGCCTGTCGGCTTTCCAATAGACCGTCGAGCCGCAGGCGGGACAGAAGTAGTTGTGCACCTTGCCGCCGCTCGCCGCATCGCGGGTGAATTCTTTCGCAGTTCCGGAGATGGCGACAGCGTCGGCCGGATAAAAGGCGCCGACGCCGAAGGGTGCGCCGGTTCGGCGCTGGCAATCGAGACAGTGGCAGGCGACAACCAGTTTTGACGGTCCTGTCAGCGTCAGCCTGAGGGCACCGCAACTGCA
The DNA here is from genome assembly GCF_030160235.1 of Mesorhizobium huakuii. Lineage (GTDB taxonomy): Bacteria > Pseudomonadota > Alphaproteobacteria > Rhizobiales > Rhizobiaceae > Mesorhizobium > Mesorhizobium huakuii. The sequence continues at coordinate 151,576 of NZ_BSNY01000021.1, forward strand.
TCGGGCATCGACCATTGGAACTCTCCTTTCTGGAAACGGAATCACGTTGATTCAAGCTGAGATACCCCCGACGCAGGCTGTGCGAGGGTCAGGTCAGGCTGAACGGGAGTGGAAGACGGCGCGAAGCGGCCGGACTGAGGACGAAAGTCCGAATGGCCCTTTCAGGCCAGAGTGCCCTAACGTGTGTTGAGATTCAGGTCAGGCCGAGCCGAAAACGACGGTTTTCGAGAACCGGAGCGGAGCGTACTTAAGTACGTGAGCACAGTTCTACTGCGACGCAGTAGAACGGGGAAGCGCAGAAAGCCTTCATTTGCAGGCCGGCATCACCTGAATATCAGCGCACGTTAAAGCATTCGGATAAGCGCGCCGCCTATCGAATACCCCGCGCCAAAGGCACAGATCAAGCCGAAATCGCCGGGTTTCATGTCGGCATGGTTCTCCGACAGCGCGACGATGGCGCCGGCGCCCGCCGTGTTGCCCAGCCGCTCCAGCACCATCGGCGCGCGGTCGTGATCGACATCGTGGCCGAACGACAGTTTCAGGATCATCGCATTCATGCGCGCATTGGCCTGATGCAGCCAGAAGCGCCTGATCGCCTGCGGCGTCAGCCCATGCTCGGCCAGGAATTCGACGATGAATTTCTGGCCGGCGACGGTGACTTCCTTGAACACCTTGTTGCCGACCTGTTTGATCAGATTGCCTTCCAGATTGATCATGTAGGGATCATCCTGGGCGGTGCGGGTGTGATAGCCGAGATTGGTGCGGATGTTGTTCGACATCTGCGTCCACAGCCGCGTGTCCAGCACCTCGAAACGCCCCGGCCGTTTGTCGCCCTGGGCAAGCCCTTCCACCACCATCGACACCGAGGCGTCCCCGAAGATGAAATGCGTCTGCCGGTCGCGGAAATTGAGATGGCCGGTGATGATTTCCGGCGTGGTCACCAGGATGCGCTTGTGCGCGCCCGAGCGCACCAGATTGACAGCCATGTGCAGGGCAGCCGCCGCGGACGAACAGCCGAGCCCCATGTCGAAGCCGGCGCCGGTCGTGCCAAGCGCCTCCTGCATTTCGATGGCGATCGCCGGATAGGGCCGCTGGTGGTGCGAGGCCGAGCAGATGATCAGGTCGATCTGGGACGGTTCAAGCCCGGCATGATCGAGCGCCTTCCTGGCCGACGCGATGCCGAACTCGGCCTCTAGCGACAGCGCATCGTCCGGTCGCGCCGGAATGCGCGGCGTCATGCGGGTCGGGTCGAGAATGCCTTCGCGCTCGATGACATGACGCGATTTCACACCCGAGGCATGGACGATGAAGTCGCTGTCGGATTTCTGCAGCAGCGCCTCGCCGGTGCCCAGACGGCGCGCATTCTCCGTGTCGACCCAGCTGTTGAAGCTCTCGACCAGTTCTTCATTCGTGATGACAGCTTCAGGAATTTCAGCGCCGATGCCGCTGATGATGACGCGATGCATGTTTCAGTCCGTCCCATCCGCAGGCGTTGCGGCTTCATGTGGGCGCCGAAACGCTTCGGCGCAACACTTTTCTCATCCGGCCGGTTTACACCGGCTTAAACCTACGATTCAGTCCGGCTTGAACCAGGACTTCACCAGGCACACAGCTTGGTGTTGGTCTGCGGGTTGTTCCAGCATGCGCCGTCGTCGCGGCTGCGGACGAACTGCCCCGGCAGCGGCACGTTGCGGCGACCGAGATTGACATAGCCATAGGCAAAGCCCGGCCCATCGATCTCCAGCACATAGGTCGGGTAACCCGGCGCCGAGATGCGGAAGCTGCCGGCATCATCGATCGCGCGATAGCTGCACGGAAAATACCCATCATCCGAGGTGAAACAGCGCGCCCGCTTGGCTTGCGCCGAAACCGAGAACGCCAGAAGTGCCGCCGCGCACACGCCGCCACCGTAGAGCAATCTTCTCAAACTCATCATTCCCCCTGCCACGCGGCCATCATGGCCCCACGCGAGGAATTGGGCATGACGGCGAAACCGGGTCAAGCCACGGCAATCGACTGCAGGCAAAGTGGATAATTCTTTCCTAGCCGGCCCGCTTGGCGACAATGAAGATGCGCGGGAAGCGCAGCAGCACCTTGCCGTTCGCCATTCTGGGATAGGCCTGTTTGACCTTGGCCGTGTAATTATCCAGGAACATCTTGCGCTCGTCGGCGTCCAGCAGTTCGAGGAACGGCTTCAGCCCCGTCGATTTCACCCATTCGACGATCGCCTCGGCGTCGGCCAGGGGATGGTTGTAGGCCGTATGCCAGATATCCAGCCGGTCGGAGAGCGGCGACAACAGGTCGTAATAGAACGACACCGGCGGCAACGGCCCGCGCGCCGCGCCCTTGAGCTTGTCGGCGAAGGGCATTTCGGCCGCGGTTTCCCGCATGACTTGATGCGAGGGCTCAAGCAGGTTGTCGGGCATCTGGACGGCCAGCGCACCCCCGGGCGCCAGAAAGCCCATCAGCCGCTGGAACACCGCCGGATGCGTGGGCAGCCACTGGAACACCGCGTTGGCGAAGATCACATTGACCGGTTCGGCCGGCTGCCAAGTCGCCGCGTCCGCTAGGTCGAAGCTGACATTGGGCAGGCGCGCCCTCGCCTTCTCGATCATGTCGGAAGAGGTGTCGAAACCGCTCACCGCGGCATCCGGCCATCGCTCGACCAGAAGCTCGGTCGAATTGCCCGGCCCGCAGCCTATGTCGACGACCCGGCGCGGGAAGTCGACCGGCACTTGGGCTGCGAGATCCCGCGCCGGCCGCGTGCGCTCATCCTCGAATTTCAGATATTGGGCGGCGGACCAGTCAGCCATTTGAGCTCCTCATATCGTCTTGAGAATTCGCCGCCCCAATGCTCTACCGCTTCAGCGTGCTCCCTTACCGCGTCAGCCTTTTGTAGGTCATGCGGTGCGGGTTGACGGCTTCAGGCCCGAGCCGGCGGATCTTGTCCTGCTCGTAGTCCTCGAAATTGCCCTCGAACCATTCGACGTGGCTGTCGCCCTCGAAGGCGAGGATGTGCGTCGCCAGGCGGTCGAGGAACATGCGATCGTGCGAGATGATCACGGCGCAGCCGGCGAAATTTTCCAGCGCGTCTTCGAGTGCCGCCAGCGTTTCCGTATCCAGATCGTTGGTCGGTTCGTCGAGCAGCAGCACATTGCCGCCGGTCTTCAGCATCTTGGCCAGATGCACGCGGTTGCGCTGACCGCCGGAGAGATTGCCGACCTTTTGCTGCTGGTCGCCGCCACGGAAGTTGAACGAGGCGCAATAGGCACGGGTGTTGGCCTCGAACTTGCCGAGCTTGACCACTTCGGCGCCGCCCGAGATTTCTTCCCAGACGGTCTTCGACGGATCGAGCTGGTCGCGGCTCTGGTCGACATAGCCGAGCTTGACCGTCTCGCCGACGCGGATCGTGCCGGCATCCGGCTTTTCCTGGCCGGTGATCATGCGGAACAGCGTCGTCTTGCCGGCGCCGTTCGGGCCGATGACGCCGACAATGCCGCCCGGCGGCAGCTTGAACGACAGATTGTCGATCAGCAGCGTGTCGCCAAAGCCCTTCGACAGGCCGTCGACCTCGATCACCACATTGCCGAGCCGCTCGCCATGCGGAATGACGATCTGCGTGTCGGTCGGGCGGCGGCTGTCGGCTGCGTCCAGCAGATCCTGGAAGGCCTGGATACGCGCCTTCGACTTGGTCTGGCGGGCCTTCGGGCTCGACTGGATCCACTCGCGTTCGCGGCCGATTGCGCGCTGGCGGGCGTCGTCCTCGCGGCCTTCCTGCTTGAGGCGCTTGGCCTTGGCTTCGAGATATTTGGTGTAGTTGCCCTCATAGGGAATGCCGCGGCCACGATCGAGCTCGAGGATCCAGCCGGTGACATTGTCGAGGAAGTAGCGGTCGTGGGTGATGATCATCACGGCACCGGGATAGGCGCGCAGATGCTTTTCCAGCCACGCCGTGGTTTCGGCATCGAGATGGTTGGTCGGTTCGTCGAGCAGCAGAAGGTCGGGCTGGCGCAGCAGAAGCTGGCAAAGCGCCACACGGCGGCGCTCACCGCCCGAAAGCTTGGTGACATCGGCATCCTTGGGCGGGCAGCCCAGGGCTTCCATCGCCATCTCGACCTGCTGTTCGAGGTCCCACAGGTTCAGCCGATCCATCTCGTCCTGGAGCTTGGCCGACTCGTCGGCCGTCTCGTCGGAATAGTTCATCATCAGTTCGTTGTAGCGCTCGATGATCGCGGTCTTGGCGGCGACGCCTTCCATGATGTTCTCGAACACCGTCTTGTTCGGGTCGAGCGCCGGCTCCTGCGCCAGGTAGCCCACGGTCGCGCCTTCGGCGAGCCACGCCTCGCCGCTCCACTCCTTGTCGATGCCGGCCATGATCTTGAGGATCGTCGACTTGCCGGCGCCGTTGGGGCCGAGAATGCCGATCTTGGCATCGGGGTAGAAGGACAGATGGATGTTTTCGAGCACCTTCTTGGTGCCATAGGCCTTGTTGAGGCCGGCCATGTGATAGATGAACTGGCGTGCCACGCGCGCTTTCCCTGAAAAACTGACTTGATTGTCGATTTGAATGGAGGTTGGCCGCTATGTAGGCGATGCAGCGGCGTACGGCAATCGCTTTTGCCAGATCAGGCCGAACACACGGACAAGTGTGCGCTGACCGCCGAAGTTTTCCACCGGCCACCAGGCGCGTTGAAATCTCCGGTTAACCCTTCCGCGTCAAAACAGGATCGGGGTGGAATCGCTGGCTGGCCGCGATTCCGGTAGAGAAAGCGGATCGACGGCAGTGCTGAACAGTTTCCTGCTCCTTGCCGAAGCGGTCGTCTACTTCAGCGTCATGGTGACGCTTTTCCGCTTCCGCAAGCGCATTGGTCTCGGCGTCTTCGTCTGCGCGCTCGGCGTCATGCATTTCCTGGAAACCTATCTCGCCAGCGTCTTCTATGTCGCGCTGCCGTTCGGCCTGGTCTCGCCGGGTTCGGCGGTGCTGTTTTCGGGCAAGCTGGTGATGCTGCTCCTGCTCTACATCAAGGAGGACGCCGCCACCGTGCGCCAGCCCATCTATGGCCTGCTGCTCGGCAATGCGCTGATGATCGGGCTGGTGCTGCTCTTGCGCCTGCACGCCATAGCGCCGCTCCCCGACGGCAAGCTGCCCGATATCGGCTTCATCGACGAGATGGGCTGGCTGATGGTGTGGGGCACGACGCTCCTGTTCATCGACGCCATCCTGATCATCCTGCTCTATGAAAGACTCGGGCGCACCCTGCGCAAGGCGCAATTCGCGCGCATCCTGATCTGCGTCGCCTGCGTGCTGACCTTCGACCAGGCGGGCTTCTTCACCGCGCTGCATTTCGTCGCCGGCGCGCCGATCGCGGTCTTCTTCGGCGGCTGGTTCGCCAAGATGGCGGCGGCGCTGGCCTTCAGCGGCATGCTCGTGGCCTACCTCAGATGGTTCGAGGCACGCGACATCGCGCTGCCGCGCGGCCTGACCGACATTTTCGAAACGCTGACCTATCGCGAGCGCTACGAAGCGCTGGTCGAGCATGTCGGCCGCGACGGCCTGACCGGCCTGCTTCATCGTGGCCGCTTCGACGCCGACGGCGAAGCCGCCGTCGAGGTCAGCCTGCGCACGGCGAGGCCCCTCAGCCTGCTGATCATCGATGTCGACCATTTCAAGTCGATCAACGACCGTTTCGGCCATGCCGAAGGCGACAAGGTGCTGAAAGCGGTCGCGGCGCTGCTGCGCGAAGTGGCGAGCGCCGAAGACCAGGTGTTCCGCATCGGCGGCGAGGAATTCGCCATCCTCAGTTCGCGCCCGCATCCGGTCGCCAGGCTGTTTGGCGAAAGCATCCGCCACGCCGTCAAGGCATCGGCCGCGACCAGCCGTTTCGAGCTGACCGTCAGCGCCGGCGTTTCGACCGTCGGCGAAACGACGCGCTGCCTTGCCGATCTGTTCGCTCTCGCCGACCAGCGGCTCTACAAGGCGAAGTCGACCGGGCGCGACCGCGTCATCGGCGAGCCGGGCGGCCATGAGCCTGACGCCGCCATCGCCTGGACCAAGTCGGCGCAGTTCTGATCTGGAGCAATTCCAGGAAAAGTGTGAACGGTTTTCCGTCCGGAATTGCGTCCAAACAAAGGATTAGAGCGGTTCGCCGTTTCCATGAAACGATGAAACGCTCTACGATTTTCTCTGTCGCGCAATGCCGGTCAGCGTCGAGACCGCCATCAGGGCGATCGCCAGCCATTTCAACGCCGTGCTGATCGGTCCGGCCTGGATGTCATAGGCGATGAACAAAAGAATGCCCGGCACCAGCAGGCCGCACAGGATCAGCATGATGCGGTTGATCTGCCAGGACACTTTTGCGGCCAGTGCCTCATCGCTCGATGCGGGGATCAGCGCCGCGCGCACCGTCTTGCCGCCTACCAGAATGGCCGAGAGACGCATCGAGATCGGCAGGCCGAGCCCGATGATGAGAAAGGCGCAGGCGGCGAGCAGCAGCGAGAACTTCAGCGCGCTGGTTTGTGCCGGCACCGGAAACAGCAGTGTCGCCAGCGGCAGGAATACGCCGAACATGCCGAGCGCCGCGATGGCGATGAAGATGGCCGCATTGACGATCGTGAACAGCTGGTAGGTGCCGGTGCCGATCGGCTCGGACAGTGTGCGCATGCGCGCCCACTCGGCGTCGCTATAGGAAAAGCCCGGCCATTCCATCCGGGCATCGTTGATCGACACCATGCCCTTGGCCCAGAAGGCCAGCCGCGCCAGCGCACTGCCTGTCATGCCATTCATTGCCGCCCCCGTTCAATGATGCCCGGACAGCATAGCATCACTTCACTGGCCGGCGACAGCCGCCGAGGGCGTGCCGGAAGCCTGCGGCGTCCTTACTGGAACCCGATCGCGTCGACGGTGCCTATCGGGCAACCGGCCTTGTTGGTCGGCACGGAGGCCAGCAGCAGGTCCTTGAGCGAAGCGTTCGGGCCGATCGGGCCGGCAAGGCCAAGCGTCAGTTCGCCGATCAGCCTGCGGCCGTTCGACGGATCGATGACGCAGGACACCCGCACGCGGTCCCCTGCCCCGGCGCCGAAGGCCTGGTCGAAGGCGCTGCGGATCTGGTCCGCCGTCAGCTTGCCGCCAATTGTCTTGGCGAAGAGATCGCGCACCGGCGAGGCGTTCACCTGTCGCATCAGGCCGAGCGCGTCGGAGAAGTATTCCTGCTGGCCCTTGCCGTAGCAGGTGCCGTGCTTGATCCATTCATGCCGTTCCAGCTGGGAGGCCGTGCCCGGCATCACCTGATCGAGCTCCTTGCGGGTGCCGGCGTCCAGATTGACCGGCGGCAGGTCCTTCCAGTGGGCCGGATTGTCGTTGGCCTTGTCGCTTGCCGGCACCTGGCAATAGAAATTGCCGTTCGGCTGCGGCCACAGCCCGTGCAAGGTGAAGTTGGTGGCGTCGAATTCGCTCGGGTTCTGCGCCCTGCATTCGGTCTTGCTCGACTTGGTCTCGCAAAACGCCGGCTGCCAGCTCAGCGCGAAGACATATTCGGGTTTTCCCGAGGCGGCGGGCTTGCCTTGTCCCCCAGGTGCCGCCGGCACCGTCGCGGCACTGCTGCCCGAGATATGGCCGCAAGTGACCTTCACCCAGCGGCGCTCCGGATCGGCGCCCGGCACCTGGATCAGATAATGCGTCGGCGCGTCCTTGTTGCCGGCAAGCAGCTGATAGCTCTGTCCGGCTTCGGTCGAGACATTGCCGGGGTTCTTGCCGTTCTTGATGGCTTGCGTTGCCGGACAGGCAGCGTCGGCCACGAAGGTGCCGCTCATCTTGACCTCGGCCTGCGCAGCACTGGCCAGCGATACCGCCAGCATGGCCAATCCGAAAACGACACCAATGCGCATGAGAAATCCCCGGCTGAAGAAGTGGGCGACAGACTGAAGCTGTCTCCATGTCAGAATTGCGATATTTTACGGGTCGAACGCAAGAAACATCGTCGCGCAAAAGCGTTTGCTGTGGATTGACGCAAAACCAGCTCCGGCGCAAACAAAGCCAACAACGACAAAATTAGGGGGAGAGCAGGCGGCCATGCCTTTCAATCAGCAACGCATGGTCCGATCACCCACCGGCGCCGATCTCAATCTCCTCGTGAGAAATGCCGAAGTCCGGCCACGGGCCGTCATCCAGATCAACCACGGCCTGGCCGAGCATGCCGCGCGCTATGCCCGCTTTGCCGATCTCCTCTCCGCGCGCGGCTTCCACGTCTATGTCCATGACCATCGGGGGCACGGCGCGACCAAGGCCTCCGATGCTCCGCTTGGCAAATTCGCCGACAGGGATGGCCCGGCCAAGGTGATCGCCGATGTCGACGCCATCCATGATCTCATCGCCAGCGAATGCCCGGGCCTGCCGGTCATTCTGTTCGGCCACTCGATGGGCGCGTCCGTTGCACTGAACTACCTTCTGAACCACTCGCCCCGCCTCCATGCCGCCGCGATCTGGAACTGCGATTTTTCGCAAGGGATGCTTGGGCAGGTGGCGCTGGGCATCCTTGCCTGGGAGCGGATGCGGCTGGGCTCCGATGTCCCGTCCCGCCTTCTGCCGAAACTCACCTTTCAGGCCTGGGGCAAGGCGGTGCCCAATCACCGCACGCTGTTCGACTGGCTGTCGCGCGACGAGGCCGAGGTGGCGAAATACATCGCCGATCCGCTATGCGGCTGGGATGCCACCGTGTCGATGTGGCGCGACGTGGTCTCGATGGCGCTCAACGGCGGCAAGGATGCCGGCTTTGCCGGAGTCCGGCGCGACCTTCCCGTCGCCATCGTCGGCGGCGACAAAGACCCCGCCTCGAACTACGGCAAGGGCATCACCCATCTTGCCAACCGCATGCGCAGGATGGGCTTTTCGAATCTCGTTTCAAAGGTTTACGCCGACACCCGCCACGAAAGCCTGAACGAGCTGAACCGCGATATCATCATGAACGATTTCGCCACCTGGGCCGACGGCGTGCTGAAATAGCGACCCGCATCCTTTTCGAACCGGCCCGTTGGCCTATTGCAAGGGCCGTGACAGCCGATGCCGGGCTTGATAGAGGCTCTGCTTTCGCCGCAATCATGGTGATTGCGGCAATCACGGTGATTTATGGCCGAACCACCCCTGAAAGGCGTCCGCGTCGTCGAACTCGCCCGCATCCTTGCCGGGCCATGGGCCGGGCAAATGCTTGCCGATCTCGGCGCCGACGTCATCAAGGTCGAAAGTCCCGATGGCGGCGACGACACCCGCAAATGGGGTCCACCCTTCGTCATGAGCCATGACGGCGAGAACCTGTCGGCCGCCTATTACCACTCCTGCAATCGCGGCAAGCGCTCCATCGCCATCGATTTCTCGACGCCGGAGGGCGCCGAGACCGTGCGCCGGCTGGTCGCCACGTCGGACGTGCTGATCGAGAACTTCAAGCTCGGCGGCCTGAAGAAATACGGGCTCGACTATGACAGCCTGCGCAAGGTCAACCCGCGCCTCGTCTACTGCTCGATCACCGGCTTCGGCCAGGATGGGCCGTACGCGCCACGCGCCGGCTACGACTTCATCATCCAGGCCATGGCCGGCATGATGTCGATCACCGGCGAGGTCGAGCGCGAGCCGCAAAAGGCCGGCGTCGCCATCTCCGACATTTTCACCGGGCTTTACTCCGTCATTGCCATCCAGGCCGCGTTGCGCCATGCCGACCGGACCGGCGAAGGCCAGCATATCGACATGGCGCTGTTCGACACGCAGATCTCGGCGCTCGGCAACCAGAACCTCAACTATCTCGTCTCCGGCAAGTCGCCGGTGCAGATGGGCAATGCGCATATGAACATCGCGCCTTACGAGGTGGTGCCGGTCCGCGACGGCCACATCATCCTGGCGGTCGGCAATGACGGCCAGTTCGCCAAATTCTGCGCCGCCGTCGGATTGGATGAACTGTCGACCAATCCGGACTTTGCGACCAATCCGGCCCGGGTCGCCAACCGGGTGAAGCTGCGCGAACGCATCGTCGAGGCGCTGAGCACGCTCGATCGCGACCCGCTACTGGCAAGGCTGGAAGCGGCAAGCGTACCGGCGAGCCCGATCAACACGATCGGCCAGATGTTTGCCGACCCGCAGACGATCGCGCGCGGCATGCGGCTCGACCTGGATGACGGCCATGGCAATCTTCTGCCCTCGGTGCGCGCGCCGATGGTGATGTCGGGCACGCCGCTGGTCTATGAGCGCCCCTCGCCGCGCCTGGGCGAACACACCGACGAAATCCTTGCCGAACTGGAGAGATCAGCGAAATGAAGACCGGTGGACAACTGATCGTCGACGCGCTGGAAGCGAACGGCACCGATCGCATCTTCTGCGTGCCGGGCGAATCCTACCTGGCGGTGCTCGACGCGCTGCACGATTCATCGATCCGCACCATCGTCTGCCGCCAGGAAGGCGGTGCCGCGATGATGGCCGACTGCCAGGGACGGCTGACCGGCAAGCCCGGCATCTGCTTCGTCACCCGCGGCCCCGGCGCCACCAACGCATCCGCCGGCATCCACATCGCCATGCAGGATTCGGTGCCGCTCATCCTGTTCATCGGCCAGGTCGCCAGCCACGCCAAGGAACGTGAGGCGTTCCAGGAGGTGGACTACAAGAGGTTCTTCGGCGACATCGCCAAATGGGTGGTCGAGATCGACGATGCCTCGCGCATCCCCGAATTCGTCACCCGCGCCTTCGCCGTGGCGACATCGGGCCGGCCTGGCCCGGTTGTCATCTCGCTGCCTGAAGACATGCTGACCAGCGAGGTCGAGGCGCCTGAAGCACTGCCCCACACGCCGGTCGAGACCTATCCCGGCGGGACCGAACTCGATGCGCTGGAAATGCTGCTCAACGGCGCCAGCCGACCATTCGTCATCCTCGGCGGCACACGCTGGAATGAGGAAGCCGTGGCGCAGATGCGCGCCATATCGGAGGCATGGTCGCTTCCCGTCGGCTGCTCTTTCCGCCGCCAGATGCTGTTCGACCATCTTCACGCGAACTACGCCGGCGACGTCGGCATCGGCATCAACCCCAAGCTGGCGGCGCAGATCAAGGCGGCCGACGTCGTGCTGTTGATCGGCGGGCGCATGGGCGAGATGCCCTCTTCCGACTACACACTGCTGAAAAGCCCATACCCCGACCAGGCGCTGGTGCATGTCCACGCCGACGCCGGCGAGCTCGGCCGCGTCTACCGGCCGACGCTGGCGATCAACGCCTCGCCCGCCGCCTTCGTCGAGGCCTTTGCCAAGCGCAAGCCGGCCGGCACGCCACCCTGGGCAGGCGAGACGGCGAAAGCGCATGGCGCCTATCTCGAATGGTCGACGCCGCCGCAGACTGGCCCGGGCGCGGTCCAGATGGGCCCGATCATGAACTATCTGGAAAAGGAGTTGCCGCACGACACCATCTTCGCCAACGGCGCCGGCAACTACGCAACCTGGGTGCATCGTTTCCACCGCTTCCGCCGCTTCGGCACGCAGGCGGCGCCGACCTCCGGGTCGATGGGCTACGGCACCCCGGCGGCGGTCGCCGCCAAGGCGCTTTATCCGGATCGCACCGTGATTGCCTTTGCCGGCGACGGCTGCTTCCTGATGAACGGCCAGGAGTTCGCCACCGCCGTGCAATATGACCTGCCGATCATCGTGATCGTCGTGAACAACGGCATTTACGGCACCATCCGCATGCACCAGGAACGTGAATATCCCGGCCGCGTCGTCGCCACCGATCTCAGGAATCCCGACTTCGCATCGCTGGCCCGCGCCTATGGCGGCCATGGCGAGACCGTCGAGAAGACGGCGGACTTCGCCCCGGCCTTCGAGCGGGCTCGCGCCAGCGGCAAGCCGGCCATCGTCGAAATCAGGCTCGATCCCGAAGCGATCACGCCGACCCGCACGATGACGCAGATCCGCGACAAGGCGTGATCAAAGCAAAAAAGGGGCGGTCACCCGCCCCTTTTCTAGGCGGTGTTCCCTATTTCACCGCCTCGATCTGGCCGCGGATCTCGCCATCCTTGTTGGCGGCGGTATGGACGTTGACATAATAGTTGCCGGCCGCCAGGTCGGCCGCTTGCGCGTCCGTCAGCGTTGCCGACCCCTTGATCGGGCTCTTCAGCTTGCCTTTGAACGGAATGACCGGAGCGGCGTTCGCCCCCATCGCCGCCGGGCCGTGAATATGCGCAGCCGTCGCCGGTCCGCTGAGGCCGGAATATTTGACGTCCCAGCTGAGCTTCTTCTTTGTGGTGTCGAAGGTGAGCGTGGCGGTGCCTTTGCCCTTGGTGGTGACGGGCGGGTTCTGCTGGCCGCCATCGAGCGTTGCCTTGTACTTCACCACCTCGGCCATTGCTGGCGAGGCGAGCAGGAAGGCGGTCGAAACGGCCAGGGCCGAAAGCACCGGCAGGAAAGAATATGTGCGCATGAAAAACCTCCGATTGGCTGTCGCATGGGTCACGGTCCCCCGACGCGCGCATGCTCCAACGCAACGGCTGGACCGCGCAATGTTTCCCCGCACACGTTTTTGTTACCAGGAAAGCAAAGGGCGATCGCTCGCCCCTTCCCAGTTTCCAAAGAGCCGGCGTCAGACCGACGCCAGCGCCTGCGTCAGATCGGCGATCAGATCGTCCGGATGCTCGACACCGATCGACAGCCTGACCGTGGTCTCCAGCACACCGATGCGCTGGCGCACGTCGAAGGGAATGCCGGAATGGGTCATGGCCGCCGGATGGCTGGCGAGCGATTCCGTACCGCCGAGGCTTACCGCCAGTTTGAATATCTGAAGGGCGTTGAGAAACGCGAAAGCCGCCTTCTCTCCGCCTTTGATGTCGAAGGAGAAGGTCGAGCCGGCGCCGCTGCATTGCCTCGCATAGGCTCGCCCCGCCGGCGTGTCCTCGCCCAGGAACGGCAGATAATGCACCTTCTGGACCTTGGCATGATCGCGCAGGAATTCGGCGACCAAGCGCGCATTGTCGTTGGCCCGCTCCATGCGGATCGATAGCGTCTCCAGCGAACGGCCGAGCATCCAGCAGGAATGCGGGTCGAGCTGCGTGCCGATCGCGCCGCGCAGCGCCTTGATCGGCTTGGTGACGGCCTTGCTGCCCATGGCCGCGCCCGCGATGAGGTCGGAATGGCCGCCGACATATTTGGTCAGCGAATAGACGGAGACATCGGCGCCATGTTCGATCGGCCGCTGGAACACCGGGCCGAGCAGCGTGTTGTCGCAGACGATGATCGGCGTCGAACCCTGGCTCGCGCCAATCTCGTCGGCGATCGTTCGCATCAGCGCGATATCGACCAGGCTGTTGGTCGGATTGGACGGCGTCTCGATCAGGATGACCGAGACACGCCCCTTCGCCACCGCGGCATCGGCGGCCGCCCGCACCGCCTTCTCGTCGACACCATCGGCAAAGCCGACAGCGCCGATGCCGAAGCCCGACAGCGTGCGGGTCAGCAGCGTCTCGGTGCCGCCATAGAGCGGCTGCGAATGCAGGATGACGTCGCCCGGACGGGCATAGGCGAGCAGTGTCGTGGCGATCGCCGACATGCCTGAGGAAAACAGGATGCAGGCATCCGTCCCCTCATAGATCGCCAGGCGGTCCTCGACGATCTCGCTGTTGGGATGGTTGAACCGCGAATAGACGAGGCCCGATGCCGTCCCGCTCGGCGGTTCCTTGCGGCCGGACGTGTAGTCGAAGAAGTCGCGTCCCTCTTCCGCCGATTTGAACACGAAGGTAGAGGTCAGGAACACCGGCGGCTTGACCGCGCCCTCCGAAAGCTGCGGATCGAAGCCATAGCTCAGCATCAGCGTCTCCGGATGGAGCTTGTGGTTGCCGATATGGGTTTTCGACGGGCGTGGCGCGGTCATGGCTTTTCCTGATTTCGAGGGATGTTGCGCCGCAATTTATGCGATCCCGATCAGCCAGTCCTTGCTATTTTTGGGCTCCCATGGCTGCTTGGCGGCAAGAAATTGCCCAAGGGAATAAAAGATGCAGCAGAAGATAGCCGACGATTTCGACCTCCGGATTTTGCGCGAACTGCGAGCGGACGCCCGCATCACCAACAACGAGCTTGCCGAGCGGATCGGCCTGTCGCCGTCGCCCTGTCTGAGGCGCGTGCGGCGGCTGGAGGAGACCGGCGTCATCAGGGGCTACACCACACTGGTCAACCCCGCCGCCTTCGGCTGGAGCATGGTCGCCATCGCCACCATCCGCCTCAGCCGGCAGAACGAGGACGAGATCGTCATGTTCGAGGAGGCGATCCGCGGCTGGGAAGAGGTGCTGGAATGCCACCTCGTCACCGGTTCGCGTGACTATGTGCTGAAGGTTGTGACCGGCAGCCTCGAACAATACGAGCGCTTCATCAAGGAGAAAATCGCGCGGCTGAAATGCGTCGCCTCGATCGAAACCAGTTTCGTCATGAACACCATAAAGGAACGGCGCCTCTGACATTTTGCCAGAGGCGCCGTTTTCGAGACGTTGATCGCTGACTGGGCTTACTTCATAGCCCAGGCTTAAGGTTTACTTGATCGCCTTGTCGGTGATGGCGGTCGTGTAGGCCCCTTTCGGCTCCTTGGTGATGATCTTCTGGTCGAGCAGCGCCTTGGCGGTGCGCTCGTAGGTCGCCGGATCGAGCTTGCCGTCGGCATTGTCGATCAGCTTGGCGACTTCGCTCATCATGCGCTTCTGGTGGTTCTCGTCCTGGCCGCCGCCGTCCATGACGATGCCTGCCGCCTCGTCATTGTTGTCGACGGCGTATTTCCAGCCCTTCATCGAGGCGCGCACGAAACGAACCATCTTGTCGGCGAAGGCCGGATCCTTGAGCTTGTCTTCCGACGCATAGAGCCCGTCCTCGAGCAGGTCGTTGCCCATAGCCGAGTAGTTGAACACGGTCAGCTGTTCCGGCTTGTAGCCGGCGTCGATCAGCTGCCAGTACTCGTTGTAGGTCATGACCGAGATGCAATCGGCCTGCTTCTGGATCAGCGGCTGCACGTCAAAGCTCTGCTTGAGCACGGTGACGCCGTCCTTGCCGCCATCGGTCTTGAGGCCGAGCTTGTTCATCCAGGCATAGAACGGATATTCATTGCCGAAGAACCAGACGCCGAGCGTATGGCCCTTGAAGTCGGCCTCGGTCTTGATCGGCCCGTCCTTCGGGCAGACCAGCTCCATGCCGGCCTTCTTGAAGGGCTGGGCGATGTTGACCAGCGGCACGCCCTTTTCCCGCGCGGCAAGCGCGCCGCCCATCCAGTCGACGATGACGTCGGCGCCACCGCCGGCGATCACCTGTTCGGGGGCGATATCGGGACCACCCGGCTTGATGTCGACGTCGAGGCCTTCGGCCTCATAGAAACCCTTGGCCTTGGCGACATAGTAGCCGGCAAACTGGGCCTGCGTGACCCATTTCAGCTGCAACGTCACCTTGTCGGCGGCCATTGCCTGGAAGGCGGCGAGCGACATCGCGCCGGCCAGAACTGGAATGACAAGTCTTTTCATGTTTTTACCCTCTGAAGTTAGCACCCTTAAACCCACCGCCCCTATCCACCACGGACAGAGGGATGCCAAAACGTGACGGCTCTTTCGACAAGAGCGACCACGCCATAAAAGACCGAACCCGCAAGTGCTGCAACTGCGATTTCGGCCCAGACCATGTCGATGTTCATCCGCCCGACCTCGGTCGAGATGCGGAAGCCCATGCCGACGACGGGCGTGCCGAAGAACTCGGCGACGATGGCGCCGATCAGCGCCAGCGTCGAGTTGATCTTCAGCGCGTTGAAGATGAAGGGCGCCGCTGCCGGCAGCCTGAGCTTGATCAGCGTCGGCCAGTAACCCGACGCATAGGTGCGCATCAGGTCGCGCTCCATATGGCCTGATGCGGCGAGCCCGGCGACCGTGTTCACCAGCATCGGGAAGAAGGTCATGATGATGACGACCGCCGCCTTGGACTGCCAGTCGAAGCCGAACCACATGACCATGATCGGTGCCACGCCGATGATCGGCAGCGCCGAGACCATGTTGCCGATCGGCAAGAGCCCGCGTCGCAGGAACGGCACGCGGTCGGCGAGGATGGCGGTGATGAAGCCGGCGCCGCTGCCGACGACATAGCCGAAGATCACGGCCTTGAAGATAGTCTGCCGCACATCGGCGCCGAGCACCGGCAGCGAGCCGGCGATGCGCGCGCCGATGGCGCTTGGCGGCGGCAACAGGATGAAGGGGATACCGGCGCCGCGCGTCACCGCTTCCCAGATGATCAGGATCCAGGCACCGAAGATGGCGGGGATGATCAAGCGCAGCGCGTTGCGGGCCGTGCTCGCCATCGGGCGAAGCCCCGACAGTACCGCGACGCAGCGCCAGCCGAGCAGCCAGGCAGCCGTGAGCAGCAGGAAGTACGGCGCCAATGCCGTGCCCTCGAACCCGGCAATGCCCGAGATCAGCAGCCAGGCAACGAGATGGGCGCCGACGAACAGCACGATGGCCTCCACAAGCGACGGAATCCTGATCATCGAGATCAGCGCCGCCACGATCGCCAGGCCGAGCATCAAGCCCTTGGTTCCGAGATAGGGATAGCTGATGCTGGCGGTCGGGTCCGCGAGCGCTGCCGCTTCCGGCTTGGACATCGCGCCGAGCGCGATTGCGATCACGCACAACACGATCGCCAGCAGGGCTTGCCACGAAGGTTTCAGCCAGTTCATGCCGGCCTCCCGCCCATGGCGCGATCGACGATGCGGCCGGCAACGCCGACCACCATGACCAGAAGTGCGGCCACGATCGAGCCGGCGACCAGCGCCGACCAGATGTCGATGGACTGGCTGTAATAGGCGCCGGCGAGCAGCTTGGCGCCGATGCCGGCGACCGCACCGGTCGGCAGCTCGCCGACGATGGCGCCGACCAGGCTCGCCGCCACCGCCACCTTCATCGAGGTGAACAGGAACGGCACCGAGGCCGGCACGCGCAGCTTCCAGAAAGTCTGCGAGGGACTGGCATTGTAGGTGTGCATCAGGTCGAGATGCATGATTTCGGGCGAGCGCAGCCCTTTCACCATGCCGACGGTCACCGGGAAGAACGACAGATAGGTCGAGATCATCGCCTTCGGGATCAGTCCGGTGACGCCGATAGCCGCGAGCACCACGATGATCATCGGCGCGACCGCCAAGATCGGGATGGTCTGGGAGGCGATGATCCACGGCATCAGGCTTCGGTCGAGCGTCGCCACATGTACGATGCCGACGGCAATGATGATGCCGAGCGCCGTGCCGAAGGCAAAACCGAGCAGCGTCGACGACAGCGTCACCCAGGCGTTGTAGACGAGGCTGCGGCTCGAGGTGATGGGCCGCAGGAAGGTGTTCTCGAAGAAGTTCACCGCCACCTGATGCGGCGCCGGCAGCGTCGGCTTCGGCTGCGCCAGCGTCTTGCCGATGAACTCGACGGCGCCGGGCGTTTCGTTGGCCCGGCTGTCGAGATCGCGCTGGAACGGCGCGTTGAGGATGACGGCGAAGACGTACCAGAGCACGACCACGCCGGCGAGGATCGAGGTGACGGGGACGAGCTTGTCGCGGAAGGAGTCCATCTAGCGCTTCGCCTCAATCGTCATAGCTGTGCCCTGCCCGCAAACCATCGCGCACACGGGCCGCGATCGCCAAAAACTCCGGCGTCTCGCGGATGTCGAGCGGCCGCTCCTTCGGCAGCGTCGATTCGATAATGTCGCTGACCCGGCCAGGGCGCGGCGACATGACGACGATGCGCGTCGACAGATACACGGCTTCCGGAATGGAATGGGTGACGAAGCAGATGGTCTTGTTGGTGCGCGCCCACAGCTGCAGCAATTGCTCGTTGAGGTGGTCGCGAACGATCTCGTCCAGAGCGCCGAACGGTTCGTCCATCAGCAGCAGGTCGGCGTCGAAGGCCAGCGCTCGGGCGATCGAGGCGCGCTGCTGCATGCCGCCGGAGAGCTGCCACGGATATTTCTTCTCGAAGCCCGACAGGTTGACGAGATCGAGCGTGCGCTTGATACGCTCCGCCTGCTCCGCCCTGGAGAGACCCATGATCTCCAGCGGCAGTGCGACATTGCGTTCGATGGTGCGCCAGGGAAACAGCGCGGCGGCCTGGAAGACATAGCCATAGGCGCGTTTCTCGCGCGCCTGCTCCGCGGTCATGCCGTTGACCGAGATCGTGCCTGATGTCGGTTTCTCCAGATCGGCGATGACGCGCAGCAGCGTGGTCTTGCCGCAGCCCGACGGTCCGATGAAGGAGACGAATTCTCCCTTGCCGATCGTCAGGTCGACATTGGACAGTGCCTGGACCGGCCCGTCATTGGTCTGGAAGGTGAGGCCAAGTTTGCTTGCCGCGACGACGGCTGGCGAAATCCCTGTCATCGGCCGTTGCCTGCCTGTTCCCGCCACACGGGCGCCGGCCGGAATCCGATTGCTTTTATCGCGATGTTGTTTTCCACTCGCCCTGTCCCAATGGCCCTGTTCCACTCAAATCGACGCCCGGAGTTCCCCGATGTCGCCCAAACCCACTTGTCATCTTATCCGCCCTGAAAGCACTTATGAAGGCAAGCAGGGATTGACCTATTTCGCCGGCATCGCCACGGAGTCGGTCGGCTCCTCCGGCATCTGCATGCACGTGCTCACCATGCCGCCCGGCGCCCGCGCCAAGGCGCATCTGCACGAGAACCATGAAACGGCGATCTACGTGCTCTCCGGCGAGGTCCATACCTGGTATGGCGACCGGCTCGAGCACCACATCGTCGTCAAGGCCGGCGACCTCTTCTACATCCCGGCCGGCGTGCCGCATCTGCCGGCCAACCTGAGCAACGCTCCGTCCTCGGCCGTCATTGCGCGCACCGATCCCAACGAACAGGAGAGCGTCGTCCTGCTGCCGGAACTGGATGCGCTGGTCGCCTGAGGTCGACGGGATCGCCGTCATTTGCACTGCGAGACTTCCCCCATCACATTGCCGTCCGCATCGGCGATCGTCAGCTTCTTGGCGTTCTTGGCGCTGCGCTTGATGGTGAAATTGGTCGGCGCCTGTCCCTCTTCGCCTTCCGCCTCACATGTCGCCGTCACCACCAGCGATCCGTCAGCCTGCGCTTGCGTCTTCGTGAAGGTGCAGGCGCTGGCTGCGGTGATCAATTCCTTGTCGGTCAAAAGCAGCATCTGATCGGCGGCGACTTCCTGGCCGTTGCGGTTGATGCAGCCATATTTGTCGCCATAGGGTTTCGACAGATCAATGCTTGCCGCAGAAGCCTGCCCCGCCGCCAGCACAAGCGTCATCGCAACAGACAAACCAAAACCACGCATGCTCATCCCCCTGATCCCAATGCTCAAAACGTCACGAACATGATTGCAGCGGTCCCATTTCTTCAAGGCCGGGAATGGTGACGAAGACGCCATCCCCACCCTTGTTGGTGACCAGAATTGTCTCGATCGTCGTCCCCGCCTCGCCTTCGGCCGAACAGGTCGAACGCAGCGATTGCGTGCCTGGCGCCGATGTCAATTGCTGCTCGAACCGGCAGCCGCTGCCATAGGTCTCGATGCCTTCGGCGGTCAGCAGGACATAGGCATCACTGTCCTGATAACCGGCCTTCACGCCGGCACAGCCGACATCATTGCCCCAGGAGCCTGCCAGCACGCCAGCCGCCGTCGCCGGGCCACCGGCAACTGCCGCCAAGACCATCGAGATGAGCGCGGCCGAACGCGCCAAGCTCAGACCCCCGTCGCCGGGATGCCGGTGCGTTCCACCTTGCGCGGCGCTGTGATCTCTTTCCACGTCGACAACGCCCGGTTGACCGCCGCGTTCGGCTCGCGGCCGACGAACTCGCCATGGCCGGGCTTGGCCTTCACCTCGGCCTCCTCGATCGACAATTCGCCGCGCGAAAAGACGAAACGCGGCAGGCCGGTCACCTCGACGCCTTCGAAGACGTTGTAATCGATCACCGACTGCTGCTTCTTGGCTGAAATCGTCTTCTTGCGCTTCGGGTCCCAGACGATGATGTCAGCGTCGGCACCTTCGACGATGGCGCCTTTCTTCGGATACATGTTGAGGATCTTGGCGATGTTGGTCGAGGTCACCGCGACGAACTCGTTCATCGTCAGCCGCCCGGTGTTGACGCCCTTGGTCCACAGCACCGGCAGGCGATCCTCGAGGCCGCCCGTGCCGTTGGGGATCTTGGTGAAATCGCCGACGCCGAAGCGCTTCTGCTTGGTGGTGAAGGCGCAATGGTCGGTCGCTACCACTTGCAGCGACCCGGCCTGCAGGCCGGCCCACAACGAGTCCTGGTGCAATTTGTTGCGGAAGGGCGGGCTCATCACGCGGCGCGCCGCATGGTCCCAATCCTTGTTGAAATACTCCGTCTCGTCGAGCGTGAGGTGCTGGACCAGCGGCTCACCGAAGACGCGCATGCCCTTCTGCCGCGCCCTGCGGATGGCCTCGTGCGCCTGCTCGCAGGAGACGTGCACGACATAGAGCGGCACGCCCGCCATGTCGGCAATCATGATGGCGCGGTTGGTCGCCTCGCCTTCCACTTCCGGGGGCCGCGAATAGGCATGGCCCTCGGGACCGTTGTTGCCGGCGGCGAGCAGCTTCTGCGACAGGGCCGCGACCACGTCGCCATTCTCGGCATGCACCAGCGGCAGCGCGCCAAGGTCGGCGCAGCGCTGGAACGACGCATACATCTCGTCGTCGTCCACCATCAGCGCGCCCTTGTAGGCCATGAAGTGCTTGAACGAGGTGATGCCCTTGTCGACGACGGTCGCCATCTCGTCGAACACCTGCTTGCCCCACCAGGTGATCGCCATGTGGAAGGAATAGTCGCAGGCAGCCTTCGACGTCTTGTTGTCCCACATCTGCAGGGCTTCGAGCAGCGACTGCTTCGGCGCCGGCAGGCAGAAATCGACCACCATCGTCGTGCCGCCGGCAAGGGCCGCCCGCGTGCCGGATTCGAAATCGTCGGCCGAATAGGTACCCATGAACGGCATTTCGAGATGGGTGTGCGGATCGATGCCGCCCGGCATCACATAGCAGCCGGTGGCGTCGTACTCATGGTCGCCATGCAGGTCGGAACCGATGGCGACGATCTTGCCGTGGCGGAACAGCACGTCGGCCTTCCAGCTGCGGTCGGCGGTGACGACGGTGCCGTTCTTGATGACTTTGGTCATTTTCTGTTCCCTTGTTCTCTTCGCGCTTCTTTATGAGCGGCGTTTGGAATCTAGATGGCTAAGTTCACTCCACGATGACGGCGGTCTCCACCACCGCATGGAACAGCACATCGGCGCCTGCGCTCGCCCATTCCTTGGTGATTTCCTCGGCCTCGTTGTGTGACAACCCATCGACGCAAGGGCACATCACCATGGCGGTCGGTGCGACGCGGTTGATCCAGCAGGCATCATGGCCGGCGCCGGACACGATGTTGCGATGTGTGTAGCCAAGCCGGTCGGCGGCATCGCGGATGGCCTTCACACAGCCGGCATCAAAGGTGACCGGATCGAAATGGCCGACCTGCTCGATCTTGTACTGGATGTCGAGCGCCTCGCAGATCGTGTCGATGCCTTCGCGGACGCGCGCATCCATGGCGTCGAGCACTTCCTTCTCCGGCGAGCGGATATCGATGGTGAAGACGGTGCGGCCGGCGATGATGTTGCGCGAGTTGGGGTAGGCCTCCATGTGGCCGACCGCGCCGACGGCGTCCGGCTGGTAATCCATGGCGATCTCGTGCACCAGTTCGATCACACGCGCCATGCCGAGCCCGGCATTGCGGCGCTTGGGCATTGGCGTCGAGCCGGTATGGGCTTCCTTGCCGGTCAGTGTCACCTGCAGCCATTTAAGGCCCTGGCCGTGGGTGACGACGCCGATGTCGATGTCCTCGTCCTCGAGGATCGGGCCCTGCTCGATATGCAGTTCGAAGAAGGCGTGGATCTTGCGATCGCCGACCTTCTCGGTGCCCTTCCAGCCGATGCGCTCCAGCTCCTCGCCGAATTTCTTGCCGTTCTTGTCCGTGTGCTCGTAGACGTCGGCCTGGTCGAGCACGCCGGCGAACACGCCCGACGCCATCATCGCCGGCGCGAAGCGCGCGCCTTCCTCGTTGGTCCAGTTGGTGACGACGATCGGATGTTTCGTCTTGATGCCGAGATCGTTGAGCGAGCGCACGATCTCCAGCCCGCCGAGAACGCCAAGCACGCCATCATATTTGCCGCCGGTCGGCTGCGTATCGAGATGGCTGCCGACATAGACCGGCGGCAGGCTGGGGTCGGTACCTTCACGGCGGGCAAACATCGTGCCCATCTCGTCGACGCCCATTTCGAGCCCGGCGGCATCGCACCAGCGCTTGAACAGATGCCGGCCCTCGCCGTCCTCGTCGGTCACGGTCTGGCGATTGTTGCCGCCGGCAATGCCGGGGCCGATCTTCGCCATCTCCATCAACGAATCCCACAAACGGTCTGAATTGATTCGCAGATTCTCGCCGGGTGCGGCCATGTATCGTCCTTATGCTTTTAGTTCGGTGAGAAACATTTGCGCCAAGCGCGGCTCTCCCGGCCGATTGGACCCTTGTTCCGCCCTCAGTTCAACCAGTCGCTGCATGGGAGCAAACAGGTCGGCGAAACCCATCTTATCCCGAAGCACGACAAGCTCGTGTCCTATCGCCTCCAGCCGCGTAACACTCTGCGGTAAATAACGCTCGTCGAGATAGGCTGGAACAGTCCCTTCGTTCTGGCCGAACAGACCCCACCGACCGTCGGCGCAATCGCGAAGTGCAACAAGCAAGGCGTCGAGATAGGCAGTCGCGAGAGACTGCCTATCCTTTTCCAACGCTGCCTCGCGCTTGGCGGAGACCATTCACACCCTTCCTAGTCTATTGACCGCAGCACTTCACGCACATGGTCGATCAGTTCGTTGATCTGGCCCTTGGTGATGATCAGCGGCGGCGACAGCGCGATGATGTCGCCGGTGGTGCGGATCAGCGCGCCGCGCTCGAACGCCTTGACGAAGGCCGAGAAGGCACGCTTGGTCGGGCTGCCGGCGATCGGCGCCAGTTCGATCGCGCCGATCAGGCCGATGTTCCTGATGTCGATGACATGCGGCTCGCCTTTCAGCGAATGCAGCGCGTCCTCCCAATAGGGCGCCAGTTCCTCGCCACGGGTGAGCAGGCCCTCTTCCTTGTAGGTGTCGAGCGTGCCCAAGGCCGCGGCGCAGGCGATCGGATTGCCCGAATAGGTGTAGCCGTGGAAGAACTCGATCATGTGCTCGGGGCCGGTCATGAAGGCGTCGTGGATCTCCTTCTTCACGAACACCGCGCCCATCGGGATGACGCCGTTGGAGACGCCCTTGGCGGTGGTCATGATATCGGGAACCACACCGAAATAGTCGGCCGCGAACGGCGCGCCTAGACGGCCGAAACCGGTGATGACCTCGTCGAAGATCAACAGGATGCCGTGCTTGGTGCAGATTTCGCGCAGCTTCTGTAGATAGCCCTTTGGCGGCAGGATGACGCCGGTGGAACCGGCGACCGGCTCGACGATGACGGCGGCGATGGTCGAGGCGTCATGCAGGGTGACGATGCGCTCCAGCTCGTTGGCGAGCTCCGCGCCATATTCCGGCACGCCCTTGGAGAAAGCGTTCTTTTCCGGCAGATGCGTGTGCGGCATGTGGTCGACGCCGCCGAGCAGCGTGCCGAACATCTTGCGGTTGGAGACGATGCCGCCGACCGAGATGCCGCCGAAATTGACGCCGTGATAGCCGCGCTCGCGGCCGATCAGGCGGGTACGCGCGCCCTCGCCCTTCATCCGGTGATAGGCGATCGCCATCTTCAGCGCTGTCTCGACAGATTCCGAACCGGAATTGGTGAAGAAGACATGGTCCATGCCCTTGGGCGCGATGTCGACCAGGCGGTTGGCCAGCTCGAACACGATCGGATGGCCCATCTGGAAGGCCGGGGCATAGTCAAGTTCGGCGGCCTGGTGCTGGATCGCCTCGGTGATCTTCGGCCGGCAGTGGCCGGCATTGACGCACCACAGGCCTGCGGTGCCGTCCAGCACCTTGCGGCCATCGCTGGTGGTGTAATGCATGTCCTTGGCGGACACGAACATGCGTGGCGCCTGCTTGAACTGCCGGTTTGCCGTGAACGGCATCCAGAATGCGCTGAGATCGTTCGGCGTGACTTTCAGCCGGTTGGACATGACCAAGACTTCCCCTTGTAACCTGTTTCGGTGCGTCCAACGCTTGGTCTTTGCGCCATTTTCATGCTACGCAAATTTTTGACCGATTGGACAAACGTTAGCACCGCCCTGTCGGCGGTCAAGGGATTACTAGCGGAAATGCGGCTCCTGAAGTGCGTTCCACAGCCTAGGGAAAAACTGGTCCAGAGAATTGGTCCAGATGACCACCAACATGAGGGTTCGCAACGGTGAACACCGGCACGGAAGCCCCTCGCCGCACCCGCATCCAGCAGGAAAAGCGCGAACTCATCCTGGAGGCCGCGCTCGAAGTGTTCTCCACCCATGGCTTCCGCGGCTCCACCATCGACCAGATCGCCGAAGCCGCCGGCATGTCGAAGCCGAACCTGCTCTATTACTTCCGCCGCAAGGAGGACATTCACGAGACGTTGATGCAGCGCCTGCTCGACACCTGGCTGGCGCCGCTACGCGAACTCGACGACATCGGCGATCCGATGACCGAGCTCAGGAGCTATATCAGGCGCAAGCTCGAAATGGCGCGCGATTTCCCGCGCGAGAGCCGGCTGTTCGCCAACGAGATCCTGCAAGGCGCGCCGCGCATTATGCCGCTGCTGGCGGGCGAGTTGAAAACGCTGGTCGACGAGAAGGCCGCCGTCATCAAGGGCTGGATGCGTGCCGGCAAGATCGCCAGGACCGACCCCTGGCACCTGATCTTCTCGATCTGGGCAACGACGCAGCATTATGCCGACTTCGACGTCCAGGTCCGCGCGGTGCTCGGGCCGAACCGCGGTGGCGACGGCCGCTTCGAGGACGCGGCACGATTCCTGGAGCAGTTGTTTCTTGAGGGGCTGAAGCCGAAGGGCTGACCCCCGCCACGGCGGCTCAGGCGCTGCGCCGCTCGGCCGGAAGATCTTCGAGCAGTTTCTGCAGCTTGGCAATCGAGTTCTGCTCGGCGAGCGGCGTGTAGACGATCAGCTTCATGTCCGAGCCGTCATCGATCGACAGGCTCATATGCTCGAACGCCATCGCGCCGGCGATCGGGTGCCGCAGATGCTTCATGCCGGACAGGCGATGCACGACGTCGCGCTGCGGCCACCATTCGCGGAACTCTGGGCTTGAGCGCATCATCAGGGCGATCAGCCGCTCGAAATCCGGATCGCCGACATATCTGGCGCTTTCGGCGCGGAACGCGGCAAGGGTTGCGCGCGCCAGCTGTTCCCAGTCCACCAAGAGATGCCGCCGGTGCGGATCGGTGAACACGCCGTGGATGATGTTGCGGGCGTCACCTTCGAGCTGGCCGTAATCGCCGAAAATGGCAACGGCCGCGTCGTTCCAGGCCAGCACGTCCCAGCGCGGACCGACGACATAGGCGGGCTGCAGGACAAGGCTCTGCAGCATATGCAGCAAAGGGCCTTCGACCTTTCCCGCCGCGATGCGCCGCCGCTCGGGCTGCTGGCGACCGGCGAGCGTGAACAGATGCCGCTTCTCGGCGGCGTCCAAACGCAGCGCGCCGCTGAGCGCCGTCAGAACCTCCACGGAAGGCCGCACATCCCTGCCCTGTTCCAGCCAGGTGTACCAGGTGGTGCCAACGCCGGCGATCATCGCCACCTCTTCGCGACGCAGGCCCGGCGTGCGGCGCCTGAGACCAGTCGAGATGCCCGTCGCCGAGGGCGTCAGCCTTTCGCGCCTCGAGCGCAGGAAAGCCCCGAGTTCGCGCCGGCGGCTGTCTTCAGCGGAATGGGAGGGAGCATCCATGCCTCCTATTATAGCAGTATTGATACCAGGATAAAGTTTGAACTGTTTGAGATCGGCCAGACGTCCCATCTTGCGTCCAGAGCAGCAACAGGAGGCTCTGGACATGGACCTGAAAGACAAGACAATCCTCATCACCGGCTCGACCGACGGCGTCGGCCGCGTCGTCGCGCAACGGCTGGGCGCCACCGGCGCCCGTGTGCTGGTGCACGGCCGCGACGCGGCGCGCGGCAAGGCAGCGGTCGCCGAGATCGAGACAGCCGGCGGCAAGGCTGAATTCCTCGCCGCCGACCTCGCCTCGCTGGCCGAGGTCCGCCGCCTCGCCGAGGCTGTACGTGCCCGCACGGACCGGCTCGATATCCTCGTCAACAATGCCGGCATCGGCACGGCAGGCGCCAAACGGCAGGTCAGTGCCGACGGCTACGAGCTGCGCTTCGCGGTCAACTATCTCGCCGGCTTCCTGCTAACCTCGGAGCTTCTGCCGCTGCTGAAGGCCAGCGCCCCGGCGCGCATCGTCAACGTCGCATCGGCCGGTCAGCAGGCGATCGATTTCGGCGACGTCATGCTGACCCATGGCTATAGCGGCGTGCGCGCCTACTGCCAGAGCAAGCTGGCGCAGATCCTGTTCACCGTCGATCTGGCGGAACAGCTGGAAGGCACCGGTATCACCGTCAACGCGCTGCATCCGGCGAGCTACATGAACACCACCATGGTCCGGCAGGCGGGCGTGACGCCATGGAGTTCGGTCGAGACCGGCGCGGACGCCATCGTCAACCTTGCCGCCTCATCCGCGCTCGAAGGCCGCAGCGGCCTCTATTTCGATGGCCTGCGCGAAGCCCGCGCCGATGCCCAGGCCTACGACGCCAGGGCACGGCAACAATTGCGAAAGCTGAGCCTCGACCTTATCGGCCCGGCCTCCTCAAAATCCAGGGAACAGCACTCATGATCAACAGAACGGAACACACAGTCATCATCGGCGGCTCGTCCGGCATCGGCCTGGCGACCGCGCGAAAACTGGTCGGTCCGGGCATGAAGGTGACGATCACCGGGCGCAACAAGGACAAGCTCATCAGCGCCTGGAACAGCCTCGGCGGTGCAGCCGACAAGGCCGCGTTCGATGCCTCGAAGCCCGACGAGGTCCGCCAGTTCTTCGAGCGCCTCGGCCCGTTCGACCATCTCGTCCTGGCGGCGAGCGGCGGCAAGGGCCTCGGTCCGTTCGAGACGCTTGACCTTGCCGATATCGGCAGCGGCGTCGAGGAGAAGGTGCGGCCGCAACTGTCCTGCCTGCAGGCCGCCTTGCCGACACTGAACAAATCGGGCTCGGTCACCTTCATATCGGCGGTGTCGGCTCAGGCCACAATGCCTGGCATCGCCGGCATCGGAGCGATCAACGGCATGCTCTTGACCGTGGCGCCGATCCTCGCAGTCGAGCTGAAGCCGCTGCGCGTCAATGTCGTGGCGCCCGGCGTCATCGACACGCCGTGGTGGGATTTTTTGCCCGACGAGCAACGGCAGGCGGTCTTTGCCGAGTACGCCGGCAAGACGCCTGTCGGCCGCATCGGCCGCGCCGAGGACGTCGCCTCGGCGATAGCCTTCCTCGTCTCCAACGGCTTCATGACCGGCCAGGTGCTGACTTGCGATGGCGGGTTGCGGTTCGCGGCCTGAGTTGGACCTCAGAGCGACTGCGCGATCAAAGTCAGGAAACCGCCGCCCAGCGCGACATTGCCGACGAAGCCGTTGATGCGCGCCGCGCGGTCCGGACCTTGGTGATCCCAGAAATTATGGAACATCGGCGTGGCGACAATCAGGAACAGCACCAGCACCGCGCTGGCGATTGCCGTCCAAAGGCCGGCCATCACCAGGACGCCTGCGATGATCTGGAGCACAATGCCGGCCCACAGTGCCAGCCGCGCCTGCGGCACGCCGCGCGCGGCCATCAGCCCGGTCAGGAAGGCCGCGTTTTGGATGTTGCGCAGGCCGGCGAAGACGAAGGCGCCGCCGAGCAACAGGCGGCCGAGAAACAACAGGGTCGATGGCAAATCGGCAGGCATAAAACACTCCCTTTGAAAACAATGGGAGCGCCGCCTCCCCGACGGCGCTCCTTTGGCATGAGAGAAATCAGGCCGCCCTGGCGGCCGGCATCGGATGAATGGCCTGGAACGGGATGCACAGCCGGTTCCAGGTGTTGATCATGCCGAGCGCGACGGACAGCTTGACCAGTTCCTCTTCCGAGAAATGCTCGAGCGTGCGGGCATAGAGCTCATCCGACACACCATTATCGGCGATCAGCGTCACCGCCTCGGTCCAGGCGAAGGCGGCGCGCTCGCGTTCGGAAAACAGCGGCGATTCCTTCCAGGCCGCGACGAGATAGAGCCGCTGCTCGGTCTCGCCGTCGCGCCGCGCCTCGCGGCTGTGCATCTCGACGCAGAAGGAACAGCCATTGATCTGCGAGGCCCTGAGCTTGATCAGGTGCAGCAGGCCGACCTCCAGCCCGCATTCATCGACCGCCTTGTTGAGCGCCGACACCGCCTTCATGATCTCCGGCGCCTTGGCGAAGAATTGCAGTCTCTGTTTCATCTGATGTCCTTTCACATCTACTTTTGCGGGGTGGAACTGGATTTCTGCGGCCGCTGGTGACGCGCCACGAAGGCACAGCTCGCGGCAAAGGATCTCGGATCGCCCTCGGCCGCGTAGTCCGCCACGACGTCGGACAGCTTCACTTCGGCGAGCGCTGCCCGATAGGCGCGCTCAGCCTTGAGCATCGCGGCATTGATGCCGCAGGGTTTGACATAGGCCGAGGCATCGATCTTGACCGGACCGTTGCGGCGGATCTCGCCGCAACGAAACGCCGGTTCGCGCCCTTCGATGGCCAGCACGATATCGAGCAGCGTGATGCGTTCAGCCGGCCGCGCCAGCCGGTAGCCGCCCGCTGGACCCGATACCGATTCCAGGATGCGCTCGGCCGTCAGCATGTTGAGGTGCTTCAGCAGATAGCTCGGCGACAGGCCGAAACATTCAGCGAGAGCAGCGCCCGGCATGGTGCTGTTGCCCTCGACACTTGCCAGCGTGGCCGCGCAGTGGATGGCCGCCTCAACGCCCTCGCCCAGCTTCATGATGCCGACCTCCTATTTATGGATATTTCTTATCGTGGATAATTCTTATCTGCAATAAGAAAAGAAAAACGGCGCCCGAAAGCACCGTTTTTTGAGTATCTGCGGCTACTCCGCGGCCACCTTGGCCATCGGGTTGTTCGGATGCGTCGTCCAGTTGGCGTAGATCGGCGACACCGGCTTGCCGGTGCGCTGGTCCATGACGCCGGCGGCCAGCGGCTCCATGGTGATGCAGTTCTCGACCGGGCAGACATTGACGCACAGATTGCAGCCGACGCACTCGGCCTCGATCACCTCGAAATGCCTGACGCCATCAACCATGCTGGTGATCGCCTGGTGCGAGGTGTCCTCGCAGGCGATGTGGCAGCGGCCGCATTTGATGCAGGCATCCTGGTCGATATGCGCCTTGGCGACATAGTTGAGGTTGAGATACTGCCAGTCGGTGACGTTGGGCGTGGCGCGGCCGATAATGTCGTCCAGCGAACGGTGGCCCTTCTCGTCCATCCAGTTTTCGAGACCGGCGATCATCTCCTGCACGATCTTGAAACCATAGGTCATCGCCGCCGTGCAGACCTGCACATTGCCGGCGCCGAGCGCCATGAATTCGGCGGCGTCGCGCCAGGTGGTGATGCCGCCAATGCCCGAGATCGGCAAGCCGCGCGTTTCCGGATCGCGCGCGATCTCGGCCACCATGTTCATGGCGATCGGCTTTACCGCCGGGCCGCAATAGCCGCCATGCGAGCCCTTGCCGTCGATGGTCGGCATCGGCGCGAAACTGTCGAGATCGACACCGGTGATCGAATTGATGGTGTTGATCAGCGACACCGCGTCGGTGCCACCGGCATGCGCCGCACGCGCCGGCTTGCGGATGTCGGTGATGTTGGGCGTCAGCTTGGTGATGACGGGCATGCGCGTATATTGCTTGCACCAGCGCACCACCATTTCGATATATTCCGGCACCTGGCCGACGGCGGCACCCATGCCGCGTTCCGACATGCCGTGCGGGCAGCCGAAATTGAGCTCGATGCCGTCGGCGCCGGTCTCCTCGACCAGCGGCAGGATGGCTTTCCAGCTTGCCTCTTCGCAAGGCACCATGATCGAGGCGATGAGCGCGCGGTCGGGCCAGTCCATCTTGACCTGCTTCATCTCACGCAGATTGGTCTGCAGGTCGCGGTCGGTGATCAGTTCGATGTTGTTGAGGCCAAGCAGGCGCCGGTCGGCGCCCCAGATCGCGCCGTAGCGCGGGCCGTTGACGTTGACCACCGGCGGACCTTCCTCGCCAAGCGTCTTCCACACCACGCCACCCCAGCCTGCCTTGAAGGCGCGGATGACGTTGTAGGCCTTGTCGGTCGGCGGCGCCGAGGCCAGCCAGAACGGATTTGGCGATTTGATGCCGACGAAATTGTTGCGGAGGTCTGCCATGACAGGTCCCTTTCAGCCGAGACGAAGAAGCAGTTCGACGGGTGCGAGAATGCCGCCTTCAAGCGCGGCGGTGAGATTGGCGATCTTGGTGGCGGCATCCTCGCCCATGACGAGGCCGACGCCGGGCGGCGGCTTCTTGCCCTCGGCCTGCGCGGCGGCCACCCGGGCACGTATCGCGGCGAAGAACTCGACGGCAAAAGCGCCGCGCTGTCTCTCGGCGACTACGGAGAAACCGGAAGCTGTAGCCGCTGAACGATAGTCGTCAGGCGTGGCGACGAAGGACATGGTCTCGTTGGAAGCCCACGGCAGCGGATAGGTCAGCGCGCCGGCCTTCAGCCGCATCACGTCGTAGACGGCAAAGACGCCGCCCGGCTTGAGCACGCGCGCGGCCTCGCTCATCAGTTTTTTCTTGTCGGGAAGGTTCATGCCGACATGCAGGATCATGGCGGCGTCGAAGCTGGCATCGGCGAACGGCATGTCCAGCGCGCTGCCTTGCACGAAGTGCGTGCTGTCGGCCATGCCCGTGCGCTTCGACAGGCTGGCCGCGATGTCGACATAGCTTTGCGTGAGATCGATGCCGGTGACATCGGCGCCGGCCTCGTTGGCGGCGAAACGGGCGGGACCGCCCACCCCCGATCCGATGTCGAGCAGCCTGGCTCCCGGTTTCAAACCCATCTGCCCGATGAGTTCCCTTGTGGCGGCGATACCGCCAATGTGGAATTCGTCGACCGCCTCAAGATCGCCGGCGCGCAGATGGGCGACGTCCACGCCGGTATTGGCGAGCGCGGCAAGGATGCGCTGCTCGAGACCGGATATGTCGTAGTGACGGGCGATGCCCGGTTCCACCGTGGCCATGATCCTTATCCCTGCGTCAGACTCCTGTGTATGCTTTCCGCCGCATCGCGCCCTTGCGCCACGGCCGAGACGGTCAGGTCGTCACCGCCGAAAATGCAGTCGCCGCCGGCCCAGACTTTCGCCAGCGAAGTGCGTCCTTCCGCATCGACCTTGATGCGGCCGGCTTCGAGGTCGATCGCGGCTCCGCTGCCATTGAGCGCGGCCGGGACAAAACTCTGGCCGATGGCCTTGAACACCTGGTCGGCGACCAATGTCAGCGTCTCGCCGGTGCCGGCGAGCTTGTCGCCCTTCAATGCCGTGTATTCGAGTTCAATGGCCGACACCTTGCCGCCGTCAGCGATGACGCGCTTCGGCTGCAGCCAGTGGCGGATGGTGACGCCATTGGCGGCCGCCAGATCCTGCTCGAACCCGGAGGCGTTCATGTGCTCCTGGCCGCGCCGGTAGCAGATCGTCACCTCCTCGGCGCCGAGCAGCTTCGACTGCACGGCGGCGTCGATCGCCGTCATGCCGCCGCCGATGACGACGACGCGGCGGCCGACCGGTAGGCCGGAGAGATCGCTGGCCTGGCGCAGTTCGGCGATGAACTCCACCGCGTTGGTGACGCCTTCGGCATCCTCGCCATCGGCGCGCAGCGCATTGACCCCGCCAAGCCCCATGCCGAGGAAAACCGCGTCGTAATTGCGGATCAGGTCGGAGAGCTGATAGTCGCGGCCGAGTGCCTTGCCGTTCTGGATGTCGATGCCGCCGATCGCGGTGACATAGTCGACCTCGGCCTGGGCGAAATTGTCGACGCTCTTATAGGCGGCGATACCGTATTCGTTGAGGCCGCCGGCCTTCGGCCGCGCCTCCAGTATGGTGACGTCATGGCCATGGCGGGCGAGCCGGTGCGCGGCGGCAAGGCCGGCCGGGCCGGCGCCGACCACGGCAATCGTCTTCCCGGTCGGCTCCGGACGCGGATAAAACTGCTTGTTCTCGGCCATCGCGACATCGGTGGCGTAGCGCTGCAGGCGGCCGATCTGCACCGGCTTGCCTTCCGCCACCTCGCGCACGCAGACCTCTTCGCACAGCGTCTCGGTCGGGCAGACGCGGGCACACATCCCGCCAAGGATGTTCTGGTCGAAGATGGTCTTGGCCGACCCGATCGGATTGCCGGTCGAAATCTGGCGGATGAACAGCGGAATGTCGATCGAGGTCGGACACGCGTTCATGCACGGCGCGTCATAACAGAAATAGCAGCGGTCGGATTCGACCAGCGCCTCGTGATGATCGAGCGGCGGATGCAGGTCGGAAAAATTGTCCGCGTACTGGTCGGGCGCAAGCCGGCCGCCGACGATACCTTCCTTGAACTGGCCTTCTGGCATTGTCAGTTCCCCATGTTTTCGTTTTGGGGAAGGCTAGCACGTTTTATTTTTTTATCAATTGGTCAATTTTCGACGCAAGTCGCTGAAAAGGCTCGATAATAACATGATTTTTTTACTCATGTTATGCGATGGACGGCTGCTCCTGCCTGGGTGCGCTGCCCTCGTCGACCGGCCGGCCATGGAGTGCCCGGACCTCGGCCGCCACCAGCTCCTGCAGCCGCCACAGATTTCGGTCGTGGATGCCGAACGCCTCGAGATGGCTGATTGTGTTGTAGAGATATTCGGCGCCGGAACCGATGTGGCCGCAGGCCCTGGCCAATATGCTCGCAACTCTGTCCAGCGGCTGGCTGAGCGAAGTTCCCCTGCCCTTCACGCCAACCCAGAAGCCGAGCGCCCGCAACGCGCCTTGCGCCGTATGCACCGGCAGCCACCTTACCGAGCTGACGCTCTCATGATCGCTGATCTCGCGGCGCAGCAGCCTTTCGATCTGCGCCGGCTTTTCGCCCTCCGGCAAGCGGTAGATCACCCCGTTGCAGCGCCCGCCGCGTTCGAGCGCCATCATCAGCCCCGGCTGCGCGGCACTGCCGCGCCAGCGCACCATGTCGAGGCAGAAGGAGCGATGCCAGCCGAAGGCCGTGGCGAGCCGTTGCTCGATCGATTCGAATTCCGGCTTCCAGATCAGCGAGCCGTAGGCGAACACCCACAGCGGCCCCTCGTCCGCTTCAGTGGAAAGCCGCGTTGCAAGAGCCTGGAAATCTTCATCGTTCAGCTCCGTCCAACTCGGGTCCGGGCCGGGATCGGCCTCTTCCCTGTGGCACAGTGCGACAAGCTCAGGCGTGAGCGACATCTGGCGCATGAACAACCCCCTTGCCGTACAGAAATCGAAAATCGCGGGGCACGCAACCGGGAACGCATGTCATGGGCGGGCATTATTGTCCGGGCGGTTGTAGGATTTCCTTGGCCAGGATCGTCCTGAGGTGGATCGGACAACGATCGATGCTGAACGGTGAGGAGACCGACCATGCCGAAATCCCCGATGCCCTTCTTCTGGTACGAGCTGATGACTTCAGACCTCGACGCCGCCGAGGCCTTCTATACCAAGGTTGTCGGCTGGACGGCGCAGCCCTTCGACAAGGCCCCCGGCATGCCGCGCTATACCGTCATGAATGTCGGCGAGCGCGGCGTCGGCGGGCTGATGACCATGCCCGAGGATGTCAAGAAGATGGGCGCGCCGCCGGCCTGGCTCGGATACATCCACACGAAGGATGTCGACGCCGCGACGAAATCCTTGAAAGCCGCCGGCGGCGGCGTTCACTGCGAACCCAGCGACATTCCGGGCGTCGGCCGCTTTGCCGTCGTCGCCGACCCACAAGGCGCGACCTTCATGTTCCTGCAGCCGAACGGCCCCGACCAGCCCGTCGTGCCGGCCAGCACGCCTGGCCATATCGGCTGGAACGAGCTCTACACCAGCGACTGGAAGGCGGCGTTCGATTTCTATTCCGGCCAGTTCGGCTGGACCAACGCCGGCGAATTCGACATGGGCCCGATGGGCACCTACCAGACTTTTACGGCCGGCCCCGAATCCGGCGGCGGCATCATGAACAAGCCCGCGCAAATCCCCGTCCCGGTCTGGCAGTTCTATTTCAACGTCACCGGCATCGACGCGGCCGCGAAACGCGTCACCGACAATGGCGGCAAGATCCTGATGGGGCCGATGGACGTCCCCGGCGGCAGCTGGATCGTGCAGTGCCAGGACCCGCAAGGCGCGCACTTCGCGCTGATGGCGCCGGTGCGCTGACGGCAACACCGCCGGCACGAAGCGACGGCCTTTCATCGCACCACCGATGAAAGGCCGCACTGCTCTGTTTGCCGCTTTATTCCGGCGTCAGCACAGCAACCTTCAGTTCGGCCTTTTTCGCGCCGCTGAACTGGACGGTGGCCGGCCCGGCCGCAAGCTTGAAGCGTACGCTCTTGCGGATGCCGGGGCAGGTTTTCACACCGCTATAGCCCGCCGACTTGATGGCCTTGCCGTCCTGGATGACGTCGATCCAGGCCTCGCCCGACAGGCTGATCTGAATGGCTCCCCCGGCCGGCACGTCCACACTGGCGACGGCACCGAACGTGCCATCCGCCGGCGCACGCTCGGGCGGCAGCGTAAAGCCGGCTTTCTCCGCCGGAACCAATGCCAGGTCCGCGGCAGCGCCTACAGCCAGCTCCGCTCCAGCCGGCGTTGCGGGCGCTGCGGCAAACAGCGCCTGTTCCCGCGTGACGGGCCATTTGAAGGCCTCGCAACCGGCGTCCTCGGCCATGGCGAAGCTGGTGCCTGCAAGGATGGCGAATAGGCTGATAACGACTTTTTTCATGGCAAGGGAACCCACAGATTCAGAGTGTCCGTCTCAATACAACCATAGCGCTATAAATGCAACCATGGCGTGAACGATATCAAAGGTGAAACTGGGGAACATTTCCAATCACCGATTGTTGATGGTGCTCCATGGGAAGTGAATGGTCCATCGCCGGGCAACGATCTATGGCCGGACAGGGAGGGTGAAAATGGAGTTTTAGATGAAGCTTTTTGACGGCCTCTCCAGATACCAGCCGCAGGCGCTCGGCGTGCTGCGCATGATGACCGCGCTGCAATTCGTCGAACATGGCAGCCAGAAACTGTTCAACTTTCCCGCCAGCGCCGAGCCTCACGTCCTCACCGGGTTGACGACGGCCGCCGGCATCCTCGAATTCGCCGGCGGCATCCTGCTGGCGCTCGGCCTGTTCACTCGGCCCGTCGCGTTCCTTCTGGCCGGCGAAATGGCGATCGCCTATTTCATGGCGCACTACCCGCGCGATTTCTTCCCCATCAACAACAGCGGCGATTCGGCAATCTCGTTCTGCTTCATCTTCCTCTATCTGGTCTTCGCCGGCGCCGGCGCCTTTGCGCTGGACAATCGCGGCAAGGCCTGATGTCCCCGCGGGGGTGAGCCTTCACCCCCGCATCCGCTCGAAATTCGCATCGAACAGCGGTGCTGCCTGTATGCGCGCTGCATGCCGCTTGCCCAGCAACTCGATTTCGAAGCCGTCGCTTTCGTCGGCGATCTCCTTCGGCACATAGCCGACGGCGACCGACTTTTTCGAATGATGGGCATAGCCGCCCGACGTCACCCAACCGCGCACCGCGCCGCCGAACCAGATCGGTTCGTCGCCGATGACATCGGCATCGTCGGCGTCGACAATGAAGGCACGCAGCCGCAATTTACCGCCTTGCTTGCGCTCGGCCAGCGCCGCCGCCTTGCCGATGAAATCCGCCTCCTTGCCATAGGCGACGAAGCGGTCGAGCCCGGCTTCGAGCGGCCCGTAGATCGGCCGGTATTCGCGCCCCCAAGAGCCGTAGTTCTTCTCCAGCCTGAGCGCATTGAGCGCGCGCGAACCGAACAGGCCGATGCCGAACTCGGCACCCGCCGTCATCAACGCATTGAACGCCGCGCGCTGGTATTCCGGCGCAACCCACATCTCGTAGCCGAGATCGCCGGTGTAGCTGACCCGGCCGACCAGGCACGGCGCCATGCCAATATCCATCCTCGCCACCGCCATGAAGGGAAACGCCGCGTTGGAGACATCGGCGCGGCTGACCTTGGCCAGCACTTCCCGCGCCTTGGGGCCGGCAATGGCAAGGCCGGTGAGTTTCGCGCCGAGCGCCTCGATATGAACTGAACCGTCGCCAGGCAGATGCGCCTCGAACCAGCGCATATGGTACTGCTCGGCAATACCGGAGCCGGCGAGGAACCAGCCATCGCTGCCCAGATTGGCCAGCGTGAAATCGCCGATCAGCCTGCCATCGTCCTTCAGCATCGGCGCCAGCGTCATGCGGCCGGGCTTCGGCAGTTTGCAGGCAAGCATGCGGTCGAGCCAGGCCGCCGCCCCCTCGCCCGTAACCTTATATTTGGCGAAGCTCGAAATCTCCGCAAGGCCGACGCCGCCACGCACCGTCGCGACCTCCCTGGCAACATGGGAGAAATCGCTTGAACGCCGCCAGGAAAACTCGTCCTTGACGCCTTCAGGCGCATACCAGAGCGGCACTTCCAGCCCATAGGCGACACCCCACTGCGCGCCCTTGGCCGACAACAGATCGTAGACCGGCGTCGTCTTCAGTGGCCGTCCGGCGGGCAGTTCCTCATTGGGGAAGCGGATCGAGAAGCGCCTGGAATAGTTTTCGCGCACCTTGGCGTTGGTATAGGCCATCGTTGCCCAGTCGCCATAGCGCGCCACATCCATGGCCCAGATGTCGGCGCCGGGGTCGCCCTCGATCATCCAGTTGGACAGTGCCAGCCCGACGCCGCCGCCCTGGCTGAAGCCGGCCATGACGCCGCAGGCGACCCAGAAACCCGGCAGGCCGCGCACCGGCCCCACCAGCGGGTTGCCGTCGGGCGCGAAGGTGAAGGGCCCGTTGATGATCTGCTTGATGCCCGTGTTTTGGAAGGCGGGGAAATGCCGGAACCCGACCTCCAGCGACGGCGCGATGCGGTCGATGTCGGGCGCCAGCAATTCATGGCCGAAATTCCACGGCGTCTGATATTCCGACCACGGCTTGTTGGCCTTCTCATAGGTGCCCATCAGCATGCCGCCGCGCTCCTGGCGCAGATAGAGCTCGCCGTCGAAATCGACGGCATGGATGATCTCGGTGCCGGTCTTGGCGTTCCAGGCGGCGACCTCCGGCATGTCCTCGGTGATCAGGTACATGTGCTCCATGGCCAGCACCGGCAATTCGAGCCCGACCATGCGGCCGACCTCGCGCGCCCACAGGCCGCCGGCATTGACGACATGCTCTGCCACGACCTCGCCCTTGTTGGTGATGACGCGCCACAGCCCGTCGGGCCGCCGCACAATGTCCTCGACCTTGGTGAAGCGTTCTATGTCCGCCCCAAGCTTCCGCGCGGCCTTGGCATAGGCATGGGTGACGCCGGAGGGATCGAGATGCCCATCCTCCTTGTTGCGGACGGCGCCGACGAACTGCTTGGGATCCAGCAGCGGCATCAGCTCGGCCGCCTCCTTCGCCGAGATCACTTCCAGGTCGATGCCGAGATAACGGCCCTTGGCGACGACACCGCGCAGCCAGTCGAGCCGCGCCTCGGTCGCGGCGAGCAGCACGCCGCCGGTCAGGTGCACGCCGCTCGCCTGTCCCGACAGTTCCTCGATCTCCTTGTAGAGGCTGATCGTGTATTTCTGCAGCTTGGCGACGTTGGGATCGCCATTGATCGTGTGCATGCCGCCCGCCGCGTGCCAGGTCGAGCCGGATGTCAATTCGTCACGCTCCAACAGCACCACGTCGGTCCAGCCATGGCGGGCGAGATGGAACAGCACGGAACACCCGACGACCCCGCCGCCAATGACCACGACCTTTGCATGCGATTTCATGGATTTTTCTCTGATATCAATGGATTGGATGGGTGAGATGAATCAGGACGGGAGGCATCACGGCTCGCCCTGCCCGATCGCTTCCTTGCGCCTGGCGACATAGGCCTCCAGCGCCTCGCGCACGGCGATGTCCATCGCCGGCTCGGCATAGTCTTCCAGCGCCTTTTTCCACAGCCGCGTCGCGCGTGCGGTTGCGTCGAGGCTGCCGGCTTCCTGCCAGGCTTCGTAATTCTGCCAGTTGGAGAGCATCGGCTGGTAGAAGGCGGTGGCGTAGCGCTCCAGCGTATGCGGCTCGCCGAAGAAATGACCGCCTGTCGGCACCGCGCCCAGCGCCTCGACGGCGAGTTCCGCCTCGTCGACCACGATCGGCCGCAGGAACTCCATCATGTGCTGGATCATCTCGACATCGATGATGAACTTTTCGAACGACGCCGTCAGCCCGCCCTCCTGCCAGCCGGCGGCGTGATAGACGAGATTGCCATGGCCGAGCACCGCGCCCCACAGCGCCATCAGCGTCTCATAGGCGCCTTGCGCGTCCGCCGCATTGGAGGCCGAACCGGGCGTTGTGCGGTAGGGCAGCCCGTAGCGCCGCGCCAATTGCCCGGACGCAATGTTGGCCTTGGTGTTCTCCGGCGTACCGAAGGCCGGCGCGCCCGACTTCATGTCGACATTGGAGGTGAAGGCGCCATACATCACAGGCGCCCCCGGCCGCACCAGTTGCGTCAGCACAACGCCGAACAGCGCTTCCGCATTCTGCTGCGCCAAGGCACCCGCCAGCGTCACCGGGCTCATCGCCCCCATCAGCGTGAACGGCGTCACCGCTACCGACTGGCCGAACTCGGCCATGGTCATCAGCCCTTCGGCCATCATCTCGTCGAAGCGGCGCGGCGAATTGACCGAGATGATGGTGGCAATGCCCGGATCGTCGCGCAGTTGGTCCAGCGTCAGGCCGCGCGCGATCGCCATCATCTCGATGCCGTCCAGCGCCCTGCCCCGGCCGATCGCCGAGACATGAAAGCTCTTGTCGGTCAGCGTCAGGTTGGTGAAGTAGGTGTCGAGATGGCGCGAATTGGCCGGCAGCTCGACCGGCGCGCAGACCTGGTTGCCGAGCATGTGGATGCAGTTGAAATGCTGCGCCAGCCGGGTCAGGTCCGCATAGTCCTTGAGATTGCCGGCGCGGCGGCCACGCTCCATGTCGTGCACATTGGGCGGCCCGGCGACGAGGGTAAAATTGATGGTGTTGCCGCCGAGATGGATTGTGTTGGCCGGGTTGTGTGGCGTCAGCGTATAGCTGGAGCGCGTCGTCTTCAGCGCCTCGTCGACCATGCCGCGATCGATGCGGACATTGGCCGAGGCGTGATCGACCCTGGCACCCGCTTTCTCGAACAGCGACAGCGCCCGCGGGCTCATCACCTCGATGCCGAAATTCTCCAAAATATGCATCGACGCCTGATGGATCGCCTCGATCTGGTCTGGAGACAGCAGAGCCATCGGCGGATAGGGATTGGTCACCCGCCTCGGCGGCAGTTGCGGGATGGGCGCCGGCCCCCGGTTGCTGGTGCGCTCGGCGCCACGCTTGCGTCTCGGTTCGTTCATGCCGGCATCAAAGCCTTGGCAAACCAGGCAAGCTGTCAGAAATACGCCGTCTGCAGGCGCGATTTTAGCCACGGCGGCATTTATGCAGAATGGCTTTATAAAAAGCGACAGCACGTGTCGGAATGCTGCTATGGCATTTTCCCGGCCGCTCCTGCCTACGAGGCGTTAACGGCGGCAGCAAGATTCCTTTTATGATTTCGGCCTATTGCTCATCCAATGCGTAGGTCGAGTTTTAGTAAAATTGTAGCAGTTGGCGTGTTGCTGGCACTTTCGGCCTGCGCGACCGCGCCCAGTCACATCAATAATGTCTGTGCCGTCTTCGACCAGAATGACGGCTGGTTCGACAACTGGCAGTCTGCGGCCGAACGGACAGCGCAGAAATATGGCGTGCCGGTCCCCGTGCTGATGGCGACGGTGCGCAAGGAATCCGGCTTCAAGAGCAATGCCCGGCCGCCGCGCACCAAG
Source organism: Mesorhizobium huakuii (assembly GCF_030160235.1). GTDB lineage: Bacteria > Pseudomonadota > Alphaproteobacteria > Rhizobiales > Rhizobiaceae > Mesorhizobium > Mesorhizobium huakuii. The sequence continues at coordinate 191,721 of NZ_BSNY01000021.1, forward strand.
CTTCTCGGCTTCATTCCCTGGAAGCACGTCTCGTCGGCCACCGGCTTCTCGCAGGCGCTGGACGGCACATGGTCGCAATATCAGCGCGAAACCGGCAACTGGGCGGCGCGACGCACCAAATTCGCCGACGCCGTCGATTTCGTCGGCTGGTATCACTCCAAGACAGCAGATACCTACGGCGTCGCCCGCAACGATACCTACAATCTCTACCTAGCCTACTATCTCGGCTGGACCGCCTATGGCCGCGGCAATCGTGGCGACGCCGGCGTGCAGGGTTACGCGCGGGCGACCGACAAGATGGCGCGGGACTATGAAGCGCAGTTGCGGCAATGCGGAAGCTGACAGTCAGCCAGGGGTCAGTGCCGCCTCGTCGTGTCTTTCGGCTTTGAGACCCCGGTTTCGGAGGTCTCGTCGCGGACTTCGTGGCGACGGGCTCGCAAGACGGCGTCCGCGTCCTCGGCAGCCTTTCCGGTCACATCGGCGTCCGCATTGGCGTTTTTGCCGCTCGGGCGCGCCGGCGGCGAACCGGCAAAGCCTGGACCTTCGCCATGCGACGCGTCGTCCGGAACGCCCTCATGGGCTGCGTGTTCCTTGTCGAACTTGATCACCGGTTCCATCTTGGCCAGCACGTCGTCGGCCAGCCAGCACAGGCTCATATGGCCGTCGCCGAGATGCTTGACCGGCGGCACCTTGGTCTCACACAGATTGTCCGGCACCAGCTTCTTGTAGCCGCAGCGCGTCTGGAACGGGCAGCCGGACGGCGGGTTCATCGCCGAAGGAATGTCGCCTTCAAGCACTATGTGCCGCTTGACCACGCTGGTGTCGGCGATCGGGATCGCCGACAAAAGCGCCTCGGTATAGGGATGGTAGGGCGGCGCGAAGATCTGGTCGGTCGTGCCTTGCTCGACGATGTAGCCGAGATACATGACGACGACGCGGTCGGCGATGTAGCGCACGACCGACAGGTCGTGGCTGATGAACAGCATCGTCGTCTTGTTCTTGCGCTGGATGTCCATCAACAGTTCGGTCACCGCCGCCTGCACCGACACGTCGAGCGCCGAGACCGGCTCGTCCGCCACCACCACCTTGGCGTCGCCGGCAAAGGCGCGCGCCACGCCGATGCGCTGCTTCTGGCCACCGGACAGCTGGCGCGGCTTGCGCGTCTCGAAGGCACGCGGCAGCTTCACCAGGTCGAGCAGTTCCAGCATGCGCTTGCGCCGGTCGGCGACCGTCTTGCCGACATTGAACTTCTCCAGCGTGCGGATGATCTGCGAGCCGACAGAATGGCTGGGGTTCAGCGTATCGAACGGGTTCTGGAACACCATCTGGATCGACGACACGGTTTCCACGCTGCGGCTCTCGATGCCGGTCGACTGGATCTGCTTGTTGCCCAGCGTCACCGTGCCGGCGCTTGCCGTCTCCAGCCCGAGCAGCACCTTGGCCAGCGTCGACTTTCCGCAGCCGGATTCGCCGACGATGGCGACAGTCTCGGATTCGCGCGCCATGAAGGAGATCGTCTCGTTGGCCTTGACGACGCGGCCCTCGCTCGAGCCGAACACCTCGCTGCCGCCGACCTTGTAGTATTTCCTGAGATCCTCGATCTTGAGCACCGGCGCGCCGGGCACGACGCGCTCATTGACCTTCTTGGCGCCGGGCGGCAGCGCCTCCCAGTCGATCTCGTTGAAGCGCACGCAGCGCGAGAAATGACCCTCGTGGCCGGCGACCTCGATCATCGGGATTTCGGCGGCGTTGCAGACGCCCTCGACGAAATGGTGGCAGCGCGGACCGAAATTGCAGCCCTTCGGCCGCTCATGCGGCAGCGGCAACTGGCCGGGGATGGCAATCAGCGGCCGTGAATTCTTGTCGGCTCCCGGCAGCGGGATCGAGCGGAACAGCCCTTGCGTATAGGGATGGCGCATCCGGTCGAACACGTCCTTGATCTTGCCGGTTTCCACCGCCTCGCCCGAATACATCACGGTGATGCGGTCGCAGGTCTCCAGGATGAGGCCGAGATTGTGCGACACGAAGATCATCGACGTGCCGAATTTCTCGCCCAGCCCCTTGACCAGTTCGACGATGCCCGCTTCCACCGTCACGTCGAGCGCCGTCGTCGGCTCGTCGAGCAGAAGCAGCGCCGGCTTCGACAGCAGCGCCATCGCAATGACGATGCGCTGCTGCTGGCCGCCGGAAAGTTGGTGCGGATAGGAACGCATCATGCGCTCGGGATCGGGCAGCTTGACCGCACGCACCATTTCGAGGGAGCGTTTGTAGGCCTCTTCCTTCGACACCTTGTCGTGGATCAGCGGCACTTCCATCAGCTGCTGGCCGACCTTCATCGCCGGATTGAGGCTGGCCATCGGCTCCTGGTAGATCATCGCGATCTTGTTGCCGCGGATGGCGCGCAGCTCCTCCTCGGAGAGCTCGCCCATGTCCTTGCCCTGGAACTTGATCTTGCCGCCGACGATCTTGCCGATGTTGGAGAGGTCGCGCATGATGCCGAGCGACACGGTCGACTTGCCGCAGCCGGATTCCCCGACGATGCCCATCGCCTCGCCGGGCATGACCGTGCAGGAAAAATCCATGACCGCCGGTATTTCGCCCTTGCGGGTAAAGAAGGAGATCGACAGGTTTTCGATCTCGATGATCGGCTCTGCGGGATTTCGAACTGCCTCGTTCATGGGTCGCTCCAATCCAAATTCTACCAGATGCGGGTCAGAGCCCGTCAATCAGTCTTTCATCGATTGTTCACGCAGCGAGTCGGCCAACAGGTTGAGCCCCAGCACGAACGACATCAGCGCGATCGTCGGCGGCAGCGCCGGATGGATGAAGGAGCGCAGCAGCCTGCTGGCATCCTTGATCGCGGTGCCCCAGTCGGGGCTTTCCGGTGCCAGGCCGAGGCCGAAATAGCCGAGCGTGCCGAGCAGGATGGTGGTGTAACCGATGCGCAGGCAGGCATCGACGATCAGCGGCCCGCGTGCGTTGGGCAGGATTTCCCAAAGCATGATGTACCAGGGCGATTCACCGCGCGTCTGCGCCGCCGCCACATAGTCGCGCGTCTTGATGTCCATCACCAGGCCGCGCACGATGCGGAACACGCCCGGGCTGGAGGCAAACACCACCGCCACGAAGATGTTGAGCTGGTTGGGATCGATGTGGACGATGTGCAGCGGGTCCTTGTCGAAGACGAGGCCCAGATAGATCCAGCCGCCGACGATCAGGGTGATGCCGAGCAGGATGTATAGCCGGTCGGGCCGGTTCTTGTAGCGCGTCCAGAACAGCACGCTGAAGAAGATGATCGGAAACAGGAAGAACACGCCGGCCATGGCGTAGGGGATCGGCGTGTCCATGATGCCTGGCGTCACCAGGAGGTAGAACAGCAGGATAACCGGGAAGGCCAGCACGAGGTTGGCCAGGAACGACAGGACCGTATCGATCTTGCCGCCGTAATAGCCGGCAGGCAGGCCAAGCGTGATGCCGACCATCAGCGCGAAGCCGGTGGCCGCCGGCGCGATGATCAGCACGATCTGGCTGCCATAGACCATGCGCGAAAACACGTCGCGGGCCAGCTTGTCGCCGCCGAACAGATAGACAAGCCCCGATTGCGGCTCGACGGCGCCGGGCAGCATGTCCTTCATCACCGGGATCTGTGCCAGCGGATCGAAGGGCGAGATGGTCGATGCGAAGATCGCCGTGAACAGCCAGAACAGGCAGATGCCGACGCCGACGATGCCGACGCCGCTGTCGAACAGCTGCCCGTAGAGCGCCAGCCTTTTCTTGTAGGCGAAGCTCGTCCCCATGACGATGATGAGCGCGATCCAGACGGGCCAGAAGCGCGACAGCACTTCGAGGATGACACTGAAGGCACTGATATATTGGACCTGCATCCGCTTCGCCCCCTACTGAACTCTGATACGCGGATTGAGAAACGCGTAGCCGACATCGGAAATGAGCTGTGTGATCAAGACGATGAACACCGAGACCAGCGAACAGCCAAGCAAAAGGTCGATGTCGTTGTTGCCGGCGGCCTCGACCAGCGTGTAGCCGAAGCCCTGGTAGCGGAACATCACCTCGACGATGACGACGCCGGTGAGCAGCCAGGGAAATTGCAGCATGATGACGGTGAACGGTGCGATCAGCGCGTTGCGCAGCGCATGTTTCACCACCACGCTACCGAAGGAGAGACCCTTCAACCGGGCGGTGCGGATGTATTGCTGCGTCATCACCTCGACCATCGAGGCGCGGGTCATGCGGGCGATGTAGCCGATGCCGTAGATTGCCAGCGTCATCACCGGCAGGGTGAAATTATAGAAGGTGATGCCCTGGCTGGCCGACGCGGCCGAGCCGTTCAACCAGCCAAGCCATGAGGCGAAGATGACGGTGAAGATGACGCCCGACACATATTCCGGTGTCGCCGTCGAGGCGATCGAGGCGACCGAAAGCACGCGGTCGGTTCGCGACCCCTCGCGCATGCCGGCCAGGATGCCGATCAGCAGTGAGATCGGCACCATCACCACCAGCACCCAGAACATCAGGATACCGGTGGCGCCAAGTGCGGGAAACAATTTCGACGCGACCGTTGTCTTGAACTTGGTCGAGCAGCCGAAATCGCCTTCGAGGACGCCGGAAAAGGTCGGCACGACCGGGTCATTGCAGAAGGAGAAACGCTGCGCCGGCTTGCCGGTCGCCGGGTCGGTCACCGGCTGCTTTGGCATGACGCCCAGCCACTGCCCATAGCGGACAAAGAAGTTCTGCCGGTAGCCATGGTTGGCCAGCCAGCTCTCGAGCTGCTCGGCCGACGTGTGCATTTCGGTCTGGCTGATCGCCAGCTTCTTCAGGTTGGGTTCAAGGTTGATCAGGAAAAAGACGACCATGGTCAGGCATAGCATCGTCAATGCCATGGTGCCGAGACGCCTGATGATGAAGGAAAGCATGGCGGCCCCCTGCCGGTCTGGTTGGGGTTGGAGCCCGTTGAAAAACCACCTCAGCCGCGACGGCGGAACTGGCTGTCAAACAGGCCCTCGGATGCAATCAACCCAGTTTATTGCACGACCTTGCCAGAGGAGTCCGCAACTTTGTTGCGCCGACTTCTGGTTTTGGAATCATGCGGGGAGTGGGAGGAAGGGGCAAACTGCCCCTTCCTCCGCTTGGCCTGATCACGCCTGGTCGAGCCAGATCTTGCCGTAGTCGCGCTCGAATGTCGGATGCATCTTGTAGTTTTGCACCGCCTTGACCGAGTGGCTGTAGAGCTTGCGCCAGTAGGGCTGGATGATGATGCCGGAATCCTGCAGGATCTGCTCGATGTCCTTCATCATTTCCTTGCGCTTGGCCGCGTCGGAGACCGCAAGCGCGGCGTTCAGCTTGGCATCCCAGTCGGGGTTCGACCAGGCACACTCGTTCCAGGCCTCACCGGTGCGGTAGGCCAGCGCCAGAACCTGAACGCCGAGCGGACGCATGTTCCAGTTCGTCATCGACAGCGGATACTTCAGCCAGTCGTTCCAGAACGTCGAGCCCGGCAGCACCGTGCGCTTCACCTTGATACCGGCGTCGCGCAGCTGGGCGGCGATCGCGTCGCCGGTGTTCTTGTGCCAGTCCTCGTCGACGGTGATCAGTTCATGCTCGAAATCGGCCTGACCGGCTTCCGCCATCAGCGCCTTCGCCTTGGCCGGATCACGGGCAACCTTGGGCAGCTCGTAATATTCCGGATGGATCGAGCAGACATGGTGGTTCTCGGCGACCGAGCCGGCATTGCCGTAGCCGAGCTGGAGGACGACATTGTTGTCGACGCCGAGTTGCAGCGCCTTGCGCACCTTCTCGTTGTCGTAAGGCTTGTGGGTGACGTTGGTGCGGCAGACAATGGTCGAGGCGGTGACGACTTCGGACTTGACCAGGTCCATCTTGTCGAGGATCGACACATAGTCGGCCGACGTTTCGAAATTGGTGTGCACTTCGCCGGCCTCGAAAGCGCTGACCATGGCGGCCGGATCCGTGCCGTAGTCGATGAACTCGATGCCGTCGAGATAGACGTCGCCGTCCCACCACTTGTTGTCGGCGCGGCGCTTGTAGACCACTTTCTGGCCGACATCGTAGGAGACGAGCTCGAACGGACCGGTGCCGATCGGGCAGGCTTTGAAGTCGCCGCCCTTTTCATCGAAGGACTTGTGGACGATGAGCGCGACATAGTCGCAAATCCCGGGAATGATCGAGATGTCGGGCTTGGTGAGCGACAGCTTGACGGTCATGTCGTCGACCTTGGTGACCGCGCCTTCACGCAGCTTGCCGGTCTTGTCGTCGAACAGCGTGCCAAGACGGCCGGGCATGGAATTGCCTTCAGCGGCCTTCTCGCCCCAACGGTTGAAGTTGTGCACCACGTCGTCGGCGGTGAACGCATCGCCATTGTGCCAGGTCACGCCCTTGCGCACATGCAGCACGTACTGGGTGGCATCGTCGTTGACGTCCCAGGACTCAAGCAGATAGGGGCGGAACGTGTATTCGGTGGTGTATTTGACCAACGGCTCGAGCGCCTGGCGCTCGGCATTGGCGATTTCCGACCAGTCGGCCTTGCGCGGATCCTTCGGATCCTTGATCCACTGGGCGACCTTCAGGATGCCACCCTTCTTGGGGGCGTCTTCGGCGCGCGCCTCGGTCGGCGCCGCCAGCCCGAGCAGGCCGTAAGCCATCGCCGTTGAAGCGCCGAAAACGCTGGCTAGCGCCAGGAATTCGCGGCGATCGACCTTGCCTGCCTTGGCTTCTTCGGCCATGGCCAGGATGTGATCCGGAACGCGATCGCCATTACTCTTATAGATTGTCATGACTAACTCCCATTGTTGGCTTTCCGCCGATTAACATTCCGCATCCAGGCCATGATGTCAAAGACGGCTTGGATTGGGAACATATTGGCGAATGTGCAACTTTGAAAAGGGAGCGGTACGCGTGATAGCGACAGTCTTGACGCAAAATTGCTAGTGCGCCCAGATTTCGCCAAAATCTGCTCGGGGCGAATAAATTGAGACATTGGCACGGGTTAAGACAGCGCCAGTCCCGGCAATGGTGAGGGCCAGCCCCTCAATATTCCTTTTCGTAGAAGATGCCGCCCTTGGCCTCGCCGGCGTCCGTCGCCTCGCCGCGCAGCTTGACGCCGCGCCCGACATTGAGGTCGATGGTCGCCTTGCCCGAGCCCGGCTTGTCGCCCTTCTGGATGGTCACATAGGTGCGGTCGTTCAGGTATTTGCCGGCGGAGACCGCCGTGCCGCCCTTGTCGTCGGTGGTGACGTCGAGATCGTCGACGCCGATGGCGCTGCGCAAATTCTCAAGCAGCGACGTCGAGCCGCCGACACCGGCCAGTTGCCCGGCCGCCTCGGCCAGTTGCGCGATCTGCAGCGGCGACAGGTTCGACATGGACCGGCCGAAGATCAATTGCGCCAGCACCTCGTCCTCCGGCAGCGCCGGCACCGAGGAGAACGTGAATTTCGGATTGGTCGCCTCGCCCGACACCACGATGGTGACGGTGGCGCTGGTCGTCGTCGTGGTCGCCGTCAGGTTGAGATAGGGCACCAGCGAACCGGAGAAGCCGACCGTGCCCTCGGTGAAGGTCAGCCGCTTGCCCAGGATCGACAGCCGGCCGCGCTGCAGGGTGAAGGTGCCGACCGCCTGCGGTGACGAGGCCGGGCCGGTCAATCTCAGCGAGCCGCCCAGTTCGGCATCGACGCCCCTGCCCTGGATGAAGATCTGGTTCGGCGCGTTGACCGTGACGTCGAGCGCGAGCCCGCTGTCACCACTCTTGCCTGACGTCGTCGCGGGGCGCAGCGCCTTGTCCTGCGCCCTCACCGCGTTGGGCGCGTTCTTGTGCTTCACGTCGAGCGCCGAGAGCGAGCCCGGCAACTTATCCGGAACCGTGATGACGGTCTTGGCGAGATTGACGGTGCCGGCAATCACCGGTGCCGATACCAGCGGGCCCTTGATCGTCAGGTCGCCGCCGAGATTGGCGGTGACCGCGCGCCCGTCGGTATAGCGGCCGTCGGTGAGCTTGATCGACAGGTCGGCCGGAAAACCTTGCGCCGGATTGATGCCGACCGTGCCGCTGGCCGACAGGCTGCCGCGCGTCGACAATGTTCCGGTCAGCCGGTTGATCCTGGCGACGCCGCCGCCGATCGAGACGTCGGCCGCCAGATCGTTGACGGCCAGGCCCGAGCGCGCATCGACCAACCGCGCGCCCGATGTGCTGACGCTGCCGCCGATGACGGGCGACGTCGCCGGGCCACGCACCTGGACATTGACGGTGGCCGTTCCCGACAGCGACAAGCCCTGCGCGGCAAGCTTCTGGCTGAGCATGCCGAACGGCACGGCGCCGTTGAAGTCGAGCACCAGCGCCGGCGTGCCCGCCGTCGTCACCGTGCCGCCGCCCTTGAGGCCAAGGCCGGCGCCATCGCCGATATTGGCATTGAAGGTCAGCTTGTTGCCGGCAAAGGTACCGGAGGAGGACACGCTCACCGCGCCGACACCGGCACCGCGGGTCTGCGACGTCTGCACGCCGGCCGCGTCCATGTTGAAGGCAACGGTCGGACTGGCGGGCGCGCCGGTCACCTTCACCGTGCCGGAAATCGAACCGGCGGCATCGAGACCCGGGGAGAAACTGTTGGCGAGCGACATCGGCACCTTCGCCAGCGCCGCGTTGATGTCGAGCGCCTGCCCGACCTTGCCGGTCACCGTCGCCGTGCCGCCGCCAAGGTTGAGCACCAGCCGGTCCAGCGTCGTCGTGCCGTTGGCGATGCTGACCGTCGAAGCCTGGGCGATCGCCGCCTTGATGCCCTGGACGGTCGCCTGGCCGGAAGCGAGTTCGATCGTCGTCGTGCCATTGGCCACCTTCACGCGGCCGGCGGCCTTGGCCGGAATGCCCTTGACGGTGGCGCCACCGGAAAAGCCGGTCCAGTCGCCGTCGCGCTTCAGATCGACATCGATGCCGCTGATCACGGTGCCGCCCGATTTGACGGTGTCGGCGCGGATCTTGCCCGAGATCACCGGCGCGGCGAGATAATTGGTGATCAGCGCATCGACGGAAACCGCCTTCGCCTGGAGATCGCCGCGCGTGATCGAGGCAGTGGCCGCCTTGATGGCGACCTGAGGTGCGGCATCGTTCTTCGTGAAGGCGATCGTGCCGCGCACGTCGCCCTCCGCCTTTTCCAGCGCCAGCGCGGCGAGCGGACCGATATCGGGCAGATCGAGCGAGATGGTGCCCTCGGGCACGAACTTGTCGTCCAGCGCCAGATCGCCGGAAATCCGGTTCTTGCCCAGCGACAGGAGCAGGCCGTTGATGGCGCTCTTGCCGTCCGCCGTCGCCAGCACCGCGCTGCCTTGCAAGGCCTGTCCCGCGACATTGCCGGTCAGTTGCACGTTCGCCGCCGGGTTGGCGGCATCCGCCTTGCCGGTGGCCGTGAGCTTCAGCCCGGTGATCTCGCGCTCGGCCACCAAAAGCCGATCGCTGTTGACCGTCAGCGACAGATCGGGTGCGATGGCCGGTCCCTGTGCGTTCAGCGCAAATGCAATGGCACCCCTGGCGTCCTTCGAGAGCGGCGAGATATCGGCAAGGGCGCCGGTGATGTCTGCGGCCAGCTTGTTGTCGGCAAGGCTCGCCTGCCCCTGCGCGGTCAGTCCGCCCGAGACCAGCTTCAGCCCATCGACATTGATGCTGCCGTTGGGATCGCGCTTCAGCGTGGCGCTGATCTCAGCGCGTTCCCCAAGCATGCCGCGCGCCGCCGCCGGCAAGGCCGAAGACGGGGCATCCGCGCTCAGCTTGAGGTCGATGGCGCCATCGCGCAACGAAACCTGGCCGGCGACCTGGCTGTTCAGCGCATCGCTCTTGAGCGAGCCGCTGTCGATGGCAACGCCCTCCGACGTCAGCCGGGCGTTCAGCGCGGCCGTCACCTTGCCGGCGATCAGCGGCGCGATGGCGGCATTGTCGAGACCGACCTTGTCCACCGACACCGTGCCGGTAACCGGCCCGGCGCGGTTCTTGAGATCGAACGCATCCGAGTGCAGGGCCAGGACGAGCCCGTCCACCTTCGCCGGGCTGGTGGTGACCGAGGGCAGGATCGCGGAGACGTCCAGGCGGGCTCGCGTGCTCTCGCCCGCCGCCTTCGCCGACAAGGACCGGATCTCGATCTTCACCGGGCTCGCGGCGCTGCCGACCGTCAGCGGCAGGCTGGGGCCGGATGAGGTGAGATCCAGCGCAAAATCGCTGGCGCCGTTCGGATTGATGGTGCCGGAGGCCGTACCGGAAATCTTGTCGCCGGACAGCGTCGCATGGTCGAGGGCGACGCCGCCGGCCAGGGTGTAGGTGCCGGCCGCATCGACCGCGAGCGGCCCGAGCCCGGCCTGGCGGGTCTGGCTGGTCTCGACGCCGGCAAGCTGTGCGTTGAACCGAACTTCCGGGGCAGCCGGTGTTCCGGTCACTTGCGCGGCGCCGCCGAGCGTGCCCACCGCATCGAGCCCGGGGGCAAAATCATTGGCCAGGGCCGCCGGCAGCGCGGAGAACTGTGCCGCGAGATCGAGCGTCTGGCCGGCGCTGCCAGACAGCGTCACCGCACCGCCGCCAACATCAAGCGCCAGCTTCTCGATGCTGGTCGTGCCATTGGCGATGGTCAGGGTCGAGGGTTCAGCGATTGCCGCCTTGATGCCGCGAACCGTGGCTTCGCCGGAGGCGATCTCGACGCTGGTGGTGCCCTCAGCGATCTTGACCCGGCCGGCGGCGGTCGCCGGAATGCCCGCGATGGTGGCGCCGCCGGTGAAATTGGTCCAGTCGCCGTCGCGCTTGAGGTCGACGCCGATGCCGCTGATTTCGGTGGCGCCCGAGGTGACGCTGTCGGCCTTGATGGCGCCCGAGATCGCCGGCGCCTTGAGATAATTGGCGATCAGCGCGTTGACGGCGATCGTCTTGGCCGTCACCTCGCCGCGTGCGATCGAAGTGCTCTTGGCATCGACGGTGACGGATGGCGCATCGCCGTCCTTGGCAAACAGGATAGTGCCGTTGATGTCGCCGGTCACGGCCTGGCCGGCGAGTGCCGCCAACTGGTCGATTGCCGGTGCGGCGAGCGTCAGCGTGCCGAGCGGCATGAACTTGTCATCGAGCGCCAGGTCGCCGGAAACCTTGTTGTCGCCGAGCGAGACCAGGAAACCGTTGATCGAGCGCTTACCCTCGCTGGTCACCAGCGCCGCCTTGACGTCGAGCGGCTGGTCGTTGACCGACCCGGTCAGCGAAACATCGGCAGAGGGGCTGGCTATATCGGCCTTGCCGCTTGCCGTCAGCTTGATCGCCTTCACCGTGCGGCCCGAGGCCGTCAGGCTGTCGCTGTCGGCGGAGACGGTGAAATCCGGCGCCGTCCTGGCTCCGCTTGCCGACAGGGCGAAATTGACGCCGCCGGCGACCGGCACGCCGACCATCGGCGACAGCACCGAAACATCGCCCAGCGTACCTTTGATGTCGGCCTGGATGTCGCTGCCTTGCGCGCTGGCGGTACCGCTGGCACTGAGCGAGCCGGAGGTCAGCGAAATCGAATTGGCGGCGAAGGCCCCTTGCGGGTCGCGCGTGGCGGCGGCCGAGAACTTCACCCGCTCGCCGAGCACCGAACTGATCTGCGGCGGCAAGGCGGTCGACACGGCATCGGCATTCATCTTGAGCTGCATCGACAGATCCGCCAGCGCCACCGTCATCGTCAGCGAGGCGTTCAACGCATCGGAACGCAGCGTGCCCTGGTCGATGGCGATGGCGTCCTTGCTCAGCGATCCGGCGAGGTCGACATCGACCTTGCCGGTGATCAGCGGCGCCAGCGTCGCCACGTCGGTCTTCAGCCCGCCCGCGGTCAGCTTGACGGAAAACGGCCCGGCACGGTTCTGGATATCGAAGCCGTCGGAATGGATCTGTGCCGAAATGTCGTTGAGCTGGGTGCCGCCCGCCACAACGGAGGCCAGCGAGGCACCGATGTCGACGATCGGCGCCCTACCGTCGCCGAAGGCGCGGGCGGTGGCATTCCTGATCGCAACGGTGATCGGTTGCGCCGCATTTCCCACGGTGAACTGCACCGGCGCGCTTTTGGCGGCGATTTCAACCGACAGGTCGCTGGCGCCGGCCGGATCGGCAATGCCGGTCGCGGTGCCATGGATCGCGTCGCTTTCGATGCTGGCCCGGTCGACGCTGATGCCGCCCGCCGAGGTCGTGGTGCCGGCGACGTCGAAGCTGGTCTTTCCCGTAAACAGCGGCCGCAGATTTTGCGGCAGGAAGGGCGCGAACTCGCCGTCGCCCTTGGCCTCGACGTGATTGCCCTTGTCGGTAAGTTGATGACGGCCCGTCAGCTGCGTGACGATCTTGCCATCGACCATGAATGTGGCGATGCCGTTCCAGTTGGCAAGCGGCCCCGTGCCCGAGACCGCTATTTCGACCGGCGGCGTATCGGGCAGCTTGAGCAGATTGGCGATGATGCCACCGGCCGGCTCCGAAGCCTTGAGGTCGAGGTCGAGCCTGTTGTCGGCAGGCGCAAAGTGGATCTTGGCGTCGACATTGCCTTGTTTGCCGTCATGGCGGGTGACGTTGAGCACCGTCTCGACCGCGAGCGGCGCCGCATCGGCCTTGAGCATCCCCTTGGCGGCGAGTTCGGCGATGCCGCTGCCGGCCAGTTGCTGGCCAAGCGCGATCTCCGGCAGGTCGATCTTTCTGATGTCGATGGAAACCGGCAGCGTCGTCGTGCCGCCCTGCGCCGGCGGCTGCGTGCCGGCCACCGGCAGGCGTGCCAGTTCGATGCGTCCGGCCGCGATGCGGTCGGCGCTGAAACTTTTCGACAAAAGCGAAAGGGGCGACCAGTCGACGGCCACCTTTCGCGCCACCAGCCAGGCGCCTTCGCGGTCTTCCAGCACGACATGGTCGACGCTGAGCGCGCCCGACCAGATGCCGTCAATGCCGCTGACGGTGACCTTGCGGTCGTCGCTCGAGGCCAGCCGCGAAATGATGCCGGCGAGATTGTCGCGTCCGCGCTCGGTCTTGGTCAGCACAACCAGTGCGCCGATCGCGCCCGCGACCACGATCAGCAGCGTGTAGAAAGCAATGCGAAGGATGCGCCAGACCGTCTTCATTTCAGAACGCCTGCCCGATGCCGGCATAGATGCCAAAATGCGGATCGCCGGGATCGCGGTTGAGCGGCACGGCCGCGTCGATGCGCAGCGGCCCGAACGGCGTGACGTAACGCAGGCCGACGCCGGCGCCGACCTTGACGTCGGAGAAGTTGGGCATCGACTTGGTCGAGACCGTGCCGGCATCGACGAACGGCACGATACCGATCGTATCGGTGACGGCTATGCGCATTTCGACCGAGGTCTCGAAGAAGGACAGGCCGCCGATCGGCTGGCCGGTGAAGTCTTTCGGGCCGATGCCTTGGTAGGCATAGCCACGCACCGAACCGCCACCGCCGGAATAAAATCGCCGGTCGGCCGGAACGTTCTGCAGCCCGGTGCCGACGATCGAGCCGACGGCGACGCGCTCGGCCAGCACGAATTTCGAGGCCGTGTCGAGCGACTGATAGGCCGATCCCTCGCCCTTCAGCTTGAGGAAGGCGGCACCGCTCATGATGTCGTAGCTCGGTTCGGCATAGGCCAGCACCCGGAAGCCCCTGGTCGGGTTCAGCCTGCTATCCCTGTTGTCATAGACATATTGCAGCGGAACGCTGGCGATGAGGTAGGTGTGTTTGCCGAACGCATCCGTGACCCTGGAATAATCGAGGGCCACTTCCGCCGACACGGTCTGCTTCTTGTCCAGTTCGTAGGACAGGCCGGTGCTGCCCTTGACCGAGAAATGGTCATACGCATCCGGATGCTCGAGCACCGTCTTGACGCTGGCGAAGAACTTCGACGCCGGCCCGATCACGCCGGGTTTCTCGAACATGATGCCGGCATTGTAGTTCAGATCGGACAGGTTGTTGCTGCCGATGCCGCTGATGGCGCCGTCGATGCGCAGCTTTTCCGCGTGACCAAACAGGTTGCGGTGCCCCCAATAGCCTTCCAGGCCCAGCCCCTCCGTGTTCGAGAAGGTGCCGCCCAGGCCGAAATAGCGCGGCTTGCGCTCGCTGACCTGGACGCCGATCGGGATGTTGCCGTCGGCATCGAGCTTGTCGGCTTCCTTGAAGGTGACGCTGTTGAAGACTTCCAGCGCCAGCAGCCTGTCGCGCGCGTCGCTGATCTCCTGCGGCGAGTACTGCTTGCCGCGCTTCAAGCCCGTCATGTATTCGGTGAAATCGCGGTCGACCTTCTCGGTGCCCTCCACCGTCGTCGCGCCATAGCCGGCGACCGGCCCGGCCGCGACCGTCAGCGTCACGTCGAGCGTCGAGGTCGCGTGGTCGGCGACGATCTGCCGGTCGGTGACCTTGGCCAGCGGCCTGCCCTGCTCCTTCAGCGTCCGCACGATCAGCGCCTCGGCCTTGAGCACCGCGCCCGACCCGGCGTCGCCGCCCGATATCAGGCCGTAATCGGCGCTCATCAGTCCCGCCGCGTCGCCTTCCAGCTTGATATTGCCCAGAGTGAATTTGGGGCCGGCGGAGATGGTGATCGCCACCGGAATCGGCTGCGGACCCTTGAATTCGGCGTCCGGCGGCAGTTCATCGAGCGGCTTGCCGTCGATGGTGACGGTGACCACGCCTTCGTAGCGGGCATCGGCATAAAGGGCGGCGACCAGTTGTTCACGGTCGCTGCGCGCCTTGGCCATCAGTCCGAGCGAACCGGAGACCGGCCGCCCTTCGTCGCCCTTCAGCGCCGAGGCGTTTTCGAGCTTCTTGACCAGATCCTTGTCGGCATCGGGCGCCGTGATGGTCACGGCATAGCGCAGCGGATCGACAATATCGGCGTCCTCGTCATTGGACGATCCCCACAGCTTGATGCCGAAAAGCTCGAAAGCCGCCGCAGGCCGTGATTCGGCGACCAGCGCGGTCGCGCACATCAACGCCAAAAGCAGGGCGCGCGGAAGCACGCGCCCTGGCGCGGTCCCTCCTGACATCTGCTCTTCATGCGCCGGCATTAAGACAACCTAGGTTACAAAACTAAAATTGGAATGAAGTTCTGAAGCGCTCGTAAAGGGGCCACAATCCAATTGTCTGAAATAGGACGGGCTTGGAATTCACACCTTTTGCGTCGCCGCAAGAATGCGTGATCCCCTGTCCTATGGAGGTACTACCGGTCATCGGCCGGAAAGGAAACCGTTGGCAGGCGGAACCCTGCCGCGTCCTGTGTTGACAAGCTTGACTGAAGCTTGAACATGCCTGGACGTCTGCAATTGTCTGGAGGGTGTAATGGCAATGCGCGCGGCCCGTGGTCTGTCGATCCTGATCCTTCTCTTCTTCGCCTGGAGCAGCGTTGCGCAGGCGGCCGAGGCCCGGCGAATCGCAACGACGGACAATTCCGACTATTTCGGCTTTGATCTCAGATCCGACCAGAATGTCACCCTCGACCAGTGCAAGACGACATGCCTTGGCGATCCGGCCTGCCGCGCCTTCACCTACAACACCAAGGCCAAATGGTGCTTTCTCAAATCCGACTATAATCAGCTGAAGCCGTTCAACGGCGCGGTCGCCGGCAAGGTCGTCAGGATTGACGGCGATCCCGATATCGGCGCGCCGCCGGAGCTCGCCTTCTTCCCCAACTGGATGGCCGACCAGGCCCAGCAGTACCGCAACAGGCTGCTTGGCCCGGCCTTTGACAAGCCGACCGAAGGCATGGCGGCCCTGATCAGCTCGGCCGAACAGGCCGTGCTGACCGGCGATCATCGCTCCGCCATGCAGAAATACGAGGCCGCGGTCTCGGTGATGCCTGACGATGGCCGGCTCTGGCTCAATCTGGCGCGTGAAACGCTGGCCGTGCAGCCCGCCGCCAACACCTCCGAAGCGTCCACCTTGCCGATGAACGCCACTTCCGCCGCCTTCAACGCCTATAAGCTCTTGCGCACCACCAAGACCCGCGCGGACGTGCTGGCGCTGCTTGGCGCCGGCCTCGACAAGCGCGATCTCTACCGCCCGGCGCTGCAGGCCTATGAGGCGAGCCTCGCGCTCGTGACGTCGCCGGCCGTGCAGGCCGACTATGCCGATCTCAAGGCCCGCAAGGGTTTCCGTGTCGTCGACCACAGCGTCGATGCCGACACCAGCGCGCCGCGCATCTGCGCGCAATTCTCCGAGGAATTGGTCAAGACCGGCGTCGACTACGCGCAGTTCGTCACCGTCGACAACGCGCCGCCGAAGGGCGTCGAGGCCAAGGATAAGCAGATCTGCGTCGAAGGCCTCGAACACGGCCAGCATTATGACGTCACCTTCCGCGCCGGCCTGCCGGCGGCCATCGGCGAAGTGACCGCCGCTCCCGTGGTGCTGTCGATCTATGTGCAGGATCGCGCGCCCTCCGCCCGCTTCACCGGCGACAGCTTCGTCCTGCCGGCCGGCGCGCGCCGCGGCATTCCGGTCGTCACCGTCAACATGAACGCCGCCGAGATGAAGCTCTATCGCATCGGCGACCGTTCGCTGGCGCAGCTTCTGTCGGGCTACCAGTTCCTGCACCAGCTCGACAGCTATGACATTTCCAACATTTCCGAGCAGATGGGCGCGCCGGTCTGGCAGGGCCAGCTCGACATCGCCAACGACCTCAACAAGGAGGTCACCACCTCCTTCCCGGTCGACCAGGCGCTGCCGCAGCGCAAGCCCGGCGTCTATGTGCTGACCGCCCAGGCCGTCAATGGCAAGGGCGATGACTACAATTCGCTGGCCACGCAGTGGTTCGTCGTCTCCGACATCGGCCTGTCGACCTATACCGGCCAGGACGGGCTCAACGTCTTTGCCCGTTCGCTGGGCTCGGCCAAGCCGATCGCCGGCGCCGAACTGACGCTGGTTGCCCGTAACAACGAGATTCTCGGCACAGCGACATCGGATGCCGACGGCCATGCCGTCTTCAATCCCGGCCTGACGCGCGGCGACGGCGGCATGGTGCCGGCCGTGCTGATGGCCAAGCAGGGCGACAATGATTTCGTCTTCCTCGACATGTCCAAGGCCGGCTTCGACCTGTCGGACCGCGGCGTCACCGGGCGCGCGGCGCCCGGCGCGCTCGACGTCTATGCCTGGACCGAGCGCGGCATTTACCGCGCCGGCGAGGATGTCCATGTCGCCGCCCTTGCCCGCGATGGCGCCGCCAAGGCGGTCGAGAATCTGCCGCTGACCTTCATCTTCTCGCGCCCCGACGGCGTCGAGGACCGCCGCATCGTCAGCGACGGCGCTTCGGCCGGCGGCCATGCCGTCGACCTGCCGCTCGAACCCAACGCCATGCGCGGCACCTGGTCGGTGTCGATCCATACCGATCCGAAACAGCCGGCGGTCGCCAGCCAGATGTTCCTGGTCGAGGATTTCGTGCCGGATCGCATCGAATTCGACATGAAGGCCGACAAGCAGGAAATCGAGCGCGGCGAAACCGCCAACATCAACATTGACGGCCGCTTCCTCTATGGCGCGCCGGCGGCGGGCCTGGCACTGGAAGGCGAACTGACGCTGTCGACGGCACGCGACTGGGACCGCTTCCCCAACTTCTCCTTCGGCCTCGCCGACGAGCAGTCGGCGGAGCCCACCGTCACGCCGCTGACCAACCTGCCGGTGGTTGGCGATGACGGCAAGGCGACCTTCCCAGTCACCGTCGACCAGTTGCCCTCGACCACCAAGCTGGTCAACGGCAAGGTGACGGTGCGCATGCGCGAAACCGGCGGCCGCGCCATCGAGCGCTCGCTCAACATCGGTATCCGCCCCCAAAACCATATGATCGGCATCCGTCCGGACTTCGCCGATGGTGAGGTGCCGCAGGGCGGCACGGCCAAGTTCAGCCTGATCGCCGTCGCTCCCGATGGCAAGCGCGAGGCGCTGAAAGGCGCGCAGTGGACGCTGGTCAAGGTCGAACGCAATTACCAATGGTACCGCTCCAACAATTCGTGGAGCTATGAACCGGTGACCTTCACTAAGTCGATCGCCAATGGCCAGATCGACCTCGGCGCCGACGGCGACGCTACCGTCTCCGTGCCGGTCGACTGGGGCCAGTACCGGCTCGAGGTCGAAACATCAGACCCCGAGGGTCCGGCGACCAGTTATGAGTTCGACGCCGGCTGGTATGTCGCCTCGACCACCACGGAAACGCCTGACGGCCTGGAAATCGCTCTCGACAAGGACAATTATGCCGCGGGCGAAGTGGCCAAGCTGAAGGTTTCGCCGCATTTTGCCGGCGAACTTCTGATCAATATCGGTTCCGACAAGCTGTTGAAGACCATCACGGCCACCGTGCCGGCCGGCGGCAGCACCGTCGACATCCCGGTCGGTGACGATTGGGGCGCCGGCGCCTATGTCACGGCAACCCTGTTCCGGCCCGGCGACGCGCAGGAAACGCGCATGCCGGCCCGCGCCATCGGCGTGAAATGGCTGAAGGTCGATCCGGGCGCCAAGAAGCTCGCGGTCACGCTGACGCCGCCGGACAAGACGATGCCGCGCCAGCAGCTGTCGATCCCGGTTTCCGTGGCCGGCGTGCAGCCGGGCACCAACGCCTATGTCATGGTCGCCGCCGTCGATGTCGGCATCCTCAATCTGACCAACTACAAGGCGCCGGACCCGGAGAACTGGTTCTTCGGCCAGCGCATGCTGGGCATGGAGATCCGCGACATCTATGGCCGGCTGATCGACGGCTCGCTCGGCACCACCGGCAAGCTCAGGACCGGCGGTGACGGCGCCAACATGCAGACGCAAGGCAGCCCGCCCACCGAAAAGCTGGTCGCCTTCTTCTCCGGCCCCGTCCAGCTCGACGCGGACGGCAAGGCACGGATCGACTTCGACATCCCGCAGTTCAACGGCACCGTGCGCGTCATGGCCGTCGCCTGGACCAAGGAAGCGGTCGGCCATGCCACGTCGGACGTCATCGTGCGCGACCCCATAGTCATCACCGCCGGCCTGCCGCGCTTCCTGGCGCCCGGCGACAACGCCGTGATGCGGCTCGACGTGGCCGACACCGACGGCCCGGCCGGCGACTATGCCTTCTCGATCGACACGACAGGCGACCTGTCGACGGGCGACAAGCCCCTGCCCCAGAAGCTGACGCTCGCCCAGGGCAAGCGCCAGACGCTGACCGTGCCGCTGATCGCCAAGACGCCGGGCAATGCCTCGCTCACCATCAAGCTGGCACACGCCGACGGCACCAAGGTCGAGCAGACGCTCTACGTGCCGGTGCGCCCGGCGCAATTGCCGGTCACCACGCGCCTTGTGGTTGACCTCAAGGGCAATGGCGGCGCGCTGCGCGTCGACAAGGAGCTGCTTGCGGCAAGCCTGCTGGAAGGCGCTTCCGTCAGCGTCGGCGTTTCGCAGGCGGCTGCCTTCGACGTGCCCTCGCTCCTCATGACGCTCGACCGCTACCCCTATGGTTGCGCCGAGCAGACCACCAGCCGCGCCATGCCGCTTCTCTATGTCAACGAGATGGCCTCGGGCATCGGCATGGAAAGCGACCCCGAGTTGCATGGCCGCATCCAGGATGCCATCTACAAGGTGCTGAGCTACCAGTCCTCGAGCGGCAGCTTCGGCCTGTGGGGTCCGGGCTCCGGCGATCTGTGGCTCGACGCCTATGTCAGCGAGTTCCTGACCAGGGCGCGGGAGCAGAAATACGAGGTGCCGGCGCAGGCCATGAACCAGGCGCTGAGCAATCTGCAGAACTCGCTCGGCTACGACCAGAGCGTACAGGACCGCGGCAGCGAGATCGCCTACGCCCTCTACGTCCTGGCCCGCAACAAGAAGGCCTCGATCGGCGATCTGCGCTACTATGCCGACACCCAGCTCGAAGCCTTCTCGAGCCCGATGGCCGTTGCCCAGCTGGCGGCGAGCCTTGCGCTCTACGGCGACACCCAGCGTTCGGAAGCGACGTTCAAGACCGCGCTGCAGCTCGCCAAATCGAGCTCCGACTACGACTGGTACCGCTCCGACTACGGCTCGGCCTTGCGTGACGGCGCGGCGATGCTGTCGCTGGCGGCGGAATCGAAGCCGGTCTCGTCGGTCGTGCCGGAGTTGATCAAGCTGGTGACCAGGCAACGCGCCGAAGCCCGCTGGACCAGCACCCAGGACGATTCCTGGATGCTGCTGGCGGCCCGCGCGCTGAAGGAGGGCAATGACTCGATCACGCTCTCCGTCAATGGCGCGCCGCATTCGGGCGGCTATTCCAACCAGGTCAACGGCTCCGAACTGGTCGACAGCCCGCTCGAAATCGCCAACACCGGCAAGACCCCGCTGCAGGCCGTCGTCACCACCGTGGCGTCGCCGATCCAGCCCCTGCCGGCTGGCGGTGACGGCTTCACCATCAACCGCACCTACTACAAGCTCGACGGCACCGAAGCCAATGTGACGGAGGCTACCCAGAACGAACGCTATGTGGTCGTGCTCAAGGTCACCGAGCAGAACAGCTGGCCATCGCGCCTGCTGGTCACCGACCTGTTGCCGGCTGGCTTCGAGATCGACAATCCCGGCCTGGTCTCCAGCGCCCAGTTGACGAACTTCTCCTGGCTGGCACAGACCGACGCCGCCCATCTCGAATTCCGCGACGACCGTTTCGTCGCGGCGTTCAACCCCGCCGATGGCGACCACGACCACAATCTGACGCTCGCCTATGTCGTGCGCGCCGTGACACCAGGCACCTATGCCCACCCGGCCGCAACGGTGGAAGACATGTACCGGCCGCAATACTCGGCCCGCACTGCCACCGGCATGATGGAAATCAAGGCGCCGTAAGGTGCCTGTGGTGGCGATCATGCAAAAGGCGATGGCGCCAATGACAACCTCCTTCTCCCCGTCACTATACGGGGAGAAGGTGGCGGCAGCCGGATGAGGGGCAGCGCCATGCTTTCAAGAAAGCTCCTCCGCCGCGCCGCCATAACCGGAGCTTCCTGCGCCGGCATTCTCGCGATCTCCGCCGCCACCCTGTGGGAGCTCGACCGCGCCTTCCCGCCGCCGCTGCCGGCGGAGCTCACCGTCTCGACCGAAGTCCAGGACCGCGATGGCCAGCTGTTGCGCGCCTTTGCCACGCCGGACGGCTATTGGCGGCTCGAAACACGGCTCGACCAGGTCGACAAGCAGTTCGTCGACATGCTGGTCACCTATGAGGACAAGCGCTTCTGGGATCATCAGGGCGTCGACGTGCTGGCACTTGGCCGCGCCGCCGGCCAGCTCATCACCAGCGGCCACATCGTCTCCGGCGGCTCGACGCTTTCGATGCAGCTCGCCCGTCTGATCGAGCCACGCGAAAGCCGCAGCCTCGGCTCCAAGATCAAGCAGATGCTGCGCGCCATCCAGATCGAGCGCCGGCTGTCGAAGAAAGAAATCCTCGAGCGCTATCTCACCCTTGCGCCCTATGGCGGCAATCTGGAAGGCGTGCGCGCCGCTTCGCTCGCCTATTTCGGAAAGGAGCCGAAGCGGCTCACCGTCTCGGAAGCCGCCCTGCTCGTGGCGCTGCCTCAGTTGCCGGAAAAGCGCCGGCCCGACCGCAACCTCGCAATCGCCCACGCCGCCCGCGACCGCGTGCTGACCCGCATGGTCTCCTCGGGCCTGATCGGCGAGCGCGAGGCCGCGCGCGCCGCCCTTGACGACGTGTCGGGCCTGCGCCGCACTCTGCCGGCGCTTGCCCCGCATGCCGCCTATGCGATGCTGCCCAGAGCCGTTCCCGGCCAGCCGCTCAAGCTGACGATCCGCAAAAGCGTCCAGGAAGGGCTGGAGCAGGTGGCGCGCGATGCCGCCACCAGGCTTGGACCTCGCCTCTCCGTCGCCATGGTGCTGGCCGATTCCCGCACCGGCGACATTCTGGGCGAAGTCGGCTCGGCCAATTTCTTCGACGCCAGCCGCTCGGGCTGGATCGACATGACCAAGATCGTGCGTTCGCCCGGCTCGACGCTGAAGCCGTTCATCTATGGCCTCGCCTTCGAACAGGGACTGGTGGCGCAAGAAACGCTGATCGAGGACAGCCCGGTCGATTTCGGCGGCTACCGGCCCAAGAATTTCGACATGGGCTACCAGGGCGATGTCAGCGTCCGCCAGGCCCTGCAGCTGTCGCTCAACGTGCCGGCGATCCGCGTGCTCGACGCGGTCGGTCCGGCGCGGCTGACCGCGCGCTTCCGGCAGGCCGGCGTTAACCCGATCCTGCCGGTCAACGAGGCGCCGGGCCTGGCCATCGGCCTCGGCGGCGTCGGCGTCACGCTGCGCGACCTCGTCCAGCTCTATACGGGGCTCGCCAATGGCGGCAAGACGCACACGCTGCATGACGGCACCGAGCCGGCCAATGCCGAGCGCACCACCGCCACCATCCTCAACGACCAGGCGAACTGGCAGGTCATCGACATCCTGTCGGGGGTCAAGCCGCCCGAAGGCGCCTTGCAGCGCGGCATCGCCTACAAGACCGGCACGTCCTACGGCTACCGCGACGCGTGGTCGGTCGGCTTCGACGGCCGCTACGTGCTGGGCGTCTGGGTCGGACGTCCCGATGCCAGCGCCGTGCCGGGCCTTTCCGGCTATGTCTCGGCCGCCCCCATCCTGTTCGAGGGCTTTGTCCGCTCGGGCCTGGCTACCGTGCCGCTGCCGGGCAAGCCGCCCGGCGCCTTCACCCCCAAGCGCGAGGACCTGCCGGTGACGCTCGCCCGCTTCGGCGCCGGCGCCGATGGCCTGATGCAGGCGACGCCGACCGAGCCCGCGCCGACGATCATCTTCCCGCCGGACGGCGCCCGCGTCGACCTTGCCACCAATTCCGCCGAGGCTACGCCGCTGGTATTGAAACTACAGGGCGGCCGTGCTCCGTTCCGCTGGCTTGCGAACGGCAAGCCGCTGGTTGGCCTCGACCGCCGCCGCACCGCGACCTGGCAACCGGACGGTGCCGGCTACTCGACGCTGACCGTGATCGACGCGGCCGGGCGAGCGGCGAGCGTGAAAGTGTTCGTTGAATAGAGTGCGCCAGGCGATTCTGCGCGTTGGCTTTTACGCGCTGACGGTTGTCGCTCCCGTTCTGCCGGCGCATGCCGACCCCCTCCCCGCCGGCTTCGTCCGCCTCGCCGATATCGCCCCGTCGATCCGCCAGGATATCCGCTACGCCGGCACGGGCAATTTCCTGCACCGCAAGGTGAATGGCTACGACACACCGGTCTGCGTTCTCACCTTGCAGGCAGCGCAAGCTCTTGCCGGCGTCCAGCAGGCAATCGCCGCCAAAGGCCTGACACTGGTCGTCTTCGACTGCTACCGCCCCGCCCGCGCCGTCGCCGACATGGGCGAATGGACACGAAATGGCGGGCCGCCCGATCCGCAATGGTATCCCAGGGTCCGGCGAGGCGACCTCATCGCCAAGGGCTATGTCGGCGAACTGTCGACCCATTCGCGCGGCTCGACCGTCGATGTCGCGATTGCGCGGGCCGACGGCCAATCCGTCGTCAAACCGGCCTGCGGCGCCATCGATGCCGGCACACTCGACTTCGGTACCGGTTTCGACTGTTTCGACCCGACGAGCGAGACGGCGCACCGCCCGCTCGGCAATGAAGCTACAGCAAACCGCAAGCTGCTCGTCAGTGCCATGCTTGCCGGCGGCTTCAAGAACTATGCCCGCGAGTGGTGGCACTTCACGCTCAGGCACGAGCCCTTTCTCACCCAGCGCTTCGATTTCCCGGTGAGCGCCGAGTAATATACCGGGCCGGCCCCAAACGACCTTGCCGCAGCATGACATATCTCTAGATAGGACCTGAGTCCGCGCAGGGCTACGGCGGGAAAATATTTCTCCACACAGCGGAAGACCGTCGAAGATTTTCTTCAGGAGGGCAAAAAAGGCAACATTCGATGCATCTAATTTCTATCAATTCGCTAGATTTGGCGCGGGTTCAACGGAGGCAGAAATGACCAAACCTCATTTCCGGAAACTGCTCGGCGCACTGGTCGCCACATCTGTCCAGTTCGGTACGCTCGGTTTCGCGTTTGCCGACACCACCATCCTCAACGTCTCCTACGATCCGACGCGGGAACTCTACAAGGCCTATGACGAGGCCTTCGCCGCGCATTGGAAGGCCGAGACCGGCGAGACGGTGACCATCCAGCAGTCGCATGGCGGATCGGGCGCCCAGGCCCGCGCCGTGATCGACGGCCTCGACGCCGATGTGGTGACGCTGGCGCTTGAGGGCGACATCAACGCCATCGTCTCCAAATCGAAGAAGATCAATCCTGACTGGCGCAAGAAATTCGAAAACAATTCAGCGCCTTACACCTCGACCATCATCTTCCTGGTGCGCAAGGGCAATCCCAAGGGCATCCACGACTGGAGCGACCTGGTCAAGGACGGCACCCAGGTGATCACCCCCAATCCGAAGACTTCAGGTGGCGCCCGCTGGAACTATCTGGCCGCCTGGGCCTACGCCAACGCCCATGATGGCGGCGACGAAGCCAAGACCAAGGAATTCGTCGGCAAGCTCTACGCCAATGCCCCGGTTCTCGACACCGGCGCGCGCGGTTCGACCGTCACCTTCGCGCAAAAGGGCATCGGCGACGTGCTGATCGGCTGGGAAAACGATGCCTATCTGGCACTCGACGAATTCGGCGCCGACAATTTCGAGATCGTCTATCCGCCGACATCGATCCTGGCCGAGCCGCCGGTGGCGATCGTCGACGCCAATGTCGATGCCAAGGGCACGCGCAAAGTGGCGGAAGCCTATCTCGGCTGGCTCTATTCCAAGGAAGGCCAGACGATCATCGCCAAGAACCACTATCGTCCGGCCAAGCCCGAACTGGTGGCGCCGGCGGATCTGCCCAAGACCCCCGACATCAAGCTGATCTCCATCGACGATCCGCTTTTCGGCGGCTGGAAGAAGGCGCAGCCTTATCATTTCGGCGATGGTGGTATATTCGACCAGATCTACAAGCCGGCCCAGTGAGGTTGGGCAGTGCCCGAAGACGCCCGTTTATGGGCTTCTTCAGCGACAATCTGGTTGAGTAAGAAGGGACGATCCAGAACTCCATGACCACAGCACCCGCGCAGGCGGGGTGGCGATTCAGGCAGCCGAGTGTCATTCCGGGTTTCGGATTGACGCTCGGCTTCTCGCTTGCCTACCTCACCCTTATCATCCTCATTCCGCTGTCCGGGCTGATCTGGCGCTCGGCCTCGCTTGGCTGGGCTGACTTCTGGGCGATCGCCGGCGACCGCCGCACCATCAATGCGCTGGAAATCAGCTTCGGCACCGCCTTCCTCGCGGCGGCCGTCAATGTCGTCTTCGGCACGCTGGTCGCCTGGGTGCTGGTGCGCTACCGCTTTCCCGGCCGCCGCATCGTCGACGCCATGGTCGACCTGCCCTTCGCGCTGCCGACGGCGGTGGCCGGCATTGCGCTCACCACGCTCTACGCGCCGAACGGCTGGATCGGCAAATTGCTGATGCCGCTCGGCATCAAGGTCGCCTACACGCCGCTCGGCATCGTCGTGGCACTTGTCTTCATCGGCCTTCCCTTCGTCGTGCGCACCGTGCAGCCGATCATGGAGGAGATCGACAAGGAGGTGGAGGAAGCCGCCGCCACGCTTGGCGCCAGCCGCTTCCAGATCATCACCCGCGTGCTGTTTCCGGGCCTGGCACCAGCCATCATCACCGGCTTCTCGCTGGCCTTCGCGCGCGGCGTCGGCGAATACGGCTCGGTCATCTTCATCGCCGGGAACCTGCCCTACAAATCCGAGATCGCGCCGCTTCTGATCGTCATCCGGCTGGAGGAATACAACTACCCGGCGGCGACCGCGATCGCGGCAATCATGCTCGCCCTGTCCTTCGTCATGCTTCTGGTCGTCAATCTCGTGCAGACATGGAGCCGCAAGCGCTATGGCTGATCCCGAAATCAAATCCTACGAACCCTACCATGAGAGCCGCTCGGCGGCGGTGACCGAAAGCCGTCCCGCGCAAGCCGTGCTGATGGCGATCGCCTTTGTCTTCCTCGGCGTCTTCCTGCTTTTGCCGCTGATCATCGTCTTCCACGAAGCGCTGGCAAAAGGCATCGGTGCCTATACGCAGGCACTGGGCGAGCCGGACGCGCGCTCGGCCATCCGCCTGACGCTGCTTGTCGCGGCGATCTCGGTGCCGCTCAATGTCGTCTTCGGCATCTCCGCCGCCTGGGCGATCGCCAAGTTCGAGTTCAAGGGCAAGGCGTTTCTCACAACGCTGATCGACCTGCCCTTCTCGGTCTCGCCGGTCATCTCGGGCCTGGTCTACGTGCTGCTGTTCGGAGCGCAAGGATTGCTCGGCGAGTGGCTGAAGGCACATGGCGTCCAGATCCTGTTTGCCGTGCCGGGCATTGTGCTGGCCACTGTCTTCGTCACCTTCCCCTTCGTCGCCCGCGAACTGATCCCGCTGATGCAGGAACAGGGCAATGGCGACGAGGAGGCCGCCCTCTCGCTCGGCGCCAATGGCTGGCAGACCTTCTGGTATGTGACGCTGCCCAACGTCAAATGGGGCCTGCTCTACGGCGTGCTTCTGTGCAACGCCCGCGCCATGGGCGAATTCGGCGCGGTGTCGGTGGTGTCGGGACACATACGCGGCCTGACCAACACCATGCCGCTGCATGTCGAAATCCTCTACAACGAGTACAATGCCGTCGGCGCCTTTGCCGTCGCTTCACTGCTTGCCGAACTGGCGCTCGTCACGCTGGTCTTGAAAACACTGCTCGAGATGCGCTACGGCGCCGAACTCGCCGCGACGCGCGGGCATTAGATGCATGTCGCCCAAAAGTGGCTACCGGTTTTGGGATAACGACATGCATCCACCAAAAAAGGTTTTGTAAATGGAAGTTCGCGTTGCCAACGTGCGCAAGGAGTTCGAGCGGTTTCCGGCGCTCCACGACGTGTCGCTCGACATCAAGTCGGGCGAACTGATCGCCTTGCTGGGGCCGTCGGGCTCCGGCAAGACGACGCTGCTCAGGCTGATCGCCGGGCTGGAGCGGCCGACCCGTGGAAAAATCTTCTTCGGCGACGAGGACGCCTCGCAGAAGTCGATCCAGGAGCGCAATGTCGGCTTCGTCTTCCAGCACTATGCGCTGTTCCGGCACATGACGGTGGCCGATAATATCGGCTTCGGCCTGAAGGTCCGGCATGGGTCCTCGCGGCCACCGGCGCAGGAAATCCGGCGCCGCGCTTCCGAGCTTCTCGACCTTGTCCAGCTTTCAGGACTGGAGAAGCGCTATCCGGCGCAGCTCTCGGGCGGCCAGCGCCAGCGTGTCGCGCTCGCGCGCGCCATGGCGATCGAACCCAAGGTGCTTTTGCTCGACGAGCCGTTCGGCGCGCTCGATGCGCAGGTGCGCCGCGAACTACGCCGCTGGCTGCGCGAAATCCATGATCGCACCGGCCACACCACCGTCTTCGTCACCCACGACCAGGAAGAGGCGCTGGAACTCGCCGACCGCGTCGTGGTGATGAGCCAGGGCCGCATCGAGCAGGTCGGCACCGCCGACGACATCTACGACACGCCGAACTCGCCGTTCGTCTATGGCTTCATCGGTGAATCGAGCTCGCTTCCCGTCAAGGTCGAGAATGGCGAGGTCTGGCTCGCCGACCGCCCGATCGGCCTGTCGGCGCCGCACGCGCCCGAGGGCGAGGCGACGCTCTACTTCCGCCCGCACGATGTCGAACTGCTCGACGGCTGCAGCGGCTGCATCGCCGGCACGGTGGCTGCCAGCCGCCGCGTCGCCGGCACACGCCGGGTCGAACTCGAGATTGGAGGCGAGCGCCAGCGGGTCGAGATCGAGTTGCCCGTCGGCCATCCCGCGGCGCAGAAGAGCCGGGTGGCGTTCCGTCCGGGGCGCTGGAAGCTGTTTCCGGCGGCCTGATCTTCGGGACAGGCGCTATTCCAGCCAGTTCTCGACCTTCAGCTTGCCCATCCGTGTGAACTCCCCAATGTTGGCCGTCACCAGCGTGGTGCCCAACACACAGTCGTGAGCGGCAATAAAAAGGTCATTGTGGCCAATGGATTGGCCGACAGACTCCAACTCGGCGCGAAGCGCGCCGTACTCGGCATTCACCGGCACGTCGAGTGGCAAGACAGGGATCTCGGCCAGCAGATCCTCGACCCGCTCGAGCAGCTTGGCCGATCCACCGCGGACAAGGAACAAAAACGGGGGCCGAAGCGAATGCCCTCTGGAAAAGAATTCTAAGGACCCATCGTGTTGGCCACATCTTTTCTCGCGGCAAGGTCGCGGAACTATCACCTATGCCTCGCCCCGTCCCCTGCGCCACGGCTATGGTCGGGGCATAACGCATTGCATCCGGAGCCTTTTTCATGAAGCGATTTTTCCTCGGGGTCGCCACTATCGCCGGCCTGGTCCTCGCATCCTCCCAAGCCTGGTCTGCCGACAAGCTGCTCAACGCCTCCTATGACGTCGGCCGCGAACTGTTCGTCCAGGTCAACAAGGCCTTCATCGCCGGGCATCCGGGCGTCACCGTCGACCAGTCGCATGCCGGCACCTCGACGCAGGCGCGCGCCATCGCCGAGGGCCTTGGCGCCGATGTCGTCACCTTCAACCAGGTCACCGATGTCGATTTCCTGGTCAAGAAAGGGCTCGTCTCCGCCGACTGGCAGAAGGACTTTCCCGACAATGCCTCGCCCTTCTATTCGCTGCCTTCGTTCCTCGTCCGCGCGGGCAATCCCAAGCACATCAAGGACTGGAACGATCTGGTGCGCGACGACGTGCAGGTGATCTTCCCCAACCCGAAGACGTCGGGCAACGCCCGCTACACCTATCTGGCGGCCACCGCCTACGCCAAGGAAGCGTTCAAGGGCGACGATGCCAAGGTGAAGGAGTTCATCACCAAGCTGTTCAACAACGTGCCGATCTTCGACACGGGCGGGCGCGCCGCGACCACCACCTTCGTGCAGCGCGAGATCGGCGACGTGCTGATCACCTTCGAATCCGAGACGCGCGGCATCCGCAAGGAGTATGGCGACGACAAGTTCGAACAGGTCACCCCCTCGGTCAGCCTGCTCGCCGAATTCCCGGTGGCGATCGTCGACAAGGTCGCCGACCAGCACGGCACGCGCGATCTGGCCAAGACCTATCTCGATTTCCTCTACACGCCCGAAGGCCAGGACATCCTCGCCCAGAACGGCAACCGGGTGCGTGACGCGGCCGTCGCCGCCAAATACAAGGCTGATTTCCCCGAGGTACGCCTGCTGACGGTGGAAGACGTCTTCGGCGGCTGGGACAAGATCCAGAAAGAGCATTTCGCTGCTGGCGGTCTGCTCGACCAGGCCTATGGCAGCCGCTGACGGCCACGGCATAAATTGAACAGACGAAGGAAGCCGGCAACTCGCCGGCTTTCTTCGTTTTTGCCATCAGTCATGGCGAATACGGCGCCATCCCTGCAAAACGTTACAAAGAATCAACGCGTTTGTGCCTAACGTGCCATTTGGCGTCTTGTTGTCGCGAAATGCCATCGCGCGGCGAAACCGTCATTATTTGCACACAAACAGCCGCCAGATGCGAGGTGGTTGGGGCTTCAACGGGTTGACTAGGGCATGCTGACAAAAAAAGGCAAATACGGCCTCAAGGCCCTCGTGCATCTTTCCGGCCTGCCGGTTGGCCAACTGGCCTTCGTCAACGACATCGCGGTCGCCAACAACATCCCGAAGAAGTTCCTCGACGCCATCCTGGGCGAGTTGCGCAATGCCGGCTTCGTCCAGAGCCGCAAGGGCAAGGAAGGCGGCTATCGGCTTGCCCGGCCTGCCTCCGAGATCAAGATCGGCCATGTCGTGCGCGTGCTGGACGGGCCGCTGGCGCCGATCCCCTGCGCCAGCCGCACGCAGTACCAGCGCTGCGAGGATTGCGACGAGGCGACCTGCCAGGTCCGGCACATGATGCTCGAGGTACGCCAGGCAATCGCCGAGGTGCTCGACAACAGAAGCCTCGCCGCCATGCGCGATGCCGATAACGACGATTTCCCGGTCGAGCTGTCCTCGCAAATCTGAGCCTTCGAGTGGCGCTCGGCGCCGCAAGGTTGCGCGGTCCATGCCAACGCAGTAAAGCGGTCTTGGACAACAGGCTGGACCGATGAGGCTGTCGTGGTTCGCAAAATCCCGCAACCACAAGCCGCCATCCGCGGCCACCTTCCGCAGTGAAATCATCGCCGACATCCTCGTTCCCGAGCGGGCCGAGCATGTGCGCTTCTTTAGCCGCAAGCCGGTCCACCCCGGCAGGACGCGCCGGTTCTCGAACCAGGATCTGCGCGAAAGCCTGCTTGCCGCATTCTATCTCGTGGTCGCGGCTTCGGTGCCGGTGCGCTGGTGGGCGGCGATCTGCGAGCGGATGTCCCGGCTTCGCCTGAGACGCCATATGCGCAAGCAATTTCCAGCCTACGCCGCGGCAACGCGCGCCGTACTCGGCGCCGGCATCGACGCGCGCGGCCTGTTCGAGGCGTTGCTTGCGGCGCGCCACCGCCGCCGGCTGCAGCTTGCCGCGCACCTTGCCGGCTTCCGCTGGTCCCCGACTATCCGGCTGGAGGGACAGGAAGGATTGCGGGCAGCGTTGCTGCGCGGCCACGGCGCCATCGTGTGGTGCGACCAGTTCACATCCCAGACCATCTTCGGCAAGCGCGCCCTGCACGAGGCGGGCATCGAGGCGCATCAGGTGAGTGTCAATTCCCACGGCGTCTCGGAATCGATGTTCGGCCTGCGGTTCCTGAACCCGCCGCTGGTCAAGGTCGAGAACCGCTACCTCAAGAGCCGCATCGTCTTCGATCGCGACGACGCCTATCAGGTCACCATCCGCATCCAGAAGATCCTGAAGCGCAACGGCGTGGTGCTGATGACCAACACCATCCACGCGGGCACGACCTTCACCGAGGTCGCGATCGGCGAAAGCGGCTGGACGCATCTTGCCTCGGCGCCGGCGAATTTCGCCGCGAGGGGCGGAGCGGCGCTGTTTGCCATGTCGACCTTCGAGACCGTCCCCTTTCGCGAATACCGGGCCGTCGTCAGCCCGGAACTGTTGCCGGCCGGAGCGGAGATCGGACGGGATGGTGCCAAGGACATGGTGCTGCAGGCACGCTATATCCTGCTCAAGCGCGACCGTCTGCTCGAAGCGCTGAGACTGTTTCCCGAACAGATGCTGATCTGGTCCAGCAGCCGAAGGCTGACGGAAGCCTCGGACAATGCCATGACAGGCGACGATACCGGCTCATGAATTGGCCAGCAGATGCATCGCGTCGGCAACGACATCGGCGACGGCACGCGTCGCGTCGATTGTCAGCGCCCGCTCATCGCTGCCCGGCGGCTCCAGAATGGCGAACTGGCTGTCGACCAGGCTTGCCGGCATGAAATGGCCCTTGCGGCTGGCGACGCGCCGCCGCGCCGTGGCCGGGTCGATCTCCAGATAGAGGAAGACGATGTCGGGGCAAAAACCGCGCAGGCGTTCGCGATAGCCGCGCTTCAGCGCCGAGCAGGCCGCGACCACGCCCTGCCCTTCGCCGACCGACGCCGCGATGCGCTCGCCGATGGCGTCGAGCCAGCCCTCGCGCAACTGGTCGGTAAGCGGCTCGCCGCTCGCCATGCGCGCCACGTTCTCCGGCGGATGCAGCCTGTCGCCTTCGATGAAGACGGCATCCAGCGCCTCCGCCAGGGCGATGCCGACAGCCGACTTGCCGCAACCGGCGACGCCCATCACCACGACGGCCGGAGGCACCGGACCGGCAGCGCCCGTCGGCGCCTGTGCTGCTTCTTCGTCCACGGCTAGAGCATGATGCCGAAAAGTGAGAAGCGGCTTTCGGACGACATCATGCTCTATCTCCCTGATTTGGTGGCGGATTCAGATTTGACGCAATACCTGACAGAAAACCGCTCACACTTTTCCTGGAATTGCCCTAGCGGCTTGCCGGCGCGCGGCCGTAAAGCAGCAGCATGGCGACGATGACGACGCCATAGATGATCTGCCGCCCCGCCTCCGGCATCTGCATGACCGACAGGATGGACTGCAGAAGCGTGATCAGGATGACGCCGGCGACGGTGCCGAGATAGGACCCGCGCCCGCCCAGGATCGAGGTTCCGCCGAGCACCACGGCTGCGATCGACGGCAAGAGATAGGCATCGCCCATCGACTGCGCCGCCTTCGAGGCATAGCCGGCCAAAAGCACGCCGCCAAAGGCCGAGAGCCCGCCGGAGACGGCGAAGGCGATCATCACCACGCGCCTTGTGTCGATGCCGGAGAGATAGGCGGCGCGCTCGCGGTTGCCGATGCCGTAGACGGTGCGGCCAAAGCCGGTGCGAGTCAGCACGAAGACCATCGCCGCCCCGATCAGCGCCCAGATGATGACGGCGTTGGGCACGCCCGGAATGGCAAAGCCGGTGGCGAGGTAGCGCATGGCGCCCGTGGCCGAATCCTGGGGCGAGAAGCCGCCGGTGTAGACCACCATCAGCCCTTGCGCGACGGCGTTGGTGGCGAGCGTGATGATCATCGAGGGAATGCGCAGATAGGCGACGCCGATGCCGTTGACGATGCCGATCAGCACGCCGCAGAAGATGCCGAACGGAATGGCCAACACCACTCCGGCCGGACCGTAGGCGGCCGCCGCGCAGGCCATCATGGCGCCCGCCGCCACGGACCACGGCACCGACAGGTCGATCTGGCCTAGCAGGATGACCAGCATCATGCCGGTGGCGATGACGCCGAGGAACGAGGCCACCTTCAACTGCTGCAGCAGGTATTCAGGCGACAGGAAGCTTCTGGAATAGAGGCTGCCGAGGAACAGCAACAGCACGATGCAGGCGAATGCGGTCAGCACCGCCGGATCGGCGCGGCGGATGAATTTCGGCATGCGGCCGGCAATGCCGCCTAGCGTCGTTTCGCTCACAGGAACCACTCCAGCCGGTTGCGGACCCGAAACAGGGCGAAGGCGCCGAGGCTGACCGCGATCAGCAGGATAACGCCCTGGAACAGCGGCTGCCAGAGCGGATCGAAATCGAACACGAACAGCAGATCGCCGATGGTGCGGAAGGCCAGAGCGCCGAAGATGGCGCCGATGGCGCTGCCCTTGCCGCCGAACAGCGAGACACCGCCCAGCACCACGGCGGCGATCGAGAACAGCGTGTAGGCGTTGCCGCTGGCATAGGCCGCGTCGCCCGTATAGGTGAAGAAGGTGAGGAACAGCCCGCCGATCGCGGCCAGCAGCCCGGCCAGTGTGTAAGCGGCGAACTTGCCGCGCCTGATCGGCACGCCCGACATATAGGCCGCCGTCTCCGACGATCCCGCCGCGTAGGCAGCGCGACCAAGCACCGAGCGGCTGAACGGCACCCAGATCACCAGCACGATGGCGAACAGCGCGACGAGGCTCGCCGGCACCACGTCGAAGACGCGTCCGGTCATCGCGTCGGCCAGGTCCTCATTGACCGAACCGCCAGGGAAGGGCCGCAGCAGAAGGCCGATGCCGTAAAAGACGGCGCCGGTGGCGATGGTGGCGACGATCGGCTGCAACCGGCCGTAGATGACGATGGCGCCGTTGATGGCGCCGCACAGGAGACCGACCGCCAGCACGGCGATGACGCCGAGCGTCGTCTGCATGGGCGTGCCCACCACCAGCCAGGAGGCCAGGCAGTTGGTGAGGAGAAAGATCATGCCGACGGACAGGTCGATGCCGGCGGTGATCACCACCAGCGTCTGCGCCATGGCGACGAAGGCGAGCAGCACGCCCTTGTTCGCCGCCGTCTGCACCACATTGGCGGTGAAGCCGGCCGGATGGTTCGAGGTGTAGATGATGAACATGACGATGAAGATGCCGAGCGCCAGCAGCGTCCCGCGCTGCTCCGCCAGCCAGTAGCGCCAATCCTTCACGCACTTGCTCCCAGGCCCACCGGGCTCTCCTCGCCATGGATGTTGAGCGCGCTCGCTATCAGCGCCCGCTCGGTGATCTCGGCGCCGACCAGTTCGCGCTTGACCGCGCCGTCATAGAGCACCAGCACGCGGTCGCAGCAGCCGATCAGCTCGTCATAGTCGGTCGAATAGAACAGGATCGCTGCCCCGGCGTCCGCCAGCTTGCGCATCAGCTGGTAGAGCTCCTGCTTGGTGCCGACATCGATGCCCCGCGTCGGATCGTTGAGCAGGATGATGCGCGGCTGGCGCATCAGCCATTTGGCGATGACCACCTTCTGCTGGTTGCCGCCCGACAGCGCGCCGACCGGGATATCGAGACCCGCCGTCTTGATCGCGAGCAGGCCGACCATGTCGTCGATCAGCCGCTGCTCGGCGGCGCGGTCGATGATGCCGCCCTTGGACAGCCGGTCGAGCGCGGCGAAGGACAGGTTCTCGCGCACCGTCATCGGCAGCATCAGTCCTTCGGTCTTGCGGTCTTCGGGAATGAGCGCCATGCCGATGCCGTCCTCGCGGGCCGCCGAGGGACTGCGGATTGCCACCGGCTTGCCGTCGATCAGCACCTCGCCGGAAAGGCCGCGCAGCACGCCGAAGAAGGCAAGCAGCAATTCGCGCTGGCCTTGGCCGTCAAGACCGCCGAGGCCAACCACCTCGCCTGCCCTGACGGTCAGCGAGATGTTGTGCAGCCGGTCGGTCCACGAGAGCTTGCGGGCTTCAAGCCTGGGCGCGGCTGCAGCTGGCACGGCCGCCGGCTTGGGCGGAAAGATGTGGCTGTATTCGCGGCCGATCATCAGCTCGACCACCTCATTGTCGCTCTTCGAGCCGGCCTTGTAGCTGGCGACATTGCGGCCGTTGCGGAACACCGTGCACTGATCGGCAAGTTCGGCGATCTCGTTCATGCGGTGCGAGATGTAGAGCAGCGCCAGCCCTTCCGAGCGCAGCCGCTTCAGGACGCTAAAAATCTTCGAGACATCCGCCGCCGTCAGCGCCGAGGTCGCCTCGTCGAGGATGAGAATGCGCGGCTTTCTGGCCAGCGCCTTGGCGATCTCGACCATCTGCCGGCGTGACAGTGGCAGGTCCTTGACCAGCGCCAGCGGATGGATATCGGCCGCGCCCGCGCGGGCAAGGGCTTCCTCCGCGATGCGACGTTGCGCCTTGCGGTCGATCATGCCGAAGCGTTTGGGCGGATCGGAAATGACGATGTTGTCGGCGACGCTGAGATCTGGAACCAGCGACAGCTCCTGGAAGATGCAGACGATGCCTGCCTGGTTGGCGGCGGCCGGCGACAGGAAGGTCACCTCCCGGCCATCCATCGTCATGCGGCCCTCATCGGGCGCCACGACACCGGCCATGACCTTGATCAGTGTCGACTTGCCGGCGCCGTTTTCGCCAAGGATGGCGTGGATGCTGCCGGATGTGACGACAAGCTCCGCCTTTTCCAGGGCTCGCACGCCACCATAGCGTTTGGATATGCCTTCCATCTGGAAGAGCGGAACCGCACTGTCCATCGGCCCTCCCGGGGCGCTTTGATCACCAGCATGTCAAGTGACCGGCGCCGTGGGAAGTCCCACGGCGCCGGGAGTGCAGCTTACTGGTCCGCCTTGGTCTGCCCCATGATTTCCTGCGCGGTGAAATTGATGCCGCAGGTCGGGAAGGAATTGCCGACGAAGAAATTGTCGGACTGGTCGGGGAAGAAATCCTGCCCAGCCTTGAAGTTCGGATCCTCGACGATGGCAAGCGGCAGCTTGATCGACTGCGGGACGACATTGCCTTCAAGCGCTGCGATCGCCGTCTTGATGGCAACCGCCACCTGTGCGGGGCCGGTACCGGCGGACGAGCATTTCAACCCGTCGGCCGCGTGGGCCGCGCAGAATTTGCGGAAGCCGTTCTCGGTCTCGCCGCCGAACGGCACGAAGGGATGCTTGGCATCGATCATCGCCTGCACGATGCCGGTGTCACCGCCCTGCCCGGTGACGCCGTCGAAGGGGCCGTTGGTGGCGATCGCATCGGCCGAAGCCTTCTGCGCAACGCCGTCATCCCACTTGCCGACGACCTCGGTGACGGCCCATTTCTTGCCGGAGGCATCGAGAACCTCGTGGATGCCATTGTGGCGGTCGGTGTCGACCGATGTTCCGGCAACGCCGCGCACCTCGAGCACCTTGCCGCCATTCGGCACATGGGAGACCAGCCATTTGCCCCACAGCTCGCCAAGCCCCTTCTGGTCGACATTGACGTTGATGGCGTCCTTGGTGTCGAGGATGTTGTCGAAGGCAACCAGCACGACGCCGGCTTCCTTGGCGCGCTTGATCACTGGCCCGAACGCGGTCGGGTTCTGCGCGTTGACAACGATGGCGTCATAACCGGAATCGATGAAGTTGTTGATCGCCGAAATCTGCGCCGGGACATCTTCGCCGGTCGAGACGACCTTGAATTCCTTCAGCTTCGCGGCGACGTCCTTCTGCGCCGCGTAGGCCTTCGCGGTCTGCACCATCTGGATGCGCCAGGTGTTGGCGATATAGCCGTTGGCGAGCGCGATGCGATACGGCCCGGCCTTCTTGGGGAACTTGAAGAATTGCGTATCAGCGGCCCAGGGCGCGAAACAGTCAGGCTCGGCAGCCGGACCCTTGACGATTTCGGGGCCTGCGGCCATCGCCGACGAGCTCAGCATAACGAATGCACTGGCGGCAACGATGCCACCGACGAGTGACTTGATCATCGATAATCCTCCCGATTGCAGTTCTGATTTGTTGGTTCAGTTTCATGTAATTCCCGCGTTTCCGGCAGGCCCTCCCGCCTTGCCCAGTCACGCTTCCCAGGTGCCAACGACCTTCGCGCCCCCTCCCCTTTGCCGTCCCCATCCACCGAAGAAAAACTATCATATTATACATAATAAACAAGCGTGAGCTGTTGCTTATGTATAATAAACAAGCCCGGCGCCTCGGAAGCGGAATTCGTTCAGGAAAATGGTAGCGCTACCATTACGCAGTGTAAAGCGCCATTTGAGCGCGTTCTTAAAAGCGTGTTCAGCGGGCTGTGCTCTCGCGGCGCTTGAGCTCGAAGCCGAGATCGACGACCCGCTGCTCTGGCCGGTCGCCGGCGATCGCCGCCAGCGCCATGGCGACCGCCCGCCTGCCGATTTCGTAGCGGTAGGTGCGGATGCTGGTGATCGAGGGAAACGCCACCTGCATCATGTCGAGGTCGTTGAAACCAACGATGCCGATGGTCTTCGGCACGTCGATCGCGGCGCGATGGCACTCGAACAGCACGCCGAGCGCGATGTCGTCATTGTTGCAGAACACGCCGTCGAGCGACGGCACCTTGGCCAGGGCATCGCGGAACAGTTCCCGGCCGAGCGGCACGCTGGACAACAGCGGCGTGGTGGTGATCAGGCGGGGGTCGAACAGCCCGGCCTTCTCCATCGCCGCGCGGTAGCCGGCGAGGCGCCGCTGCGAGCGCGGGTCCATGCGTGCGCCGATGAAGCCGATGCGCCGATACCCCATTTCGATCAGGTGCTCGGTCGCCGTCCTGCCGCCGTCGAGATGCGAGAAGCCGACCATCATGTCGACAGGATCAGGCCCGGTCTCCATCACTTGCACCACCGGGCAGCCGGCATTTTCGAGCAGTTTTCTGGACGTTGGCGTCTGGTCGATGCCGGCGACGATCAGGGCTGCCGGCCGCTGCGAGCCGAAAAGTTGCAAGAGCCGCTCCTCCTCGAGGCCGGAATAGTGGGTGTTGCCGAGTTGGATGCGGAACGGGCTGTCCGACAGGCTGTCATAGATGCCGCGCACCACTTCGGCGAAGACGTTGTTGGTGAGCGACGGCACCAGCACGCCGAACACCTCGGCACGCGCCGAAGCCAGCGCCCGCGCATTGGGGTCCGGCACATAGCCGAGCTCGTCGACGGCGGCCTGGATCTGGCGGCGCAATTCTTCCGAGACGCGCTCTGGCTCGCGCAGCGCACGCGACACGGTGATGGCGCCGACGCCGGCCTTGCGCGCGACATCCGCTATGGTCGGGCGGCCGCCGCCCCGGCGCGAGCGCGGCTTGATCAAGGCCATCGCCCGCGCATATGGCCGCCGAAGCGCGCCCGCAATACGATCATCGCCATCTCACCGGCCTGTTGCCGCAACCCTTGGCCTCTGGGGTCGCGCAGCCCTTGCCCATTGTCAAGCCGAAGCGCCTCAGGCCGCCACGACGGCTCTTTGCCTTGCCTTCCACATGAACAGCCCGATCGCGACGATGTTCAGCAAATTCCAGGCGATGCCATTGAGGAAGGCCACGGCGTAGGAACCGGTCAGGTCGTAGATCCAGCCCGACATCCAGCCGCCGATCGCCATGCCGAAGATCGTCGCCATCATGACGATGCCGATACGCTGGCCGGCTTCCTTCGCCGGCAGGTACTCGCGCACGATGATCGCATAGCAAGGCACGATGCCGCCTTGCGACAGGCCGAACACCAACGACACGACATAGAGCGAGGCGAGCCCGTCGAAAGGGATGTAGAACAGCAGCGACAGGCATTGCAGCACCGAACCGATAAGCAGCGTCTTCGCGCCGCCGATGCGATCGGCGATGAAGCCCGAGGCAAGCCGGCTGACGACGCCCGCCGCCATCATGATCGACAACATGTCGGCGCCATGCGCGATGCCGTAGCCCAGATCCATGCAATAGGCGACGATGTGCACCTGCGGCATCGACATCGCCACGCAGCAGCCGAGGCCGGCGATAACCAGCAGCACCTGCAACGCCGCCGGCGACATGGGCATCGGCTGCACCGAACGGCTTCCCGGCGAGCCAGCGGCCGCGGCCTCCGGAGCACCACGCCGCAGCATCAGCACCAGCGGCACCATGGTGACCAGGCAGAAGATGCCGATGGCCGCATAGGTGAAGCGCCAGCCTTCCGCCTTGATCAGCGTCGGCATGATGGTCGGCCAGAGCGCGCCGGCGAGATAGTTGCCGGCCGCCGCCGCCGTGACGGCAACGCCGCGCCGGCGGTTGAACCAGTGCGAGATGTCGGCGATCAGCGGCCCGAAGATCACCGACGTGCCGACACCGATCAGCAACCCTTGCGCAAGGGTGAATTGCAGGATCGAGGTCGACAGTGCGGCAAGCAGCAGGCCGGCCGAGAGCGCCACGGAAGAAACCAGCGCCGGGATCCAGTACCCCATGCGGTCGATGGCGCGGCCGACCAGCACATTGCCGGCGGCGAAGCCCACCATGGTCGCGGTGTAGGGCATGGATGCAGCGGCGCGGTCGACGCCGAACTCGGCTTGCACCGCGGGCAGCACAACGACGACCGCCCACATGCCGACCGCACCGATCGTCGCCAGCACCATCGAGATGGCCAGCCGCATCCAGGCATAGGAGCTGTCGATGCCGGGGCTTGGCCGGCTCAAGTCGGTTCGGGTCAAAGGCGTTTCCTGTCGACGGTCGCGAAAACCGGCTGTCGTTTGCACCACTATCGGCACATTCCGAGCGCACAGCAGCGCCACAACTGGCAAATCCGTGGCTCCAGAGCGGCCAGGAGGGCGGGAACCGACGCCAATGTCTGGAGTTTCCGGTCATCAGCCCGCATAAGGAGTCTTTGCCATGCCCCCTGCCAGGCAAAAATGGTCGGCCGAGGTGACCGAGCACAGCGACGCCATGGATCTCGAGGAGCACATCTTCGAATCCGACGATGCCAGGAAGATCGCCGCCTCGCTCAAGCGGTCGGCCGAACACAGCCATCGCCGCAAGGCCGAACCGTTCCAATCCGCCATGTCGATGCTGAATTTCTACATCAACCGCGCCGGCAAGAACCTGCCCGCCGCGCGCAGGCGAGTTCTTGAGCGCGCCAAGGACGAATTGCGCGTGGCCTTCGGCCGCGAGAAGGAGAATTAGCGCCTAGCGCGACTTGATCACGTGGTCGGTGTTGGCAAGCAATTTCCGCACCGCGGCGCGCGCCGCGTCCGGGCGTTGCAGCCGGATGTTCTTCTCGATCGCCTCGTGCAGCTTCTGCACGTGGTTGAGGTCGTCGACCGCCCGCGTGGTGAAGGTGAAGAGATGGTCGAAC
Source organism: Mesorhizobium huakuii (assembly GCF_030160235.1). Lineage (GTDB taxonomy): Bacteria > Pseudomonadota > Alphaproteobacteria > Rhizobiales > Rhizobiaceae > Mesorhizobium > Mesorhizobium huakuii. The sequence continues at coordinate 231,678 of NZ_BSNY01000021.1, forward strand.
GCGGATTCGATCAGCACGCCGAGCGGCACCAGAAGGTCGTTGCCGGAGGCCCGCAGGATGGCAAGGTGGAAGCGTGTGTCGGCGCGCGTGCGTTCCTGCAGGCTAACCGCCTCCCCCATCTCGCGGCAGGCCTGGCTGATCTCGGCCATCTGTTCGTCGGTCCGCCGCATGGCGGCGAAGGCGGTGGCTTCCGGCTCGATGATGTGGCGGAACTCCTGTACAGTCTTCAGGAACACCTCGCGGTCGGGCGACGTCGCGTACCAGGCGAGCACGTCACGGTCGAGCAGGTTCCAGCGCTCCTTCGGCTCGACCCAGCTGCCGATCTTGGGGCGTGATGCCAGGAGGCTCTTGGCCATCAGCATCTTGATCGCCTCGCGCACCGCCGAGCGGCTGACGCTGAAGGTTTCCGACCATTTGGCTTCGTTGGGCAGGATGGTGCCGGGCGGGTAGTCGCCACGCACGATCCGCAGGCCAATTTCGCTGGCCAGCGACGTGTGCACGCTGGCGCCGGGAATACGCGCCGCGTCGGGCCGGCGAACACCGGAGGGGCGTTCGGCGGATGCCGGCTTTTTCGGCGATTTTTCCTTGTTCGGCTTTGCGTCCCGCATAGGCTTCAGAAAGGCCGGTTTGTGAAAGCTGTCAAGCGCCAGCGGGCGGTTGGGCCGCAAAGCGCGTCGCTATGCACAACCCAACCCCGTTTGCCTGCTTAGTCAGGCGGTTTTGACATATTTGCGCCAGCTGTGCTCCGGACGGAAGCCAAGCATGTCGCGCGCCTTGCGGTTCGACAGCAACGTCTCGTACTCGCCGAGTTCGGCCTTGACCGGCACGTTGGGATAGAATCGCTTCAGGAGTTCGGCCGTCGGCAGGTCGGACGAGGTGTCGTCATTGGCGGCGTTGAACACCTGGTAGCCGAGCCCATCCTTTTCGATGGCGCGCAGCGTGATCTGGCCGAGATCGCGCGCGTCGACATAGCTCCAGGCGATGCGCTTGCGGAAACCCGGATCGGCGAACCATTTCGGGAACAGCGAATACTCATGCGGCTCGATGACATTGCCGATGCGAAGCGCATAGATGTCCGTGCCGTTGCGCTGCGCGAAGGCCCGCGCGGTCTTTTCGTTGACGACCTTGGACAGCGCATAGCTGTCCATCGGGTCGACGTCATACTCCTCGTCGAGCGGGAAATATTTGGGGTCGCGCGGCTCGTTGGCGAACACCAGGCCGTAGGTCGTCTCCGAGGAGGCGACGATCACCTTGCGGATGCCGAGCTTCACCGCGGCCTCGATGACATTGTAGGTGCCCATAGCGTTGATGCGGAACACTTCATTGTCGGGGGTGATCATGATGCGCGGGATGGCGGCGAAATGCACCACCGCATCCACCGGCTGCGGGCGCAGCGACGGGTCGAATTCGTGCAGGCCCATATAGCTCGACAGCGCGTTGAACACCTGCCCGCTATCGGTGATGTCGGTGATCAGCGTGCGCACCTTGGGATTGTCGAGCGGCTTGGTGTCGATGTTGAGCACCTGGCAGCCCTGTTCGACAAGATATTGCACGACATGACGCCCAGCCTTGCCGCTGCCGCCGGTGAACATGATCCGCTTCGTCATTGTGGTCTCCATACAGGCTCTGGAATTACCGTCTATTGTCAGACAATATTGCTTTCTGCAACCGCATAGGGCTAAAACAGCGGCGCAATTATCGATAATCCGGGATAGGACAGACGACATGAACACCTCCGCCGCACGCGAGACGATCGGCTTCATCGGCCTTGGCCTGATGGGGCACGGCATTGCCAAGAACATCGTCGACAAGGGCTATCCCCTGACATTCCTTGGCCGCAAGAACCGCAAGCCGGCGGAGGACCTCCTTGGCCGCGGCGCCAAGGAAGCATCGACCTCGCGCGATGTGGCGGCGGCGTCCGATATCGTCTTCATCTGCGTCACCGGTTCGCGCGAGGTGGAAGCCATCATCCGTGGCCCCGGCGGCCTCAAGGAGGGCTTGAAGAAAGGCTCGGTGGTCGTCGATTGTTCGACCTCGGACCCGGTCTCGACCGTGGCGCTTGCCGCCGAACTCAAGGCGCTTGGCATCGACTATGTCGACGCGCCGCTGAGCCGCACGCCGAAGGAAGCCTGGGAAGGCACGCTCGACGCCATGGTCGGGGCACCCGATGCCGTCTTCGCCAGGGTCAAGCCGGTGATCGAGACCTGGGCCGGCCGCATCGTCCATATCGGCGATACCGGCGACGGCCACCGCATGAAGCTGCTCAACAATTTCATCTCGCTGAGTTACGCCGCCATTTATTCCGAGGCGCTGGCCCTGGCCGAAAAGGTCGGCATCTCGCCGCCGCGTTTCGACAGCGTAATCCGCAACGGCCGCATGGATTGCGGCTTCTACCAGACCTTCATGCGCTGGACGCTGGAAGGCGACCGCGACGCCCACAAGTTCACCATCGCCAACGCCTTCAAGGACCTGACCTATCTGGAATCGATGGCGGGGGCCGCTGGCATCGCCAACCCGCTCGGCAACGCCACCAAGAACTCCTTCGCCGGCGCCCATGCCGCCGGCCCGGCCGAGCAGTTCGTGCCGATGCTGGCGACGCATATCGGCAAGGTCAACGGCGTCGACCTGATGCCGACCAAGGATGGCAAGAAGCAGACGATTTAAGGCTCACAAGGCCGGACGGCTACCGCCGCCGGCTTCCGATCCCCTCATCGGTGTCGGCGAGCAGCTTGTGCACGGCGTTGCGGGCCGCCGCCGGCCGCTGCAGGCGGATGTTCTTCTCGATCGCCTCGTGCAGTTTCTGCGCCCGGTTCTGGTCGCTGACCTGGCGTGTCGTGAAAACGAAGAGATGGTCGAGCGCGGACTCGATCAGCACGCCGAGCGGCACCAGAAGATCGTTGCCCGAGGCCCGCAGGATGGCGAGGTGGAAGCGTGTGTCGGCACGGATGCGTTCCGGCAGGTTCGCAGCCTCCCCCATCTCGCGGCAGGCCAGGCTGATCTCGGCCATCTGCTCGTCGCTGCGCCGCATGGCGGCAAAAGCGGATGCTTGCGGTTCGATGATGTGGCGAAACTCCTGCACGGTGCGCAGGAAGGTCTCTCGGTCGGGTGCCGTCGCGTACCAGGCAAGCACGTCGCGGTCGAGCAGGTTCCAGCGCTCCTTCGGTTCGACCCAGCTGCCGATCTTGGGACGTGATGCCAGAAGGCTCTTGGCCATCAGCATCTTGATCGCCTCGCGCACCGCCGAGCGGCTGACATTGAACGTCTCGGCCCATTTGGCCTCGTTGGGCAGGATGCTGCCGGGCGGATAGTCGCCGCGCACGATGCGCAGGCCAATCTCGCTGGCGAGCGAGGCATGAACGCTGGACCCGGGAAAGTGCGCCGCATCCGCCCTGCGCACGACCGCCGGATCGCGGCTGGCTAGCGCCTTGGCCCGGCTGGCTTGCTTCTTTGCCTTGTCCTGGGGCATCCACGTTCCAATAGGTCGGCCGCCTGTCGCCCGGAGATACTCCGAACCCTTTGGCACGCCGATCCCGTCACCGAAAAATCCGAACCACGGACGCGTCAAGGCCGGAGCCCGTTGCCCCTCGCCACGGCGTGCCGCTCAGGAATTGACGGGGCGCCCGTTGCCGAGCGCCCCGGATCGAAAGACCTATTTCTGGATGCAGGTGTCGACCGTGTCCTTGGTGCACTCGTCGAGGCCGGTGAAGACCGGATCGTCGACCTTCTTGCCCGTGATCAGGTCGATCATCACCGACGGCGCCTTGTAGCCCATTTCAAAGGGCCGCTGGCCGACCAGCGCGGTGACCAGGCCATCCCTGGCGATCGCCACTTCGTCGCCGATCGTGTCGGCGGCGCCGATGACGAAGTCGTTCTTGGCCAGCCGGTCCTTCAGCGGTCCGATCAGGTCACGATAAGGCTGCGGCGCGCCGAACAGCGGCCAGCCGCCCATGATGCCGAAGGCGTCGAGCTTGGGGTTGGCGGCGAGGATGTCGGTCATCGCCTGAACGCCCTTGGCGCCGTCGTCATTGGTGAACACCGGGCAACCGGCGACTTCGGTCCAGCCGCCTTCGCCGGCAAGAGCCGCGAGGCCTTCCTTGCCCGTCAGAGCGTCGCGCAAGCCTTGCGCGCGGCGCAGGATGTTGTCGGCCGCGGGATTGCCTTCGATCGTGCAGATCGTGCCGCCCTTCGGCTTGGCCTTCTTGATGTACTCGCCGATCTTCTTGCCCATCAGGTAGTTGTCGGTGCCGAGATAGGTCTTGCGCAGCGCGGCGTCCGCCTTCGCAAGATCGGCGTCGACGGTCATGATCGGGATCGACGGATTGGCGGTCTTGAGCGTCTGTGCGATCAGCGGTGCGTTGGACGGCGAAATCGCCATCGCCACGGTGTCGGGCTTGCTCAGCATATCCTGGACGATCTGTGCCTCGCCGGCCTCGTCGGAAGTCGACGCCGGACCGGTGTAGAAGCACTCATATTCCGAGCTGGCATTCTCCTTGTTCCATTTCTCGCAGCCCTGGTGGATGGCTTCGAAGAACGGATTGTCGAGACCCTTCACCACGATGACGAGCTGCTTCTTGGCCAAAGCCGGCCCGGCGCCCAGCGCCATGGCGGCGACGGCGGCGAGCAATACTGTTTTCCTCATGTCAGTCCTCCCTTGGAAACAGACGGACACGGCGTGCCCGCCACACAAATCGACCGGATGCGAGAAGGCAGAGCCAACGCTCGTGCCGCCAGGCAAGGCCGATAAGCATTTTCAGATGCGACCGGACCGGCAAGGTGCCGGAGCGGCCGATAACCTCCCGCGATCCCGCCGCGACGGCGGCCTGGGACCAAGTATCTTTCTCCGACCGTCAGCTAATAACGGCGCGGCGCCAACGTCAATCGCTATTTGTCCTACAAAACGGATTTTTCGAAACCGTATTTCGCTATTCGTCTGACAAATACCTGTTTCTTGTCGATCCGACAATTGACGCCCGCTCGGGCATTCGCGTAAATGCCGGTCAACGTTGCTTCCGGGAGGAATGGGGAGCACGATGTAAACGCTGCGACCCGGAGCAGGCTGGCAGCAAGGCATTGGGAGGCTATAGGCTGGTGGCGGTTCTCGAACTCACCAATATCTCGAAGCATTTCGGCGCCATCCAGGCGGTCAATGACGTGTCGCTGTCGATCGAACCCGGTCAGGTCGTCGGCCTGATGGGCGACAATGGCGCGGGCAAGTCGACGCTGGTCAAGATGATCGCCGGCAATTTCCACGCCAGCCATGGCACCATGCGCATGGACGGGAAGGAATTGATCCTGAACAAGCCAGCGGAAGCCCGCCAGCATGGGATCGAGATCGTCCATCAGGATCTTGCGCTCTGCAACAATCTGACGGCCGCAGCCAATGTCTATCTCGGCCGCGAGCTGCGGCGCGGCATCGGCCCATTCCGCATCCTCGACTATGCCGCCATGTACAAGCGCGCCGGCCAGCTCTTTGCCGAATTGAAGTCCGAGACCCGCCCGCGCGATCTCGTCAAGCAGATGTCTGGCGGCCAGCGACAGGCGGTGGCGATCGCCCGCACCATGCTGTCGCAGGCCAAGATCGTGCTGATGGACGAACCGACCGCGGCGATCTCGGTGCGGCAGGTCGCCGAAGTGCTTAACCTGATCCGCCATCTGCGCGACCAGGGCATCGCGGTGGTGCTGATCAGCCACCGCATGCCTGATGTGTTCGACGTCGCCGACCGCGTCATCGTGATGCGGCGCGGACGCAAGGTCGCCGACAAGGCAATCGCATCGAGCTCGCCCGAGGAAGTCACCGGGCTCATCACCGGCGCCATCGAGCAGGTCTCGTAAGCGCGGCTAATTTCACCAGGCTGGCGCGGATCGCAGCCGGCAGGAAAGGTCGATAATGGCAGTCACCCTTGACCAGACGATCGCACAGAAGCAGCACAGTTTCTTCTCGCGGCTGTTCTCCACCCAGACCTTCTGGGTGGTGATCGCCGTCATCCTCGCCTGCATTTTCCTGTCGTTCGCCACCGACGCCTTCGCAACGTCGAAGAACCTCTACAATATCACCCGCAACATCACCTTTGTCGCCATCGTCGCGCTCGGCATGACCTTCGTCATCATCACCGGCGGCATCGATCTGTCGGTCGGCTCCGTGCTGTGCCTGTCGTCGATGGTGCTGGCCGTCACCATGCATGCCGGCTACTCGATCGAAATCGGCATCCTGGCCTCGATCGCCACCGCGCTCGCCATCGGCGCCTTCAACGGCATCCTGACCGCCTATCTCGGCTTTCCACCCTTCGTGGTGACGCTCGGCATGTTGTCGATCGCCCGCAGCCTGGCCATGGTCGCCTCCAACAACACCGTCGTCTTCCAGTTCGGCCCGGACCACGACAAGCTGCTGGCGCTCGGCGGCGGCGCCTGGCTGTTCGGCATCGCCAATCCGGTGCTCTACATGATCCTGCTGGCGCTGATCACCGGCTTCATCCTGCGCTGGACCAAGTTCGGCCGGCACATCTTCGCCATTGGCGGCAACGAGCACGCGGCAACGCTGACCGGCGTCCCCGTGAAGCAGATCAAGGTCGCCGTCTACATGATCTCGGCGCTGTCGGCGGGCATTGCCGGCATCATCCAGACCGGATGGCTCGGCGCCGTCACCACCAATCTCGGCACCGGCATGGAACTGCAGGTCATCGCCGCCACCGTCATCGGCGGCGCCAACCTGGCCGGCGGTGTCGGCACCGCCTTCGGCGCCATTGTCGGCGCGGCCCTCATCGAGGTGATCCGCAACAGCCTTGGCCTGCTCGGCATCAATGCCTTCTGGCAAGGTACCTTCATCGGCGGCGCCATCCTGCTGGCGGTGCTGTTCGACCGCATCCGCAATTTCCGGCGCAGCGACTGACGTTCAAGTGCGGGTCCTTCTCCCACGACAAGGGAGAAGGGCAGTGCCAGGCGCTGTTCGTTCCGGTTCCTATCGATCAGTCTGAAAATCAGCCGGAGCGAGCCGCCACCGACCCGGGCCAACAGCCCGTGTCTTGACGGAAACCGGAAACCGGCCGCACAATCCTCGATGCAGGCGAAGGGAGGCCAGTCGTCTGCGGGAGGATATACCCATGACGGAAGCGATCAGGCTCTACTGGGGCCGGTTCGGACATGTTTCTGTCCTGAATGTCGCAAGCGACTTCGTCACCCATGCCCATGTCGAGGCGCATCTCATCATCTGGCTCGAAGGCACCGCCGGCGAGATGACCATCGGCCGCGAGACGGTGCGGCTCGGGCCCTGCACCGCCGCCGGTATCAATTCCTTCCAGCCGCACAGTCACGTCCTGTCGCAGAACGGGACGCCCGGTCTGTTTCTCGCCTTCTACATCGATCCCGACTGGGCGCGCCGCCGGCGCGACCTGCCCTCCTCCGCGCCGCTGTTTGCCCAGGCCGCGATCACGCTGGAGCCCTGGCTGCACCAGGCCGCCGCCAGCCTGCTCGATCACCTGACCGACAATGAAAGCATCGACGACGTCGCCAATTACGAGATCGAGCGCTTCATCGATTCGGTGCTCGATGCCGCCGATGCGTCGGCGCCGCAGGAGGCGCGCACCCGCATCAACACCATGCAGGATTTCCGCGTCCGCAAGGCCATCCAGCTGATGAAGGCCAACGTCTGCGAGCGCATTTCCTTCGACGATGTGGCCCGCAGCGTCGGCCTGTCGCGGCCGCATTTCTTCGCCCTGTTCAAGGAACAGACCAATCTGACGCCCAACGTCTACTGGAACACGCTGCGCATGGAGGAAGCGGTGCGGCAGTTGCAGTGGTCGCAGGAGCCGCTGATCTCGGTCGCCTGCAGTCTCGGCTTCACCACGCAAGGCAACTTCTCGCGCTTCTTCCGCGACCATGTCGGCGTGCCGCCGACGCTCTATCGCGAGGCCGCGCGGGCGAATGCCTGAGCCGGCCTGCCGGGCCTGTATTTTCAGACTCCCTCTATTTTCAGACTCCTTGATACGCGCATGAGACGCATTGATAAGCGTCGCCCGGGCCACCGCCCTACCCTTGCCCGACTGTCGCATTCGCAAGGGAACGTCCCATGGCAAAAGTCACCATCTCCAGCGTCATCGACGCGCCGGTCGAAAAGGTCTGGGCGCGCATACGCGACTTCAACGGCCTGCCGGGCTGGCATCCGCGCATGGTCGAAAGCCATATCGAGGACGGCAAGAACGCCTCGACGGTCGGCTGCGTGCGCAATTTCGAGCTGGTCACCGGCGCGCGGCTGCGTGAAAAACTGCTCGACTTTTCCGATGAGAACTTCCTCGTCAGCTACTCCATCCTGGAGACGCCGCAGCCGCTGACCAACCACAAGGCGACGCTGCAATTGCGCCGCGTCACCGATGGTGACCGCACCTATGCCGAATGGACCGCCAGCTTCGATGCGGCACCCGAAGAGGCAGACAAGATCGCCGCCGGCATGGGCGCCAATGTCTTCCAGGGCGGCTTCAACGCACTGAAGAGCCATTTCTCCGGCCAGGACTGAGAACAGGAGCGTTCCATGGCGCTTGCCCTCCAGACTTTCCCGACCGTGAAGGACGCCAATGCGGCGCTGAAGGCGGCCGGCACCCGCTATCTCGGCGGGGGTACACTCGTGGTCCGCGCGGCCAATGAAGGCGATGTTTCGGTCTCCGGCCTGATCAGGTCGACCGACCCGGCCCTGTCGGCCATCGCGGTCGCCGGCGGCAAGGCCCGCATCGGCGCTTCGGTGACGATGGCTGCGATAGCCCGTCATCCGGACCTCGGCGCCCTCGCCAAGGCCGCGCGCGCCGTCGGCGGTCCGGCGATCCGCAACACGGCGACCATTGGCGGCAATCTGTTCGCGCCGGCGCCCTATGGCGATTTCGCCGTGGCCTTGCTGGCGCTCGACGCCACCGTCGATACCGAGGATGGCGAATTGCCGATCGAGGCTTTCCTGGCCAAGCGGGACGATAGCCGTGCCATCGTCAGTTCAGTCCGTTTCACGCTGCCAAAGGCCGACGGCTTCCGTTTCCTGAAAGTGTCGCGGGTCAAGCCCAAGGGCGTTTCGGTGCTCAGCATCGCGGCCGTTCTGGAACGGGCCGCCGACGGAACCGTGTCCTCGGCGCGGATCGCGCTTGGCTGCATGGCCGACCGGCCAATGCGTGCCAAGGCGGCGGAACGGGCGCTCAAGGGAAAGAAACTCGACCAGAACGGCATCGCGGCGGCACTGGCCGCCGCCACCGAGGGCACCGCGCCGATCACCGATCCGATCGCCAGCGCCTGGTACCGCGCTGAAGTCCTGCCGGTCCATCTCGGCCGGCTGCTGCTGGCCTGAAATCACCTGTTGGGGGGCGCGCGTCTGTCCGATCCGTCGGGCAGGCGCGCAAGGAGGAAACATGGCGAAGGTCCCGGTTCAATTCACGCTCAACGGCTCCGAAAAAGCCGAATTCGTCGAGAGCGGTACGACGCTGCTCAACGCCCTGCGCGACAAGATCGGCGACACCTCGCCGAAAGGCGGCTGCCACCAAGGCACATGCGGCGCCTGCTCTGTCATCATAGACGGCGAACTCAGGCTGTCTTGCCTGACGCTGGCCGAAACCTGCAATGGCGCCGCCATCACCACGACATCAGGCCTTGCCGAAGGCGGCGTCCTGCATCCGCTGCAGCGCGCTTTCCTCGACACTTTCGCCACGCAATGCGGTTTCTGCACGCCGGGCATGATCATGGCCGCCAAGGTGCTGCTCGACCACACGCCCAACCCCAGCCGCGACGAGGTGGTGGAGGCGCTGTCGGGCAACATCTGCCGCTGCACGGGCTACGAGCCGATCATCCAGGCGGTGCTCACCGCCGCCCGCGCCAATTCGCAGAACGCGGCCTAGAGCCGGATGATTTCAGATCTGTTCGACCTGAAATCTGAATCCGGCTCTAAATCAAAGAGATAGAGCATGATGTCGTCCGAAAACCGCTTCACACTTTTCGGCATCATGCTCTGAGGGGCAAAAGAATGGAACTGCGCAAGAACTACTTCGCCGATGTCCGCAAGGACGATCTACACGAAATCGGCCAGCCCCGGCCCCGTTCGGATTCGCCCGGCCATGTCACCGGCAAGACCGCCTTTTTCGCCGACCGCAGCTTTCCCGGCATGCTGCACCTGAAGATGGTGCGCAGCCCGCACCACCACGCCCGCATCCGCTCGATCGACACATCGCAGGCGGAGAAACATCCGGGTGTCGTCAAGGTGCTGACCGCCAAGGACGTGCCGCACAACGTCTACACCATCCTGATCCTGATCCAGATCGGTCCCGAGGACGAGACGGTGCTGGCCGACGGCAAGGTGCGCTGGAAGGGCGAGGCCGTGGTGGCGGTGCTGGCCGAGACCGAGCGCGCCGCGCAGGAGGCCGCCGCCAAGGTCAAGGTCGACTACGAGGTGCTGCCGGCCGTCTTCGACATGGAGGAAGCGCTGAAGCCCGGCGCGCCGCTGGTCAACGAATATCACGGCCAGAACTACTACCTCTATGACAGCGGCGAATGCCGCAAGGTACGCTTCGGCGATGTCGAGGCGGGCTTCGCCGGTGCCGACCACATCCTGGAGCAGAGCTACCAGTCCTCGCCGATCGAGCATGCGCCGACCGAGACAACCGGCTGCGTGGTGGCGCCCGAAGGCAATGACCGCTTCACCTGCTACACCAACACGCAGGCGATGTTCTTCACGCTCGACAACACCTCGATCATCCTGCAGATGCCGGGCTCGAAGCTGCATTTCGTCGGCGGCACGGTCGGCGGCGGCTTTGGCGGCAAGGTCGACGTCATCGTCGAGCCGATCGCCATCCTTGGCGCCAAGCTAACAGGACGACCGGTCTGTTTTGTCTACAGCCGCGAGGAGGAGATGCAGATCTCCTCACCCCGCGCGGCCGAAAAGGTCGTCATCAAGGACGGCGTGATGAAGGACGGCCGCATCGTCGCCCGAAAAGTCACCGGCTATACGGATGCCGGCGCCTATTCGCGCCACTCGCCCTATGGCGCGCAGAAGGGCGCCGGACATTATCCCGGCCCCTACACCATCCCGAACGTCTGGATCGACACCTATTGCGTCTACACCAACCGCACGCCGTCCTCGGCCATGCGCGGCTTCGGCGTCACCATCGGCGACTTCGCGCTGGAGGTGCAGATGGACAAGCTGGCGCGGCTGATCGGCATGGACCCGCTCGAATTCCGCTTCGTCAACGCCTATCGCGACGGCGACATGAAGGCGCATCGCCAGCCGACCGAAGGGGCGGCACTCATCGAGTGCATGCAGGAAGCCTCGCGCGCCGCCAACTGGCCGGTGGCGGAAAAATACATGGCGATGTCCTCCTACAGGAAGGGAGCCTGATATGGCGATCCGGCGTGGACGCGGCGTGGCCGCGATCAACTATCCGACCGGCATGAACCTCGGCGGCGACCCGACCCAGGCGCTGGTGCACTCGACACCGACCGGCAATTTCATGGTCACCCTGTCATCAGTCGATCTCGGCCAGGGCATGAAGCAGATCATGGCGCAGATCTGCGCCGAGACGATCGGCGTGCCGACCGACCGCGTCGTCGTCGATACCGCCGACACCGATACCGGCCCGCACTGCATGGGCACCTTCGCCTCGCGCGGCACGCACCGCGCCGGCAACGCCGTCATCCAGGCCGCCAGGGAAGCGCGCCAGGTGATGCTGGAAGTGGCCGCCGAAGAACTGGAGGTCAACGCCTCCGACCTCGAGACCGACGGCCAGGGCAACATTCTGGTCAAGGGTGCGCCGCAGAAATCGATCTCGATCTTCGATGTCGCGCTGTCGGCGCATTTCAAGCGCGGCCGGTCCATATCGGGCCGCGGCATGTTCCTGATTCCGCGCTCCTATCCGGAGAAGGAGACCGGCGCGATGAAGCCGTCGACCTGCTACGCCCATGCCTGCACCGTGGCCGAGGTCGAGGTCGACGACGAGACCGGCGAGGTCACGGTGCTGACAGTCAAGAACGTCTTCGAGATCGGCCGCGCGCTGAACCCGAAAATGGTCGAGCAGCAGCTGGTCGGCGGCTCCTGGATGGGCATCAGCCACGCGCTCTACGAGACCACCGAGCCCTACTACCCCAACCGCGACCATGGCGGCACCGACTTCAACCAATATCTGATGCCCGGTCCCGGCGATCTTGCCGAGACCGAGATCATCGTCCTGGAGCGACCTTCGGCGGATGGTCCCTACGGCGCCAAGGGGCCGGGCGAAATGTGCGCCAATCCGCAGATACCGGCGGTCGCCAATGCCGTCTTCGACGCTGTCGGCGTGCGCATCGACACGCTGCCGATCACGCCGGAACGCATCCTGCGCGCGCTCAAGGCGCAAGCGGCGAACTGACATGCCCGAGGTCAACGCCGAGACTGTCGCGACCTCGCCGGAAGCGGTGGCGCAGCACCTCGCCGCCTCGCGCTATCTGGCCGACGACAGCCTGGCGACCGCCATTTTCCTGGCCATACGCCTGGGCAAGCCGCTGCTGCTCGAAGGCGCGCCGGGCGTCGGCAAGACCGAGGCGGCCAAGGCGATCGCCGAACTGCTCGGCCGCGATCTGGTGCGGCTGCAATGCTATGAGGGCATCGATGCCGCGCATGCGCTCTACGAATGGAACTATCAGCGCCAGCTGCTCGCCATCCGTCATGCCGGCGAGCATGAGATCGACATCTATGACGACCGTTTTTTGATCGCCCGCCCGCTCCTGCAGGTTTTGCGGGCACCGGAGCAGCGCGTGCTGCTGGTCGATGAGATCGACCGCTCCGACCATGAATTCGAGGCGTTGCTTCTCGAGTTCCTCTCCGACTTCCAGATCAGCATTCCGGAGCGCGGCACCATCCGCGCCGCCGCGCAACCGATCGTCATCCTGACCTCCAATCGCACCCGCGAACTCGCCGAAGCGCTGCGCCGGCGCTGCGTCTACCACTGGATCGGCTATCCCGACGCCGAACGCGAGGCCGCCATCATCATGCTGCGTGCCGGCGATGTGGCGCAGGCCACCGCACGCGCCGTGGCGGCAGCCGTGCAGACCATCCGCGCCCGGCCGCTCGCCAAGCCGCCCGGCATCGCCGAGGCGGTCGAATGGGCCAATGCCGCGACCATCCTGGAAAAAGGCGGCAGCCCTTGGCCGGAAGCCTTCCGCCGCGCCATAGGTGTGCTGATCAAGGACGAGGAGGATCTGTCCTACATTACGCCTGTGCTCGGCAGGATTGTCGAGGAGGCGCTGGGGTGAGCCGCGACCTCAACAATCCCTTCTCCCCGTTCACGGGGAGAAGGTGCCCCGCAGGGGCGGATGAGGGGCAGCGCCAACGGAGACAGGAAAGCCTGCCGCGCGCCGCAGTGCCCCTGCTCGGTTTCGGCCGCCTGCTGCGCCGCTACGGCTTTGCCGTCTCACCCGAACAAATCTCAGCTTTCATGCAGGCCGTGACCTTGCTCGGCCCCCGCTCGATGGCCGACATCCGCGAGGCCGCGCTTGCCACACTGGCACCGCCACCCGACCGCCGCGACGAATTCGAAGCGCATTTCCAGAGCCATTTCTATGGCAGCACCTCGGCCGTCATCGAAGCCGACGCCGACGAGGAAATCCGCATCAAGGATGATGGCGGCGCCGACGACAAGCGGATCGAGGCGGAGCACCGCCAGGAAGGCGGCGAACTCTCCTCCGCACTGGAACAGTTGAGCAGCCGCGACTTCCAGCGCGACGACCACAGCCTGACCGCCTTCCGCCGCAAGCTCTCCTCCGCTTTGCCCGCCCGCCGCTCCTTCCGCACCGTGCGCACCCCCTCGCGCGGCAAGCTAGACCTGCGCCGCTCGCTGCGCGAAATCGTCAGCGCCGATGGCGACGTGCCCTCGCCGCTGCTGCGCCGCCGCCAGACCGTGCCGCGCAAGCTGCTGCTCTTGATCGACGTCTCCGGCTCGATGAAGCTGCACACGGCGGACTATCTCAAGCTGGCGCATGCCGCCGTGCAAGGCGCCGACCGCGCCGAGATCTTCACCTTCGGCACGCGGCTCACCCGCATCACCTCGGCCCTGCGCATCCGCGACCGCGATCAGGCGCTGGCCCGCGCGGCGGCCCAGGTCGACGACTGGGACGGCGGCACCCGCATGGGGCCGACGCTGCTCGCCTTTCTCTCCGTGCCGCGCTTCTCGTCCTTCGCGCGCGGTGCGGCGGTCGTGATCCTGTCGGATGCGCTGGAGCGTGGCGACCATGCCGAACTGGAGACCGCGATGCGGCGGCTCAGCGCCCGCGCCTTCCGGCTGTCGCTGGCCACGCCTTTGGCCGGCGACCCGCGCTTCCGGCCGGCAACGGCGGCGCTGCGCGCCATCTTGCCTGACCTCGACGATCTCATCGACGGCTCGTCGCTGGCCAGCCTCACCGGTTTCATCCTGTCGCTGGCCCGCCCTGCCCCCGCGGCCGAGACCATCTGGAAAAGGGTATCGTGATGCAGAAAGCCATCGACGCGCATTTCCACATCTGGCGCCAGAAGGATCAGCCCTGGCTGGTCGGGCCCATGGTGCCGCGCATCTTCGGCCCCTATGAGCCGATCCGCCGCGACTATCCGATCGGCGAATTCCTCGGGGACCAGAAGGGATCAGGCGTCGAGAAGGCCGTCTATGTCCAGACCAACTGGGCGAAGGAGGATTTCGAGAAGGAGGTCGCCTTCCTGCAGAAGACCGCCGACGAGACCGGCTGGCCGCATGCCATCGTCGGCTATGCCGACATGACGATGGACGATGTCAGGCCGCAGATCGACCGGCTGAAAAAGTACCCGCTGCTGCGCGGGGTGCGCATGCAATTGCACTGGCACGAGACGCCGGCCTTCCGGTTCGCCGCCTCGGCGGATCAGGTCGTCGATCCCAAGGTGCAGGCCAATGTCGCCAGGCTGAAGGACTATGGCCTGTCCTTCGACCTGCAGCTCTTTCCCGCCCAGATGAAGGACGGGTTGACGCTGGTCGGCGAAAATCCTGAGACCAACTTCATCCTCACCCATGCCGGCATGCTGACCGGCATGGAGCCGGAAATCACCGAGGCCTGGAAGGAGGGCCTACGCACGCTATCGGCCGCGCCCAATCTCTACGCCAAGCTCTCCGGTCTCGGTACTTTCGTCCATCGCAACGACCCGGCGCTGATCGCCTATATCGTCGACAACGCCATCGACATTCTGGGCGCGGACCATCTGATGTTCGGCTCGAACTTCCCGATCGAGAAGCTCTGGACCAGCCACGCTGAACTGATCAAGGCGCATCGCGATGCGGTGGCTAGGCACGGCGCGGCCGCCGAGGCCGATGTCTTCTGGAATACGGCGGAGCGGGTGTATCGGCCGGTGTAGCGCCCTCTTCCCTTCCCCCCTTGTGGGGGAAGGTGGATCGGCGCGTCAGCGCCGAGACAGATGAGGGGTGTTCCAGCGGAGTGAGACGGTGACGTTCCCTGGAACACCCCTCATCCGTCCTCGCTCCGCGAGGCCACCTTCTCCCACAAAAAAGGTGAGAAGGAAGAAGCCATTGCAAGCCCGTTACTGCGTCGGCAGCATGCCTTCGACGTCGTTGGCCGCGTCATTGAGCGCTTCCTTGGGCGAGGCCGACTGGTCGACGATGCGCGACAGATTGTCGACGATCGTCTGCGTGACCTTGACCCCATTGGTGCCCGGGAAGGCATACCACGGAACCATCAGCGGCATCTGGCTGAGCCCGGCCTGGAACAGCGGGTTCTTCTTGTAGAAATCGCCGAGATAGTCCGGCGATTTCGCCGCCAGCTCGTTGTTGGGAACATAGCCGGTGCCGGGCACGACGACGGAGGCGCCATAGGGGCCGGCGGCGAATTTCGCGAACTTCCAGGCAGCCTCCTGCTTCGCCGTATCCTTGGTCAGGATGACCACGGCGTTGCCGCCGGTCGGCAGATGGCCGTTGACCGGATCGATCAGCGGGATCTTGGCCGTGCGCAGCGTGAACTTGTCGCCGACATTCTTGATGGTGTTGACCAGCGCACCGGTGGTCTGGAATTCGAAACCGACCTTGCCGGCCGCGAAAGCCTGTTCGCCCGCCGGCTTGGTGAAGACCGGCATGCCGCCCTCCTTCACCATGCGCTCGAGGATCTCCACCGCCTTCTCGCCTTCCGGCCCGTTGAAGGCGACCTTGCTTTCGTCCTCGTTCAGCATCTTGCCGCCGGCGCCGAACAGCAGCGCCGAGAACATCCAGTCGTCGCCCTGCCAGCGGAAGTCGATGCCGTCGACGCCATTGCCGAGAGCCTTGATCTTGCCGCCGAGCGCGATGACCTCGTCCCAGGTTTTGGGCGGATTGTCCGGGTCACCGCCGGCCGCCTTCACCAGGTCGGCATTGTAGTACATGATCGGATTGGAGGTGGCGAAGGCGAGGCCCACCTGCTTGCCGTTGACCTGCGCCAGCTTCAGGATCGTCTCGGAGAAGCCTAGCTCCGCCATGTTGCCTTCCTTCTTGACCAGCGGGCCAAGATCGACGGCGACGTCACGCTCGTTGAGCATGCGCAGGCGGTTGAGGCCGATGAAGGTGATGTCGGGCATCTCGTCGGTGCCGGCCTGGCGAAGAATGGTCTGGATGCCTTCTTCATAGGTCGCCGACGGGCTGGCGAACTGGATCTTGATATCGGGATTTTCCTCCATGAACTTCTTCGAGATCGTGTCCATCACGTTCTTGAAGAAGCCGGGCATCGGGTAGTGAACCGTCAGCGTCGTCTCGGCATAGGCCGGAAGGGCCGCCGCCAGCGACACCGCCGCTGCGGCAAAAATCCTGGAGAAATGCTTCATCGTTCGTGCTCCTTGTTGGCCCAGTCAGTTGTTGGCAAATTCAGCCTTTGAGGCCGGTCATGGTGATGCCCTCGACGAAGCGCTTCTGCGCGAGCAGGAAGGCGGCGACGAGAGGAAGGGTGATGATCAGCGTGGCAGCCATCAGCGCGCCATAGTCGTCGCCGGCCTCGGCGGCGCGGAAATACATCAGGCCGAGCGGCGGCGTGGCATAGGCCTGCTTGCTGACGACGATCAGCGGCCAGTAGAGGTCGTTCCAGTGCGCGACGACGGAGAAGATCGCGAAGGCGGTGACCGCCGGCCACGCATTGGGCACGATGACGCGTGCGACGATGCCGAGTTCGGACATGCCGTCGAGCCTTGCCGCGTGCAGCAGGTCGTCGGGCATGGCGCGGAAGAACTGCAGGAACATGAAGATCGCGAAAACCGATATGGTGAAGGGCGCGACGAGCGAGATGTAGCTGTTCAAGAGCGACATCCTGTCGAAGGCAACATAGAGCGGCAGCGCCGTTGCGTGGATCGGCACCAGCAGGCCGAGCATGACCAGCACCATCATCAGCCGCGCGGCGCGGAACTTCAGCTTGGCCATCGCATAGGCGCAAGGGATCGCCACCACGACCTGGAAGAAGAAGATCAGGCCGCAGACGATGACGCCGTTCCACAGCAGCGTCGCCATCGGCACCTTGGCAAACGCCTTGGCGAAGTTTTCCGCGAAGTAGAAATGTTGCGGGATGAGCGCCAGCGACGAGGTGAAGATGTCGCTCTGCGTCTTGCCCGCCGTCGAGATCATGAAGATGTAGGGCGCAAGGATCATCAGCGCGCCGAACGAAAGCAGCGCGAAGCGGATGATGCGGCCGGCCGGGATGCTGCTCATGTGTAATGCACCCGCCGGTCGAGCACGCGGTATTGCAGGAGCATCAGCACGACCAGTATCGCGAGGAAGACGACCGTCATCGCCGAGGCATAGCCGACGCGCAGGTAGACGAAACCCTCCTGGTAGATGGTGAAAAGCAGCACTTCGGAGGCCTTGTTGGGGCCGCCGTCGGTCAGCATCTTCACCGTTTCGAAGACCTTCACCGCATTGGTGATGCTGATGGTGACGACGAACAGCGTCGTCGGCCCGAGCATCGGCCAGGTGACCAGGAAGAACCGGTCGAGCGCCGATTTCGCGCCGTCGACGTGAGCGGCGGCATAGAGCTCGCGCGGAATCGCCGTCAGCCCCGCCAGGAACAGCACCATGTTGAAGCCGACCGACTGCCAGATGCCGATGATCGACAGGCTGTAGAGCACGGTGTTCGATGCGCCAAGCCAGTTCGGGCCGGGAACGCCGACGAGCGAAAGCAGCGCGTTGAGCGGCCCGATCGTTGGGTGGAAGATGTATTGCCAGACAGTCGCCATGGCGACGATCAGCGAGGCGACCGGCAGGAAATAGACGGTGCGGAAAAAGCCGCGCGCCCGCCCCTCGCCTTCGATCAGCAGGGCAACGCCGAGGCCAAGCACGATCGAGACCGGCGCGACGATGGCCGTATAGACCGAGGTGTTCCACAGCGACCGGCGGAAGGTGCGGTCGTTCAGGAGATGCGCGTAGTTCTCGAAGCCGACGAAGCGAAACTTGCCGTAGCCGAGCTCGAAATCGGTGAAGCCGAGAAAGATGACGGCAGCCACCGGCAACAGCACGAACAGCAGCAACAACACGATGGCCGGTGCCGCCAGCAGCCAGGCGGTTCGGTCCTCGCTGCGCGCACGCCGTGCCGCGGCGCTCGCGATATTGCCCGCCAGGGCGACGCTAGGCATAGGCCGACTCCTGCCGTGCGCCCGCTGTATCCGCGATGCGCAGCCGCTTTCCCTCCGGCCCGAAGACCATCGCCTGTTCAGGGGTCAGGACGACACCCACCTTCATTCCGGCGATCAGGTCCCTCGCCTCATGCGGCGCCAGCTTGGCGACGACGCTGTAGCCGGAGGTGTCGAGGCGGCAATGGGCAATGACTTCCGAGCCGAGGAATTCGAGGCGTTCGATCCTCCCGGCAAGGCCGCTCCGGCCGCTGGGAGACAGTTTCACGAATTCCGGCCGGATGCCGAGGCTGACCGGGCCGTTCGCCACCTTCTCCAGCAAGGCCAGCCGGATGCCTTCGAAGCCGACACCGCCGTTTTCCGCCTGCGCCTGGATGATGTTGATCCGCGGCTGGCCGACGAAACGCGCGACCTCGACATGGGCGGGATCGTTGTAGATCACCTCGGGTGCTGCGAGCTGCAGCAGATTGCCGCCGATCATCACCGCCACGCGGTCGGCCATCGAAAGCGCCTCGGCCTGGTCGTGCGTCACATAGAGCGTCGGCACGCCGGCGCGGCGATGCAGTTCGACGATCTCGCCGCGCGCATGGACGCGCAGATTGGCATCGAGGTTGGACAGCGGCTCGTCCATGAGGAAGATCGAGGGCTGGCGCACCATGGCGCGCGCCAGCGCCACGCGCTGGCGCTGGCCGCCCGACATCTGCCCCGGCTTGCGGTCGAGCAGGTGGTCGATCTTGAGAAGACCCGCCATCTCGCGGACATCGCGCGCGATGCCGGTGCGGATTTCCCTCTGGCCGGGCAGCAGCGAGCCGACCAGCGGCAGGCGCTGCGACCGGCTCAGCCGCTTCATGGCAAGCGGCACGGCGATGTTCTGGCCAGCCGTCAGATGCGGGTAGAGCGCGTAGGACTGGAACACCATGGCGATGTTGCGGTCGGCCGCGGCAACCGGTGACATGTCCCTGCCGCCGACGAAAATCTCGCCGCTGTCGGCATGGTCGAGCCCGGCCAGGATGCGCAGCAAGGTGCTCTTGCCGCATCCGGAGGGGCCGACGAGCGCGATGAATTCGCCGGCTTCGACATCGAGGCTCACGCCGTTCAGAATGGCGTTGCCGCCGAAGGATTTTCTCAGGCCGCGAAGCGACAGCGCGCTCATGACGCCACCCGCTTTCGAACCTTGTGCGCCTCGTGCGGATAGACCTCGGCCACCACGTCATCGAGGACGTAAGCCGTCATGCCGGGTATGGCGACGATCTCGCTGGCGACCGTGTCGCCGAATTGGTGGATAACGGCGCCAAGCAGTCGCTCGCCCGGCATGTCGCGCTCCATGTCGCCGACCACGAAGGCCGCCGACGGACCCCATACCAGTGACGTGCTCTCGTACGTGCCTTGCCATGCCCGATGCAGGTGGCCGCTTGCGAACAGCGCGACATCGTGGGCGGCGATCAGGTCGTAGAGGCGCTGGCGCTGCGCCGGCCTGACACTCCAGTAGCCGGTATCGCGCTCGCCGGGCTGGTCGATAAACAACGGCTTGTGGGCAAAGAGCGCGACACGCCGGCCGCCGCGGCTTTCCAGTGCAGTGCGCAGCCAGTGGAACTGCGCCTCGTCCTCGGCATCGTCAAAGCCCATCAGCAGGCTGTCGAGCCCGACGAGGCGCCAGTTCCCTGCGTCCTCAATCCAGTAATCGGGGCCGACCAGCCGGCGCCAGCGCTCGAGGCGTCCGGCATTGACCGGCTGCAGCGAGCCCGGCAGATGGCCGACATCGTGATTGCCGGGCACCAGCAGCATCGGCGCGGAGATTTCCCGCATCAGATCCATGCAGAAGGCGATGTCGTCGTCCTTGTCGGCCCCGTCGACGCTGAGGTCGCCGGTGTGGACGACAAGGTCGGCGCCGCTCTGCTCGATCCAGGCGGCGAGCGGCGCCCAATTGCCGTTGAAGTGCGGCTTGGTCGGACTGAAATGTGTGTCTGTGATCTGAACGATTCTCATGCCGGCTCCACCATGCGAGCCGCGCCCCCAGGCAAGCGGCATCGCATGGAGGCTTCCTTAGTGCCGTTCCATGTCACTTCCTTAACAGCAGCCGGGCAAACTGTGGACTAGCGCCGGTGGGAGCCTCAGCGGCGGCCGCCAATATGCATTATTCCAGACACGCAAGCGTGCTGGATGGGTCGCGTCCTCCGGGACGCGCAACCGATTTGTTCACAACGGTCGGCCTAAAACCTCGACCATATGCCGCTTGGAGCCGATGCTGACGGGCCCCGCCATCCGTACCGGGCCAAAACCTTGCCCCTGCCAAAAGCGAAGCGCCTGCTCATTTTCCGTGAGTACGCCGAGCTCGACGCGAGTGACCCGCTGCGATTTCAGCCACCTGAAAAAGTCGTCGCACAGGGCTCGTCCCACCCCTTGTCCGCGAAGGGCTTGATCGACCATGAGCAATGCAATCCACCAACACCCAGCTTGCGGATAATCGCGGTCGCAGGCCAGCAAGCCGACAAATTCGCCATCGATGGCTTTCAATCCAAATACGAACTTGTCGGCATCCGTGCGGTTGGGCGGAAAGCTTTCGAATTCCTCCCTCGCGCTGTTGGCATTGGGCGGCTCGCCGCGCTCCAGCTCAACATAGTCCGAGCAGGCCTGGTATAGCGGCGCCAACCGTGGAGCATCGTTTCCGACCAGCCCTTCAATCTCGTAGCCGGAGAGCGAAATTGGAAATCTGGT
Organism: Mesorhizobium huakuii; assembly: GCF_030160235.1. Taxonomy (GTDB): domain Bacteria; phylum Pseudomonadota; class Alphaproteobacteria; order Rhizobiales; family Rhizobiaceae; genus Mesorhizobium; species Mesorhizobium huakuii. Next base: position 252,970 of record NZ_BSNY01000021.1, read on the forward strand.
CGTCTTGTCCATGAAAATTCCGATTCTGGCGCAGCCCTTACTTCACCTCGAATTGCGGATCGACCGGGATCTGCATTGCCGTCACCAGATGGTTGGTCTGGCCGGCGAGCCCGATGATCGACACCAGCTCGCCATGCTGCGCGTCGGTCATGCCCTTGGCCCGCGCCGCGGCCGTATGCGAATGGACGCAGTAGGAGCAGCCATTGGCGGTCGAGACGGCGATGTAGATCATTTCCTTGGTCAGCGGATCGATGGCGCTGTCCGCCACCATCACCGCCTTCAGCTGCTCCCACACCCGCTTCAACGACACCGGATCATTGGCCAGCCCGCGCCAGAAATTGTTGACGAAATCCGATTTGCGCGTCGCCCTGATGTCATCGAACACGGCCTTCACCGCCGGGATGTTTTCGACCTCGGCATCGTTGGGGAGTTTTGTCGTGGCCATGGTGTGGTCCTTTCGTGTGGATTGAATCAGGTCTTGAGCAATCGTCGCCAATCCACTCGCCCGATTCACTTTTCCAGCGCTGGCGTGGAGATTCAGGTCAGGCCGAGTCGAAAACGGCGGGTTCCGAGAACCGGAGCGGAGCGTACTTAAAGTACGTGAGCACCGGAAGCGCAGGAAGCCGTCGTTTGCAGGCCGGCCTCACCTGAATCTAATGCACCGCCGCGTACATGATCTTCTCCTCCGTGGCCTCGGCTGGCGAAAACTCCTCGACGATACGCCCTTGCCGGCACACCAGAATCCGGTCCGACAGGTTCATGATCTCCGGCAGGTAGGAGGAAATAACCACGACGGCGAGCCCCTCATCGGCGAGCCGGTTGATGATCTGGTGGATTTCGGCGATGGCGCCGACATCGACGCCGCGTGTCGGCTCGTCGAAGATGACGATGCGCGGCTTTTGCACCAGCCCCTTCCCGATCACCACCTTCTGCTGGTTGCCGCCGGACAGTTCGACCACGCGGGCATTGTCGTTGATCGCCTTGATGTTGAGCGTCTTGGTCCATTCAGCCGAAAGCTGCCGCATCTCCTGCTGGTTGATCACCCAGGCCTTTTCGCGGCCTGCGGCGAGCAGCCCGCCGAACAGGTTCTCGGCAATGCCCATCGTCTCGAAAATGCCTTCGCTCTTGCGGTCCTCGGTGACGTAAACGATGCCGTCGGCGACCGCTTCGCTCGGCACGAGATAGCGCACCGGTCTGTCGTCGAGCTCGATCGCGCCGCCGCGCAGAAAATCGCGCTTGTAGATGCCCGAGACGATCTTGAAGGTCTCGGTGCGGCCCGAGCCGATCAGCCCGAACACGCCGGTGATCTGGCCCTCGAAGATCGAGAAGGAATTGTTGCGCACGACATTGCTCATCGAAATGTCCTGCACCGACAGCACCTTCTTGCCGGCCTTGCGCAGCTTGGCCTCGTCGCGCTGACGGTAGATCTGGCCGGACAGCGTGCGCCCGACCATGGCGGCGACGATCTTGTCGCGGTCGAAGGCCGACGTGTCGTCGGTGATCACCAGTTCGCCATCGCGCAAAATGGTGATGCGGTCGGCAATGGCAAGCGCCTCTTCCAGCGCGTGGCTGATGAAGACGATGGACACGCCGCTCGCCTTCAGCCGCCGGATCAGGGCGAAGAAATGGCGTTTCTCCTCCGGCGTCAGCGTCGCTGTCGGCTCGTCGAAGATGATGATCTCGGCATTGTGGTGCACCGCGCGCGCGATCTCCACCATCTGCCGCTTGGCGGCTCCCAGTGTCGCCACCATGGCATTGGGGTCGACCGGGAAATTCAGCGACTGCAGGAATTGCTGTGCTGAAATATACGTGCCGCGCAGCCGGTTGAGGAATTTTTCAGTGCCGAGATAAAGGTTCTGCGCCACCGTCATCGACGGCACCAGGCTGGTTTCCTGGAACACCATGGCAATGCCGGCTTCAAGCGCCGCATGCGGCGAGGCGTAGGCGATCTCCTGGCCCTTGTGGAACATCTTGCCCGAGGTGGCGTCGACCACCCTGCGATGATCTTGGTCAGCGTCGATTTGCCGGCGCCGTTCTCGCCGAGCAGCGCGTGGATCTCGCCCTTGCGCAGGTCGAAGCTGACATTCTTGACCGCCGGCACGCCGCGATAGTTTTTGGTGACGTTTTCCAGGCGAACGATCGGTTCCATCAAAAACCTCCCGCGTCGAGCACACAGTCGCCGCCCTTGGCGGCGATGAACAGCCGGCCGTCCTTTTCCGCCACGCTGCAGATGCCATGGCGCGTGCCGTTGGCGCGGCTGTGCAGGCTGAATTGCGGCTGCATCTTTGCGTCGAGCCTGACCACCAGCCCGTAGGAGCGGCTGGGCGACCACGGCTTGTGGATGCCCATGGTTCTGATACCGCCGCATTGCAGCGGTTCGAGGAAGCTGCGGTTGGAGGCGAGCGCCGGCGCGATCCAGTAGGCCGGCGGCACCTGGTCGATCATGTCCTGGCGGTAGTGCGTCTCCTGCAAAACGAATTCGATCAGCCGGTTGCGCGGCGCGAACAGCGCCAGCCAGGCGCCGCCATCAGCGGCCGGCGACAGCCGCGCGGGATAGCCGGGCAAGTGCGTCAGCACCGTCGAACGGCTGCCTGTAGCGCCGTCGAAGCGGATAAGCTGATGGTGCCAGCTCTCGCTGACCAGCACGTCCCCGCCGAGAGGATGGAGCCCATAGGGGAAAGCGAGAGCGCCGGCCACCTTGCGGAATTCGCCGCCCGTCGCGTCGCGTTTCCAAAGCGAACCGGACGCACCCTTCTTCATCAGATCGGCGGCCCATTGCGACGGCGCGTGCTCGGCCGACCCGTTGGCCAGCCACAGCGTGCCGTCTTCGGCATAGGCAAGCGCGGTGATGCAGCTGATATCAGCCGGCAGCGAAGCCTCCTTGCCTGATATCAGCAGCTTGCCGCTTTCGAGCGCCACAGTCAGCTCGCCCGATGGCGACAGCGCCAGCGCCGTGATCGGCGACGGAAAAGTCTCGATCACCTGGGGCTCGGCTCCGGCGGCAAGCGAATAGACGGCGTTGCCGCTGGACGCGAGCAGCCGGCCACCGGAGACCAGCAGATTGTCCGGCTCGCTCAACTCCGCGAAGGCCGGCGCCTCATCCAGCCGCGTGTTGGGCCGGAAAGCGCCGTCCAGCGGCGGGATCGTCACCGCCTTGCCGCGAAACATATCCAGGATCGGATCGAGGATCATGGCTTTGCGCCCCAATACGAAGCTGGGCTGGTCCAATTCGGGTCGGCGCCCGAGATCTTGTAGCGGCCGACGCGGTTGTTGAGGATGCCGCCGACGAAGAGATGGCCCTTGTGTTCGCGCATCGAGGTGACCATCGGATGCGCGTCGCCGGAGAGGTCGCCCAGCGCCTCGACGATGCCGCCCTTCTCGTTGAATTTCACGACGCCGCCGGTGTTGATGTTGGGGAACAGCCATTCGTCCTGCGGTAGCCGGCGCGTCATGCGCTTGCGCATGTCGGGATGGCGCAACGACAGGTCGAAGCTTGGCGTGCGCATGCCGAGCCACGCCATCCAGTAATTGCCGTCGGAAGCCCGGTTGATGTTGTCGGGATAGCCCGGCATGTCGCGGATGACGCATTCGGCGGTGCCGGTCTTCGGTCCTTCCAGCCAGTAGCGATGCACGCGGCAGGCCCAGCTTTCGGCGAAGAACAGCGACTTGCCGTCATGCGCCATGCACACGCCGTTGGTGTAGCGGTAGCCGTCGAGCAGCGTCTTGGTCGAGCCGTCCCTGGGGTCGTAGACCAGCAGCCGGCCGGTGGCGCGGTTCTCGATCGAATCCAGCGCCCAGTCATGCGCGTCATAGCGCTTGGTCGAGTCGGTGAAATAGATGCGCCCATCGGGCGCGATGTCGCAATCATTGGGGTCGCGCAGCCGCGCATCGTCGACGATCGAGGTCCAGGAGCGCGCGGTCTCGGCCGAGAGCCGCTTGACCTCGCGATCCGGCGACACGGAATAAAGCCCCATGGCGCCGACACAGCTGATCAGATTGCCCGATTTGTCGAAGGCCAGCCCCAGCGGGAAGCCGCCAATATGGGCAAAGACTTCCGACTTCACATAATCGGGCGCGAAGAAGCGGACGATCTCGCCGTGGCGGGTGCCGCAATAGAGATGGTCGTCGCGGTCGAGGATGACGTCCTCCGGCCCTTCCAGTTCGCCGAGCCCGATATGGTCGGCCGCCGACAGCCGGTTGTCGAGTTCGTAAGGCGTGCCGGAGCCCGGCACCGCCGACTGCGTCTCGCCCATCTTGAGATAGACCGGCGCGACATAGACTTCGTTCAGCACCTTGTGGCGGTTCTTCAGCCAGCGGATGTCGATGGTCACCGCCACCGCGAGCATGATGCCGAGCACCATCTGGTTGGTGCCGGTGCCGTAGCCCAGCCGGATCAATCCGTTGGTCATGGTCAGGACGATGATGGCGCCCATCAGCCCCTTGATCACCGAGCCGCGCCCGCCGCCCAGGCTGACGCCGCCGACCACGGCGGCCGTCAGCGCCATGATTTCGAGGTTGAGGCCGGTGCCCGGCCCTGCCCCGCTCAAGCGGCAGGCGATGAGAAAACCGCGATCGAGGCGCAGAAGCCCGAGAAGACATAGGTCATGAACACGGTGCGGCGCACGCGGATGCCGGCATTGTGCGCCGAGCGCCTGGAGCCGCCGACCGCCAGCACGTGCCAGCCCGGCCGCGAACGCGTCAGTGCGATATGGGTGACGATGGCCAGGATGATGGCCAGCCACACCGAGACGGAGAGGCCCCAGAAAGTGCTGTCGCCGATGAAGTCGAGCACGTCGGATGTGGCGGTCGAGAGCTGCACGTCGGCGGCATAGGTGGTGACCAGGATGTCGAACAGCGCCCGGCCGAAGATGAAGGTGACCAGCGTCGTGAGAAAGGCGCGCAGCCTGAGGTAGCCAACGAGGTAGCCGTTAATGGCGCCGAAGATCAGCCCGGTTGCGAGCGAGGCCGCCAGGGCCAGCCAGATCGACTGTTCGAGGATGAAGAAAACATAGACGGCGGAGAAACAGGACAGCGCGAAGATCGAGCCCACCGACAGATCGATGCCGCCACCCAGCATCACCACCGTCATGCCGGTGACGACCATGGAGAATTCGCCGAGCTGGCGGGTCGATTCCTGCAGCGCGTTCAGCTTGAAGAAGCCCGGAATGATCGAACCGAAACTCGCCAATGTCACCACCAGCGCCAGGAAGGGAATGGCGTTGTCGGTCCAGCGTTTGGTCAGGATCTCGCCGACCAGATGGTCGGGCACGAGATTGTAGCGCCATGACTGGAGGCGTTCACGAAAGGACATGGAAGAACGCCTTGATGTGCACGAGGTTGATCAATTCGAACCGCGCCTGGCGAGCGCCAGCGAGAAAGCCGAAGCCAGCAGCGCCCCGCCACAGACCCGCTCCAGCCAGTGCGCATAGCGGGACCGGACGAGCCGTACTCCACGCGCGCCAACCAGCGCATATGCGACCATGATCGCCAGCTCGGTGATCGAAAACACCACCGCCAGTTCGGCAAACTGCCGGAACTGCGGCTGAGCCGGATCGACGAATTGCGGCAGCAGCGCGGAGAAGAACAGGTAAGCCTTCGGATTTGTAATCGCGACAACCATGCTCCTCAGCCCGATCGCGAGGGCAGAACGCTCCGGCTCCGATTGCGTCCGCCGCGCCATGGAGGCCAACGTCTCGTTGGACAAGAGCATTTTGAAACCGAGCCAGGCCAGATAGGCAGCACCGACATATTTCAGCACCGAGAACCAGAATTCCGAGGCGGCCAGAAGCACGCCCAGCCCCGCCGCAACAGCCACGATCAGGATCAGGTCTGAAATCAGCACCCCGACCATGCCAGCGAAGGCGCGACGCAGGCCGAAGCGCGAGCCGTTGACCAGCGCCAGGATCACGTCTGGACCTGGAGTCGCAACAGCGACAAATGTCACAGCCACAAAAGCCAGAACGGTGGTGATATGCATGCCGCCTCACACGGTTTGGTGGTCAAGCCGAAAATGCGGTGGCGGCGGATATCCGCCGCCACGCATTCATTTGTCCATTGGGCTTATTTCGTCGCCGCTTCGGCCTGCAGCGCCTTCAGATCCCAGCAGCTGTCGGGCTTGAGGTCGGCCTTGGTCGTCGCCTTCTCCAGCGTGTAGATGTAGGTGTGCGAGGTGCCGGCCGGCTGACCGCTCTGCAGCAGGAACTTGATGATGGCGTTCATGTCACCCGACTGGCGGGCAAGCTCGGTCATCACCACGGCGCCGTAGGTGCCGTCCTGAAGCTTGTCGCAATCGGCCGCCTTTTCACCGCCGCCGGTGGTGACCAGGAACACTTTGCCGTCGAGCTTGGCGTCGCGGATCGCGGCGGATGCGCCGGTAGCGTCACCGTCCCAGAAATCGATGATCGAGCAGATGTCCGGGTTCTGCTGCAGCATCGTCGTCGTCACATTGCGCGAGGTCGTCGCGTCCCAGTTGGAGTCGGGCTTGGCCACCACCTTGAAGTCAGGATGCTTGTCCAGCACCTTCATGATGCCGGCATACTGGTAGAGGCTGGAGGAGTTCGCCTGGTCGCCCTGCACCAGGCCGATCTTCTTCGACGAGTTTTCACCGCAGCCCTTGATCGCCGCTTCGGCCTCGAGCTGGCCGAGCCGGTCCCAGTCGCTGCCGACAAAGGCGTCGGCCGGGAAGTTGGCGGGATTGTCGACCAGAAGCACATAGGTGCCGGCGGCCTGCGCCTTCTTCATCAGCTTGGAATAGGAGTTGAGGTCCGGTGCGTGGATGATCAGCACGTCGGGCCTGGTGTCCGATGAGATGGCGTCGGTGATCGCCTGCGCGCCGGCATCGACCACCCAGTTCGGATCGCGCGTCTCGAACGTGCCGCCCCAGGCCTCGACCTCCTTCTTCAGATAGTGCGCCCAGCCCTGCGCCAGGTCGAAGCCCATCGCCAGCGGCACCAGCATGACGCGCTTGCCCTTGAGCGCCTGTGCGTAGGCCGCCGGGCCCGGATCGTCGGCGGCGAAGGTCGGCGCCACGAAGGCGGTAACGGCGAGCGCCGTTGCGGCGGCCATAAGTGTCTTGATCAGTCTCATGTCACGTCCTCTGGTTCGGTTTCATTGCCGGCCGATCGTCGCGATCGCGCCGGGTACCCCGAGCAGATGGGCTAGCCCATCTGCCCTAAATGTCGCCCTGCTGCGCGGTCTGTTCGTCGCGCGGATTGATGATGCCGTCGACGATGATGGCTCCGAGCAGGATCGCCGCCTTGATCAGGTTCTGGTAGAGCAGCGGAATGTCGATGATGGTCATGGCGTTGAGCAGGATGCCGATCAGCGCCGCGCCAACCAGCACGTTGCGCACCCCGCCCCTGCCGCCCGACAGGCCGATGCCGCCGATCACCGCCACCAGCACGATGTCGTAGAGCAGCGTCGAGTTGACGACGCGGGTGTTGATCGAATGCAGGCTGGCCGCCGTCAGCAGGCCGGCGATCAGCGCCACGAATGCCGAGAGCACGTAGCGCAGCACCAGCATCGGCCGCACCGGAATGCCGATGTTGCGGGCGGCGACCGGATTGTCGCCGGCGAAATAGATGTAGCGCCCCCATTTGGTGTAGCGCAGGAACAGGAAGAACAGGAAAGCCAGGCCGGCGAAGACGAACACCTCGATCGGAATATCGAGGAAGCGCAGGCCGCCGAGCAGTTCGACCCAATGGCCCTGCGGCACCGGCACGGCGTCCTGCGTGATCAATTGCGAGCGCACATAGCCGAAGACGAAGGAGCCGGTCGCCAGCGTCACGAAAATCGCCGGCACGTCGGCATAGGCGACGAGAAAGCCGTTGAGCAGCCCGATGGCGAGCACGCCCGATAGTACATAGGCGAAGGCCAGCCCGTCCGACGTGCCGGTGTTGAGCAGTTGCAGATACCAGGCGACCGACATCGCCATGATCGCCACGGCCGACAGATCAATGCCACGGCCGATGATGACGACCGCCATGCCGAGCGCCAATATGCCCAGCACCGACACGGACCTGACGATGGCGACGAGGTTGTTGGGGTCGACGAAGCCCGGCAGGCCTATGGCCGCTGCAACGAACAGCATCACCGCGATGGCAAAGACAATGCCTTCCTGATTCAGGCTCCTGAGATTTAGCCAGCCGTTCGCGTTCATGTCTGCATTTGCCCCGATGGCAGCGCTGCCATCCCGAAGCAAAAGCTAATCGGCTCAACGCCGGTTCGTCAAATGAATCCGCGTTCAGAACGCCGCCTTGGAGCGATATTCGCCGAGTGGACGCATCGATTGCCAAAACTGGCGCAATGCCCGGAAACTCCTGCATTTTTGGCAACCGATTGCGCCAATGCCACCAGCCGCGAAAGCGCAGCGTCGAGACGAAAGCACAGAGCGGAATTTATCTTCGCATCGGGTGAGAAAATTCGATTTTCAGTTCCCCGGCACGTGGCCGGAAACTTCGGCGCCGGCAGCGGGCGGCAGCACCAGAAAACGCAGCGCTGCCACCAGCCCGATGGCGCCGATCACGAAAAACGCGATTCGAAAATCGACGAGGTCAAGTGCCGGCTGCGCCCTGGCGATCTGCGACAGATTGAGGATCGCCGCCGCCACGGCAACGCCGAACAGCATCGCCACCTGCTGCAGCATCGAGGACAGCGTCGCCGCCGAGCTGCGCTGCGCCGCGTCGATATCAGCGAAAGCCAATGTGTTGAGCGCGGTGAACTGCATCGAGCGCGACAGGCCGGCGATCAGCATCAGCGCCACCACCAGGGCATGCGGCGTCTGCGGCGAGATCACCCCGCAAGCCATGATCGAGGCCGAGGCGATGATGCCGTTGACCACCATCACCGGGCGGAAACCGAAACGCCGCAGCGTTGGCGTCGTCACCGTCTTCATGCCGAGATTGCCGAGGAAATAGGCCAGGATCATCAGACCGGCATCGACAGGCGACAGGCCGAAACCAAGCTGGAACAAAAGCGGCAGCAGGAACGGCGTGGCGTTGATCGCCACCCGGAAGATGGTGCCGGCTGCGAGCGTCGAGATGGCGAAGGTCAGCACCTTGAACGAGGAGAGGTCGAGCAGCGGATGCGGCGCGCGCCTGAGATGCCGTACCGCCAGCCAGCCGATGACGATGCCCGCCGCGATCAGCGCTATGGTCGGCAGCATGCCGTCCTCGGGATGCGCGATGCGCTCGAGGCCGTAAAGCAGGCAGGCGAGCCCGAGCGACGTCAGGAAAAACCCGGGCCAGTCGAGCGGCTTGGGATCGGCCTCGCGATCGCCCGGGATGAAGCGGGCGACCAGCGCCAGCCCAACCAGCCCGAGCGGGATGTTGATGAAGAAATTCCAGTGCCAGGACAGAGTGGTGGTGATGAAGCCGCCGAGCACCGGCCCGACCACCGGCGCGAACAGCGCCGGCCAGGTGATCAGCGCGGTGGCGTTGAGCAGCTCGGATTTCGAGGCATTGCGCAGGACGAGAATGCGGCCCACCGGCGTCATCAGCGCGCTGCCCAGCCCCTGCACGGCGCGAGCAGCGACGAATTCGGTCAGATTTTGCGAGAAGCCGCAGGCGAGCGAGGCCAGAGTGAACAGCGCGATCGCAACCAGGAAGATGTTGCGCGCGCCGAAACGATCGGCGAGCCAGCCCGACAGCGGCACGAACACCGCCATGGTCAGCATGTAGACGGTGATGCCGATGCTCATCGCCACCGCCGGCACGCCGAAGGACTGGCCCATCTGCGGCAGCGAGGTCGAGATGATCGTCGAATCCAGCAGTTGCATGAAGAAGGCGATGGCGACGATCAGCGCCACGCGCCGCGCATTGGTGGCCGTTTCGGGTAAGGCTTCAGTCTCGGGAAGGGCAGTCATGTCGGTCCGGTTTGAACAGCATTTAGCCGGCAGCGTCCAGACACGGCGCAACAAACTTTCGTGTCACCTCGCGGCCTGCTATGGGATGGACGGGGCGACCGAGGAAAGTGCGCGCGTAAATGAAGCCCATCTATATCGACTATCTCAATGCCCTCGACATCGAAGCGCTCGCCATGACCGATGGCGAAATCATCGCCGCGGTCGAAACGGGCCTGGTGGCCCAGGGCAAGGGCCAGACGGTGATCGAGCCGCGCGTCCATCTCGAACCGGATCCATCCTTCCACGGTCACTTCAACGTGCTGCGCGGCTATGTGGCGCCGCTCGACACGGCGGGCGTGAAAATCGTCGGCGACTATGTCGACAACTATCTGCACGGCCTGCCCTCGGAATTCGGCATCCTCAATCTGTTCGATCCGCGCACGGGCACGCCGCGCGCCATTCTCGACGCCACCGTCATCACCGACATGCGCACCGGCGCCGTCACCGCCATCGGCGCCAAGCATCTGGCAAGGAAGAATTCCAAAGTGCTCGCCCATATCGGCGCGCGCGGCACCGCCTATTGGAACGTACGGCTGCTCGACCATCTCTTCGATTTCGACGAGATCCGCGTCCATTCCCGCCGACCGGAAAGCCGCGACGGTTTCGCCGCAAAACTCGCCGCCGATCTCGGCAAGACGGTCACGGCGGTCGACGACTGGGAGAGCTGCGTCACGGGCGCCGACATCGTCGTCGAGGCCTCCCGGCTGCCCGAGCCGCAACCGCTGCTCAAGACCGAATGGATCAAGCCCGGTGCGCTGGTCGTGCCCTATGGCACGATGAGCGCGGTGGAACTGTCGCTGACTGACATCATGCGGAAGATGGTCGTCGACGACTGGGGCCAGTGCAAGGGCGGCAAATTCGGCTCGCTGCGCGCCCATGTCGAGACCGGACGGCTCAGCGAAAAGACGCTGCATGCCGAACTCGGCCAGATCGCCGCCGGTCTCAAACCTGGGCGTGAAAGCGACGACGAGACCATCCTGTTCTGGCATCGCGGCCTGTCGCTCTCCGACATTGCGCTGGGCAAGGCAATGCTCGCCAAGGCTGGAGAAAAAGGCATCGGCCAAAGGCTGCGTTTCGCATGAGCGCGCTCGTCCTCGCCGGAGCCGGGGTCAGTGTCGGTGATGTCGCCACCGTCGCTCGCCAGGCGCGCAAGGTGGAGATCGGACCCGAAATCATCGGCAGGCTGGAAAAGGCGCGGCGGGTGCTGGACCAGGCCGCCGCCTCCGGCCAGCAGATCTATGGCCTGAACACCGGGCTCGGCGCCAATCTCGGCACCTCCGTCGAAGGTGACGCCAGCGCCTTCCAGCGTCAGTTGCTGGAGGGACGCAGCGGTGCGGTCGGCGAAACCCTGCCGGTCGAGGCCGTGCGGGCCACCATGGTCGCCCGCGCCTCGATGCTGTCGGCCGGCGGCTCCGGCCTGTCGCCCGCCGTGTTCGTCGCTCTGGTCGACGCGCTCAATGCCGGTGTCCATCCCGTGATGCCGTCGCTCGGCTCGATCGGCGCCGGCGACCTGGTGCTGATGACCGCCCTTGCCCGCCTGCTGGTCGGCGAAGGCGAAGCCGATTACCAGGGCCGGCGCATGCCGGCTGCCAAGGCGCTGATGATGGCCCGCCTCGCCCCGATCAGCCTGGCGCCGAAAGACGGGCTGTCGCTGATCAACGCCTCGGCGGTCTCCGCCGGCGGCGGTGCGCTGGTGGCGACGGATGCGCTGTCGGCGCTGGCCCAGCAGCAGCAGGCCGGCGCGCTGACCATGGAAGGTTTTGGCGCCAACCGCACGATCCTCGATCCGCGCCTGCAGATGGCGCGGCCGGCCGCCGGACAGCAGGAGGCGGCAAAGGCCTTGCACGACCTTCTCGCCCGCGAGGAGATGCCGGCGCCGACCACCATTCAGGATCCCCTGTCGATCCGCTGCATGCCGTCGATCCATGGCGCGCTCATCGAGGCGATCGCCCAGGCAAAGCGTGCCGTCGAGATCGAACTCAACGCAGCCGCCGACAACCCGCTGGTGATCGGCGACGACGAACTGGTGATGTCGACCGGCAATTTCCACACGGCCTCACTCTCGCTCGCCTTCGAGACGCTCAGCCTGGCCGTCGCGCAATGCGCCGCCGCGAGCGTCGCCCGCTTCATCCAGCTCACCGGCTCGGGCCGCAACGGCCTGACCAGATATCTGTCGCCCATCGGTGGCGCCTCGGCCGGTTTCGTGCCGCTGCAGAAGACGGCGACATCGATCCTGGCCGCCATCCGCCACAAGGCCAATCCGGTGATGCTCGACTTCCTGCCGGTTTCGGAAGGCGTCGAGGACCATGCGACCCAGTCGCCCCTCGCCGTTTCAAAATGCGCCGGAATGATCGCGCTGTGGCGGCGGCTGATCGCCTTCGAATTGATGGCCGCCGCCCAGGCTGTCGACCTGCGTGAAGGATTGACGCTGGCGCCGCGCACTGGCGCGATCTATGCGGCGGTGCGCGCTCATGTATCGATGCTGAAAGACGACCGGCCGCTGGGGGCCGACGCCGAGGTGCTCCACGCCATGCTCGCCGATGGCGCGTGGCAAGGCGCTGCGACGGTCGGCAAGGAAGCCGAATAATCAGCTCTTTGCGTCTACTCTTTTTATGAACAGGCTGAGTTCGGCCGGATCCATGTGCACGATGTGCCTGTCCTCGGGATAGGCGCCGCTGTTGACGTCGGCGACATATTCGGAGAAGGCCGCCACCCGCTCCGCCTGCAGCCGGTCATATTCGGCGGCGAAGTTGCGGTAGACCTTGGAGTGGCGCGGCATGTGGCCCCGGTTCTGGCCGAGAATGTCGTCGGCGAACAGATATTGCGCGTCGCAGCCGGTGCCTGCCCCCATCGACAGCATGATCAGCGAGGTGCGCTCCGAGATTGCCTTGGCGACTTCGACCGGCACCACTTCGATCTCGGCGCCGACGGCGCCGGCGGCCTCCAGCTGCTTCACCGCTTCGAAAACCTGCAGGGCTGTATCGGCGGTCTTGCCGACCGCCCTGAAGCCGCCGGTCCAGGTGGCGCGAGACGGAATGAGGCCGACATGGCCGATGACGGGGATCGCATCGTCGGCCATGCGCTTGATGGTGGCGTAGCCGGCGCTGCAATAGACCGCGTCGGCGCTTGCCTATAGAGCCGGAAGGCCCAGCGCAGGAAATCATCCGCCGTGCCGATCTCGAAGAAATTCTCGCCCGGCATGGTGAACAGGCTGGGCGCGGCATCGCGATACTCAGGGTTGAGCACCAGTTCGGGCGGCACCGAGACGATATCGACCCCTGCCCGCTCCGCGGCCTCCGCCTCGTCCAGATTGAGCACGCGCAGCATGATCAGCTGCCGCTTGCCCTTCATCGCGCGCAGATCGGCGACGGTCGGTCTCTTTCGGCTCATTTGAACGTCCCCTTTGTGATGCTGGATCGGTTGCCGCGTCAGATCTGGATCATCACCTTACCGGCCTCGATCCTGACCGGATAGGTCGCGAGATTGACGCAGACCGGCGCGCCCTTGGCCTGGCCGGTCTTGTAATTGAAGCGGCCATTGTGCTTCGGGCATTCGATGATGTCGTCCATCACCAGCCCGTCGGCCAGATGCGCCCTCTCATGCGTGCAATAGCCGTCGGTGGCGAAGAACTCGTCATCCGGCGAGCGGTAGACTGCAAAGCTGCGGCCGCCATGATCGAAGCGGATGACATCCTCTTCCTCGATATCGTCCACCGCGCATGCTTCAACCCAATCGGCCATCCTGGTCTCCCGCAAGAATTCGCGATCGCTATTCGGCCGCCGCCGACATGTCGACCTCGTGGAACTCGCCGCGATAGGGCCTGGCCGTCGGCGGCAATTCGCGCTTGAGGTAATAGTCTTCGTATTTCAGCTGCCTGAGCAGGACCGGCCAGACCTCGCGATAGGCATGCCACATCGACGGGTTCGGCTCCGGCAGGTCGTGCTTGATCAGTTCATGCAGCCTCGGCAGTGCGTGATACGGCACCATCGGGAACATGTGATGTTCGACATGGTAGTTCATGTTCCAGTAGATGAAGCGGCTGATCGGGTTCATGTAGACGGTGCGGGTGTTGAGCCGGTGGTCGACGACATTGTCGGCAAGGCCGATATGCTGGAGCAGGCCGGTCATCACCATGTGCCAGGTGCCGTAGAGGCGCGGCAGGCCGACCAGCACCAGCGGGATCCATGATCTAAGCGCGATCGCGAAAACGATCGTCGTAGCGTACACGGCCATGTGCCAGCGGGCGGCGACCACCGCCTTGTGCCGTTCCATCTCGGGGATGTAGCTCTTCTCGTCCTCCGACAGAGTGCCGAAGGCCTGGCGCACCAGCGTCGGCAGCGAATAGCGGAAGTCGAGAATGCCGGTGAAGGCCAGTGCCGCCTTCAACAGGTCGGGCGGGCGCATGACCGCGATCTCGGCGTCGCGGCCGACGATAATGGTGTCGGTGTGGTGGCGGGCGTGGCTCCAGCGCCATTGCACGGGATTGCGCATCAGCATGAAGGAGGCGATGTGGTAGACGGCATCGTTCATCCAGCGCGTGCGGAAGGCCGTGCCGTGGCCGCATTCGTGCCAGCGCGAGTCGCTCGACGAGCCGTAGAGCACGCCGTAGACGAACAGGAACGGCACCACCCACCACGAACCCCAGAGCCAGACGATGCCGGCGGCCGAACCCACGATAGCGGCGAGCCAGATGATGGTGTCGCGGATCGCCGGACCATCGGAGCGCTGCATCAACTCCTTCATCGTCTTGCGCGGCACGTCGGTGTGGTACCACTCGGCCGAGGCCAGGCCGGTCTCGATCGCCCTGCGCGTGCTTTCGCCGACCAGGCTGTAGTCGCGCTTTGTCTTGGCCGTGGTCATCTTCGCCTCCCGCGCGGCCCCTATAGGCCGTTGGCGCGGAATTTTCCGTCGAGGAATGTTTTCGCGCGCGGCACGTCATCCTCGGTCAGATGCTCGATGATGACGGGGATGTTCGGGTGCTTTTGGCTGAGCCGCTTCAGGTAAAGGTCATAGTTGAGCGAGCCGAGGCCAGGCGCCGGCAATTCGATCTCGCCGACGCCGCGGAACGTCAGTCCCTCATGCGCGTCCTGGTCGCCGATATCGGCATGCTTTTCCGACTTGTCGCTGCCTGAGCGCTTCACGTCCTTGGCATGCGCGATCCGGATCTTGTCGGTCAGCGTGTCGAACACCTGGTTCAGCACCTGGTCCATGCGGTCGATGTTGTGCGCCTCGAAGTAATTGGTCGGGTCCATCAGCAGGCCAAGGCCGGGATGGTCGACCTGTGCGAACATCCTCACGGTCTCCTCGACCGAGCCGACGACATTGTTGACATAGGTTTCAAGCAGGAACACCGCGCCGTGGTCGTAAGCCGTCTGGGCAAGGTCCGAAATCACTTTACGGCATTCCTCGAAACCTTCCTCTGTCTTGTTCCTGGGATGATGCACCCAGTCGGATTCGGTGTTGTAGGTCCCGGTCTCGGAGATCACGTAGGGCGAACCGAATTCGCGCGCGTTGCGGATGATCTCCTTGAGATAGCCGACGCGTTTCTCGCGCTCGGCTCTGTCGGGATGGATGATGTTGGTGTAGCCGGAGATGCAGCAGACCGGCAGATTGTGATCGCGGAACGTATCACGCACGGTCCTTGCCTTGTCCCTTGTGATCTGCCCGGCCGTGAGATCGATATCCCTGAAATGCAGGTCGAGCTGCACGGTGTTGAAGCCGAGCGCGCGGATGCGCCTGGCTGTCTCATCGAGTTCGCAGGGAAAGTAGCCGGTGAAGATCCCTGCCTGCATCATGATGTGAACTCCTCCCGGTAAGCGATTCAGCCGCCACGCTTATTGCGCGGTCCGTGTTCAATTGGTCGAGATCTCGGAAAGCCTGACGGTGCGGCCTTCCGCCATCGAGCGATAGCCGGCCTCGACCAGCGCCATGGTCCTGACGTTGTCGGCAACGGAGAGAGCCGGTGGCGTGCCAGTCTTCACCGCATATTGCAGCTGCTCCATCACGCCGATGAAGGCGTGTGGAAACCACATCGTATCCCATCTGGGCATCACCCACTCACCGCCCGTCGTCTGCGTCGAGGCATAGGTCAGTGTCGAGGCGACGCCGGTCGGCCAGCCGATCGTGCCCTTGGCCACACCCTTGGTGCCGTCGACACGCCAGTTGATGTGCTGGTCATCGCGATAACCCTGCTCGCGCGGGCCGGACCAGACATCTTCCAGCGAAACGGCAAGCACCCCGGAGGGGAAGCGCAGCGTCGACACGGTGATCCCGTCCGAATGGTCGAATGTCGTGCGCGGGTCCTTGCGCGTCAGCGTCGTGATTTCCTGGGGATCGCCGAACAGGAAGCGCAGCACGTCGAGATGGTGCACGCTCATATTGGCGAGCGTCAGCCGGTCATAGTCCGCGAGGAATGTCTGCCAATGCGGGATCGCATGCATGTCGATCTGCGCAAAGACGATGTCGCCCAGCGCACCGCTGTCGATGATCTGCTTCAGCACGCGCATCGACTGGTCGTAGCGCATGTTCTGGTTGACCGAGAGGATCTTGCCGGACTTGGCGGCTTCGTCGCGCAGCTTGACCGCCTCCTCCACCGACAGCGCCAGCGGCTTCTGCGCCAGGATCGCCTTGATGTGTGGCTGTTTCAGCGCATGACGGATGAGGGCCGGCTGCTGGTCCGGCGGAAAGGCAAGGTCGACGATCTCGACTTCGGAATCCTCGATCAATTGCTCGGGCGTATCGCGAACGATCGGAATGCTCCAGCGCCGGGCAACCTTCTCGGCGCTGGCCTTCGTCCGCGAGGCGATTGCAACCACCGGGAAGCCGGCTTGCGCATAGGCGGCCAGATGGCATTCGGCCATGATCATGCCAGCACCGATGCAGCCGATCCGGTATTCCCTGCTGCGAACCTCCACATCCGGTTCGAAATCCGTGCCTGCCATCCATTCCTCCCTGGAGGACAGCATATAGCGCCACGGCTTGCCGCTCAGCCAAGCCCGGCACCATCATTTCCCATCACCGCCGTCATCAGCGACACCAATCACTGGGTGCAGCAGTCATTGGGCCTTATGGAGGACCGCCTCGCCTTCCTCACCAACACGGACGGCGATCCGGTCGCCGGAAACGATCCCCGCAATGTCGCAGACCACCAGGGGCATATGGATATCGTAGAGAAACTCGGCGACGATGGCGCCCACCGCCAGGATCGGGTCGGGACGCTGCAGCAGGATACCGGCCGGCGCGGTGCCCCGGCGGATCGCTTCGGCCAGGACAGACGATGAGGAGGATGACCCTCGCCCGCTCGGCATGACCAGGATCCTGCCGGCGACATTCTGGCCGAGACCGGGATGCGAATGGTCGATGATTTCCCCCGTCTCGGCGTCGATGCCGCCCCAGAAACTGAGCGGCTGCGAAAACACCAGGGCAAGGCCATCCGCCTCGCCGGCGAGTTGGAAAGTGCCCCGCCGATCAACGGTTGCAACTGTCATGAGGCACCTCGCATGACTTGTCCGGCAGCGGCAGAGCGGATGCAATCCACCATCTCGGCGAAAGCCACGGTCACACCGATATTGCCCGGCGCGTAATGCGCCCACTTGCCGGAATTGGTCATCACCACGCCGTCGAGCCGCTCGAGGATGGAGGTGACATAGGTGCAGGTGTCGGCGACCGGGATCAGGCCGAACGCCTCCATGCCGGTCAGCGCGCCCTCTTCCTGCAGCCGCGTCAGCGTAGCGCGACCGGTGTTTACATAGATCGGGATGCCCCTGCCCGGTGCTGCCTCGCGCAGCATGGGTAACAGGCGCATCCACTCCTCATGCGAGAAATGCGGCGTGCCCAGCGACACGGCCGCCAGCGGTGTCCCGTCGGCCACTCCGGACAATCTGGACAGCGCATGATCGATGTCGGCCTGGCTGATGCGGATCGTCTCTTCCGGTGCGCGGCCGTGGAACGCTTCGTCTGGTGTGTTGGCCTCCGGCGTGATGCCGACCGCATGGAACAGAGCCACGGCACCGGTCGTGGCTGCCGCCGCCCCCAGCGCCTTCAACTGATCCTCGTCGCGCGGCCGCGGCAGGCCTGATATGACCGGAATGCGGTCGCCGCTCGCTTGTCCGACGATCAGCCCGACACCGACGAACAGGCTGTCGCGTGGTTCGGCGATGTCCAGTTCGAACAGGATGCGGCCGCGCCGGTTTTCGCTGAGATGCAGGCCCCAGGCCGGCGCCCGTCCGGTCATGGCGCAGCAGAGGTCGATGAAATCGCCATAGCGGTTGGTGCGCGCGCCGATCACCGAATTGGCGAAGACGATGGCGTTGGATTCGCCCCAGGCGACCTGCTGGCCGAATGCAGGCCGGAATCGCGTCTGGTAGGGCGCACAGGTGAAGGTCGCTTGGCAACCAAGCTCCAGATGCGCCTTCATCAGCCGACGTGCCGGCACCTCCTCGGCCGCCGGCATCTTCACCATGCCGGGATGGATGAGATCGAACGAGCCGACATTGAGCGTCGTCGGCACCTGCACGCGCCCACCACCCTCGACCAGCCTTTCGACGAAATCGAGCCCGGCCTTGCCATGGTAGAGGCAGCCGTCGATATGGGCGCCCGTGATGTCGAGCAGGCCGCGTGCGCCGACCGCGTTGGAAAACGCGACGAGGATTTTCATGGCGGCGGCTGCCGATGGGCCTTGCTCGCCGTCGAGCATGGATTGGTCGCGCGCGGTCAATTCTAGCGTCATCGGAAAACTCCGGACTTTTGCCCGGCTATGCTGTTCCTGATTGCGAACCGTCTGGCAAGACCCGTTGCAAGTCTCAGCTCGTAGCGATCAGCACCGTGCTCTCCGGCGACCAGCGCAGCACCACGTCCTGCCCTTCCGCCAGCCTGTCGGCGCCGGTGTTCTGCACGATGACTTTCAGTGTCTGGCCGGCACGCTCGACGAAATAGGTGCTGTTGTTGCCGGCGAAGATGCGCTTGGAGACCTGGCCCTTCAGCATATTCGCATCGCCATCCAGAGCCCCGGCATCGATGCCGATCCGAATGCGCTCGGGCCGCACGGCGCAGCTCGCCTTGGCCCCGGCGGCAAGCCGGTCGCCGGCCCCGGCCGCAATCGCGGTACCATCCGGCAGCCGGATGCCATTACCCGTCGAGTCGCCGCGAAAGATGTTGGCGTCGCCGAGGAAGGTGGCGGCGAACTCGCTTTTCGGCCGGTCGTAGATCTCCTCCGGCGGCCCTTCCTGCACCAGCCTGCCGTCGCGCAATATGCCGATGCGGTCGCTCATCGTCAGCGCCTCTTCCTGGTCGTGGGTGACGAAGATGGTGGTGATGCCGATCTCGCGCTGGATGCGCTTCAATTCGATCTGCATGTCGACGCGCAGCGCCTTGTCGAGGGCGCCGAGCGGCTCGTCGAGCAACAGTACGCGCGGCTTGGTGACGATGGCGCGGGCCAGCGCGACGCGCTGGCGCTGGCCGCCGGAGAGCTGGTGCGGACGCCGGCCGCCGAGCTTGCCCAATTGCACGAGGTCGAGTGCGCGCTGCACTTCCGCTGCAATCATCGCCTTGGCCTCGCCGCGCACCGAGAGACCAAAGGCGACATTGTCGGCGACGCTCATATTGGGAAACAGCGCATAGTTCTGGAACACCATGCCGATGCGCCGCTTTTCGACCGGCACACGTTCCACACTTTCGCCGCCGATGGAAATACGACCGGTATCGGGAAAATCGAAACCGGCGATCTGCCTGAGCAGCGTGGTCTTGCCGCTGCCCGAAGGCCCAAGCAGCGCATAGAAGCCGCCATCGGCGAAATCGATGGAGACATCGTCCAGCGCCTTGTGCGCGCCAAAGCTGCGCGAGACATTTGATACCTGCACGCCGGCCATTATTTCTCTCCGCCGAATTTGAAGAAGCGCGCCGTGAGCAGCATCAGCGCCATCGACACGACAATGATGATGGTCGACACCGCATTGATCTCGGGCGTGAAGCCTTTGCGGATCGCGGCGTAGATTTCGACCGGCAGCGTCGTCTGGCCGGGCGTCGACAGGAAGTAGGAGACGACGAACTGGTCGAACGACACGGCGAAGGCGAACAGCCCGCCGGCAATGACGCCCGACATGATCCACGGCAGCGTGACCCGCATCGTGACTTGCCATTGGTTGGCGCCGAGCGAGCGGGCCGCCTCTTCCAGTTCCGGCGCGAAGGTCTGCAGCCGCGCCGAGACGACGACGATGACATAGGGCAGCGCCAGCGCTACATGGCCGAGCAGGATGGCGAACAGGCCACGCCCGATGCCGACGCCGAAGAAGAAGATCAGCATCGCCGTGCCGGTGATCAGCCACGGTATGGCGATCGGCGGAAACAGCAGCGCCTGCAGCACCTTCTTGCCGCGAAATTCGTAGCGGTAGAGCGCCAGCGACGCCGCTGAGCCGAGCACCACGCTGATCAGCGTGGTGATGATTGCGATCTCGAGGCTGTTCCAGGTGGCCGCGATCAGCTGGTCGTTCTGCCACAGCGAGGCGTACCACTCCGTCGTCCACTCGAACGGCAATTGGTAGAAGGGCGAGACGTTGAACGACATCAGCGCCATGATGATGATGGGCAGATAGAGGAAAGCGAGCAGCAGGAAGATGTAGAGTCGGCCGAGCCCTTCCAGGATGCGGGTGGTGGCCATCACGCGGCCCTCCGCAGCACCGGCGAGGCAAGCGCCAGGATGACCAGCACGACAGCCAGCAGGATGAAGGACAGCGCCGCCCCGAGCGGCCAGTTGAACACGGCGACAAACTGGTCCTCGATCACCGTACCGTAAAACGTGCCGGTGCGCCCGCCAAGAATGCGCGGTTCCATGAACGAGCCGACGACGGGCACGAAGATCAGCGCCGCCCCCGCCACGAGGCCGGGCATGGACAGCGGGATGATCACCCGCTTCAGCACCTGCAGCCGCGAGGCGCCGAGCGAGCGCCCGGCCTCGATCAGCGAGTCGTCGATCGCCTGCAGCGTGAGGTAGCAGGTCAGCACCATGTAGGGCACGTAGGAGTGCACCAGGCCGATGATGACGGCCGGGTAGGAATACATCAGATCGATGTTGATCTTGAATGGCAGCACCGCGTTGAGCGCGGTGTCGAGGATGCCGCCCTCGCGCAAAACCATCGCCCAGGAGAAGATGCGCACCAGCCCGTTCGACCAGAACGGCAGGATGACGAGGAGGAAGATCGCCTCGCGGCTGCGCCCCTTCAGCACCTTGGCCAGCACGTAAGCGGCGGGATAGCCGATGACGATGCACCACAGCGTCACTTCGAGGCCGAGGCGCAGCGAAGCGAGCAGCAGCGTGAGGTAAAGGCTCTGCGAGAAAAAGGCGGCGTAGTTGCCAAGCGTGAAGGCCCAAGGCTTTCCGGTCAGCGGCAGGTCGGTCATGAAGGAGAAGAAGACCATGGCCGACAGCGGCAGGAAGATCGCCACCGTCAGCCAGAGATAGGCCGGCGCCAGCAGCGGCAGAGCCGATCTCAGCCCGCTGCACGATGCGGTTGCGCTCTGTGCTGCCATGCCACCCTCCTCCCCAGGATTGAAGGACCAGCCGGCGCGAACCGCCGGCTGGTCCGGACGTGAACTTTACTTCACGTCGACCTTGAGCTGCTGCCAGAGCGCCAGATAGGCCTCGCGCTGGGCATCGGTGATCGGCGCCTGGAACTGGATGCGCTTGGCGACCTCGGGATCACCCATCACCTTGCGGTTGAAGGCATCCTGCGGCAACGCTTCCACCGCCTTGGTGTTGGCCGAGACAGGTGCGCCGACCTTGGTGACCCATTCGACGTAGAATTTCGGGTCGATCATCCAGTTGATGAACGCCTGCGCGCCCTCGACATTCTTGGAGCCGACCGGGATGGAAAACGCATCCAGCCAGGCAACGGCGCCTTCCCTTGGAATGACCAGCGAAACCGGCAGCTTGAAATGCGTCTTGGCACGATCGGCCGAGCCGCTCCAATAGGTGCCGATATCGATCTGGTTTGAGGCGACCATCTGGTTCCAGTCGTTCTCCGAGCTCCAGAACGTCTTGATCTGCGGCATCAGCGAGGTGAGCTTCGTCTTGACCGCATCCATATCCTTGATGTCGTTGATGTTCTGGCCGGTGGCGATGGCGCCGAACTGCACCGCCTCGACGGCGTCGTCGCGGATGACGACGCGGCCCTTATGCTTGGGATCCCACATTTCGGCGATCGACGTCGGCGGCTTGTCGAAGGATTTTTCGTTGATGGCGAGCGCCGTCAGGCCCCACACCCACGGCACGCCATAGACCTTGCCGTCATGGTCGAGCATCGGCGAACCGGCCTTGTCCTTGCTGATGTCGGCATAGTTCGGCAGTTTCGAGGTATCGATCGGCTGGATCAGCTTTTCCGCCATCGCCTGGTCGTTGAAGGCGGCGTTGATCATGACCACGTCGTAGAGGCCGGGATTGGTCCGGATCTTGGTCAGCATTTCCTGTTCGGAATTGAAGAAGTCGTTGACGACCTTGTTGCCGGTCGCCTTCTCGAAGGCGGCGACCGCCCAGGGCTCGTCGGCGCCGTAGCCTTTCCAGTTGAGCACATGCACTTCGGCGGCACTGGCGGCCAGCGTGAGCGCGGTGGTGAAGACGGCGGTCGCCGTCAAGAGAGCAGTAAGTCTTGGCATGCGCATGTTGGTTCCTCTCTTTGTTTGCCCGCTTGGCGGGGCTTGTCAGGCTGTCTGATGGGCCTTCTGGTTCTGGCCCGGCGTGCCGATCGCGGCGGCCTGGCTCAGGAAAGTCTGGATTTCGGCATGGGTCGGCGCCGATGAGCCGCCATGGCGTGTCACCGAAATGGCCGCCGCCGCGTTGGCGTAGCGCCCCGCCTCGAAGGGATGCACACCGCGCGCCAGCGCGCTGACGAAGGCGCCGATATGGGTGTCGCCGGCTCCGTTGGTGTCGACTGCAGTGACCTTGAAGCCGGCTATGGTCTGCGCCGTGCCGTCGGCCAGCCTGACATGGCAGCCCTTGGCCGCGGAGCGGATGACGACACCGGCAGCGCGGGGGCAATGGTCGGCAAGCAGCCGCACCGCGAGGGCCTCGACATCACCAGGGCCGGCGATCTCGGCCGCTTCCGCCGCGTTGCAGCTCAGCCATGTGGTGCGGACAAGCACCCGCGACAGGATGGGACGCGGAATGTCTGAAATGACCGGCGTCGGATCGAAGACGAACGGCGTTTGCGCAGGCAGCGCCTCGATCCATTCGGTGAGCGCGTCGCGGCTGCCGGGATAGCTCAGCGTATATCCCGAGGTGAACACCCAATCATCCGGCGCCGCCGATACCGGCGCCATCATCTCGAGGCTGAGCACACTTTCGGCGCCCGGCCACGAGACGAAGGTGCGTTCGGCATCGCCCGAGATCATGGCGACGCAATTGCCGCTGTCCATATGAGGCGATGGCGGCGTCAGCGTCTCGATGCCCTCGGCGGCGAAGGCGGCGCGCAGGAAATCGCCGTTCGGCCCGCTGCCGAGCTGGCCGCCGAATACCGCCGTCATGCCGGTGCGGCCGGCCGCGACCATCATGTTGAAGCCGCCGCCGGCGACCTGGGCAAAGCTCGATGCCGTCTTCTCGGTGCCCGGCATCGGCAAGGCATCGATGCGGTAGACATAGTCGACCACCGCGCTGCCGATATGGACGAGGCGGCCGCTCATGCCGCCGCGTCCTTGCCGGAGCCGGTCTTTGCCACCCTTGCCGCCACGAGATCGGCGGCAAGCGCGCGCACCTCCGACATGTTGATGCCGACCAGCCGGGCAATATGCTGCTGCGGCAACAGTGAAAAGCCGGTGCAGGCGCCGGCCATGCCGGCGGCTATGGCGCCGATCGTGTCGGTGTCGCCGCCGAGATTGGCGCTGATCACAGCCGCCTGCCAGGGATCGCCGCCGGCGACTTCCAGCACCGCGAAGGCGGCAGGGACCGATTCCTGGCTGGCGACGCCGGTGCCGATCAGGTCGGTGATCAGCCGGATCGCATCCCCCGTCACCTTTCCGCGCACCAGATCCTGCGCCCAGGCGATACGCGAGGCGATGTCGCCGCCGGTCACCCAATGGCCAAGCGCCGCCCCTCGCCTCGCCGCCGCGACGGCACTGTCGGAGGCAGCGCGCCAGTCGCCGCCGGAAACGCCACGGCTGACGGCGGCCGCGACCGCAGCGGCCGAGGCAATGGCGATCGAAGTGTTGTGCGTGGCGCGGCAGGTCTCGGCCACCTTGGCGAGGAATGCGTCGAGCGGCTCCAGCGGCATCATGATGCCGACCGGCGCAATACGCATGGCAGCCCCATTGGTGTCGCCGCTGCGTCCCGCTTCCTCGGCCGGCACGCCATTGTTGATGGCGTCGATGGCGCGCTTGGTCGAAGGCCCCAGAAGATCGTAGCTGCCGCGCGCCTTGACCTCGCGCTCCCATTCGAGCAGCGCGTTGACCCAGCGCCTGTGGTCGAAGCGCTCGCCTGAAACAACCAGAATGCGGCCGAGCAGCAGCGCCTGTTCCGTATCGTCGGTGATCGTGCCGGCCAACAATCCCTTCGACACCGGATGATCGGCGAAGGGCGCGACGAAATCGTCGACATGGCCGTAGAGCTCGGCAATGCGCGCCGGCGACAGGAGCTGCGTCGGCATGCCGAGCGCGTCTCCCAGCGCCCCGCCGACAAGCGCGCCCATGGCACGATCGAGAATGGTGCTGTCCGCCATCGCTCAAAACCTCATATGCAGCGCGAAATGCGCGGGATTGAGCAGGCTGGTGACATATTCGATCGGCCGGTCGTCGGCCGCGCGCGTCAACCGGCGGCCGCGCAGGAAGGGCGTGCCTTGCGGGCAGCCCAGGATGGCCGCGTCCTCGGCATTGAGCATCTCGATGCCGACCCACTCCTCGCCATGGTCGGGGATGAGGCCGGCGTCGCGCAGCGTCTGGTGCAGCGAGCCTTCGCGCAGGCCACGCAGCGGCACATCCTCAAGCTCCGGCGACAGCGGCAGGCGGCTGCGCTCGATGGAAATCGCGTGGCCGTCGCTGGCATTGGTGCGCACACGGTCGACAGCGATGAAGAACGGGCTTTCGATCTCCAGCAAGGCGGCGAGATCGGCGTCTTCGATGACCTCCAGCCGCAGCGTCCTCGTCTCGGCGTTGGCGCCGGCATTGGCCAGCGCCCGCGACCAGCCGATGGCGTCGTCGACCGGCTTGCCGTCAAAGGTGACGAAGGAGCCGATGCCGACCTTCGTGGTGATCAGCCCGCGGCTGGACAGTTCCTCGAGGCCCTTGCGGACCGTGTTGCGGCTGACGGAGAAGCGCTGGACGAGTTCGTTCTCGCTTTGCAGGCGGTCGCCGAAGCCGAGCACGCCGGAGCGGATTTCATGTTCCAGAACGGTCGCGATCTGCTCGGGCTTGCCCGTGCCGGGAGACAATTGAACCGCGCGCCGCTTCATATGCATACCTGTTCAGTGAACCTGTATAGTCCTGTTCAATACATGGCTGTAAGCCTCCTGTCAATGCGATGCCGAGACAGGTCAAACAGACCGCCCCTGTTCCCGATAGTGTGGTAGGTTCCGGGTCGAAGGAGCAACATGTCCCAATCAACAGAGCACAAGAATCCCAAACTGATCGTCGTGGTCGCGTTCGACCGCGGCGAGGACGGTGAATTGTTTCCGGCCTTCGGCCCCGCTGACCAGCAGAGCGAAGACCGCGCCATACGCACCGCCCGGACTCTGGCGACAAAACATGTCGGCGTCATCGCCTGGAGCCGCGATGCCGACCCGACACTTGGCGACTACGGCCCGCCGACCACGTTGTTCGTCAGCGGCGACGTGCCCGACATGGAGTAGCGGCGACGCCCTCTGCAGGCTGGCAAAATGAAATCTGGTTTTAATATTTGCCGACAGAGCGGAACCGTTTTCTCTCGCTGCCGGTTTATCTGCAGGTCGTTTATTCCAATGACCTCGACAGAGAGGAATTTCCAGATGAACTTCAAGATGCTGACGATGGGCGCGATGGCGCTTGCAATGATGACTGGGTCGGCGCTGGCCGCGTCAAATGGCAGCGGCTCCTCCGCGCTCGACAATCCGGAAAAGATGGCGCCTTTCTATACCGACGCCGGCATGAAGACGATGAAGTCCGAAAAGGAATTCAAGGTAGCCTGGATGGCGATGAAGGACGAAGACCGTGCGGGCATGATGAAGGAATGCGGCGACAAGGCCATTGCCAAGTCGCATGACAATTTCTGCAAGATGACCAAGCAGCTTGGCGGCGCGAACTGACGCTCCGCGATTGGGCACAGCCCCGATTGACCATTTGGATAAGGCGGGCCCCAGTGCCCGTCTTTTCCTTTCGGCCATAAGCCCATCACGCAGCCGCTGGCGGATTCAATTCGCGACAACGGTTCAGCAAAGATGTAGCATCAATGCTTGGAGCGGCAGAACGCCGGTCGTTTGGCTTTTGCCTATGTTTCAACCCATTGCGAATATCGAGGATGCGCAAACGCTGGCGCAGGCGATCGTCAACACGATCACCGAACCATTCCTGGTGCTCGACGAGCGGTTTCGTGTGCTGGCCGCCAGCCGATCCTTCTACAAGACATTCGAGGTCGACCCCGCGCAGACGCAAGGTACGCTGCTCTACGCCCTCGGCGACGGTCAGTGGGACATTCCCGCACTTCGCCTGCTGCTGGAGACGATCATCCCCGAGAAAACCGCCATGGACGGTTTCGAGGTCGAGCATGATTTCCCGCGGATTGGCCGCCGCACCATGCTGCTCAACGCCCGCAAGGTGCTTTACGACCACAGCCCGGCCGTCACCATCCTGCTCGCCTTCAATGATATTACCGCCCGCCGTGCCATCGAGCGGGAAAAGGAAGAGTTGCTGCGCCGCACCGAGGATCTGCTCCAGCAGAAGGACGTGCTGCTGCGCGAGATGGAGCACCGGGTCGCCAACAGCCTGCAGATCATCGCCAGCATCCTGTTGCTGAAGGCACGCTCGGTCACGTCGGAAGAGACGCGCCAGCACCTCAAGGATGCCCACCAGCGCGTGCTGTCCGTGGCCGAGGTGCAACGCCATCTCCACACCTCGGTCGGCGTCGACGAGATCGATGTCGGCTCCTACCTTCCAAAATTGTGCGGCAGCCTCGCCTCATCGATGATTGGTGAAGCCCAGCCGATCATGGTCACTGTCACGACGGAAGATGGCAGAATGGATTCGCAAAAGGCGGTCAGCCTCGGGCTGATCGTCACCGAACTCGTGCTCAACGCCATCAAATATGCCTTCCCTGAGGAAAAGGCCGCCGCCCGTATTCAGGTTACCTTCGAGACCGCTGGCAGCGACTGGAAACTGACGGTGTCGGACAATGGCGTCGGCAAGACCGCGAATGACTTGCCGAGCAAGGGGCTCGGAACCGCCATCATCGAGGCATTGGTGAGACAGCTGGAAGCCAAGGTGGAAACCATCAGCAACAACGACGGCACAAGCGTCTCGGTCACCCGGGCAACATTCACGTCGCGGGTGCCGCGCGCGGCGTAGGAGCTGCTACCCGCTCGACGGCCTTCCCGACATCGCCTCGGTCCTGGTCCATTCCGGTCAGATGTGGCGGTCGATGCCGCGTATGATCTTGATCGCCTCTGCTTCCGCTATGCCGACCAACGCAGTATGCCCTGGATGCTCTCGATATATCCGCGAGCCGCCACCCTCCGCCGCAAGGCATGAATATCATCGCGAATTGCGCAGAGTGTGGTTCTGAGTGTTGCAGGCATTTGGGCTGCCTTCCGCAAACTCGACTGTCTCGACGCAAGCCGGTTCCCTCGGCTTCAACGCAAAAGCCCGCTCCGGGATACCGGGGCGGGCCTTGGAGGAGGATGAAGGGGTGGGACCCTCTCCTCTTGTTTCCACGGGGGGGTGTGGACCGAAATCACCATACGCTAGTCCTGCGGGATTTCGGATCACAAGCCGGCTTGCCTACATCACAATCCGGTGCGCCTCGACCTCCGCGCGGTCACGAGATTGCGATCATCCTGGTGGCTGGCAGGCAGCTAGATGCGTCCTAGCACCACGAGGATGATGAGGATCAGCAGCACAAGGCCGAGCCCGCCGCCACCATAGTAGCCTGTCCCATAGAACGGCCCGCCGCCGAGGCCGCTGAAGCCGCCAAGCAGCGCAATGACAAGAATGATGATGAGTATCGTGCCTAAGCTCATTTTTCCCGTTCCCTTGGGCGCCGATGCGCCGGTTTGAGCACCGCCGGACGCGGTGTTTCGAAGACGAGAACGTTCGAGCCGCCTTACCGTTCCGCCCCTGACGTTCGCCGGCGAACGAAAGGACCCGGTCTTTCGGACAAATACAGGATGGGAATTGAAAGCGCCCGACATGCAGGAAGCCCGCCCGAGTGGCGGGCTTCCAACCGCCTGGAGGCCACGGCGTCAAAAGCCTCACGGCTCCATCCATGGGCCTTGCTTCAGCGACGGGCGATCAACAGGCAGAGTTGACGCAGATCGCGATCATAGCTGCCCTCGCTGCTAAGCACGTCGACACAGCGCTTCTTCATGCGCGCCACCTGGCTGCTGGACATCTGCGCCACGACACCCGGCAGGCTCGGATGGCTGGGATTGCTCGGATTGCTGGGGTTCGAGGGATTGCTGGGATTGGTTCCGCCACCAATACCCAAGCCGACGCCGACGCCGGTCGTGCCACCGATATTGGCGCCGAGGCCGGCG
Source organism: Mesorhizobium huakuii (assembly GCF_030160235.1). GTDB lineage: Bacteria > Pseudomonadota > Alphaproteobacteria > Rhizobiales > Rhizobiaceae > Mesorhizobium > Mesorhizobium huakuii. Next base: position 281,569 of record NZ_BSNY01000021.1, read on the forward strand.
GTGACGCCGCCAGTGCCACCGACATTAGCGCCCAGCCCGGCGGTGACGCCGCCCGTGCCGCCAACATTGGCGTTTGCGCCGGCATTGATGCCGCTACCGCCGCCGACGGAAGCACCAAGCCCGGCACTGACGCCGTTGGATCCGCCGACATTGGCACCGGCTCCGGCGTTGATGCCACCGCCGCCACCGACAGAAGCGCCGACGCCGGCATTGACGCCACCGCCGCCGCCCACCGAGGCGCCGACGCCGAGCCCAGCCGCGCTGGCCGGCATGGAAAGAACGAGGACCATTGCACTACCCGCCAACACATTGGCGACTGTTCTGATGGTGAAAGCCATAACACTCTCCTGTTGTCGTTGCGCTAAGGCAGTCGGCGTACAACCGATTGCAAGTTCAGCTACGCGGCAGGTGAGCTTCAGTTTCAGTCTCGCGCACAATTACGCAAATGATGGTATTTATTGCAAAAAAACGGATGATATAAGAGGAGTAAAACTGTATTACAAATGCAAAAAATATTCTTGGCTTGGAAAAGACTTCATCGACATAATTCATTGGGCGTGGCGAAAAACGATTCTATCGGAATCGTCATTGTTGCCGGTAGGAGCCTCACCAAACCTAGGGAGGAAACGCGTCAGCGCTTCTGTGAAATGGGTGAGCCGCCCCAGGAAGCGCCGTCACCCAGGTCAAACTGGATTGGCCGCCTCTTCAACCGACGACCTTGCCCTCAGAATAGGCGGTAGAACAGCCTGTAGCGCACACGTTCCATGTAGGCGCGATACTCCGGCTCAGCGGCCAGAAGGGCTTCCTCGCGCAGGATACGATAGAGCTGCATGTAGGTGATGACCGCATAGACCGCGAGATTGTGGAAGGAAAACGCCGACAGCAGATAGAGCACATGGCCGGCAAGGTAGCCGGCATAGATCGGGTGCCGAACAATCCGGTAGGCGCCACCAGTCATCACGCCGCGATTGGCAGGCAGGATGGCGAAGGAACGGCCAAGCGATATCTTGCCCCAGATGACAAACAACAGCGCAACGAACTGCAGCGGCGCGGCGAAATAGACGGGAACAAGCGCTATGCCCGGCTGGAGGCTGATCAACGCAACCCCGAAACTCGCGGTCACGGAGACGATGACCGTAAGCGGATTCCAGTCACGGGTGACCGGGCGTCGCGACAGAAGCAGCCAGGTGAAAGTGAGTATCTCGGAAATCGCCACCAGCGCGGCGTTGATCCGGGTCGGGTCCTCCATGACCTGGGACACGCCGCGATAGACGAACAGCCCCGCGCAGGCCAGGGCACAGAGGCGAAAGAAGCCTTCGCGCAGGTCGACCAGTATGTCACGCCTGCGCGCGGCGGAGAAAAATCCGCCCTCATTATTATGCGAAAACGCTTCACTTTTTGACGTGAGCAACGCAAGCACCCCGATGATCCCTCGAAGGGACCATTGCACGCAACCATTGCCGGGCGGTTAACCGGCAAGATCGGAACGATGCCAATGGAATTTGAGTAGAGCATGCATGTTTCGACACCGCTGCAAGCGGCGCTACAATTTATGCTTGCATTTTTGGAACAAATAAGGAACGATATACGGATTAACCGCTGAGGCGGACCAGGTTTTTTGGGGGGAGGTCCAGCATATGGCGAGCTGGAAACGTGCGGGATTGCCCGCCGCCGCGATTGGATTGCCGATGAAGCTTTCGCCCGGCCGGCTGTTGGCTGGGCTTGCGGTCATTCTTGCGCTGAACGTATCGGCGCTCGCGGCAGAGAAGGATCATGCCACCTGCATGGGCAAGGACATCGAGCCGGACAGGCGCATCGCCGCCTGCACGCCGATTGCCGAGGACACCACGGAGATGACGCTCGTCCGTGTCATGGCCCACTTCTATCGAGGCGTCGCCTGGGACGACAGGCGGGATCAAGATCGGGCGATCGCGGACTACAGTGAGGCGATTGCGCTCGATCCCAAACAGGCCTCGCCATACTTCAACCGCGGAGCCGATTGGTACGACAAGGGAGACGACGACCGGGCCATCGCGGATTTCAATGTCGCCATCAGGCTGGAACCATCGTCCAGCGATGCTTATTCCAGCCGAGGCGCCGCCTTCCTGCGCAAAGGCAAGACCGACGCGGCCATTCTCGATTTTCAGCAGGCGATCGAGGCCGATCCCCGCAACGGCAAGGCGCATGCCGGCCTCGGGATAGCCTGGGACAGGAAGAACGACCTGGTGCGCGCAATCGCCGAATACGACGAGGCGATCCGCATCGATCCGCAGGACGCGATCGTCTATCTCAACCGCGGCATTGCCCGCGCCGCCAAGGGCGAATTCGATCCCGCCATCGCCGATTATGACATGGCGCTGGGCCTCGATCCCAAAAACGCCGATGCCTATGCCAACCGCGGTGCCGCCTGGCTGGGCAAGAACGATTGGATTCGCGCGATTTCCGATGCCAGCAAGGCAATCGAACTCGATGCCGCAGGTATCGACGGTTACTATTACCGAGCCGTAGCGTGGGCAAGCAAGGGCAACGACGATCGCGCCATAGCCGATTTCGACAGAGCGATCGCGCTTGATGCAAACTATGCCGGGGCCTATTTCGGCCGCTCCCTGGTGCGCACCCGCAGCGGCGACACCACCGGCGCGGCCGCCGATTGCCGAAAGGCCGTCGAGCTCGATCCGAAAAAGGCAGGTGGCTGCGACGCAGGGCCGGTGGGCGCGAAGGCGCCGGCTGTGCCACAGACACCCAAGCCTGCCGCGTCCCCGGTGTACGAACCGCTGCAACTATACCCCAAGGAGGATCACTCCGAACTCGTTGCCTGGAATCTCAAACGGGGGCTGGAGCAGCAGATGCAAGGCGACGTCGGAGGCGCGATAGATTCATTCAGCTTCGCGATCCAGCTGGATCCTTACAACGCCGAGGCTTTTTACGATCGGGCGCTTGCCGAGGCATCCCAGGGAAATTACGCCACTGCCGCCACCGACTGCCGGCGCGCCATCGAACTCGACCGGAAGCGCGCAGGCTCTTGCAGCGAACACGCCCCGGGCGAAACAGCTCCGTCGGTAGCCACGGGGAAAGACCCGGCGGCCGCAAGAATCCTGCTCGAGCGCGCCGAGGCGCGGCTCGCAAAATATGGCGTCGAAGGCGCAATTCTCGATCTCGACAAGGTGATCAGCCTGGGTCCCGAGAGCGCCGAAGCCTATTTGAGGCGAGCCGTCGCCAGGACACTGAAAGGCGATACGGTCGGTGCGGCGGCGGATTGCCGTCGCGCCGCCGAACTCGATCCAAAATGGGCGGGAGGCTGCGGTGAACAGGTTGTGGGTAACCACAGCAAACCGCCACCATTGCCGGACACACGACAGCCGACGCCGTCAGCCGTCGTTCCCGATGTAACGGCCACGCAAGACACGCTGGCCGCGAAGGCCCTGGAGGCTACCGACCCGCAGGCCCTGGAAGCGATCCTGGGCGGCGATGCCTTCCTGGACATGGGCAAGTACGACCAGGCGATCGGCGCCTACAACCACGCGATCGCGCTCGACCCGAACAACCGGTTCGCCTATTTCGGCCGCGGCAAGGCCTGGGCCGCCAAACGCGCCTACCAGCAGGCGATCGCCGACTACGGCAAAGTCATCGAACGCGCTCCCAATTTTGCCCCGGCGCATTTTCGCCGGGGTCTCGCAAAGGTCACCCTTGGCGACATCGATGGCGCTCACGCCGATTGCGACCGAGCCGCGACGCTCGATCCAAAGGCGCGCGACGCATTTTACTGCAAAGGCATGGCTCAGCATGCCAAGGGCGACGCAGGAAGCGCCATCGCTGCTTATTCGGTGGCGATCAGGATCGATCCGAAGGATGACGCGAGCTATTACGGGCGCGGCATGGCGTGGGCCGACGGCAAGGACTATTCGAAGGCGATTGACGACTTCGATCAGGCCATAAAGCTCAGCCCCGGCAATCCAGACTATACGGTTGCGCGCAATGCGGCGGTGGCTGCGCTGGCAGAAGGTGGTGCCGCGCAGGACGCCGTCCGCTCGGACCCGAAGAACCTCAAGGCTTTCATCGACAGCGGCGACGCCTTCTACGACAAAGGCAAATTCGATCGCGCCATCACCGAATACAGCAAGGCGATTGCGCTCGATCCAAGAAAGGCCTCGGCCTATGTCGGCCGCGGTTTGTCGCTCGTCGAGAAGGGCATGTACGACGCAGCCGTCACCGACTTCGGCGAGGTGATTAGACTCTATCCCGGTTATTCAGATGCCTACATCGGCCGTGCTGTCGCGTGGACGAACAAGAACGAGCTGGATCGTGCCATCGCCGACTACAGCCGCGCGATCAAACTCAACCCGCAATATGCGCCGGCTTATTTTGCGCGTGGCACTGTCTGGTTCACCAAGGGCGACTACGACCCGGCGATTGCCGACTTCGACCAGGCGCTGAAGCTCAATCCAAAGATGGCCCTCGCCCGCAAGGGTCGCAAGTTGGCAATGGTTGCAAGAGATGAAGCGAACGCATCGAAGATACCTGGCCAGGCCGCTGGCCGGGCTGGCGAGCAAGCGACCAGGCCGAGTTGGACTTCGCTGGCCGCGCAGACCTTCAACAAGGGTCGAGCGCTGTATGGAAAGGACGACTATGACGGCGCCATAGCCCTGTATGGCAAGGCAATTTCATTCTTTCCTGCGTTCCACGACGCCTATCTCGCCCGAGCAGAGGCCTGGGAGGCCAAGCGCGACTACGCGCATGCGGTCGCCGATTACAGCCAGGCGATTGCGCTCAATCCCGGTCTTGCCGAAACCTACTACGACCGTGGTCAGAACCTCGGATTCCAGGGAGATTACGACGGGGCGCTCGCGGACTACGACAAGGCCATCAGTCTCCACACCTCGGACGCAAGGTTCTATGCCGATCGGGGCCTCATATGGATGGGCAGGCATGAGGACGTCGCAGCGTTGCGCGATTTCGAAAAGGCACTCAGCCTCGATCGCAGAAACCCCTTTGCCTATTTGGGCCGAGGCGTGATCAGGACCAGCAGGGTGGACTATGACGGCGCCATCGCCGATTTCAGCCAGGCAATAAGGCTCCAACCGGATTTCGCCGCCGCCTACGACGCGCGAAGCCAGGCGTGGGAAGCCAAGGGCAATCACAAGCGCGCCGAGGCCGACCGCAAGAAAGCGCTGAGCCTCGGGGCGAAGTAGAAACAAGGCTCGGGAGGCCGCCGGATGACGCTTTGGAAACCTTTAGGCGTGGCGGCAATAGCCGCCTTGTCCTTTGTCGCGGTCAAGGCAGTGCCCTGGGCGCTCGGCTTTGCTGGCGGTAAATATCTCTACCAGACAGTGGCGGGCTCGCCCGATCCGCAGACGCTGACCACGGCTCAGGTGAGCGAACAGATTGAGAGCCAGGGGAACCAGATCTTCAAGGCAATCAAGCAGGAGTTTCCTGACGACTATGATGCCGTCGTGGAAAAGATCACGGCCGTGGCGAGGATTGGAAATGTCGATCAGGTGCGAAACACGAGCAGGATGGCGGTCGCCGATCTCAGGCAACGATACGCATCCCTGCTGTCCTCGGCTCCGGACAGCAAGGCCGCCGAAGCCCTGCGCGCGCAATTGGACATGCTCAACCATGTCATGGCGCGGGAAACCGCTGCCGCCTGCAACAACTACCTGCGCCATGGGCCGGGCGCGCTCAGCACACCTGACCAACCAGGACTTCCTGGGCGACATGGACAAGATCGGCGCCACCCTGTTCCACGCCTTCGGCGCGGCGAAAAGAGGCGGCCTGCCGGCCGCTTCAGCCAGCGATGAGGACTGGTCGCGGCTGGCCGACGCTTTCATCAAGGCCGGCGGCGCTTCCGTCGAGATGAATGCCATTGCCAATGTCAGCCTGGAATTCGAAGGTCTCTGCCCGGCAGTCGCGAAACTTTATACATCCGCCCTGTCGTTGCAGGGTGAGCCAGGGCGGCACATCAAAACCACTTTGCTCTATGAGATCGCCCGGAATTAGCGGATCCGCGCGTTGATGAGGATCTGTCACACCTGGCGAGCCCCTTTGCTCGCCAGGCATTTCCTTTGGTTCGCCAGGCAGATTGACCACCTAGCCCAGCGTTGAATTGCTGAAATACCCCGCAAAATCAGGGCGCTGTGTCATAACCTTGCCATCGACGTCGCGCAAAATGCCCGCGCTGAAGAGATAGTTGCCAATCGCGTCCATCTTGGCCGGATCCATCATGCCGATGGCGCCGTTTTCCGCGCGCAGATAGTGCCCGTCGATGAGCGCCTTCAGCGACGCCTCGATCAATGCCGGATTGGTCAACGCATCCTTGTTGGCGGCGATCAGCAGCGCGGCGGCTTCCCCGGGATGATCGACGGTGAACTGATAGCCGCGCCGCGTTGCCTGGATAAAGGCCGACGCCAGCGTCGGGTTTGCCTTGAGATAGGCTTCGCTCGAGGAGATCAGCGTCGTATGCTCATCGGGCACGCCGTAGTCGGCATAGACGAAGCTGCGCTGCTTGATGCCTTTGAGTTCGGCCTCGACGCCCTCCCAGGTCGAGACCTCGAGCGTGAAATCGACCGAGCCGTTGGCCAGCGCTTCATAGGCGGAGGTGCCGAGCGTCACTGTTTCGAAATTGCCCTTGCCGCCATCATGGCGGATGATGGTCGAGATCAGCGCGTTTTCCCAGGCGCTGCCGAAACCGCCATAGGTCAGGCCGTCAAGATCCCTGGGACTTTTGATCTCGCTGCGCGCCGCATTGAAGACCACGCGGCCGGTTTCCGACTGCACCACGGCGTAGACGGCCTTCAAGTCGGCCCCGGCGGTCTTCTGGGTGAACAGGCTGATGGTGCCGTTGATGCCGAAATCGGCAACGCGGTTGGCGACCAGCGTGCCGGCGCCGGTATCGCTGTAGGGCAGAATGTCGACCTCGAGACCGGCCTCGCGGTAGAACCCCTTGTCGCGGGCGACGAACAGCCCGATGTGGTTGGTGTTGACCGTCCAGTCCAGCGCGACGGTGACTTTTGGCGTCGCCGCGTAGGAGCGGCTCGCTCCGGCGATCAGCGGAAGACCGCTGGCAAGGGTGAGCAGCAAGGCCTGCCGGCGTGTCACATCAGTCATGGTCATGTCCTTTGGATGGTTGAGGGTTGAGCAAGATGTCGAGGATCTCGGCCTCGACTGCGCCGGCCTGCTGCGCGGCGCTCGGATCGCGCGGACGCGGCAACGGCACCCTGATTTCACGCAGCACACGGGCCGGGCGCGCCGACAGCACATAGATGCGGTCGGACAGGAACACGGCCTCGCGCACATCGTGCGTGATCAGCAGCGCCGTCCAGCGATGGTGCCGCCACATCTGCTCGAGCCAACGCTGCATGGCCGCGCGAGTCAGTGCGTCGAGCGCGCCGAACGGCTCGTCGAGCAAAAGCATGTCGCGCTCCTGCACCACCGTGCGCAGCAATGCCGCCCGCTGGCGCATGCCGCCCGAAAGCTGTGCCGGAAAATGCCGCTCGAAGCCGGCAAGGCCGAACTCGGCAAACAGCGGCGCGACACGGGCCCGCGCCGCCTTGCGTTTGACGCCTTGTACTTCGAGCCCGAGCGTCGTGTTGTCGAGGATGCGCCGCCACGGCATCAGCGCGTCTCGCTGCGGCATGAAGGCGAAGTGCCGGCCATGGTCGTCAAGCGGCATGCCGTCGAACAACATCTCGCCTTCGCCATGCTCGGCACCCGTCAGAAGCTGGAACAGCGTCGACTTGCCGGCGCCCGAAGGCCCAAGGATCGAGACGAATTCGCCGGCACCGACGCTGAGCGAAATGTCGCCGAGCACGTCGAGCCCGCCAAAGGCCTTGCGCACATGCCGCAATTCGAGCCGGCTCATCGCCCCTGCCCTGCCGGCTGACGGCCGATCCGTTCCCAGGGCATGGCGAGGCGCTGCAAGAGCGCCGTCAGCCCGAACAGGATCAGCGTGAGCGCGGCACTGACGCCGACCGCGGCCAGCACCAGATCGGGGCGGAAATTGTTCTTGGCGTTGAGCATGTAGATGCCCAACCCCTTCGCCGCACCGGCATATTCGGCGAAGATGGCGCCGACCACGGCATAGGTGATGGAGATCCGCAGGCCGGCGAAGAAATAGAGCAGTGCCGAAGGCAGCCGCGCCAGCATGAAGATGCGCCAGCGCCCTGCCCCCATGGCGCGCAGCATCTGGCCGATCTCGACCTCGGTCGCCTCGTAGCCCTGCACCAGGGCCACCAGCATCGGGAAGAAGGTGACCAGCGCCACCAGCATGACCTTCGGCATCAAACCGAAGCCGAACCACAGCACCACCAGCGGCGCGATGGCCACCAGCGGCAAGGTCTGGCTGACGATGAAGACAGGAAACAGCGCGCGTCGCAGCGGCTGGAAGAAGTCGACCAGCATAGACAGCGCGAAAGCAGCACCAAGCGAGCAGGCAAAGCCGATCAGTGTGGCGCGGATGGTGGGAATGGCGTTGTCGATCAGCGCCTCGCGATTGAGCATCGCCTGTTCGAAGACGCGTGACGGCGCCGGCAGGATCGTCGGCTTGATGCCGGAATAATTTGCGTAGAGTTCCCAGGCCACGAGCAGCAACCCGACCGACATCACGGCCGGTGCCGCCTTGGCGAAGAGGCCCGCGAACTGCCGCGGGCGGCTGGGTGACGATGAGACCACGAGAGGACAACCTTGACGGCCGCGCGAAAGGAAACGCGTTCTGTTCAGACAGCTGTGGGGCTGTTGGCGGAAACCGTGACGTCAAGGGTTACGTGGCCGGCGCCCGGCCCGAAGCGGCAGAAGGCTTCGTTCAGCGCCGAAAAGATCGCGCCGGTATCGCCGCGAAGTTTGGTGCAGAAATTCTTGGAGCGATCGTAGACGCCGGACTGTTTCAGGAAATCGATGCAGCCATAGATTTCGTCCATGTGATCGCCGGTGCCCATCACATAGAGCGAGAATTGCGCCGCCGCCGGCTGGCCGGTGGCGGCAGCATTGCGCACCGCGGTGATGGCGGCGTCCTTGCGCGGGCCGAGCGGCCCGACAGGCCCGCCAAACGCGTCGGAGCGGCAGATCGGATCGTCCGGCTCGCCAGGACAGCCGCGCGAAATGGCGGCCGACAGCACGCAATGCTTACCGCACTGCGCCGCCGCCACGAACAGGTCGCGCAGCGCCGGGAACAACACTTCGGGCGGACCGACCAGCAAGGTCGAGATGTCGTCGGTCTCGATACGGAGCCGGTCCCGGTAGGGGTCGAGCGCGCCGAGCGCGCCCAGGATGACGCCGACGAAATCGTCGGCCATGGGATATAGGGAAATCTGTGCGCCTGAAAACATCGCCCGCCTCGCTCCGCTGGTATTACCCAGATCAGCTTCTAGGGTCTGTGGGCTTGCCGCCCCCGTCTCAGCCCCGACCGTACGGAGCACCCCTGTGGATGGGCGCGTTAAAGCACCATTCGAGCGGAAGGGAAAGCCGTTTTTTCAGCGTACTGGGCCAAAAGCATTGCACCAGATGCGGCCGTTGCGTGGGCGCCGGGCGGTGCCGTGCTGTCTGAATTTTGTGGGAACCTTCGCCAGGCCGAGAGGTTGTCCACCAGTCGCAAGGCGACGAGTTCACAGAAATGGAGACAGGACCATGTTCATGAAAATCCTCGCAGCTTCTGCATTCACCGTTGCTCTTGCCACATCCGCGATGGCGCAAAGCAATACCTCAAACGGCATGGGTGGGTCCGGCGGCAGCGGCCAGTCAGTGACCGTAGAACCGGGCACGCCGGCTTCGCCGAATACGGTCGATCCGGCGGCAACCAACAGCACGACCACCGCGCCGGGCGATATGAACTCCAATGCGGACAAGAATTGCCCGACCAACCCGCAGGGCGCACAGACCGATGCCAACGGCAACGCGACGGCACCCACCGTGAACGATAAAAACTGCGGCCAGTAGTTTTTCGGTCGCAGCCAGGAAAGTCGCGGAGCGCAAGGTCCGCGGCCTTCCGCGTTTCGAGTGTCGAGGTGGTGGACTGTCAAGGAACTATCGTGTCGGCCCGTTCTGCGGCTCGTAGAACAGCTTTATCTCATGGCGCGACTTTCCGACTTGCGACGGCGTCAACATGGCGTACCATTTCGAGAGCCGCTTGAGCAGACGGCCATAGGTGAGATGCTGGACCCTGCCATCGGCAAGATCGAACTCCACGATCCCCCATCGCGTGAATGGCGCCTGGCCTGTCGGCGGGCCTAGCCGCCTGATCTGCAATCCCAGCCTGACCTTGCGGCCGGCCACATCCAGATAAATGCCCGGGAGAGTGCCCAGCACATGCCATAGGCGGGCAACATGCTCGATCGACATGGCCGGGGAAATCATCGTGTGAGCCGCATCGAGCCGCGCCCAGACGAAATCACCGACTGGCTGCCGCATTCCCGAAAGGCTGCCTTTGCAGTAGGCGGGCGCCACCTCGCTCACCAGCATGCGCATCGCGGTCGCGACGCTGTCGATCAGCGTCCGCAGCGACACCCAGTCTGCTTCGGAAAACGACACCTGCCCGAGAATGTCGCCATCATCGAAACTGTCGGACATCCTGTGCAGCGTCACACCGCCGTGAACGGCATGCTGGCCGTCCACGGCCAGGCGATGGAGAGGGTGTGGGCCACGGTAGTTGGGCAATAGCGCCGGGTGAAGATTGAGACCGCCCTTGGGAAAGCTGCCGAGCACGTCGTGTGGTATCAGCGCCGGAAACGCAAAGCAGATCAACACATCGGCTTTGAACTCCGACAACTGGCCGCCGAGTGTGCCCCAATCATAGGGCCGGCCAAATTCGACTAGCCTTACCGCCGTGTTGCCTATATAGCGTTTGAGCAGAAATCCGCGTTTCAGTCTTCGGCGTAGATTGCCGGTGCTGAAGTGTTTTGGGGGTTGGCGGTACCCCGGCACAACGATCGCATCAATGCGATGGCCTGCCTCGAGCCACCCTGCCAGAAGCGGCCCGGTGTAATGTGTGATGTCGAGCACGAATACGGCAGAAAGCCGGCCTGACCCGGCCTGCGGGCTCAAAGGCGCCAGCCGTTCGAGGCGCGTCTCAAGCCGATCCCCATCCGGGCAGGTTCAAGAGGCCACCAAGACTCACCGGATTTGCAAAGTCGCCCCGTCGTTCAGGGAGCCTTGACGAGTGAAGACGGCACCGTGGCGGTGACATCGGAAAGCCGTCCGCCTTTCACCAGAAGTGGCTTCTCATAGATTTTCTTCATGCGTGTCTCCTGAAGCAAATCAGCAGGCACAGTTGGCCAGCAACGCCACCAACTGTCAATCGCCGATGGCGGCTGACAGTTGGCATTCGCGCGGCCACGGGAACTATGCCGCCTTGCTCCCCGAAAACGAGCCGCAACCTTATGAAACGGCCTTCTCGCGCACCGGCAGCTTCCAGCCCGGCCTGACGAAATGGCAGGTATAGCCGTTTGGATATTTCTCCAGGTAATCCTGGTGCTCGGGCTCGGCTTCCCAGAAGGGACCCGCCGGCGCGACTTCCGTGACGACCTTGCCGGGCCACAGGCCGGAAGCATCGACATCGGCGATGGTGTCTTCGGCGACCCGCTTCTGCTCGTCGCTTGTGTAGTAGATCGCCGAACGGTAGCTCATGCCGACATCGTTGCCCTGGCGGTTGCGCGTCGTCGGATCGTGGATCTGGAAAAAGCGCTCCAGCAGCGTGCGATAGCTGATCACCGCCGGATCGAAATTGATCTCGATGGCTTCGGCATGGGTGCCGTGGTTGCGATAGGTGGCGTTGGCTACATCGCCGCCACTATAGCCGACACGCGTGGAGATGACGCCGGGATAGCGCCGTATCAGATCCTGCATGCCCCAGAAACAGCCACCGGCAAGCACTGCGCGTTCGATCGAAGTCGCCATGTCACGTCTCCTCAAAAGGCAATTCCAGCTGATGCAGCGGTTCCCCGCCCGGAATTGCGCAGACAAAATTGGATTTCCCAATAGATGGGCATTGTCGTCCGCTTCGTCCAGTCGCGTGGAAACAGCGCGGCTACGGGCGAACCGTATCACAACGCGCTCGGGGATCGCACCCTTTCAGTTGCCCGGATGCAGGGTCTGGCTGTCGGCGGCAAGCGGCGGATACAGCGTGCCGGGCGGAATGGCGGCAAAGCTGATTGCCACCGGCGGCGCCGTGCGCGACCAATTGAAAAGAACGGTCTTGACCGGCAGGTTGCCCAGCCATGTCCGCAACTGCGGCGGCACGTCATGCCCTGGCCAAACCATCAGCATGCCGTGGTCGCGCAAGCGTTGCCTAGTGATCCATGGCGCGAACCGGGTATCGAGGTCGGTGAAGATCGACGGCTTGTCATAGGCATTGAGGCCCGCCAGCATGGCCAATTGGGTATCGCCGCCGACAATGTCGAGCCGGCCGGGCGCCGCCGCGTGCCAGACCGCCTCGGCCTCGTCCGCGATCGGCAGCGCCGGCCAGCAGACGGCGTCCAGGCGCCCCCGGACATTGCAGCCCGTCCAGCGGAGCGCCGCGTAGGCGCCTGACATGGTGAGGATGCAGAGGAACGCGCAGATCGCCAGCCTTCGCATCTCGATGGCGCCGAGCCGGTGGCCGAGGACGGCGAGCGCCGTGACGCCGACAAGATTGTACATCGGCGCCCCCCAGGACTCGCCGGTGCCGGTGAACAACGAGGCCACCATGATCAGCGTCGCCGGGCCGAGCCCCATCCACACGAGATAGACCAGAATTCCGCGCTCGACGGGCACTTCGGGGGCGGGCGAGCGCCGCAACAGCCCGGATATCATCAGCACCAGAAGAAAGCCGGAGAGCCCGGCCATCTGGACCCCGATATAGTAGAGGCGCGCCCGGTGTTCGGTCACCCATTGGTCGCGGGCGGCGAAATAGGTCAGCGGCAGGAAATCGATGCGGTAGAGCGCGACGGCGAGCGGCGCGGCAACGGCGAGAAAAACGGCAAGGCCGAGCCATGGCCAGGGCGTCGCCAGCCGGCTGCGCGCGCGGGCGTCGCACAACAGCCAGAGCGCGCCGAAGGCAAGCAGCAGGCCGGTGGAGAACTTGGCATAGAGCCCGACGCCCGACACCAGTCCGAGCGCCAGCCACCAGCCCGGCCCGCCGCCACGGCCAGCGCGCCAGAGCAGCCAGCAGATGGCGGCCCAGAACGGCATCTGCGCGTAGTCATGATTGAATTGCGGGGTCGGCCAGCCGAAGAAATAGACCGACGGCATCAAAAGCACGGCGGCCAGCGCACGGCTTTGCCCGAGCATGTCGCGGGCCAGCAGATAGACCAGGATGAAGGTCGATGAGATCGTCAGCTGGGCAAGCATATATTGCGGCCAGCGGAACGATCCGGTCAGAAGATGGCTGGTTTCGAGCAGCCAGCCTGGAAGCTGCGGGTGCTTGTAGGTCAACAGCACCCATTCGCGGCCCCACATGAAGCCTTCCACCACATCGCCGGGCGGGGCGGGATCGATCAATGCCGGCACCACCGTCCAGCACAGGATCTGCACCAGGCACAAAAACCCCAGCAAATACCAGGGATGGCGCAGCAGGCCGGGCCATACCGATGACGGTTCGAGGCCGGCGGCGGTCAGCCCCGCCGGCGCCCAACCATCCATGGAGTCATCTATTCCGACCATGCGGCGCTTAAACCACATCGTCCGGTTTGCCGAACAGCCCCAACGTCAAAGCTTACGAAAAAGTATACTTGCAGGCCATTGCAAGACCAAGATTGGGCAGGAATTTCGGCGCTCCGTTGCCCTTCCCCGGCAGAACAGCCGCCCATTTGATCCTGTCTGAACATCCCGGATATTCGATGCGTCACCAGCATGCCGTCATCCACCATCGCGCGCTCGACTTCTGGCTGGCACGTGCGGCTGTTCTCGTCATCATCTGTTTGCAGCTCCTGGTGATCAACGATCTTTCGTTCGGCCCGCGCTGGCTGGCGCCGGCGCTGGAGGCCGCGCTGCTCGTGCCCCTGTCTGTCGCCACCGCCTGGACACAGGTCGCCAGCCAGAAAGCGATCGAAGAGGAGCACTGGTATCTGGTCGGCAGGTTTCGCGTCGTCATCCGCAGGACGGCGCTGGTGATGACCGGCGTCGTCAGTGTCATGAATTGCGGTTCGCTGGTGTTCCTGGTGCGCGCCTTGCTGGCAGGCCATGCCGGCTCCAGCGGCCAGACGCTGCTGATCGACGCGCTCAACATCTGGGTCACCAACGTCATTGTCTTTGCCTTGTGGTTCTGGAGCACGGACCGCGGCGGGCCGCCGACCTGCGGCCTCGTCAACCGCGCCCATTCCGACTTCCTGTTCCCGCAAATGACGCTGAACGACCGCGAGATCCGCGACTGGCTGCCGGGGTTCGTCGACTATTTCTTCCTCGCCTTCACCAATGCGACGGCGTTTTCGCCGACCGACACCTTGCCGCTGTCACAGCGCGCCAAGCTTCTGATGATGGCCGAGTCGATGATATCGCTGCTGACGATCGCACTGGTCGCCGCCCGCGCCGTCAACATTCTCGCCTAGGTCCAGAAACGCAAAATAGCCCGCCCGGCGGACCGGTGCGGGCTATTGGATGGTCTGCGATGGTCTCGAAGCCGGAGCGGGCGGACGGTCCCCTCAATCCGCGCCGAGGTCGCGTTCGAAGACCACCTGGTCTCGCAGCGGAATGCCGTTCACAAGCAAACCTTCGGGATAACCGGTCGATGGCCCGAATGCATCCTGCACGATGCGATACATCCGAAAGCCCTGTCTCTGGTAAAATCGCAGATTGCCGATATCGGCCGCCGCGGTCGACACGATCAGGCGCCGGCCATAGCGCTCGCGGCAGCGGGTGATGGCCGCCGCGACAAGGGCACGCCCCAGCCCCTCGCTCTGTCTTGCCGGACGAACCGCCAGGCTCTTGAGCTCGAAGACACCGCCCTCGCCTGTCTCGATGATCTGCACGTGGCCGATGATCCTGTTGCCCTCCCGCGCGACCAGCACCTCGCCCGCATCGATATAGCTGGAAACCTGCGTGGGGGAATCGTCGGCAAGGGCAAACAGCGGCAGCAATATTTCGCGGTCCCCGTCATATCGCTCAATCTGCATCCGTAACCCCGGGCTGGATCAACGCCGCCGCGAGTTCGGCAAGCTTGTACCGCGATATAGCAGTGGCCGGTCAGGGGCCACAAACGCAAAAAGCCCGCCGCGGCGCGAGCCGAGGCGGGCAACGGCTCGATCGAGCCGTCAGGAGTGAACTCTTGGACGCAGGGCAAGACCGGAGCTATTCCTAAACTTCCACACGGTCACCTCGAACAAAAATATCCGAAATCCACATCGCAGACACGCCGATCAGGAAGGCGGCGGCGAGTGTCCGAGGGGGCAATTGAAGTGCCTTCACCTCGATCGAACGTCGGTTGCTCCTCGCCTGGATGCCATCGTGGTCAGGAATGCATGTGAAGAATACCGGCGGTCGGTCGCCCCCCTCCGCGTGCAATCTGTCATCCAAACCAGCCAAACGTGACGCTAACCAGCAAGACCGCGATCAGGATCGAGAGCGGCACCGCCATGAACAGCCCAGCTTCCAAAAATCGGGTTTCCTTGTCACTGAACATTAGGCCTGCCTCATTAAGCTTCACTCAGATAGAAGCTGCGAAACCTGTTTCAGTTCCGAATGCCGGCGACCGGAGATCCACGAGCGATTTGGCTTAACGTGGTTGCCTGGAGAGCGAAATCAGTTCGGTTTCCCCAATGATGCCGGCCATCCATTTTGCAATGAAACCGGAGGCCCGCGCATCATTCGATTGGTGCTCCATACCGCCCCAACCAAGGCGCGGGGCCAGCCGGAGCCAGCGCGCCTTGCCCTTCCTTCGTTCGCATGTTTCGCTGACATGAGCAGGGGTGCATACATTTTCGCCAGTCGGCGCTGCCATCCTCAAGGCCCTGCCGGTCAGGCCCAGTGGCCTTCCGCTGCCAGTCCCCACTAGCAACCAAGCCGCTGGGCCGCAGGTGGCGTGATTTGCGCCAAATATGTGGAAGGCGCTGAACAGAAGGTGTTGCTCGATGCTCCGGACAGACAATGGCGCGGCACTGAGGCTTTCAGATTTTGTCGATCCTAACGATGCAGTAATTGCCGCAATCGAGCTCTATGGGCCGGAAGCGCAGACCGCAGCGGCCTACTGTGCCATGGAAGCACACTTCGCCGGGCGACCGGCCGATTTCCGCCTCTGGTGCGAAGTCTTTCGCGTCTTCAAAACCAGATTCCATTGAGATGCACATATATCGGAACCTAAGGCCGCCACGGCCATCGACGCGTTCGCGTCACGTAGCCTGCCGGGAAGATCACGAAGCAACCATCAGCAACATAGAAGCCCGCTTGTGCGGCCTTTCAGTCTTCCGTCGCCGGCCTGAACTTCCGCACGATCACCTCGAACAGAATATCCGAAAAGGCGTCCAGATGGTTGATGGCGACATCGAAATCTTTGGGCAAGACGGACAGCACGATCTTCAGATACTGGTCGGGCTTGTCGGCCCGCACCTCGGCGATGACGCCGGCGCCGTGCGCGCGGAAATCGGCGCGCACGGCGGCCAAAAAATCGTCGCCCAGCGTCTTCTTCGTCCGCTTCGGCCGAGGCTTCGGCGCGACCGCCGCGCGGGCGGGCTTGCGCCTTGCCGGCCTCGCCTTGCCGCGCGTTGGCCTTGCGGCGGCTTCGTCAGCCATCGGCTCGATCCACGGCACCGCCGGCGGAAGCGGCCAGGCCAGCCTTCGGCGCCGATCTGGCCGGCTTCTTCGAGCGGGATTTCCTTTTCGCCACCTTGGCCCTCTTCGCGCGCTTCGGCCTGGCGGTCGCGGCAGGTTTTGCGGCACCGGCACGTCTTGCCACGCTGGCCTGCGCCCTGAGCCGCGCCAACACGAGACCCATGGCGTGGCCGCCGATGCCGGCTTGCGAAAAACCAAAGCCACCACCCGCATCCCGCACCATGCCGATCAGCGCGCCGGATGCAACCGGCTCGATACGGCCCAGACGCGGGCGTGGCGGCGCGCCTTCGAACACGCCGATGGCGCTGACGATTTCGCGGCCGTCATCGTCGGTGATGATCGTGGCGTAGCGTTGGGTCATTGGATTTCTCGATGAGGTCGCGCTCTACGGCGCGCCCCGCCTTCAAATCGGCAGCCGCAGCGCTGCCACTGAAAGGAGGCGCCCAAAACACAAAACCCGCCTCGGCGGCGGGTCGTTGGCGCAAATCAGCACCATGGACAAATATGTAGCATGGCTGCCCTCACATGGTCAAGGAAAAAATTCCTAGATCATAAAACCTCCCAAGCCTCCTCGATCAGGCTCTGTGCCGCCGTCGAAACCCGGATCGGCTAGCCGGCTTTTCATCAGCCGGCAGCTGTGGGACCATCAGAAGAAGCTCATGGAATGATTCGCGTCGTACGGCCTTGTAGGAGAGGACGATGGACAGGCCAGCCATGGCATCCGTCTTCAGGATGCGGCATGCTCCAGCCACGGTTTCCGGTGTGCGCAGCACCGGTCAGGGCCAGGCTGATCCGGTCATCCGCGTGAACTCGCTCGGCGACGCGATCAGCTTCGTCGCCAACGCATTTCCCAACTACGACATCAGCGCCGTCGCCATCACCTGCGGCGATCCGTCGATCCCGCGCCTCGGCAGCCTGGAGGTCAAGGCGGTGTGGCGCGAATATGGCGAGCGCCTGGTTCGGGAATAGGCCGGCAGCACGGGCCAGCCCCTGCCCGGCACCCCGGTTGAAACCGGCTCGACGCCTGGCTTCGGATCGGAAACGCCGCTGGCGCGTTTCCCCTTTGGTCAATGAGGGAGCAATCACCATGAACGTCGCCAATCTGCAACTCGAAGGCCTGCTGATGGCCGTCGCCTCGATCAACCACGTCCTGGTTCGCAAGGGGGTGCTGACAACGCAGGAGATCGACATCGCGCTGCGCAAGGCCGAGGCCAGCGAAACCGGCGAGGAGCGATCCAATGGCATGTCGGCGTCGAGCCGCGACGCCGTGAATTTCCCGATCCGGCTGCTGGAGCTCGCCAACCAGTGCCAGCCGGAGGCCGACATGCCATCCTTCTCGAAACTGGCCCGCATGGTCGGCCAGATGAAGGAACCTTACAACGATCAGCTGTGAGGCCCGGGCAGTTCACCGTTTCACGCAAACGGCGAACCTCCAATTTTTGTTGCTCGCCTCAAGCCTTGCCCGGCCAGCCCAGGTTCAGCGCCAGCGTCCGTCCCGGCCCGTGGACGGCGGCGAAGAGCAGACCGGCCATGAAGGAAAAATGGTCGATGAAGAAGCCAAACTCGGCCTGGTTGCCGGCCCAGTGGCTGGGACCGTGGAAGGCAAAGGCCAGAAACAGCACATAGGCCGCCGCGACCAAGGCCGCCTGGGTGAAGAAGGCGCCGCTCAGGAAACACAGTACCAGGGCCACCTCCAGGATTGCCGCGCACCAAGCCAGAAACAACGGAAAGGGAAAGCCGGCGGCGGCGATGAAGCCTGCGGTGGCGCCCATTCCCATGAACTTGAAGGTCACCGCCATCAGGAAGACGGCGGCGAAGACCAGGCGGGCGACGAGAAGGGCCGCGGTCTGCCACGGCGATTGAACGATGTCCGGCATATTGTCTCTCCAGGGTTGGAATGGATATCGACCCAAGGACGAGCGATGCGGCGCGGTTCCGACACCGGCCCGAAATTTTTTGTCCGCAAGCGGTGCCGCGACGGACGTCGGTGCCGGTCCGGCGCTCATGGGCGGGACGCCCCCGCCGGGCCGGAAACCTTGCCGCGGCCTGTCCCGAAAGCTACCCTCGGCAGGGGCGCTTGATCAGCTTGTGAGGAGAGCCATCTTATGGCGACGGTCCGGTATCTCGTCAGCGATGTCGAGTTGGCGATAGAATTCTACACCAGGCATCTGGGGTTCGCGCTGCGGCAGCAGTTCGGTCCGGCGATGGCCATCCTGAAGCGCGACGACCTGACGTTCTGGCTCGCCGGCCCGATGGCGTCGGCGGCGAGACCGATGCCGGATGGCCGCACGCCGCAGCCGGGCGGCTGGAACCGCATCGTCATCGAAGTGCAGGACCTGCCGGCGCTCGCCGCCCGCATGCGCGAGGCCGGCGTGCCGTTCCGCAACGAGATCGTCGACGGCCCCGGCGGCCGCCAGATCCTTTGCGAAGACCCGTCCGGCAATGTGGTCGAGCTTTTCGAACCGAGGGCATGATCCCTCCCGAAGCCCGTTCGGGATCATCATCTGGTTCTTCGTTGCCTGGCCTGGACCTCAGTTCGCCACCGGCGCCGGCGTGCTGAGTTCGAGGAACGGCACCGTCGAGCCGGGGATCATCGACTTCGGCAACTGCCCGTCCCACTTCTCGGCCTTGGTCAGTTCGACCAGCAGCGGATTGTTGGCGAGGGCGGCGGCGCGCGCCTTGATCGCTTCGGCCGTCGCCTCGCCTTCGATCCTGGTCTTGTAGGCGCTGGCCTCGGCTTCCGCCTTGACGCTGTCGGCACGGCCCTTGGCCTGGGTGACCGCGATATCGGCCTTGATCCTTTCCTGCTGCAGGTTCTGTTCCTGCTTCTGCACCTCCACCTGCGCCGTCATCCGCGCCTCGACCGCCTGCTCATAGGCGTCGGAAAAGTCGATGTTCTCGACCTGGACGCTGTCGATCATCACCGGGCCGTCGGTCACCGACGAGATGGCGTCGGCGACATCCTTGTTGAACTTGGCGCGGTTCTGGATCACCGACACGGCGTCGTACTGGCCGAACACCGTCTTGATCTCCTGCGGTGCCTTGCGGGCGATGACCCGGTCGGCCAGCGCTTCGATCGACCCGTAATTGGTGTAGACGTTGGAGACCTCCGCCTCCGGCACGTGGAAATTGACGGTGACGCGCATGTCGGCCGGCTGCTGGTCACGCGAATAGGCCTGCATGGCCGGCAGATTGCCGCAATCGCTCTGGTTCTCGCAGCCCCATTTCAACACCTGCTGGCGCAGGCTGATCTTCTCGACCCGCTGCAGCCAGGGCAGTTTGAAATGCAGGCCGGGATCGACGACCGAACTCAATGCGCCATTGGTCAACAGCACGCCGCGGTCGCCCTGGTCGATCGTGTACCAGGACCCCATGACGGCACCGACCAGCGCCAGCACCATGGCCAGCGCGACGATGCCGCTGCCGATCGAGCGCGAACCGACGGCACCGTGCTGTTGGGCACGGTTCGAATTCCCTTGCATATCAGTCATTGCCAACCCCCGTTGTCATTGCCCGATCCCAGGCGGAATCTTGGCGGCAAGATTGCTGAGATGTGGAGTGTCGCGGCCTTCCGCGCCAGTGAAATCGGATTATTTCGGTCTGCCGGCTGATGTTATGATGGACGTCAAAACGGGGGAATCGACCATGACCAAGGCCTTGACCATCGCCGCGCCGCAGCATCCGGCGATGAGTGCCGCCTATGAACGGGACTGCCGGGAGATGCTCGTCCCCCATCTCGACGCGCTGCTCCACAAGGTCGAGGCCGCCGGCTGGGATCGCGGCCAGGCCGCGTCGGCGCTCATGTATCTCGCCGCCAGGCAGCTGAAGGCGGACTGAGGCCCAAGGCGCCCGGCGCCGGCGTTCACCAACAATTAATGATCCTGAAACTTGTCCGTAACCCGCAACGTGGTATCGTTAGACGGGGCTAATGCACACCGGTGCATCTATTTGGGTGGGTTTGGTTTTGGGCGCGAGCGTGAGGTTTGGGACGAAGTCCTATCTGGTCCGGTCACCGGTCCTTGAGTGTAACGGCTGTGGCGGCACAGGGCAGGTTTTCGAATGCCCGCGCTGGACAAGCTCCAACGGGCTTTGTTGCCCCGCCGGCACCCACCGGCGCGGCTGTCCCGGTGCCAGCGCGCCTTGCGCCGAATGTGGCGAGGCCGATCCCCATGTCGTTGGCCCGCCCTCTGCATCGGCTTGACAGCCTGCGATCCGCGTCGGGCTTCCGTCGTCCGCCGGCCATGGAACCAGCAAGCGCCGGTCGCTGTTATGTCTGACCGCGACATCCTATATACCGATGTCCGCGTGATCATGCGGCTGACAGGAAGCGAGGCCCGACATGCCAGACGACAAATCGAAGATCAAACAGGACCGCAAGCTGGTTTCGAGCGAGGAGACCTATGAGGTCGCCGCCTTCGCGCGCAAATACGGCATCCCGCAGAGCGAAGCCCAGACCATCATCAAGCGCTATGGCCCGTCGCGCAAGAAGCTCGACAACCACATGGCCGCGCGCGGATAGACGGGGCTGCCGCAAGCCGCAACCATTTCGCCGGCATTGCGTTGAAGCATGTTGCGGGCCGCATCGGCCGGGTTGGTAGTACCCAGCCCGGTGGCGGTACGATGAACGGGATGTCTTGTCCCGGTTCCTGGCCAACAAAATGGCCGGCGATCATCTGTTCCGCCCGGCCCCCGGCGTGCCAGACTGACGAAAGCCAGACCGAGGGAGGGCCGCGATCATGTCCGACACCACACGCAGAACCGGCAGCTGCCTGTGCGGCGGCGTGCATTTCGTCGTCACCGGCCAGCCGATGCGTATCGGCCTTTGCCACTGCAAGGACTGCCGCAAGGCCAGCGGCTCGGCCTATTCGGCCTTTGCGATATGGCCACGCGACGCCTTCGAGACATCGGGCGAAGTCGCCTCTTACGGCACGCGCAGCTTCTGCCCGACCTGCGGCAGCCGCGTCGCCTGGGTTGGCGACGATGAAGTCGAGGTGATGCTCGGCAGCCTCGACGTCGCGCCGACCGACCTGGAGCCGCAGTACGAATTGTGGATCAGCCGCCGCGAGACCTGGCTGCATGCCTTGCCCGGCACCGAACAGTTCGAGCATGACCGGCCCCTTGAGCGGCCAATGCCGGAAGACGCAGCTCCGCCGCCGGCGCGACCTCTGTCGGACGCCGTCGTGCACGATTGAAAATTGATCTTTCGGGCCTGGAACCCTGCTTTGTCGGCGACGTTATCCGGCGCCTGTCGCGAGTGCGGTTGTTCACAACCGGTCAGTGCCGGGCGGCATGCCACGGAGACTTCAGTTGAACGACAAGATTTTTCCCCGACCGATCCGCCTGAAATTCGCCCCCGAACGCGAGCGCGTCGTGCGCAGCGCCTGGGAGGGCCTGGAATGCCTCGGCGACTGGCCGGCCGGCCGAGGCCGGCGATACCAGGCGGCACTGCGCTGCTGCCGCGATGCGCTGGACGGCTGGACGCCGCCGGAAAAGGCGATGCGGGCGATGATCGACGCCGCGCGCGAAGCCCGCATCCTCCAGTAACGGAAAACAGAGGCGGGAAAAACAATGGCCGATGTGATGCTATCGACACCGGTGCGGATCAAGCCGCATGGCTCGGACACGATCCGAGAGGTGGCGACCCTTAAGGACGCCAGTGAAATCCTGATCGACTGGCCGCATGCCAGCCGCGGTCCCTTCTACCAGGCCGCGCGCGAAAAGATCGAGGCGGCGCTGGAAGACAAGGACGGCACGGCACAGGCGCAGGAAGCCTTTACGGCGCTGTGCGATCACGCCGGCGTGCTGGTTCGCTAACCGAACAAAAAAAGCAGGCGATGTGCATCGCCTGCCTTTTGCGGATGCAGCCCCCTATTTTTGCGCTGGCAGATCGCCATCCACGATCGGATGAGAGGTCTCGAACCCAAAACTCTTCGGCGCCATCAGAATCAAGACGATAACGATGGCGATAGTGGCAATAAACGTGGCTGTGCTGGCAATATCTCTCAAGGCCCGTCCTTTCAAATTGTATTCCTGAAAGAAACGTTTCTCGGGATACGAGGTTCCGTCTTGCGGAAACAACGCCGACAATCCGGCCTCTACTTGGCGGGCGGCTGAGCCGGCACTTCGCCCGGCTTGATGACCGGTGTCTTGCCTTCGTCGGGCGCCGGCGTGGCCATGCCTTGGTCGCCAGTGGCTGGCGGCTTCAGCACCCCGCCGCAATCATTGAGCTTTTCGCTCAGATCGCCGCCACCTGGCTGCTGCTTGCCCTGATCGGGCTGGACGAGGCATTTGTCGCCCTGCGGATTCGGATTGTTGGTGCCCTGCTGCTGATCCGTCTGTGCGGCCGCGGGTGCGGCCAGGGCCAGCATCAGCGACGCGATGGCCAGAGGTTTCATCCGGGCCTCCTTTTGCTTTAACGGCCGCCCCCGGCAGCCTCTCATCGCAGGGACAACGCCCAACTGCCCGAAAGGTTGGCGAACAAAGCTGGGCGCCCTGGCGCGACCATCCGCAACCAAATCCAGCCTCCGGCCGTTGCCGGGGCAAGGAGGCACCAGCATGTTCCGCGACTTTCAGACGATGGAGATCGATACCGGCGGTGCCGGCATATTCATCCGCCGAGCGGGCGAAGGGCCAGCGCTGCTGCTCCTGCATGGTTTTCCGCAGAGCCATCTGATGTGGCGCGACGTGGCGCCTGAATTGGCCAAGCGGTTTACCGTCATATGCGCCGACCTGCGCGGCTATGGAACCAGTTCATGCCCGTCGTCGGACAGCGCTCACGCCCCTTATGCCAAACGGGCCATGGCCGCCGACATGACGGCCTTGATGGCCAAACTCGGCTTCGGCAGCTTCATGGTCGCCGGCCATGATCGCGGCGGGCGTGTCGCGTACCGCATGGCGCTTGATCATCCCGGCCGCGTTGAAAAGCTTGCGGTGCTGGACATCGTCGCAACGGCCGACGCGTGGGATCGGGCCGACGCCAGACTGGCACAGGGTTACTGGCCCTGGTCGCTGCTGGCGCAGCCCGAGCCCTTGCCGGAGTTGATGCTGCGGGGATCCGCCGAGGCGGTCGTCGACAACGCGCTCGGCGGCTGGGGATCGTCGCCGTCGGTGTTTCCTCCCGACGTGCGCCAGGCTTACATCGATGCCTTGCGCGATCCCGCCCATATCCATGCCATCTGCGAGGAATACCGCGCGGCGGCGACGCTGGACCGTGAGCACGACCGTGCCGACAGGGCCGCCGGCCGGCGCATCCGCTGCCCGGTGCTGGCGCTGTGGAGCGGGCAAGGCGCGCTTGCCGATTGGTACGCGGGCGAAGGCGGGCCGCTGGCTCTTTGGCGGGGCTGGGCCGATGATATCCGCGGCCGGGCCATGCCAGGCGGCCATTTCTTCCCCGAGGAGGCGCCGGCACAAACCGCGCGTGAATTGGCGGATTTCTTCGGCCAACCGGCCCGGGTCTAGTGGCCGACCCTGCCCGCGCCGCCGCTCGAGGGAGGAGACGCCGAATGGCGTTCGCCCTTTATTCCCTGCGGGCGGGGTCCGAGCCGATATACAAGCCCCGCGACGATCAGCACGATCAGCGTGGCAAGGCCGGCCACTTGCCAGAGGCCAAGGCCGCAAGCGACGCCGATCGCACCGGCGAGCCACATGCCGGCGCCTGTCGTCAGCCCGTGCACTTCTCCGCGCGAAAACAGGATCGACCCGGCGGCAAGGAATGCGACGCCTGCCGTCACCGCCTCGACCACGCGGATCGGATCGACCTTGACGGACTCCTGCGCGAACATCGGCGCATGGACAATCTCGATGGTCAGGATACCGAAGGTGGCGGCGGCCACGCAGACCAGTATATGCGTGCGCAGCCCGGCGGGACGGTTGCGCCATTCACGCTCAAAGCCGATCGCCGCGCCATACAGTGTCGCCAGCAGCAAACGCGCGGCGATGACCGGGAACGAGGTGTAGGTCGGATGGCCAAATTCCTCGACGAGTTGTTCCATGATTTCCCTCTGAAGACCCTGCCGGCCACAACGTGAGCGACGGAGGGCGGTTCCGTCCGCCTGGCGGTGGAGGTCGTTTCCCATGACCGCTGCGAAGCGGTCAGACGGTGGTGCAATCCCGTTCCCGCAAACGGGTCAGCGAGGTTTGTCTGTATCGTCCCTGGATGGAGCGGCAGGCGGATCGATCCTTTGCGGGCACTCCTCGAAGCGGTGGTCGCGGCCGCCGCAGAAGGAACAGCACATGGCTTCGCGGCCCTCGTTTCCGGGCCACCATTGCGGCGTTTCGTAAGGCTTCCTGCCATCCATGACCAGCAATGCGCGACGCCTGATTTGGTTGCGCGGGCGGCCTTGCGCCGTGTCTTTTCCCGCGCAATGCGCGGCCCGTCGCGGAACCGGCGGACACATCATTGGTTTTATGGGACAATGCACCCGAACCAAAGAGAAGCCTTCATGTCCGCTCGCCTTCCTGTCTTGCTGATCACCTTTGGCGCCGTGCTCGCGGCGACCGCTGCCGCCCAGGCCCGCCCCGACAGCCGCGGCATGAGTTGCGCCGAGATCCGGGCCATGATCCAGGGCCATCGTGCCGTGGTGTTGACCACGGGACCGAACACCTACGACCGCTATGTCAGGCAGTTCGGCAATGAATGCGACTGGCCGGAAGTGCCGATGTCGGCCTATATCCCGGCGCGCGACGGCCACTGCCCGGTCTATCGCTGCGAACAGCCGGTCGACAACTTCCCGAATTGACGCTTCGCCGTCCTGACGGCATAAGCATGCGAGCTTCTCCCGCTTCGTCTAATGGTAGGACAGCGCCCTTTGAAGGCGTGAATCGTGGTTCGAGCCCATGAGCGGGAACCAAGCACAATCGGATCGTTGGCTTCTGGGTCGACATCCACCGGATGCTTCGGTGACGCCTGCCCCAGCCCGCCTTCCGTGATCACACCATAGGCGAACGCGGCCACGTGGTTCACAGTATAACCACAAGCGGTCGATTCCTTTGGGATGTAGCCACTCCGAAAACCCGCTGCAGGTCGCTCCTGTGGCGGGTTTTTCGCATGGGGACCAAGGTCCCATGCCCCTCACGCAAAGGTCTGACGTAACCGCTTTGGTTCCGGTATCGTCCATTGGACGTTCCGTTACTTTATCCAATCGCGATATACACCTCCTTCATTCGAATGCTTCGGATATATTAGCCATATCGCATATATAGCCAGCCGGCAGCCGCCCCAAGCCGGTTAGGCCCGGCACGCTACTTGCCCCAACCAGGTGTGCCGGGCCGCCGCCTCTGCCGGCTCGAAAAAGCCCGCGCTCTCGGCCAGAGGCGCGCGGGCCGATCGGAGACCCGATCTTGAACAGGGGATGCCCCCTCCCCTGCCTACAAATACAAACAATTAGAAACGGCTAATGTTCCATCAGGCCGTGATTCAGCTTCGATCGAATGCCGGTTTGCCGTCGCGGCAAAATCGCCATTCAATTAGCGAGAACTTGATTAGCTATCTTGGATTTTAACGAATCGTTGACCGCGCTGTCCTATTTTGGAACAGCGCGGTCAAACCCCAACCGGACCGCGCAGGCGGCTCCGGCAACCCGGCCCCCGTTGCACTGTCGGAGCCGCTACCTTACCCATTCAAAATACCAGCAATGGTTGAATCAACCGTTACCACGCATGCTTTCCAGTGCGCTGCCGACGCCATTTTTCCAGCCAGTGCCGCGGATCGGGGAACGCGTTTCGCTTTCGATCGAGGAACCCCGCAGGTCTCGCGCGTCGTGCATATCCCGAGCGAACATTCGAAGGTGCACCCGCCCAGCGTCACGCGACAGTGATTGGCAGGGATGAAACCTTGCGCCGACATGCGCGTTTTTTGCGGTAATCTTGGCGAGGTTCCAATGGAAACTGCGTGGTTCTCCAAGCCCGTGGTGGTTTCGGTTGGTGTGGCCGGCGCCACCCGCCATCTGTCCAATACACAGCAGGCCATCGAATTGCTGACGACACACTGGCGCGACGCCGGCAGCCTGAAACATCAGTCCGCGCTGCGCGCCTGCCGCCAAGCGACAAGCGGCGACGTACCTGCCGACATCGCCAGGGAGGCTTTGGTCGAGGCCGCGCGCGAGGCGCATATACTGGTCGAGTAGGCCGCGCCGCATTCACGGATCGCAACCGTCATTCACAATTTCGTGATCGACGGAACCGTCTGAAACGGCAAGCGTTTTTCTACGGACGTCTTTTTGTCAGGCAACATCAGGAGGCGTTTATGCGCATCATGAACCTCGTCACGCTCGCCCTCATCATCCTTGGCGGTCTCAACTGGCTGTCCATGGGTGTGACCGGCTACGACGTAATCGGCACGGTCCTTGGAGGCGCCATGCTGGCCCGCCTGGCCTATCTGATCATAGGCCTTGCAGCCATATGGCAGCTCATGCCGGGCTTCCAGAGCTTCACGGTTGGGGAAGTCGATGCCGAAAGGCATCTCCCTCATCACCGGTGACCGGCAAGCCGGGGCGGCGGAAAAACCTGCCGCCCCGGTTGGGCGCGACGCCTTTTGTCGGGCTGTGTCCACGCGCATCGCCTGATTCTCGCTGGTCCTGAACCGCGATTGCGGTGGCGATCAAAATCCAACCGTTGCCAGACAGCCAGACGAAGCCGATCCCTTCTTGCGGGGGGACGTTCAGATGCCGAAGCCGAGCGCTGCGCCCTCGTCGGCATCGACGCCGGCTTGCGGCACGATGATCGATGCCAGCGGCGCACTGAGGCGCCAGCTGAGACGGCCGGGCGAGCGCTCCAGTTGAGCCGAACCGCCCAGCGACTGCGGCGCCACCCGCTGCAGGACAACGGTGCCGAACCCCTTGCGCGCACTCTCCTCGTGCTCCGCACGGGGCGTGGAAGTCTCGGTCCAGAGCAGCTGGAAGTCGCGTCCGGCCGCTGCACCGACGCTCTTGGCGGCCAAGTCCCTGGCGCTCGAGTCCTGGGTGCCGGAGCCCTGGGCACTTGAGCCGATTGTCCAGGTGATCTCGACCTGGCCGTCTTCGCTACCCAGCGCGCCATATTTGGAGGAATTCGTGCCGAGCTCGTGGAAAGCCATGCCGAGATTCTGCACCGCATTCGACTGCAGCGTCAGCACCGGGCCGGAGAGCAGTATCTGCTCGTCGCGGCCGAAAGGCTTCAGATGTTCCTGGATCAGGTCGAACAGGCTGGCGCCGGCCCACTCCGAGGTGACGAGCAGATCATGCGAACGCGACAGCGCCATGATGCGGGCGCGGATCAGTTCCTCGAACTCCTGCGGGTCGCTCGAGCGCTTGCTCGTCTCCCTGACCATCGACAGGATGACCGCGAACTGGTTCTTGACGCGATGGTTGACCTCCCGCATCAAGAGCCTGATCCGGCGCTCGCTCTCCTTTGCTGCGGAAATGTCGCGGGCGATCTTGGAGGCGCCCACGATCTCGCCAAGGGCGTTCTTGATCGGCGAAACCGTCAGCGAGACGGAGATAAGCGCGCCGTCCTTGCGCTTCCGCGTCGTCTCATAACTCGCCACGCGGTGGCCGCCGCGAACCCTGCTGATGATCTCGGTCTCCTCGCTCTTGAGGTGATCGGGAATGAGCATGAGGATCGACTGGCCGACGGCTTCCTCGGCGGTGTAGCCGAACATGCGCTCGGCCGCCTGGTTCCAGCTCGTGATGATGCTGGTCAGATCCTTGCTGATGATGGCATCGAAAGAAGAATCGACGATGGCCGCGAGGCGTGCGTCGGCGGTCGCGCTCTGTTTTTCGTTGTTTGTTTCGATGTCCACCGTCGCCGCCACGATTTCGCTCATTGGCATGAGGTAGCGCGCAAGTGGATCAAGGCAATCTCCCCCGGGCGCAATTCGCATAGGCGGCGCGCCACGGATGAAGCAGGTTTCACTCCGAAGGCCGATCGCTCGTCTTGCCGTCGCCGTCGGGCAGCACGCCGAACTCCTGCGACTTGACGCCCTGCTCGGCCGTCAGGAACCCGTCGGAGGAAAGACCGCGCCGCAGCAACTCCCGAACCGCTGCCGAGCGGCTCGGCATGCGCTTTTCGAAGCGCCAGTTTTCCAGCGCCGCCAGTTCGTCCGTGGTGAGCATGATCTGCAGGCGTTCAGGGCGTTCCAGTTCAGCCATGTGCGTGCACCTCGCTCAGGACTAAAAGTACAATGAGTTAGTATCTAGCTCATTCAGCTTATAATTATGGTAACCCCCAATGGACGTCAAGACAGGCCAGTGAGCCGTCCGCACATCAAACGCACGATGCTCATCGAACGCCTGATACGCGTTCCTGTAATTTCTCTAACTAATTGATTTTATTTGTGTATTATGCCGATTTCACTTGCCAGGCCGACGCCCCGGGGCGCATGCTTCAAGCTGGACAGAAAACCGGTCCCTTTGGGAGGTTTCGATGCGGTACGATTACTCCATGCGCCTGCGCGACGACGTCAATTCAGCGGTCGAGAAGGCGTTCAAGACAGCAGGTATCGTCAACATCACGGTGACGGCCGAGCAGGTCAGGATCATGAATCTGGCCGAAAATGTCGCCCTCGAGGATGTTGAATACCTGGTTTTGCAGGCTGCCCAAATGCTTGGCGCGGCAATCGAATTCGATACGTTGAGCAATGGGTTGGTTTTGCAGGGAAGCGGCGGCGCCGATCGTGACGAGCCCGCAATCGGCACACCCGGATTTTCGCAGCCGGCCTCGATCCAATAATGCCGAGCGTCGGATCGTTTCCCGGCATGGGCCGGCTCGGCGCGGCGTGCCCTGGATTACAGTCAATTGAGACAGCGCCGGACATCTATGGGAATTGAGTTCGTGCCCTATATGGTGCTGCACCCCCCAACCGGAGCAGCGCAGCCATGACCCTCGCGACACGAAAACTCGGCAGCCAGGGATTGAAAGTCTCGGCCATCGGCCTCGGCTGCATGGGCATGAGCCAGTCATACGGCCCGGCCGACGAGGCCGAATCCATCGCCACGCTGCACCGCGCCATCGAACTTGGCTGCACCTTCCTGGATACCGCCGAGGTCTATGGCCCGCACACCAACGAGGCATTGCTCGGCCGGGCGCTGAAGGGCAAACGCGACCAGGTGACGATCGCCACCAAATTCGGCTTCCGCATCGAAAACGGCAAGCATCTCAATGGGGTCGACAGCCGGCCCGAGCATATAAGGGAGGTTGTGGAAGCCTCGCTCGGACGGCTCGCCACCGGCCATATCGACCTGCTCTACCAGCACCGCGTCGACCCTGATGTGCCGATGGAGGATGTCGCCGGCGCGGTGGGCAAGCTTGTGGCCGAGGGCAAGGTGCGCTTCTTCGGCCTGTCGGAGGCCGGCGCCGCCAACATCCGCCGGGCGCATGCCGTCTTTCCCGTCTCGGCGCTGCAGAGCGAATATTCGCTGTGGGAGCGCAATCTGGAGCCGGAGATCATCCCGCTGCTCAAGGAACTCGGCATCGGCCTGGTGCCCTTCTCGCCGCTCGGCCGCGGATTTCTCACTGGCGACGTCAAGCGCGCCGAGGACTATCCGGAAGGCGACTACCGCCGCAACGACCCGCGCTACCAGGGGCAGAATTACGACGCCAATGTCGAGGCCGCCGGCACAGTGCGCGACATCGCGGCCGCCCGGGGCGCCAAGCCAGGGCAGGTTGCGCTGGCGTGGCTGCTCGGCAAGGGCATTGGCTTCGGCATGGATATCGTGCCGATCCCCGGCACCAAGCGCAGAAAATATCTGGAGGAGAACATCGCCGCCGCCTCGCTGAAACTCGACGCCGCCGAAATGGCCGCGCTGGACGAGGCGCTGGCGCCAGGAAAAATCTTCGGGCCCCGCTACAGCGAGCGCGGCATGGCGATGGTCGATCGGTAGCTCGTCCCGATCGCGCGGCGAAGGCCATCGGCAATCATCACCGGATCGGCTGATGCGGGCGATTGCCAGTCGTCCATGTCCGGTTGATCGCCAAGCAGCTCCGCGAAAAGGAGTTCGTCGAGAGCATCGCCGATGTGATTGTCCTCGCATGTTTCCCGAGATTTCTACCTGCCGATTTTGCCAATTCGCCTGGAACGAAGTTTTTTCGTCGAGGTTTACCCCGCGAAGGGACTGACGCTTTCGAGGAGACCTCCCATGAAGCAAATTCTGATCACCAGCATGCTTGCGCTCGGCATCGGATGCGGTGCCGCGATTGCTCAGACACAGCCGGCTGAAACCCAGTCGGACGGTGGCGCCAATTGCGCGACCGGCGCGGCCGACTGCCAAAAAGGCTCGAAGATGAAGACGGGCGAGCAGGCCCAGGGCAAGGCGAAGGCCCAGACGGACCAGCAGGCTCAAGGCAAGCCCAAGCTCAAGACCGACGAGCAGGCGCAGGGCACGGCCAAGGTCCAGACGGACCAGCAGGCCCAGGGCAAGGCAAATGCGACCACCGATCAGCAGGCCCAGGGCAAGGCCAAGGTCCAGACGGACCAGCAGGCTAAGGGCAAGGCAAATGCGACCACCGATCAGCAGGCCCAGGGCAAGGCCAAGGTCCAAACGGACCAGCAGGCTCAGGGCAAGGCAAATGCGACCACCGACCAGCAGGCCCAGGACAAGGCCAAGGTCCAGACCGACCAGCAGGCTCAGGGCAAGTCGTCGACACAGACTGATCAGGGGTCGACCGCTTCCATCAGCAATGTGACGGTCGAACAGAAAACCCAGATCACCCAGGTCATCAAGGAGACCCGGGTCGAGCCGGTGTCCAATGTCGATTTCGACATTACGGTCGGCGTCGAGGTCCCCCGGCACAAGATCCGGTTGCATCGTCTGCCCGCGCGTATCGTCAAAATCGTACCAGCCTACGAAAGCTACGAGTATTTCGTATTGGCCGACGGTCGGATCGTCATCGTCGATCCGGATACGTTGAAGATCGTCCTCATCCTGACCTGACTTGGTCGATCGCCCTGAACCGCCCGCCACATCCAGGTGGCGGGCGTTCTATGAAACCTGGCGATGAACCAAGCGCGGCCGAGCGATAGCAGGATGGCTTTTGAGCCTCATGGAGCGGAACTGGCAACACCTGCAGGATTGGCCGTCAGGACGTCAAAGCTGGATTTCAGCGCCTGCCTGTTCATCGAACAAGACTGAGCAGCCTCGTGCAAGCGCTACCGTGGAAAGGGCGTTTGCCACCACGTCGTCCGGCGACACGAAATCGCCGGTCAGCACCCGCAACTCTTCCACGCCTTCAGCCATCGAGACAAAATTTCCGACCACTCGATCGTGCTTGCAGGCCTCGACCACGCAAAGCAGATCGATCAGTTCGAAGCTGCGCATGTTCAGCCTCCATTGACAACGTCCCTTGCTGGATCATGGAACGCATTGGCGCAGCGTAATGTTCCGACAGACCCGAGCTACCTGTAGCTCTCCGCCGACAGCCGGAACTCAGATGTCAGGATCGTCGAGAATGCGAGACAGCGTGCTGCGCCCCAGCGCGCTCATGGCGGGGTTGGTGGCACGGTAATACCAGACCAGACCCATGGCCTGCTGGAATGCCCAGGCAGCACCGCGCTTCCATAAGAGGTCCTCGACCTGAAGGGCGCTCCGAATGATCGACCTTCGCTCGCGGTCGAGAAGATGCCACGCGACCACCAGATCCAGTGACGGATCGGCCGGCCCGAAACTGCCGCAATCAAGCACACCTGCAAGACGCTCGCCCTGCACGAGAAGGTTCGGCGGGATAAGGTCCCGGTGGCTCATCACGACAGGCCCGGCAGCGGGCAGCTCCCGGAACCGGGCCCACAGATCGCGCAGTCGAGCCACATCAAGAAGGCCCTTGCTGTTTTCAAGGCAGACAGCCATCCAATCGTCATGGTCGGGGAGATGTCCGCCGCGTCCTTGCCCGTCGAAGCGGCGGCCCCGTGTGTCCGCCTGGCGCAACGATGCCACGAGGCGTGCAAGGTCGAGGGCGAAAATCGTCGACCCACTGAGCCCGTGCGGCGTGGCAACCTCGCCTTCGATCCACGTCTGCACCGCCCATGGCATTGGATATCGAGGACCGGGCTCGCCGAGCCCGATCGGTTGCGGCGTCGGAAACAGGCAATGTTCGCCAATCTCGACCATGGCAGCGGCCTCCGACCGAAGCATATCGGCGCATCCGGTCGGATCCATCGCCCGCAGCGGGAACCGCGCGGCGCTCGTTGAGCCAATGCGGAAGATGGCGTTGACGGTTCCCGACGATCCGACCGGGGTGATGTCCTCGTGACGGTACTGGGGAAACTGATCGCGGATCATCTGGCTGGCGATCTCGATGTCGATATTCACCTGATCGTCATGCATCATGCGTTCTCGTCCTGCCGGGCTCGACATCAAGGGCAAAAGCGCCGAACTTCAATAGCGCACGTCGACCATGCCATGCGCGACGAAATCCGTGTCGAGGTCGTGGGCCATCTTGGTGGCCGCTTCCTCGTCCCAGCGCAGGCGACTTGCTGATCTCACTTCGTCTTTCGGCGCAAGACCAGCAATCCTGCTACCACGATCAAGACCATGCCCGAGACTGAAGCCGCGGTGGGCGCTATCCCAAAGAACATGATGTCCCAAATCGCGACAAATACCAGATAGCAGTACTCGAAGATTGAAACGATGGAGGGCGGCGCAGCCTGATAGGCACCTGCCAGCAACATGCCATTTACAATCGCAAACCCTGCAAGCAGCATGAGGACAAGCCAGTCGGTCAGACCAACATTTGACCAGGCGCCAAAGATATAAGGATAGGCATTCGCAACCGCTCCATGCGGTTGGAGCCAAAGCATCAACACGCTGACAACCGCCCCAGCCGACAGCATGACCAGATTTTGTGACAGCGATAGAACTGAAACGGGCACGTTCTGACACTTCGCCCGCGTCGTAACATGCGCCAGCGCGTAGGAAGCGGCCCCAACAAGTGGAAGCAGTGCCCATGGCGAGAATGCATCTGTTCCCGGTTGCAACAAAACCATCACGCCTGCAAAGCCCAGGCAAACCCCCAGCCACCCAAGCAAACCAACGGCCTCTCTGATCGCATACGCAGACAGCAAGGTCACAAAAATCGGAGCGATGTAGTTGGCAGCTCCAACCGTCGATAGGCTCAAGAATGGAATGGCCGCATAGAAGGCCAGGAGCGATGTCGCAATAAACACTGAACGCAGAAGCGGCCATTTTCCGAATGCAGCTCGTGCCACGCCCTGTTGTGCCCCACGAAACCAAAGGGCCACGAAGAGCATCGGGATAACCAGGACACCGCGCAGGGAAAAAATCTGCCAGAGGGTCATCTCACTGCTGAAGAACTTGAAAACAACGTCCTGGGTGGAGATTGAAAATGCCGCCAATATAATCAATGAAACACCACGCATGATGTTTTGCGGACGGAGTGCAACGCTGCCGCTCAAAATTCTCTCCTTGCCATAAGTCATCGCCCTCGAACGATTGCCGCCGGAATGTGAGTTTGAGTATGCCTTGAAAATTGAACGGATAATTTGATATTATCAAACAATGGAGCGCGTTCCTGCCCACGGCATTGAGGTCTTTCTGGCCATCGTTCGCGAGGGATCGATGCGCGCGGCGGCGGATGTCCTTGGCGTGGGCGCTCCGACTGTGACCCTACAACTGAAAGCACTGGAGGAATTGCTGGGTATCGGGCTGTTGTTCCGCACCACCCGCGGCATCCAACTGACTGACGCCGGAAGGGTATTGTTCGACGCCGCCGCCCCTGCTCATCGCGATCTCACATATGCAATCAAGAAAACACGAGAAATGGCCAAGTCTACCACAGGGACTTTGCGGCTGAGCTTGTCACGAGAGGCCTACATCGCAGCCCTGGCACCAGCATTGGGAAAATATCTCGCCAAGAACCCGGGCATCAAGCTGAACATTTCGTGGGATGAGGAACCGGTGGATCTTGTCCGTCACGGAATCCATGGCGGTATCCGCATGGGCGACGTGCTGACACCAGACATGATCGCCGTCCGCGTCACCCCGCCAATCAAGTCGGCTTTCTTTGCATCACCCTCATACCTCCAAACCCATGGTATCCCTAAACGCCCTCGTGACCTGCTGAACCATGAATGCATTCGGCAGAGGCTACCGACATCAGTAACCCCGCGAGAATGGTGGGTTTTGGAAGACGGTCAGGACAAGCGACTGGATCCACCTGCGCGGCTGATTTTCGATTCCGCTGAAGGGGTCATCCAAGCGGCACGCGATGGACATGGAGTTGGTTGGTCCACGCGGCTGACGCTGGAGGAGCATTTCAGCAGGGGTGATTTGGAGCCGCTCCTTGAGCCATACGTCAAGGACCTGCCGCCGTTCTACATTTACTATCCTGAGCAAAACAAGCGGGTTGAATGCCTCAAGCTGCTGGTGGAATTTCTAAGATCGAAGTTGAGGAAAACGCCCGGAAACTGACTTCCCCTAGCCCGCCGCCGCGGCCGGCACCTTCCTTGGCGCAGCGCGCGGCCGGCGCATGCGCCGTTTGGCGACGAGTTTCAGCGCCACCGGCGGCTCGTTCGACAGCGCGCCGGTCGCTGCGTCCACCATGTTGTGGGCGACGAAGTCCGCGTTGATGTCCTGGGCGAGCTTGGCCGCCGCTTCCTTGTCTCCGTTGCCGGTCTCGGACCAGAACACGATGCCCACTCGTAGTGCCGCCTTCGCGCGCTTCAGCCGCCGAACCAGGAAGCGGGCATGCTTGACGGAATCGCGGTTCAGGAAGCCGACCACCACTGTGTCGACGGCCTCGAGCTCAAGGCGGCGGATGCTCGCCGGCTCCATGTCGGCAAAGCCAGCCTTCGACGCGGTCGCCCCCTGGACTTCCAGCACCTGCGCCAGCATCGCCGCGGCGGCATCGTCGAGTTCCCCTCGCCCGCCGGCGCACAGCACCGACATGCCGGTGCCGTCGGGCAGCTCGGCCTCGTCCTCGGCGAGAGCATCGCCGGGCTCGCCTGCTTCCTCGGCCACGTGCGGGCTTTCGTCCTCAGCCGCTTCCTCCTTGGCATCGTCTTCGAGATTGG
Source organism: Mesorhizobium huakuii (assembly GCF_030160235.1). Lineage (GTDB taxonomy): Bacteria > Pseudomonadota > Alphaproteobacteria > Rhizobiales > Rhizobiaceae > Mesorhizobium > Mesorhizobium huakuii. Next base: position 317,291 of record NZ_BSNY01000021.1, read on the forward strand.
CCACCAGCGCGAGCGCGCTGGCCGCCACCTGCCGTCTCTGCAGGTCGCCCATGACGCCGCGCACACGGTCGCGCTCGCCCAGAAGAAGGGCCGGAATGGCCACCTTGTCGTAGAATTCGACCAGATATTTTTCCTCGAGCATCTCCTCGGCATGATCGGTGGCTTCGTCCGGATCGCCGGCCAGAAGCCGCTGGTAGAGCCGCGCGTGCGGTTCAAGCACCGGCTCGTTGCCGAACAGCACGTCGAGAAATTCAAACTGCGGCACGTGCCTGCCCAGCACCACGAGGCAGACGGTGAGCGGCGTCGACAGGACGAGCCCGAGCGGCCCCCACAGCCACGTCCAGAAGATGGCGGCAACGATGATCGCCAGCGGCGACAGTCCGGTACGCGAGCCATAGAGCCAGGGCTCGACGACATTGCCGGTGACCAGTTCCATCACCACGAACAGGGCCGCCGTCCACAACACGAGCGACCAGCCGGGCGCCACGGCCAGCGCCAGGAACAGCGGCAAGAGCATGCCGATGGCCGGCCCGATATAGGGGACGAACCGCAGCGCCAGTGCCAGCAGCCCCCACAGCAAGGCATTGGGAATGCCGAGGATCCACAGCCCGATCGCGATCGGTATGGCGTAGACGATGTTGACCACCAACTGCATCAGCAGGTAGCGGCCCACCCGCTTGCCGGCATCGCGAAGCGCCTCCGTGGTGCGGTGGAGGTCGCCATAGCCGACAAGCCTGATGAAGCGGTCGCGCAAATCCTCCCGCTCGAGCAGCATGAAGATGACGACGACGATGATCAGTCCCGCCGATCCGAGCGGGCTGATCAGCGGCCCGACGATGTTCTGCAGGACTTCGAGCGGCTTCTCGCGCGCAACGATCTCGACCGGCACCGGCTCGCGCGGCTGCTTGTCCGCGGTGGTGGCCGGCAGTGTGGCGTCCGGCCTGTCGATCTCCTGGCCGACACGCTCGACCACATTGCTCAACCTGGCGATGATGCCGCCCCCGACACCGGTTTCCTTGAGCGAGCGGATCTTGGCGAGGATGTTGGTCTGGTAGACCGGAATGTTCTGCGCCAGCTCGCTGACCTGCGTGGCGACAACGAAGCTGAACAGGGCAAGGGCCGCGAAGGCGCCGAGCACACTGGCGATGACGGCGGCGATCCGGGGAACGCCGATCCGCTTGAGCGCCGAGACAAGCGGCGCCAGCGCAAAGGTCAAAAGCAGCGCGATGGCGATCGGCAGGAACACCTCTCGGCCGAAATACAGCGCCGCCACCGTCGTGACGGTGGTCGCCACATTGGGCAGCGAGGTTCGCGGATGGGGCGCGGCGGCCGCAAGAATATCGTCCAGCCCATGCGCCTCGGACGCCGTCCCGTTTCGACGATTGGCCGCCACTTGATGTCTCTCCCCCTGCCGGCGGCCATGGTCTGATATATTGAGCCGGCGTGCAACATTTGCCGGCAGACCGCTGGCTATCCTTCAATTCCGGGCGGGTCAGTATGTTCCCTGCGGCCCGAGGCAATGGAGAGAAATGATTTTATCCGCCGTCGGGATTCAACCTTTCAAGGCCGGCGGCAACCCTGGCGTTACGCTGCACGGAGACGATCAGCGCGCCGCATGCCTTGCCAGCGCGTGCTCGATCAGCACGTCGATCACCTTGCTGTAGCCGATGCCGCTGGCCGCCAGCGCCTTGGCGTACATGGAAATGTCGGTGAAGCCGGGCAGCGTGTTGACCTCGTTGACCAGCAGCGAACCGTCGGCGCGCAGGAAGAAGTCGACGCGCGCCATGGCCTCGCAGCCGAGCGCCCGGAAAGCCCGCGCGGCCATCTCCTTCGCCGTGTCGGCGACATTGGCCGGGACATCGGCGGGCACCTTGACCAGCGCGCCGTCGGCATCGAGATACTTGGCCTCATAGGTGTAGAAACCATGCTTGCCGGCGGGAATGATCTCGCCCGGCAGCGAAACCGTCAGCGAACCGTCGGCCCGCTCCAGCACCGAGCATTCGATCTCGCGGCCGTCGACGAACTCTTCGATCAGCGCCTTGCTGTCATAGCGCAAAGCCGTTTCGAGCGCCTGCTCGAAGCCATCCCTGTCATGCACCTTGCTCACCCCGAATGACGAGCCCTGGCGCGCCGGCTTGGCGAAGAAAGGCAGCCCAAGCGCCCCGGCAATCTCCTGGAACGAACCGACATCGCCTCTCAGCACGGTGACCGAGCGGGCAACCGCAAGCCCCGCCTCGCGAAGCAGCCGCTTGGCGACATCCTTGTCCATGGCGGCGGCGGAAGCCAGTATGCCGCAGCCGACATAGGCGACGTCGGCGACCTCGGCATAGCCTTGCACCGAACCGTCCTCGCCGAACGGCCCGTGCAGCACGGGAAAGACGACATCGACGGGATCAGGCTGCTCGCCATTCTTGGTGAGAGCCACCAGCCGGCCCTTGCCGCCGGGCAGCAGGGCCACCTCCACGCCATCTTCCGACACCGGAGCCCCTGCCCCGTCGGCGCCAGCCTCGGACGAAGGCTGCAGCAGCCATCTGCCGTCCCTGGAAATGGCGATCGGCACCACCTCGTAGCGCGTCCGGTCGATCGCCTTCAGCACATTGGCGGCCGACAGCCGCGACACGTCATGCTCGGCCGAGCGCCCGCCATAGAGGATGGCGACCCTGATCTTTTCAGTCATTGAAATCCCTCGAAATCAAATGGTGACGGCAATGCCGCGATTGGCAAAGAAACGGTCGAAATCGGCTGGCGCCAACACTGCATTGGCCTGTGTGGCGCTGGTATGGCCGGACGGGTTGTGGAAGCGAAAAACGTCATCCGACGCCGCCGTCACCAGGACCAGATGGCCGCCCTTCGACGGCGGCTCGCGCTCGGGCCAGCGGATCGCCCTGCTGACCGAGGCGATGAAGAAGCGCGACTGCCTGAGGATCGCCGGAATGTCCGATGTCGCGACATTGGTCATCACTTGCGCCTCCAGGCCGAACTCCGCCTTCACGAAAGTGACGAAGGGCGCGTAGATCAGGCCCTTGATCGAGCCCTCATTGACGACATAGCCGCCATGTACGGTGCAGCGTCTGGCCAGTTCGATCGTCGGAACGATCTCGCCCCGCGTCGCCAGGATCATTTTCAGGCACGCCATGCCGCAGATGTTGGCGGCCCAGACCGCATATTCATCTGGTGTTTGCGCGCCCGATCCCCGCCACAGCGGATCGCGCCGCAGCGCCACATCAGCGCCATCGGCGAGCACGGCCAGCGTCATGTCTGGCGTTTCCCACTGGCTGAAAAACGGCACGGCTTCAGGCAATGTATCCATGGAACTCCTCGGCCGAGTTTCCATCTCGTATCGAGGATGTCGGACAAAAGGAAGGCCACCTGATCAGCGCTTCGAAATGGTGCTGATGCGCCAGTGCGTCGAAGGTTCGAAGCAGTCTTCGGTTGGTCTGTAAGAAATTTCGTTTAGGTACGACTACCTTGACATGACCATGCTTTGCCAAAACGAGAGGGGCGGTGCCGAAGCGGCCGCGCCACCGGATGTCGACCGGCTCTATATCCAGGCGGTGGATCAGCTAGGTCCCGCGTTGGCACGTCTGGCAGTTGGATATGAAGCAAACCCTATCGAGCGGCAGGACCTGCTGCAGGATATCCATCTGCAGGTCTGGCGTAGCCTGACGTCTTTCGATGGGCGCTGCTCGCTGCGCACCTGGGTTTACCGTGTGGCACACAATGTCGCTGCCGACCATATCGGGCGAGCCCGACGCCTGAAAGGAATGATTGGCCTCGACAACCCGGCAGCGGAGATCGCCGCTGACCCGTATCCCTCCCCGGAGACGGAGGTCTCCGACCGGCTTGCGCTGGCCCGGATCCACGCAATGCTCCACCGCTTACAGCCGATCGATCGGCAGGTGATGATCCTCTACCTGGAGGAGGAGGAGGCCGCGACCATTGCGGAGGTTTCCGGTCTCTCAGCCGGCGCGGTGGCGACGCGTATCAGCCGCATCAAGCGCCTTCTGGCCGGCCAGCTCAGTCTGGAGACAGCGCGATGATTAACCGGTCCCAATCTTCCTGGAAGGAACAGCCTGTTATGACCTCGACCATAAATCTCGAAGACATCAAGGCGCGACATGCCGCTTTGAGCCGAACCACCAAGCGCCGCAACACTGCGGAATATGTCACCGGAGGCATGGCCGCCGCCTTCCTGCTCGTCATCAGTGTAGTGACATTCCTCGCGGCCGATACGTCGGCGGAATGGATCATGGCGGTAGGATTTGCAGCGCTGGTGCTCGGCCTTCTGTTGGTGGGATTGAATATTTTCCGCAAAAGCACACGTGCCGGATTCGATCTTGCGACAAGTGGAATGGGCCATCTGCAACAGCGCCTGGCTCATGAGCGCGATCTGCTGCGATCCGCCTGGCTTTGGTATATCGGGCCAATGGTGCCGGGGTTCGTCATGATCTATCTCGGATCATGGGCGACAAATCCCGCGCGTCCGACCTTCGCGCTGGTGGGCGGCGGGTCAACCCTTGCCGTCATTGCTTTGGTCATCATCTTGAACCGCCGTGCGGCTCGACGGATTGAAACGGAAATACGTGCCCTGCAGGAATGAGGATGCTTCACGAGGCGCGCACGTTCGTGCACCGTCTCTAGAAGGTGATCTTCACCGAAGCGGCGCTGCGCGTGTGCGCGCCGTGATGGACGGCCTCGATGTTGTTGCCGTCGGGGTCGAGCAGGAAGGCGGCGTAGTAGCCGGGATGATAGGGCCGCTCGCCCGGCGCGCCGTTGTCCGTGCCGCCAGCCGCCAGCCCGGCCTTGTAGAAGGCATCGACCATCGCGTGGTCCCTGGCCTGGAAAGCCAGATGGTGACGGCCGGTGAGCTTCCCCAGTGCTGCCCGGCTGTCGGCGCTGGAGATGAACAGCTCATCGGACCAGAAATAATCCCCGCCGGTCCCGCCGATCGGCACGTCGAGCGCCTGCAAGACAGCCTCGTAGAAACGCCGGCTGGCGGCGAGATCCCTCACCACCAGCTGGATGTGGTCGATGAGCCGGCCGCGATGCAGTTCCTGGGTTTCCACGAAAATTCCTCCTCGCAACGGTCCGACTTTAGATTCGCTTGGGGCGACGTCAATGCAGGGGTGCGCAGGCTACTGACAGGCGTTGCCTTGGGCGTCGTTGCCGAAAAACCCGTCCTTCGGTTCCTTGCAAAAGAAAAGCCCGCCGGAGAGGGGGAAACCGGCGGGCTTTGGAGAGCCTGAATCGAAAGGCTCTCAGATGTCTGCGGGGATCAGACGCTCTAGGAACACCTGTCCGCCGAAGAGGTTCCATGCAGATCTCCTTTCAGGAGAAATTCTCCTGACGGGAACTTTCCGATCAAACCGGAGTTTCGTGGCGCGGCGGGAGGAATCACGATTGGATTGTTTTGAGAAACTGGAAGCGCTTATCGACAGCGCTGGTGTCGACGACGTCGAGGAGGCAACCGCCTTGCTGGGACGCTTCAAGGGCAAATCGCAGGCGGTCGACACGGCAATCGACGAGTTCATGCTCGACCTCATGACATTGGTTTTCGTCATCGAGACCGGCGAGGAACGCTTTGAAAAACCGCTCCGCAGACTGGCGCGCACCAGGCTTGCGATACTCAAGCATCTGGTCACGGTAACGGCATAGAAATACCGCCGACCATGACCGCCTACCCCTTCAGCAGCGCCGCCAGCCTTGGAATGCCCTCGGTCACGGCGCGCCGATCCGCCAGGGTGAAGGACAGCCGCAACGTGTTGCGGCCGGTGCCGTCGGCGTAAAAAGCGTTGCCGGGCACGAAGGCGACGCGTGCCTCCTTCACCGACCGCGCCAGAAGTTCGGTGGCATCGGTTCCTTCCGGCAGCGTCGCCCAGACGAACATGCCGCCTTCCGGCCGGCTCCAGGTCACTCCATCAGGCATGTTCGCTTCGAGCGCGCCGAGCAGACCGTCGCGGCGCTCGCGATAGGCGCCGATGAGTTTGTCAACCTGGCCGTCGAACACGGATTCGGCGACGCGGTGCATGACCAGCTGGTTGATCGAGGGGCTGTGCAGGTCGGAAGCCTGCTTCATCAGCACCAGCTTTTCCACCACATGGCGCGGCGCGCAGACCCAGCCGACGCGCATGCCAGGCGACAGGATTTTCGAGAACGATCCGCAATAGAGCGTGCGTGCCTTGTCGATAGAGCCGCAGCGCGCGCAATCGAGTGCCAGGATCGGCGGCACGCCCTCGCCATCATAGCGCAGCGCCCGGTAGGCGGCGTCCTCGATGACGGCGATGTCGAGTTCGCCGGCAAGGTCGAGCACCGCCTCGCGCTGCTTCCTGTCCAGCGTGTTGCCGGTCGGGTTGGCGAAGTCGGGCACCAGATAGGCGAACTTGACCTTGCCACCATTCGCCGCGGCCGCCGCGCGATAGGCGTCCGGCGTCATGTTGCCGCCTTCCGGCCGCAGCCGGTCATAGCGCGGCTCATAGGCGTTGAACGCCTGCAGCGCGCCGAGATAGGTCGGCCATGTCACCAGCGCGGTGTCGCCTGGCGACAGGAACAGTTTTCCCAGATAATCCAGCGCCTGCTGCGAGCCGGAGGTGATGAAGATGTTGCCCTCGTCGCAGGCGACGCCGAGCTTGCCCATCTGCCCGGCGATCCAGCGCCGCAGCGGCAGGTAGCCTTCCGACACCTGGTATTGCAGCGCCGCTCCAGCCTCGGCGCCGCCCAGCACCTCGGCATAGGCATCACGGATGGCCTCGGCCGGAAACAGCGCCGGATCGGGAATACCGCCTGCGAAGGAGATGATGTCGGGCTGGTCGAGCAGCTTCAACAGCTCACGGATTTCGGAGGCTTTCATGCGCGACGAGCGCGAAGCCAACAGGTTCAAAAGGGTCAAGTACGCCTCCCCAGACGATTTTCATATAGGTCAACCTGGCTGACCTATATCCGCTTTGTCAGGCAATTTGAATAGTGCCTGAGAGCCTTCCGCTATACGCCAGTCGCCGCCGGGGCGGAACGGAGTTGCAGCTAAAGGCTCTTCTTGTAGCCAATATGGCTGCCGGTGAAGCCGAGGTTTTCATAGAAGCGGTGTGCGTCCGCTCGCCCCTTGTCGGTGGTCAGTTGCACAACGCCGCAGCCGCGCGCCCGGCACTGATCGATCGCCCATTCGAGCATCAGCCGGCCGATGCCGCCCGAGCGTCGATGGCCGGCGACCCGCACCGCCTCGATCTGCCCGCGCCAGGCGCCCTTGCGCGACAGCCCGGCAAGGAAGGTGATCTGCAACGTGCCGATCACCTCGCCGCCATCCACGGCCACCGCCAGCAGCTGGTTGGGGTCGGCATCGATGGCGTCGAAGGCATCGACATAGCCCTGTGCCAACGGCAAGGAAGCATCCTCGCGGGCGGCACCCAGCGGATCGTCGGCCAGCATGGCGACGATTGCCGGCAGGTCGGAAACTTGCGCCTTGCGGAAAGTGATCATGGCGCCGGGATAACGCGAGGCGGGGATGGCGGGCAAGGGGTGCGCTCTTCCCCCCTTGTGGGGAAAGGTGGATCGGGGCGTCAGCGCCGAGACGGATGAGGGGTGTTCCAGCGGAGTGAGACGTTGGCGTTCCCTGGAACACCCCTCATCCGACCTCGCTTCGCGAGGCCACCTTCTCCCGCAAGGGGAGAAGGAAGAAGCGCCAGCTACCCCTCGCCCTCATACACCGCCTGCGCCTGCATCAACGCCGCGTCCAGCCTTTCCCCTTCTGCATACCCAGCCAAATTCCCCGGCCGCTCTATACCAGGCAGCAGCCTCGGGCACGGCTCGGCCGCGCCGATTACCATGCGCACCGGGATGACGCCGGCCCACACCGGGTGACCATAATCCTCCTCGTCGTCGGCGACGCCCTTGGCGCGCACCTTGGCTGACGCCTCCTCGATGCGCATGCCGATCACCGTCGTCGCCTTGGCTTCCTGCGCCGAGATCGGCCGCAAGGTCTCGCTGCGGCCGGGATAGAAGCGGTCGACGACGCCGGCCAGCGCCTTCATCTTTTCCTCCGGCTCGTCGACGATCCGCGCGGTGCCGAAGCACATGGCCGAGCGGTAATTGGCCGAATGGTTGAAGCCGGTGCGCGCCAGCACCAGCCCGTCGAGATGCGACACGGTGAGACAGGCCGGCGTGCCGCCGCGCAGCTGGCGCAGCATGCGGCTGGCCGACGAGCCGTGCCAGTAAATCCTGTCGCCCTCGCGCCAGTGCATGGTCGGCGTGCAATAGGGCTGGCCGTCGAACGTGTAGGCGACGTGGCAGAGCAGCCCGGCATCCAGCACCGCGAAGACGGCCGCATGGTCGTAGCTGCCGCGCTCATGCAGACGCTTCACCCGATTGCGGCTGGTGGTCGGAAAGCTTGCGGCAACGTCGTTCACGGCTTGCATCCTTGTCTGGTGTCTGCCAACCATGCGTCATGACATTGGTCGAGAAAAGAACCAATCATGGCAACAAAAGTCAGACCAATCCGCCGGATTGGTCGGCGCTGATCCCGGTTCTGCCGGGCGATGGCCCGCGCAGCCGCGAGCTTTACGCCGCGCTGAGGCGGCTGATCGAGACCGGCGCGCTGGCCGCCGGCGCCAAGCTGCCGACAACCCGTGACCTTGCGCAACGTTTCGGCCTATCGCGCTCGGCGGCGGTCGCCTGTTTCGAAATGCTGATCTCGGAAGGTTTTGCCGTGGCCAAGGTCGGCGCCGGCACCTTCGTCGCCCTCGACGTGCCATATCTGCCGACAACGCTCGTCAAGCCGCGTCCGCCGGAGATCGATGCCGCCACCTCACTGCCTTGCGGCCTTGGCGTGGCGGTGTCCGACCCGCGCACGCTTGATGTGTTCCGCATCCTGCTGTCGCGCCACCTCGCCCGCCCCGGTCCCGAGCATTTCCGCTACGGCGACCCGCGCGGCGGCATCGCACTGCGCACCGCGATATCAACTTATCTGCGAACCGCGCGCGGCGTGCGCTGCGACGCCGGCCAGATCCTGCTGACCTCGGGCACGCAGCAGGGGCTCGATCTGTTGGCGCGCGCGGCACTTCGCCCCGGCGACCCGGTATGGATCGAAAATCCCTGCTATCCCATGGCGCACGCCGTGCTGGCCGGCAGCGGCGCCAGGATCGTCGCCGTGCCGGTCGATGCCGAGGGGCTCGATCCCGAGATCGGCGAACGTCTCTGCCCAAAGGCGCGCGCGGCCTATGTAACGCCCTCGCATCAATATCCGCTCGGCGTGACCATGACGATGCGACGGCGGCTTGCCTTGCTCGACTGGGCGCGCCGCAACGATGCCTGGATCATCGAGGACGACTACGACAGCGAGTTCCGCTATGCCGGCCCGCCGCTCACGTCGCTGCAAGGCATGGATGGCGCGGGCCGCGTCGCCTATCTCGGCACCTTCTCCAAGGTCCTCTTTCCCGGCCTGCGCATCGGCTATGTCGTGGTGCCGGAACCGTTGCTCGATGCCGTCATGGCGATCAGGGCGCGCTCAGACCGCTACCCCTCGACGCTGGCCGAAGGCGCGCTGACCGACCTGTTGAACGAAGGCCATTTCGCAGCCCATCTCAGGCGCGTGCGCCGCCGCGTGCAAGCAGCGCGCGACGTGCTGGTGGCGGGCCTGCGGGCGCATTGCGGCGACAGGCTCGATGTGACGGTGCCCGAACAGGGGCTGCATCTCATGGCGATGCTCAGGGGCAACGGGCCGGACACGGCGATTGTCGAGGCGGCAAAAGCGGTGGGCGTCGGCGCGCGGGCACTGTCGGCGATGTTCATCGACGGAGCGCCGAGGCACGGGCTGGTGCTCGGCTTTTCCGGGTTTTCGGATGAGGAATTGAGGGGAGCGACGGTAAGGTTGGGTGGGGTGATGCGATAACCGCTCAATCCGCATCACCGGCGGGCTTGGCCTTGCCGCACTGCGCCAGCACCTTGCCGATGGCCCCGCGAGAGCCCTTCAGCGAAAAACTGTTCGCGCCATATTGGGCCGAACTGACCATCACATCCCCCTTCGAACGCAACAGATCGAGCAGCGGATCGGCTTTCTCCATGTCCACCACGAAGTAATTGTACATGGCCTCCAGTTGCAGCGTTTTGGTCACCGTCTTGCCGTCGGCCTTGAAGTCGAACGCGCCGCTGAGGCCGGGCTCCAGTTGCTGGCCGCTGGCGCCGAGATCATAACTCAGCACCGGCTTGTCGAAACAGGCCAGCATCAGATACGCGTCGCTTTTTGGTCCGCCGCAGACCGAGGCGGTCAGCACGCTGCCGCCCTCGTCCTCCTCCATCTTCGCGCTCCAGCCGCCGCACGACGCGGCAAAGGCCGGCTGCGCGGCCTGCAGCACAGCCACGGCACCGGCGACGACGAGATAGCGAACTCTCATGACTTCCCCCTGACAATTGCAGCACCCGCCGGCAGCATATAGGAAAAGCGAGCCGGTGGCATTGCCCAGTCCAGCACGGCCGTTCGGTCCCGCTTTGGAGAGCGTTGTGTTGAGAATTCGCCTGTATCTGCTGCTCGCAGCCCTGGTGGCCTTGCCTGTCACCGCCCATGCGCAGTGGAAACCGGTCGAGAAGGTCGAAACCTACGCCATTTCAGGTCAGTCGGGACCGGAACTCTATCGCTCGATCGGCGAGAACGGGCCGAATGTCGGCGTCGCCCGCGCCATCGCCCACACCAATTTCAAGCTGACCTGGACCAGGGACTATCAGGCGCGGGCCGGAGCCTGCGTGCTGGTGTCGGCGAAGCCGAAGCTGATCATCACCTACACCTTGCCCAGCCCCTCCGCGCCGCTGCCGCCATCCATCCAGAAGAACTGGGAGGTTTTCCTCGCCGGCGTGAGTGCCCATGAAAAGGTGCATGGCGCCACCATTGTCGACATGGTGCGCAAGATCGAGGCGGCGACCGTCGGCCTGACGGTTGCCGACGATCCCAAATGCAGCAAGATCCGCACCGAGATGACCACGCGCCTGTCCGCGCTTTCGCAGGCGCAGCGCCAGGCAAGCCGCGATTTCGACCGTGTCGAACTCGGCCCGGGCGGCAATCTGCAAAAACTCATCCTTGCCCTGGTGAATGGCGGCTGAGCGCCTTCAAGCCTCGCAAACCAGACCCTCGAGCAGCGCCAAACCTTCCGGCCAGTTGCCCAGGCCGCTTTCGGCATTGATGTGGCCGAACGGCCCGATCACGGCAAGGCGGCTGCCCCATTGCGTCGCCCGCGCCTGCGCATACTCCGCCGAGCCATAGGGATCGTCGGTGCTGGTCACCACCAGCGAGGCAAAGCGCAACCGGCCCTCCGGAATCCTGGCAAAGGCCATGCCGTATTCCGGAAAGACCGCCGACGCCGGATCGGGAACGGCGACCAGCAAGGCCGCCTTGACCGGCCTCTGCGAAATCTTCTGCCAATGCGCGATCAGCAGGCAGGACAGGCTGTGCGCGACCAGCACCGGCGGCTCGAGCGCCGCGATCACCGCGGCCTCCAGCGCCGCCAGCCAGTCGGTGAAATCGGGCAGGTCCCAGCTCGAGGGCCGGAAGCGCCGCATCGCCGGATCGGCGCTTTCCCAGCGCGATTGCCAATGCGCCGGGCCGGAACCGCCGCTTCCCGGCAGGACGATGAAATGGGTCATGTCGCCTTGCTCCTATCGATCGATGGCGCATTTTGGCGTCTTGCGCTGGCACCGGGAATGGGAAACCATCGGAAAATTCATTTCCTTGCCGATGGATTCAAGGTGACAATCATGAAGAACAAGACGAGCGCGCGCCGCTCGACCCGACCGACATCGCTATCGTCGAGGCCCTGCAGGAGAACGGCCGCATCGGCATATCGGAGCTCGGCCGGCGGGTCGGCCTGTCGCAGCCGGCGACCTCCGAGCGGGTCAAGCGGCTGGAGGAGCGCGGTGTCATTGCCGGCTACACCGCGGTGATCGACCCGGCCGCCCTTGGCCTCGGCATGATGGCGATCATCCGCGTGCGCACCACGCACGAGCACATCCGCCCCTGCCTGAAGCAGTTCGCCGAAATGCCGGAGATTACGGAGGTGCACCGGCTGACCGGCGAGGACTGTTTCGTACTGAAAGTGCTCGTGCCCTCGCCCGCCCACCTTGAAACCATCGTCGACGCGGTGGCCCGCCATGGCGCGGTCACCACGGCGCTGGTGCTGCGCAGCGAGACGCCGAAGCCGATCGGCCGCGAATTGATCCGCGGATCAGGCGGTTGACAGGTCAGCCTACCGGCTGAGATCGAGCGCGGCTGACAGATCCCCCATCGGCGGTTCGCCATTGGCGGCCAGCGCCTTGTCGCGGGCGACGATGCCCGGGAGCACCGGCAGGTCGTAGCGCGCGGTGATGAAGCGCAGGATCGACGTCGTGTCATATTGCGTGTGGTCGACCGTGCCCATCTTCGCATAGGGCGAGATGATGAAGGCCGGGACGCGGTTGCCCGGTCCCCAGCGGTCGGCCTTGGGCGGCGCGACATGATCCCAGAAGCCGCCATTCTCGTCATAAGTCACGACCACCAGCATGTGACCCCATTGCGGGCTCTTCTCCAGATGCGCGACAAGGTCGGCCAGATGCTGGTCGCCCGATGTGATGTCGGCATAGCCGCTGTGCTCGTTGAGATTGCCTTGCGGCTTGTAGAAAGTGACGGACGGCAGCTTGCCGTCGTCGATGGCCTTGATGAATTCGGCGCCGTCGAGACCGCCATCCCTGAGATGCGCGGTCCGTGCGGCGGTGCCCGGCGCGTAGGCGGCGAAATAGTTGAACGGCTGGTGGTGGAACTGGAAGTTCGGCACCGGCGTCGCGTTCTTGCCGTCGAGCGTGGCCTGCCAGGCACCGGCATACCAGGCCCAGTCGATCCCCTTCAGCGACAAGAGGTCGCCGATGGTGATGTCGTGCTGCGGCGGCAACGTCGTCGGCTGCGTCGGGTCGGCGAGCGCCTTGTCGCCGCCCTCGACCGGCTTGTTGGCGCTCGGCTGATAGGGCGGCTGCATGGTGTTGACGGCGTAGAAATCGGGCGTGATGGCGCCGTCATTGACGAATTTCGGCGCACCGCCGAGTGCCGAGGCCGGCGAGTTGTCGGCCACCTTCAGCGTCTTGCCATCCGCCTCGACGACGGCGATCTGCCCCTTCACCGGACTGGTGTCGGCATGCGGATAGACCGGCGCGCAGGCGCAGGCGAGCATGATATGGTTTAGGAAGGAGCCGCCGAAGGCGCCCTGGAAGAAATTGTCGGCCAGCACGTATTTCTTCGCCACCGCCCACATCGGCAGGCCGGAACCGTCATAATGGCCCATGACAAGACCGCCGGAATCGGCCCAGGCGGCGAACTTGTCATTCTTGCCGCCATCGATCTGCATCTGCTCCTGGTAGAAGCGGTGCCAGAGATCGCGCGTGACGACGGAGGTCTTCTCGTTGAAGCCGCTGGCGTCGTCGATGGCGAAGCTGGCATTGGCGAGATGCGCCGACTGCGCCTCGGTCACCACAGGCGTCACCCCCTTGCCGGTCAGCCCGCCCCAGGCCGGTGGCAGTTCTGAAAGCGGCTTGCCGTCGCGGTCGAGCTGGCGTGCCTGGTCGGCCGAGACATTGGCCAGCCCGTTGGCGCCGGGGAAGCCGCCATAGAGATTATCGAAGCTGCGGTTCTCGGCATAGATGACGACGACGGTGTCGATTTTGTCGTAGCCGGGAGGGGCTGCATTGGCCGGGATTGAAGTCAGCGCCGTGCCGGCCAGGCAAAGCGAGGAAACAAGCATGAGCCGCATCATGAAAATCCTCATGGCTAGGGGAATGGCTAGAGGCATCGTGCATGGCCGGGGCCGCGCACGCAAAGAGCTACGTCGATGGCTTGTCACCTTTGTGACACTTGTCTCGCCTGCAAACACGGTTTCGTGAAGAGCTGGAGCAGTCATCAATCCGTTGCAGTGCGATCCTAACTGCGCAGCGAAATGGACTTGGAACTCATGACGACAGGGACAGGCAAACGCCTGATGGTCGCGGCCGCTGCAGCATCGCTGTTCGGTTTTGCCTTCACGTTGCCGGCACCTCTTGTCCGCGCCGGAACCGGCACCGTCCATCCCGGCCCCCTGTCGCGCGCCGACGCTTTTGCCCGGGCACAGGCGCTGACCGCCCTTGGCCGGAAAATGTTCTTCGATCCCGCTCTCTCGGCTTCGGGCAAGCAGGCCTGCTCGTCCTGCCATGACCCGCGCCATGCCTTCGGTCCGGCGTCGGCGGGACCCGTCGAGATGGGCGGTCCAAATCTCGACCGGCCGGGCGTGCGCGCCGTGCCGTCGCTGCGTTACCTCCAGGCGGCGCCCGCCTTCACCGAGCATTTCTACGATTCCGAGGACGAGGGCGACGAGAGCGTCGACAATGGTCCGACCGGCGGCCTGACCTGGGACGGCCGTGCCGACCATGGCAAGGACCAGGCGAAGATCCCCCTGCTCTCGCCCTTCGAGATGGCCAACAAGGATGAAGCCGCCGTCACATCAGCCTTGCGCATGGCCGCCTATGCCGGCGAGTTCAAGGCGGCCTTCGGCGACGACGTCTTCGACCACGCAAGCGATGCCTTCGACGCCGCCGCCGAGGCGCTCGGCACCTTCGAGCAGAGCGCTGCCGACTTCTATCCCTATTCCAGCCGCTACGACGCCTTCCTTGCCGGCAAGGCTGAGCTGACGGTGCAGGAACTACGCGGCCGCGCGCTGTTCGAGGACGAGACCAAGGGCAATTGCGCCAGCTGCCATCTCAGCGAACCGGCCAATGACGGCGAGCCGCCGCAATTCACCGATTTCGGCCTGATCGCCATCGCCGTGCCGCGCAACGCGGCCATCCCGGCCAATGCCGACCCCGCCTATGTCGATCTCGGCCTGTGCGGCCCGCTGCGCACCGACTTCAAGGGCCGAACCGGGTATTGCGGTCTGTTCAAGACGCCGACCCTGCGCAACGTCGCGCTGCGCAAGAGCTTCTTCCACAATGGCGCCTTCCACACTTTGCGCGACGCGGTCGCCTTCTACGCCAGCCGCGACACCGATCCGGACCGATGGTATCCCAGGAATGCCGACGGCACGGTCAGGCAATATGACGATCTGCCAAAGGCTTACTGGGGAAACTTGAATCAGGATCCGCCCTTCAACGGCAAGAAGCCCGGCGACAGACCGGCGCTCAACGACGCCGAGATCGACGACATCGTCGCCTTCCTGGGTACGCTTACGGATGCCGACCAGCCGGCGGCGCCAGCGAACTGAACCGCCTTGCCCGGCTTGGCCTGTCCGCCGGCGAAAAAGGTGCCTCGATCTTGCTGGATTAGATGCGCGCCAACGCCTGGGACCGGTAAAGAAAGACATACTCCATTAGCGCTTCCTAAACCGCCTTGCGGTATTCCTCGTCAATCGATGGTGGGACGCAGATGAACGCATTCAGGCGAGCGGCCGGATTTGTTGTGATCCTGTTGACCGGCGCGGCGACGCTGGCGGCGTTGCATATCGATGCCCAGCGAAACTTCGCGCTGGCCAAGGAGCGCTATGTCGAGAACTCCCAGGCGGCTTCCAGAGCGACGGCCAAGACCGTCGAAGACGCCTTGCGGGCCGTCTACGAGAATGTGCGCACCCTGAGCTATCTGCCGAGCGTACGCAACCTCGACCGGCATGGCACGAACCTTGGCGACGAGGGCCGCGCGACGATCCAGCAGATCTACAACAACCTCGCCAACAATGTCTCGATTTCCGAGGTCTACTTCCTGCCGCTGGATTTCAGCCCGGACCGCTTCGATGCGGTGACCGGCAAGCTCGAGGAGCCGATCCTCCAATTCGACCAGCTGATCGTGAACGCCGAGGCGAGATCCCAGGCCGCCGCGGACGCAAAGCCCGGAAAGCTGGACCAGAATGCCCTGGTCCGTCCCCCCGAGGAGATCGAGACCTATGAATACCACGAGCTGGCCAAACAGCTCGCCTGGCTGAAGACGAACTATCCGAATTCGAGCGCCATCGACGGGCTCAACGTGCCGATCATCGGCACGAAGGAGCTCATCACCTGCGACAACACCGATTTCATCCATACCGGCAATGACGCCGACCGCTCAGGCTTCATCCTTTCGGTCCCGGTCTTCGGCCAGGACGGCAGCCTGCGCGGTTCCGTCTCGGCGATCATGCTGACCTCGGCGCTGCGGAAACTGTTGCCGGGCAGCGACTATGTCATCGTCAATTCAGGCTACGGCTTTGAATCCGACCAGCACAAGATGTCGACGGCCCTGGCGGCGGATTCCCATGCCTTCACGGCGGCCGATCCCAATCTGATCTATTCCGAAGTCATCCCGCTCTCGCTCAACGATCCCAGAAGCGCATGGCGTCTGTGGGCCGGTTTCCCCAACAGCCGGTTCGACAACAACCTGGACGTCCAGTCCGTGCGTGAATTCGAACTGGCCGGTTATGCGGCGGTCGCGGTGGTCACGCTGCTGGCGCTGGCCTGCTGGTACGCGATCGGGCGCACGATGACGATGCAGGTCGAGGCTGCCGAGACCCTTGAGCGTCGGGTCGAGCAACGCACCGCCCAGATTCAGCATCTGGCCACGCATGACATTCTCACCGGCCTGCCGAACCGAGGCCTCCTTGCCGACACCATGGACGAGGCATTGCGAAGCCTCAGGGACGACGAGAAGCTGGCCGTCCATTGCGTCGATCTCGACCGTTTCAAGCCGGTCAACGACACGCTCGGCCATCCGGTCGGCGATGAGCTTCTCGGCGCGGTGGCGAAGCGGTTGAAACATCATGCCGGCGAAACCGCCATGGTCGCGAGAATTGGCGGGGACGAGTTCGTCATCCTTCAGCTCCTGCTCGACGGCAACGACGAGGCCGGCATGCTGGCAAGCCGTGTCATTCATGCCCTGTCCGACGAATTCTCCATCCAGGGCCATAAGATCAACATCGGCGGCAGCATCGGCATCGCCGTCTTCCCCGACGACGGGCATAATTCGGATACCCTTATCCGCAATGCCGACCTTGCCTTGTACAAGGCCAAGATGGAAGGCCGCGGCACCTGCAGGTCGTTCGAACCAGGAATGGACGCAAGACTGCAGGAGCGGCGCCAACTCGAATCCGAACTCGCGCTCGGTGTGAAAAAAGAACAGTTCGTCCTGCACTATCAACCGCTGCACGACGCAAAGACCTCGCAACTCACCGGCTTCGAAGCGCTGGTGCGATGGAACCATCCGCGCCTCGGCCTGCTGCCGCCGTCGGAGTTCATCCAATTGGCCGAGGAGACGGGCGCCATCGACGCGCTTGGCGAGTGGATCATGCGGCGTGCCTGCGCGGACGCCGCGAAATGGCCCCAGCCCGTCAAGGTTGCGGTCAATCTCTCGCCGGCCCAATTCAAACAGCAGGGGCTATCGCTTCAGGTTGCCGCGGCACTCGCGGCTTCAGGCCTGCTGCCGTCACGGCTCGAGCTGGAGATCACCGAGTCGGTCCTGCTGGCGAACAACGAAAACACGCTGAACACGCTGTACAGTCTGCGCGATCTCGGCATCTCCATAGCCATGGACGATTTCGGCACCGGCTACTCCTCGCTGAGCTATCTCAGGTCGTTCCCGTTCAACCGCATCAAGATCGACCGCAGCTTCGTCAGCCTGATGTGCGAGAGCAGCGAAAGCCGGGCGATCGTCAAGGCCGTCGCCGAACTGGGCACCACGCTCGGCATGACGACGACCGCCGAGGGCGTCGAGACCGAGGACCAGTACAAGTTGGTCAGGGAGAATGGCTGCACGGATGTCCAGGGCTGGTATTTCGGCCGCCCGATGCCGGCCTCCGAGCTGCATGCGCTTTTCGAACAGCCGGAAGCCCTGACCGCCTAGTCAGCCAGCACGATGGCGAAAATCGGCGGCAGCTAGCGCCGCCAGGCGGCCAGATCGGCCAGGATCCGCGCCTTGAGCACAGGGTCGGCGTAGCTCGCCTGCACGGATGTCGCGGCGAGTTGGCGGATGGTTTCGTCGTCCCAGGCGAAAGCCTCGGCGCAGGCGGCATAGGAGGCTTCGAGCGTTGTGTCGAGCAGCGACGGGTCGTCGGTGTTGATCGAAACCGGGACACCGGCCTTGCGCAAGGCATCGATCGGATGGTCGGCAAGCGAGGGATAGACGCCGAGCGCCAGATTGGAGACCGGACAGATGCCCAGGGGAATCTGTTTGCGCGCCAGCAAGTCGACGAGCTCCAGATCCTCGATCGCCCGCACACCATGGTCGATCCGGTCGGCGCCCAGCAGTTCGATGGCGTCGCGAACACCTTCCGGGCCGCTCGACTCGCCGGCATGGACGGTGCGCCGCAAACCCGCCGCGCCGGCCCGGCGAAACGCCTCGGCGAAGCGCGGGCCGGTTCGGCCGGCGGCCGCTTCGTTGCCGTCGATCGACAGGGCGACGACACGCCTGTGCTTGATCCCGCCCAGCAGCTCCACCAGCTCGGTCGCCTCCGCCGCCGACTGGGTGCGAAGCAGGCTGACGCAAAGCCCGACCGGCGGGTGACCATCCTGTTCGGCGGCCGCGAAACCGGCGTCGAACGCGTCGATCATCCCCGCAATGTCCTTGTTCCAATGCGGCCAGTGGGTCGGATTGACGATGACGTCGGCGTAGCGCACGCCGCTTCGGCCCATGCGCTGCGCGAACTTGTAGGCCGTGGTGGCGAGCTGTTCGCGTGTCCGGAAAGTCCCGCACAACCAGTCGAGCATCTCGAGGAAGCTCTTGAGGTCATGGGCTTCGAAGAGCCTGTCGCGCGGCGCGCGCAGCGGAATGCCGGCTTGCTGGCAGTTCGCGATCACATCGTCGGCCTCGAAGCAGCCCTCGATATGGATGTGCACTTCGGCTTTCGGCAGTCCGATGAAGTCGGTCAATGACGTCTCCCCTCTTGGCCGAAGCATCAAATCACGAAACGGCGGCTGCCGATTTCAAGAAATGATTGAAAGAATTGCGCATGGGCCGTGGCCGAACTCTGTGCCGGCCGACGCCTCACAGCGCCCGGATAACCCCTCCATCCACGCGAATGTTCTGGCCCGTAATATAGCCCGCTCCTTCCGAAGCCAGGAACGCAATCGTCGCGGCGACCTCCTCTGATGTGCCGTAGCGCTGCATCGGCACGCTGTCGCGGCGCTCCTCGGTGGCCGGCAGGCTGTCGATCCAGCCGGGCAGCACATTGTTCATGCGCACATTGTCGGCGGCATAAGTGTTGGCGAAGATCTTGGTGTAGGCGGTCACTCCGGCGCGGAACACGGCCGAAGTCGGGAACATCGCGTTCGGCTCGGCCACCCAGGCCGTCGAGATGTTGATGATGGCGCCGCCCTTCTGCTTGATCATTTGCGGCGCCACGATGCGCACCGGCCGGATGACGTTCATCAGATAGACATCCATGCCGGTGCGCCACTGCTCGTCCGTGATCTCCAGGATCGGCGCGCGCGGCCCGTGGCCGCCGCTGTTGACCAGCACGTCGATGCGGCCAAAACGCTCCAGCGTCAGGTCCACGAGGCGCTGCAGGTCGTCATTCGACTGGTTGGAGCCGGTGACGCCAAGGCCGCCCAGCTCCTTGGCCAGCGCCTCGCCCTTGCCCGAGGATGACAGGATGGCGACCTTGAACCCGTCCGCCGCCAGGCGCTTGGCCGCCGCCGCCCCCATGCCGCTGCCACCGGCCACGACAACAGCCACTTTTTCTACACTCATTGGATTTTCCTCTCAGGGTTGGCGAGCACCGCAACCGGTGTTTTCGGGATTTGAACGGTGATATAGCTGGTTTTGCCACCCGGTTCGAACCAGAATGCCTGAAATCAACCAGTAGAAAAACTCCTGTATGCCAGAAGCCTTCCTGAGCCTGCCGCCGCTGAATGCGCTGCGCGCCTTCGAGGCCTCGGCGCGCCATCTCAACTTCCGCGTCGCCGCCGAGGAACTGAACGTCACCCAAGGTGCGGTGGCCCAGCACATTCGCGGCCTGGAGACCCATCTTGGCACGAAACTGTTCGAGCGGCTGCCGCGCGGCCTGGCGCTGACCGATCAGGGCCGCGCCTATGTGCCCAACATCCGCCGCGCCTTCGACCTGATCTCGGAGGCAACCCAACTGTTGCGCCCCGAACCGGCACGGCTGACGATCAGCGTGACGCCGAGCTTCGCCACCAAATGGCTGATCCCCCGGCTGCAGGATTTCATGGCCGACAATCCGCTGGTCGACCTGCGCGTGCTGGCCAGCGAGAGCCTGTCGAGCTTCCAGTCCGACGGCGTCGACATCGCGGTCCGGCAAGGCCGCCCGCCTTTCGGCGCCGGCCTGATCGTCGACCTGTTGTTTCCCCAGCAGATCGTCGCAATCTGCAGCCCGGCCCTGCTGCCGGCCGGGGCGACCGAAATCCCGGCGACCGAAATCCAGCATCACGTCCTGCTGCACGATGCGCACAATCTGTGGCCGGAATTCATGGAAAAGGCGGTCGGCCTGAAGATGACGGCCGAACTCAAACGCATGCGCTTCAACCAGACCAGCCTCGCCATCGACGCGGCCATCGCCGGCCAGGGCATTGCGCTGGCCAGCCGCTTCCTCGTCGCCGCCGACCTCGCCGCCGGCCGCCTCGTCCAGCCAGTCAGCGGCGAAATGCGCGGCACGCAGGATTTTTATGTCGTCATGCCGAGAAAGCAGCGCCATCCCGAACCGACACAGGCCGTGCGGCAATGGCTGCTGGACGCGGGGGAAAGGCCGCCAGTCTAACTCTTTGTTTTGCCGCAACTCCCAAGGGAAAGCGCTACGCGCTTTTCCGGGGTCTAGATAGGCAGCAACGCGTCCGGCTTCACATTGGCGATCGAGGCGTAGGTATGCGTCTCCCTGACGCCGGGCAGCGGCAGGATCACCCGCTGCAGGAAATCCTGGAACATCGCCATGTCGGCGATGCGCGCCTTGACCAGATAATCGAATCCGCCAACGACCATGTGGCATTCGATGATCTCGGGCGCCCGCACAACCGCCTCGGCGAAGCGGTCGAAAACATGCGGCGCCGTATGATCGAGCCGCACTTCGATGAAGACGAGTTGTGCCTGCCCGATCCGGGCCGGGTCGAGAACGGCCCGCACTGCCCGGATGAAGCCCTCGGCGAACAGCCGCTTGATGCGTTGCGCCGCACCGGTCGGCGACAGGCCGACGCGGCGGGCCAGATCGAGCGTCGTGCGACGGCCATCCTCCTGCAGCAAGCGCAACAACGAGCGGTCGATACGGTCGAGATCGTCCATTTCAGAATTCACACTTTCTGACCACAGATAGCGCGATTATCACGCAAAAATCGTGAAAACAGCATATTTCATCACGCTGTCGAGTGGCAATACCGTTGGCGGGCAACGCAACCCGACCAAGGCAGATCCCATGATGTCAGTCACACCGACCACCCGCAGCGCCCAGACCAAGGGCGACACAGCCGTGCTCATCCTGAGCGAAGCCGAGGTGAAAACATGTATCGACCTGCGCCAGCTTCTCGATGCGTTGGCGGAAGGCTTCAAGGCATTGTCCCGCGGCGAGATCGTCAATCCGGCACGGCCACAACTCGACATTCCGCGGGCCGGCTATTCGCTGGCGATGCCGGCCTGGACGGCCGGCATGCATCTGACGGTGAAGATCGTCAACGTCTTCGAAGGCAACATCGCCCGGGCCATCCCCAGCCATCTCGCCACCATCCATCTGTTCGACCCGGAAACAGGCATGCCGGTCTGCATCATGGATGGCACCTACATCACCGCCGTGCGCACCTCCGGCTCGGCCGTGCTCTCGGTGCGGGAACTGGCCCGTCGCGACGCCAAGGTCGCGACGGTGGTCGGCGCCGGCGTACAGGCCGGCCAGCACTTGCACCTTCTGCCGCTGGTGCGGGATTTTGCCGAAATCCGCGTCGTTTCGAAAGAGCTCACGGACGCGCAGGCGCTGGCAGCGCTGCATCCGGGCGTCGTCGCCGTCAATGATCTCGAGGCCGCGGTGCGCTCATCCGATGTCGTGTGCCTGGCCACGCATTCCTACCAGCCGGTGATTTCGGCGCAATGGCTGCGGCCCGGCACGCATGTCTCGTCGGTGGGCGTCGCCCCGCCCGGCGGCGAACTGCCGATCGAGCTTATCGGCCGGGCGAGCCTGTTCGTCGAGACCAGGGACGCCTTCGCCCCGACGCCGGTCGGCTCTTGCGAGCTCGATGGCATTGATCCGCAAACCGGAACCGAGCTTGGCGAGATGCTGCTTGGGCTGCGGCCGGGAAGGACCGGCGCCGACCATATCACCGTCTACAAGGCCATGGGTGTTGCCATGGAGGACATGGTGGCGGCCGACCTTGCCTATCGCGAGGCAATTCGGCGAGGACTGGGGCGGGCTGTGATCTTGTAGAGGACGCTCCCGATCGTCAAAGCCAGCGCCGCCCTCATTGCCCAGCCGGCCATTTCTCCCCTCGGAACGGGAAGAAATGGCCGCGCGATGACCGAGATAAGGTCGCGCCGTTTGACTGGATACGAAATCGTTTTTACGACTGCCGGATGCAGTCGAGTCCTCCCCAAAAAATCGTCGTCATCGGTGGTGGCATTGCCGGCCTTTCGCTTGCGGCGGCCGTGCGGGATTGGGCTGAAGTCATCGTCCTCGAGCGCGAGCCACATCTTGGCTACCACGCCAGCGGCCGTTCCGCCGCTCTGTTCACCGAGACCTACGGCAACCGGCTGGTGCGCGCGCTGACGCTGGCCAGCCGGCAGCAAATCGTCGAGGGCGGCTTCGTCGCCCATCGGCGCGGCGCGCTGCATGTCGGCTGGAAAGGCGATGGCGCCGCGATCGACCGGCTGGCCGATGAATTGCAGGCGCTGGTGCCCAGCGTGCGCCGCCTGTCGGCGGCCGAACTCCACGCGCTGGTTCCCGCCATTGCCGCTGAAGCCACTTGCGGCGGCGCCTATGAGCCGGACGCGCTGGATATCGACACCGGCAAGATGCTGGCCGCGTGCGCCTCGGCGCTGAAGGCCGGCGGCGGCACGATCCGCACCGGCGAGGAGGTGCGCGCCATTTCGCAAGACGGCGGCGGCCTGCGCGTGGAAACGAGCGCCGGTGTCTACCCGGCCGACATCGTCGTCAACGCCGCCGGCGCCTGGGTCGATGTCGTCGCCGGCATGGCCGGGCTCTCCGGCCTCGGCTTCCAGCCGAAACGCCGCACCGCCTTCCTGTTCGATCCGCCCGCGGGCACCGACATCGCCGGCTGGCCGCTGGTGGTCGACCTGCATGAACAGTTCTACTTCAAGCCCGACGCCGGCAGGCTGATCGGCTCGCTCGCCGACGAGACCGACTCCGAGCCTTGCGACGCATGGCCGGAAGACATCGATGTCGCCATCGCGGTCGACCGCATCGAGCAGGCGACGTCGATGCGCATCGGCCGTCCGTCGACACCATGGGCGGGCCTGCGCACCTTCGCGCCCGACCGCTCGCCGGTCGCCGGCTTCGACCCGCGCCTGCCCGGCTTCTTCTGGCTCGGCGGCCAGGGCGGCTACGGTTTCCAGGTATCGCTGACCTTGGCCCGGCTGAGCGCGGCGCTGATGCGCGGCGAGCCCCTGCCAGAAGATGTCACGGCGCTCGGCGTCACCGCCGCGGCGCTGGCGCCCGACCGTTTCCTGGTCCCGGCGACCACGCCATGAAGCCCACGCTGCCGCTGCTGCTCAGCCTCAATGGCGGTTATGTCGACACGGCCGGCTTCCTGGCGCTGCAAGGCCTGTTCACCGCGCATGTGACGGGGAATTTCGTCACGCTCGGCGCCTCGCTCGTGCTCGGCATTTCGGGCGTGCTGGCAAAACTGCTGGCGCTGCCGGTGTTCTGCATCGTCGTCATCCTGACCCGGCTGGCAGGCGAGCATTTGCGCCGGCGCGGACATCAGGCGCTCGGAGTGCTGCTGGCGACCAAACTGGCGCTGCTCGTCATCGGCGCGGCGCTGGCGATCCGCTTTGGCCCCTTCGCCAGCGGCGACGGCGCGGCCGCGATCGTCACCGGCATGGTGCTGGTCGCCGCCATGGCGATCCAGAACGCGGTGCACCGGGTCCATCTCGCGGCAGCCCCGCCCTCGACGCTGATGACCGGCACCACCACCCAGATCATGATCGACCTCGCCGATCTCATCGGCGGCCCGGCGCCGGAGGCGCGGCCGGCGCTCATTGCCCGCCTGCGGCGCATGGCGGCGGCGGTCGCCGTCTTCGCCGCCGGCTGCGCTGCTGCCGCGCTCGGCTTCGCCTACGCCAATGTCTGGTGTTTTATTGTCCCGCCGGTGATCGCGCTCGCCGCGCTGTTGCTGCGGCTTACAGGGCCGGATGGGGAAGCCAAATAGCGGCCCTCAACCTTCGTCCGTCCAGATCAGGCGCAGCAGGCGCAGCAGCGTCGCCCGCTCCTTCTTCGTCAGCCTGTGCAGAAACCTGTCCTCGTGCCGGCGAACCTGTCGCCGCCAGCGAGGCATCGCCTGTCTGGCCGCCGGCGTCAGGGTCAGCATCCGCACGCGCCTGTCCCCGGCATGGTCGTCGCGCTCGACCAGCCCGCGCTCTTCCAGTTCGGCAAGCAGCGGCGCCATGTTGGCGCTCTTCATGCCGAGCAGGCGGCACAGTTCCGCGGCGCGGATGCCTGGCCGCTCATCGATCAGCGCCAGCATGCCATAGGTGACCGGGCGCAGACCCGCTTCGGTCAGTTCGACCGCGAAATCGTTGAGCGCGAAAGCCGAGGCCCGCTTGAGATTGTAGCCGACCTGCGCATCGAGCGCGTCCTCGGACATCATTTTCGGCATGGTGCGAGGCTGGGTTTCGTCCATGCCAACCGATCGCCGCGATGCCGGCTCTTGTCAAGCGAAAAAGACTATGCGACATAGCAATCGAGATCGCTATGCTCCATAGCAATTTTCCATGACTGTGATCATGACTGTGATGGAGCGGGAGGAGACCGACCATGACCGATGAGACCGTTGCCTTCGACGTCGAAAACGGCATCGCCTGGGTGCGCTTCAACCGGCCGGACAAGCGCAACTGCATGAACCCGGCACTCAACCGGCGCATGATGGAGGTTCTGGACGAACTCGAGTATCGCGCCGATGTTGGCGTGCTGGTGCTGTCGGGCGAAGGCAGCGCCTGGTCGGCGGGCATGGACCTCAAGGAGTATTTCCGCGAGACCGAGGCCAAGGGGTTGGGCGCCGTCCGCAAGGCGCAATCCGAAGCCTATGGCTGGTGGCGGCGCCTGCGCTGGTACGGCAAGCCGACCATCGCCATGGTCAATGGCTGGTGTTTCGGCGGCGGCTATGGCCCGCTCTTCGCTTGCGACCTCGCCTTTGCCGCCGACGAGGCGCAGTTCGCTTTGTCCGAGATCAACTGGGGCATCCTGCCCGGCGGCGGCGCCACCAAGGTGGTGGTCGACCTCCTGTCGATGCGCGACGCCATGTATCACGCGCTGACCGGCGAACTGATCGACGGCAGGAAGGCCGCCGCCTGGAAGCTGGTCAATGAAAGCCTGCCATTGGCGGAGCTGAAGGCGCGGGTTACCGAGGTTGCCAACATCCTTCTGAAGAAGAACCCGATCGCGCTGAAGGCGACCAAGGACGCCATCCGCCGTGTGAGCGAAATGACCTACGACAATGCCGAGGACTATCTGGTCCGCGCCCAGGAGGCGGCCAACTCGCACGACAATGAGGGCCGCAAGGAAGGCATCCGCCAGTTCATCGACGAGAAGAGCTACAAGCCGGGTCTCGGCGCTTACGACAAGGCCAGATGACGCGATAAGCCAACGACACGAGCCAACGACGCAATCTGGGAGGAGATGCGCATGCCGGCCTTGACGATTTCTGACCCGGTGGCCCTGCATGCCGGCGCGCAGCCGGACCGTGTCGCCTGCGTCGACCTGGCCTCCGGCCGGCGCTGGACCTATGCCGCGCTTGACGAAGCCGTACAGCGCGCTGTGCGCGTTCTCGAAACCGGCTACGGCGTCAAGCCTGGGCAACGGATCGCCACGCTTGCCCGCAACAGCGCCGATCTTCTGATCCTGCAGCAGGCCGCAATGCGGCTCGGCGCCATCTTCGTGCCGGTCAACTGGCGGCTTGCCGGTGCTGAACAGCAGGCGATCCTTGCCGATTGCGATCCGGCGCTGCTGTTGCATGACGCCGCCCCGCAGGCGGCATTGCCGGAGCGCTGCATCCCTGTCGATATCGCCGCCTTTGCGGCAGCGGTCGAGGCAGGGCCGCCGGCGCCGCGCCGTCGCCTGCCCGCCGACGATGCGCCCTCGATCATCCTCTACACATCGGGCACGTCGGGCCGGCCAAAGGGCGTCATCGTCACCGAACGCAACGCCTTCGCCACGGCGGTCAATTTCGGCGTGCTCGGCCGCGTCGGCAATGCCAGCATCTTCCTCTGCGACGCGCCGATGTTCCACGTCATCGGCCTCATCACCAGCCTGCGCCCGACGCTGCTTCAGGGCGGCACGGTGCTGATCTCGCCCGGCTTCGATGCCGGCGCCACCAATCGCCGCCTCGCCGATCCCACTCTTGGCGTCACCCACTATTTCTGCGTGCCGCAGATGGCCAGGATGCTGCGCGACCACCCCGACTTCACGCCGTCGCGCTGGACCTCGCTCACCGCCATCTTCACCGGCGGCGCGCCAAATCCGGCCACGGACATCCGCTGGTGGCTGGCCCAGGGCGTGCGCATGGCCGACGGCTTCGGCATGACAGAGGCAGGAACGGTGCTCGGCATGCCGGTCGAGGCCGGCCGCATCGCCGGCAAGGCAGGCTCGGCCGGCCTGCCGGCGCCGACGATCGGCCTGCGCCTCGTCGACGACGACGGCCGCGACGTCGCGACCGGGGAGCCCGGCGAGATATGGCTGTCCGGCCCCTCCATCACGCCAGGCTACTGGAACCGACCGGAAGAGACGCAGCGCGCCTTCACCGCCGATGGCTGGTTCCGCACCGGCGACATCGCGCGACACGACGATGAAGGTTTCGTCACCCTCGTCGACCGTCGCAAGGACATGTTCATTTCCGGTGGCGAGAACGTCTATCCCGTCGAAATCGAGACAGCCTTGCTCGACCATCCCGGCATCGCCGAAGTCGCCGTGATCGGCATCGCCGACGCGCGCTGGGGCGAAGTCGGGCGCGCCTTCGTCGTGGTCAAACCCGGATGCGTCGTCGACCCCGCCGATCTGGCAAGCCATTGCGGCGCCCGCATCGCCCGCTACAAGGTACCGAAAGAATTCCTGCTCACCGATGCGCTGCCGCGCACCGCATCCGGCAAGATCCAGAAACACATTTTACGCACATGGACGGCGCCCGCCGGCAGGCGGGACTGAGGCGGACCGCTGTTCAGCCATGTGGCGCGGAGCGGAAAATCGCCACCGCCGCCGCGACGATCTCCGCATTGTCCTTCGCCACCCTTCCATCGGCCAGCGTGTTGCCGTCTTCCAGCCCGACGCGCGTCGACCAGCGTCTTTGATGTGCCAGCTTCACGAACGGCCAGACCGTGGCGTCGGCGCCATGCAGCAGGATCGGCCGCCGCACTTCGGCGCGTTCGAGCACGGCGGCGATGCCGTGCACCTCGTCGAGTGCCTTGGCCAGGTCCGGAATGTCGATTTCGATCAGGATGCGCAGCACCCGGTCGTGGTCGGCAACGCCGATGAAGCGCTCGGCGTCTTCTACCGTGGCGAGCCCGGCCTCGATGCCGACGCCGTGCTGGCGCAGCAGTTCCATCACGGCGGGTGCATCGGCCTCGGAGAGATTGACCGAGGCGTAGTCCGGCAGTTCGCGCCAGCCGGCGATCGCCGCGCGGGTGCGCGCGACATCGTTCTCGATCCAGGCGCCGGTTGAGACACCGACCAGCGTGCCCGGGCAGGCCTTGCGCACGGCCAGCACCGTCGCATCGACGGCGGCGAGGCTCTCGCGCCCATCGGCGTCGCGCGGATGGATGTGCAGTTCGCCAGCACCCGCCGCGACGCAGGCCGCGGCATCGCTGGCCATGGCCTGTGCCGTCAGCGGCAGCCTCGGATGAAAATCGCGCGGACGCGCGCCGTTGATGCAGGCCTGGACGATCATCGCCACCCTCAAAATCCAACCCTACCCTCACCATATCGCGCGGCAAAGAGCCAGACCTCGAGACTGCTGACAGGACTCAGCCGTGCAACCCCTGCTTGATTGCCGCTGGAATGTTCATCTGTGCCTGCAGCGACGGGTAATAGTCGGGATCGCCGGCAACCGTCAGCGGATCGAGCTTCTGCGGCTTCAGTGCCGAGGGCACGATCTTCGCGAGAGGTGTCGCCGCCTCCGACAGTCTCACCAGCAACGGCATGTGCGCCTCGTCGGTGAAGCGTGGCCGCAGGTTGAGGTCGTGAGGCTCATCCTGGTCGAGGACGAGCGTCCACTGCGCCTGCGGCGGCAGCGTCTTGGCCCGCAGGGTCGGCGCCATACGCTCGAAGGCGACGGCGTGCTCGGCCATTCCTGCAAGATCAGCCATGGCTTGGGAAAGCGTTTCCTGCGCCTTTGCCAGGCCGAGCCCTGCGACCGCTTCGTCCGCCGAAGCATCGTCGAGATTGACCAGCCGCTTCTCGCCCGCGAAGGAAATCTCCTCGCTCGTGGCCGAAAATCCCGCTGCCAACCCAAGCGTCGCGTAGCGCGGGACACCATCGATGACGACAAGGTCGACCTGGGTTTCGTCGGCCTTGATGAGGCTTGCATAGGGATCACCGCTATTGCCCCGCACCAGCATCAGGTCGGCGTATTTTCCGGCCTCGATCGAACCGAGATAACGGTCCCAGCGCAGCAGCCCCGCCGCGCCGATCGTCGCCATTGCGACGATGTCGCGCTGGCTGAAAAGCCCGCCATTCGTCTGGCTGTATTGCCAGATCACCTTCATCTCGTGCAGCAGGTTCTTGCTGCCGGTCGGCGACCAGTCCGAGCCGATGCCGATGCGCAGCCCGGCAGCCTTTGCCGCCACGATATCGGCTGTCTGGCCGTAAAGCATCAGATTGGAAAGCGGCGACCACACCATACCGGCACCGACCTGCGCCAACCGGTCGAAATCCTCGCGATGCAACGCATTGCAATGAATGCCGGTGAGCGACGGCGCGATCGCCCATTCGTTCGGCCCGATCCTGAGGTCCAGGAAATGCTTGCGCGCGCTGGCGTCAATCCCCTCGCTGAGGTGAAGCAACATGCATTTATGAGTCTTTAGATATTTCAGGAAAATGTCCTTCTTGCTTGCCGCGAAATCGGGAATCTGTGCCTGAGCATCGGGAAGATTGGCGTCGAGGCTCTCTTCCGCATTGCGCACCAAGCCGCGATATTTCCGCTTGATGCCCGCGGCGCTGAACAAGGTTAGCCCTTGCGAGGTGGTGGTGCCGCCGACAAGGCATTTGGCCTCGGTGTAGCGGGCGATCGCCGGTGCAATGCCCGGCGCCTTGCCGAGAACCGTCATCGGCCCGCTGACCAATGCCTGATATTCGGGTTTGCCTTGCCACCCGGCCCGGTTCTTGTAGGGCTTCGGCACCGCCCACAATTTCAATATGTCGTAGGCGAGATGATTGTGGAGTTCGATCAGGCCGGGAAAGAACGTTCCGCCGGTTACCACTGGCGACAGATGTTCTAAGCCCGGCGGTGGCGCAACTGAAGCATCCGTCACTGCGACAATGCGATTGCCTTCGATCCATATGATCGCGTCGGCAAGCACACTGAACGCCGCGTCCATCTGCACGACGCGTCCGCGATACGCACGTTTGCTGGCTTGCATGGTACCCTCCGCTTCTTCAAACCTGCATAGGCGCAAGATTGAGGCCGGCGGATCGCGCCATGGAACAATTCCAGGGAAAGGCCAAACCAAATGAGCAGGTAGGCCTGTTCAGCGATTCGATTTCTCAATCGGCCTAGTTCGACTTCGGCGCTTTCCAGATCAGCGTGTGCCGGTCGTCCGGATGCGGCCGGCTGACACTGGCGAACTGTGGCGGCGCCATGGCCCTCAGCCAACGGTCGTCGCCCATGAAGGTGGGAACCCCGAAAGGAAGATCGCGTCGCGGGATCACCGCATAGTCGGCTTCGACCAGCTGGGCGCCATAGTTCGATCCGGCGGCATTACCGCCCGCGTCGGCAGTGACGATACCGCGCAGCGTGACGATCGCCGTCCGCCAGGCGTTGGCGAGGACCTGCGGATCGTGACTGCTGGGGTGTGGAAGCTTGAACACCTGCGTGCCGGCCTTGCCGGGCCATTTGGCGACGGCGCGCTGGGCCTGCGCGCCGAAAGCAATGATCGCCTGCACTTTCGGTCCCTTCGCCATGTCGAACAGTGCGTTGCGCCACGCCAGATGCGCCGGTTCGTCCAGGACATCGTCGCCGCCTGCGCTCTGGCTCGGGATAAGTGCGTAGGCGAAGGCGTTGAGACAGAGATAGGACTGGGTGAGGCCAAGCTTGGCGAGAAACCCCTGGACCCTCTGGCCAGCATCGCCGACCAATGTTCTCAGCGCCACCCTTTCAGTTGCACCGGGATCGGACGCAATGCACAAAACCCGCGCCGAACCATCCAACCTGCCCCGATAGAAGACCGGGCCCCAGTCATACCAGAAGAAATCCTTGAACGGCGCGTAGTCGGGCACGTCGGCGAAGTGCTGGGCAAAAGCCGCAGGTGGGCCGGGATCGAATTCGACGGCATTGCTCATGATCCACCTGCAGTGGTTTGAATGCAGAAAGAATTCATCGACAATTTTACTGACATTAATACTATATCAATGTCATATTCAAGCCACCGGCGAAATTCAGTTCCCGATAAACTTCGGGTGGCGGCCCCGGATGCAATCCACGCGGAAGCGCGTCATTGGACGGGCCGGACGATCATCAACATCTCCTGCTGACAGAGCGCCCTGCCTTCCCTCCAGGCATCAATCGGCATTTGATTAAAACCCGCCTGTGGATATTTACCCCGCATTCCGCCGGGCCAGCCAAGATACATTAGGGCGGGATCATGGAGGGAACCATTGACCAGCGATTTTTCAGCCGCCCGCATCCATCTCGAACGCGCCTATCACTATCTGCGCGGCAATGACGAGACGAGCCGTTCGGCATGCGAGGCGCTCGACCTGCTGATCGAAATGGTGGCGGAGGCACAATACAGGCGGCCCGAGGCTGGGGTGCTGGACTTTCCGCAAGCGACGGCGCGGCAACTCTGACTAGGACGCCTTGCGGGCCTGTGCCGCGCTTGCCGGTCCGGTCGCGCGCGCCACGATCTGCTCCAGCGGCTCGGGCCGGTGCAGCAGGAAACCCTGGCCGAAATCGACGCCCATCGCCTGCAGGATGCCGAGCGTCTCGGCTTGCTCGATCTTCTCGGCCACGACGGCACAGCCGACACTGCGGGCAATGCCTGATATGGCCGAGACGATCTCGCGGTCGAAGCGGCTCTCGGCCATGTGCTCGATGAAGGAACCGTCGATCTTGATGGCATCGACGGGAAAGCGCCTGAGATATTCGAACGAGCTCATGCCCGCGCCGAAATCGTCGAGGCTGACCTTGCAGCGCCGCTCGCGCGCCTTGCGCACGAACGTCTCGGCGGCGTCGAAATTGGTGACGGCGGCGGTTTCGGTGATCTCGAAGCCGATGCCCGAATGCGGCGCCCCGGTCTCCTCGATGATGCTGTCGACGAAGTCCCACAGTCCGGGATCGCTCAGCGTCTGTGCCGACAGGTTGAAGCCGAGCGTGATCGCGCCCGACTTCATCGCCGCGCCATGCCGCGAGAGCGCGGTGCGGATGATCCAGCGATCGAGCCTGGCGGCTATGCCGAAGCGCTCCGCCGCCGGGATGAATTCGCTGGGCGGGATCAGCTTGCCGCCGCGCCCGGCAAGCCGCGCCAGCACCTCGACATGGCGGTTCTCCTGCCAGGGCCGGCCCAGCAGGTGGATCTCCTGGCCGAACAGTTTCAGCCGGCCGTCCTCCATGGCATCGACCGTGTCGGCGGCGAGCCGCGCCGCGTTGAGGCCGCCGGTGGCGGCCTCGGCCGAAAACACCGCGAAGCGATCGCGCCCGGCGGCCTTGGCCGCGTAGCAGGCGTCGTCGGCGCAGGCCAGTGCGTCGGCGACCGTGGTCGCCCGGTCGTTGACGATGGCGATGCCGATGCTTGCCGCGAGGCGCCGCGCGGTCGCGGCAAGGCCGAAATCGGCGCCGCGCACGGCCCCCAGAATGGCCCCGGCCAGCCGCTCGGCCTGCGCGGGATCGCAATGGGGCACCAACAGGGCGAATTCGTCGCCGCCGAGCCGTGCCGCATGCGCCGATGGCGGCAGGCAGCGGCCGATGCCCGCCGCCACGCTCTTCAGCGCCAGGTCGCCGGCGGCGTGGCCGGCGAAGTCGTTGAGCGCCTTGAAGTAGTCGAGATCGACATAGAACACCGCCAGCGGCACGCCCGTGGCAATGTGGTCGGCAAGCAGCCTGTCGAAGGCGGCGCGGTTCCACAGGCCGGTCAGCGCGTCGTGGCGGGCGGCGAAGGCAAGCTCCTGTTCGCGCAGCTTGTCCTCGGTGATGTCGCGCACCGTGCCGAGGACCTGGCCGGCGGCACCCGCGGCTGCGACGAAGCGCACCAGCGATTCGACATGGCGGATCTCGCCGTCGCGCTTGATGATGCGGTATTGCCAGGCGGTGACCGCGTCCGAGCCGGGAGGCGGCAAATGCGCACGCTCGGTGGCTTCCTTGTCGTCCGGGTGCAGGAAGCTGTGCCAAAGCTCGGCCGTCACCTCGTCGGTGTCGGCAACGAGGCCGAACATCTCCCTGGTGCGAGCGTCCCAATAGCTCTTGTGGGTGGCGATGTCGTAGTGCCAGATACCGGTGCCGCTGGCGGCGAGAGCCAGGCGGAAACGCATGGTGACCTGTTCGAGCGCGGCCTCGGCCGCCTTCTGCTTCGAAATGTCGGTCTGCACGCCCATCAGCCGCAGCGGATGCCCGTCGGCG
The DNA here is from genome assembly GCF_030160235.1 of Mesorhizobium huakuii. GTDB lineage: Bacteria > Pseudomonadota > Alphaproteobacteria > Rhizobiales > Rhizobiaceae > Mesorhizobium > Mesorhizobium huakuii. The sequence goes on from NZ_BSNY01000021.1 coordinate 350,195, forward strand.
TCGCGCTCGACGATGCCGCCGCGGTCGAGCACCCACACCCAGTGGCCCAGCTTGTGCTTCAGCCGCAATTCGGTCTCGATGGCGTCGGTCAGTCCGGCAATGTGGCGATCGCCGCTGGCCAGCGCCCGCTCGCGGTCGTCGGGATGGGTAAGCTGCAGCCACAAATCGCTGGTGTTGGCGAGTTCATCTTCCTCGTAGCCCAGCATTCGCGCCCAGGTCGGCGAATAGAAGCAGTCGCCGGTGCGAAGATCCCAGTCCCAGACGCCGAGATGGGCGCGCTCCAGGGCCTTGGCCCAGAACGCTCCATTGCGACTTTTCTTGCCCTGACGCGCCATCGTCTGTTTTCGCCTGCTCCACCCGCGGGCAATCTGCGACAAAACCAGAGAAGAAACAGTTACCGGCAGGTGAGCGAAGTGATCCGCCATGGCGATGGCCGGGGGATTCCATTCCTGGCCGCCAGTCAGCCCTCACCCAATTGCCGGGCGAGCTCCTGCACCGCGGCAAAGGCATCCACCCGCAGGAAAGTCTTGTTGGTCACCTTGACGTTGGTCACCAGCGAATCATCGGAGATGGAGACTGCCGTATCGCTCATGATCTTCTTCAATATCGCGATGGGGGGGCGCTTTTCTCCCGTGTGCTTGAGATGCAGCGACTGCAGCAGCGCGATGACACCGGCAACGATAGGGGCGGCTTGACTAGTGCCTTGTTTGACGATCGACGAGCCGCTGTCACCATCGATGCCGGTGGAAAGCACCCATGAGCCGGGCGCAAAGATGTCGGTGCCACATTGACCCGCAGCTGCCTTGGCCATGCGCTGCGTATAGATCGTCAACTGGTCAGGTTCGGAGCTTTGCGTGGACGGACTGCCATATTCCGGACCGAGCTTGCAGGGCCGGCCCGCAGCATTGTCACAGGGCTGGTCGTAGACGGCGCCGACGCTGACTGCTTGCCGCAGGATGGCGGGAAAGCACATGCCTTCAACCGGCTCGATCTTCGAAAACTTGCCGTAGAAATTGCCGGCGGCCGCGACCACCGGGATGTTGCGCTCCGCCAGCGCCAAGACCGCGTCGGTGACCGCGTCGGTGACCGCGTCGCCGGCGAAGTCCTGGTCATCCGCATAGTTGCCGTCGTCGCCGACCGACAGGCACACGACCGTGATGTCTTGCGCCTCGGCATTGTCGAGCACCCAGTTCAAGCCCCGGGCGATAGCAGCGCGTATCTGCGCGCTTTTGTCGTCGTCGGTGCCTAGAAGTATCTTCACCGGCACAATGCGACAGGCCGGCGCCACGCCGACATGGGGCCCGTTGGCCGCCAGTGCCCCGGTGACATGGGTGCCGTGGCCCGACATATCGCTGACGTCGTCGCCGGTCTGGTCCGTCATGCAGTTCGCCCTCGCGGCAATGCGCTCGTCGCTCGGACTGAAGTCGAGATGTTCGGTGAAACAGCCGGTGTCGAGGACCGCCACGGTCACGCCAAACCCGGTGGCGATATCATGCGCCTTTTCGAAGCGCACCAGGCTGTCGACCTCAACCAGGCCCATCAGGCCTGGCGGCGTCGGCTTGACCTGCACCGGCTTCGGCGGCACCACGAACCGCATTCTGCATTTTTTCGGACGCTGAACGCGCATGGTTTTCTGCTGTCGCTTGCTTTTTCCTGTTCTGGTATTGGGCATGACTGTCTCCCCTTGATGGAAACCTCCGACGGAAGGCCGGTTATTCAGCGTCGATCAGTCAACGGTCTATCGTGATCACTGGCCGCCGGCCGCAGACAGGTCGATGCTCAAGCCGATGGTGCGCACGAGGACCCCCGACGACAACATCCAGTTCAGCACGTCGGAATGGCCGACAGCAGTGTAGACGCCACCCCCGCCGCACAACATGCCTGGCAGATGATCGGCAAAAGCCAAAGCGCGCGACGTGACGCCAACCAGTGCCGGTGGTGGGAAAAAAACCTTGCCATTCGACGCGTCGGTCTGCGCGGGCGGATACCAGTACACCGGACCGCCGCTGTCGCCATTGCAGGTATCGACCGGTGTCGCCACGCTGCCGCCGCCCAATGTGCCGAGCACGAATTCATGGAAGCCCACGCAAGGGGTTCCGCCAAAATCACCCTGGCTGCAGAAATACGAGCCGATATCGATGCGCCCGCGCTCCAACGTATCCGGAAAGGTGCCGTTCTGGGTAATGCCGTAGCCAGTAGCCGTGAGCTGCCTGGCGCCGGCGGCATAGACCGAGTGCATGCTGGCAACACGCGTCAACGGCCCCGTCTTCGACGGCGGTGGCTCATTTTTTTCCTCGTTGAGGTTTCGCACGAAAAACAGCGCAAGATCGCGCCCTGCATTGTCGGCGCCTTCCGTGCAGTCGAAGCCCGGGAAGCGAACCGCTTCGCGGATGGCGCGAAGCGTGAAGTTCGGCAATTGCCCGGCATCCAAATGCTGGTCGAATGTTTCCTTGCTGATAAATCGATAACTGTCCGCGACGCCGCAGGAACAATGGCCCGCGGTCAGCACGGCGTGCTGGCCACGCATCATTGTGCCCGTGCAGACGGCCTGCTCGTTGCTGACTGCCGAAGGCCGGAAGGTGATGCGAACGACGTCCTCGTAAATGCCGTCCGGCACCGGCACTGAATTGACCATCTTGGTGCCGAATTCGCCGCCATGGTCGTCCGGGGTGTCGGTGCCGGACTTGGCCTGCAGCGCCTGGTAAGTCCCGGCCCGGTAGGTATCGACGACCTGATCCGCGGCCCGCCCCCCCGAGACCTGGCAAAGCGGCAGCAGCGTCGCAAGCAGAACGGCCGCCAAACCATTGACCGCCGAGCTCCCGGTCACTTCATTCCCCCAATTTCATGGCATCGAAACATTGCGCGCGGCCCTCGGGCGTGGCGTTTATGGTTTCGTCGTCGAGGCAGCTGCCGAGCCGCTGCAAGGCCGGCGACTCGCCCGACCTGGCGGCGAGCGGCTGCGCGCCGGCCGCGATAATGCCGCCGCCCGCGGCAACGCCGCCATCGACCGCAACGCGCTGGCCCGGCGTTATCGCCCCTTGGGCCAAGGCCTGGTCGGCCATCGTGTCCTGCCGCATCTTGCGCAGCGTGCTGACCAGCTCGGCATTGGTCTGCCACAGTTCCTTGCGGTTGGCCGCTTCGTTTTGGAAGATGTTGAGCGTTGCGGCCGGAATGGAAAGCGCCACCTGCGCCGCGTAGAGCGGGATATCGACGAAGGCATTGAGCTCACTCGGCTTGATCACCGTCACATTCTTCAACAGCCCGTTGTCGAACAGGACATCGGTCTCGGCGATGACGAAGAAAGCGCGGTTCACCCCCAGCGCGAAGATCGGCGCGCGGTTGGGCATCTGGAGATATTCCGTCCCGGCGAGATGCCAGGCTTCTCTGGGGCTATCCGGATCGTTCTTGCGCAGGATCACCAGGCGATGCGAAAGCTCGGGCCGGTACAACACGCCATGCTGCATCAGCTTGTGCGCCGCCATTTTCTCTTTGCGGTAATAGCTAGGGTCGGGATCGTGGAATGCGCTCTGCTGGCCGCAAAGGCGCGGCGACCAATCCGGCACATAAGGGTCGTTGCGATCATCGAGGTAGACGCAATAGCCGTACGGCTTCAACGCATCCCTGGTCTCGGTTGCCGCCCGTTCATCAAAAGGGTCATAATCGATCGTCGAGTAGACGGAGGTGTTGTCGGCGGCAGTCACTTGCTTCTGCGCCAGACGATCCAGACCGCCAGCTTTCGAGCTGGCCACAAGGTCACCTGTCGCCTGGATGACGGCGTTGGCGATGCTTTTTGATTTGTCGTCGGCATGGGTGAATATTCGCTGTAGAAGCCCGCTGCCGCTTCGTTTGATGCCGACGCGATCGTCGGAGAAGGCCGAGAGGAGAAAGTCGAGACAGAAGGTTTCGTCGTCGCTGACAAGTCCTTTCGGGGTCATGGACAGACTGTAGCTGGTCGGGCCGCCACTGACCGTGACGTTGATCAGCCGCTTCGGCAGATGGTATGTTCCGACATTGGAGTGACATGTGCCATCGGCCGCGTCGGTGACGGAGGCCGTGGACATCATCGAGCGCGCGCACGCCGAGACCAGAAGGACGAGACAGAGCAGCAACAGCAGGGAAGGCAGCATCCGGGGCATCAGAATTTCACCCCCGTATTTCTGGCAAGAAGGGGGCCGCTGTTGGCCGCCACCAGCTCCGGGCACACGTCCTTCAACACCGTGTCGTCGGCAATTGACGCGCTGTCGCCCGAGAGCCCACGAGCGGGAAGGTCGGCCGCAACCTGGCTGGGAACACCGAGCGGCTTGCTTCCGGTGCCAAGCTGCAAGGCCTGCGCATCGGTTGCGCCTGGGATCTTGGGCGCTTGGCTGTTTCCAGAGTCCTGAAGGTAATCAATATAAACCTTTTGTGCCTGGACAAGCTGGTTCTGGGCGTCGAGGAGTTGCTTGCGCGTGGCACTGCTGTTCACCGATGCCTGGATGGTTTGCGTCGGCAGCGCGATGATGCCGTAGACGACGTCGAGCGGAATGTTGACAAAGCCGGCCGCCTCGCTGCCCTTGGCAAGGCAGACATCGGTGAGCACGCCGTCGTCGAAGACCAGGCCTGTGCGGCGCGTGGCGAACAGTGTCCTGTCCACGCCGACCGAAATGACCGGCGAGATGTTCTCGAAGCCGAAATATTGTTTTTGCCCAAGCCGCCAGTGTTCGGAGCTGCCGGGGTCGGCCTTGACATAAACGGACACCGGGTAATCGGCGCGCGGGCGATAGAAGATGCCGTTTGTCGGTTTGGGAATGAGATAGCGCTGGTGCGCCGCAATTTCGGCCTTGCGCGAAGGATGGCGTTTGACCGTGCTTTCTGGCGCCGCGCAATAGGCATCGATGGTCATGGCATCGACATCGTAGGAATAGTCGCCGAGCACGACGCAGAAGCCGAGCGGCACAATCGACTGGTTGATCTCAGCCATCTCGACCTGGTCGAACGGGTCGAAGCGCAGATCCCGCACAACGGTGGTCGCGCCAGCGCTCTCGATGCCGGCGCGCGCGCCGGCAAAGCCGGGATTGCCCGAAAGCAGGATGAGTGCGGTGCGGATGATCTTGCGCACAATGTTGGCGGTTTGATCGACGGCGTTGGAAGCGACGAGTTGCAGGAACGGCGTCGCTTCCGTGGCCGGGGCGACAGGTGTGCCGGTCAGTTTCTCCTTGAAGACACGCACCGTATCGTCTGCGAACGCGCTGGCGAGATGGTCGAGACAATAGGTCTGCCTATTGTCGGCGACCCTCTTATCGCCCTCGATCTTTATCGTGTGGTAGGGCGCATCGGCGCTCTCCGGCTTCATGACGGTGACGCGCAACAGGCTTTTGGGCAGCGAATACGAGCCCAGCCCGCTGGCGCAGCGCACAACGTCGAGCGCCGGCGGCTGAGTGCCGGGAAGCTGTGCGTATTGTACCACCGGCACCGATCCGGCCACTGAGCAGGATGTAAGCGCGGCCGCCGCCCCCATGGCCGCCAGTATGGATACGAATGACTTGGGCCGGTTTGTCATCACTTGACCATCGTCTGGGTCTTCGTATCGAAGGGGCAGCGCAACTCCATGACCGTGCCGCGCAGGATGGTGACGCTGGTGGCCGGATTGCTGAGGTTGCTGATATCCGAGAAATTGAATGGGTCTTCGAGCGGATGGCTCGCAAGCTGGTCCCAAATGTCGTCGCCGCCGGTGAAGCAAGAATATTGTACCGCGACGGCTCGCGTGCGTTCGTCCGCCGCCGGTATCGGGTCGTAACCGCAGAGCCCCGTCTTGTAGTTCGGATCCAGGGTGCAACTGCCCAAGCGTTCGCATCGGGCCACCATCCCGCGCGTCGCGTTGCAGACGCGCTTGCTGTTGCGGCCTGTCGGGAGATCGCCGTAGAGCGCGTCGATTATGTGGATCTGGGGCCGGTAGCCGCCCTGTAATAGGACGATGGAATCCTTTGCCGCGCCCGCGGCTTTCATGGCTTCTGCGTCGTTCTGCAGTAAGGTGCGCATCGGCAGGCTGGCCGCGTCAGTGTCGCCGATCAGATCCGTGATCGCTTTCGTCTGAGCGGCGAACCATGCGACCGGAGAGACCGCCCTTACCTGGGCATCGAGAGGTGCCCACGCCTGTTTCATTTGCAGGGTATAGACACTCCTTTCCAGTGGCGGCCTGAAAGGAGAGGGTTTCGATTGCGTCCCTTCTGCCGCAGTCATGGCGGCCGCCATGTTCTTGAAGGACGTGGCGGCGTCATCCGGATCGAAGAGACGCGCCTTCTGGATGATCGTTTCCGACAGGCCAAGCATCGCCGACGCATCATCATCGGCTAGCCAGTTGGTCTTGCCAATCCAGGCTGACAGCTCGGTGGACGCTTTGGCGATGAGATCCGGACGGCCAATGCCGCGATAGATCGCGATGCTCGCCACCAGCTTGTCGACCGCAGTCGCAACGGCACCGCCCGCCGTACCCTTGTAGGCGTCCAGCCATGCCGAAAGATCGTCGATTCTGGTCACGAGCTCCGCTGCCGTGGGCTCGGCGCGATAGAGGGCGATCTGGTGCGCAAGCCCGCTAAGCGCGTCCAACACGCCCTGGTCGACGTCACCCCTGTATTTGCCGAGCTGGTCACCGAGGTCCTTGCTCCTAGTGACGATCTCGTCCTTTGTCGGTTCACCATCATAGGCCGCCAGGGCATCCCTTACCTGTCGGGCCGCAATTTCGGCGGCGGCTAGGTCGTTACCCTGCACCGCCTTGGCCAGCGCTTCCTGGGCTGCCTTGACCGCCGTTAAGAATTGATCCTTGCGATCGGCAACGGCGGATGGGGCCGTGGGTGGCGGCTCCGTTGCGCGCGCCGCGGGCGGCCCCAACCAGGTCATGAAACAGATGGCCCAAAAAGCCGCGAAAGCAGCCGTCCATAAATTCCGCATGAGAATCACCCCTATGAAGAAGGGTGCCAAAAAAAATCCGATAAATGGAACGCATTATTCTTCGTCCACAGATATTCTGATCTTCGCAAGTCGGCGCTGGATAGTTCAAATCTAAACTACTATCGTAAAGGGAAAGCGGTATCGCTCAGAGCCCAACGCCCCAGCCTCGTGTATGGGCAATGGACGTCCACTCTTCGATACTTCAATGACTTCCCGCCAATTTTAGAAGTATTTCCTTCACCCGAATACCGTTGAACCGTGCAGGAGTCCTGATATCGGCTTCGCCTGGAACTGACAAAGGCCGTCCACCTTTCGATTGGCCGGCAAGAACCGGAGTTTTGCGCGCCTCCGCTCGTCCTAGTGCTGGCCCAGGTCATCGGCGACGCCGATGCCCCGCCAAACACGAAAGGACGCTCCCAATGACCAAACAGGAAGACAACAAGGCCGTCGTCGTCAGATGGTTCACCGACTTCTGGGGTGAAACCTGCGATCTGTCCGTCGTCGACGACATCGCCGCGCCCGACATGCTGCTCAGATATTCGCTGCATGAGCCACGCCGGGGCCGCGACGACATCAAGGCCTTCATGACCGATTTCCGCGCCGCCTTCCCGGATCTCAACTTCTGGGCCACCGCCGATCTCATCGCCGAGGGCGACTATGTCGTCGGCCAGTGGGAGGGCGGCGGCACGCATACCGGTCCGGCTTTCGGCGATTTCCTCGCCGGTTCGCTGCCCGCCGCCACCGGCCGCGCCATGCGCTTCACCGGCACCACGGTGCTGAAGGTGGTCGACGGCAGGATCGTCGAGGAGATCGGCCTCGACGACGGCGTCGCGGCGCTGACCCAGCTCGGCCTGATCAGGGCCGCCTGAGGCGGCCGCGAGGAACGGTCGTTCGGGCCAGGCGGCTTCAAAGCCGCCTGGCCTCACTTGCTTACTGGCTCGGCGCCATCGTGTGTTCGCACGACACCTTCGGGTTCATGTCGGCGAACGTGCCGGTCGGGTTGCCTTTCCAGGCCCAGACATGCAGCTCGTAGAATTCACCCAGGCCATAGCGGTTGGGGGCGCTGTTGAAGTTGAACAGCTGTCCTTCCAGCGATGCCGGCCCCTTCGAGGTGATGTATTCGACCGCCACCAGCTTCAGCGTGCCGTCGGCCATCGGCTCGTACATCACGGCCTCAGGACGGGCGATGTCGATCTTGTCGTCCTTCAGGTACTGGCCGTTGACATAGTGGATGCCCATGGCGCCACCGGTGATGCCGCTGGCGCAGGGAATGGGCGCGTAGCCCTCGGCCGTCGCCGCCTTGACGTCGAGGAACCGGCTGTTGGCGGCCCGCACCTTCTCGGCCAGCGGATTCGAACCCGTCTCGGTAGTGGCCGTTTCCTGATGCGCCTGCGCGAAGGTGGCGCAGACGGCCAGCATGGCCCCCGCCATGACGAGCCTGTTGCGAAGACTTGATATCATGTTCGTTCCATTCTTCCTGAAAAAGCACAGCTGGCCGACCGCCGGAAATACGGAGGCCCGGCAGGCAAGCGCTGTGACTGTTGTCGCTTGGAGATCCCGAAATCGATGTGACGACTGCCGGGAAGCATCATCCCTTCGGCAGATACGGGATCGTTCCGGCCAGATCGGTGTCGTCGATCAGCTGGAAGCGGCTGTCGCTGCCGTCCTGACGCGCCGAAACGAAGGGCGCATAGGCCGGATCGTTGGTGAAGGCGCGCGCCGCCGATTCCGACGGGAACGCCATCAGGGCGATCAGCGTGGTGTCGAGCGGCTTGCCCTCAAGCGTCTTCACATTGCCGCTGCGCGACAGATACTTGCCGCCATGCTTGTGGACGATCTCGTGCACCGAGGCGGCGTATTCCGGCACCCATTTCGGGTCCTTCATCTTGATGTCGGCGATAACGTAAGCAGTCATGGTCGTCTCCTGGTTGCGCCGCACAGGACCATCCCGTGCAACCGGCCAAAGGGCTCGCATGGCCGGCCCCTCGCCAACCAGTCCGCGATCTGTACTGGGGTGGTACAGTTTCCGTACTGGCCGCTTCATTCATGAGGGCCTAATGTTCGGCCCGGCTTCGAGGGAGGAGCACCGATCATGACCCAGCACGGATACAAGCAGTTCTGCCCGCTATCGATGGCCGCCGAGGTGCTGTGCACCCGCTGGACGATGGTGCTGATGCGCGAATTGGTGGCGGGTTCGACCCGCTTCAACGACCTGCGCCGCGGCGTCCCCAAAATGTCGCCGACCCTTCTGTCGCAACGGCTGAAGGAGCTCGAGCTGGCGGGAATCGTCGAGCGCAAGGAGGTGCGGGGCGAGAAAGGGATCTTCGATTACCGGTTGACCGAGGCGGGCCGCGATTTGCGCCCCGTCGTCGAGGCGATGGGGTTCTGGGGACAGAAATGGGTCGAGTCCCGGCTGTCGCTCAAGAACCTCGATCCGTCGCTGCTGATGTGGGACATGCGGCGCAATCTGAACCCTTCGCCACTCCCCGAAGGACGCACGGTGATACAATTCCTGTATCAGGATCTGCCGGCGTCCAAACGGTCATGGTGGCTGATCGTCGAAAAGCACGGCGAGGTCGACCTGTGCTGGTACGATCCGGGCTTCGATGTCGACCTCTATGTCTCCACCGACCTGCACACGATGACCGCGATCTGGATGGGGTTGCTGACCGTCGAGAAAGCCGGAGCGAAGGTCTCCCTGACCGGCGACCAGGCCATCGGCAGGAAGATGCAGAGCTGGCTCGGGCTCAGCCCGTTTGCGGTGGAGCCCAAGCGGGCGGCTTAGACACCGAGAGCCATTTGTCAGGAAACGGGTGGCGGGGCCGTCTTCCAGCGGCTTCAATGCGGCATGTTCGTTACTCTCGCCAAAGACTTGAAATCCACACCGCTGCCGGTCACCGGTGATCCGCGCTGGGCGCGCATCGTCGCGCGGGACAAATCGGCGGATGGGCAATTCTGGTATTCAGTGGCGACGACCGGCGTCTATTGCCGGCCCTCCTGCCCGTCGCGGCGTGCCAACCCCGTCAATGTCCAGTTGCACGACACGCTGGTTCAAGCAAAGGCGACAGGCTTTCGCGCCTGCCGGCGCTGCAACCCGGATGGTCCCTCGCTGGAAGCCGGCAATGCGGCGATGGTCGCCGATGCCTGCCGCAGGATCGAACAGAGCGAGGCGGAACCCTCGCTCGCTGAACTGGCCGGTGCCGCCGGCCGCAGCGCCGGCTATTTCCACCGCGTCTTCAAGGCAATCACCGGGCTGACGCCGAAGGACTATGCCGCCGCGCATCGTGCCGCCCGGGTCCGCCAGGGGTTGGAGGACGGCGCCAGCGTCACAGTGGCGATCTACGATGCCGGCTTCAATTCGAGCGGACGTTTTTACGAGAAATCCACCGGCATGCTCGGCATGACGCCGACGCGCTACCGCGCCGGCGGCGCCAATGAGGACATACGCTTCGCCGTCGGCGAGACCTCGCTCGGCGCCATACTGGTGGCGTCGAGCCGCAAGGGCGTCGCCTCGATCCTGCTCGGCGACGATCCGGACGCGCTGGTCCGCGACCTGCAGGACCGTTTCCCCAAGGCACGGCTGATCGGCGGCGACAGCGACTATGAGGCGCTGGTCGCCCGCGTCGTCGGCTTTGTCGAGGCCCCACGGCTCGGTCTCGACCTGCCGCTCGACGTGCGCGGCACCGCATTCCAGCAGCGCGTCTGGCAAGCCCTGCGGGACATCCCGGTCGGCAACACGGTGTCCTATGCCGAGATCGCCGAGCGCATCGGCTCGCCGAAGGCGACCCGCGCCATCGCCGCCGCCTGCGCCGCCAATGCGCACGCGGTCGCGATCCCCTGCCACCGCGTGATCCGCAAGGACGGCGCGCTGTCCGGCTACGCCTGGGGCGCCGAGCGCAAGCGCGCGCTGCTCGACCGCGAGGCCCAAGGGTCGACGAAGGCCAACCGGTCTTCGCGGGCCTGACGAGATCCGGCGATGCGCACGATGGCAAGGTCTTCCGCCGCCGGTGCGAACATCGAGATCGCCAACGGTGCCGCCATCGACGCTAAGTCACAGGTCCTGGCCGCCATCGGTGGGCTTGTCGCCGATGGCAAGGCAGAATGGAGCCGCACCGCATCCGGGGAGATCGAGCTGCGGCTGTTGTCCGGCGAGGTTTTCCTGCTTGGCGAGGTCGCTGTCACGCGTGTCGCTTGAAGCGCTTACCCTGGCGTCCTTATCCACGAACGCGGCAATTCGAATTTGAAAGCAAGCATCGGAGTGAGACACGCAACGCACATGGCTAGGGTTCAGGCACAGACACAGGAGTGAAGACAATGAACCCGATGCAAACCCACATGCCGGCGACAGCCCGCAACATTGCCGCCCTCGACACCATCGCCTACGCCGTCGACCAATCCACGATCGGCAAGATCCTGGCGGCGCGCAGCCCCGTCGGCGTCTGCGCCATCCTGATCGGCTCCGACGCCGAAGCGTTGGAGCAGGACCTCGCCGACCGCTTTCCCGGCAAGGTGCTGGTCGAAGACGAGGCCGCCCTGCGCGGCGATCTCGCGGCGATAGCCCGCTTCATCGAAACGCCCGGCGCCGGCCTCGACCTGCCGCTCGACACGCGCCACGGCACGCCGTTCCACCAGCGTGTGTGGGAGGCGCTGCGCGCCATTCCCTGCGGCGCCACCGTCACCTACACCGCGCTTGCCCGGCGCCTCGACCAGCCGAACGGCGCGCGTGCCGTGGCAACCGCTTGTGCCGCCAACGCCATTGCGCTCGGCATCCCCTGCCACCGCGTTATCAGGGCCGACGGCACGCTTTCGGGCTATCGCTGGGGTATCGAACGCAAGCGCGCGCTGCTCGAGAAGGAGGCCGCCATATGAACGCCCACGCCAAGGTTGCCACAGCGGCGGTGGAAGCGGCCGAGACACGCATCGCCGCTTACCACTGGCCAACCCTGGCCGCGGAGCTCGACGGCTTCGGCTGCGCGGTGATGGAAAAGCTGCTCTCGCCCGAAGAGTGCCGGCAGATCGCCGGCCTCTACGTCAAGGAACAGCATTTCCGCAGCCACATCCACATGGCCAGGCACGGCTTCGGCAAGGGCGAATACCGCTACTTCCGCTATCCCTTGCCGGATCTGCTCGGCGGCCTGCGCAGCGCGCTCTATCCCAGGCTGGCCGAGGTCGCCAACCGCTGGAACGAGCGCATGGGTATTACCCTGCGCTACCCCGCCGCCCATGCCGAATTTCTCGACCAGTGCCACGCCGCCGGCCAGGTCAGGCCGACGCCGCTTCTGCTGCAATATGTCCCCGGCGACTTCAACTGCCTGCACCAGGACCTCTATGGCGATCTCGCCTTTCCCCTGCAGGTGGCGATCCTGCTCTCCGAGCCGGGCGAGGATTTCACCGGCGGCGAGTTCGCGCTGACCGAACAGCGGCCGCGCATGCAGAGCCGGGTCGAGGTGGTGCCCTTGCGCCAGGGTGACGCCGTGGCCTTCGCCGTCCACAACCGGCCGGTGCAGGGAACCAAAGGCAACTACCGCGTCAACCTGCGCCACGGCGTCAGCCGCCTGCGCTCAGGCATGCGCCACACGCTCGGCATCATTTTTCATGACGCGAAGTGAGCGCTTCTTTCTTCTCCCCAGGCGGAGAAGAAAGGCCGCGCTTCATTCCGCGTCCGCCAAGACCAATTCCAGGATCCAGGGGCACGCGTAATAGTCGGCGATGCGGTCGATGGCGCCGCCTTCGGCATGGATGCGCACGAAATATACTGGCCGCCAGACCTCGCCACGCAGCCTGTCGACGACCAGCACCGCCTCCCCTTCGATCGTGTCCGGCCGCATGCGCCAGGGCTCGCCGCGTTCATACTCGACGAAATAGGGCGAGTCGGAAAGCAGGCCGTTGTAGCAGTCCGAAACCCGCAGCCGGGCGTCGGCGCTGGTCAGTGCCCGCACCCCGTCCCAGTCCCTGGCATTGAAGAGCTGGACATAGCGGCCGAGCAGCCGCTCCAGCTCGGGATCGTGCGCGGGGGCCGCGACCGGTTGCGCCGGCAAGGCGGCGAGCTTGGCCCGGCCGCGATTGAGCGCCGACTTGACGCCGCCCGATGTCGAGCCGACCAGGCCGGCGATCTCCTCCAGCGAATGGTCGAAGACATCCTTGAGCAGCACGCAGGCGCGCTCCTTCGGCGGCAGATGCACCACCAGCCGTTCGATGGCGCGGCCGGCGCCCGCACCGGCGGGTTCGACGGGCAGCACGATCTCATCGCCGGCATAGCCGGCTTCGGCCTTGAGCCGCGTGCGGCGGGTGCGGATGAAGTCGATGCACCTGTTATGGGCGATGCGGAACAGCCACGGTCGCAGCGCCTGTGTATCGTCGAGCTGCCCGATCTTGCGATAGGCCTCGAACAGGGCCTCCTGCATGATGTCCTCGCCGTCGAGAGCCGAGCCGGTCATGCGCGCGCAATAGCGGTGGAGACGGACGCGCAGATGCGAGACCGTCTCCAGGAACGCCCTGTAGCGCAGGTCGAACAGGCCTTCGGGATCGGGGCGCGGTTCGATGCCCTGCCTCGTCTCACGGAAATTGCGGATCTGCTGGTTCATCGCGGCGCGTCGCTCGGCCTTGCCGCAGCATCGCGCAGGCCCCGCGCATCCACAAGCACCATATGCGACCCGATCGGCCCGCCCATGCCTACGCCGCCTTGCCGCCGGCGACCTTGTGGCTGGCGGCATCGTCACCGGTATCCGACAGCCCGAGCCTCGGCCGCACCCAGGCGGCGAGGCGGCCGATCGCATCGTCGGCTTCCGGCGCCCGGCCGGCCATCATCTGGAACGAGTGCAGCATGTCGTCGAAGACGTCGAGGCGCGCCTCGACGCCAGCCTGCCGCGCGCGCTCGGCGAACATGCGGCTTTCGTCGACCAGCGTCTCATCGGCGCCGGCCTGCAGGAAGACGGGCGGAAAGCCACTCAAATCGGCATAGAGCGGGCTGACCTCCGGATCCAGCCGGTCGCGGTCGCCTATGAAGTTGGTCACCAGCCAGTCGACGCCCCCCTTGGCGAAGAAAGGATCCTTTTCGCGATTGGTTTCATAGCTGGCGGCGGTCAGCGCCATGTCGAACCAGCCGGAGATGATCAGCGTGGCGGCCGGCAGCGGCCGCTCCTGCGCCCGCAACCGCTGCAGCACGCCATAGGTCAGCACCGCGCCGCAGGAATCCGCGGCAAGCGCGATCCGCCTGGTGTCGAAGCCCTGGTCGATGAGCCAGTCCCAGGCGGCCATCGCCGCCTCGAGCTGCGCCGGATACTTGGCCTCGTTCGCCAGCGGATAGCCATAGAGCAACGCCCGGCAGCCGACGGCCTTGGCCAGATGGCCGACCAGCTTGCGGTGGGTGTAGATCGAGCCGCCGACGAAGCCGCCGCCATGCGCGTAAAACAGCACGCGCCGCTCGTCGGCACCCTTCGGCACGGCCCATAGCGCAGGCACGCCGCCGGCATCCACCTCGATATAGTCGACGCCGCCGGGTTCGCCGGTCAGCGCCGTCCAACTCGTATTGTTGAACTCGACGAACGCCTGCGGGTTCATTTTGCCGGCATTGGCGCCGATCGCCGCGTAGTGGTTCCTGTTTGCTTCGCTCTCGATGCTCGCCATGATGCTCTCCTGGTTATGGATCGCGGACCGCGCGACCTTTCGAGAAGCAGAGACGGATGGGCCGGCGAAAAGGATACGTCGCAGCGGACGATTTTTCCGCCCACGCTAATCCTCGCCCCGAAACATCGCGGCGTGGCGCTGGGCGAGTTCGCCCGTCACCAGGATCATCGTCATCTCCATCTGGGGTTGAGGCGGCCGCCACACCGGCGACCGCACCTTGAAGACGAAGAGACGAGGGCAAAGGATTCTGCCCAAACAGTTTTTTGACAGGAACCTCGCCGTGCCCCGCTCACCGCGCCGGGGCGTAGCGGTTCACCACCATGCCGCAGGCATAGGCTTTCGAGCCGAGCAGGCGCAGGTTACGAAAACCGCCCTGGTCGAAGATGCGGAGGCCGGCACCCAGCACGGCTGGATTGATGAACAGCTGGAACTCGTCGACCAGCCCGGCTGCGATCAGCGACGAGGCGAAGCCGGCACCGCCGAAGACGATGATGTCGCCACCCTCGCCCGCCTTCAGCGCCTCGACCTCGCGCGGCAGGTCGCCGCTCACCACCGTGGTACGCTCCCAGCGCGAAGCCTTGAGCCTGTCGCTCGGCACCACCTTCCGGGCCTCGACGATACGCTGGGCGAAGGCATAGAACGGATCGCGTGGAAACTTCTTCGCCGCATTGCCCCAGTGGCTGAGATAGCCCTCCTCGGCCATCTTGCGGCTGAGCAGGATGGTGTCGATGCCGGCGAAAACGGTGTTGAAATCGCGCTTCAGCTCATCGTCCCAACCGATGTCGTCGCCCCATTCCCAGAGCTGCCAGCGATGGTCGTCATAGGCGCCGACAAAACCGTCGACCGACATCTGCATCTGCAGGATGAGCTTCTTCATCGTCGTCTCCTCGTTTGTCCAGCTCAACGGAAATTGCTTTACTTTTGGAACCATTGACGCAAGGCAAAAATGGTGTCAATAGTAAAGTGATTTAAAAATGGAACCGTAGACATGTCGACGCGCGAAAGATCCGGCTGCCCGATCAGCCTGTCGCTGGAACTGCTCGGCGACCGCTGGACGCTGCTCATCATCCGCGACCTGGTCTTCGCCGGGAAAAAGCATTTTCGCGAATTCCTGCAGTCGGATGAAGGCATCTCCTCGCGCACGCTGGCTGAGCGGCTGCAGACGCTGCAGGACGAAGGCATCCTCACCCGCAGCGGCGATCCGAGCCACGGCCTGAAGGCGATCTACCGGCTGACGGAAGCCGGCATCGACCTTTTGCCGGTGCTGGCCACGCTCGGCGCCTGGGGCAGCAAGCACCGCAAGGCCGACGATCAGCTCGCCCGCACCGCCGACGAGCTGGCGGCCGGCGGCGAGCCGGCGCTGGAACGGATGAAGGCGGCGCTGCGGGCCGAGCATCTGGCGAACACATGATCGCCGCAGCTCTTGATGGATGCCGCAAGGTCAAGGCGCTGCCCAACCGCGCGGCGAGATCGGATCATCACCGATCATCATACTCGTCGTGAAGGCGGACCCAATCGCCCAGCGTATGCGATGGCCCGTTTTCATTGCGGCCCATGGGAGTGAGGTCGAGATAGCTGTAGGTCCCGATCAGGTTCTCGCCGCCCCGGCTCCGCACCTGGAACGTGCAGTAGATCGTGCCGTCGTCATCCCTGTAGAAAACGGTCGCGCCAGCGCGATCCCTGCCCTTCATCGCGACCTCTTCGAAATTGAACAGCACCTTGCCCGAACTGATCTGGTCCTCGGTGAACGACACCTGGAAGTCGAAATTGAAATCGCTTCCGAATGACGAAACCCAATCGAACCGCCAATTCATCCGCGCCTTGAAATCCAGGATCTCGGCCAGCGGAGCGCGCGCGCAGACGACCAGCGAGACGTCGTGATGCCTGAGATGCTGGTTGGCGGCATCGATGTGGTCGCAAAGGAACGAACAGCCGGTGCAGCGATAGTCCGCATTGGGCGGAAACATGAAGTGATAGATGATCAACTGGCTGCGGCCGCCAAAGAGATCGGCCAGGGATTTCCTGCCCTGGGTCGTATCGAACGCGTAGGGCTTGTCGATGCGCAGCCACGGCAGCGCGCGCCGCTCCGCCGCGAGTTGTTGGCGCTGGCGCGTCAGCGCCTTCTCCTTTGCGAGATGCGATTTGTGCGCCTCGAACCAGTCCGAGTAAGGCGCGATGATGTGGTCGGTCATGTCGTGCTCCTTCCGCACTCGGGCGTATTGCCGGCAGCCTCGTTGCCCGTCTTGAAGACGCTGTCGAAAACCGCGATCCGACATTGGCTGCGCGATTTTCGCGGGAAGAGCGGTGATACAGCCGAGAGCGGACATATCGCTTGACAGATGTACATGCTATGTTCTCTATTCGTTCCAGTCCATCAGCAACCGTGGATATGCAGCCGGATGGAGACGATAGCCACCATCCTGCATGCCGATCTCGACGCTTTCTATGCCTCGGTCGAGCAGTTGCTCGATCCGTCGCTGCGCGGCAAGCCGATCGCGGTCGGCGGCGGCGTGGTGCTGGCCGCCTCCTATGAAGCGCGCGCCTTCGGCGTGCGCGGCGGCATGCCGGGGCGCAAGGCGCGCGAGCTATGCCCGCAACTGATCTTCGTCGGCGGCAATTTCAGCCACTACCAGCGGCTGGGCGACGCGGCGATAAAGGTGCTCGACGATTTCACGCCGGTGGTCGAGCGCATTTCCATCGACGAGGCCTTCGCCGATGTCGCCGGCTGCACGCATCTGTTCGGCTCGCCGCGGGAGATCGCCACGGCCATCCGCCGCCGCGTGCGGGCCGAACTCGGCCTGCCGATCTCGATCGGCGTGGCCCGCACCAAGCATCTGGCCAAGATCGCCTCGCAGGTCGCCAAGCCCGACGGGCTGGTGGTGGTCGATCCCGGCACCGAATTGGCCTTCCTGCACGATCTGCCGGTCTCGCTGATGTGGGGCGTCGGTCCGGCGACCAAGGCGCGGCTTGCCGAGATCGGCGTCGAGACCATCGGCGAATTGGCGAGGACGCATAGCGGCGCGCTGACGCGGCTGCTCGGTCCCGCCGCCGGCGAAAAGCTCGCCGCTCTCGCATGGAACCGCGACCCGCGGAAACTCGAGACCAGGCGCCGGGCGCACTCGGCCGGCGCGCAATCGGCGCTCGGCCAGAAACCCGCCGTTGCGCAGGTGATCGTGCCCACCTTGCTGCATCTGGCCGACCGCGTCGCCAGCCGGCTGCGCGCCAAGGCGCGGCCCGGCCGCACGGTGACGGTGCGCGTGCGCTTTGCCGATCTCAGCGCCGTCACGCGCTCGATCACGCTGGATCAGCCGATTTCGGCGACCACCATGCTGGCCGAGATCGCCGGCGACCTGGTGCGCGGCGTGCTTGCCGACCATCCACGGGAAAAGACCATCTCGCTGCTGGCGATCTCGGTCTCGCATCTCTGGGAGAGTGCCGAACTGCAGCTCGACCTGCCGCTCGGTCTCGCCGACGAGAAGCGCCGCCCCGGTAGCAAAAAGGGCCTCGCCCGTTTCGGCGCCGACCGCGCCATCGACAAGATCCGCGAACGCTTCGGCAAGCAGGCCGTCGGCTACGGCACGGTGGCGCTGGAAGCGGCACGCTCCGTGCCCGACGAATTCAGGGAACTGGCGGAAAAGGAGCTGTGAGCAGCGGCCTCGACGCTCTCGCCCTACGGCTTGCGGATCAACGCCCGGAAGTGGCAGGCGCGGCGGTCACGGTAGAAAGCAGTTCGCGCTTCGCCAGCACCGGCTTCTGATATGTCTTCTTCACGGCAAAGTCCCCCAGCCCAAGCGGCTGGCGGCAGTAACATCCGCCCAGCACAGCTTGTCAAGAAAATGCGGACTCCGGCTTGGCGGGCCGCCTCTTGTCTTGAGGCTCGCCTGGTGATCATCGCGACAATCGGGGTCACTGACGGGTGAGCCCGGCCCTCTCGCCGTGAAATGCTTGCCAAATCCCACCATGCCGCCCATACAGCGGCGTGGGCCGATCGCCCATCCTGAGAGATCGGCGCCTCTCCTATCTTTCCCGAGGATACTGTCCAATGTCAGCGACGCCGTCCCCTTGGTCGAAGCCGTGACGGCCTCCTCCCCCGCCCCGTCCCTATCGCTTGCCGACCTTGGATGGTCGGAGTTTTTCGGCGATCAGCTGGAACCGGGCGATGCAGACCTCATCCCGACGCGCGTTGCCATGGTCCATCGCGATCGGCTGGGCGGCCTGTCCCAGGCGGGACAAACCGACCTGTCTCTGCCGCCGCAGGCCACCACCGGCGACTACGCCGTCGGCGACTGGGTGCTGGCCGAGCCGCATAGCCACCTCGTGCGGCGGCGCCTGGCCCGCAAGACGGTTCTGGAACGCCGCGTCCAGGGCGGCAGGGGGCCGCAGCTGGCCGCGGCCAATGTGGACACGCTGTTCATCGTCACCTCCTGCAATGCCGACTTCAACATCGCCCGGCTCGAACGTTATCTGGCGCTGGCCAACGAGGCCGGAACGACACCCGTGATCCTGTTGACCAAGGCCGACACGGCCGAGGACGCCGAGGCGTACCAAAGCCAGGCCGCCGCGCTGCAGCGCGGATTGGCGGTGGTGACGCTCAACCCGCGCATATCGGGCGCCGCGAGCGCACTCGCTGCCTGGTGCGGCGTGGGCCAGACGGTGGCGCTGATCGGTTCCTCCGGCGTCGGCAAATCGACACTGGTCAACACGCTGGCCGGATCGGCGCAGCAATCGCCGCAGCAGACCGGAGCCATCCGCGAGCACGACGCCAAGGGGCGTCACACCACCACGGCGCGGTCGCTGCATGCCATTGCCGGCGGCGGCTGGGTGATCGACACGCCGGGCATGCGCACGCTGCAGGTCAGCGACGTCGGCTACGGCATCGACACGCTGTTTGCCGAAATCACCGAGCTGGCGCCGCTCTGCAAATTCCGCGACTGTACGCATGTGCATGAGCCGGGCTGCGCGGTGCAGGCCGCCTTGAAGGCCGGCACGCTCGACCCGGAGCGCCTCGCCCGCTGGCGCAAACTGTCTCACGAAAACCAGCACAACACGCCGGTTCAGACGGGACCTCGCGGCGGCAAGTCGCCCGCCAGCCGCGGCAAGCGGCGCTGAACGGCTGCCTACTGCCTACTGCCTACTGCCTACTGCCTACTGCCTACTGCCTACTGCCTACTGCCTACTGCCTACTGCCTACTGCCTACTGCCTACCGCCTGCTGCCTACTGCCCTCAAAGCCGCGCCGTGCCGAAAACCCGGTCCCAGAACAGCGACGTCACGCCGAAATTGGCGTTGTCGTCGATATGGTGGTGCACCGCGTGGCGGCGCTTGAGCGTGTAGAGATAGCTGGGGTGGGCGGGGTGCCAGTGGTGGATCATATGGTGGACGCTGATGTACCAGAGATAGCCCAGCATCAGCCCGCAGCCGACCGCGCTGGCGGTCGCGAAATCCGAAAGCAGCCAGACGGGCAGCGCGATCAACGCATGCACGCCAAGGCTGAGCCAGGTCGGCGTGCCCACCGGACTGCGCTCCTCGATGTGATGACGGTCATGCAGGTCCCTTATGAAGGGAACGTGATGCAGGACGAAGCGGTGCAGGACGTATTCGATCAACGTCCACAGGCCGAGACAGATCAGCACCGTGCCTAGCCACTCCGGCGCGCTTTCTTCCCCCGCCTCGATCAGCCCGGCCACGCCCAACAGGGCGATCGCCAGCGGATAGACCACGAAATCGCTGTAGTAACCGATCAGACCGAGTTGCATACCGGACGCCCCATCTGATTTCGACGCCGCCCCAGAATCGATGCTATCAGATTGCCGAACTCGCGGATGAGGTGCAATGCAGATGCATCTGACATAGCGTCGCAATTTCCCGGCGCAAGTTCAGCACGCATGATCGACTCAAGAATCGGCAAACCTCGCACCGGCGCCGCAAACGGACATGCAAAAATGGCAAAACGTAGTGCGGGCCTGCTGATTTATCGTCAAAGCGACGGGGATATCCAGGTGCTTCTGGTTCATCCCGGCGGCCCGTTCTGGGCGAAGAAGGACGAAGGCGCCTGGTCGATCCCGAAAGGACTCGTCGACGAGAACGAGGACGAATTGGCGGCAGCGCAACGCGAGACCGGGGAAGAGCTCGGCATAACAATCGACGGTCCCTTCGAACGCCTCGGCGACTACAGGCAACCGGGCGGCAAGATCGTCATCGCCTGGTCCGTGGAGGCCAAGGCCGGGATCGACATCGCCACGATCAAGAGCAACAGCTTCACCATGGAATGGCCACCAAGGTCCGGGTTGATGAAGGAGTTCCCGGAGGTCGACAGGGCCGGCTGGTTCAGCCTGCCCGAGGCGGCGTCGAAGATCCTCGCCGGGCAGCGTCCGATGCTGGCTGACCTGGTGGAGCAACTGGATGCCGGGTGATTGCCGGCGCCAGTTCCTTCCATCGATCATCGCCCAGGGCGGCCAATCCTATCGAAAGACCAGGCCCGATCGGCCGGCCCCCGGTTGCCGGGTCCGTTCGATGGCGACGAGAAGCGCCCCCGCCGCCATGATCGGCAAGTGCGCATCGGCGAGGCAGAGCGGCAAAAGCATCAGGGCCCAGCAGGTGGCAACGCACCAGCAGGCCAGGGTGAGACCGAACAACAGCGGATCGGCGAACGCCGCCGCGCCGAAGATCGACAGCCGTGGCCGCAAGTGACACCGGGCAAGGCAGCGTGCCCGTACCGGACTGATCTGCCAGGCCAGGCCAGCCGCGGCAGCCACCAGGCCCGCGCCCAGTTCCGAACCGGTCGAGCCATGCAAGAGGTAGGCCGTCAAGATCAGGATCACGCAGGCGATCGTCCAGATCGACAGGTAGCCGGCGACGAAGAGCAGGATCGCTCGCCAGCGATGGCGTGACAACGAGCGATACCACAAGTGAAGAAGCGGGCCGGCGAGCGCCGGCGCCATCATCGCGATCACCATCAGCGCCGACCCGCCGGCGAGCGCCGGCCAGCCCACTGTTTGAACCGCGTACTCGAGCGCGAATGCGCCTTGGGGAATGACGGAGGTTGCAGCCCCGCCGCACAGCAGCGGCAGGGCGACATGAAGCCGGTCACCGCCAACGATCAGCAGCCAGGCACACAGGCTGACGCCCCAGAGCAGAAGCCCGAGCGGGCCGAAACCCCGAGCCTGGAGCCATTGTCTCAACATCAACTTGACTGACGATAGATGCTGACGCGCTTGATCGAGACCCCTCCCGCTCCGACCGAGCTCACCGGCACGAACAGCACGGACAAGTTGCTGAGGTCGGCATTGCCTGACAGATGCAGCCGGTCGATTGTATCGGTGATCTCCAGCACCTTCGTCATCCCCGAACCGCCGTGCGGTTTGGCCATGTTCGTCGCGGCGCGCGCTCCAAACAGCGACACCACCCCTGCCCGATTATCGGGATGCGCCGCCGGGTCCGCGCCTTCGGGCAGCCCGACATAGACGTCGAACACGGCGGCGTTGTTGTCGCTCGTAATATTCTCCAGGTTGAGAAACACGCGGTCGGGTTCCGGGACGGACCGCGCCGTGAACTCGTTCATCTTGAAGCTGTTGGTGACTTTGCGGGCGGTCGGCTTGTCGACCTTGATTGTCGTCGACGTCGGCGCGTTGGACAGCATGACGGCCTTGGCGTTGGCGCCAAGCAATTCAACGATGGGCTTCTTTGCCACGGAACTGACCTCCGGACCTGCAACGCCTTGGGCGCCGGGTATCGCCATGCTCAACGTTCTCAGCCTCGCACTGAGGCGCTGTTGCCCGGCAAAGGGATCGCTGGTGTCTTCATAGACATAGTTGAGCGCCGGCGCGGTTGTGTCGAGCATATCTTTCGGTGCGAATTGTTTGCGCGTTCCATTGGGTTGCGGAAGAATGAACTTGTGGCGCCCGGCCGGGCCGTTGAGCCATGAAGAGAGCACCGGATTTTTATGGCTAGCGTCGCGCTTGCGCCAGACCTCCCACAGCCGGTCTATATTGGCGTGGTGGAGCCAGAAAATAGGGTCGAGCCCCGCCGTTTCCGGCATCGACATGAGGCCCGCGGACCGCCAGTCGTTTGGATCCTGACCGGCCTGGGAACCGCCCACGCGCCCGTGCACCACGTCATGCGGCACCTGCTCGAGCCAGCCTTCGTGATCGCGATCGGCGTCATGCTGGAAAGGCGTGCGCACACCGCCAAAGCCGGGTGAGCCGTTGGCGACGCCCTCGAACTGCCCATCGGTGAGTGCGGTCTTGGTATCCACGTCCTCTGGCCGGATGACCACCACGCCGTCGCCCCGCCCATAACGCCTTTTGTCGAACAGCGGATTGTCGCCGCCATCGGGCCAGACATTTTTTGCAAAGGCTTCAGGAAGTAGGCGCGGATTGGCGACGGCCTTGCTGTTGTAGTCCCAGTAAGGCAGCGCCCAGTCCTTCGGAGCACCGGGCAATTTCTCGATGGCGGCGCGAACAATGGCTTCAAAAGCAGCGAGATAGCCGCGGTGCCAGGGCACGAAATACCAGCCATGATGCTGACACTGGCCCTGATCCTGCTTCTTGAATTCAGGCGTCTGCGGCAAATGCTCGGCGGGTTTGAGCCAGCCGAACTCGCGCCATATCTGTTCTTCGACACCGTGGATCGCGGCAAGGTATCGCCAACTGGTGACATCCGCGAACGGCCGGGTCTTGAGAACCTGCACGCCACGTGCATACCACAGCAAAACAGGATCCCAGGGCTGTGCGAGACTCCAGACGTTTCGGCGAATGCGAGCCATCATCTCCCCCTTTGTTTAGCTAAGGAGAGTATATGCCCAAAAGCGATCCGAATCCATTTGAATCCAACTTCCCAACGACAGTAATTTCGGCAGGTTTTCTTCAGCGAAGCACCCGCTGAATGGAACCCGCCCCGATTCGATCAGGATGGGAAAGGCCTGCTATCCGTCGACCGCGAACCTTGCCGCTGTCCACGCCCCGCCCGCCGCGTTCGACGCCACCGCCGCGGCGACGAACTTCACGCCGCGCGCGCCATCGATGACATCCGGCACCTGCGCCGCGCGCGCGGCATCGACCACGCCACCGGAGCGATGCGCGCGGATGATGTCGGCGGCGTCGCGATAGAAATTGGCGAAGGCCTCGATATAGCCTTCGGGATGCGCCGCCGGCATGCGCGAGACGCGCCGGGCCTCCGCTGTCGAACCATGGCCGCCGCGCACCAGCGTGCGGGTTTCCTCGCCATAGACCGAAAAACGCAGTTCCTCCGGCCGCCCGCCCGACCATTCGAGCCCGGCTCTGTCGCCATAGATGCGCACGGAGAGATCATTGTAGTGGCCGGGCGAGGTTTGGCTGGCCAGGATGGTGCCGCGCGCCCCATCCGTCCAGCGCACCATCACATGCGCATTGTCGTCGAGCCGGCGTCCGGGCACGGCGGTGAACAGGTCCGCCGACACCGCCTCGGCCTCGCGGCCCGAAATGTAGCTCGCCAGGTTGAAGGCATGCACGCCGATATCGGCAAGCACCGCCGACTGCCCTGCCCTGGCCGGATCGGTGCGCCACTCCGCCTGCTTCTGGCCCTCGGCGTCGATCGGCCTGGTCAGCCAGTCCTGGATATAGGCGCCATGCACCGAGACGATGCGGCCAAGCTCGCCCGCCATGACCATTTCGCGCGCCTGGCGGACCATGGCGTAGCCGCTGTTGTTCAGCGTGACGACGAAGCGGCGGTTTTTTGCCCGCGCCAGCGTCACCAGCGCTTCAGCGTCGCTGAGCGTGGTCGACAGCGGCTTGTCGCAGATCACGTCGATGCCCGCCTCGAGGAAGGCGGTGGCGATCGGCGCGTGCAGATGATTGGGCGTGACGATGACGACCGCCTCTATACCGTCAGGCCGCGCCGCCTCGGCCTTGGCCATGGCATGATAATCGGCATAGCTGCGCTCCGGCGCGATGCCGATCTCGGCGGCGGAGGCGGCGGCGTTCTCCGGGTCGGATGACAGCGCGCCGGCCACCAGCGCGATCTGGTCGTCGAGGCGCATGGCGAGCCGATGCACGGCGCCGATGAAGGCATTGCGCCCGCCGCCGACCATGCCGACCCTCAGGCGCTTGCCCGCCAACCCATCCGATGTTGCGTAGACCATGGTTTCTCCTCCGGTAGATCATTGGCGACGTGCCAAGCCCGGCTACCACTTTCGAACATAATTTCCAATTTCCGTATTGTAATACGATTGTGCCACGCTAGCCTGAGCGTCATGAATGGGGCGGGCAAACCTTCGGGACGATCTCTCAGCGACGAGGCGGCGACGCGCAAGCGCGGGCGCTCGCTGGCGGCACTGGGCTATTTCAAGCCGCAGACCTATGAGGAACTGCGCGCCGTGCTCTCCTCCGGCACCGTGCATTTTCCCAAGCGGCTGCGCCAGGTGGCGATCTTCATGTGGCAGCATCCAAGCGATGTCGCGCTCGGCACCATCGCGCAGGTGGCGGCACAGGCGGGCGTGCAGCCCTCGACGCTGGTGCGCTTCGCCCAGATCTTCGGCTATTCCGGCTTTTCCGATTTCCAGGGCCTGTTCAAGGAGCACGTCAAGGGATCGTGGCCGGAAGCGCGCGGCGAGCCGCGCACCGAGGCCGAGCCGAATGCCACGATGCATTTCCTGCACGGCATGGTCGGCGCCTCGCAGGCCTCGCTGGGCCGCATCGAAGCGGGCTTCGACGTCGAGAGCTTCGAAAAGATGGTGACGCTGCTGGCGGCCGCCGAGCTGATCTATGTCATCGGCTCCAAGCGCGCCTTCCCGGTCACCGCCTATCTGTCGCTGACCTTGTCGCAGCAAGGCGTGCGCAATGTGCTGGTCGACAATGTCGGCTCCTCGGCGCTCGACCAGGTCGGCTGCATCGGCGGCCGGGATGCCGTGCTGGCCGTCTCCTTCAGTCCCTACAATTCGATCACGCCCGACCTTGTCGCGGTGGCGCATGAACGCAAGGCCCGCATCGTCACCATCACCGACAGCACCTTCAGCCCGCTGATCCCCTTGTCGGACAGCTGGCTGGAAGTGGTGGAATCCGATTTCGCCGGCTTTCGCTCGCTGGCGGCATCGCTGGCGGTCGGCATGGCGCTGGTCCAAGGCGTCGCGGCAAAACGCGGCGCATGAGACGCTGCTGGCACAATTGACTATCGGGAATTGCCGTTCCATATTTTGAAAAATAGAAACTTTGTTCCGGGAGGAGGAATGGAGCTTCATCTCCAAGGCAAGGTCGTGCTGGTCACCGGCGCGACGCAAGGCATCGGCCGCGCCATCGCCGAGACGCTGGCGCGTTCTGGCGCCGGCGGGCTGCTGATCACCGGACGCGATGGCAAACGCGGCGACGCCGTGGCGGCGGAACTGTCGGCCATCGGCACGCCGACCATCTTCGTCGCCGCCGACCTTGGAGACCCACGGACACCTGCCCTTCTGGCGCAGGCCTGCATCGAGCGCTTCGGCCGCATCGACGGCCTCGTCAACGCCGCCGGCCTGACCGACCGCGCCTCCTTCCTCGATGCCGACCTCGACGACTGGTCCTCGCTGTTCGCCGTCAATGCGCGGGCACCTTTCTTCCTGATGCAGGCGGCAATCGCCGACATGAGGAAGCGCGGGGAGCCCGGCGCCATCGTCAACATCCTGTCGATCAACGCCCATTGCGGCTCGCCCGAACTCGCCGTCTATTCCGCCACCAAGGGCGCGCTGGCGACGCTGACCAAGAACGCCGCGAACGCCCACCGTTTCGACCGTATCCGCGTCAACGGCATCAATGTCGGCTGGACAGACACGCCGGCCGAACGCGTGATGCAGTCCGAGACGTTGGGCCACGGCCCGGGCTGGCTCGACGCCGCCAACGCCGCGCAGCCTTTCGGCAGGCTGCTCAAGCCAGACGATATCGCCAACCTTGCCGTCTTCCTGCTTTCCGACGCGGCCGGGCCGATGACCGGCGCCGTGATCGACCAGGAACAGTCGGTGATCGGGGCAAACCGGTGAACGCCGCTTCGGCAGCGCCGGAAACGCTCGGGCCGGCCCTGCTGGACCAGCTTCCGGCCGCTGTCCGGACGCCTGGATATGACCGGACGACCCTTGCGCCCGGCATGGCGCATCTCGGCGTCGGCGCCTTCCACCGCTGCCATCAAGCCGAATACACCGATGATTTGCTGGCGCGCCAGTTCGACCGCTGGGGCGTTGTCGGCATCAACATCCGCCCGCCCATCCTTGCCGATACGCTCGGCCGGCAAGGCGGCCTCTACACAAGGCTGATCCGCGAAAACAGCCACATCGAGGCACGTATCATCGGCAGCATCGTCCGCGTGGTGGACAGCCAGGACAGCGCCGCACCGGCGCTCGGCGTGCTCTCCTCATCCGACATCGAACTGGTGACGATGACTGTGACGGAGAAGGGCTATTGCCACGTCCCGTCGAGCGGCGCGCTCGATCTCGGCCATCCCGACATCGTCCATGATCTCGCCAACCCGCATGCACCGCGAAGCGTGCCCGGCATCCTCGCGCGGGCGCTGGAAATGCGCCGGGCCACGCATGGCCGGCCACTGACGCTGCTCTCCTGCGACAACATCCCGACCAACGGCGTCATCCTGGAAACCGTGGTGCGCAGCTTCGCCGAACGGCGCGGCAATGGCTTGGCCGACTGGATGGCCGCCAACGCCGCCTTCCCCTCGGCGATGGTCGACCGCATCGCGCCGGCGGTGACGCAGGACGACCTCGACAGCGTCGAGCAATGGTTCGGCTACCGCGACGCCGCCGTCGCCGTCGGCGAGCCGTTCCGGCAATGGGTGATCGAGCAGAAATTCGCCGGCCGCGTGCCGCGCTGGGATCTGGTCGGCGCGACCTTCGTCGACGACGTCACGCCGTTCGAGCATCTCAAGATGCGGGTGCTTAACGGCGCCCAGACGACGCTCGCCACGCTCGGCGTGCTGGCTGGCCTCGAACACACTTTTGACGCCATCGCCGACCCGCTACTGTCGGCCTTCATCAGGCGCATGCTGGTCGAGGAAACGCTGCCGACGCTGATGCCGGTGCCCGGCATGGACCCCTCGGCCTATGTCGAGCAGAGCCTCGGCCGGCTGAAGAACACCGCGATCCGCCACCGCAACCACCAGATTGCCACCGACGGTTCGCAGAAGATCGTCCAGCGCCTGCTCAACCCGATCCGCGACCGCTTGCGGCTGGGCCAGACCATCGGCCTGCTGTCGGTGCCGGTCGCCGGCTGGATGGCCTACCTGATCCAGGCCTCGCACCGGTTCGGCAAACGCTGGCCGGTGTCGGACCCCTATGCCGGCAAGGTCGCGGCAATCGCCGACGCCACCGGCCGCGATGCGCCGGCTCTGGCCTCGGCCATACTCGCCATCGACACGATTTTCGATCCCGGCCTAGCCGCGAACGCTGCGTTTCGCGCGGCGGTGACTTCGGCGCTAAACGAGCTGCTCTCGGACGATCCGATGGCGGCTGTCCGGCACAGTCTCGAACAAGACGAGGTCGCAAGGTTGAAACGATCCAAACAACAGGCATTATGAGCATCGGCCGTGAAGGCACGGCACAAGCAATTCCAGGAAAAGTGTGAAACGGTTTTCCGTCCGGAATTGCGCGAAAACAAAGGAAGAGCTCTTCGGCGTTTCCGCGAAACGATGAAGAGATCTGGGGAGGCACTATGAAACTTGGACTGCTCACCGCACCCTTCGCGGAGACGCCGCTTGCCGATGTCGCCGCCTGGGCGGGCTCGGCCGGCTTCGAGGCGCTCGAAATCGCCTGCTGGCCGAGAACCTCTGGCGCGACGCGGCGCTATGCCGGTACCAGTCATATCGATGCTGCCTCCACCTCGCCCGCGCAGGCGAAAGAAATCGCCGCCTCGCTGGCGGAAAAGCACCTGACCATCTCCGGCCTCGGCTACTACCCCAACCCGCTGCATCCGGATGCCGCGCACCGCGAGGCGGTGATCGGCCATCTGAAGAAGGTGATCGTGCTGGCCGCCAATATGGGCGTATCCGTGGTCAACACCTTCTGCGGCGGCGATGCGTCCAAGACGGTCGACGTCAACTGGCAGGACGCGCTGAAAGTCTGGCCCGAGATCGTCGCTTTTGCGCGCGGCCACGGCGTGAAACTCGCCTTCGAGAACTGCCCGATGATCTTCAGCTATGACGAATGGCCGGGCGGGCACAACATCGCCTATTCGCCGCAGGTCTGGCGCCGCATCCTGGAGACCTGGGGCGGCGATATCGGCATGAATTTCGACCCCTCGCACCTGGTCTGGCAGATGATCGACCAGGCCCGCTTCATCAGGGAGTTTGGCCCCTACATGCTGCATGTCCACGCCAAGGACCTGATGATTGATCATGATGGTTTGTACGAGCGCGGAATCCTCTCGGCCGGGATAGGCTGGCAGGTGCCGCGCATGCCGGGGCTGGGCGATGTCGACTGGAGCGGCTTCTTTTCCGGCCTCTACCGCGCCGGCTATGACGGGTCGGTCATCATCGAACACGAGGACAGGCGGTTTGAAGGCAGCGACGAGCAGGTCAAACGGGGTTTTCTGCTCGCCCGCGACGTTCTGCGGCCCTACGTCAAGTGAAGGGAAAGCATGTCGCCCAAAAGTGTCTCGCGGTTTTGGGGCAACGACATGCGGAGGACAACGAGTTGAAGCGGGCAGTCTGAATCACTTTCTGAGCGGCACGTTTCAACGACTTGCAACTGAAACTGAAAAACAATGTGGAGGAAGTCTGAAATGAAGAAAATCCTGACCATGGTCCCGCTGCTTGCGGGCGCTGCCTTGCTGGCCTCGGTGGGCGTCTCGTCGGCCGCCGGCAAATACACGATCGGCATTTCCAACACCGTGCAGGGCAATGGCTGGCGCGAGGAGATGGTGTGCGCCATGAAGGCGCAGGCGCTGGCTTCCGGCGAGGTGGCAAAGCTCAACATCGCCCACCGCAACACCGATGCCGCCGGCCAGTTGGAAGATATCCGCAACCTGATCAGCGCCAAGGTCGACGCCATCGTCGTAAATCCCGCCGATCCGGCCGGCATCAAGGCGGGACTGGAGGAAGCCACCAAGGCCGGCATCGTCGTCGTCGCCGTCGACCAGGCGGTCACCGAGCCGTCGGCCTACATCATCTCCAACAACCAGGAGGAATACGCCTATCTCGGCGCCAAATGGCTGTTCAAGCAGATGGGCGGCAAGGGCGAGGTGTTTTACATGCGCGGTGCGGCCGGCGCTTCGGCCGATAGCGATCGCGACAAAGGCTTCAAGAAGGCGCTGGCCGAATTTCCGGACGTGAAGGTGGCGCAGGAAGTCTTCACCGGCTGGCAGCAGGACCAGGCCAAGCAGCAGATCCTCTCCTTCCTGTCGACGGGAACGCCGATCAACGGCATCTGGACGTCCGGCATCGACAACGTCATCGTCGACGCGCTGGTGGAATCGCAAGCGCCGCTGGTGCCGATCGTCGGCGCCGACAATGCCGGCTTCGTCGGCCAGCTGAGCTCGGTCAAGGGCCTCGTCGGCGCCGCTGTCACCAACCCCGGCTCGATCGGCGGCGCGGGCGTGACGCTCGCCCTGCAGATTCTCGACGGCAAGAAGCCGGCGCAGCAGACCGTGCTGGTGCAGCCGCAACTCTGGGAAAATGCCACCGAGGAAGGCAAGGCCAAGCTGAAAGCCGCCGCCGACCCGTCGCTCAGCCCCGAATGGCCGGTCTCGATCTCGATCCCGGACTGGACGACCTACACGAAGGACCAGATCGTGGCCTGCAAGGGCCCGGGGGAGTAAGGGCTGGAGCCGCTTCTGCCTTCTCCCCTTGTGGGAGAAGGTGGCCTCGCGAGGCGAGGCCGGATGAGGGGTGCTCCAGGCAATACCGACGTCTCACTCCGCTGGAACACCCCCATCCGTCTCGGCGCTAACGCGCCG
Organism: Mesorhizobium huakuii; assembly: GCF_030160235.1. Lineage (GTDB taxonomy): Bacteria > Pseudomonadota > Alphaproteobacteria > Rhizobiales > Rhizobiaceae > Mesorhizobium > Mesorhizobium huakuii. The sequence continues at coordinate 380,646 of NZ_BSNY01000021.1, forward strand.
ATCCACCTTCCCCCACAAGGGGGGAAGGAAAGTCGCCGCCTTCGTCCGACTTGCCGCACCGCCGCAGAGATCGAGAACAACACGTTTTGACAACAAACCCGTTGCCGCAAAGCCCCCTCCTCGACGCCTCCGGCGTCGCCAAGAACTACGGCGCGGTTGCAGCGCTGCGCAACGCGTCGCTCTCCGTGCTGCCGGGCGAGGTGCATGCGTTGATGGGCGCCAATGGCGCCGGCAAGTCGACGCTGGTGAAGATCCTGACCGGGGCGATATCGGCCAATGCCGGGCGCATCCTGATCCGGGGCGAGGCGCGCGACATACGCTCGCCCGCAGCCGCGCGCCGCGCCGGGCTGCTGCCGGTCTACCAGGAGCCGTCGCTGATCCCCGATCTCGACGTGCTATCCAATCTGCGTCTGACCGGCACGCCGGTCGAGCCGTTCCGCGCCTGGGTGCGCGAACTCGGTATTGCCGACCTCGACCTGCGCGACACCGCGCGCGACATTCCGCTGGCCGTGCTGCGCGTGCTCGATCTGGCGCGTGCGCTGGCCGTCGAGCCCGACGTCCTGCTGCTCGACGAGATGACGGCCGCGCTCCCCGCCAACCTCGCCGAAAAAGTGCTGGAAGTGGTGCGCCGCCAGGGCGATTCGGGGCGCGCCGTGATCTTCATCTCGCACCGCTTCGTCGAAATATCCGCGCTGTGCGACCGCGCCACAGTGCTGCGCGACGGCGAGACCGTCGGCGTCGTCGACATCGTGCCCGGTGTCGAGGAAAAGATCGTCGAGCTGATGCTCGGCACGCGCATCGTCAAGACCCATGTCGCCGCCCGCGGCGCCGCCGAGAAGGCAGCGCCCGCCCCTGCCCGGCCGCGCATCGCCGTCCACAATCTGCGCGTCGGCACCAAGCTCAACGACGTCTCCTTCGATCTCAGGGATGGCGAAGTCGCCGGCGTCGTCGCGCTCGAAGGCCAGGGCCAGGACGAATTATTCGCTGCCCTTGCCGGCTCGATCCGCCCCTCGGGAGGGACGATCGAGGTTGATGGCAGCCCAGTGAAATTTTCGCACCCGATCGACGCCATCCGCGCGGGGATCGCCTATGTGCCGGGCGACCGTTCCGAGGCGCTCGCCATGCAGCGCTCGGTGCGTGAAAACATCGCGCTGCCCTTCAGCGCCGCGCTGCGCAATTGGGGACCGATCCCCATGCGCCGCGAGCGCGCGAAAGTGCTGAGCGCCATCGAGCGGCTGCAGATCGACACGCGCGCGCAGGGCGAGGTGCAGCGCCTGTCCGGCGGCAACCAGCAGAAGGTGACCATCGCCCGCTGGATCGCGGCGGATGCCCGCACCATCCTGTGCTTCGACCCGACGCGCGGCATCGATGTCGGCACCAAGCAGGAGATCTACAAGCTGCTGCGCGAACTCGCCGGCCACGGCAAGTCGGTGCTGTTCTACACCTCGGAGCTCGAAGAGGTGCAGCGCGTCTGCGACCGCGTCATCGTCATCTTCGGCGGCCGCCTCGTCGACATCTTCCCGGTCGAGGAGGCCGACGAGCCGGCGCTGATGCGCGCCGCCTACGGCCTGCCGCGCGGCGCCAAGGCCGATATCGGCATACTGGCCGATCCCCAGTCCCCGTCTTCGGGGACGGCGCCATGAGCCATTTCCTGCGCCGCCAGGGCTGGGTCATTGGCCTGTTCGCCCTGCTCATCGTTCTGTTCATCGCCACCCGGATCATCCAGCCCGGCTATGGCAGCGGCGATTTCGGTTCGCTGGCACGCGCGGTGCTGCCCTATGCCTTCGCGGTGGCCGCGCAGACGGTGGTGGTCATCGCCGGCGGCATCGACCTCTCGGTCGCCGCCATGATGGCGCTGACCAGCGTCACCGCCGCCTCGATGATGGCGGGCGCTTCCGAAGAACACGCGCTGTTCGTCGTGCCCTTCGTGCTCGCCATGGGTCTTGTCCTCGGCGCGCTCAACGGCCTGCTCATCGTCGTCACCCGCGTGCCGGATATCGTCGTCACGCTCGCCATGCTGTTCGTGCTGCAAGGGGCGGCGCTGCTGGTGCTCGACGCGCCCGGCGGCGGCGCCGCCGGATGGCTGAAGGCGCTGATCTCGGGCACGGTGCCGATCCCCGGCCTGCCCGACGCCGTCGACGCCTGGCTGCCGAAGGCGCTGCTGGTGCTCATCGTCTGCCTGTGCATCATCTGGATACCGCTCAGGCGCTCGCGCCTTGGCCTCTCCATCTACGCCATTGGCTCGAGCGAGCTGGCGGCGTTCCGCTCGGGCGTGCCGGTCAAGCGCACCCGCATCATCGCCTATGCGCTGTCGGGCCTGTTCGCCGCCTTCGGCGGGCTGGCGCTGACCATGAGCACCGGCATCGGCGCCCCCATCCCCGGCCCCTATCTGCTGGCCAGCGTCGCCGCCGTGGTGCTGGGCGGCGTGGCGCTCGGCGGCGGCAAGGGCGGCCTGCTCGGCCCCATCGTCGCCGTCTTCGTGCTGCGCCTGGTGCGCACCGACCTCACCCTGCTCGCCATCGACCCCAACGTCACCGCCATCATCGAAGGCGCCATCATGGTGGCGGTGGTGATGTTCGGCGCGTTCATCACCATGCGGGGGCGGCAATGATGGGCGGGCATCGGCGCGCGCTTCTTCCTTCCCCCCTTGTGGGGGAAGGTGGCCTCGCGAAGAGAGGTCGGATGGTTCCAGGGAACGCCAACGCCTCACTCCGTCACGCACCCCTCATCCGTCTCGGCGCTGCGCGCCGATCCACCTTCTCCCACAAGGGGAGAAGGGAAGTCGCACACACCCCATCGCGAACCGGACCCACCCCATGAGCACCTCCGCGATCACGTCTCCGCCCGTCCCCTTCGGCCGCCGCATAAAGCGCTTTATGGCCGACCGGCCGCTCGTGCCGCTGATCATCCTGCTGGTCATCCTGGTGGTGATCCTGCAGATCCTGCGCCCCGGCATCGTCAACGAGCGCTGGATCGCCAACACCATCAAATTCGCCATTCCGCTGGCCATCCTCGCCGGCTGCCAGACCATGACCATGCTGACCGGCGGCATCGACCTCTCCGTCGGCACGGTGGCGACGATGAGCGCCTTCATCATGGCGACGCAGATCGTCAACCAGGACCCTTCTGTCGCCTTCCTGCTGGCGATGATGCCGGCGGTGCTGATCGGCCTGGTCAACGGCATCGGCGTCGGCGTCTTCCGCGTCCACCCGCTGATCATGACGCTGGGCACCAGCCTGATCGGCACAGGCTGCCTGCAAGTCTACCAGCGCACGGTGATCGCGTCGGGCGCCAAGATCCCCGACTTCCTCGCCTGGCTCGGCACCGGCGTAACGTGGGGTTTCCCCAACGCCCTGCTGCTGTTCATACCGCTGGCGGCGCTGATCGTCTTCACGCTGGCCCGCACCGGCTTCGGCCGCCTGCTCTACGCCGTCGGCGACAATGAGCGCGCGACGCGCCTGTCGGGCGTGCAGTACTGGCAGGTCATCACGGCGCTCTACGTCACCTCGAGCCTGCTCGCCGGCATCACCGGCCTGCTCTATATCGGCCTGATCAAGGCCCCTTCCCTGTCGCTCGCCGAACCCCTGGTCCTGCCCTCGGTCGCCGCCGCCGTCATCGGCGGCACCTCCATCTTCGGCGGCCGCGGCGGCTACACCGGCACCATCGTCGGCGCGCTGATCCTGACCGTGCTGACGACGCTGCTGACCATCCTGCAGATGCCGGAGGGGGCGAGGCGCATCCTGTTCGGCCTGATCGTGCTGTTCGTGACGGCGGCTTATCTGCGGATCGTGGAGGAGCGGTGACAAGGACCTTGAGCGGCCGGCCATGAATTTATCGCCTGCGCATCCAGATCTCGCCACAATACAATCAGTCTCTAAATTTAGAAATACATTATATATCTCAAAAATAGTTATCTAGATTCGTAAAATTCAGAATTGGCTACTGGCGGTAAAATAAAACGCTGCTAGATTTCTCCTATTGCGGGTAGCGGCAGGGCTAATATGCACCGCGACCGACTTGACTGCCGCGCAGTTCGACTTCGTCTTGTAGGGAGCGCGCCCCGCGGCGTCTGACGAAGCGCCGCCACGGGCCAGGGCTTCGCTCTGTGTTCAAATCACTTGGACTGTCGGCAATCCAATGATTGAACACAGAGATGGAGTGGCCAAGGAATATTTTTCATGGAAGGTCGTCGCTTCCGCGAAGCCGTCACTTATATTATTTGTTGTTGAATTATATTTGGCGAACGCTGTCGATGTCAGAATAACTATTTCCTTCCGCCGCTCACTTTCAACCATTGTTTAACTGCCATGCTTCATCCTGCGGATCGCAGGCAAGAAATTCAAGGATTGCTCGATGCAGATCACCTCGGACCTCACCGTTACGATACAGAAGTTGCTGTCGGCCAGGAGCGGTGTTGCTGGCACGAGCCAGCAGGCGTTCGCCAAGGCGGGCACGGCGCTGCGGACCGAGGCTCCGGTCATTCGTCCGGGCGCGACCGGCGACGAGGATGGCACCGAATACGATCCGTTCGGCAGCTTCGGCCGGGCCCCCGATGTGCCGGCGACTTCGTCCGCCGCTGCACCCTCCACCACCACGGCGGACGACCCCTACATGCACGCCGGCAAGGCCAATTATGGCGAGCTCTATGCCGAGTATACGCGCTTCATCGGCTCGATGGTCGAGGCGGATCGCCAGCATAAGGACTCCACCGTCCCACGCTACTTCATCCCTGCCGGCGAGACGCAGGAGACGGTGATGGCCATGGAAGAACATGACTATATGTGGGCCGTCCAGGACGAGATGGAGGCCGCCGCCGACCGCAGCCCGCAGGCGCAGGCCAACAAGGCGATTGCCAACCAGGGCCTGAGCTTCGGCGACGCCACCAGGATGGCATCCGATGCCTTGTTCAGCCTGCAGAAGGCATTGCCGGCCCTGAACGACACGCTGGCGCGCCTGACTCCCACGGCGGTTGAAGAGCGCATGCAAAGCGTCGGCGGCGACCCGAAGCTGCAACGTCTCGCGCAACAGGTGGCCAAGAGCGATATGCTGTTCGCCAGGAGCAGCCTTCGCTACGTCGACAGGATCGTGAGAAGCATCGAGAGCGGCCCCAACAAGGTCGACGGCGCCATCCTGGTCAAGGACGACCAGGGCCAGTACCAGCTTGGCGATTTCTCGATCTCATTCAACGGTCAGCTGATGCTGACCTCCAGGGATACGTTCAAGGCATTCTGAACGTCGCGAGCGCGTCCGCCGCTTCCCCGGCATTGCTCGCGTGCGCCTCTCCGGCGTGCGATACTGGCAGGTCAGCGCTCTACGTCACCACGAGCCTGTTCGCCGGCGGCCTGCTTTATATCGGCCTGATCAAGGCCCATCGCAAGCCGAACCGCTGGTCCTGCCCTCGGCGGTGGCGGCCGTGATCGGCGGCATCTTCGTGACCCTGGCGGCTACACCGGCACCGTCATCGGCGCCTTGATGCTGACCGAGCCGACGACGCTGCTGACGATTTGCCGGAGGGGGCACGGCGAATCCTGTTCGGACTGATCGTGCTGTTCGTGACGGCGGCTCATCTGCGGATCGTGGAGGAGCGCTAGTTGATGTGTTGAGCGGCCGCATTAGGGCCGTCTGCATCGCGTCAGCCAGGCTTACCGCGATGTCCCTGAGGTAAGGGTGCTCGCCTGCGCCGGCAGCTTGCCCGGCACCAACGTCTTCGCGTCAGGTTCGAGGTAGTCCAGTGACAGATCCAACGGATTCCAGTGCATGGACTCGGAGAACAACCCAAAGATATCGCCGCTGGTGAACTGCGCGGGGTGGGGCGTCGCGGCGAAGAGCGACTCGTCGTATTCGGACGCGATGTCGGCGGGACCGTATCCCATCAGCTCCAGCACGGTAGGAACGATCTGGAAATGGCTCGCCTTGCCGCGATTGGCCGCGGCACCGGCCGCGAAACGCGCCCTCAGCGCCGGATCGGCGGCATAGGCCATCAACGGAACCAGACCTACGCGCGGATCGGGATTAAAGATGGTGCAGTGGGTCGATTCGCCGACTTTCAGCAGCTGTCCATGGTCGGAAGTATAGAGCATCGCGGTATTCGAAAGATCGGCCCTTTCGAACAGTTCTTGCATGAAATAATCGACCGACCAGCGGATTGCGTTGCGGTAGGATGCTATGCGTGTCGCAACCGTATCCTGGCCGGCCGACGCCACTGTGGGGCCGTAGACCGCTTCCGATGGAGGATATGACCAGTCATAGGGAAAATGCGCGCCGTTCTTGTTGGCGTAGATGAAGACGGGCTGGCTGCCGGCCAGCTCGCCGCGCAGGATCTCTATCAAACGGAGATCGGCATGGTCCATCGCTACATCGTCTATGAGATAGGTCCTGTCGATGTCATGCTTTTCTCGCGCCGTCATGAAGTTCGTGTTCCCCAGGACGACGACCGCCTTGGCGGTCGACTGCGCGTCGATATACACCGTCCGGTACCCGGCCTTCTTCGCGTACTGCCAGATCGTAGGGTTGGTATTGACGGAATGGGCCAGATCGCGACGCGACGCCGCGAGACGCAGTATGGCGTTCGAATAAACGCTGCAATCACCGCCGGACACGGCGGGACCGAAATTGACGAATTTGCCTGCGAGGGCGGCAATGCGGGGCGTGTGCGAATTGCCAGGCGTCAGATCGACGAAATCCCCGCGAACGCTTTCGTCGATCATCATGACGATGTCGCGGGGCCTGTTCTGCGTTGTGGCGTTCCATGCGACGGAGCGGCGCTCTGGAGCACCTTGTGTCATGATCCGCTCCGCGGCCATCGCGGAAAGAGCCAGCGGAGCGAATTGTTTCGGCATGCCTGAGGAGCCCCCGCCGTCCTTGGCGTAAACCACGGCGGCAATCATTAGAATCGGCAACATGGGCAGCCAAGCCATGCGCCCCATCCATCTCGATAGCCGGGCGCCTTTCGCTGCTGGCGGAATCGAAAGCGACGCCACGCCAAAGGCCATGATTGCGGCGGCGGGCCAGATCAGCCGATCGTAGAAACTGGCGGCCTCGCCGACCGAATTGCGGCTCGCCCAAAGGGAAAGAATATCGAAGACCGACAGATCGGCGTTACTTGCCTTGAAATAGAGCCAGGCCGCCGCGCTCGACAGGGCAAGCGGCACGGCCCAGAGGAGACGTGTGACGAGCCGGGGCTGAAATGATGCGAACAACAACGCCACCATCGCCAGTCCCCAGATTGCCAGGAATGAGGTCAGCGTCGTGAAGCGCCCGTTGGCAACGAGATTCCCGACTCGATCCCAGAAGTCGAAACTGGTGATCGCCAAGAAACCGGCGATCATGATCAATTTGACACATAAGGCTACCACGCCCCAACGACTGTGATGATCGACCGGAGCCTGATCGGCGCGTTCACCTGCGGCCGGCATGGCGACGCTCCGGATCTTGGAATGAGTTGACGACAAAGACGCGGCGACCGTTACGTCGGACATGCATCCGCCTCGAAGACGAACCACGGACAAGCCACTCGCCCGCCCCTGGAAGAATGCCGTTCAGACGGTGTTCCGATGACAGACCACCGCTGCGCGTCGGTGCATGGTCTAGTGACCGGCGATGAGCGACGCCTTCGCTGGCACAGCTTGGTTCGTGCATCGACCACTGGCCTCGCATGCCCTGCAGTTCCTGGAACTCCAGCCCTAAAAAGCATCGCCATGTCACACCGATCGCTTGACGTCGCATCAGTGTTGCACGAGCTCAGGCGTTAGCTCTTGACCGGCTTGCAAGGTTGGTCGTCCGCTATGCCCCATTCTCCGCCAGGAAATCATAGTCTTCACCACCTGCCACATGTATGCGGTTGTCCGGCGGCTACGCTACGGGGGAGTGAGCTTAGAGAAGCCTAGCCAGCCTGTGATGGCTCAAAGGCCTCTCAGCTTGCCATGAGTATCTGCCCATCTGAAATCCACGGCTTCATTCATTTGAAGGAGACCAGCGTGCATTGGTTTTCGCGATAGCGCATTGATGCCCGGTCTTGCTGCAATACTGGCAGGTCATCACGGCGCTCCACATCACCTCGAGCCTGCTCGCCGGCGGCCGGCTCGATATCGGCCTGATCAAGGGCACCGGCGCCCTGACCGTGCTGACGACGCTGTTGACGATTTTGCAGATGACGGAGGGCACGGCGGATATTGTTCGGGCTGATCGTGCTGTTTGTGACTGCGGCGTGTTTGCGGATTGTGGAGGAGAGGTAGGAGCGAGTTGACTGGCCGCATCGGGGCCGCGAACTGACTGACAGCTGCTGGAGTCGGACCAGCAGAAGCAGACTTAGATTCTATCGAGCGGCGTTGCTGCCCTGACCGGATTTGGAGATGGACACTTAAGTCCCGTTAAGACGACAGCCGTCTCGCCATAGTAGCTCGAATTGCGCCTAGCGCGCCACGACCTTACAAAAACGGGACACTCACGCCCCGACATGCATCTTCAATTTGGCTTAAAGGTGAAGCCCCGAAAGTTTCAATAAAGTTGTTGCCGGCGATCTATGCAGCTTTCCAGCCTTGGCTCATGCCGCGGCTGACGAGAAGGGCCATGTCAGGACCGGGGGTTAAGGCCCGAGATGACCCCCATGAATGTAAGTGTTGCCGTTACATCAGGCATGCATGCAAATCTCCAAACTTAGTTTCGCCTATGCCGGCACCACATGCTTGCATGTGTCCTAAATAAAATCCATTACCTGCACAATCGACAGATTGCGCCAGCTTATGCCGCAAGTTTAGCGCGGAAACGCCCGCGGCGCAGCTTTCCTCAAGAACCTGGTCGAAGTTTCCCTTTCCAGATCCACACCGTGCTCACCGACAACGGCATGGCTTTCGCCGATCGGCGCAAGAGTCGCGATCATCCCAGCCGACGCTTCCTGGGTCCGCACATCTTCGACCGCGCCAGCATCGTCAATGGCATCGAACACCGGCCGACCAAACGCTATCATCCTTGGACCAATGGTCAGGCCGAGCGGATGACGCGAACGATCAAGGACGCCACGGTCAAGGTCTACCACTACGATGATCTGGAGAGCCTCAAGACCCCATGTCACGGCCTTCATTGCCGCCTACAACTCTGCGACGGCGAGCACCCTGCCAGGTCATCTGCGACACATGGACCAAGGACCCGTCAATCTTCAAAATCAACCGCGCCATCTCATTGCGGGACCCACACCCAGAGCCCGCCCGGAATTTGGTTTCCCACGGTTCTTTGCTAGATATCGTGAACCGCGCGTTCGGCTGCCCAGCGAAGGGCTTCGGACCGAGCGGCCGTCCATACCAGTCAGGATGCGCCATGCCACGCCCGAAGACCGTTTCAGACGAAGATGTGCTTGCGGCCGCACTGGAGGTTCTGGCCACGCACGGCACGAACTTCACATTGACCGAACTGGCGCGCCACGTCGGGCTTTCTCGCGCCACGCTAATCCAGCGGTTTGGAGATCGCGACGCGATCCTTTTGAAGCTCGCGCAGCGTGAAGTGTCGATGACCCGCGCGTGGCTGAACGGATTGCCCATTGAAAATGGCCCGGACGGGCTTTGGCGTTTCTTGACGCGGATCGTTGAAAGCATGGGCACTGGTGATGGCTTTTCCGTTCGCGTACTGATTGCCTCGTTGGAAGCGGCCGATCCCGCGCTGCGCGCTTTGGCAGGCGAGCGCTACGGCCTGGTCCAGGATGCCATTGCCGCCCGCTTGCCTGATGACCCCCGTCGGCACGAGACCGCGCGGCACCTTCATGCGGTCATCGCGGGCGCGGCCATGCAGTGGGTCGCGACCAACAGGTCCATGGGATTGTCCGCGTTTGTTCTGCATCGGCTGAGATGGAGTCTCGAAAAACAGTCAAACTAGGCTTGACGCCCAGCTCTCGTATTTATAACCAACGCGTAGGTTACAAATAACAGAGGATGGAGAGACGTGAGTTGTTTTGGCGACGGCACGGATTCCGATACTGCGGCGGCGGCAAGGCGGAGACTAATGTGATACGTGTTCACAACGGCGGTATCGAGCTGGCTACCGATGTCATGGGCGAACCAGTCCGGGGCACCATAGTGCTGGCCATGGGCGCCACAGCTTCGATGGTATGGTGGCCCACCAGCCTGGTCGAAACGCTGGCAGCAGCAGGATATCAGGTTATCCGGTTCGACCACCGGGATACAGGGCAGTCGACAACACATGCGCCCGGCGATGTCCAATATGGTGTCCATCATCTCGCCGGCGATGTCATGGCCATTCTCGATGCCTATGGGGTTCATGCCGCGCATTTGGTCGGCATGTCACTTGGCGGCTACATTTCGCAGATTGCGGCTCTCGACCATCCGACGCGCGTCCTTTCGCTCACCCTGATTGCGGCCGAGCCCGTCGGCTTGGCGTATGCCGGCGAAGGAATTGCACCCGCGATCCTCGATCATTTCGGGAAAATGGCGGAACTCGACTGGTCGGACCATCATGCGGTGGTGGAGTTCCTGCTGCGCGTGGCCGAACTTAGCGCAGGCTCTGCCTATCCGTTCGACCGGGTGGCGGCGATAAATCGAATTGAACTCGAACTGCAGCGCACCGGCAGTATGCGGAGCGCGTTCAACCACGCCATGATCGCAGCCGAACTCGAGCCAGATCTTACCGCCTGTTCCTTGAAAATGCCGGTAATGGTGATCCACGGTAGCGAAGACCCGATTATATCAATCGCTGCTGCCCATAAGACGCAACAGGCAATTCCCGGATCGGAATTGCTGGTACTGGACGGTCGAGGACATGAACTTTTGGAACAGGATGTTCCGGAAATCGCCCGAGCGATACTTCGCGCCTGCTCAAGGGCCGGATAGTTGGCAGCGATTGAAACTGGTCGGGGTGTTGGCAGCACAATTGAGACGTCGGACAATCGTACGCGCAATGCGCGCTTCAGGAAACGGACGGCCAAGACCATGTGGCCTGTATGGGATGCAAAAATGCCATCTGCTTCAGCCACGTGAACTGCCGGCGTTCAAACGAGCAGTCTCATTTCCCGGCTCATCCCTGTACGAAAGCGTCCAATTAGTTTCCAAACTTGGAAAGTGACTTGTGCGCGGCATATCTCTCTGGCATACAGTTTCCAACATTGGAAACCAAAGGTCCACTATCTTGCTCAAGCTATATATCCATCCGCTAGCCTCGTTCTGCCACAAGGTGCTTATTGGCCTTTATGAGAACGCCACCTCCTTCGACTCGCACATTGTTGACTTTGCTGATTTTGGCTCTGCCGCTTCCCACATCGAGCGCTGGCCAGTGGGCAAGATCCCGGTGCTGCACGACAGCGCTAACAACCGGATCGTGCCGGAAACAAGCATCATAGTCGAATATCTTCAGCATCACTATCCGGGGCCGTTGCAGCTCATCCCGGACGATAAGGAACGGCAGCTCGACGTGCGCCTGTGGGATCGATTCTTTGATCTTTATGTCAGTGGGCCCATGCAGAAGATCGTTACGGACCGCATCAGGCCGGAAGGATCCAGCGATCCGCATGGCGTCGCCGAAGCACATGCCACACTCGACACGGCCTACGCGATGATCGAGGGGCAATTGTATGGACGGCAATGGATCACAGGCAGCGACTTCACCCTGGCCGACTGCTCGGCGCTGCCGGCGCTGTTTTTTGCCTCCATCGTGCATCCTTTCGGTCCGGATCAGCGGGAGCTGCACGTTTACTTGGAGCGTTTGCTGGCACGTCCGTCCGTCCAGCGCGCGATGCGCGAGGCTCAGCCCTACTTCAAGTTCTTCCCTTATAGGGAGGCTATGCCCAAACACTTCCTGGAAGTCGCCGAATGACGGGTACAGAGAGTTTCGATCGCCTGTTCCAGGCCCTGGCTGACCCATACCGGCGAGCCTTCATCGAGCGACTTGCCAAGGGGCCTGCCTCCGTGAAGGAATTGGCGGCGCCTGCCGAGGTGCAGTTGCCGGCAGTTCTCAAGCACCTGCGAGTGCTGGAAGAGGGCTGTATCGTGGTGAGCGAGAAGGTCGGGCGCATTCGCACCTACCGCATGCGTCCGGATGCGTTTCACGCGATGAGCGACTGGATTGATCGGCGTCAGAGCGAAATGAATGCAGCCTTTGACAGGCTTGCGTCGCTTATGGCTGACATGCCCGAGGGAAAGGATCACTAATGGGCATGCGTGTTGACCACCGGACCTTTGTCATCGAGCGGGAGCTGCCCGGCAGCCCTGCTCACGCCTTCCGCTTCTGGTCAGAACATCAGCTGAAACGACGTTGGAGCGCATGCCACCCTGACTGGACGGTGATCGACGACTTGTTCGACTTCTGCCTGGATGGTAGTGAACGCATGATCTGGCGCATGCCGGATGGTACCGAGCAGGCGATGCTTGCCACCTATCTCGAAATCCATCCGCGTGAGCGGATCGTCTATTCCTATACCATGCGGACCAATGGCGTGAGCATATCGTCCTCCTTGGTCACGGTCGAATTTGTTGGCGGACTTGGCAAAACTCTGATGACTTTCACTGAGCAAGCAGTGTTTGGCGATCCGACGGACGGCGACATTCGCGAAAGTGGCACCGGCATTGGCTTTGAGCGCTTGAGGCAGGCGATGTTGGACGGTCAGTCCGTTTCTTAGTTGCGAGCCTATTATTTTAAAGCAAGTGTCCGCCTCACCTGTTCGCTCGGCAGTCCGCTCTCCGGATGCGGATGGAGTTCGCTCGACGACCGAAATGGGGCGCAAAGCGGACGTCGAGCGTGAGCGCAACATTTCGGTCCGCAACTGACTTGTCTGAGTCCTGCAGCTTGTCTCCCGCTGTTAAGCAAGGGTTGGCTGATAGCCCCCTCACCCGCCACTTACCATCCCCCCAATCCCCTCCAGCAGCTCCCCCTGCTCGCCCACCCAGAACCAGTGATCCTCCCCCTCCACCTCGACGAACCGCGCCCCTGGAATCCGCGCCGCCAGATACCGCCCGGCTTCCACCCGCACCGCGCGGTCACCCCTGCGGTGCAGCACCAGCGTCCTGGCCGAGACCTTTGACAGCAGCGGGCGGACATCGGCGTCGCGCAGCGCCTGCAGCAGGCCGGCGACGGCGCCGGGGCTGGAGGCGGCCCGGAGCAGGCCGGCCCACCAGGCGCGCGCCTGGCGGTCGGAGGCAACGCTTGGCGCGAAGGTTTCGATTTCCGCCGGGCCGCCCCAGCCGGCGAGCAGGCGCTGTTGCCACAGGTCATATTGCGCCGCTGTGAGCGCGAAGGGATAGTCGGGCGCGCGGCTGCCCTTGGCGAGCGAGCCCCACAGAACCAGGCCGGTCAGCCGGTCGGGATGGTCGACGGCAAAGCGGATGCAGCCCGGCCCGCCCTCCGAAGCGCCGACCAGCACGGCTTTGCGGCTGCCGGCCGCGTCCATGACAGCCAGTATGTCACGCGC
>NZ_BSNY01000021.1:394074-407244 GCF_030160235.1 Mesorhizobium huakuii
CTTGCGGCCGTAGTCGAGAACGGCGATGCGGTCGGACAGGCCCATGACGCGCCGGTCGAACAGGATCAGCCGGCCGAGCCGCGACACGGCGCTGAGCCAGGCGCGGCAGCTCCTGTCTTCCCAGATCCGCTCGACATGCGAGATGAAGCCCGGAACCAGTACGATGTCGGCGGGGCCGCTGCCTATCGTCTGGTAGGCGATATGGATGCCGTCCACGGCGACATAGCGGGTTCTCGGCATCTCGTCATCGCTGGCGCGCAGCAGAGCGAGCGTGGCCGGGTCCGGCGCCACGCCGAGTTCGTCGCGCAGCAGCCGCACGCAGGCCTCGCCCTGGCGCTCGGCCGCCGCCCGGTCGCCGGCGGCCAGATGGGCGCGGATCAAATGGCGGTGCGCGCTTTCGCTCAAGGGGTCGAGGGCGGCGAGGCGCGTGGCGTGCATCACGGCGCCGCGCGGTTCACCGCCGTCGATCCTGGCTTCCACCAGCCGCTCTAGCGCCTGCACCAGCCGGCTGCGCAGGGCCTCGCGGCGGAAGAACACCCATTCCTCGAATTCGGGACAATCCGGCAGCGCGAAGCCGGCGAGATAGTCGCCGGTGTAAAGGCCGGCGGCCTCGTCGAGCAGCCCGGCATCGCAGGCATGGTCGAAGGCGATGGAGTCGGCCTCGACTGCCGGGCGCAGGCTGAGCGATGCCGCGCTGGCCGATATGATTTCCTCGCCGAACGCGATGCGGATCTTGTAGAGCGTGCGCCGCAGGCGGGCGCGGGCGGCTTCCGCGTCGGCCTCAGGCCACAGCAGCGTGGCGGCGACGTCGCGCGCCACGGGTCCGCCGGCCTCGGTCAGGTAGATGACGAGCGCCGCAGCCTTGCGCAAGGCGAGTTCTATCCGCTGCCCGTTCAGCCGGAACTCCGGAAACCCCAGAAGCCTGAGTTGAATCAGCTCCATCGATCCGCACGCGGCCGCGCAAGGAGAGGACGTTGAGGGGACGCCGGCCTTCTATCCATCCCCGCGAAATCAAGCCGATCCGGCTCGATCAACTCCCTTGGAGCGAGAAATGTCACCGGTCAATACATCAAGCCTTCGCACACCTCTTGCCATGGGCCCCGCCCCAGCCGCCGGGCATGGAGGCTGAGCCATGTGCCAGACCTGCCTTTCCTGGTACGCACGCTGCGTCGCCCCCTATTTCGTCCATGCCGGCTGTTCGGCCGGCGCCTTTTCACGGATGCGCAAGCGCGTCATCCCGCGAGCTGAAGGTGTCGTCGTCGAGGTCGGCTTCGGCTCGGGCCTCAACCTCCCCTATTACGACGCCGCCAGGGTGGAGCGGCTGGTCGGCGTCGACCCCGATGGCACCATGCTCGGCCTCGCGGCACCCAAGAGCCGCGCCATGCCATTCCCAGTCGAATGCATACGCGCCGGCGGCGAAAGCCTGCCCCTGGCCGACGGCTTCGCCGACACGGTGGTCGTCACCTATGCCTTCTGCACCATTCCGGACCCTCAGGCCGCGCTCGGAGAAATCCGCCGCGTCCTGAAGCCGACGGGCCGGCTGATCTTCATCGAGCACGGCCAGGCCGAGGGGCCGCGCGGCCGCCGCTGGCAGGAGCGGCTGAACCGGCTGTGGGGATCGATCGCCGGCGGCTGCCACCTCAACCGCGATCCGCTGCGCCTGATCGGCGGGGCGGGTTTTCGCCTGCTCGAAGTCCAGCATGGGCGGTTCCCCCTGCCCCTGTGGCAGCTGGGCAGCCACCACGCCGGCATTGCGGCGGCGGGCTGACCGGTCTTCGCTGGGCGCGTGTCGCACCAAGAGTCGCACGCGCCATAGCCGCCCTTCACAGCGCCAGGCTCCCCTGCTCCGCCTCCTCGGCATTGGGGTCGCCGGGCGCCGTAGCCCAGGCGAGTTCGACCAGCGTCACGGTGCGCTTTCCCATGCCGTCGACCTGGCAGACGATCAGGCCCTGCTCCTCGATATAGGTCAGCAGGCGGCGGGCGCGGCGCAGCGAGTGCGAACCATAGGCGCGGGCGATCGCGGCGTCGCTCGGGCACGGCCAGCCTTCCTTGGCCGCGCGCGCGATCATCATGAACACGCCCTGCATATCGTCGGGCAGCAGCGAGGCGCGCACGGAAACCTCCCGCCACGCATCGTCCTGCGTCGTCTCGGAGCCGAGGCCGGCGCGGGCGCGCGTCAGCATGCGGCGGAATTCGGCGAGGTCCGGCACCACGGAGGCGAGGCCCTCGATGCGGCAGCGCACCACGAATTCCTGGTAGAGCACGCCGATCACGCGAAAGCCGGCGTCCGGTTGCTCCAAAATGGCGCGCAGCACGCGGTCGACCCGCTCGCGCCGCTCCGCCAGGTCCTCGGCGCTGATTTGCGGCTCCGGCGGTTCGGGACGGATTTCCAGCGCCGCCGACTTCGCCGCCATCAGCTGGTCGAGCAGGTCCGGCGACGCCACCCGGCGCGGCGTGCGCACCGTCTCGGGCGGCGGCGCCGCCAGAATGATCGCGCGGGCGTCCTCGAGGGCCGCTTCCGGCATCGCCATCAGCCGCGGCGTGCCGTTGCGCGGGCTGGTGTCGGTCGGGCCGATGCGCAGGCCGAGCGGCCGCCGCGACAGCGCCGGCCCCAGCGCCATGAACTGCCCGCGCTCCAGGTCGCGAAACGCTTCCGCCTGGCGCCGCTCCATGCCGAGCAGATCGGCGGCGCGCGCCATGTCGATGTCGAGGAAGGTGCGGCCCATGAGGAAATTGGAGGCTTCCGCCGCGACATTCTTGGCGAGCTTGGCCAGACGCTGCGTGGCGATGATGCCGGCGAGCCCGCGCTTGCGGCCACGGCACATCAGGTTGGTCATGGCGCCGAGCGAAAGCTTGCGCGCCTCGTCGGAAACCTCGCCAGCCACCGCCGGCGCGAACAGCTGCGCCTCGTCCACCACCACCAGCATCGGGTACCAGTGGTCGCGGGCGACCTCGAACAGCCCGCCGAGAAAGGCGGCGGCGCGCCGCATCTGGTTTTCGGCGTCGAGCCCTTCGAGGTTGAGCACGGTGGAGACGCGGTGGATGCGCGCCCGCTCGCCGGCCGCCTGCAGGCCGCGCTCGGTATGCTCCTCGGCATCGATCACCAGGTGGCCGTAGCGCTCGCCAAGCGAGACGAAGTCGCCCTCGGGATCGACGATGGTCTGCTGCACCCAGGGCGCGCTCTGTTCCAGCAGACGGCGCAGAAGATGCGACTTGCCGGAGCCCGAATTGCCCTGCACCAGAAGGCGGGTCGCCAGCAGTTCCTCGAGATCGAGGTTTGCTGGGGCGCCCGCCGTGGTGTGTCCCATCTCGATCGCAACGGTCATGTCTCGACTCAAAAAGGTCTCCTGCGCGGCATGGGGCTTAGCAACCCAGGCGCGGCCCGTCGAGCACCGATGGCCGGCAGCCCGGCGTTGCGCACAGTTGTGAGGGAAGGGCCGGCAGGAACGGCCGCCGCCAGCCGCCCCTGTGGATAGTAACCACTCATTCACCATCGGCCGGCGTTGCGATTGCAGAGGCCAGCCATCCGTTTAGCCTGACCTTGCATCGCGCCCCAACGGGATGCACCCCAACGCCCCCAATGGCGGCCGGCGTCTTCAAGTTTCGTTTCGTATGCGCCGGTCGTCAGTTTTCCGCCATTCGGCAAACCTTTTGGTCATTGAGCCGCCACTTTGTGCCGGTTAGCATGGGCTGGGCTGATCGGGGTGGTGCATGGCGGGTTGGCGTCGCTTTGCTCTTTGCGCTGCATTGCTGCTGGCACTGGCCTTAGCGCTGGCATGGCCGGCGCGGGCCTACGACGCCAGGCCGCTGCGCGGCGTGGCACTCGTCATCGGCGAATCGCAATACCGGTCCCTGCCCGCGCTTGCCAACCCGGCCAATGACGCGCGCGCCGTTGCCCAGCTTTTGACCAGCCTCGGCTTCGAGGTCAGCTCCATTCCCGATGGCGACGGGCCTCGCCTGGCGCGCGGCCTCAAGCATTTCGTCGAGGACGCGGCCGGCGCCGATGTCGCGCTGCTCTACTATTCCGGCCATGGCATCGAGGCCGGTGGCGAGAACTACCTGGTGCCGGTCGAGGCGGACGCCTCCTCGCTTGCCGATCCGGCGAACCGGCTGGTGCCGGTCTCCGCTCTTTTGGCCGAGCTCAGGGCCAGCGTGCCGGTGGCGATCCTGCTGCTCGACGCCTGCCGCTCCAACCCGTTCCCGCCAGACGCGACGCTGACCGCCCCTTCCGGCGCGGCACCGGTCGCCGCCGCTGGACTTGACCTGGCGCGCGGCGCGGCGCCGCTGGCGGATGCATCCGGTGCGCCGCAGAGCCTCGGCGAGGTTATCGGCTTTGCCGCCGAGCCCGGCCACGCGGCGCTGGACGGCGAGCCCGGCGGCAACAGCCCCTATGCCGCGGCGCTCCTGAAACACCTCGCGGCCGGCGGCTTCGCCTTCGGCGACGTCATGACCATGGTCGCCGAGGAGGTCTATGTGAAGACCGGCGGCCGGCAACTGCCTTGGACCAATGCCAGCCTGCGGCGGCTGCTCTATTTCGGCCAGGTACCGGAAGAGACCGGCAGCGACGAGGCCTCGATCCGCTCGGCCCGGCGCAAGCTCCTGCTGACCATCGCCGCGACGCCGGCCGAGCAGCGCTCCATGGTCGAGACGGTGGCGGCACAGAACGATGTGTCTCTCGATCAGCTCTACGGCATGCTCGGCGCCTTGCAGGTCGACACGTCTGCCGGTCCGGCCGATCTGCGGGCGCAGCTCGCGGCGGGCGCACAGAAGCTGCGCGAAATCCTCGACCGGCACGACACCGAAACCAGGCAGGACCCGGAATTGATTCGGCTTTCCGGCCTTGCCGACCGAGCTCAATCGGAAGGCGCCATCCAGCTCGCGCTGACCTTCCGCGCCAAGGCGAGCGCGCGCGCCGAGGAGATCGCCACGCAACTCGACGAGGCCGAGGCGGACATCAGGCAGAGGCGCCTGGAACTGGCCGGCACCTTTGCCGATCATGCCCGCACCGCGATCCTCAATTTCGACTACCGCACCGCCGCCCAGCGCTACGAGGACGCCTTCCGCCAGGTGGAGCGCTGGGACCCGAAGACCGCCTTCATCTACAAGATCTTCGAAGGCGACGCGCTGACCGACCAGGGCATGATCAAGGGCGAGAACGCGGCGTTGTCGCAGGCGGTGGACGTCTATGAAGCGGCAAAGCTGCTTCCCGGCGTCGGCGCCTTCACCGGCGGCCCGGCTGGCGTCGCCATCAACGAAGGCATCACGCTGACGGCACTGGCCGCGCGCGAAAACGGTACGGCGCGCGTCGAGCAGGCGATCAAGGTCTACGAGGACGCGCTCGATGTCTTCACCCGCAAGCGCGCTCCGGTATTGTGGGCCACCGTGCTGATCAATCTCGGCAACGCCTACGACCTGATGGGTCAGCGCGCCGGCGGCACGGCCTATTACGCCAAGGCGATGGACGCCTTCCGCCAGGCGACCAAGGTCTACACGAAGAAGACAAATCCCGATGAATGGGCCGGGCTGCAGAACAACATCGGCAATGAATTCACCGCGCTCGGCGACTCCGGCGATGCCAGGAAGAACTACGCCGCCGCGATCGAGGCCTTCCACGGCGCACTCACCGTCTGGACGCGCGACAAGGTGCCGGTGCAATGGGCGATGGCGCTGGCCAACCTCGCCGTCGCCTTACAGAAACTGGGCGAGATCGAGGGCGGCACGGAGAAACTGGAGGCATCGCGGGCCGCCTTCCAGGACGTGCTGGAGGTTCGCAGCCGCCAGACCCAGCCGGTCGACTGGGCCAACACGCAGAACAATCTCGGTTCCGTGCTGCTCTCGCTGGGCCAGCGCGGCAAATGCCCGGACTGTTTCGGGCAGGCTCTCGCGGCTTTCGACAAGGCGCATGAGGTGATCACCCGCAAGCAGGACCCCTTCACCTGGGCGACCATCACCTACAATCAGGGCCGCGCCTACCGCTTCATGGGTGACGCCGAGAACAGCGTGCCGCGCTACCGCAAGGCGCTGGAGCAGATGGACCTGGCGCTGACCGAACTGACACGCGAAAAGTCGCCGGTCATTTGGGGCAAGACTCATTCGGTGCGTGGCGAGATCCTGCTCGCCATCGGCGCCAAGACCCATGACAAGGCCAGCCTGCTCGCGGCCCGCGACGCCTTCATCGCCGCCCGCGACATCTTTCGCGAGCAGCATTATTCCTCCGGCTTCGAGGGCTTCTACGAGAAGGAACTCGGCCTGGTGCAACAGCAGCTCGCCCAGGCGAAATGAGCATCCCGGCCGGGCGAAGCCTTCATCCTCGCCTTAGCCTGGTCGCCATTCCGCGCCTTGTCTCAGGCGGGCTTCACCGGCGGCAGTTCAGGCGCATCCAGCCCCTCGAAAGGGTCGCGCCAGGCGTCGATGGCTTCGAGCCGGCGATACCAGCTGAAGAGCGCGGGATAGTCGCCGAGCGGCAGGCCGGCGGCATCGTTGAAGGGCAGGAAGGCCGCCATGCGGAAATCGGCATAGGAAAGCGACGTTCCGACCAGCCATTGCCGGCGGGCCAGTTCCGCCTCCAGGATCGCGGCCCCCTTGTGGAACTCTTCCAGCCCCTCCCGCACCTTGTCCTCGTCGATCGGCCCGATGCCATAGCGCTGCTTGGTGCCCCGCTCGAAATGCACGGTGTCGCAGGCGCGCATGAAATTCTCCTTGCCCCAGCTCAGCCAGCGGATCATGTCGGGCTCGTCCTCGCCGGTGCGCCAGAAGTCGGAACGCGCCACGCGCGACAGCCGGCACGCTATGGCGTCGGCCTCCCACAGGCTGCCGCCCGGCCATGCCAGGATGGGAATGGAGAGGCTGGGATTGAGCGGCCGGAATCGCTCCGCTTGCCCCGGCGCAAAGGGTGATGCGAATTCGAAAGTCACCTGCGCCTTGAGATGGCGCGCCGTCGCAACCGCCAGGCGCGGATTGGGATTGCGGCTGAAGTACAGTTTCATTCCGCCCGGCACCGCCTCGACCTTGTCACTCATGCAATGCCTCTCCTCGTCCTGGCGAACATGCCAGACCAAGGACGCGGCTGACAGCTGCAATCCGGCAAAGTGTGGGTTGACCACCATTGATGGCGAGGCGACACTTCACCTCGCACCAAGGCAGGAGGAATTTGCGATGGACGAGCCCGAACGGTGGCGCCACATGTCGACGGCGCCCAAGGACGGCAGCCGGATCCTGGTCACGGTCCGTCCCTCCGAACAGGGGCCGGCGGAAGTCGACCTCGCCTACTGGTCGCGCGGCGACCAGTTCGCCGGTGAAGGCTGGCGGGCATCGGACTCCTCGCCCGGCCGCGTCGTCGAATATGCCGAACCGGAACTGAAGTGCTGGATGCCCCTGCCCTCGGCCAACCTCAGCCGCGGCGGCTCGATGCCGGCGCCCTGGGAAGGCGACGACGCGCAGCAGCTGGACGGCTCGGGGATCTAGCGAAACGGGCTTGGCTGCCGATCTTCCACCTGAGGGAAACTGGCAGCTTCGCCAGCCCCGCCGCCATGGTGCATGAAGCCTCGCGCAGGAAAACATGATATCTCCCTGATCAAATCGCATCAGGGAGGGTGCCATCGCCAAACCGACTTTCGCCGACATCGCCCGCCGTGCGGCGGTCGGCACGGCAACCGTCGAGCGCGTGCTCAACGGCCGTGGTGGCGTGCGCCCCGAGACCGTCGAAAAGGTGGTTGCCGCTGCGCGCTCGCTCGATTATCCGCGCCGGTTGCCGGACGCGCATCGTGGTATCATCCGTATCGAGGTCATCCTGGTACGGCCGGACTCGACCTTTTTCTCTCGGCTCTCCCGGGCCTTCGAGCGCATTGCCGCGACGCTCGACCGCACGGTAGCCGTGCACCGGACGTTCCTCGACGAGGAAGATGCCTCCGCCATCGCCCGGCGTATCCGCGAACCCGGCATGCGTCGCGGCGGCCTGATCCTGGCGGTGCCGGACGACCCGCTGATCCGGGCCGCCTTGGCACAAGTCGAGGCGCAGGGTGTCCCCACCGTGCAGGTCGTGACCCGCATCGCCGGCTCGAAAGCCGACTATGTCGGCATCGACAACTACGCGGCCGGCCGCGTGGCAGCCCAACTGATGAGCCGCATGCAGACGCGTGGCGGCAGTATCGCAGCACTCTGCCACAGCCAGATCTACCAGGTGCACCGCGACCGCATCCGTGGTTTTTCCGACTATCTGTCAGAGCATCCGCGCGCCGACCAGGCTTTCGTCGAGGTGCTGTTCGGTCACGATGAGGGTCACCGCAGCGCCGATCTTCTGGTCGATGTCCTGCGCCAGCACCCCGACCTCGCCGGCTTCTACAATGCCGGTGGCGGCAACGGCTCGCTTAACGAGGTGCTGACCCGCCATCCGCGCCGCCACGAAATCTTCTTCGTCGGCCACGAGCTGACCGAACGCAGCCGCGCGGCCCTGCGCGCGGGGACCATGGACGTCGTGCTCGACCAGGCGCCGGAAGCGCAGGCACGCCGCGCCATCGACCTCATCCTGGCCCGGCTTGGCCTGCATGACCTGCCGATCGACAACCCGCCGATCCGCTTCATCACCTTCACCGCCGAGAACCTTTGATCTGATTTGATCAAGGAACCAGCGGCCTTCCGGCGGCCGCGATGATACGCCTCTCGCAAATGGGAGGATCACTGGTGACGAGACGGCTGACGGTACACGACCTGCAAAGCGCCAAGGGCAGCAGGAAATGGCTGCAATTGCATGTCGACACGCCTGCCGAGGCGGCGGCTGCTGTCGCCTGCGATATCGTCATCCTGTCCTGCGAACCCGATCACCATCTCGAAGCCATTCGCCAAGCTGCACCCTTCGCTTTTCTCTCCGTCGGGATGCCGCATGGCGCGGTCGCCTCGCCCGACGAGGCGGTGCGTCTCGGCTTTGCGATGATGAAGCGGGGCGCCGATGCGGTCTACTCATCGCATTCGCCGCGCTTCATCGAGGCCATGGCGACCGAAGGCATTCCCGTCACCGGCCATGTCGGCCTGGTGCCCAACCGCGCCACCTGGACCAATTTCCGCGCCATCGGCAAATCGGCCGACGAGGCCGTAAAAGTGCTGCGGGCCGCCAAGGATCTCGAAAATGCGGGCGCGGCCTGCATCGAGGTCGAAGTGGTGCCAGTCAGGCTTGCCGACCACATCACCCGCGCGACGCCGCTGATCACCATGGGCATGGGCTGCGGCAGTGCCTGCGACACCCAATATCTGTTTTCCTCCGACGTGCTCGGCACCCATACCGGCCACTATCCGCGCCACGCCAGGCGCTATGCCGACTTCGTCACGCTGGAAGCCGAACTGCAGGAAAAGCGGATCGCTGCCTTCCGCGCCTTCGGCCGCGACGTGGCCGATGGCCTCTATCCCGAAACGCGGCACCAGGTGGATATGGACGATGCCGCCTATGACCGCTTCCTCACCCTCGCCCAGTCCTTGTGAAACCAAGTCCTGCCCTGAACCAAGACGTTGTGAGACCGCCATGGACGATTTGAAGTACGGCACACGCAACAAGCGCGGCGACTGGGCTCCGAACGAACCCGCCGGCACCGCGCCGCTGTTCACCTTCCCGCCGAGACCGCTGGCGCTCTTGAAATGGCTGCCGCACTATTTCCTGCCATACAACGTCCTGTTCGCGCTCTCGGCGGTCGCCTGGTGGCGCTTCGTGCTGCCCGACGTCGAGGTGATGAAGACGATGGGCTGGGGCTGGATCCTGCGGCTGTTCCTCGTCAACTGCGCGGCATTGCTGGTGTTCTTTGGTGTCTTCGAACTTCGACTCTACATCTTGAGAAGCCAGGGCAACCGCTTCAAATACAACGGCAAATGGCCATCCGAGCAGAAGAGCAAGGCGTTCTTCTTCGAAAGCCAGAACGTCGACAACATGCTGCGCACCTTCGGCACCGGCATGCCGATCTGGACGGCGATCGAGGTGACGATCCTCTATCTCTACGCCAATGGCTACGTGCCGTGGCTGACCTTCGCGGAACATCCGGTCTACCTGTTCTGCCTCGCGCTGGCGGTGCCGATCATCCACGAGACGCACTTCTTCCTGCTGCACCGGCTCATCCATTGGGGACCGCTCTACAGATGGGTGCATTCGGTTCACCACAATTCGGTCAACCCCTCGCCGTGGTCGTCGCTGTCGATGCACCCGGTGGAGCAGTTCGGCTACCTCGGCGTCGCCTTCTGGCACCTGATCATCCCGTCAAACCCGCTGCTGGCGCTCTACCAGCTCCACTATGCCGGCTTCGGCGCCATTCCCGGCCATGTCGGCTTCGACAAGGTGGAACTGACCGAGGACACGTCAGTCGATAGCCACGCCTACATCCACTACCTCCACCACAAATATTTCGAGGTGAACTACGGCGACGGGCTCATCCCGTTCGACAGATGGTTCGGCACTTTCCACGACGGCAGCAAGGATGGCGAGGCCCGCATGCAGGCCCGCTACGAGAAGAAGAAGGCGCGCGCCAACGCCGCTCCCTGACCGCGGCCCGACCAGACCGCCAGTGGATGGCTCGGCCATCCATCCAGCCACCCCGAAAGGGCCGGTGACAAAAAGGGGGTGAGCCGGCACTCCATCCGCAAGGAGGAAACCGTGAGGAGACTTCTCATCTCAACCGCGCTGGCGACGCTGATGTCGACATCGGCCTTCGCCGCCAAGATCGGCGTCAGCATCGTCAACTTCGACAACAATTTCCAGACGCTGCTCATGCACGGCATGCAGGACCGCGCCAAGGTCACCGTGTTCCAGAACGCCAGGGGCCAAGGCGGCGTGGACGCGGCTCTCGCGCTCGCCGAGAGCGAGAAGGTCGACCATATCGTCTACGTGCCGTTCGAACTGGTGACGCCGGCCAACGCCGCCGACTACCTCAGCAAGAACTGATCCGCAATCAAGGGGTCAGGGCGGTCAAGCCGTTCCGGACCCCTGTCGCCATCGAATTTCAAGGAGAGAAAATGCCGAGCTGGATCAGGGCCTGCGGCCTCGACGACATCGAGCAGGAAGGCGCGCGCCGCTTTGACCATGGCGATCGAACCTACGCCATCTTCCGCTCGCCCGATGACGAGGTGTTCTGCACCGACGGGCTGTGCACGCACGAGGCCGTCCACCTCGCCGACGGGCTGGTGATGGATTACGAGGTCGAATGCCCCAAGCACTCCGGCGCCTTCGACTATCGCACGGGGGCTGCCAAGCGGCTGCCGCCTTGCATCAACCTCAAGAGCTATCCGGCGCGCCTGGAAGACGGCGCCGTGATGGTCGAGTTGCCGGATTGAGGCGGCGCGTTTCGCGATTCGTCATGGTCTCGGGACAGGCGCCGCGAACGGCCGATCTCCCCCAATAAAAGGAAGACCGGCCGTTTCATCCTCTCAGAACAAGAAAGCCGCCGTCGCCGGGTTAGGTCCACCCCGTCCGTCGGCCGAATCCATGCCGGCGATCGTCTCCAAGTCCTGCGCGTCCAGTTCGAAGTCGAAGACGTCGAAATTGGCCGCGATGCGGTCCTGGCGCACCGACTTCGGGATGACGATCAGCCCTTGCTGGAGATGCCAGCGGATGATCGTCTGCGCGGCGGATTTGCCGTGCTTGGCTGCAATGCCGGCGATCGTCGGGTCGCCGAGCAGCCGGCCGCTGCCGAGCGGGCTCCAGCTCTCCGTTTGGATGTTGTGCCCGGCATGAAATTCCCTGAGCGCGCGCTGCTGGAAGCGTGGATGCAGTTCGATCTGGTTGGCCACCGGGACCACGCCGGTCTCGCCGATGATGCGCTCCAGATGATCCTTGTTGAAATTCGAAACGCCGATCGACTTGATGCGGCCGGCTTGCTTCAGCTCGATCAGGGTCTTCCAGGCCTCGACATATTTGTCGCGGCTGGGCACCGGCCAGTGGATCAGGAACAGGTCGATCTGCTCGATGCCGAGTTTTTCCATCGTGTCGTCGAAAGCGCGGAGCGCCGCATCGCGCTCGTGCGCGCCGTTGCGCAGTTTCGAGGTGATGTACAGCTCGCTCCTCGGCACATCGGCGGCGCGGATCGCCTCGCCGACGCCTTCCTCGTTCTGGTAGCCCTGGGCGGTGTCGATCAACCGGTAGCCGGCCTTGATCGCCCAGCCCACCACATCGGCGGTAATCCCGCGATCGACCTGCCACACGCCAAGGCCTAGCTGGGGAATGGCGGTGCCGTCGTTCAGCGTGATCAGTTCGGGCATGGTCGGGATCCTTTGCGAAGAAATGTCCGGGCGGCCGCCCGACCCAGCCTATCTAGGCACCAGCCTGGACGACGACCAGTCACCGGCGGATAAATTCGCCGGCGGTTTCGCGGACTGATGTCTTCGTCAGGGGAACCGGCTCATTTCGGCCGGCGCACCGCCCGCACCACCGGGGTGGATGTGCTGCCGCAGAACAGGCGGTCGCCGCCATCGGATTCAAGCCCCGAGACGGTCATGCCATCAGGCAGGTCGAGCCTCTCCAGAAGCTTGCCGGTTTTCGGATCGACGCGGCGCAGATCGCTCTCGTCGCCCTCCCAGGTGCCGTGCCACAGCTCGCCATCCACCCAGGTCACGCCGGTGACGAAGCGGCTGGATTCGATGCTGCGCAGGATTTTCCCGGTCTCGGGATCGATCTGATGGATCTTGCGCTCGCGGTACTGCCCCACCCAGAGCGTGCCTTCGGCCCAGGTGAGCCCGGAATCGCGGCCGCCGCCGGGCGCCGGGATCGTGGAAAGCACCGCGCCCGTATCGGGATCGATCTTCTGGATGCGGTCATTGGCGAGCTGGAAGAAATGCCGGCCGTCAAAGGCCGTGCCGGCATGTGCGGCGACATCGATCGAACGCAGCGTCTGCCCGCTTTGCGGGTCGAAGGCGTTCAGCCTGTCGCCCGAGGCAAACCAGACGTTCTCGCCGTCGAAACTCACCCCATGTATCCGCTCCACGCCGGGAAAGGGTCCGTATTCGCGCAGGATTTCGGCCGGTGAATGTTTCATGTCTTGATCCTTGTGGTCGTCATCCGCAGATCTTCGGTACGGGCTTCAGCTGTGTCGAGATTCAGATCAGGCCGCCCCATTCGCAGGCCGGCCTCACCTGAATATCGCCGCACCTTAGGACACGTCGATAAATTGCTGAATCGATAAAGCTCGTTTTGGGGGATTCCGA
>NZ_BSNY01000022.1 GCF_030160235.1 Mesorhizobium huakuii
CAATGGCTGCATAATGTTCAACAGCCCGCCCGCACACGGAATTCCTGACAGTCCCACGGGGAAGCTGTCGATCACGCGCGAGCGCGGTCCGGCGGCAAGCACCACGACCCGATCCCCGAGAGCAATTGCCTCTTCCAGGTCGTGCGTGATCATCACCACGGCGCGCCGTTCCTCCTGCCAAAGGCGCAACAGCTCGTTCTGCATCAGGTGGCGGGTGTGGATGTCGAGTGCCGAAAAGGGCTCGTCCATCAGGATGACCTTGGGGCCAGTAATCAGTGCCTGCGCCATCTGCACGCGCTTGCGCTGTCCGCCGGAAAGCTGATGCGGGTAGCGATGCTCGAAGCCCTTGAGCCCCACTTTCGCCAGCCACCTCATCGACTGCTCGCGACGATCGGCAGCGCCGACACCCTTGAACATGGGACCGAGTTCCACGTTCTCGATCGCTGTCTTCCACGGAAGCAATGCATCCTGCTGGAAGAGATAGCCGATGTCGTTCTGGATCCCGCGCACCGGCTGACCGTCGATCGATACGGTGCCACTCGCTGGTTTCAGCAGGCCGGCAACCGCATTGAGTATGGTGCTCTTGCCGCAGCCGGTTGGGCCAACGATGGCGAGGAACTCGCCATCGGAGACCTTCAGATTCACATC
This sequence comes from Mesorhizobium huakuii, assembly GCF_030160235.1. Taxonomy (GTDB): domain Bacteria; phylum Pseudomonadota; class Alphaproteobacteria; order Rhizobiales; family Rhizobiaceae; genus Mesorhizobium; species Mesorhizobium huakuii. The sequence continues at coordinate 649 of NZ_BSNY01000022.1, forward strand.
CTGCACCGCCACATAGCCACCGAAGGCCATGGTGACCGCGTCCAGGGAAACCATCGACTTTGCTCGATCAGAGTTGCCCGCCGGGAAGGCGGTTTTTACTACGGCCAATGCCATGACCTCCTCCTGTCAGTTGGCGGGGACGTTGGAGACCTTGCCGACGAACTCGTTCGTGTAGGTTTTCGCAAGATCGATATCAGCCGCGGCGACTTTTTCGTTGAAGCTCTTCAGAACGGCGAGTGGCGTCTTGATGTCTTCCTCGTTGATGCGCCCGTCCTTTGAGAAGATCGCCTTCGCGTTCTGGACTGCCTTGACGTAGGTGTCACGATCGCCGGAAATAAACTCCTTGGGCAGCTTTTCGACGATCTCTTCAGCCGAGTGGCTATTCATCCATTCAAGCGCTTTGACAGTCGCATTCGTGACTTTCTGGATGGACTGCGGATTGGCCTCGATAAAGCTCTGCGTGGCATAGAGGACCGAGGTCGGGTAGATTCCACCGTAGATCGCTTTGGCGCCCTCGTCGCTGCGCCCGTCGATCAGGATCTTGCCGACACCCTTAGCTTCGATGAAGGTCGCCGCCGGATCGTAGTTGACGAGCAGGTCGACCTTTCCTTGTTCGAGCGCAGCAACGGCGGCCGAGCCGGAGCCAACGCCGATCAGCGAAATGTCGTCCGCCGACAGTCCGTGGCGCTGCAAATAGTAGCGAACGAAAAAGTCCGAAGACGAGCCGGGCGAAGTAATGCCGATTTTCGCCCCCTTGATCGTTTCAGGCTTTGCCGGGTCAAACGTGCTCTTGCTGCCGCCTGCCAGCACGAGACCGGAATTGCGAGCGAGCATCACGAAGGCTACGACAGCCTTCTTCTGGGCCTGCATCTGGATCGTGTGGTCATAGAAGCCGACGGCGATGTCCGTCGAGCCGGCAACAAGCGCCTGAAGTGTCTTCGACCCGCCCGATGCGAAATTTTCGACGGTCACCTCCAAGCCTTCCTTTTCATAAAGGCCGAGCCCCTGGGCAACCGGAAAGGGAAGGTTGTTGAGATTGTAAGAGCCGACGCTGATGCGGACCGGTTCGGCGAATGCGGAACCGGCAAACGCGACGGTTGCCGCGAGGGCGAGCATGAGCTTGCGCATGGGTATTCTCCTCCTGTTGGTGGCGCCCTCCCGGCGGCCACGGTTATTATGCCGCGCAACCCAGTTGCGTGACAGGTTTTGCGAACACATGTCCTTCGAACAGGCGGCGGGCGGTGCGGAGGATTCCGGCGACGACCTTGCCGTCTCTTTCATACAGCTTGACGTCCAGGTGGCCGCTTGGGTGCTCGATGGACAGCACGACTGGCGGCGCACGCAGGCCGATCAGCAGCGAAGCAACCGTACCCTGGCTGATACAGGCTGTGGCGATACCCACGGCACCCGTGGTTGCGAGCGAGGGATGACATTGATGAGGCATGAAATACCGAACACTGATATCGCCTCCAGACGTTGGCCGGGAAATGAGCACCGGCTTCGGCGTTACCTGATCGCGAACGTCTCCAAGCCCCATCCGTTCGCCGGCGGCGATGCGCAGCTTTTCCAGACGTCCCAGTAATTTCTTGTCAGCATTGAGTTCCGCAGCTGATTCGAAACCCGTTGCGCCGACCGAGTCGGCCTCGATCAATATCATCGGCATTGCGCAGTCGATGCAGGTGACGGCCACACCATCGATCGTGTCGACTGGATTGCCGGTGGGAAAAAGCTGTCCGGTACGGGCACCGGCTGCATCCATGAAGGTCAATGCGATCGGAGCTCCGCGGCCGGGCACGCCGTCAATCGCAGCTTCACCGAGATAGGAGACGCTCCCGTTTGGAGTGGGAACTTCGGCCTCGATCAGCTTGCTGGTGTTGACGTTGTGGATCCGCACCAGCGTCGTTTCTCCACGAACCGGCACAAGTCCAGCTTCAATGGCAAACGGGCCGACCGCGGCCAGCATGTTGCCGCAATTCGGGGAGGTGTCGACAATCTGCTGGTCGACCCGCACCTGCGCAAACAGATAATCCACGTCGGCGCCTGGAATGCTGGCAGGGCCGACGATGGCGACCTTGCTCGTGACCGGATTGCCGCCACCGATGCCGTCTATCTGCAATGGATGACCCGAGCCCATGACGGACAGCAGGATCTTGTCCCGCTCTATAGCGTCCGCGGGAAGATCGTTTGCCAGGAAGAACGGACCTTTTGAGGTGCCGCCCCTCATCAGAACGCAAGGGATCGCCAGGAGGTCATTCATCGCTTGTGCTTGCATCGGAATTATGTCACCGCCGTATCAATTGGCGCTCTTTGATCCAATTATCGGAAGAAGCTTTTATTTGTGAAATGCTAAGAATCGGGGGATTGATGCAAGATGAGCATTAATTGCGAAATCCTTGACCTTCGAGCCTTCCTAAGCGTCGTAGAGCTGGAGAGCTTTCATCGGGCGGCCGAAGCCCTGCATCTGTCACAACCCGCGTTGAGCCGCCGCATTCAAAAATTGGAGCAGGCTATCGGAGCTCCCATTTTGGAACGGACAACCCGGCACGTATCCGCGACGGCTCTCGGTATAGAACTCGTGCCGCTCGTGCGACGCATGCTGGAGGAGTTCGACGGCTCTCTGTTTGCCGTACGTGACGTTGGAACCAACCGAGGTGGATTGGTAACGATCGCGTGCCTCCCCACCGCGGCATTCTACTTCCTGCCGACCGTCATCCGACAGTTCAATGAGGAGTATCCGAACATCCGCTTTCGCATCCTCGACTTGCCGGCGACCGACGGTCTTCAAGCCGTGGCGCGCGGTGAGGTGGAGTTCGGCATAAACATCATGGGCACGTCGGATCCGGACCTGACTTTTGATCGGCTCGCGGAAGACCCGTTTGTGCTTGCAGCGCGGAGGGATCACCCTCTGGCTGCCAAACCATCGGTCGGCTGGGCGGACCTAGAGCCCTATCATCTGATCACGGTTCATCGATCAAGCGGCAACAGAACGCTGCTCGACGCGGCACTGGCAAAATCGAACATCAAGCTTCGTTGGTTCTACGAGGTAACCCATCTGTCCACCTCCCTCGGTCTGGTGGAGGCAGGCCTTGGGATTTCCGTCCTGCCACGAATGGCAACGCCGGGAGGAGACCATCCTTTTCTGATCACCCGACCCATCCGTGATCCCGAAATATCACGCACGATTGGCGTGGTTCGCCGTCGCGGCGGCACCTTGTCGCCTGCAGCGGAGCGATTCCTTAAGATGCTGATAGGTGTCTGGGCAAGTGATTGAAAAGCAGTCAGAAAATCGACAGGCGTAGAACCAGAAGCCGTAGCCGGCCGCTTGTCGAAAAACCAGTCATTAAAGCGGAGATGCTGGAGCGTTGAATTCATCGCTGCCTTTATGCTGAGATAACGCTTGCCGTCTCAGGAATAGCAGCCGCGCTCCACCGCCAGCCGCCGCACCAGCGCCAGCACCGCATCTATGGTCGGCGTCGGCTTGTCCGTCAGCCGGCCAAGCTCCTGCACCGCGCTCACCAGCGCGTCGATTTCCATCGGCCGGCCGCGTTCCAGGTCCTGCAGCATCGAGGTCTTGTGCTCGCCGACATCGCCGGCGCCCTTGATGCGGCGGTCGACCCCGATCGGAAAGCGCACGCCGAGGCTTTCGCCGATCGCTTGCGCCTCCAGCATCATCGTGCGGACGAGCGTGCGTGTGCCCTCGTCGGCGACGATTGCCGCCAGCGTGGAGCCGGTCAGCGCCGAGATCGGATTGAAGGAGAGGTTGCCCCACAGCTTCACCCAGATTTCGCTGCGTATATCCTCGCGCACCGGCGCCTGCAGGCCGGCCTTGACCATTTCCTCGGCCAGAAGCGTGACCCTTTCGCTGCGTTCGCCCGAGGGTTCGCCGAGCGAGAAGCGCTTGCCCTCGACATGGCGGATGAGGCCGGGCGCATCGACCTCGACGGCGGGATAGACGACCGAGCCGATGACGCGCTGCGGCCCGATCCGCTGCCAGATCGCGCCGCCGGGATCGACCGTGCTCAACCTGGTGCCTTCGAGCGGCCCGCCCACGCCATGGAAATACCACCACGGCACGCCGTTCTGCATGGTCACGACGGCTGTATGCTCCCCGAGCAGCGGTGCGATCTGGTCCAGCGCCGGGGTCAGCGAATGGGCTTTCAGCGCCAGCACCACATAATCCTGGGCACCAAGTTCCTCGGCCTTGGCGGTGGCCCTTACAGGCGCCACCGATTCCTCGCCGTCCTCGATCAGGCGCAGGCCGTTGGCCTTGATCGCTTCCAGATGCGCGCCGCGCGCGACGATCGACAGGTCGGTGCGGCCGGCGATCGCCAGCTTGGCGGCGAGATAGCCGCCGATCGCGCCGGCGCCGAAAATGGTGATCTTCATCGTCAAAGCCCGAGTTTGGCGGCGAGCCCGATGCGCTGCAGCTTGCCCGTCGCGCCCTTGGGGATCTCGTCGAGGATCAGGACCTTGCGCGGCACCTTGAAGTCGGCGAGCCGCGTCGCGGCGTGAGCGCGGATGTCGCTCTCGGTGGCGCTCATGCCTTCGCGCAGCACCACGGCGGCCGCGACCTCCTCGCCAAGCTTGTCATGCGGCATGGCGAAGGTGACGACCTGCGCCACCGCCGGATGGTCCATCAGCACGTCGTCGACCTCGAGCGGCGAGATCTTTTCGCCGCCGCGGTTGATGATCTCCTTCAGCCGGCCGGTGACGCGGAGATAGCCGTCCTCGTCGAGCACGCCCTGATCGCCGGTGTGGAACCAGCCATGCGCGAAGGCCGCGGCATTGGCATCCGGGTTCTTCTCATAGCCTGCGGTCACATTGGGTCCGCGAATGACGATCTCGCCGGTCTCGCCGGCTGTCAGCAGCCTGCCGTCCGGCGCCATCACCGCCACTTCGGGGCCGGCGGAAGCCCCGACGCTGCCCGGTTTGCGCTGGCCCGGCGGCAACCGGTTCGACGCCATCTGGTGCGCGGCCTCGGTCATCCCGTAGGATTCGATGACCGGGCAGCCGAAGGTCGCTTCCAGTTCCGCCATCACTTGCGCCGGCAGCGACGCCGAGGACGAGCGGATGAAGCGCAGGCGTGCCGCCGCCAGCACTTCGGCATTGCGCGCCGCCCTCGGCAGGATCGCCTGGTGCATGGTCGGCACCGCGGTGTACCAGCTCGGCCTGGCGTCGCCCAGCCACTGGAAGAAGCGCAAAGCGTTGAAGCCCGGCGTGCAGTAGATGCTGCCGCCCGCTGCCAGCGACGACAGCACCGCCGCGATCAGCCCATGGATGTGGAACAGCGGCATGATGTTGAGGCAGCGGTCATCGGCGCTCAGGCCGAGCGTGGCGCCAATATGGGCCGCCGAGGCGGCGATATTGGCATGGCTGAGCGGCACCAGTTTTGGACGCGACGTCGTGCCGGACGTGTGCAGCAAAAGCGCGATATCGTCATCCCCTGCCATGTCGGGCGCCGCCTGTGGACCGAGAGCCGCGCCCTCGATGGTGAAGCTGCCGGCAGGCATTTCCGGCGAAACGACAAGCCGCAGCACGCCGATGCCGAGCCGTTCGGCCACGGCGACCGCCGGCCCGGCCTCGTTCTCCGCGACGAGGATTGCCTTGGCGCCGATGTCGGTGAGGTAGAAATCGAGCTCGTCGGCGCGATAGGCGGGATTGAGCGGCGCCGTCGACGCGGCGGCTGCCACCGCGACGAAGGCGGTGGCCATCTCCGGTCCGTTCGGCAGCACGATCGCCACCCGGTCGCCCCGGCCGATGCCGAGCGCATGCAGCCGCTCGGCCGTGGTTGCGATCAGGCGGCGCAATCCACCATGGGTAAGCGTCGCCCTGTCAGGCGCCAGGATCGCCGGCGCGTCGTCGGCGCCGGCGGCAAGACGGCGGGAAAGGTCTTTCGAATTCGTGCTCATGGTCACCGACTATCGTTCCAATCTGTCAAAATCCAGCAGCGACACACAGTGTGAAGCCGGCGACCATCAATATCCCAACGCCATCCCGTCCTTGCGCGGATCGGAAGCGCCGGTCAGCGTGCCTTTCTCCCAGTCGATCAGCACCGCCTGGCCGCCGCCGAGCGGCTGGTACGGCTCGACGGTGCGATGGCCGCGCTTGCGCAAGCCTTCGATCGCAGCAGTGGGAACGCTGCGCTCGGCCTCCACGGTGTCATCATTGTAGAACACACGCGGCGCATCCAGCGCCTGCTGCGGGTCCATGCCGAAGTCGATCATGTTGGTCAGGAGATGGACATGGCCGAACGGCTGGTAGCCGCCGCCCATGACGCCGAACGGCATCACCACGCGGCCGTTCTTCGTCGCCATGCCGGGCATGATCGTGTGCATCGGCCGCTTGCCGGGCGCGATCGCGTTGGGGTGCGCCGGGTCGAGGCGGAAGCTCGAGCCGCGGTTCTGCAGCACGACCCCGGTCTTCGGGCCGACCACGCCGCTGCCGAAGGAATAATAGGTCGAGTTGATGAAGGAGACCGCGTTGCGGTAGCGGTCGACGATCGAGATATAGACCGTGTCGCTGCCCGGCAGTTCCAGGCGCGGCAGATGCGACATGGCGCGGTCGCGGTGGATCTCGGCGCGAAGCCGGTCGGCATAGGCGCCGGACAGAAGCTGTTTTATCGGCACATGAACCTGATCCTGGTCGCCGACGAAACGGTCGCGGTCCTGATAGGCCAGGCGCCCGGCCTCGATCTCCAGGTGCAGGCGCTCGGCGCCGTTCGGATCGAGCCCGCCGAGCTTGAAGCCCGACAGCACGTTCAGCATGAGGAGCGCCGTCAGCCCCTGATTGTTCGGTGGCATCTGGTGGATGTCATAGCCACCATAGGCGGTGCTGACCGGCGCCACATAGTCGCCCTTGGTCGCGGCAAAATCCTCGTGGCTATGCAGCCCGCCCAGTTCCTTGAGCCGGCGCACTATGTCGTCGGCAACGGCGCCTTCGTAGAAACCGGCGCGGCCATGCTTTGCGATTATCCGCAAGGTGGCGGCGAGTTCCGGCTGGCGGTGGATGTCGCCGGCCTTCGGCGCCTGGCCGCCGGGCAGGAAGATGCGCGCGGCATGTTCGTCGGCGGCAAGGTCGATCTCCGGGTCCGCCCAGTCGAAGGCGACGCGGTCATGCACGACATAGCCGTTCTCGGCATAGTGGATGGCCGGCGCCAGCACCTCGGCAAGGTCCTTGCTGCCATGGTCCTGAAGCAGCCTGCACCAGGCATCGATGGCGCCCGGCACGGTCACCGCGTGCGGCCCCTGTTTCGGAAGCTCGTTGAAACCTTTGTCCAGATACCAGTCCACGGTCGCTGCCGCCGGCGCTCGGCCCGAGCCGTTGAAGGCCAGCACGTTGCCTTGTCCCTTCGGGCAGTAGAGGACAAAGCAATCGCCACCAATGCCGGTCGATTGCGGCTCGACGACGCCCTGCACGGCGGCGGCGCAGATGGCGGCGTCCATGGCATTGCCGCCGGCGCGCAGCATCTCGATCGCCGCCAGCGTCGACAGCGGGTGCGATGTCGCGGCGACCGCTTCCGTGGCGCGAACCGGCGAGCGGCCGGGAAACTGGAAATCACGCATTCTGTTTTTCAATCCCTTGGTCTGATGGATGCGACGTTGCCGCCATCGCTTGACGCGACACGGCAGCGGGTCGCTTCGGCTTTTCGACAGCGGCGCATGCCGCCAGATCTCCTCGTCATGACACCGTCACTTTTCATGCACGGACCCGGTAGGGCGTCAGCCGAGTTTCCAGCGCGTTCAGCGCCGAGATGATTGCGAAGTTGAGGGCCAGATAGATCGCACCGGCAGCCACGAAAACCTCCACGGCGCGATAGGTCTGCGAAATGAGCCCTTGCGCGATACCGGTGATCTCCATGAGCGTAATGATGGATGCAAGCGACGTGCCCTTGACCATCAGGATGATCTCGTTGGTGTAATTCGGGATCGCATTGCGAAGGGCCAGCGGCAGCACGATCAGCCGCAGCGTGAGCAGCTTCGACATGCCGGAGGCTGTAGCGGCCTCGGTCAATCCTCGCGGCACGGCCTTGATTGCGCCGCGCAGGATTTCGCTTCCATAAGCTGCTTCATTGAGACTGAGCGCCACGATGGCGCACCAGTACGGCTCTCGGAAGAGCCACCAGATTCCGATCGCCTGGAGCGACGGGCGAAACTGGCCGAGACCATAGTAGATGAGGAAGATCTGTACCAGCAGGGGGGTGCCGCGAAAGACTGCAACGAAGGCACGGATGGGCCATATCACGATGCGGCGATTTCCCTGTTGGGCGAGCGCCAGCAGCAATGCCAAAAAGAAGCCGATGACCATCGAGGCTGTCGTAAGCAGCAGTGTCAATGGCAGGCCAGCAAGCAGGACGGGAATGATCTCGAGAAAGAAGGCGAAGTCGATCACGCGTGAACCATGCCTCTCCAGGCCCGTGCCTCACTAAAACGGAAGACGGAAGCGGTCACGACGGCGATGACGAAGTAGAGCGCGGCAGCGGCAACATAGAAGATGAAAGGTTCTCGTGTCGAACCCGCTCCGATCTGCGCCTGGCGCATCAGTTCGACGAGGCCAATGACGGAGATCAGCGCCGAGTCCTTCAGCACCAACTGCCAGACATTGCCGAGGCCCGGGAGCGCGTGGCGCATCAGTTGCGGCACGATGACAAGGCGCAACGATTGATATCGAGACAGGCCAAGCGCCTTGCAAGCCTCGAACTGGCCGCGATCCACGGCCTGGTAGGCGCCGCGATAAACTTCTCCCTGATAAGCGCCCGATATGATGCCGATCGCCAGGACACCGGTTGCAAACGTCGGCAGCCCGACGAAGCCATCGCTGCCAAACAACGTGCCGATCTGCGTCAGGGCGATGCTGCCGCCATAGTAGAGGAGGTAGATCGTCAGCAAGTCTGGCACACCGCGAAATACAGTGCCGTAGACATGGGCGAGCCAGGCAGGGACGCGGCGGGGAGACAGGCGACCGGCCGCGGCCGTGGCGCCGAGGGCCGCACCGAGGATAAAGCCGAGAACGGACAGTGCAAGCGTAACACTGGATGCGGCGAGCAGAGCTGCTCCCCAGCCGCCCTGCTGAAAACCCAAAATATGCATAATATTGGTCATGTAAGTCATAGCCTTTCAGCACGCTGCCCGACGCGGACGGCTCGCTCCGCCGCGCCGGGCAGGTTCGCTCGCACCTACTTCATCGGCGTCACATCGGTTTTCACCCATTTCTCCGAGATACGCTTGATGGTGCCGTCGGCTATAGCCCCGTCGATTGCCGCATTCAGCATCTCCTTGAGCTTAGTGTCTTCCTTGCGCAGCCCCGCACCGGTTCCACGACCGAAAAGGCCGCCCACAAAGCCCGGTCCGGCAAGGGTGTAATCGGCGAATTCAGGTTTTGAGAGTGTCGCGGCGAGCGCCGTCCGCTGCGCAAAAAGAGCGTCGACGCGGCCGGCGGCGAGGTCAAGATCATGTTGCTCGGTGGTCTTGTACTCGCGGATTTCCACCGTGTCGCCGAAGTATTTCTTGACGAAATCGAGCATCATCGTGGCCGCCTGTACGCCGACCACCTTGCCTTTCAGCAGCGGCTTCAATTTCTCGATCGCGGCCTTGGAAGCAGCCTCGTCGTCCAGATTGAACTTCTCCGCGGAAACACCGAGCTTGCCAAGCTCGCTGTCCTTGGCAACGGCGAATCCACCCGGATCGACCGCATAAGGCTGGGTGAAATCTATGGTTTCGAGCCGCTTCGGTGTGATGAACATGCCGGCCATGATCACATCGAACTTGCCGACCTTCAGCGACGGAATAAGACCATCCCAGTCCTGAGCGATGATGGTGCATTTGACCTTCATCCGTTCGCAAAGATTGTTGGCGAGCTCGATCTCCAGGCCGTCGAGCTTGCCGTCCGCATTGGTGAAGTTCCACGGAGCGTAGGCGCCCTCCGTCGCGATCGTTATGGACTTGGGCGCGTCTTCGGCCAACGCTGAGTGCATGAAGCCGAACATGCCGACTGCGGCCGCGGCTGCGGCCAAACGACTGAATTTCATTTGGTTCCCCTTTTTTTGACAGGCTGATTGAACTGTTCCCGCGCCCGGCCGCATTGCCGGTTCGCGGCCATTCCTGCCCGGCCGGCGGTCGTCACCGGCTGGGACTCACGAACTCGGCCAGCAGCGGCGCCGTGCCGAGAACATGTTCCTGCATCACCTGTTCCGCGTGATGTGCGTCGCCCGAGCGCAAGGCAGCGATTACGGCGGCATGCTCCTCGCGCGCGGAAAGCGGTTTGTTACAATCGTCGAACCAGATGCGCATGTAAGGCTCGATGACCACATGCAGCGCCGATATCTGGTGGATCAGCTTGGGCCTCTGGCTCAACGCACAGATGCGGCCATGGAATTCCTGGTGGCGGACGACCCAGTCGCCGCCGCCGCTCTGGCCCGCACGCTCCATGCGTTCGAGCAGGCGGTCGAGTTCCTCGAACTCCTCCTCATCGATCCGGGGCATCGCCAGCCTGACAGCTAGCCCCTCCAGAACCGAGCGAATCTCGAAAATCTCGAAAAGCTCATCGACAGTGAGGCCCGCGACCACGCATCCCCGATTAGGACGAAGGACCACCAGCCCGTCGGAGGCCAGGCGCCGAAAGGCTTCCCTCACCGGCATGCGGCTCATGCCGATCTCGGCGGCAATCTCCTCGGGAATGAGCCTGTCGCCCGGTTTGTAGCGGCCGAGGCGAAGGGCTCTTTGAACGTGATTGTACGCCTCTACCTCCGCAGTGGCGGACATCTCTGGAAAGTTCGCCGGCATGGGACCTCAAAAAGTATTTTTGTATCCACGTATCATCAAAGCCGCATTTTGATGCATCGTCAATACCCCGTGACGCACCGCGGCGACCTGGAGATCCGATGGGCTGGTTCGGACGTGAGGAAGGAACTGCAAGAACCCGGGCGACGTCTCGATCGGTCGCTTCCGGCTTCCGGAATCAAGGCCGTCATCAATACGGGTAGCCAGAGCATGTCTGCCGAATTGCCTTCCCACTCGTTTGGTGCAATCTGCCTTCATGAAGATATCGGGCTCCGATCTCCATCTGTTTTGTGTCTTTGAAAGCGTGGTCCGCAACGGCGGCATATCCGCAGCTCAGATGGAACTGTCGCTTAGCCAACCTACGATCTCCAACCATCTGACGGCGCTTGAACAGCGGCTCGGCGTGAAGTTGTGCGAACGGGGGCGTCGCGGGTTTTCGCTGACGGAGGAAGGGCGGCGGGTTTACGAAATAAGTATGGAAATCACCGGGATGCTGGACGCCGGTTCGGCCCGGCTTTCGCGTGTCAGAAGCGCTTTGGCGGGAAAGGTCGGCGTCGGCATTGTCGACTGCCTCGCGACCGACCCAAATTTCCGACTGGCCGACGCAATTGCCGAGCTTTCCAAAGCTGCGCCGGAAATCGAGCTCGATCTCAAGATCATGCGCCCCAACGACATAACGAAGGCCGTGGCGGAAAACGAAATAGACATTGGGATAGGTGGCTCCGACATCAAAGTCGCAAGCGTGCAATACCAGGTCCTCTACCACGAAGAGCACGCGGTATTTTGCGCTTCGACGCATCCCTTGTTTGGCCGAAACGACGAGACGATTACAAGTGCGGAATGCTACGGCCATCCATGGGTAGAGAGAGGCTATTGGTATGGGATTCGGCGTCATCGCTTCGACACCGCCGCCGCGAACCGGGTGGCCTTTGATATCGAGGCGCAGCTTCTGATGGTCCTGTCGGGCGCCTACCTCGGGGTCCTGCCGATACATTTTGCCCGCGTGTTCGAACAGCAGGGGCGTCTTCGCCGACTTCCCATAGCCGACGAGGCCTATTCCGCCGACATCGAGGTCGCCATGCGAACAGGCGAGCAGGCGGCCAACGTCGCCTATGTCCGCGACGCGATCATCAGGGCGCACCGGATACATTTGTAAAATCCAATGTATCGGTTCTCTGAATGATATTCTTGCCACGTCGGAAGAGGTCTAGCCTCTCGTAGGCTGGCGATGCGCAGGGCAAAAATGCCAACTGCGGACTTCCCTGTCACATGCGCAGCAGCGACCTGGCGCGCCGCGTCTAGCGTTCTGATCTTGGCTTCAGGGGTATGGAATGAGCACGGACGCTCTGCTGTTTCGCAACCTTCCTGTTTTTTCGCCGGAAGCGGTCAGGCGCCTCGTGGCCACCCGGTACGGGATCGACGGGACGTACAGACAACTGGCTTCCGAGCGCGATCTGTCGTGGCGGATCGACGGCACCGATGGCCGCGAGGTCGTCGTCAAGATATCGAACATAGGCGAAGCCGAAGGCGTCGTGGATATGCAGGTCAAAGCCCTGAACCATATCTTCGAGCGCGATCCGTCTCTGCCGGTGCCTCGCGTCGTTCCTTCCCTCGCCGGCGCGCCATATGAATGGATCGAGGACGAGCGCGGCTGCCGGCACATGGTGCGTGTGCTTACCTTCCTTCCGGGGAAGGTCATGGAGCAGGTTGAGGAAGCCTTTTCCGCCGCCACTCGGTTCAACATCGGTGTGATGGTAGGACGGCTGGCCTATGCGCTGCGCGATTTTTTTCATCCGTACGCCGGCAGCAATGTGCACCTCTGGGACATTTCACGTGCCCTGGCCTTGCGCCCGCAGACAGCAAAAGTCTCCGACCTCAGGCTTCGGCAATTGTGCGAGGAAATCTTCGAGCGCGCCGAGCGCTATACCCTTCCGCAATTGTCGAAGACGCGTCGTCAAGTCGTGCATCAGGATTCGCATGGCGGCAATGTCCTGGTCGATCCCAACGACAGCACATCGCCGGTGGGCATCATCGATTTTGGCGATATGGGCCACAATTCCATTGTCGCGGACATCGTGACCGCTTCCGAGACATTCTCGGACTTCGATGACGATCCGATCGCCTACCTTTGCGACGTGACATCAGGTTTCGATTCGGCGTACCCGCTCGAAGAAAACGAGGTCGATCTCCTTTTCGATGCGCTGCTTCTGCGCCTCGCCATGGCTACCGTGATTGTCGAGGCGAGGGAGGCCACCAGTGAATCCGGCATCCCCCACATCGAAAACGCCGGCCAATATCCTCGAATGATGGAGTTGCTGAGCCGGCAAGGGCGCGCGGAGGCGGTGCGCCGGCTTCGCCAGGCATGCCGGTTTCCGGTGTACGGCGCCATGAGCAAGGATGGCGAGCATCTCACAGATGACTATGACGTGCTCAGGCACGAGCGCGAAGCTCACCTAGGACCGATATGGCATTTCTACGCCAAGCCATTGCACATCACCCGCGCCCGCGGAGCCTGGATGTATGCCGCCGATGGCACTGCCTATCTGGATGTCTACAACAACGTCCCCCAGATCGGTCATTGTCATCCGCACGTGGCGAAAGCGATCTACCGCCAGGCCAGCGCGCTGAACACCAATACCCGGTATATGTGCGACGTGGCTGTCGAGTACGCGGCGCGCCTGACCGCCGACCTGCCTGATCACCTCGATACGTGCATCTTCGTCAATTCGGGCAGCGAAGCCAACGACCTGGCGATGCAGATAGCCATGTCACTCAGCAGGCAGGACGGGGGTCTGATAATTGACCAAGCTTACCATGGATGCACGGAGCTGACGACGGCCCTGTCCAATGAAAGCTGGCGTCATCTTCCCGCTGAAGAGCACCCCAAACGCATTGAGACGCTGACGGCCCCGGATATGTATAGGGGCCCTTTTTCCCGCGACCCCCAAGCGGCAGCGAAATATGCCGCCGACGCCGATAGGGCGATAGCCGCCTTGCGCGAAAGAGGCCACAGGCCGGCAGCATTCATGGTCGACACCGCCCTGTGTTCGAGCGGAGTGCTGCGGGCGCCTGAAAACTACTTCAATCTTGTCGCGGAAAAGGTCCGGGCGACGGGCGGATTCGTCATCGCGGACGAGGTGCAGGCTGGTTGTGGCCGCATGGGAACTTTTTGGGGTTTTCGGGCAAACGGGCTCAAGGACGAAAACATCGATTTCATAACAATGGGCAAGCCGGTTGGAAACGGCCACCCCCTTGGCGTCGTCATTCTCAGCTCGGAATTGATGAAGCGGTTCCTCAATGGCACCTACCCGCTGTTGTTCAGCACATTCGGCGGCAATACCGTCGCGTGCGCGGCCGGCATGGCTGTGCTGGACGTCCTTGAGCGAGAGGACCTGATCAAGCGGGGCGCCGCCATCGGGGAGTATCTGCGCCAGGAGCTTGGGCGCCTGGCCGAACAGCACCCCGTGATCGGCGACGTACGCGGGCTTGGAATGATGACTGGCGTGGAATTGGTGACGGATCGCCTGACCAAGGAGCCGGCCATCACACTGACCGAGCGACTCATAGACGACATGCTTGCCCGCAACATCCTCATCGGGAAAGGCACGCCCAACACGCTCAAGTTACGCCCCCCGCTGATTTGGTCGCGCGACGAAGTCGACATCTTCGTCAACGCTTTCGATGACAGCTTGAAAAAGCACCGATGAGGCCGCCAATGCCTTTGCTGGAGAATGGGTGACAGTCTCGCAGACAATCGGGAGGGGAGGGCAACGCCACTCTCCTTGCCTTCGAGAATGGAGCAACGGCCTGCCACCAGAATGGCGGGCGCCACAACAGGAGAATCTTCATGAAGAAGGAGCTACTCGGACTGGCTGTCACGATGACGGCCGTCCTGTTTTCCGCAGGCGTCTCGTTGGCGCAGGACAAGGTCGTCAACGTCTACAACTGGTCTGATTATATCGACAGTTCCATCCTTGATGATTTCACCAAGGAGACCGGCATCAAGGTCGTCTACGATACGTTCGATTCGAACGAAATTCTTGAAACCAAGCTGCTTGCCGGGGGCTCCGGCTATGACGTGGTGGTTACCACCGGACCGTTCCTGGCCAGGCAAATTCAGGCCGGCGTGTTCCAGAAGCTCGACAAGTCCAAGCTGCCGAATCTCAAGAACATGTGGCCCGACGTGATGGCTCGCCTGGCAAAGTATGATCCGGGCAACGAATATGCCGTCAACTACATGTGGGGCACCACCGGCATCGGCTACAATGTCGACAAGGTGAAGGCTGCGCTCGGCGACGTGCCGATCGACAGCTGGGACGTGCTCTTCAAGCCGGAGAATGCGGCCAAACTAAAGGACTGCGGCATCAATATCGTCGATGCTCCGGAGGAGACCGTGGCCGTTGCCATGAACTATCTCGGCAAGGACGGCGACAGCAAGAAGAAAGAGGACCTCGAAGCCGGCGGTGACATCTACACGCAAATCCGATCCTACGTCCGCACCTTCAACTCTTCTTCCTACATCAACGATCTGGCGAATGGCGATAAATGCATCAGCATCGGCTGGTCGGGCGACGTGCTGCAGGCCAAGAACCGCGCCAAGGAAGCCAAGAACGGGGTCAACGTCGAATACCTGATCCCCAGGGAAGGCACCTATATGTGGTTCGATAACCTGGCGATCCCCGCCGATGCCAAGCATGTCGATGAGGCGCACGCCTTCATCAACTACCTGATGCGGCCGGAAGTAATTGCCAAGTCAACCAACTATGTCCAGACGGCCAACGGCAATCTCGCCTCGCAGAAGTTCATCGACGAAGCGGTGTTGAAGAACCCGTCGGTTTATCCGCCGCAGGAAACGCTGAAGAAGCTCTTCACGATTTCTCCGTACGGATCCAAGGAGCAGCGCGTCCTCACCCGCCTCTGGACGCAGATCAAGACGGGCAGCTAAACGGGATGTGGATGGGGCGGTCGCCGCCCCATTTTTCCAGCGGCGCCCGCGAGGTGCGGGTCTGTCGCCACACTGATAGGCATGCGCAGAAGAATGGCGGGGACATGCCGGAATCTCTTGGGCGGTAACGCGCAGATTCACACCCGCGGGCGGATCCGAATGCGGAGCCGTCCATATCAGATCGCCGACTTTGCTTCGAATTAAAATAGGGAGGAACAATGCCGTTCCCGGATCTAGTCCAGCCCGAACTGGGCGCTTATGTCAGCAGTGTCGGCATGCCGGACGACTTTGTCCAATTCTGGACGTCGACCATCGCCGACGCCCGCCAGGCCGGCGGTGAGGTCAGCATCGTGCAGGCGCAGACGACCCTGACGGCGGTCCAGTCCTTCGATGTCACCTTTCCGGGATACGGTGGTCATCCAATCAAAGGATGGCTGATCTTGCCGACGCATCACGAGGGACGGCTCCCTCTCGTCGTGCAGTACATCGGCTATGGCGGCGGCCGCGGCTTGGCGCATGAGCAACTGCATTGGGCGGCGTCAGGCTTTGCCTATTTCCGAATGGATACACGCGGGCAGGGAAGCGACTGGAGCGTCGGTGAGACCGCCGATCCCGTCGGCTCGACCTCGTCAATTCCCGGCTTTATGACGCGTGGCGTGCTGGACAAGAATGACTACTATTACCAGCGCCTGTTCACCGATGCCGTGAGGGCGATAGATGCTCTGCTCGGACTGGACTTCGTCGATCCCGAACGCATCGCGGTTTGCGGTGACAGTCAGGGCGGCGGTATTTCGCTCGCCGTTGGCGGCATCGACCCGCGCGTCAAGGCCGTAATGCCCGACGTGCCATTTCTGTGCGACTTTCCGCGCGCTGTGCAGACTGCCGTGCGCGATCCCTATTTGGAAATCGTTCGTTTTCTGGCCCAGCATCGCGAAAAGAAGGCGGCAGTCTTTGAAACGCTCAACTATTTCGACTGCGTCAACTTCGCCCGGCGGTCCAAGGCGCCGGCGCTGTTTTCGGTGGCCCTGATGGACGAAGTCTGCCCGCCCTCTACCGTGTATGGCGCATTCAATGCCTATGCAGGCGAAAAGACCATCACAGAGTATGAATTCAACAACCACGAGGGCGGGCAGGGCTATCAAGAGCGCCAACAGATGACGTGGCTCAGCAGGTTGTTCGGTGTCGGCTGATGTTGGCTGCCCAGCACGTTTCGCGGGATCGCAGGCTCGCGCCGGCCATTTCTATTGAGCGGCGTTGACGATCTCTCCTGCACGGCGACCGAATGGGTGGTGTCGCAACGGATCGAAGCACTGGATGACGGCCGCAAGGTGTTTGAGCGCGAGCGCAATTCCCGCATCCCGCGTGACCACATGTAATAGATCGCCTATCGCCGCGCTGCGGCAATGCCGGGCATTTCGGCCGGGTGTTTCGCCGGCACACCGGCATCACCCCGACCGAGTAAGGCATCCGAATCGATGCGCAAGCGGCTCTACCGACGCGTGAACTAATGGTGACGTGAGTTTGTAGTCGGATGGAGCTGCTCCAACTCCGATTTCTGGTCGATACTCCCGAAATCCGAGATGCCGCTATATCCCCAAGCCCGGAATTGCTTTTGGGGTGAAATGGTTTGGGCCCGTTTGTCGATTTTCTCCGTCTCGTTGATGGCACCCGTGATCTTCCTGCCACGCCACAGCGCTGCCGGAAGCGCTGTGTGAACGCGTTGCCCTCGCGTCCCGGCCGGTGATCGGGCTGCCATCGCCCAGCATTTCGCCGGCGATTTGGATGAGCTCGCCCACATGGCGTGATTGCCGGCTACACCGCAAGACTGAGCCCTGCAGTCTCGCGCAGATGCTCGAGGAAGGCCCGCACGGCCGGATTGGTTCGCCGACTCGACGGCCACAGCGCGGTGATGTTGTCGCGCTCAACCGCAAAGTCGCCGAGTACTAAGGCCAGTTCACCCCGCGCGACGTAAGGGGCGGCGACGAAAGTTGCGCTGATGCCGATACCGCCGCCGGCGACCAGGGTCGCCATCACCGCTTCGCTGGCGTCGACGATGATGCTTGACGTTGGCACAATCTCGATTTCGCGCTCGCCCATCCGAAAGGGCCAGCGGAAGGCCTGGCCGCTGCTCTGATACCTGAGATTGACCGTGTCATGTGCTGCCAATTCGTCCGGATGCGTCGGCGTGCCCCGCGCCGCCAGATAGGCTGGCGCGGCGTACGCGCAAAGCCGTAACGGGGAAAGCCGGCGGGACAACAAACGAGAGTCCGCGAGTTCTCCGATGCGAACCGCGATATCAATGCCCTGTTCGACGATGTCGACCAGCCGGTCGTCAATTCGAAGGTCGATGCTCACCTTTGGGTGAAGCTTGCGGAAGGCGGGCAAGGCGGGCGCGACCAGATGGAGCCCGATCGGCAGCGACACTGCAATCCGCAAGGTGCCGGTCGGCTCAGCGCGAACGGCTTTAGCGACCTGTTCGATCTCCTCCGCGTCACGCAGCAGCCTTACAGCCCGCTCATGCAGCTCCCGGCCCTCGGGCGTCAGCGTGAGGGACCGGGTAGTCCGGGTAAACAAGGAAACGCCCAGTTGCTGTTCGAGGCGCTGGACACTCTTGCTGACAGCGGACGGGGAAATTCCAAGCGAGCGGGCAGCCGCGGTGAAGCTCCCTGACGATCCGGCCCGGGCGAAAGCAATCAAACCCGTCAGCCGATCCAGCGCAACTTGTTCCTTCATGGAACAATTAAATCAAATCGGACCGCAATTATCAACTTGGAGTCGAGCCTTTATGTCGACGTCCTGTGATTGCATTCGGTGGAGAGTTCCCATGACCAAAATAATGAAAGCGGTTCGCCTGCACGCGTTCGGTGGCCCTGAACAACTGATCTACGAGGATGCTCCAAAACCGGCGCTCAAATCCGGAGAGGTGCTCGTCCGCGTTCATGCCGTCGGCCTCAACCCGCCCGACTGGTACCTGCGCGAGGGCTATAAGATGCTCCCGCCTGAATGGCAGCCCAAGGTTTCGTTCCCGATCGTGCCAGGCACCGATGTCTCAGGTGTCGTCGACGCGGTCGCCGACGACGTGCGGGGCTTCGCGGCCGGCGACGAAGTCTATGCGATGGTGCGCTTCCCCGCCGGGCTGGCTGGTGAGAGCAGCGCCTATGCGGAATACGTCGCAGTGCCGGCGACGGAACTTGCTCTGAAACCCTCCGGCATCGACCATGTTCACGCGGCGGGCGCGCCGATGTCGGTGCTCACCGCATGGCAGTTTCTGATCGACCTCGGGCACAACGAGCCCAATCCGCTCCAGCCGCACCAGCACGAGCCGGTCCCGCTCGCGGGAAAGACGGTGCTGGTCAACGGCGCGGCAGGGGGAGTCGGCCATCTTGTGGTTCAGCTAGCGAAATGGCGCGAAGCGCGAGTGATCGCTGTGGCGTCCGGTGGCCACGAGACGTTCCTCCGCTACCTCGGCGCCGATCATTTCATCGACTACGTGAAGATCAAGCCCGAGGAAGTGGTGGGCGACGTGGACCTCGTCGTCGATGCGGTCGGCGGCCCGGCGGCGGCCCGCTTCCTGCCAACGCTGAAACGGGGCGGCGCGCTTTACCCCATCTTCCCGCTTGGCTTCGACGGCAGCGACGAAGCCAAGCGGCTAGGCGTCACCGTCTCCACGACTCAGGTCCGTTCGAACGGCGCGCAGCTTGCAGAGATTGTGCCGCTTCTGGACAGCGGCCTGATCCGCGTTGGAGTTGACAGCATCTTCACCCTGGCCGAGGCCCGCAAGGCCCACGAGCGCGCTGCCGCCGGTCATATTCGTGGCAAGATCGTCCTGACGGTGGCACGAGGTCAACTGGCATGAGCGCCTCGCCGAAATTCTCTCACGGTACCGTGGCATGGTTCGAAATGGTCGGCACATTGATGTGCGCCGCCACAGTTCGAGCAGGCCTCGCGCCCGACCTGAATTGGTCGCTCGTGGAGCGCTATGTCGACGGCGCGACACTGCCGGACGCGCGTATTCAAGGCATTCGTTTTGACATTGTAAACGGGGTGCCAGCGTTCCGAATAGGCGTTGACAAGGACGAGCGGGGCGACGTGACGATCGAGCTATGCGCCGCTACGGCCCGCGAGCTGAACCTGCTTTACGCCGTCGATCCGGCGTATCAAGCTTTTCGCGACCGGGCTATGCGCCAGGGCCGGATCCGGGTCGATGGAGATCTTGGTGCGATGGCCCATTGGCTCGCTGCACTCCACGACCCAATCGTTGACCACACAAGCTGATTTATGTTGGCTACAGCATCGAATCGACGTGCGAGCAGTCTAAGCTGAGTGAATTTTGGTAGGTTGCTGTTTTTCCTGCCCCCGGGAAACATTGCACATCGAAGTTATGCCGCTGCTGCTGGAGTTCATGGCCCGTTTGGATGCCGACAAATCGCTTGGAAACCCCGTCGATAGCTTTGCGGCTCGACGGGTATTACCTGCCCTACGCATCGGCCTCAGCGCAGGCTGGCACACAAGCTGCGGGCGGACGAGCGGGAAACCCGGGCTGAAGGCGGTGCCGACTATCCTGCCGCGCTCAAGCATTCTAGGGATTTGATTGAGGGTTGCGAGTGCGCTGACGCCGAAGCCTATGTCCACGAGGTTATGACACCTTGCCGGCGCCAATTGCAGGATGACCGTCTCTGGAACCTGATTGCAACGTAGCTCGCAGTCTCACTGGTTCGGAAAATCGAATATCCCTCATAGCCACGGACCGATTACATCGACTTGTTGTAGGGGCCTGTCGAAGCGGCTCCGAAAGCGCCGACTGCCTTGGCCGCGACGATGTCGCCTGCGTCCGGTGCAAGCAGATCCATGCGGCGGGCGAAGGCAACGAAAGTGCTGCGAGCGGTTTCGGCATCCACCTCGCCGGCGAGGGCTGCCCGACAGGCATTGAGCGCGACGCCATGAGCAGGGTTTCGCTTCGATGGCGGCCATTCATTCAGCAGGACAAAGGCGTCTTTTACGCTTTGAATGTTGGTCGGAAACCCAAGACCCACGAGCAGCCTCACGGGATGCTGAAATTGATTGTGTTCCATGTTTTCCTCCGTTTCACGTGATTGGCTCAGTCGATCGGAAGCCGTTCCCACGGCGCGTGCGCGATAGATTGCGTGCGTCGCGCCTTAGCCTGCCGAACTCCCGTTTCCAGGAGGGTCTTTGCTGTCGGTAAGATTCCGCGCAGCCAGAAACATCACCGTGTATGCCGCTTTGCGCCGGTCCCAACCCGCGGCCTCTGCTCTGTCGAGCAACTCGACCAGTATCGGGTCAAGCGCAACCTTCAGGTCTGCTTCGTAGTTCAGATCGGTGGCCGCACGCGACGGCGAGGGGATTACGTTCAAGTTCATCACATTCATGGCTCTACCCATTTGTCAGGGTGTCCGCGCCCACCGGGCGCGGACACAGCCGTTACCATCAGAAGTCCATGCCACCAGCCGGCATTGGCTGAACGGCGGGTTCCTTCTTCGGCTTCTCGGCAACCATCGCTTCCGTCGTTACCAGCAG
>NZ_BSNY01000023.1 GCF_030160235.1 Mesorhizobium huakuii
CAGTTTCGTCGACATACTGGCGAGCGGCTGCGACGCCGGCATCCGCTATGAAGAGCGGCTGGAGCAGGACATGATCGCCGTACCGATCGGTCCGCGCCGGCAGCACTACGCCACCGCCGCCGCGCCGGCCTATCTCGACCGGCATGGCCGGCCCGAGCACCCGCGCGACCTGCTGCGCCACGCCTGCCTGCGCGGCCGCTTCGCCAGCGGCCTGACGCCGCCCTGGGAGTTCGAACGCGACGGCGAGGTGGTGAGCGTCGAGCCGACCGGCCCGCTTCTGGTCAGCACCGGCACGGCCATGGCGCTTGCGCTTGAAGTGGCGGTCGCCGGCGGCGGCATCGTCTCGCTGTTCGAGGACTGGCTGCGCCCCTATTTCGACGATGGCCGGCTGGAGCCGGTGCTGGAGCCCTGGTGGCAGGAATTTTCCGGCCCGTTCCTCTACTACCCCGGCCGCCGCCTCACACCGGCGCCGCTACGCGCCTTCATCGATTTTGTCGGTGGGATGCGGTGGGGGTGATTTCGGGCTGATATCGCGCCGCCGGATGTGCCCGATCGGCCCTGCCTGCCACCGGCTCCTGAGCCACAGAGTCAAATGCCTGACGTAACACTTTGTTGTCATTGAGGGACTATCGAGGGGGCGATACGGCGAAAGCCCGGTGACAGGAAAGGCGCGCAATGGGTTCGCCCTGGTCCGAATTACTGGCCAATCTCGCGGTCGTTGCGATGTTCGTTTCGGTCTGGATCCACACGCATGTGTGGCTGGATCGCAGGCCGGCCGCGGTGAAGGCCACGGCCTTCGGCCTGCTGATGGGCGCCGGCGCCATCATCCTGATGCTGACACCCATGCAGTTGCAGCCGGGCGTGCTGGTCGATCTCAGGGCGACGATGATTGCGATTGCCGGCTTCTTCGGCGGCCCGGTCGCCGGCATCGTCGCAGGCGTCATGGCAGGTGCTTTCAGGACCTTCGAGGGCGGCATCGGCGCCTTCGCCGGAGCGGTCGGGATCGCGGCCACCATGCTGGTCGGTATAGCCGGCAATCTTGCGCTGAGGGGCCGCCGGCCGACAATGGCGGACATCATGATCCTGGGCGCCGCGACGGCGTGCGGATCGCTGCTTGGTCTCAGCGCCCTGCCACGGTCGATCGTACAGACGGTTCTGCCGCAGGTGGTGTTCCCCTCCACCCTGCTCATCTTCGTCTCCGTGGCGATGTCGGGGCTGGCGCTCTACCAGGAGCGGCGACGCCTGGAGGCGCTGCAGTCGCGGCGCATCTTCAAGGCCGTGGTCGAGACCTTGCCGGATTGCCTCAACGTCAAGGATCTCGACGGGCGGTTCATCGTCGCCAATCCGGCGACGGCCGAGCTGATGCAGGCGGCAAACGCGAAGGCGC
Source organism: Mesorhizobium huakuii (assembly GCF_030160235.1). GTDB lineage: Bacteria > Pseudomonadota > Alphaproteobacteria > Rhizobiales > Rhizobiaceae > Mesorhizobium > Mesorhizobium huakuii. Next base: position 1,388 of record NZ_BSNY01000023.1, read on the forward strand.
TGATCGGCAAGACGGATTTCGATTTCTACCCCAGCGAAACGGCGCGGCAATTCCGCGAGGACGAGCTTGCCGTCCTGGCGTCCGGCGTTGCCTCCACGATCGAGCAGCGTCTTCACCATGAGGACGGCACCGATGGCTGGCTGGCGACGTTGAAGGCGCCGTTTCGCGACAAGGCCGGGGCCGTCATCGGCCTGATCACGCACAATCGCGACATCACCGAGCGCAAGCGGCTGGAGACCGAACTGGCGGAAAGCCAGGCAAGGCTGGGCGACGCGCTCACGCACATGGCCGACGGGCTGGTGATGTTCGATCCTGAGGGAAAGCTGATGCTGTGCAACGCCCAGTATCGCGCGATGTTTCCGAAGACGGCCGACATCAGGGTTCCCGGCACCGACTATCGCGACATACTGCGTGCCTCGGTCGCACGCGGCGAAAGCATCACGCCGCCCGACGCCGTCGAGGGCTGGATTGCCGAGATCATGGCAACGCAGACGCATGCCAGCCACCGCCAGATCCGGCTCGCCGACGGGCGTTGGCTCGACGTGCGGACCCGTCCGACCGGCAATGGCGGCAGCCTGAGCGTGTTTTCCGACATCACCGAGGCCAAGCAGGTCGAGGCCGAGCTGCTCGCCGCCAACGAGAAGCTGAACCTCCTGGCGCATCGCGACGGCCTGACCGAACTGATGACAAGGCGGGCCTTCGACGAGGCGCTCGCGCGCGAATTCGCCCGCGGCCGGCGCAACGCCACGCCGCTCAGCCTGCTCATCATCGATGTCGACTGGTTCAAGCGGTTCAACGATCATTATGGGCACCCTGCGGGCGACGAATGCCTGCGCGCGGTCAGCGGCTGCATCGAGGCGACGGCCCGCCGGCCAGCCGACGCCGCGGCCCGTTATGGCGGCGAGGAGTTCGCGCTCATCCTGCCCGAAACCGATGCAAGGGGCGCCTTCGTCATCGCCGAAACGCTGCGCGGCAAGGTGCGCGACCTCGGTCTTGCCCATGCCGGCAGCGAAAAGGGCGTCGTCACCGTCAGCATCGGGGTTGGCACTTTCGACGGGAGCGCCGACATCGAGATCGCCGATCTGCTGCGGCGCGCCGACGAGGCCCTCTATGGCGCCAAGGCCGCCGGGCGGGATCGCGTGCATGGCTGGCGCCCGCATCTGAGCGAACCAAGCTCGACGGGTTCCAAGCGCAAAGCGTAAGCCCTGGCTGTCACACCACTGTCATGGTCCGCTGCCATCAATCCATAAATCTGGATATGTGGATTGATGGGCAAGGCAACGGCATTGCAGGCGCTCGCAGCACTCGGCCAGGAAACCAGGCTGGAGGTGTTCCGGCTGCTGGTGCGGGCCGGGGCCGAGGGCGTGCCTGCAGGCGAGATCGCGACGCGGCTCGGCACCGTGCAGAACACCATGTCGGCGCATCTGAAGATCCTTGGCCAGGCCGGGCTGGTGCAGGCCGAACGCGACGGGCGCAGCATCCGCTACGCGGCCGACATGACCGGGTTTCGCGATCTGCTGGCCTATCTGATGGAGGATTGCTGCAATGGCGCGCCGGAGCTTTGCCAGCCGATCCTCCAGGCGGTGACCTGCAAATGCTGAGCTCGACATGACCGACCTTCGACGCCGCCTCGCAGCCGAAGCGCTGGGCACCGCCATGCTGGTCGCCACGGTGGTCGGCTCGGGCATCATGGCCAGCCGGCTGACCGGCGATACAGCGCTTTCGCTGCTCGGCAACACCATTCCGACCGGCGCCATGCTGGTGGTGCTGATCACCACGCTGGGGCCGGTCTCCGGCGCGCATTTCAACCCGGCCGTCACGCTGGTTTTCGGGCTGCGGCGCGACATCGGCTGGCTGGCGGCGCTGGGCTACATTGCTGCCCAGATTCTCGGCGGCCTCGCCGGCACGCTGGTCGCGCATGCCATGTTCGAGCTGCCCTTGCTCGAGGTGTCGGCGACGGTGCGCAGCGGGCAGGGGCAGTGGCTGGCCGAGCTGGTCGCGAGTTTCGGTCTGGTCTTCACCATCCTTGCCGGCCTGCGCTTTCGGAGCGACGCCATTCCCTGGCTGGTCGGGCTCTACATCACATCAGCCTACTGGTTCACGGCCTCGACCTCCTTCGCCAATCCGGCGGTGGCCATAGCGCGTGCCTTCTCCAACACGTTTGCCGGAATCCGGCCCTCCGATGTGCCGGCCTTCATGGCAGCGGAACTGGCGGGCGCGCTGCTGGCGCTGGCCTTGGCCGGCTGGCTACTGGCCGACCCCAAGACCCTCACTGACAAGACCGTTTCCGAGATGAAAGCCGCGCCATGACCATCACCATCTATCACAACCCGGACTGTGGCACGTCGCGAAACACGCTGGCGATCATCCGCCAGTCCGGCGAGGAGCCGCAGGTGATCGAATATCTGAAGACGCCGCCGTCGCGTGACAGGCTCGTCGAACTGATCAAGGCGATGGCGATGACGCCGCGCCAATTGCTGCGCGAGAAGGGCACGCCCTATGCGGAACTCGGCCTTGGCGACCCCAAATGGAGCGACGACCAGATCATCGATTTCATGCTGGCGCACCCGATCCTGATCAACCGGCCGATCGTAGTGACGCCGCTGGGAACAGTCCTGGCCCGGCCGTCCGAAGCGGTGCTCGATATCCTGCCCAACCCGGATATCGGCCCGTTCACCAAGGAGGACGGCGAAGTCGTCATCGACGCGACCGGCAAGCCGGTCGTCTGAAGTCTATTTCGATATTTTTCGAAATAGGGCTTGACGGTTTCCATCGTCGGCAGCATGCTATTTCCATGAAACTCGAACAAGCAGCGAAACAATTGGAAGCGCTCGGCAATCCGACGCGGCTGAACCTCTATCGCATCCTGGTGCGGGCCGGCGAGGCGGGTCGGCCGGTCGGTTACCTGCAGGAGAGCCTCGGCATCGCCGCCTCGACGCTGTCGCACCATCTGCACCGGCTGATCCTGACCGGGCTGGTCAGCCAGGAGCGGCAGGCGACGACCCTGATCTGCCGCGCCAACTACCCCGTGATGAACGATCTCATCGGCTTCCTGGCCGACGAATGCTGCGCCGATGCTGCCTGCAATCCGGCAGCGGATGACGCGGCCGCCTGATTTTTTGCCTGTTATTTCGATAATACCGGGAGGATAGAAGATATGGCCCTGCAAGAAGATCCGCCCATCGCCGTCATCGGCGCCGGCCCGGTTGGCCTGGCGGCCGCCGTTCATCTCATCGCCCGGGGCCTGCCGGTGAAGCTCTATGAGGCCGGCAGCGGCGTCGCCGCCAATCTGCGGGATTGGGGGCATGTGCGGGTGTTCACGCCCTGGCGCTATTGCGTCGATGAGGCGGCCAAGGCGTTGCTCGAAGCCCATGGCTGGCGGATGCCCGACGCGGAAGCCTTTCCCACCGCCGACGAACTTGTCGCGCACTATCTCGAGCCGCTCGCCAGCCTGCCGGAACTGGCGCCGGCGATCGAAACCAATGCGCGTGTCGTGGCCATATCGCGCTGGGGCGCCGACAAAGGTGCGCGGCAGTGAGCGCGGGACGCGGCCCTTCATGCTCGTGGTCGAGACCGCCGATGGCACAAGGCGCGACAGTGCCCGCGCGGTCATCGACGCCTCGGGGACATGGCGCACGCCCAACCCGCTCGGCGCCGGCGGCATCGCCGCGGAGGGCGAGGCGGACTTCGCCGACCGCATCGCATATGGAATACCCGACATTCTGGGCCGCGACCGCGCGCTCTATGCCGGCCGCACGACGCTGGTTGCGGGTTCCGGCCATTCGGCGGCCAATGCCTTGCTCGACCTTGCCAGGCTGGCGGAGGGCGCACCCGGCACGGCCTTCATCTGGGCGGTGCGCGGAACCGACCTCGTGCGCATCTATGGCGGCGGCGATGCCGACCAGCTGCCGGCGCGCGGCGAACTCGGCGCCGATGTGCGCGACCTCGCCGAAAGCGGCCGCGTCCAGCTGGTGACCGGCTTTGCGACGCTTGCCATCCGCGCGCATGACGGAAGACTGATCGTCGAGGGGCAAAGCGAGGAGGGGTTGCTGCAACTCGGCCCTGTCGACCGCATCATCGCCGCGACCGGGCAGCGCCCGGACCTGTCGCTGACCCGCGAGCTCAGGCTCGATCTCGATCCGTGGCTGGAGAGCGTCAAGGCGCTCGGTCCGCTCATCGATCCCAACGAGCATTCCTGCGGCGACGTGCCGCCGCACGGCCACCGCGAGCTCAGCCATCCGGAGCCCGGCTTCTATACGGTCGGCATCAAGAGCTATGGCCGCGCGCCGACCTTCCTGCTGCTGACCGGCTACGAACAGGTGCGCTCGGTCGCGGCGGCGCTCGCCGGCGACGTGGCGGCGGCCGACGCGGTGCAACTGGTGCTGCCGGAAACCGGCGTCTGCACGGTGCCGGCGGGCCGTGCGTCGCAGGGTTGCTGCGGCGGACCGGCGCCTGCGGCGACCGATGCCTGCTGCGTGGCGGATGCCGACGCCAAGGCCGCCGGCAAAATGGGTTGCGGCTGCGTCGGCAAGATGGAAGCGGCCGAGTGAGCGACGCCAAGATTCCTGCTTCCGCCATCTGGGCTCTGGGCACCACGCAGATCATCGGCTACGGCACGCTCTACTACAGCTACAGCATCCTGGCGCCGGCGGTGGCGGCGGAACTCGCCTGGTCGCAGCAATGGGTGTTCGCCGTGCTGTCGGTGTCGCTGCTGGCAAGCGCCATCCTGGCGCCGTTCGCGGGCAGCCTCGCGGACCGGGTCGGGGCAGGGCGCCTGATGGTGCCGGGATCGCTGGCGGCGGCGGGCGCATTGCTGTTGTGTGCGCTGGCGCCGGGGCGCGCCGGCTTTGCCATCGGCGTGCTGGCCATGGAACTCGCCTCCTGCTTCGTCCTCTACAGCACGGCCTTCGTCGCCATCGTGCAGCTCGGCGGCGCGCGGCGCGGCATCACCCATCTCACCCTGATCGCCGGCTTCGCCTCGACCCTGTTCTGGCCACTGACGACGCTGCTGCATCATCACCTCGGTTGGCGGGAGGTTCTCGCTCTCTTTGCCGCGCTCAACGCCTTTGTCTGCCTGCCGATCCATTGGTGGCTGGCCCGGCTTTCCAGCCATACCGTCAGGGCGCGGGAGCGGATCGTCCCGGACACGGCGGGCCTGTCGGAGCCCGTGCCCGGCGGGCGATGGTCGCTCCTGTTCGTCCTGGTGCTGGCCGGCTTTGCCATAGAGGGCTTCATGCTTTCGGCTGTTCTCGTGCAGATGGTGCCGCTGCTCACTTTGGTCGGCCTCGGCGGCGCCTCGGTGCTGGTCGCCAGCCTGTTTGGGCCGTCGCAAGTGGCGAGCCGGCTGGTCAACATGCTGTTCGGCCGGGGCCTGACACAGACATCGCTGGCGCTCGGTGCGACCGCCGCACTCGCCGGCGGCCTTGCGGTGCTGCTGCTGGTGGCACCCTCCGTTCCCGGCGCCATGCTGTTTGCCGTGCTTTTCGGCTTCGGCTCGGGCCTGATGAGCATTGTCGGCGGCACGCTGCCGCTCGAATTGTTCGGCCAGGAGCGCTACGGCTCCTATGTCGGCTGGATCACGGCGGCGCGACAATTCAGCTCCGCCTTCGCCCCGTTCGGCCTGACCCTGATGATATCGGGCCTCGGCGTTTTCCCGGCCCTGTGGCTCAATGTCGTGGTTGGCCTGTTCGGCATCGCCGCCTTCGCCGCCGTCGCGCTGATCAGCCGGCAGTCGCGCAGGGGTGAGGAGAGCGGCACGGCCGCGGTCGCGCCCAACGCGGCTGGATGACAGCCTCCGGTGCCCCGGCCACCAGAACTTATGCAGGGGCGCCGCCTTTGGTGCCGGGGCCGCAAGGGCTCAGGCAGATTTCGCCGACCGCCATCGGATCGATCCGTCGTCGGCAACGGAAGCGTTGCCTTTGGCGACGTGCCGGTCAAAGCTGCTCCGCAGCGCAATTCTAGAGCGTCCGCCCATGACTGGAATGTTTCCCGCCACCTCCATGCCTGACCGCGATTGGTGGGAGGCGCTTTGGCCGGACCCGTCGGGCCTCCTGCTGTCGTTGGGCGTTGAGCCGGGCATGACGGCTCTGGACCTGTGCTGCGGCGACGGCTATTTCACCGCCCCGCTTGCGAAAATCGTCAGTGGCCGCGTTTATGCGCTCGACCTCGACCCGGAAATGATCGTGGCGGCCAAGGCCGAGGTGAAGCATCTCGGCGTTTCGGTCCTGAAATGGATTGTCGCGGATGCCGGCGACGTCGCGGAACTGATTCCCGAAAAGATCGATTTTGCGCTGATCGCCAACACCTTCCACGGCGTGCCCGATCAGCCGGCCCTCGTCAAAGCCGTGGCTCGCACGCTTAAGCCGCGCGGTCTGTTTGCGCTCGTCAATTGGCATCAGCTGCCGCGAGAGCACACGACCGTGCTTGGTCAGCCCCGCGGCCCCAGGGCGGAGATGCGCATGTCACCCGAAGCGGTGGCGGCGGTTGTGGAAGCTGCTGGTTTCCGGCTTCTGCGAGTGGTTGATCTGCCGCCCTATCACTACGGGGCGGTGTTTGAACACAAGGGGTGATACGGAAGTCCGGATCGGCCGCTATCCCAGGGTGAACGCGCCGATGCTGCGGTAGAGGACATAGCCCGCAACGACAAAGATCAGCGCGGCAAAGATGCGGTTGAGCACGTTCTTGTAGGATGCCAGGCGGGTCGCCGCCAACATGCCGATCAAGCCACCACCAACGCCGCCAATGATGAATTCGCCGGCCAGCTGCCAGTCGACCATTCCCGATAGCGCGTAGTTGAAGGCCGTGGCGAGACCGAAGGCCGCGACGGCAAGCAGGGACGTGCCTATCGCATTGATTGTCGGCATTCCGGTGGCCAGGATCAGCCCGGGAACGATGAGGAAGCCGCCACCGATGCCGAAGAAGCCGGAGGCCGCGCCGGCGACGATGGCGACCGCTGCGGTCATCGCGCACATCTTGGCGTCGACGGGCCGGGCCGTGGCCGACGTGCCACGCCTGGGAAGGACCATCAAACCGCCAACCACCAGCATGAGCAGTCCGAACAAGAAAAGCAGGTGCGCCCCGTCGATCGACTTTCCAAGCGTCGATCCCGCCAGGGCCCCGACGGAACCCAGTGCGGCGAAGACAAGCGCGCAGCGCCACCAGACGTGACCCTTCAAGGCATGGCCGCCAAGGTTCGCGAATGCGTTGGCGGCCACCGCAAGCGCGCCTGTGCCGATGGCAATATGGGGCTGGGCGACGCCGACGACATAGAGCAGCAGCGGCGTGGCAAGGATCGATCCGCCGCCGCCGACAAGACCAAGGGTGAAACCAACCAGGCCGCCAGAGCCCAGGGTGGCAAGTAATGGAGCGCTCATGATGGCCGCCCGACGAAGAAGCGGTCATGGGCGACCATGCCCGCCAGCATGAAGGCCACGAAGACCAGGGTTGGCGTCAGCCCGAGCGACAGCGAAGCCACCGCCGGGCCGGGGCAAAACCCGCCCAGGCCCCATCCCAGGCCGAAGATTGCCGAGCCGACGACCAGACGGGCGTCGATCGGCGACTTCATCGGCAAATGGAAGCGATCCGCCAGCAGCGGCCGCGACATCCGCCGCAGCCAGGCCATGCCTGCCATCGCAACCGCGACGGCACCGCCCAGCACGAAGGCCAGGCTCGGGTCCCACGCGCCAAAGATGTCGAGAAAGCCCTGGACGCGGACAGGATCGAGCATGCCCGACAGTGCCAGGCCAAGCCCGAAAAGGGTGCCCGCGGCCAAGGCGGCAACAGGCTGCAGTTTGGTGTGTCTCACAGGACTGCTCCGCGAAGAAGCGCGACGGCCGCGATGCCGCTCGCAAGGAATGTCAGGACCGCGGCGATCGAACGTGGCGATAGCCGGGCCAGCCCCATCACGCCGTGACCGCTGGTGCAACCCGAGCCCATCCGGGATCCGAAGCCGACCAGCAATCCCGCGAGCATGACCAATGGCAGCGATGCCGTCACCGTCACGGTGGGCCAATGACGAAAGGCGGCGAAGTGCACCACCGGGCCAAGCAGCAATCCGGCGACGAAGGCGCCGTTCGTCCAGACACCGACGCCTTGCACCGCCCTGCCGACAATCCCGCTGACGCCGGCGATCCTGCCGTTCAGCATCAGCATTATGACCGATGAGAGACCGATAAGGGTCCCACCAAGAAGGGATACGAGATAAGAGGTCATGGTTGGCCTTCCGAACAGAAGATCGTGTAAAGCGCTGCAACCAGTTGAGCGGCCTTCTCGGCGGTCAGCCGGTAGAAGATCTGTTTCCCGTCTCGCCGCGTTTCCACGATGTTGGCGTCGCGCAACACCGTCAGTTGCTGGGAAAGGTTCGGTTGGTGGATGTCGAGCATCTCTTCCAGCCGGCTGACCGAATACTCGCCTTCGACAAGGGTGCAGACGAGCATCAGCCGCATCGGATGCGCCAGTGTCTTCAACAAGGCCGCCACTTCGCCGGCGCGCGATTCCATGGCGGCGGGCGACATGTTCACCACATCGGGCTGGATCTCGCTCACCACACGGCTCCTTGCAATGCGTCGAGGGGAAATTTCAGATAGCGCGTACCGTTTGCCTCCGGCTCCGGCAGACGCCCCGCCTGGATGTTGACCTGCAAGGCATGCAGGATGAGTCTCGGCATCGGCAGCGTTCGGTCACGCGCCGCTCGCAGTCCGGCAAAGGCCTCTTCGTCCACGCCGGCCAGGTGTGCATTGGCGCGCTTCTGTTCGCCGACCGTGCTTTCCCATTTCGGCGCGCGTCCACCCGGCTGGTAGTCATGGCCCGTGAACAGGCGGGTTTCGTCCGGAAGCTCCAGGATCTTCTGGATCGATTTCCACAGGATGCGAGCGTCACCACCGGGAAAATCGGCACGAGCCGTGCCGCTGTCAGGCATGAAGATGGTGTCGTGAACAAAGGCCGCGTTGCCGATCACGTAGGTGATCGACGCCAGGGTGTGACCGGGCGAAAACATCACGCGCGCGGCTATGGAGCCGACCTTGAAAGTGTCGCCATCCGAGAACAGCCTGTCCCACTGCGAGCCGTCGACGCGAAGTTCCGGCCAGTTGTAGATGCCCCGCCACAGGCGCTGGACATCGACCACCGGCGCGCCGATCGCGGTCGGGGCGCCCGTCTTCTCTTTCAGATACTGCGCGGCCGACAAATGGTCGGCGTGAGGATGGGTGTCGAGAATCCATTCGACGCTCAACCCGTTCTCGGCAATGTAGGAAAGCATCGCGTCGGCGTTGCGCGTCGTGGTCGCTCCGGACTTCTCGTCGAAATCAAGAACCGGATCGACAATGGCGCATTTTCGGGTGTCCGGGTCCGAAACCACATACTGCGCGCTCCCTGTCCGGGGATCGAAGAATCCCTTCACGTCAGGTCGCAGTTGCCTGTGCGCTTCGAACCATCGCGCCGCCGCCGACAGGTCGATGCCGAGCTTCTGTCCGAGAGCCGCGATATCCTGGGACGACATACGGCCGTCGAGCGCTTCGCCCAATGCATACAGGGTCAGGGCGCGCGTGCCGGTCTTGCAATGCGCAAAGACCGGGCCGCCGGTATCGGCCATGGCCGCCTGGAAGGCCCGCACGTCCGCCTCGGTGATGGTCGGCATCGTGACGGGTATGAAGGTGTAGGAAACATCGGCGTGATCAGCCGCCTCCCGCTCGGCGACGTTTCCGGGCTGGGAGGCCTCTTCCCCGTCAGGCCGGGCGTTGATCAATCCCGCAAACCCATGGCCGGCAAGCGACCGGATTTCGGAGATCGAGGGCTGGGGGCCAACGCTCAGCACGTCATTTACACGGATCATGGTCATATCGAGCACCTGGGGTTCTCATCAATATACAATTGCAAATAATGTATAATGATGACTCGCGCAAGGTGCCTGCCTGGAAATTTCGCGGCCGGGTTGCCGGCTTGACGAGCTTCTGTCATATTTGACATATGCAAAAAACTTTTTTGTATGTGTTGGAGGTGGAATGACCCAGGTCAATCCGGCGAATGCGGAACTGGTCGAGCTTGGCCGCGGCCGTGTTGCCTGGATCCGCTCGCGCATGGCGATGCTGGCCACGCTGCGTGAAGAGTTCCGCGCCAATCGCCCCTTCGCCGGCAGGCGCATCGGCATGTCACTGCATATCGAGCCGAAGACGGCGGTTCTGCTGGAAGTGCTGGCCGGAGGCGGTGCCGAGATAATCGGTACCGGCAATCACGGTTCGACGCAGGACGATGTCGTCGCCTTCCTGCAAAGCCAGGGCATCGGCGTGTTCGGCCGCCGCGCCGATACGCTTGCCGATCATCATGCCAATCTGGCGCGGGTGCTGGACGCGCAGCCCGACATGCTGCTCGACAATGGCGCCGACCTTGCCGCCGGCATTGTAGAACGCGGCAGGGCGGCGTCCATCCTGGGCGGCACCGAGGAGACGACGTCGGGCGGTGACCGGCTGCGCGGCGAACTGGCCGGGAAGGTGCCATTCCCCTCCATCGTCATCAATGACAGCCCGCTGAAGGCGATCGGCGAGAACAAGCACGCGGTCGGCCAGTCGGTGGTGGAAAGCTTCATGCGCATCACCAATCTGATGATCCCCGGCCGCCGCTTCTGCGTCATCGGCTATGGCTGGTGCGGGCGCGGCATCGCGCAATATTTGCGGGCACTCGGCGGCCGGGTCGCGGTTGTCGAGATCGACGAGATCAAGGCGCTGGAGGCCGCACTCGACGGCTACCGGGTGGCGCCGCTGGCGGAACTGGCACCGTGGGCGCAGGTGTTCATCACAGCCACCGGTCGCGCTGGCGTGCTGCCGGCCGAGGCCATCACCGCCATGGCGGATGGCGCGGTGCTGGCCAATTCCGGGCATTTCCCTTGGGAGATCGACACCGAGGGTCTCGCCGCCGTGACGACCAGCACCACCGATCTCGACGGCACCTTGCGGCGTCTCGACCTCACCAATGGAAAGCATGTCATCCTCGTCGCCGAGGGGCGCATGTTCAACCTTGCCGGCAGCGAGCCGAAGGGCAATTCGATCGAATCCATGGATATCGGCTTCATGCTGCAGGCGCTGTCGCTGGAGCGGGTGGTGAAGGGCGAGGGGGCTGCGGGCGAAAGGCCGGCGGCCGGCGCGCAGCCGGTGCCCGACGACATCAACAGGCGCATCGCCCGGCTGATGATGGCTACGATGGGGGCAGCACGCTGACTATACTTCCCCGCGGTTCCTGATTCTGGTCCTGGAAAGCTTGCATGGCTGGCAAAATCGCGGATGCGCCGGACTATTCGGTTCCGGCCCTGGAAAAGGCGTTCGACATCATCGAACTGCTGGCCGAGCAGGAGGACGGGCTGAACCAGGGCCAGATTTCCGAGGCGGTCGGCCGCTCGATCCACCAGATCTACCGCGTGCTGCAGGCGCTGGAGCGGCGCGGCTACATCTTCCGCGACCGCCCGGCCGGGCTCTATTTCCTGTCGCCGCGCCTGTTCGAACTGGCGCATCGGCACGAGCCGCTGCGCGGCCTTGTCCAGGCGGCGCTGCCGTCGATGCGGCGGCTGTCCGACGCCATCCAGCAATCCTGCAATCTCGGCGTCCACAATGCCGGACGGGTGCTGATCCTGGCGCAGGTGGAAAGTCCGGCGGCGTTCGGCTTCCGCGTCCGCGTCGGCGCCGAGTTTCCGCTGTTTGCCACCGCCACCGGCCGCGCGCTGATGGCGTTCCAGCCGCAGGACAGAATCAATCAATGGCTGCAAGCCTCTGGTATCCCTGATGAAAAGGCCGGCATGCATGACGCGCTTGCGCGCATCCGTGCCGCCGGCCGTGAGGAGGTGGCGGACGGACTGCAGCCGGGCGTGATCGATCTTGCCTTTCCGGTCATCGGGCCGTTCGGCCAGTCGGTCGCGGCACTCACCGTGCCCTATGTGGCGACCACCTACAGCACGCTCGACATCGCCACCGTGCGCCGCCATGCCGCGCAGGCGGCGCAGGAGATCGGGCTGGTGCTGGTGCCCGAGCCGTCAGGCGAAAGCGCGTCGTGACCGATCCCTCCGCGCCGATCGTCAAGACCATCGCCATTGCCGCCGCGCCGGCCAAGGTTTGGCACGTGCTGACGACGCCTGGAATGATCCCGCAATGGATGTCGGACGAGGACCTGACCGTCAGCCTGGAAGCGCATGCCGGCGGCGCGATCGTGATAAGCGGGCTGCTGCACGGCATGGCGTTCGAGAACCATGGCACCGTCCGCGCCTTCGAGCCGGAGAAGAGCTTCGCCTACGGTTACTGGAGCACGCTGTCGGCCTCGCGCCTGGCGGACCTGCCCGAAAACCACACGCTGGTCAGCTTTGCTCTCGCGCCGGCGGATGGGGGAACACGGCTGACGCTGACGCTCAGCGACTTCGCCGAACCGGCGATCCGTCCGCACGCCAATCTCTACTGGGGACCGACCTTGCAGATCCTGAAGACGATGTGCGAGCGGCGTTGAAGAGGGGCGCCATCGCGGCGGCGCCGGTCTTACCTCTGGCGCTTGGCCAAAGCCCGGATGCGGTCGGCGACATCGCTGTCGACAGGGTTATAGACGGTCAGGTTCAGATCCGGCCGGCCGTCGACCGCGAAGGACGAGTATTCCAGCTCGATGTCACCCAGTTCCGGGTGCTTCAGGCGCTTTGTCCCGTCGCCATGGGCGAGCACGTCGTTCTCCTGCCACAGGGTGGCGAATTCGGCGCTGCCGCTGCACAGTTCGTCCACCAGTTGGGTGACCTCGGAGACCGCGCCGGCGCGCGCCGCATCGGCCCGGAACGCGCCGACCACGAAACGGGCAAGGTTTTCCCAATCATGCTGCTTGGCGCGGATATGGGGCGTGAGGAACATGAAGCGCAATATGTTGCGCCGGCCGGCGGGGATGGTGCCGTAGTCGGTCAGCACGATCTCGGCGGCGCGGTTCCAGGCGACGACGTCCCAGGTCGCGGTCTTGACCAAAGCAGGGCTGGCCTCGAGCGTGTCGATGAGGCGCTGCAGCCGGGGGCTGACGCCCTCGTCGCCCCGGTAGCGGACTTCGGGCGGGCGCCCGAGCCCCAGCATGAAGAGGTGTTCGCGCTCCGCTTCGGTCAAAAGCAGCCCCTTGGCGATGCGGTTCAGCACATCGGCCGAAGGCGCGCCGCCACGGCCCTGTTCCAGCCAAGTGTACCAGGTCGGGCTGATGTTGGCGCGCTGGGCGACCTCTTCGCGGCGCAGCCCCGGCGTGCGCCGTCGCCCGGAAAAGCCGAACGAGGCGGGATCGAGCCGGGTGCGCCGGTCTTTCAGGAAGGCTGCGAGCGAACCGGGGATGGGCATCCTGTTAGCCATTATACCATGATAAGATCACTACTTTAATGGAATAATAGACCGTCGATACTGCGCAGGCAATTGTGCAGGAGATTTTGCATGCGTATCTTTTTGACCGGCGCCACCGGGTTCATCGGCTCGGCGCTCGTTCCCGAACTCATTCAGGCCGGCCATCAGGTGATCGGCGTCACCCGGTCCGACGCCGGCGCCGAAGCACTGGCGGCCGCAGGCGCCGAAGTGCATCGCGGAACCCTCGAGGAACCGGCAGGCCTGCGCGACGGCGCGGCGAAGGCGGACGCCGTGATCCACACCGCGTTCGACCATGATTTCTCGCGCTTTGCCGAGAACTGCGAAAAGGACAGCCAAGTCATCGCGGCGCTCGGCGAGGCACTCGCCGGATCCGACCGGCCGCTGGTGATCACGTCGGGCGTCGGCATGGGCAGTCCCGGACATGGCCAGCTGGCGGTCGAGGACGTCTTCAACGCCAGCCATCCCAATCCGCGCATCGCCTCGGAACTCGCCGGCAATGCCTTGCTGGAGGCCGGCATCAATTTGTCGGTCGTGCGCCTGCCGCAGGTGCACAATCCGGTCAAGCAGGGGCTGATCTCGCCGCTCATCGAGATCGCGCGTGAAAAAGGCGTCTCGGCCTATGTCGGCGAAGGCCGCAACCGCTATTCGGCAGGGCATCTCCTTGACGCCGCGCGGCTCTACCGGCTTGCCGTCGAAAAGCGCCAGCCGGGCGCGCGCTACCACGCGGTCGGCGAGGAAGGCGTCGAGGTGCGCGCCATTGCCGAGGCGCTTGGCCGGGGCCTGAAATTGCCGGTCGTCTCGATTGCGCCGGAAAAGGCGGCGGAGCACTTTGGCTGGATGGGAATGTTTGCTCCCATGGACCTGCCGGCCTCCAGCGCGCTGACCCAGGCGCGGCTCGGCTGGCAGCCGACCGGCCCGACGCTGATCGCCGATCTCGACGCCATGCGCTATTGAGGCGCTGCGGCCTCAGCCAGGCCTGACGGCGTAGCGCAAGTGAACAAGCCCGTGCGCCAGCGTTTCGCAGCTTGTCAGCGACAGCTGCATCCTGCCGGCGAGGCCGCTTTCGCCGAACTCGACAAAACCCTGGTTTCCCGCCCGCGCATCGAGCGCGGGCGCGACAAGCAGGCTTAGTTCGTCGACAAGCCCGGCCGCGAAGAAGGAGCCGTTGATGCCGGCGCCGCCTTCGAGCAGCAGCCGGCGGATTGCGAGCTCCCGTCCGAGCACATCGAGCATGGCGGCGAGATCGATCTCGGCCGTTTCCGACACGATGTAGGACACGCCGTCGGCGGCGAGTTCCGCCAGATGGCTGTCGGCGACGTCACGCCCGAGCAGCACCACGACATGGTCGCCACCGACATCGGGCTTGGCGAAGTGGAGCTTGCCGGAGGCATCGAGCGCCACGGCGTAGGTTCCCGCGTCGCGCTGCGCGAAATGATGCGGCCGCTCGACCTTGCCGATCTGCGCCGGCGGGTGCGCGCCGGCCTTGCTCATCTCGGCCATGGTGACACGCCCGACGATCCAGGCGTCGCCCTGGAGGTCTGCGTGGATCTGCTCATAGAGGCCCGACCATTCGGCCCGGGTCCCGTCCGGGCTCGCGGTGTAGCGGCTCGGATGAAGACTGCCATCGAGCGAGGCGAGCATATGGCAGATGACGTGCGGCTTCATGCAATTCTCCAGGGATGGACTGATCTTCAGGAATGACTGGGCCTCAGGAATGAATCGGGGTTCAAACTAGGGCCGCGGCGCCGGAATGGAAGCCGAGGCAGGTCGGTTTGATCAAAATTCCGACAATTCCGATAATTCGCCTGCCAGCACTGTTATATCGATGTTGCACAAATGGTTGACCCTGGGTTAGCATCCATTTGCTGATGCCGATGGGAGGCAGTTTTGCTACGGCGATCAGTTGGAGCGGCATGCGCTGTCCCGCGCAAGGAGGATGCTCCAACACTTTGAACCGACGCATGGTCCTTCCTGAAACCGTCCCGGTTTCCGGGGCGTGCGTTCTCGTGGAGGAGGATCAACCCATGAACAGACGTGAATTCCTGATGACGTCCGTGGCCGCCGGCGCCATGATGCTGGCCGCGCGTTCGGCATTCGCCGATGACAAGCTCACCATCCTTGGCTCGGTGCCCAATCTCGGCTTTCCGTTCTTCGTGCACATGCTGAACGAGATCAAGGCGGAAGCGCAGGCGCAGGGCGTCAACCTGACCGAAAGCGACGGCCAGAACTCGGCCACCAAGCAGACCGCCGACATCGAGGCGGCGCTGGTGCAGAAGGTCAACGCCATCGTGATTTCGCCGCTCGACGTCAACGCGCTGGCGCCGGCGATCGAGGAAGCGGTAAAGGCCGGCGTTCCCGTGGTGACGATCGACCGCCGCGTCGACGGTGTCCAGGGCATCCTCGCCCATGTCGGCGCCGACAATGTCAAGGGCGGCGAAGCGGAGGCCAGTGCGATGGTGGCGGCGTTCCCCAACGGCGCCAAGCTGTTCCACCTGCAGGGCCAGCCGGGCGCCGGCCCGGCGATCGACCGCAACAAGGGCGTGCACAATGTGCTCGATCCCTTGAAGGACAAGTACCAGATCATCTTCGAGCAGACCGCCAACTTCGCTCGCGCCGAGGCGCTGTCGGTGACGGAAGCCGGCCTCGCCGCCAACGGCAAGCCGGACGCCATCATCTGCGCCAATGACGACATGGCGCTCGGCGCGCTCGAGGCGTGTGCGGCGCGCAACTTCACCGACGTCAAGATCTACGGGTTCGACGCGCTGCCGGAAGCACTGGTCGCGGTGCGCGACGGCAAGCTCGCCGGCACGGTCGAACAGTTCCCCGGCCAGCAATCGCGCACCG
Organism: Mesorhizobium huakuii; assembly: GCF_030160235.1. Taxonomy (GTDB): domain Bacteria; phylum Pseudomonadota; class Alphaproteobacteria; order Rhizobiales; family Rhizobiaceae; genus Mesorhizobium; species Mesorhizobium huakuii. Next base: position 17,578 of record NZ_BSNY01000023.1, read on the forward strand.
CCGTGCAGATCGCGGTCGCCTACGCCAAGAACAAGACCGAGCCGAAGGAGAAGCTGGTGCTTCTGACGCCGATCGTCATCGGCAAGGACAATCTCGACAAGGCCGAGAGGTTGAGCGAGACGAAGTAGGGGCTCGTGAAAGCTGAGCACATGAAGGAGGGGACGTCGCGTTTTGTCGCCCCCTCTGACCTGCCGTAATACGGGAGCAACCCTTGCCAGCTGAAGCCGCACCCGTCCTGCTTGCCGTCGAGGGCGTCACCAAGCATTTCGCCGGTGTCACCGCGCTGAGCGACGTCTCGCTCGACATCCACCCCGGCGAAATCCTCGGCCTGCTCGGCGAAAACGGCGCCGGCAAATCGACGCTCTTGAAAATCCTGTCCGGCGTCATGCCGCCGTCCAGCGGGCGCATCACTTTCGACGGCGCCGACTACGCGCCATCCAGCCCGCAGGATGCCAAGCGGCTCGGCATCGTCACCATCTACCAGGAACTCAGCCTGATCCCGACGCTGACGGTGGCGGAGAACATTTTTATCGGCCGCGCGCCGACAGGTCCGCTGGGACTGGTGAGCTGGAAGCGCATGGAGCGGGACTCGCGCGACATCATCGCCCGCGTCGGCCTTTCCATCGATCCGATGACGCCGGTCTCGGCGCTGTCGGTGGCCGAGCAGCAGCTGGTCGAGATCGCCCGCGCCCTGTCGCTGAGGAGCCGGCTGATCATCATGGACGAACCGACCTCGGCGCTGACCGAGACGGAGGTGCAGCGGCTCTTGTCGATCATGGGCCGGCTGCGCCAGGACAAGGTCGCCATCATGTTCGTCACCCACCGGCTGGAGGAGGCCTCCGCCATCTGCGACCGCATGACGGTGCTGCGCGACGGCAGGCTGGCCGGGCATCTCGACCGCGACAAGGGGCGGCCGATCCTGCTGCCGCGGATCATCGAGAAAATGGTCGGCCGCGCGGCTTCCGAACTTTATGCAAGGCCGGCACAGCGCGCGGTGGCCGGCGACATCGTTTTGTCGGTGCGCGGCTTGCGCACCGTGCGCGATCCCGAGGCGCCGCATGCCATCGTGCTCGACGGCGTCGACATCGATCTCAAGGCCGGCGAGATCCTCGGCGTCGCCGGGCTTGTCGGCTCGGGCCGCACGGAACTGGCGCGCGCCATTTTTGGCGCCGACCGCATCGCGGCGGGCACGATCATGCTGGACGGCAAACAGATCGCGCCGGCATCGCCGGCGGACGCCATCGCGCTCGGCATCGGCCTGGTGCCGGAGGACCGCAAGCACCAGGCGATCTTTGCCGCGCTCGGCATCCTGCCGAATTTCTCCGTCGCCTCGCTGGGCACGTTCAGCAACGGCTTCGGCTTCATGGCCGAGCGGCGCGAGCGCGATGCGCTGTCGGGTTTCAGGAAAATGCTGTCGATCCGCATGGCCTCGGCCGAGCAGGCGATCGAGGGCCTGTCGGGCGGCAACCAGCAGAAGGTGATCCTGGCGCGCTGGCTGGCGCGCGATCCGAAAGTGCTGATCGTCGACGAGCCGACGCGCGGCGTCGATGTCGGCGCCAAGGCGGAGGTGCACCAGATCCTGGTGCAATTGGCGGCACGCGGCATCGCGGTGATGATGATCTCGTCCGAGCTGCCCGAAGTGCTGGCGGTGTCGGACCGCATCGTCACCATGCGCCGGGGCCGCATCACCGGCGAGATGCCGGGCGTCGAGGCAAACGAGGAAAAACTGATGGAACTGATGGCGCTCGACAGCCAAGATGCGCTTGGGCAAGACGCGCTTGGGCAGGATGCGGAGGATCAGGCACGATGAGCATCGCCGAAGAGCAGAGCCAGCGCGGCGGCGCGACGATCGCGCGGCTGTTGATGAGTTTCGGGCCGCTGCTGTTCCTGGCGGCGCTGGTCGTCGTCTTCACCGTTTTGAAGCCGAGCTTCATCGACCCGATCAACCTGTTCAACATCACCCGGCAGATCTCGATCACCGGGCTGATCGCGCTCGGCATGACCTTCGTCATCCTCACCGCCGGCATCGACCTGTCGGTCGGCTCGCTGCTGGCCTTCTGCGGCATGGTCGCGGCCGTCGTCGCCAAGGGCGGCGCGGCCAACACGCTGTCGCTGTCGACGTCAGGAACGCAGGGCTATGGCTGGTTCGCCGCACTGCTCGCCGCCGTCATTGTCGGCGCCGCCGCCGGCGGCGTGCAGGGGCTTGCCATCACCAGGCTGAAAGTGCCGCCCTTCGTCGTCACGCTGGGCGGGCTGACGGTGTTTCGCGGGCTGACGCTGACCATCTCCAATGGCGGCCCGATCTCGGGCTTCGACGCCTCGATGCGCTGGTTCGGCACGGGGTTGATCGGCCCGGTGCCGGTGCCGGCGATTATCTTCGCCATCGCCGCGATCCTGTGCCACATCGTGCTGCGCTACACGCGCTATGGCCGCGCCGTCTATGCCGTCGGCGGCAATGCCGAGGCCGCACGGCTGTCGGGCCTGCGCGTCGACCGCATCCTGATCTCGGTCTATGTCATCGTCGGCTTCTTCGCCGGGCTCGCCGCCTTCGTGCTGTCGGCGCGGCTCAATTCCTCGGAAGCGGTCGCCGGCATCGGCTACGAGCTGACGGTGATCTCCGCCGTCGTCATCGGCGGCACCTCGCTGTTTGGCGGCATCGGCTCGGTCGGCGGCACGGTTGTGGGGGCGGCGCTGATCGGCGTGCTGCAGAACGGGCTGCAGTTCAACAATGTCTCGTCCTACACGCAAAGCATCGTGATCGGGCTGATCCTGATCCTGGCGGTGGCGTTCGACCGGTGGCTGAAGTCGCGGGTGCGGAGATGAGCGCTCTTCCTTCCCCCCCTTGTGGGGGAAGGTGGATCGGCGCGAAGCGCCGAGACGGATGAGGGGTGTTCGACGGAACGAGGCGTTGATGATTTTGCGCCGATATACCCGCCGCAGAACAAGCGTGGCGCCAAGCTGGAGCACTCCTCATCCGTCTCGGCGCTGACGCGCCGATCCACCTTCTCCCACAAGGGGAGAAGGAAGAACCATCACCCCGGCAACTTCTCCTCGATGATCCGCGCCGAGCCCGGCACCAGATGCCCGGCCTGATCGAAGCGCAGCACCACCACCCAGTTGAAGACATCGCCGGGCCATTTCCCGTTCGGCAGCAGCGCCTGCGGGTCGGCGCCGAAGGCCGTGATGAGTTTTCCCAGCTGGCCGTGATGCCAGGCGATCAGGATCGACTTGCCGTGGGTTTCGCTGGAGAGTGCCGCGACGAGAGCTTTGACGTCCTTGTCGGCGAAGCGCTGGTCGATGGGCAGTTTCAGCGCCTGGCTGAGCGGCGTCAGCGTCAGCCGCTCGCGCGCGCTGTTCTTCGAATCGGCAGTGGCCACCAGCACATCGGGCCGGAAGGCGACGCCATCGAGCATGAAGGGCTGGAAATAGGCGACATAGGCCTGTGCGCGGGCTTCGCCTTCGGGCGACAGGCCGGGGCCGCTGTCGGGCTTCTCGCCATGGCGCACGATCAGCACAGTGGCGTCGGCAAGCCCTGATGTGCCGTCGCGGGCATGGGCGGACAGGGCAAGCGCCATCATCCACAGGGCGGCGAGAAAAAGGGTTTTCATGGTGGGTCCTTCCGGCGATTCTCAAGGCCATCAATCTGCGCAGCAATTCGACGGAATCAGGGCTGGTGGAGCTTTCCCTTCCCCCCTTGTGGGGGAAGGTGGCCTCGCGAAGCGAGGTCGGATGAGGGGTATTCCAGCTTGGCGATGTGGGTTCCCATGACGGTGCGCTGCGCGGACTCGACGCAAACGCGGCATTCCGTGTAGCACCCCTCATCCGTCTCGGTGCTGACGCACCGATCCACCTTCCCCCACAAGGGGGGAAGGGAAGGCCGGCCCGGTTGCAAAACGATCGGGCCTTGCTAGAAAGACCCGGGGCGGGTGGCATCGTGAGAGACCTCATGTTTGCCGATATCATCAGGCCGATCAGCTTGAGTTTTTCGCTGCTGCGCCGCTTCTGGCCGCAGCTTGTCGCACTGGTGCTGGCCGGGGTGCTGGCAGGCGATCTCCTGTTGCAGCTGGCGGCGAAAGTGGCGCTCGCCAATCATTTCGCCGGGCTCGCCATGCTGACCCTGGTGGCGCTGGCGCAGCTGGTGGTGACGGTGGCGATGTTCCACGTGGTGCGCCCCGGCCTGCCGCATCTCTTGGCCGCGCAGCGCGGTGCCGACAAGGCCGCCGAGGAGCAGGATACTGGCGACCGGCGCGGCTCGCGGCTGGTGCGCATGATCACCATCGCGCTGCTGCCCTTCTTCGCCTATTACGCGGCCTGGGGGTTCCTCGGCGATATCGTGCGGCAATATTCGCGCGCCACGCTCGACCAGGCCGATTTCGGTCAGGCCGGAAATGTGCTCGACGTGCTGGATTCGCGCTGGCTGCTGATCTCGGTGGCGGTGTCCTGGCTGATCCGCCGGCTTGCCAAGTTCATGCAGACCAAGACGAAAACCGCCTCGTTCTGGCAGATCGTGGTGGTGATCTGCGAGACCAACTGGATCTTCGTCGGCCTCTATGTGATCAGCCGCTGGAAGGACACGGCGCTGCAATGGCTGATGAGCCGGTCCTTCTGGTCGGTGCTGCAGGCTGCCGCCGACGGGCTGGCGAGCCCGGTGCCGGTGGCGACGGCGGCCCCGATGGTGCCGGTCGAGCTCACCTCGGTCGCGCCTTCGACGCTGGCCATCAACCTGTTCTTCTACATGCTGCTGCCGCTGATCTGGCTGGTCATGGCGGCGCTGATCTACGGCTATGACGTGCGCGACGATGCCGCCCTGATGCGCGTGCACAATCGCGTGGAGCGGTTCGGCAAGCGCTATGCCGGCCTGCCGAAATTCCTGCGCGACTTCGTCGAACATTTCGTCGCCGGCTACCGCTCGCGCTATCTGCCGATCGCCAATGGCGTGCGGCTGACGGTGAGTTCCAGCCTGCTGCTCCTGTGCACGCTGATCATCGGCTATCGCCTCATCGACTGGGGCGCCGCCTGGCTATGGCTCGGTGCGACGCGGCTGATCGGCCCGCACGACCTCGATGTCTGGCAGATTTTCTCGCACGGCGTGACGCTGCTGTTCGGCAGTCCGTTCCAGGATTCCTCCACCGGCATTTTGATCGAGCCGATCAGGATATGTTTTCTGGCGGCGGTGCTGGAGACGGCGTTTTCGCTGAGCAAGGGTAGATGAGCTTCCTTCTCCCCGTCGCTATACGGGGAGAAGGTGCCGGCAGGCGGATGAGGGGCGGCGCTGGCATGGCAGAATAGAGCGCCTGGATTGTGTCAGCTGTCGCAATCCTCAGCGGCCACTTATCGGAGCGCTGGCGCTGCCCCTCATTGCGCTGCCGGGCATTTCTCCCCGTATAGAGACGGGGGGAAAGTACCTATTTCGGCGGCCGCTGAAAGCGCAGATACCATGGCCGCTCGCTGCCCAGCCCGACCGCCGGCCGGATGGTCTTGATGGTGTCCTCCGGCACGATGAAAGTGTCGCCGATGGTGACGACGTCGCCCTTCCTGGCGCCGGAGAAGATCGCCGAGCTGCAGTTCATCACACCCGCCGGCAGGCTGACGCCGCTGATGAAATCCGGCAGCCAGCGGCGCCCGGCGGCGTCGGTCAGCATCAGCTTGCAGCCCAGCCACTGCTTCTGCAGGTCGGGGTCGCCGATGGTGACGGTGAAGGTGGCGATGACGGCGAAGGCGTGGTCGGGCAGGCGGCCGGCCTTGCCGCCGCGCAGATCGGCCAGCTTCCAGTCGCTGCCGCCGAACGGCACCGACTGGCCGAAATCGACATCCCGGGCGATGAGGTCCTCGCCACGCAGCCATTCGCGGGCGCTGTCATAGCTGGTTTCGGCCAGCGTCAGCGGCAGCAGGATGGCGAGCGCCACAAGGCTGCGCCGCCGCCATTTTTTCTCGGGCTGCGTTTCTTCGCTGACGATCGGTCCGCTATCGGTAGAAACGGCGCTCATGTCTTGCCTTGAGGTGTCTGGGCCTGCGGGGCGTCGAGGTCGTATTCCGGCAGCACATCCGCCGGCTGGCCGTCGGCGGATGTCGGCACCCCATCGAGGCTGATGCGGGCCTGGGCGTCGAGCGGGCCGAACTGGCGCGCTGATATCAGCAGGCTGGCGCCGCTTATCTGGTCGGGCGGTATTTCGAACACGAACAGCCCGCGCTTCTCCAGGCCTGGATCGACGCCATGCGGCGGCATGTCCTGGCGGTAGCCCAGCCGCTCCGTCTGGTGGTAGCGCAGCCCCGCCGGGCCTTGCCAGGTGCCGTCGGCGACCGTGGTGGAGGCGGCGGTGGCGGTGAGGCTGGTCGACACCACCGCCCACAGGCCACTGGTGGTCAAAAGCTTTTCCTGGCCGAACTGGTTGGTCTTGAGCTGGCGGGCAAAGACGACCTTGTCCAGCCGGACATCGAAGCTGCGCGCGCGCACTGTGTCATGCATGGCGCCGTCGACCGGGATCGGCGCGGTGAGATCGGCATAGTGCGGCTTCGTCACCTGCATGCCGTAGCTCACCGCCACGGTGGCGGCGAGGACGACGAGATTGCCGAGGACGCGGATTCTCATGAGCCGGTTCCCTGCACGTCGGCGACCGGCAAGGTGATGGTGCCGAGCCGGTAGGGATTGAACCAGCCCGGCATGCCAAAGAGGTTGTCGCGCGGCTTGAAAATCTCGGCGGTGACGCCGAAGCTCAGGCTGGCCGGGACAGTGGCGTCGCCGGCCAGCGGCCAGACATAGGCCATGCGCTCGGTCATGCCGGGATGCAGTTCCGGCGTCAGCGTCGCATCGCGCGTCAGCGCGATCATCGGCATGGGATCGGGCAGGGCGATGCCGTCCGGCTTGAAGACATCGAAATAGGCCTTGTCGGATTGCGCGGTGCGGTTGGTCATGTCGGCCTCCAGCACCAGCGCCTTCTGGCCGGGCTTCAAAAGCACGCCATAGACCCTGGCGTGGCTGACATAGGCGCGCACCGGCTGGACGCGCCAGCGCCCCGCATCGATGGCGGCATCGAGCGGCAATTGCGGCGGAGCGTGGGCGGGGAGGGCGCCGAAAGCGCCCATCAGGCCGGCGACGAACAGCGCCGCGAAGGTTCCCGCGCCGGCCGTGATCCAGGTTTGAACTTTTGAGCGGGCAGTCCTGAACATTCCAAATCATGCACGTCGAACGAACAGCCACCCCTGGCGCAATCTAGGAAGAAACAGAGCCGATTGAAACCCGCAAATGGCTGGTCCAGCACGGCCGGTCCTCAGGCCGCTTCGAGCGCCCACAGGCGATGGCCGTAGCGGCGGAAGAAGCGCGCAATGAGACGCTGCTGCCTGGCCCGGACGAGATCGGGCAGGCGCCGCTCCTGGCGCCAGCGCGGCATGTTGCGCCAGCAGGCGATGAAGCGGGCGGTGTCCTCGATGGCCTCCTGCGCCGACAGCGCCGGGCCGATCGCCGCCAGGAACAGCGGTTCGGATTGTTTCAACTCGTCGATGACGGCCTTACGCCGGAAATGATCCTGGCGTGCCTGCGCGATGCCGTTGCGGCGGATCGCCTCGAAGGCTTCGAGCAGAGCAGGGCTGTCGCCGGTGTAACCGCAGGCGCGGGCGAAATCGGCGGCATCCATCATTGCTCCCGGGTCTGATGCGGCAGGCGACTCACATTTGTGAGATTATGAAAGCATAACTCAAAAATTGATAAAAGAGAAACTTGTGGGAAAGTGTTAAAACTGCGACTCGACTCCCGGCTCAAAACGCAGGAATATACGAACAAATCAGGAACAAACGGGGTGGAGTGGCAATGGCATTGCCGGGCAGGAAACCAGTCATCGGGCATGTCGTCTCGATATCGGTCGAGTGCGCCGATTGTGGCCGCAACAGGTGGTGGAAACCGGATGAGCTCCGGCGTTTCGGCGTGACGGGCAGCACGCCGCTGGCGGAGCTTTCCGGTCGTATCGTCTGCTCGGCCTGCCGCGCCGACGGGCTGCCGGGCACGGCGATCTCCATCCAGGCAGCCTTCATCGACGAGCGCCAGCGCGTGCGCAGCGAGGCGCAGATGCTGAGCGAGCGCGAGGTGCTGCTGGAGGGGGCGAGGCGGGCTTGAGTTTTTGGAGGGGCGTCAGCGCTGGAGAAGGGAAGGACGCGCTGCCTCCAATACCCCAGCAATTCCTTCAGCCGTATCGCCCGCCAGACATGCTCGATTGCATAGTGGTCGAAGGGTTGCGTTTCTCAATCGTCGGCTTCGCGTGGGCTCAATGTTGGCGCGTCAAGGTTTGGGTATAGACACCTTGAACGTTCCATCTCGATCTCGCGAAACTTTTATCGGATGATCGGGAATCGTAGGGGGCGGCGCCATGTTGGCCGCCATTCCGTCTTCCAGCCGGTCCGCTCGCAGCAGTTCTTCCGCTCTTGCGGTCTTGAGTCGCTCCAACTGGTCGATAAGAAATCCGGACATCGAATTCTCCGAGGCAACGGCAGGCAGTTTCCAGCAACTATGCATGTATGCAAATGTTTGCTGCGCGGCAAGAAATTGGTTTTTTGTTCGCTGGGCGAGCGCTTCTCATTCACAGGGAAGCGGGGAGGATCTGCCTCTAATACCCCAGCAATTCCTTCAGCGGTATAACCCGCCAGACATGCTTGATCGCATAGCGGTTGAAGGTGATCGTCTTGGGCGGATTGTACTGCTCGACCACCAGCTCGCCCGCGGTGCGCTTGACCAGCTTCTTGACGAAGGCCTTGCCGTTCTTCTCGTTTTCTTCCGGAAACGTCTCGATCACCACATGGTCGCCGGGCACGGCGTCGCGGCCGCCGCAATAGATGAGGTCGCCGGGTTCGTAGCGCGGCACCATGGAATCGGACAATACGTGCAGGGCGAACACTTTCGGCAGGTTGCGCACGCCGGGCGGGCGCTGGACGTAGCCGGCGGGTTCGCCGTTGAAGGTGAAGTCGCCGTCATCGCCGCCGACCGCGGCGCCCAGCACCTCGATATCCATTGAGCCGGCGGGCATCGGGCCGGCATCGGTGACGATCTCGGCATCGGCCACCGGGCCGGCATCGTCGAGGAAGACGACCTCGCCTTTGCCAAGCGCCACCGGGTCGACACGCAGGAAGGCGGCGGTCTTCAACAGGTTCTCGGTCTTGGGCAGGTTGCGGCCGGTTTCCCAATTGCCGACGGCGGCGACATCGGTGTCGTTGTGCTCGGCAATGTGGCGCATGACCAGGCCGCGCTGCTTGCGCGCCTGGCGTATCGCCGCTCCGACCTTGATCGACAGTTCCGTTTTGGCCATGGCACCCATGTGAGCGATGAAAGCGGCTCTCGTCTATGAAAGAATGGCTTGCATCTATTTTTGAGTTATGCTTATATCTGGCCATGCAGAACCTGTCCAGCTTTCACAGCGCGGTAGCGCCAGCCTCGCATGAGACGAACAAGGCAACCGATGTCGCCAGTCATTCCCTTCCGTTCCGGCCGTCCTCCTCCCCGGCCGGGGCGAAGCCCGAGCGCCTTGGTGCCTCGGGTCCGGTCCGCCCGTCCCTGGCGACCGGAACGGCCGGAGCCGCCGCTCCCCTCGGCTCCGGCCCCCAATTCGACCGGCCTGCCGCCGGTCCATACGCGCGCTCCTGCATCCGCACGCAGGACGGCACCGTCATCCTGTTCGAGCCGATGACGGGCAGGGCGGTTTCCGCGCCCGACAGGAAGACGGCTGAGGCGCGGCTGGCGCGCCTGACCGCGGGGCATTCGATCCGCTCCGGCTGATACCGGCCACGAGCCGGCTTTCGTACCGAACCCCCTGACCGTGGCCCGGACCGGGCCCGAACCCTGACGCCTGACCGACGGCGCGCTCGCAAGCGCGGCCGAAGGCCGACCCTGGATGGAGCCTGGACAATGGCAAGCTACAGCGACGCCGAACTGCAAGAGATCGCCCGCTGGCTGAAGGAGGGGCTTTCGGCCTCGAGGATCGCGGCGTCGTTCAGCGCGCTGCGCGGCAGCCCGGTCTCACGCAACGCCATCATCGGCATCGTCCACCGCAACGCCATGCTGGGTGCGATCGGCTTTGCCCATGGCCGGGGGATGCCACCGGTCGCGAGGCAGGCTGCCGGCGAACAGGCGACACGCAAGCCGGCGGCCGCAAAGCGGGCAAACGGCAAGGCCAGCGGCAAGGCGATGGCGCAAAAGCGCGCCGGCATCCATGCCGCCGAGGGCGCGCGCAAGAAGAAGGCGTGGACCCGGCGCGATTCCACGCCGGCGTGGCTGCCGCCGCGCCTGTTCGTGCGTGAGGTGGGCTTGCTGATCGCCGATGGCGAGGCCTACCGTCTAAAGGCGCCCGCGCCGCAGCGCGGACCGATCGGCCGCCAGCCGCATGGCGTGGCCATGCGCTTCATCGATTGCCTGTTCGACCGCTGCCGCGCGCCGCTCGACCTGGCGCTGGAAGAGGACCCGGAGAACGACGCGCCCGGCGGCCGGCCAGGTGCCGACATGCTGTGCTGCGGCATGCGAACCAAAGGGCTGAAAAGCTACTGCGGCTACCACCAGGCGCGGTTTCAGAGGCGGGTTTGCGCGTGAGCCTATTTCGGTATCTGCCGGCCCTGCTTGGGCATGCGGCTCTGCACGGTGCGTGCCTCCAGCCGCATCGGCGGGCCACCTTCGGCTACCAGGATGCCGGCGACGCGGGCAAAGCCGGTGAATACCTTTATCGCGTCGGATTCGGAGATCTGCGCGGCGATCGCGGCACTGCAGGCGTTGAGCGCGCTGCGGTAAACATGGCCGCGCCGCTCGATCGGCCAGCGCTGCAGAAAATCGGCCGCGTCGCTGACGCTGTCGATCTCCTCGACCTGCCCTTCCAGGCTGACTTTGAGCGGCACTCCGGTTTTCAGCGTACCCACGGCGTTCACCTTCGATCTGAGCGAGACTATAAAGCCCGCGCTTATAAACGCGCAAGGCCGCCACGCGGTTGCATCGCCCCAGCGTCACGGGCCGACGGCGGCGTCGAGCCAGTCATGCGCGCGGCTTCTCGGCCTGGCCACCAATATGCCTTGTTGCCGGGCGGTCTTGCTGAAGGCCTCGAAGGCGGTGCGCGGGCAGCAACTGCCCTCGACCGCCAGCCGGACCAGCCTTGCGGCTTCGATATAGGCGGGTGCTGTCTTGTCGGGCCACTTGTGCCGCAATGCCGTCTCGGCGTCGGCCACCGAGCCGACCAGCATGGTCTTGTTGTCGCAAAAACGCAGCGTAATCGGCATGAACGCCGTCATCGGCAAACCTCCCCTTGGCACGGACGCGTCATAACGTGCGGGCCGGCGGCTGGTTCCATTAGCTTGCGTGCAAGCATGGGGCCGGCATGAGCGAGCGGCCCTTCATGCAACTCTACGTCTCCGATTTCGTCGGCGACACCTTGCAGCTCTCCACCGAGCAGATCGGCGCCTACATGCTCATCCTGATGGCGATGTGGAACGCCGGCGGCCGGCTGCCCGATGACGACGCCAAGCTCGCGCGGGTGGCGCGCCTTTCCCTCAAGAGATGGCGCGCCATCAGCGCCGATCTTTTGAGCTTCTTCGAGCGCGAGGCGGGCGAGATCGGCCACAAGAGGCTGGCGAAGGAACTGCACAAAGCGCAGGTCAAAAGCGAAGCGAGGGCCGCCGCCGGCGCACGCGGCGGTGCCGTCACCGCCTTGAAAACAAGGGCGCATGGGGCGGCAAATGCCGGCACTTTGCCGCGGCATTCTCCAGACTCCAGAAACCAGAATGAAAAAGCTTCCGCTTTTTCCCCTGAAAATGCGCAGCATTTTTCGGCTCGTGGAGAGCAAGAAGCGGGGGCGTCCTCCCCTGAAAATGCGCAGCATTTTTCGGCTCGCGGGGAGCAAGAAGCGGGGGCGTCCTCCCCTGAAAATGCGCAGCATTTGTGCCCTGTGGGCAGGAACAGACCGCATCGCGGTCGTTCGGGAAAGAAACCCGGCTGGCACCGGCCGAAAACCCATACCGACGCCGCCAACGCCATCATCGAGGAGATACGCACCCATGACCGCAGCCGAACTGCAGCAGGCGACGAAGGCGCTGGCCGCGATGTTCTCATGCTTCCCGCAATCCGCCCTGACTGATGTCGAGATGCAGATGCGTGGCTATCTCGGCGCGGTGCGCGACGCCGAACTCGCCGATCTGCAGGCCGCCATCCAGCGCTTCGTGCGCGGCGAGGTAAGAACCGGCAACGCCCAGTTCTGCCCGTCTAGCGCGCAGCTCTGCATCGAGGTGCGGGAGCGGCGGACGATGCGCGAGCTGATGGCGCGGCGGGCGGTGCAAGCGCCCGCGAAGCAAGTGATTGCTCGATGATCTCTCCAACCAGAAACGCCTCAGCCCAAACCCAAGGAGCCACCCATGCCCAAGAAAGCCAAAGCCGCCAAAGCGCAGGCGCCGAAACTGCCGAAGGGCGAGGCCGAGCAGGTGCGCATCCGCCGCGAAGTCGGCCATGATTTCGCGCTGAAAGACGACGCCTTCGGCCGCAAGCGGCTGGCCGCCGGCACGGCTGAAGCACGGCGCGTCTACGAGGTCTCGAATGATGGCTACACCTCCACCGGCGGCATTGTACGGGTGCGCAATGTCGATCCGTTGCTGGGCATCACCTCACTATCGCGCCAGCAGCGCGAGGCCGGCCAGCGCTACCGCGAGGATTTCCAGTGCAGCCAGCAGGCGGGCGTGAAACCGATGCGCTGGAGCGAGCGCGTCGACGGCGGCCGCCAGGGCGGCGGCATCGCCGACAGCGTGCTCGACGCCGGTCGGGCGCATGCCGCCGCCACAAGGGCGCTGGGTCACTGGGAAGTGGCGGTGGTGGTGCGACAAGTCTGTTGCGCCGGCGGGTCGATCAAGAGCCTGGCGGAGCAGACGGGCGAGGGCAGGGACGTGGTGACGAAGCTGTTGAAGGTCGGGCTGGACCTGCTGGCGGTACATTATGGGATGATGATGGGGCGGTGAGGGCCGGCCAAACAATCCGGCCGGCGATGCCGGCCGGATCAGTTCACAGGGATCAGATTATCCGCAGACGCGGACTTCCTCGGTGATCCTGTGATGATGGCGCCAGTGATTGATCACTTCGATGTGGCAACGGTGGTGCCGGTGGAAATAACGCGGCCTGTAACCGTCATCATAGGGGTCGTAGGGGCTGTAGACATAACGCCCGCCGCCATAGTCCCCATAGCCATCGTAATAGTCATTGCCGTAAGAATTGTCGTAGCCGCCGATGCCGATAAAGACGTGACTGCGGGCGGCCGCCGGGGCGATCATCGCCGCAGCCGAAGCAATGGCGATAACCGAGACAAGCAGGAGCTTCTTCATGGCTACCTCCTTTTCAGGTTGATCTAATATAACTCCCGGAAGGCGGGCGCGTTCCATGGATTTTACGATCCACCGACCAGATCAGGGCGCGGAATGTGACGCTTTGGCGCTACGTGGCGGAGCTGGTTGATGCCGGCTGAGGGCTCTTCCCTTCTCCCCTTGTGGGAGAAGGTGGATCGGCGCGCAGTGCCGAGACGGTTGAGGGGTGGGTGCCGGAGTGCCGTCGGTGCCAAGCTGGAGCACCCCTCATCCGACCTCGCTTCGCGAGGCCACCTTCTCCCACAAGGGGAGTAGGGAACACCCGCTTTACCCCTCTAAAACAGCGCCTTCTCCAGCGGCCCCTCCAAGGTCTCCGCAAAGGCCGTCGCCAGATGGTGGCGGTCACGAAACGCGAGTTTGCCACCGATGAAGACATGGCACTGGGTCGGACCGCAGAAGCGGTCGGTGAGGTCGACATAGCGCGTGTCGGGGACGCTTTTGACCACGGCGCGCTCTTGGGCGGCGGCGCCGTCATTCGCGGCCTGCGCCCGCGGCGTGTCGCAGCGCGAGGGGGGCTCGCGCCACCACAGGGCACGGGCCACGCAGGAATCGGCAAAGCTGTCGCCGATCGGCGTGTCGCGGATGACGGCGGTCTCGACGCCGGCCTGGCTGAAGGCCTGCAGCGTGGAGCGCAGGCCGGCCTGCCAGCGCGCGGTCTCGGCCTTGCGGCCGGCGGCGGGCATGTCGCGCGTCAGGTTGCCGATCGAGAATTCCGAGATCACCACCAGGCGCGGCTTGCGGCGGATGATGTCCGCGATCGCCTGCTCGCGCCAGGCGTCGCATTCGGTGTAGTCGCGCTTCAGCACCGTGTTGAAGGTCGACAGCCGCGAGGCGCGGCACGAGGATTTGAGATAGGTGACCACCTTGGTGTCGTTGCGCCTGGCCGCCTCGACCAGCGGCGTCGACCAATGGTCGGCATGTGAATCGCCGAACAGCACGATGGTGTGGGCAGCATCCACCGGGCCGAAGGTGCAGGGCTTCGGCTTCACCGTGTGGAAGTCGAGCAGGCAGTTTTTGTCGGTGGCGCGCGCGATGGAAGGCTGTTCGGCCGCCTGTTCGATGCCGCGCTGGGCGGGGTCTATGTTGCGGGTCGCCAGATGCGCGTTGGCATAGGCCGCCGCCACGCCCACGCCGGTCAGCGCCAGGGCGGGGGCCAGCGCTCGAGCGCCCGCCATCAGCCAGCCGCCGCGCCGCGCCGGGTTCTCGATCAAATGATAGGTGAGGAATGCCAGCGCCAGCGCCAGCGCGCCGCAGCCGAAGCGCTGGAGGACGCTGAGATCCGGCGCCAGCATGCCGGCATAGACGATGATCGGCCAGTGCCAGAGATAGAGCGAATAGGAGAGCGTGCCGACCCACTGCAGGGGCGGCAGCGAAAGCAGGGAAGCGGGCGCGAGGGCCTGCCAGCGGGCCGGGCTGGTTGCCGCCGCATGGTTCTCTTCGCCGGCGCCGCTCAGCAGCACCAGCACCGTGCCGGCGACCGGCAGCAGCGCGTACCAGCCGGGGAAGGGCAGGTCCTCGCTCAAGCTGAGATAGGCGACCGCGATCAACGCCAGGCCGAGCCAGCCCTGCGCCGATCGCAGCCATGGCCGCTGTTGCCACAAGGCCGCCGGCGCCAGCGTCGCCAGGCCGCCGGCGGCGAATTCCCAGGCGCGCAGCGGCGAGAAGTAGAAGGCCCAGGCCGGCGAGAGGCTGGTGAGCCACAGGCAGGCGGCGAAGGAGGCGAGGCCGGCGACGCCGATCACCGCCACCGCCATGCGCCGGCCTGGACGCAGCCAGGCGGCGAACAAAAGCAGCGCCGGCCAGACGAGATAGAACTGCTCCTCCACCGACAGCGACCAGAAGTGGATGAAGGGGTTGCTCAAGGCATCGGCGGCGAAATAGTCGAACGACCAGCGCAGCAGCCACAGATTGATGGCATAGGCCGAGGCGAACATGGCGCCGCGCGAATAGAGCGCCTGCTCCTGCGGCGCCAGGATGAAATAGCCGGCGCCGAGCGTCGCCAGGATGACGAACAGGGCCGCCGGCAAGAGACGCCGGGCGCGGCGGGCATAGAAGCGCCAGAGGTCGAGCCGGCCGGTCTCGGTGATCTCGCCCATCAGGTGCGTCGTGATCAGCCAGCCGGAGATGACGAAGAAGATGTCGACGCCGGCAAAGCCGCCAGGCAGTGCCGAGAGGCCGAAATGATAGGCCACGACGCCGCCGACCGCCAGCGCGCGCAATCCCTGTATGTCAGGCCGAAACGATGCCGCCACGACAGCTCCTTCGTTGCGCCCAGCCCGCCCCGCGTGTCTCGGCCTGGCCGGCCGCTATCGCAATGCAACATGCTTTTCGCAGTGCAACATGGCCAGAACAAGGAAACGGTCGGAAAGGGCGGCGGCTTCGCCGACTGATACTCAGCCTGGCACCCGCGCACTGCGCGCGGCGTAGAGGCCCGCCGCCGCCGCGAGGATGACCAAAGCGGCGAAGATCGCCAGCTTCTGTGGTGTCGCGCCCTGCGGGCCGAAGGCGACGGCATACATGGTGCGGCCGGGAATGAAGGTCAAAAGCCCGGTGATGATGAGGCCGAAAATGTAGGTGCCCTGCATGATGCGGCGGTGGGCGGCGATGTTGCCGCCGCGCGCGGCGCGCACGCCGCGCCACAGCATCACCAGCACCAACAGCGACAGAAGGTGGATCGGGCTGAACGGCCCCCACAGCCGGATCGTCCAGATGAACAGGCCGGAGCCGGCGACCGTCGCCATCAGCGCCACCCAGACGCGGCCAAGCGCGCGGTGCAGCCGGTCGCCCTTGGTGCGCCACAGCTGAACGGCGCCGAGCAGCAGCGCCGCGATGGCAATCAGCGCATGGAGCTGGATGACGGGCGAGGCGGTGAATAAAGGGCTGAGCGACATCGGTGTTCTCCGCGATACGGCGGATTATGGCCGATGAGGCGCTGGGGCGGCAAGGGTATGCGGTGGCGAGCGCTCGATCCCGCCGCCAGCAAAACAGCCCCGCGAACGGGGCTGTTATTCAACGGTCTCAAGGCAGCGTTTACTTGCTGCCGCCGACCTGTTTCACGTTGCTGCAGAATTCCGGATGGGTGTTGGTGGGATTGGCGTTCTTGACCTCGTCGGCGCAGGCCGTCATCATCATCTTCTGGTCTTCGGGCGTCAGCGCTTTCCAGGCCTTGATGAACTCGTCATTGCTGCGCATCTTCTTCATGGTGGAGTCCGTGTAGAAGGGCTGCATCTTGGCCGGATCGTCGAGAGCGGACGTACCGGTGCTGCCCGATGCGGCGAGAGCCGAGCCGGCGACCATCGAAAGCGCCATGGCGCCAAAGCAGATCATCTTGATATTCATGATAGATTCCTTCCCTGTTGCTTCGTGACCGTCTAAGCAACGATCAAGGGTTTAACGGGAGGGTTTGGGTAAAAGTTCCAATTTTTCGCACAATATGAACTCGGTTTTCCAAGATATATGATGCGAAAGCTTGAAACGTTCCCGTTTTTTCATTCATATGCCCAAGCGAAAGTCCCGTTTGTTGTCGGATAGCTGCGCAACAACCTGCCCCCGACGTCGACCGTGGCCAGCGCCAGAGTCGGTCGGACGTCGCAGCATCCAGCGATTTGAAAACTTCCCGGCCCTCTGATTGTTCCGCGCCGGCGGCCGCAAAAAAGGCCCCGCCGGCAGGCCGGCGGGGCATTGATCGGAGGTCTGCGATCGCCCGGGAGGCGATCCCTAAAGCAACGGGAGCGGCGTGCGAAAAGTTTCACCGTTCGATGCGTCGGGCTGTCGCCGATGGCGGAGCTCAGCCGCTTGCCGCCCGGCGGCCCTGGCTACGCCGGGCCAGAAGGTTCGCCACCACCAAAAGCACGATCGACAGCGCCATCATCAGCGTCGCGGCGGCGGTGATGGCGGGCGAGAGTTTTTCGCGCAGGCCGATGAACATTTCGAGCGGCATGGTGCGCTGGCCGGCGCTGGCCAGGAACTGCACCACCACCACCTCGTCGAAGGAGGTGACGAAGGCGAAGGCAGCGCCGGAGAGTACGCCGGGCAGGATCAGCGGCAGCATCACGCGGAAGAAGGCGGTCAGCGGTTTCGCGCCCGAGATGGCGGCGGCGCGCATCAGATTGCGGTCGAAGCCGGTGAGGCTGGCGCCGACGGTGACGACGACGAAGGGGCTGGCAAGCGCGGTATGCGCCAGGATGATGCCGGCATAGGTGCTGGCGAGCCCGACGCGGGCGTAGAACAGATACGAGCCGACGGCGGTGATGACGACAGGCACGATCAGCGGCGAGAGCAGCAACGGCATGACGATGCGGCGGCCTGGGAATTTCTCATTGGACAGTGCGATCGCCGTCAGCGTGCCGAGCGTGGTGGCGATCAGCGTGGTGCCGAAGGCGACGATCAGGCTGTTGCCGATCGCCGATTGCCAGCGCTGCGTGCCCAGCACCACCTCGTACCAGCGCGTCGACAGGCCTTCGAGCGGGAAGATGAAGAAGGCGCCGCTGTTGAAGGAGAGCGGCACGGGGATGAGGATCGGCACCAGCAGGAACAGGATGACCAGCCCGCACCACAGCCAGAGCAGCGCGACGCGGATGCGTTCACCAGGGGTGGGGTAGGGCGAGAGGAGCATGGCTACACCATCTTCAGGCGGTCGAGGCCGAGGATGCGGGCGAAGATGCCGAACAGAGCCAGGGTGAAGACCAGGAGGATGAAGGACAGCGCCGCCGCCATCTCCCAGTTCAGTTCGACATTGACGTAGTTGGCGATGAAATTGCTGATCAGCTGGTCGCTGGCGCCGCCGATCAGGGCAGGGGTGATGTAGTAGCCCAGGCACAGGATGAAGGTGAGCAGGCAGCCGGCCATGACGCCGGGGAAAACCTGCGGAAGGTAGACGCGCCGGAAGGCGGTGAAGGGTTTTGCGCCGAGCGAATAGGCGGCCTTCATCTGCGAGGGCGCGATGGTGCGCATGACCGAGTAGATCGGCAGCAGCGTGAACGGCAGCTGGATATGCGTCATGGCGATGATCAGGCCGATGCGGCTGTACATCAGGTCGAGCCGCTCGGAGGCGAAGCCGAGCCACAGAAGCAGGCCGTTGACCAGGCCGAATTTCTGCAACAGCACCGTCCACGCGGCGGTGCGCACCAGGATCGAGGTCCAGAACGGCAACAGCACCGCCACGATCAGGATCGCCGCCAGTCCCTTCGGCACGCTCGCTATGAGATAGGCGAGGGGAAAGCCGAGCAGCAGAGTGGCAAGCGTCACGGCGGCGGCGACGAAGAAGGTGCGCAGGAACACTTGCAGGAAGATCGCCTGCTCGGGCGGCACGCGCTCGATGCCGCCATCGGCGTTCCACCTGAGGTCGAGGGCGCTGAGCAGATAGAACGAGGTGAGGGCGTGGGTGCCGTTGGCGATGGTCGGCCAGGTGCCCGGCGCCGACCAGAAGGGCACGGCCTTCATGATGTCGAGCGGCGGCTTGCCGGCGGCGCCTTCGAGCTGGCGCACGGTCTTCAGCACCTGGCTGCGGGCGCCGGGCAGGCGGGCGTTGAGCGCCTTGGCCAGCTCATAGGCGGTGCCCTTGGCTTGGCTGTTGCTCAGGTCCGCAGCCAGCGCGATGTAGGCGGCATCATCAGGCAGGCCCTGGCCGTTCCAGTTGCCGAGCGCCTGGCTGGTGCGCGGCAGAGCGTCGGCGATGGTCGGGTCGTAGACGGCGCGTGAGAGCAGCAGCACGATCGGGATGCCGAAACTCAGGGCCAGCAGCAGGAGCAGGGGCGCTGCCAGCGCCAGCGAACGCAGCCGGTCGCCGAATTCGGCGCGCCGCAGCGCCGCCGACGCGGTTTTGGGATCCGCGCCGGCGGCCGGCCGGCCGCGGGCCAGCGCGGGCCGGTCGAGTTCGCTGGGCTGCAGCGCCGACATCAGGGCCTACTGCGCCAGCCAGGCGTTGAAGCGCTTGACCAGGTCCTCGCCATAGTCGCCCCAGAACTCGGTGTCGGCGACGAGATAGGCGCCGGCGAGATGGTCGGGAGCGTTGGGCAGTTTCGGCAAGGCATCGGCCGCGACGAAGGATGCCGCGTCGCTGCGCACCGGCCCATAGGTGATGTAGCTGGCGAGCTTGGCGTTGTTTTCCGGCTTGGAGATATAGGCCAGGTATTTGTAGGCGAGCTCGGGGTTCTTGGCGCCCTTCGGAATGGCGATCATGTCGTATTCGAGGATCTGGTTGTTCCAGACGATCTTGAAGGGCTTCTTGTCGGTGTCGATGGCGTTCTGGATGCGGCCGTTCCAGGCGGTGGTCATCACCACTTCCTTGGAGGCGAGCAACTGCGCCGGCTGCGCGCCGGCATCCCACCAGACAATGTCCTTCTTGATGGTGTCGAGCTTCTTGAAGGCGCGGTCGACGCCTTCGGGGGTCGCCAGCACCTTGTAGACGTCGGCGGGCGCGACGCCGTCGGCCATCAGCGCCCATTCCAAGTTCTGCGCCGGGAATTTGCGCATGGCGCGCTTGCCCGGGAACTTCTTGGTGTCGAAGAGGTCGAGCACCGAGGTCGGCGCTTCCTTCAATACGGTCGGGTCATAGGCAAGGATGTCGCCGTAAGCATCGAGACCGACACCGCAATCGAGCGCCGAGCCTTCGATGAATTTATCGCGCGGGCCGATCTTGGAATAGTCGAGGCGCTCCAGGATGCCGGCGTCGCAGCCCTGCAGCACGGTGGCGGTTTCGACCGTCACCAGGTCGATCGGCACGTTGCCGGTGTCGACCATGGCTTTGACCTTGCCGAGATCGCCGAGATATTCCTGCTCGAGGATCTTGGCGCCGGTTTCCTTGCTGAACGGCTCGAACCAGGCCTTGCGCTGGGCATCCTGCCAGGCGCCGCCGCTGGCCATGATCGACAATTCATCGGCAAGCGCGGCGTGGCCGATGCTGAACAATGCGGTGGCCGCGGCGAAAGCGAGCATCCGGGTCTTTGCGATTTTCATTTTTTCTTCCCCTGTTTTCGAGATGGATCCGTTCTTGAGATTGCCGGTTCAGGGCGGCCCTGCCTTGGCGGCCGCGGCATCGGCGGGAAAGGCACGGCAGTCCTGGGCCGCGCAGGAGACCGTCACAGCCTCGCCATTGGCCATGGTCGCCTCGGGGCCGACCTTGACGGTCAGCACCTGGTCGTTGCCGAGCCGGGCGAGAAGGCGCAGATGATCGCCGAGATAGATGCGGCCGTCGACCGTCGCGGGCAGGGCGTTGGCGCCGGCCGGCGCCAGGCTCAACCGTTCGGGACGGATGGCGACATGACAGGCGGAGCCTTGCGCCACGCCGATGGCGAGCGCTGTGAGTTCGCCGCCGCCGGTCAGCTTGACGCGGCATTCCTTGCCCGAAACGCGGTCGACGACGCCTTCCAGCGTGTTGTTCTCGCCGATGAAGCTCGCCACGAAGGAACTTTGCGGGGCGTTGTAGAGATCGTCGGGCGCGCCGAGCTGGGCGATGGCGCCATTGTTGAAGACGGCGACGCGGTCCGACATGGTCAGCGCCTCGCTCTGGTCATGGGTGACATAGACGATGGTGACGCCGAGCATGGTGTGGATCTGCTTGATCTCGAGCTGCATGTGCTCGCGCAGCTTCTTGTCCAGCGCGCCGAGCGGCTCGTCCATCAGCACCAGGCTCGGCTCGAACACCAGCGCGCGGGCCAGCGCGACGCGCTGCTGCTGGCCGCCGGAAAGCTGCGCCGGCTTGCGGTCGCCGAACTGCTTCAGCCGCACCATGTCCAGCGCGCGGCCGACGCGGCCGGCAATGTCGGCCTTGCTCACCTGGCGCACGGAGAGCGGGAAGGCGACGTTCTCAGCCACACTCATATGCGGGAACAGCGCGTAGTTCTGGAACACCATGCCGATGTTGCGCTGGTAGGGCGGCAGCCGGTCGACCGGCCTGCCTTCCAGCGTGATGGTGCCGCTGGTCGGGCGTTCGAAGCCGGCCAACATGTTGAGCGTCGTCGTCTTGCCCGAGCCGGATGGGCCGAGCAGGGTCAGGAATTCGCCGCGTGCCACGCCGAGGTTCAGCCTGGTCACCGCGAAGGTGCGGCCATCATAGGATTTCTCGACATCGACGAAATCGACGAAAGCCGGGCCAGGCGCGGGGGCCGAAGTGGGCGATGAGGGCAAAGCGGCCTGACGGGCGGCGCTCATCGTGCGCACTCCCGAAACGCAGGTGCTGAAACGCTATGCGGCTTGTGATGCATGTTTCCGTCCC
Source organism: Mesorhizobium huakuii (assembly GCF_030160235.1). Classification (GTDB taxonomy): domain Bacteria; phylum Pseudomonadota; class Alphaproteobacteria; order Rhizobiales; family Rhizobiaceae; genus Mesorhizobium; species Mesorhizobium huakuii. The sequence goes on from NZ_BSNY01000023.1 coordinate 39,152, forward strand.
ACTGGAAGTCCGCATCTCGGCGGGTCGCCCAAACTTGTATGCTCACACAATCTATCTGAAATCGAGCATAGATGCATACAACTTTGACCGTCAAGCCGGTATTTGCCGCGATTGTGTGATATTTTCAGCTGGAGAAGCCAAATTGATGTCACACAAGAGCTATTGTCCGGCGAATTGTCTTATGCTAAGCCCTCGACAAAGCCGAAGCCCCGAATCCATCCAGCATGCTCAGCGATCTCCGCCTTACCGAGGATGAAAGTCCGGTCTATCGTCGTCTCGCCGACGCGATCGCCGAGCGCATTACCGCCGGCACGCTGGCGGTCGGCGACCGGCTGCCGCCGCAGCGCGACATAGCGCGGGCGCTCGGCATCAACGTCACCACGGTGACGCGGGCGCTGGCGACGCTGCAGCAGCGTGGCCTGCTGGAGGCGCGGCCGGGGCGGGGCACGACGGTGGCGGCCAGGCAGGCCGGCGAGCGGCCCGGTTTCGTCTCGGCGCCGAGCGACGAGAGCGGCATCATCGACCTCTCGGTCAATCGCCCCGCAACCTCGGCCTATCTCGACGCGCTGGCGGCGCTGCTGCCGCGCCTGCCGAGGGATCCGCACTATGCCTCGCTGCAGGACTATCATCCGCCGGAAGGGCCGCTCTGGGCACGCGCGGCGGTCGCCGATTGGCTCAAAGCGGTTGCCGGCGACGGCGACCCCGGCCGCGTCGTGCTGGCGGCCGGCGCCCAGCATGGGCTCGATTGCCTGCTCGGCGCGGTGACGCGGCAAGGCGAGGTGGTGCTGGCCGATGAGGTGACCTATCAGGGCATCAACGCGCTCTGCCGGGTGCATGGGCTGGATCTCAGGGGCGTCGCCATGGATCGCGGCGGCATGCGGCCTGACGCCTTCGACGCCGCCTGCGCGCAACTTCGCCCGCGCGCTGTATTCCTGGTGCCGACGCTGCACAACCCGACGACGATCACGCTGAGCGAAGCGCGTCGCCACCAGCTTGCCGCCGTGGCGCGCCGCCACAATGTGCTGATCATCGAGGATGACGTCTACCGGCCGCTGGCCGACGAGGCCTTGCCTTCCTTTGCCAGCCTGGAGCCGGAGCTGACGGTGCATATCGGCGCCTTGTCGAAATGCCTGGCGCCCGGCTTGCGGCTCGGCTTCGTCATCGCGCCGCGCGCCATTGCCGGCCAGGTGGCGGCGGCGCTGCGCATCAATTGCTGGAGCATCAGCCCGCTGACCGCGCTGATCGGCGCGCGGATGATCGAGGACGGCGCGGCGGCGCGCATCATCGAGGTGCAAAAGCAGGAACTGCGCCAGCGCCAGGCGATCCTGAGCGAAATCCTCGGCGGCTACGATGTGCAGAGCCAGCCGAGCTCCACCCATGCGTGGCTGCGCCTGCCCGAGCCGTGGCGCGGCGCCGGCTTTGCCCGCACCTGCCTGGAACGCGGCGTGGCGCTGCTGCCGGGCGACGCCTTCGCCGTCGGCCGCGAGCCGGTGCAGCACGGCGTGCGCATCAATGTCGGTGCCGCGCGCTCGCAGGACGACCTGCGCACCGCGTTGACCACCATGGCCGAGCTGCTGTCGGCCGGGCATCTGCAATTGCCGGGTTTTGTCTGATGCCCCAATGCTTTGCCTGAGGGAATTCGCGTGACCAGAACTGTCGAGATAGCTGTCATCGGGGCGGGCGTGGTCGGGCTGGCGACGGCGCTGCGCCTGGCCAGCGACGGCCGCGAAGTCCTGCTCATCGATCCCAACGAGCCGGGCTCCGGCGCCTCGTTTGGCAATGCCGGGACGCTGGCCGAATATGCCTGCATGCCGGTCGGCAACCCGGCGGTGCTGCGCGCGCTGCCAAAACTGCTTCTCGACGCCGACAGCCCGTTTTCGCTGCGCTGGACGGCGCTTCTGCATCTGGCGCCGTGGCTGCTGCGCTTCGTCAGGCAATCGCTGCCGGCCGCCACCCATGCCAACGCCGTGGCGATGGCCGGATTGCTGGCCGATTCCCTGCCGGCCTGGGAGGAGATGGCTGTCGAGGCCGATGCCGCGGATCTGCTGCGCCGCAATGGCTGCCTCTATCTCTACCGTCGCCCGGGCGATCTTGCCGGCGGCGCGTCGAGCCGGGCGTTGCGCGCCGAATTCGGCGTCGACCAGGCGGTGCTGAACCCCAGCGAAGTGGCAGCACTTGAGCCGAACCTGCCGGCGGTGCAGGGCGGCGGGCTGTTCTTTCCGCAGTCGATGAACCTGACCGATCCCCAGACCATGATGGCGCGACTGCTCAAGGCGGCGACAGGCCGGGGCGCCGCCTTGCTGCGCGGTGAGGTGACGGAGCTGCGGGCCGATGCCGGCGGTGTCGACCTCAGCGGTCCCGGCGGCCTCAACCTGCGCGCCCACAAGGTGGTGATCGCCGCCGGCGCCTTCTCGCGGCCGCTGGCGGCACAGGCCGGCGACCGCATCCCGCTCGAAACCGAGCGCGGCTATCACCTCGAATTCGCCACACCGACGCCGGCGCTGACGCGGCCGGTGTGCCCGGTCGATCTCGGCTTCTACATGACGCCGATGGCCGGCCGGCTGCGCGTCGCCGGCACGGTCGAGCTCGGCCGGCTGGCCTCTGCGCCCAATCCGCGCCGGCTGGCGCTGCTCGATCGCGGCGTGCGGCAGTTCTTCCCCACGCTCGGCCAGCCGTCGTCAAAATGGCTGGGCTTCCGTCCCTCGCTGCCGGATTCGAGGCCGGTCATCGGTCCGTCGCCTGGCAATGCGAACGTGATCTACGCTTTCGGCCATGGCCATCTCGGGCTGACGCTCTCGGCCGTCACCGCGCGGCTGGTCGGCGACCTCATCGCCGGCCGGCGACCCAACAGCGAAAGACTTGCGCCTTTCGCCGCCGGCCGGTTCTAGCCGCCGCTGGTTGCCGGCGCCGTCTCGATCTCCTGGAGGTAAAACACCTTGCTCGGCTGCAGGTGATCGACGCAGAGCTGCGCCAGCACCCAATTGTCGCGGCGCTTCAGCGCCTCGATCATCATCGCGTGGTGCTGGCGCGAGACGTCGAGCTTTTCCCTGTCGGCCAGCGAATTGGCCCGCACCGGCAGGCTGAGGCGCATGTAGTGTTCGATCGAGGAGACGAGATAGGCATTGCCGCAGGCCGAGAACATGGTCAGGTGGAAGCGGTCATTGGCCTCGTGGATGCCCCTGAGATAGCCATTGTCGACATGGCCGCTGTAGATGCGGTGGATCTCCTCCAACTGCGCGATCAGCGCCTCGCTGACCGGCAGCGGGATCATCAGCGCCGCCTGGCGCTGCAGCATTTCGCGCACTTCGTAGATCTGCCGCACTTCCTCCGGCGAGAGCCGGCGCACCATGGCGCCCTTGTTGCGCTCGCGCGTGACGATGCCCAGCCTCTCCAATTGGTAGAGCGCCTGGCGGATGATGTGGCGCGAGACCGGGAAACGGGCCAACAGCACGTCCTCGACCAGGCGCGTGCCGGGCGCCAGCCGGCCGAAGATGATGTCCTCCTCCAGCGCGTGCACCGTTTCGGCTTCCTTGCCGCCATAGTCGAAGCTGTTGAGCATCGCGAATCCCTGCTGCGCCCGGCTTCCTGTCCGCCGGAAATGCCAGTCTAAGACTGTTCATCGTTTCACGGAAATGCCTGACCGCCGCATTTGCATGTTCGGCACAATTCCCAAGGGGAAAAGCGCCACGCGCTTTTCCCGGGAAAATCGTTTCACACCATTGCTGGAATGGCCTGGCCTTCGCGCACAAGGCTGACGACGAACTGGTCGAGGAGCGGGTCGTCGAGGCTGACGGGCCGGCACATCCCCAGCACCTGCCTGAGGCTGAACCTGCCGACTGCCTGGCGCATGATGACCGATACGCAGGCCGGTCCGGAGCCGGTCAGGACAAAGGCCTTGCCGACCAGGACCGGGTCCGAGAAGGGTGCCCATTGCACGGTGATGAGCGACGGCTCCGTGGTCTGGCGGCGGTTGACGCCGGCGAAATAGATCCAGTTCAGCCGGGAAATGGCCCCGCCATAGTGCCAGCCCAACGCCCGCGGTCCACCCTGGCGATGGCCCTCGGCCCAGCGGGTCACGCGCCTGAAGGTCACCAGCTCGGCCTCGCGCCGCACGAAGGTGACCGACCGCATGACAAGGTCGGAGCGGTCGGGAACCGTGAAGTAGGTGAAGTAGGTGCCGCCGGCGATGGCGGGAGCCGGGCCGCGCACCATGTTCTCGTAGAGCGTCTGGTGGATCGGCAACAGGGCCTTGCGTTCGGGCGCGGGGGCTTCAGGCGCGCGGTACAATTCATCCTCTTCAATGCCGAAATAGGCGCAGATCAGCGTCGCGGTGGCCCGGTTGGGCACGCTCTTGCCTTGCAGATAGCGCTCGAACTGCGTGCGGTTCATGTTCAGCCCGCGGCATACGGCGGCCACCGACGCATGGCTGCTGACCAGCCGTCGCAGATTCGCGGCAAGATTCCTGCGAATTGGCACGACACCGCCCCCTCGACAGCTGTCCGAACCATTATTAAGCAATCTCTTATATTGCGCCAATCTCGCACAAGATCGCGCCGCCGCGAATGGGACCTTTGGCCAATAGCGTGGCATGAAGGCCGATACGAAAAGGCCCGCCACCAATACCAATCGTGACGGGCCTTCTCGAGCAGGCCGGGCGTCCCACCGCCCGGCCTTTGACAAAACCTGTCAGCGGGACGATCGTTCCATCACAAGGAGAAGCCCGCCGGCTTCCGGGCTTGCGGATCAGCCAAAGCTTCCCTGTACGAGGTCGCGAGACCTCGCCTGTTCCTCAAGCTTTCGACAGGCCTTCGGTTCAGACGCAAACCGAGGTGCAAGCAACCGCGGTAATTACCGAGAGTTTCTGACGCTTCAAGAGCGTCGGCTTGGCGTAGGTTTTCTTCATGGCCTATTCCCCCGTATAGAAATCACGTTGCGCAAGGATTCGAAGGAGTGCATGCAGCGGTTACGGCCGACAGCCTGTCACGCTTCACCAAAAGCGGCTTCTGGTAAGTCTTTTTCATGCAAGCCCCCTTTGCTTGGCAATGGCTGAGGTAAGCGCGTGCGGGCGACTTTTGTCAAGTTGACGCTAAAATCGGTAGTGTCTCAGTTTGAAATTTTGGCTGGGGGCTGAGATTTCGCCGTATCGATTTGTATTGGCAAGCCAAACCCGTTAATCGCCGCGATAATTACAAGTTGCCGATCACGTCTGCGGGGCGCTTCTGGCCCTTAGGTCCGGTTGGCATGAGTAGTTTCCAGTTGAGTGGCACGAATGACTTGTTGCCCGACTCGTATCCAAGGTCGAGCGTCTTTGAATGGGGGAGTCCGGGAAGCGTCTATGGCCTCGCCCAATGTCTCGAAGCGTGTAGCACTGAGAGACGAAAACGCCCCTCGACTTGGCTCGCCGTTAGATGCCGGCTCCCAACGAAGAAAAGCAGGCCCGTTTGTAGCCATAGGCACCTCCATGCTTTCCGCTAAGCATATAGGAGATCGGCGCGTCGTGCGACAGTCGGTTGACGCTGATTGACGGCGGGTCAAATTTCAAACTGAGACACTACCCTAAAATCGCCGCTGCGGTGCAGAATCCTGCTCCGTTACGCGCGCGACGGATGCTGCCTGCCTGCCGGTCGGTCAAAATGCGTCGAGACCCTAGCCGACCGGGCCGATCGGGCCGCCGCCCGAGACCGCCGCCTGCGCTGTCAACGCCGCCAGCTTCTGCCGCTTGACGAGGGTGGGCTTGTCATAAGGCTTTCGCATTGGAGTCCTCCGCCCGTTCGAAGGGTTGAGGTTCGTTGGATGCCGGCTCATTGTCAAGCAGGCAGGCCGGCGGAGTGTGCCGGCCCGTCAGTTCCTGTCCACAGGCTTTGAGCGCATCCTGGACACCGTTTCGCGCTCGGCGCGCTTGGAACGCAGCGGCGGCAGGCCGCGGTCGATCAGGTCCATGTCCTCCAGCACCATGTCGCCCATGCGCTTGAAGGCGATGTCGAGCGCGCCGGCGCGGTGGGCGGAGCGCAGGAAACCGGGCAGGGAGCGAACCGGATGATCCCGTGCCGGCGGCTCTTCCGGAAAGACATCGCTGGCGGCAACGATGTGGCCGCTCTTCACCGCCGCCATCAGCGCGTTAAAATCGACGACGCCGGCGCGGCTGAGCAGGATGAAGGCGGCACCCCTGCGCATCGAGGCGAAGGCGTCCGCGCCAAGAAAGCCCTGGTTCTCCGAGGTCACCGAGGCGACGACGAAGACGAAGTCGCTCGATGTCAGGACGTCGTCCAGCGAGGCCGGCTCGACGCCATTGTCGATCAGGATCGACGGCGGCAGCCAGGGATCGAAGACCTTGGTCCGGGTGCGGAAGCCCGTCAGCAGCCGGTTCAGCGCGCGGCCGAGATCGCCGAAGCCGATGATGCCGACATTGGCGCCGGACAGGAGCCGCGCCGTCTGGTTGCCGTCGCCGCCCCACAGCTCTTCGCCCTGCCGGAAGGCGAGGTCGGCATCGACGATATCGCGGGCAAGGTTCAGCGCCATGGCAAGGCCAAGCTCGGCCACTGGCTCGGCGAAGACCAGACCGGTGGTGACGACGTGGATGCCGCGCGCGAACAGCGTCTCGTAAGGCATGTTGTTGAGGAGGTTGGACTCGACATTGAAGACGCAGCGCAGCGCCGTCATCTGTCCCAGCGTCTCGGAGGAGATCGGTGGCTGGCCGACGATGTATCGGGCCTGCGCCAGCACATCGGCCGGCAGTTTGGCGACGCCGTCGGCCGTGGTCTCGACGATGCGGTATTTTGCCCGAAAGCGGGCCAGCTGCGGCGGCGTGAAGATCAATTCCAGCGACCGCGGTTCCGGCGCGCTGATCACCAGCGGCAAATCCTTGTCTGGCACGACGATTCCTCCCGGCGCGGTCCGACGCCGCGCATCTTTGTCTTGCCCGTGTCATTGTCCCAAAACCGTTTCACATCATTGGGCGACATGTGGCTCTACAGCTAAAATACCGCCGATGAACCGATTTACAACTGTGAAAAATCGATTTACTCATTTCTCCAGCGGGCAGAAATTGCCTCTGTCCGCGCCTCGGGAGGAGGAGCAGATGGCGCACAGGCAGGACCAGCAGCGGCGTGCGTCGATCCACGATGTGGCCCGCCGCGCCGGCGTGTCGGCCGCCACCGTTTCCAAGGTCATGGCTGGCGTCGCCACGGTGAAGCCCGAGAATGCGCAGCGCGTCCTGGATGCCATCGAACAGCTTGGTTACCGCGTCGATCCGCTGGCCTCCGACATGCGCCGGGCCAAGCGCCGCATCATCGGCGCCATCATGCCGGAATTCGAAAGCGAGTTCTTCGGCCAGATGGTCACCCAGCTCGAGAGCCTCGCCGAACAGCGCGGCTACACGCTGGTGGCGGCGTCGAGCCGCGAATCCGAAGCGCGCGAAACGGAAATCCTCGCCCGCATGCATGACTGGCGGGTGGCCGGCGTGGTGCTGGCGCCGGTGCGCAACGAGCATGGCCCGGCGGCCGCCTTCATGAAGGCCAACGGCATGACCGGCGTGCTGATCGACCGCGTGCTGTCCGACGACGCCTTCGACACGGTGTCGGCCGACAGTGCCGCGGCCAGCGCCGAAGTGGCGGGCCAACTGGTCGGCAAGGGCCATCGCCATATACTGGTGGTCGGCCTTGGCGAGCAGGCGGCGACGGTGCGCGCCCGCCTCGACGGGTTTCGCACCACGGCGCTGCGGCTGGCGCCGGATGCGCGCATCGATGTCGTGCTTGCCGAAAGCGATGTCGAACCGCTCAGGGCGCAGCTGCGCGACTATTTTGCGAAAGGCGAGCGCCCGACGGCGGTCTATTCGCTGTTCCTCAAGGGCACGCTGGTGGCGCTTTCGGAGTTCCGGCGGCGCGGCTGGCACTGCCCCGACGACATTTCGCTGGTCGGCTTCGACGACGCCGAATGGATGCAGGTGACATGGCCGGCCATCGCCGCCGTGGTGCAGCCGGTGCGCCAGATCGCCGGCCACGCCATGGAGGCGCTGTTTGCCAGGATCGAAGGCGGGGAGGGGCCGCCGACCGCACGCCTCGAACCTTGCCAGGTCTTGATGCGGGAATCCGTCGGCTCGCCAGGCAACGGCCCGCATCCGGCAAACCAGTAATAGCCGATTGGTCGGTGGTGGCGACACCAGCGTCGCGGCGGCGCGCCAACAGAGAGGCCGAGATGAACGTTTTTGGACTGCACACTTTCGCCATCGCCCCGGTCTGGGACCTGGAACTGATCGAGCCGCAGATGGAGCGGCTGAAGGGGCTCGCCATAGGCCTGCTCGAGATCCCGCTGCTGCGGCCGGAAGAGATCGACACCCAGCGCACGCGCGCTTTCGCCGAACGCTGGAATGTCGAGCTTGTTCCGTCGCTTGGCCTGCCGGCTTCACTTGACGTCGCGGCACGGCCGGACGAGGCGCTGGCCTTTCTCGAACCGGCCTTCGGCGTCTGCGAGGCGGTGGGCGGCAAAGCGCTGGGCGGCGTCACCTATGGCACGATCGGCAAGACGTCGGGACGGGCGCCGACCGAAGCGGAGATCGACGGCATGTGCCGTTTCCTGGTGCGCGCGGCCAGGGCCGCCAAGGCGCATGGGCTGAAGCTCGGCATCGAGCCCTGCAACCGCTACGAGACGCATCTGATCAACCGCGGCATCGATGCCGCGCGCATCATCGAACGCGTCGGCGCCGACAACATCTTCATCCATCTCGACACCTACCACATGCATATCGAGGAGGAGAGCTTCGAGGCCGGCTTCAAGGCGGCGGCGCCCTATCTCGGCTATGTCCATGTCTCGGAAGCCAATCGTGGCGTGCCCGGGCGCGGCATGCTCGACTGGGCGGCCTGCATGAAGGCCATATCAGATATCGGCTACACCGGCGCCATCACGCTCGAAAGCATGAACCACGTCGATGTCGACATTGCCGGCGGGCTCGCCGTGTGGCGGCCGGTGGCTGACAATCCCGACGATGTGATCGGCGTCGGCCTGCCGTTCCTGCGCGAGGCGGCGAGGAAGGCCGGGTTGCGGCTGGGCTGAGGATGATGCGTCCGTCTGGCGACCGCGCATGAAAAAGCCCGCTGGCAGGAACCAGCGGGCGATAGAGGCCCCCTAACCTGGTGGCCTGTTTCAGACAGGCAGGCAGGTCGATGGCGTGCAAGCAGCGGTGACGGCCGAAAGCCGCTCGCGCTTGAGCAACACCGGCTTCTGATAGGCCTTCTTCATGTGCAGTCCCCAGTTTTCCCCTCAGGCCAGGAGCCTGCTCGGGCCACCGAGGATTGTCAACGGAAGACGCTAATACAGCTCGGCCTAAAAGTGGGCGGTGTTGCGGATGTGCAATAGTGCGATGACGACAGGCGCCTGGGGCTCCGGTGCGGGTGGAGGGATCGGAGGCTCTTGGCGGCCGTCGACAACTATGCCGAGGCGGGGGCTCCCGCCTGTCATCGCGATGTTGGGAACCTCTCCTGGTGCAATTGACTCCGCGCGCAGAAGCGGTTTGTGTGCCACTGCACCCAACGCGGAGGGCACTACCGGTGAAAAAATACGAGAAGCCAAGCTGGCAGAAGCGTGAGCGGCTTTCGGCCGTCACGGCCCAGGCAGCCCCTTCATCAGGTTCGCCGCCGCCACCCTGAGCGGCTTGGCGCATTCGCCTGAAGACATACGAGGCGCGGTCGGTTGATCGCGCCTCGTGCTTTTGGGGATGGCCTCGCCTTCCGCCACGCCGCCCGCATTACAAGGCTGGCGCGCTTCCCTTCTCCCCGGGTGAACGAGAGGCGAAGACGCCTCTGCCTTCAATGGTGGAAGAGGCCCCTCACGCCATTCCGGGCTGCCGTCGTGGTCCCAAATGGCGCATCTTGCGGCCGATGATCATCAGTTGACGCGCCGTGTTGTTGCGCAGGCGCCGCACGCGCCATTCCAGTCCGGTTTCGGTGGTGATCTGCTTGGCGTAGAAGCTCACGCGCATGCCTGCCTTGTCGGAGGCCACCTTGACCGGGTCGTCATAGAAAGCGCCGATCTTGTCAGCCGCCATGCCTGGTGTTTCCAGCCAGCGCGGAATGTGGACGGAATGGAGCTGATCGACATCGACCATGACCCGCCCGATGCCGACGCCCGGCGTCGGGCATGTCGTGCTGAATGCGTCGCCGATGAAGACGACGCCGTCGCGGCGATGGCCTTGCGTCGTGGTCAGATTGACCTGCCTCACCTCGACCGGGCTCGTCACCTCGAAGTCACCGCACCGCGCCGATATCTCCGGCATCAGTTCGCGAAGCATTTTTTGCGGATCGGCGCGGAAGTCCCGCGTCCATTGTTCGGCGACGGTGCGATAGACGAACATGTTCGCGCGCATCTTGTCGCCGATGGGAAAGACGGTGAGATAGGCGACACGGTCAGAGGCTCGCTTGCCGTAGCAGGTGACCGCCCCAAAGGCGCAGTCACGCCGCGCAAGAGCGAGGTCGAATCCCATCGACAGCGAATGCGCCTTCGACAATTCGATGCGCTCGACGCCGATGGCGCGCCGCACCGATTCGCTGTGGCCGGTGGCCACCACCAGCAGGCGGGCATCGATGACGGCGCCGTCGGCCAGCACAAGCCGCTGCCGGTCGGGTCCGGTCGTGATCTCGGCCACCTTGCCGACCGTGATCGGCACTTGCGGCGGCAGTGCGTCGCGCAGGCCGTTGATCAGCTTGCCATAGGAAAATGCGTACTCCCATTTCTTTTCACGGGCGAAGAATTGACCGAGGCGGAAGACATCTATGTCGGTATACGGGGTGACGAGCGGCATGACCATCTTGTCGAGGCCGAGCTTCTCGAACAGCTGCATTTGGTCCGCACCGATCTTCTCGGCCCGGAACTCGTCGTGATGCACGCGGTGCGGATCGATCAGCGCCACCTTGCGGCCGGCGTTTCCCAACGCCGTCGCCAAGGTGGTGCCGGCCATTCCGGCGCCGATGATCGCGACGTCGACTTCGGTCGGGCCAGCCGTGGCGGTGGTCATGTCGTTGCCCTTTCTGCCGGTCATCTTGCGCCTGCGCAATCTGCAGTGGAAATATCTTCCCGACCCATATCAACCTCAAGCAACCAGCACGGGTGGCTGGTAGTAACGATTGTTTACGTTAACGGCGAACGCTTCTGTTTCCAGCGCGGCGCGATCGCCGAGCCATCGATGAATTCCAGGCCGCCCGCTTCGTTGAGCGTGTGCAGCTTGCGCCCATTCCATAGCGCGCCAGGAGTTAAGATGGTCTCGACGACTTGCTCCATGCCGTTCAAATCAAGGTGAGCGACGCGTGCGATGCCAAGGGCGGCGCCGTAGCTCCTGCGGCAATCCTGCACCGGACGCAGCAGGTCGTTGCCGCGCCTGACCATGCGGCCGGCCGGCCGCGCCGAGGCGATGTCGACCAGCACGGGGTTTTTGGGATGCGGCGTCCAGGGTCCGCGGAAATCCGGCGCCGACCACAGATGCAGCGCATCGGAGAAGGCGCCGCCGCCGTCGCGGACAGTGGCGAACAGCCACCAGCGCCCGCCATGCTCGACCAGGGTGGCGTCGCTGGCGACGATGTCGGACAAGAGCGTCGCTTCCTTCACCCATCCGCCGGGGAAGGCGGTGGCGCGGTAGAGATCGACGGTGCGGTTGGCACAGCTTTCCGGCACCATCCAGACCTCGCCGTCGCGCTCGAAGACGAAGGGGTAGGAAAGGTGGTAGGGCAGGTCGAGAACCGGCTCCGGACGTCCGATCGGTCCCGCCGGGCCGAAGGGCACGGCGGAGATGATGGCCCGGCCCAGGCGGTGGATATAATCCTCGACGAACAGGGTCACCTGTCCCCGGTACAGGATCGGGAACGGATCGGCGTAGAAGCGGCTGCCGTCGTCGGGCAGCACCTGCCAGCCGGTCGCCGGATGCGCGCGCAGGTCGAACAGATCCTGCCCCCTGGTCTCGCGCCAGCCAACCTTCCAGTGCGGGGCGTTGTAGCAGAGATGGTAGATCTTCTGGACGATGCGCCGCGCCAGCGCCTTGCCCGCCCTGATGCCGAGCCTGGTGGTGGAGGGTATCGCCGGCGGGGCGCCGGCTTGCGCTGGTTCCGGCAGCACCGGCAAAGCGGCTCGCGCCGCGCCATTCATTGCCGAGGGGGGCATCGCCGCGAGGATCAGGCTTGCCGTGCGCGCCAGCATGTCCTGGAAGGAGGCCAGCGCGATGCCGCCATATTCGGTGCCCAGGCGTCCTTCGGCGACGGTGGCGCCGCTCTCCTCGATGCGGGCAATCGGGGTGCGTCCGTCGAGGATCAGCGCCAGCAAGGCCGCTTCGCCGGCGGCGCCGTCATAGGTGACGCGCCAGACCCGCGGTCCTTCCAGGCTCACGTCGCCGCAGAGGTCGATCACCAGATCGGGAGAGGCGGGCGGCTGCGTCCGATAAGGCGCCAGCGCCGACAGCGGCAGGCGCTTGGCCAGCCCGTCCGCCGGCAGGCCATGGATGGCTTTCTCAAGCTGGAACAATGCCGCGGCGCTGCCTGGAATGCCGCTTCCTGCCGGCCTGGCATCGACGGACACCTCGACCTGCGCCAGTGCCGCCAGGCGCTGCAGCAGCAGCAGGTGAAAAGCACGGACGCAGTCGCCGTCCAGGCGCAGGCTCACTTGCATGTCGCACCCCTAGCATCTTGATCGGTATCTGGCTGGTGTTCGAAAATTGGGCACGGGAGATGGCCGCACGGATGGGCTGGACTGATCTGCTGCCCCATTTCCACCCGTCTCCTGCTCGCCAATCCCGTGTCGACACGCACGTACCTTTATTAGGCAAACTCCGTGCCAAAAATCAGAAGAGCTCCCAACATAATTAACAGTGTTTTAACAGTTGGAGGAATAGCTAGGTCGAAGCTGCAATTTAAACTTGCAGGCACATGGAGTGTTGTCGGAGCGACCTTTGCAATCATCCCTGCTCTCGTTGCCGCAACAACCCGCTCCGGAGGCCATGCAATATGCTGCCCCGGAGCCAATGCCGACGGCCTCCTATGCATCCTCGACCGTCGAGCTGGGTGACCTGAAGCGCATATTGGTGCGCCGCCGTTTCCTGATCTTGCTGACCGCCGCGCTGCTGACCCTTGGGGCGCTGCTCTATGGGCTGTTCACGCCGGCGCTTTACAGTTCGGTTTCGGAAATCCTAATCGATCCGCAAGACCTGCAGGTGGTCACCAACGACGTCAATCCGAGCCGCGTTCCGCCCGATGGCGGCATCACCATGGTGGAAAGCCAGGTCAGCGTCGTCCAGTCGACGGGCGTGCTGCTGCGGGCCATCCAGGCGACTAACCTGACCGAGGATCCGGAATTCAACGGAGAGGGCGGGTTGCTGGGCCGCTTGCTCGGCGGCGTGCTGGGCTCGGGCTCGGCCGAAACCGACAGGACGGGCAAGACGCTCGATGCGCTGCGCCGGCGGCTGGCGGTGAAGCGTGCCGACAAGGTGCTGGTGCTCGACGTGATCGTCACCGCCAAGAGCGCCGACAAGGCGGCAAAGCTCGCCAACGCCATCGCGCAGGCCTATCTGGCCGACCAGGCGAGCGCGCGCGCGAAGATGGCCACCGACGCTTCCGATTCCATCACCGCGCGGCTGGACGAGCAGCGCAAGCGGGTGCAGCAGGCCGAGAACGCCGTCGAGGCCTATAAATCCGCCCACAACATGGTGATGGCGGCGGGCAATCTGGTCAGCGACCAGGAACTGACCGAGCTCAACACGCAGCTTTCGGCCGCGCAGAGCCGCACCGCGGCGCTGAAGGCGCAGGTCGACCAGTTGCGCCGCTCCGGTGGAGCGCCGGACGCGACTTCCGAAGCCATGCGCTCGTCGGTCATCTCCAGCCTGCGGGCACAGGAGGCGACGCTTGTCGACCAGGTGTCGCAGCTTGGCACGGAGCTTGGGCCGCGCCACCCCTCGATGATCGCCGCCCAGCAGCAGCTGCGCGACACGCGCGCCCTCATCGCGCGCGAACTCGGCCGCATCGGCGCCGCCGCCGAAACCGACTACGAGCGGGCGCTGGCCAACCAGCAGGCTTTGGAGGCCAAGGTCGCCGGCATGAAGAGCAAGTCGCTCGACACCGACCAGGCCTCGGTCAGGCTGCGCGAATTGCAGCGCGACCTCGAGGCGGTGCGCTCGGTCTACGCCACCTATCTGCAGCGGGCGCAGGAAACGCGCGAGCAGATTAATGTCGACAGCACCAATGCGCGCATCATCTCCAATGCCATGCCCGCCTTGAAGAAGAGCTGGCCGCCTTTGCCGCTGCTGGTTTTCGGCGCCCTCTTCGGCGGGCTGGGGCTGGGCACCGCGCTCGCGCTGATCGCGGAATATTCCTCGCCGACCGTGCTTTCCAGCGCGCAGATGCAATCGGCGATCGACGCGCCGGTGTTCGGCGTGCTGCCGGCAAAATCGGGCAGTGGCCGCCGCTGGTGGCCTTTCGGCGGCGGCGCCGCCGCCGCGGCCGGGCAGAAGATCGATGCGGTCGCGGGCCTGGCGCTGAGGCGGCTGTTCGCCTCCAGCCGGCGTCCGCCGAACTGGCCGCTGGTGCCGTCCATCCTGCTGACGTCGCCGCCCGAAGACGCCGCGCATCGGGGCCGCGTGGCGCGGCTGCTCGCCAATGCCGCGGCCGCCAGGGGCAGCCGCGTCCTGTTCATCGACACCAATGCGGGCAGCGGCAAGAAGGAGCCGCAGCCCGGCCTGCTCGACGTGCTGCGCGGCGAATATGCCTTCGAGGCGCTGAGCCAGCACACCCCCGGCAGCAATGTCGCGGTGCTGGGCAGGGGCCGGCAAAAGGCCGTCTTCTCCGAGGCGCAGGGCGTCTATTTCACGCAGCACATGCTGGCCCAGGCGGGCCGCAACTTCGATCTCGTCGTCGTCGACGGCGGCGCGCTGGCCGACAATCTCAACGCCTCGCCGCTGGTCGCCATGGTCGACGAGATCGTGATGGTCGCGACGCTGAACTCGACGCCGATGCGCGACGTCAAGGCGGCCTCGCAGGCCATTTCCGTCATGGGGCGGCTGCCGACCGGCGCCTTGCTGGTCGACGAGGCGGCCTGACATGGCCGCGACCGGGACCGGCACCCGGGCCGCCACCCCGGCAGCCGGCTGGGCCGGTTCGGGTCAAGCTCGCGCCGGCGATTCCGTCGATTGGGTCACGCGCTTCGGCCTGGTCGCGACGGTGGCTTTGCTGTTCGCCATCTCCGGCGGCATGCTGTGGCTGGTGGGCTACAATTACGATGGCCTGACCGGCAACCCGGCGACCAAGATCCATACGTCGACCTATCTGCTCGTGCTGGTGTTTGCCTGGCGCGCCTGCACCTTCGGCAATCCGGTCGGCTATATGGTGGCCGTCGCCGACCGGCGGCCGGCCAGCACGCTGATGGCGGTCATCTCGATCGTGCTCCTGGTGGTCGTCGTCGCCAGGCAGCGTCCCGGCATGGCCGGCATGATCGACACTTTCGTGGCGCCGGCGCTGCTGGTGATGATGCTGGCCGAGGACGACGACAGGACATTTGCCCGGATGCAGACCGTCGTTCACGGCATCATGACCGTGAACGCGCTGCTCGCCCTGTTCGAGTTCGCCACCAAGACGCTGATCTTTCCCTATCGCCTCGACGGCGAGGTGTTCATGAGCGATCTGCGCTCGACGGCGCTTCAGGGCCATCCGCTGTCCAATGCCACGGTCACCTCGATCTATGTGCTGGCGCTGCTCTCCGGTTCGAGATCCCTGTCCATGCCGCTGCGGCTCGGACTGATCGGCCTGCAATTTGCGGCTCTCGTCGCCTTTGGCGGCCGCTCGGCGATGGTGCTGACCATCGTGCTCGGCGGCTGCTACCTGCTCATCCAGGGGCTGCGCGGCTTGCGCACGGGGCGCGTCAACCTGCTTGGCGCGGCGCTCGGCCTGATCCTTGCCGCGCTGGTGCCGGTGGTCATCGCGGTCGCGGCGGCATACGGCTTTTTCGACGCGCTGCTCGAGCGCTTCGTCTCGGACTCCGGCAGCGCCAATGCCCGCGTCGAGATGTTCGAACTGTTCAAACATTTCGAACTGCGCGACCTGATCGTCGGGCCGGACATCGATCTCATCGAAAGCCTGCGCCGCATCAGCGGCCTCGAACAAGGCATCGAGAACCCGATCATCCGCATGGTGCTCTACCAGGGCGCCTTCTTCACCTTGCTGTTGTTTGTCGGCTTCGCGCTGTTCATGCACGAAGTGGCGCGCCGCTGCCATGCCGGCATCTGGCTGCTGATGCTGGGCTGGCTGATCCTGCTCAACACCTCCGAAAGCCTGGCGTCGAAGACGACGCTGATGACCAAATTCGTGGTGATCGCGCTGGTGCTGTACCGGCCGGCAAGAGGTGTGGTGGGGCAGAGGGTGCAAGCCGGGCGCGGACCAGCAGACGTCCAGCGACAGGGCCTGCCTCGCCGTCGTTAGCGTCATGCTCCTCGCGCTTCGTCGTCACCCTAAACGCTAGGCTCAGAGACGCCGCCATTCCTCAGAGTTGATGACGAAGGCAGGGAAGCTTTCGGCTAGTCTCGACGGTCGGCGCTATCTTCGTCGCGGCCCTGGATTCCAGGCGCCCAGTCGCAAAAAGTGCTCCCAGAAAAAGTCTGACGCGGTTGCCTGGAACGAGAAGATTGCGCAGGAGATTCGTGGCAAGGGTGGAGCAGTTTGGACCAGCCTTCGAGACCCGACCCGTGCAGATGAAGCCGTTTCTCCTCGCCTCCGCATCAACCCTCGCACTCCTCGCCGCGCCCGCGGTGGCGCGAGCCGCTTGCCCACAACTGTCCCTCAACGATCAGACCTACACCAATGCGACGGCGGGCTGCTTCGTCCGTACGAGCGGCGCTGTCGACCTGACCAACACCAATACGGGCATGATCGGCGCCGTTTGGGATACGGCGAGCACCGACACCACGACGATCGACAATGCCGGCTCGATCAGCGGTTCCCAGGCAATACGGTTGCAAGGAACGCTGACCCTGACCAATCGCTCGGGCGCGACCATCCTTGGATCGAACGGAGCCATATATGTGGGCTCCAGTGGCGTCACCACGATCGTCAACGATGGCAGGATCGAAGGCAGGTACGCCCTCGATGGGGACCGCTACCTTGACCTGACGAACACCGGGGTCATGGCGGGGCAGGTATTCGGCATCGACGGCTACACGGTGAAGGCGACCAATTCCGGCACGATCTCGGGCGGCTCCTTCGCCCTCAGGGCCATCGGCGACCTGACCCTCCGCAATTCGGGCGACATCGTCGCGAACACCAACCCATCGCCCAACAGCGCGGCTGTCAGGGCCTGGGGCGGCACCACCGCGATCACGAATTCGGGGCGCATCTGGAGCGACAGCGGCTACGGCATCCACGCGGAAGTTTACATAAAGAACACTCCGGTCGGCTCTTTCAACTTGACCAACACCGGCACGATCGGCGGCAACATCGGAGTCTATACCGCCTCCAACATGGTCAGCACTGTCAGCGCGACCATTGTCAATTCCGGCAGGATTTCGGGCTATTCGGCCGCCATTTCAACAGGCGGCGACCTGACACTCGACAATTCGGGCCAGATCTACTCCATCGGCAATTCGGGCGATTGGGATGGTGTCGCGGCCCACGGCGTCACCACGAAGATCATCAATTCGGGCAGCATCGACAGCTATGGCGTCTACGGCACGGGCATCGTCGCCGACAGCACCGACGCCGACGCGTCCCTGGCGTTGGCCAATAGCGGCACGATCACCGCCACGTTCGGCGTCGCCTCGCACGTCGCCACGACGACGATCGACAATTCCGGAACCATCACCGGTACGGGGGGCGCTGGCGTCTACGCGGATAGCGCGGCCGCCAACGCGTCCCTGAAGTTGACCAACAGCAACAGCGGCAGGGTCACCGGCGAGTACGGTGTCGATTCGCTGCTCGCCACGACGACGATCGACAATTCGGGAACCATCACCGGGGTGAACGGCGCTGCCGTCTATGCCGGGGATACGGCCGCCGGCTCGTCTCTGGCGTTGGTCAACCGCGGCACCATCACCGGCCACGGAGGCGTCTCTTCGCGAGCCGCCACGACAACGATCGACAATTCGGGGATCATCGACGTCGTGCCCAGGGCGGCGATGGCGTCTTCGCTTTCAGCACCCTCGCCGATGCGTCGCTCGCGCTGACCAACAGCGGCACGATCGGCGGCATTTACGGCGTCCATTCGCAGGTCGCCACGACAACGATCGACAATTCAGGCACCATCGCCGGCAAGTACCTCTCCGGGTATGGCCTCTATGCCGACAGTCCGGCCGCCAATGCTTCCCTGGCGTTGACCAACAGCGGCAAGATCACCGGCCGGTTCGGCGTCTATTCGCAGGTCGCCACGACGACCATCGACAATTCGGGCTTCATCGGCGGCGACAACGGCCAAGGCGTCTACGCGCGGAGCACAGCCGCCAACGCCTCTCTGGCGTTGACCAACAGCGGCTGGATTTTCGGCTACTACGGCGTCCTTTCGCTCAATGATACGACCACGATCGACAATTCGGGAGAGATTGCCGGCAGGATTGGCGCTGGCGTCTCTGCTCAAAGCACGGCGGCCGACGCGACTCTGGCGTTGACCAACAGCGGCACGATCAGCGGCTCGGTAAGCGGCGTCTCTTCGCAGGTCGCGACGACGACGATCGACAATTCAGGCACCATCGCCGGCTGGCAATACGGCATCTACGCCGATAGCGCCCTCACTTTGACCAATACGGGCCTGATCTCCGGCGGCACCGCCGCGGTGCTGCTGAACAAGGACGGCAACAGCCTTGGCCTGGACAAGGGCGCTCGCTTCGATGGTGTCATCGATTATGCCGGCACCACCGGCAACACCACCCGCTTCGGCCATGGCAGCTGGATCCTCGACGTCGCCAACTACGATGCCGCGGACAACACGATCCTGACCGGCGGCAGCGCCTATGTCGTCAAGGGAAACCAGATCATCGTCGCCGATGGTTCCGCGGTGCAGGCCGGCGCGCGCGGCGCGCTCGACATCACCCGCTCGCTCTCTGGCCTCGCCAGCGACGCCCTCTCGCTGTCGTCGTCGTCCTTGCCGGTCGCCAGTTCCTTCGGCGGCGCGCTCGCCTATGCCGACGACAATGCCGTCGACCGGGGATTTACCTCTGCGGCGCTGGCCGGCTCAGGCCAGGACAGTGCTTTCTCGCGCTTCTCGAACGGCGCCGTCGGCGACACCGCCGGCAACATCGTCTGGTCGCGCGTCCTGGCCGGGCGGAGCGTCGCTTCGCAGGACGCGGCCAGTGCCGCCTCCTGGATGAATTTCGTCGGCGCCGCCTTCGGCGGCGATCATCGCTTCTCGGACACGCTGCGCCTCGGCGGCTTCTTCGGTCTCGCGGACAGCCGCACCGAGACCGGCGGCGATTCCTCGCTCAAGTCCAAATGGTACTATGCAGGGCTCTATGGCAGCTGGTCGCCCGGTGCGGCCTTTGTCGAGGGGAATCTTACCGGTGGCTATGCCGAAAACCGTTCCGAGCGCATGGTCACCAGCGGCCTCGCCACTGAAACGGCCAGCGGCGACTATGGCTCGACTTTCGTCTCGCCCGAGCTCGCCCTTGGCTATCGTGTCGCCCTGCAGCCCGGTGTCAGCCTGACGCCGCAACTGCGCGTCCGCTATCTCGGCGTCGACGCCGAGGGCTACGGCGAAACCGGCTCCAGCGCCGACATGACGGTGTCCGCGCACTATACCGGCTTCCTGGAGGAGCGGGCGCTGGCCAAGCTTGAATTCGACAATGAGCGCTGGAGCCTCTTCAGCACACTCGGCGTCGTCGCCCTGCAGCGCGTCCAGGGCTCCGGCACGGATGTCAGCCTTCTCGGCATCGCCTCGACCGTGGCGGAAGGCGACACCAACCTCTTCGGCGTCAGCTTTGGTCTCGGTGGCAACTGGAAGATGACCGACACCGTCTCGCTCTACGGCGCCGTCAACGGCACGGCCCTGAACAACAATGCCAGCATCGACACCAATATCGGGGTGAAGATGGTGTTCTGAGGGGCTGAGCTCCCACCGTTGGTGTCAGGCTCGACGGCAGGGGCCTATTCCGGCATCCTCAACCCCAGCGCCTCGACCATCGCCGGGTCCAGCGCGCGCGTGGTGTCGTCCATCATGCCCATGCCGTCGAAGAGGTCCCAGAAGGCCCAGGGGAAGCCGGCCGCCTCGGCGCTCTGGCGGACATCGGAAATGTAGCGGGCGCGGTCGGGGTTGGGCGCCGCCACATAACGCGCGTCGGTGCGCAGCGCGCCGAACTCGCCCATGATGACGCGTTCCGGCGCAATGCCGTGGGCATCGGCCCAGGCGCGCGCCTGGCTCAGATATTTGTCGATGAACCAGCGGTCGGGCTTGGCGTCGAAATAGACCTTCAGCACGCGCTCGGTTTCGGCATAGGCGGCCTGCTTGTCCGCTTCGGAGGTCTCGGAATCCTGCGCCATGCGAGCGCGCACGGAGGCCAGCGTCTGTTCGAGCGAGCCGGCGGAGGCCGGCCATGGCACATTGTTCAGCGAACGGTAGACCGGCTCGCGCATCCAGGGCGCACCCTGGTGGCTGAACAGATAGGGCTCGTAGAAGTGGAAGGTGAACAGGATCGGTTCGAAGGCCGCCAGGGGCGCCGGGTCGAGTGCCACGAGCCCGCTGACCATCGAGCCGCAGCCGCCGGTGACGACCAGCGGCAAGGTCCGGGATGATGCCCTGGCCGCCGTCAGCAGGGATGCCTGCACCTGCGACCAGACGTTGGAATCGCAGGACTGCGCCGGTTCGTTGACCGGTTCCAGCGCCACCATGCCCGGCGTGAACCGCGCCAGCCTGCCGGCAAGCTCGCCGATCAGCGCCCGGTAGAGCTCGAAGGCCGGAGCCTCGGTGCTGGAGAGCATGCGATCGGGGTTCCAGTAATGGGTGGCGCCATTGGCCTGGACGTTGACGATGATGCCGAGGCCGGCGGCGAGCGTGGCGGCAACGGCGGCATCCAGCATGGCCAGCAATTTTGCGCGCGTGGTAGCGTCGGCGGCGAGGAACGGGCCGGGATCCACGGGCAGGCGGATGAAATCGAGCCCGGTCTGGCGTAGCCGACCAAGGTCGTCCGGGGTCGGCACCGGCCGCTGCGACTGGAAGGGCGGCCAGTCATAGTCGGTGCGTGGTGCGGGAAATTCGCGTGTCAGCGCGAACCAGGGCCAGGCATTGACGCCGCGGCGGAAACGCCATTCGCCAATGGCGGCAAGGGCGGACGAGGCGGAAAGTGGCGCCAGCGATGCAGCGGCGGGCACCAGCGCTGTCGACAGCGCGGTGGTGAGAAGCCGCCGACGCGACCAGCCCGTCATACCGCGCCGGGCGAGGGGTGGTCGATCGCGGCCGTTCTGGCTGATGTGACGCCAAGAAGCCGATAGGCTTCATTCTCGTAGGCCAGCAGCACATCCTCCCAGCGGAAGGCTTCGCGGGCGCGTGTCCTGGCGGCCTCGCCGCAGGCCTTGACCAGCGCATCATCCTCCATCGCCGTCTGCATCCGCTCGGAGCAGCTTTGCGTGTCGGTGAAATAGATGGCAGCGGCCCCGGCCACCCATCTGTTGTAGGGATTGTCGTGCGCGATCACCATGTTGCCGGCGGCCAGCGCCTCGACCAGCGAAGGGTTGGTGCCGCCGACCGTGTGGCCATGCATATAGGCGCGAGCGTGGTACCTAAGCGCCTTCACCGCCGCCTGGTCGTAGATGGCGCCGGGCAGGACCACCGAGGCGTTCGCCGCCTTGCGGACAGCGACATGATAGGGGATCTGGTCGGACAGCGTGCCCAGCACCACCAGCTTCATGTCGCGCTTGCGGCTGCAGAAGGCCTCGACGATCGGCAGGATGTTGTTGTCGGGCTCGATGCGCGCGATCGAGATCAGGTATTTCCCGGGCTCGAGGCCGAGCGCGCGCACCGGCGCCTCGGGTGCCGATGTCACCGGGTCGGCGCCATAGGCGATGGTGGAAATGGCGCTGCGCGGCCGGCGCGTCGCCAGGTGATCGGCAATGACGGGGTGGTCGGCGACCAGCCGGTGCGAAGCCCAGGCGCCGATCCACTCATTGATCCAGAACCAGGTGCGCGCCGCGCGCCCCCATTTGGGGCGGCGCCACTCGATGCCGTCCATGTTGGTGATGACCTTGCGCCGCATCAGCCTGAGCCAGGTCAGGAAGATCGCGCCATTGTAGCCGAGCACCAGGCAGACGCCGGGCCGGCGCGCGGCGTCGAGCACGCATTGCCAGTCGAACTCCAGCGTCGCGCGCGGGCCTTTCGAGGCGACCTGGACGTGGATGAGGTCGATGCCGCGCCAGCTGTCGAGGCGCACCCTCTGGTCGACCCGCTCGATCTCGTCCTGGCAGTAGACGCCAACCTTCCAGCCGCGTGCGACCAGAAAGAGCGCCAGTTTCTCGGCGAAGGTCTCGAAGCCGCCATGGGCCGCGGGGATGCCGCGCGTTCCCAGGATCAGGATGGAAGGCTGTTCCGGTTTCATGGCTGCTGGCGCTTTCAAATCCGTCCGATCCGCTGTGGAAGGCTGTCCCGTGTCAAAACCGGCCCTGCAATATGCCTGCCAGGTCCGATTCCAGCCATTGTCGCATTCGGGTTGTAAAATATTTGTTCCAACCGCCGGAGTTGTTTCACTATCGGTCAACCTTCCGAACGTATGTGTATCGAAACGAGGCGATGCCGGGGCCAGTCGGCCCGCGAATGAATATATTAGCCCGGCATGAACCTTGCTGATGGACTTCTGCGCGCCAGAATCGGCGGAAGGCGTGCAGCGTCGGTGTGGTGAACCGGATCCAGATCCGTTTCATGACCACACTGAAAACCAGTGAAGTCCAAAGGGGTGTTGGGCTTGACGTTTCCGGTCGCCGGTATGGTCAGGCGGCGGAATCGTCACACCACCCCTGACAGAAAGATGCATGTGAAGATGCGGATTGCCTGCATCCATCAGGGATACGAGCTCTACGGTTCCGACCGCAGCTTCGCGGAGAGCGTGGCGGCGCTGCGCGCCGCGTTTCCGTTGGCCGACATCGAAGTGGTGCTGCCGCGCAGCGGACCGATCGTCGAAATCCTGGAACCCCATGCCAGCCGCATCGTCTTCGAACCGCTCTGGGTGCTGAGACGGCAGGCAATGCTGAGGCTGGCGACCATCGAGATGGCCCGGCTGCCGGTCGCGCTGTGGCGGGCATGGCGGCGCCTCGGCGCTTGCGACCTCGTCTATGTCAACACCTCGATCGTCGCCGACTATGCGCTGGCCTCACGCCTGCTGCCCGCCAAGGCGCTGCTGCACATCCATGAAATTCCCGAAGGCGTGCTGCGCCGGATCCTCGTCGGCCTGATGCACTGGAGCCATGCCGATCTCATCTTCAACTCGAAAGCGACGCGCGATACGTTCGGCGAGCCCAGATCCGCGCGCTCCTACGTTGTCTACAATGGCGTTGCCGGTCCGGCGGCGGCGGAGCCGATGACCTATGACGGCAAGCGCCCGCTGCGGGTGCTGCTGCTGGGCCGCGTCAACCGGATCAAGGGCCAGGAAGTGCTTCTGGAGGCGCTCGCCTCGCTGCCGGCCGAGCTGAAGTCAAGGATCGAGGTGCGGCTGGTCGGCGGCGCCTTCGAAAGCGTCGAGCGCGAGCGCGCCCTGACCGAACTGGTCGAAACCATGGGGCTGAGCGGACATGTCAGCGCCTTGCCCTTCATCCCGGACCCTTCGGAGCATTATCGCTGGGCCGACATCGTGACCGTGCCGTCGCGGCGTCCGGAATCGCTTGGCCGTGTCGCCATCGAGGCGATGGCCTATGGCCGGCCGCCGCTGGTGTCGGCGATCGGCGGGCTGGTCGAAGTGGTCGCCGACGGCGAGACCGGCTGGCATGTTCCGCCAGGCAATGCGGCGGCGTTGGCCGCGAAGTTGCGGGAGATCATCCTCGCCCCCGAGGCCTGGCGCGGTTTCGTCGCCGCCGGGCGCAAGCGCTACGAGACGGTGTTCAGCGAACCGGTCGCCGCGGCCGCGATCGCGGCGATCGCCGCCGACAAGCTGAAGGCTGCCATCGCAAGGCCGGACCGGACGGCAAGCACCCGGCAGGCGGAGACACAGCCGTGAAGTTGCCTTTGCATCTGGTGCGGCGCCTCGTGCTGATGATCGGCGGCGAGGCGATGCAGAGCGGCTTTCATTTCGCGCTCAACATCGCGCTGCTGCACATGCTGTCGGCGCAAGGCTACGGCCTCTTCGCCATCGCCATGGTGATGGGCGGCGTCGGCCTGTCCTATATCAGATCGCTGACTGCCGTTCCCGCCTCGATATGGATGGGCAAGAGCACCAACAGCGCCGGCGTCGACGCCCATGACGTGGCCTTTGGAACGGCAGCGCTGGTGGTGGCGCTGCTGATGGCCGTCGGCACGGCTCTTCTGATGCATCTCCTGGGCGACCCGAGCGGCATTGCGGCCGGCTGCTTCGTCGGCGCATGGTCGCTGCGCAGCCATATGCGCACGGCATTCTTCGCGCGCCGCCAGCAGGTGATCGTCTCCGTCAGCGACGCGGCTTTCACAATCGCCGGCACCGTGTTCGCCGGCCTGGCGATCTGGTACGCCGAGGCCGCGCTGCAGACCGTCTTCTATGCCCTTGCCGCGGCCAACGTGATCGGCATCCTCGTCCTGGCCCGGCTGGCACGCCGCACGCTTCGCATCAGCTTCCGCATGCCGACGCGGCGGCGCTACACCAAACTCTGGCGCCAGCTGTGTTGGTCGGCCTTCAGCGCGACCACCACCAACATCCAGGGGCAGTGCCTGGCTCTGCTGGTGGCCGGCATTGCCGGACCCGCGGCTTACGCGCCGCTGGCGGCGGTGATCGTGCTGTTCGCGCCGCTGCGCATCATCAGTCTTGCTTTCGTCAACATGACGCAGCCGGAGCTCGCCAAGCTGATGCGGCACAATGAAACGCGCCGCGTCTGGTCGCAGGCGAAGATCTGGTCGGTCGTCATGGGGCTCGGCGGCCTGGCCTATGGATGCGCCATCCTGTTCGTCCTGCCGATGATCAAATCCCAGGCTCTGCAGGATGCTTCGGTGGGGTTCATCGGGCTGTTCGTGACGGCCAATTTCATCCCGATCATGCTCTACATCATGCCCCGCATCGTCCTGGAGATCTTCGGCGATTTCCGCATCGTCGCCTTCATCACCATGGGCGGCGCCATCGTCGGGTTGGCGCTGATCGCCATCCTGCTGGCCGTCGCGTCCCCGCCATGGGCGCTGCTGGGCTCCGCGGTCTCCGAGACCTTCGTGCTCGCGGCATCGTGGTATTTCGCGCATCACCGCATGTGGAACATCGAGCATCCGGACCAGCAGCGTAACAGCCGCCTGGGCTCCTGGCGGCGGGCGGTCACGTTCGCCGCGGTAAAGCGATAGGAGATGGATGTGGCTGGCCAGGCGGTGCAAATTGCTACGGTGGATGACGGCTTGCCGGTCGGGGACGCGTCCCGTCCGGTGACCGTTCCCGCGAACGACGCGTATACGGCGCGACTGCACACAAGCCTTGAAGCGGTCAGGCCACTCTGGCTGCGCTTCCAGATGGACGGTGTCTGCACCGCCCACCAGCATTTTGCGTGGGTGGAGGGGATCGTGGCGCGGCTGATGCCGGCAGGCGCGGAGCCGCTCATCGTCGAAGTGAACGACGCGGTGACGGGCGCGCCCTTGATGCTGGTGCCGCTGATGCTGCGATCAGCCTTCCAGCATCGGGTGATCGAGTGGTTGAGCTGTGGCGTGTGCGACTATTCGGCACCGCTGCTGGCGGATGCGGGTGCGTGGACCGCCCAGTCGGCGCAGGCTGCGTGGGCGGCGGTGCGTTCCGTGCTGCCATCGGCGGATCGCTTCCATATCACGGGGATACCGCAGCAGATCAGCGGCGTCGCCAATCCCCTGGCCTTGCTGACGGCCGCGCGCGGTTCCCTCCAGACCACCTTTGGTATTGCCATCGACGGCGACCCGCAAACCGTGCTCAAGCGTCTCTGCAGGCCATCTTTCGTCAAGGAATTCGGCAAGGACTGGCGCCGGCTCGAAAGGCTCGGCGACGTGGAGCTCGTCCAGGCCGGTTCGCCGCAGCAGGTGGAGGAAATCTTCGGCGAACTGGTGCGGATGCGGCTCAGCCGGTTTCGCGAGCTTGGCCGCTTCGACCTGCTGACGCAGAAGGCTGTCGTCGATTTCTACCGTGACGCGGCCATTCAGGGCTTGTCGAACGGTTCGGTGCGGCTCTTCGGCCTGCGTGTCGGCGGGTCCCTGATCGCGGTTCAATACCTGCTTGTCCATCAAGGGACTGTTCATGCTCTGCTGATAGCTATGGACCAGAGCATCGTGCCCAATGTCTCACCCGGACTGGCGATCATTGGCAGGTTGATGAGGTGGGCACGCGAGCAAGACTTCGGCTATTTCGACCTGTCGGTCGGTAACCAGAGCTACAAGGAATATATGGGCGCCAAGGGTTCGGTTCTTGTGGAACTCTGCCACGGGTACACGATGCGGGGCAGGGCGGCGAGCACCGCCATCGATCTACGCAACCGAACCGAGGCTTTCGTGCGATCCAAGCCACGGCTGCTCAACGTGGCCCAGAGACTGATGCGAGGTTTGCGGCGTTCGCGTGGAGGACGTTGAAAGCAGGCCTGAACGACGGAGAAGTACGTGGCAGGCCAGGCAATACGAATAGTCGCGGTGGGGGATGCACCGGGCCAGTCACTTCCCCCGGTCATCGCCGGTTGGGGCGCCGCCGCGCGCTTTGCCGCGCGGCTGCACACCAGCTTCGATTCCGTAAGGCCGCTGTGGCTGCGCCTCGAGGAGACCGGCCTGTGCACGGGCCATCAGGGCCTTGCCTGGGTGGAAGGGATAGCAGACCGGCTGATGCCCAAAAGCGCGGAACTGCTGGTCGTCGAGGTCAACGACGCCGCAACGGGCGCGCCGGTCATGCTGTTGCCGCTGATGCGCCGCCGGGCCATGGGCCATTATGTGATCGAATGGTTGAGCTGCGGCGTGTGCGATTATTCGGCGCCGCTGCTGGCCGATGCGAGACCCTGGACCACGCAGAGCGCCGACGCCGCCTGGGCGGCGGTGCGCGCCGTGCTGCCGCCGACGGACCGCTTCCACATCGCGGGAATTCCGCGAGAGATTCACGGCGTCGCCAATCCGCTGGCGCTGCTTTCGCAGGCCCGCGATTCCATCCAGATCGCTTCGAGCCTGGCCCTGAATGGCGATCCGCAGACGCTGATCAAGCGCATCTGCAAATCGTCCTTCGCCAAGAATTTCCACAAGCACTGCCGCCGCTTCGAACAGATGGGCAAGCTCGATCTGGTCGAAGCCGAGACGCCCGAGATGGTGGAGGCGCATTTCGCGACGCTGCTCGAGCTCAGGCTCAACCGCTTCCGCGAGCTCGGGCGCTTCGACCTCCTGACGCAGGCGCCGGTCGTCGATTTCTACCGCAACGCCGCCTTGCAGGGCCTGTCCGACGGCTCGGTGCGGCTGTTTGGGCTGCGTGTCGGTGAAGCCTATCTCGCCGTCATGTACGTGCTTGTCATGAAGGGCACCTTGCACGCGCTTCTGCTCGGGATCGACCAGGACGCGGTGGCGAACGCCTCGCCAGGCCTGACGACGATCGGCAAGCTGATGATGTGGGGGGTGGCGCAGGGGCTCGACTGTTTCGACCTGTCGGTCGGCAGCCAGGGCTACAAGCAGCATATCGGCGCTTCGAGCGCGGTGCTGGCCGAGCTGTGCGAGGCGGTGACGCTGAAGGGCAGGGGCTCGACCGCCTATATCAAGCTGCGCGGGAAGACCGAGCTTTTCGTGCGCTCGAAGCCCGGGCTGTATAAGACCGTGCAGGGCGTGATGCGGCGGTTTCGGCGATTGAAGAATTGAAGAATTGAAGAATTGAGGAACGGCTCCCGAAGCGGCTTCGGGAGCAGGAATTGATGGCCGTGCGCGGCGACGTAACGGTTCACAGTATTTCGGTGTCGAAGAGCAGCATCGTCACCAGATCCTCATCCCCGGCGAACTTTCGCCGGTCCTCCGCGCAGGCGCGGCCGATCTCGCTGGCAAAAGCCGTGCGAATGGCCTCCATGCTGTCGAAATAGAGGATGGCGACCCTGTAGGGCGTCTCGCCCGGCAGGACGTTCATGATCGGCGACCGGCTGATCTCGTAGCGCTGCAGTCCGGGCAATTGCTTGGCCAGCGGCACATGGATGTCGTGGTAATGGCGCTCGAAGGCCGCCGGATCGGCGGGGGTTTTGTAGATGACAAGCATCTTGGCCATGATGGTGCTCCCAGTTTGAGGTGATCGCGCCTCGCCGGCGCCGCACCAATGTCGTTCGCCGGGAGCGGATTTCGACACGGATACGGGATTTTCGCAGGACCGACGGCATGGCTTCGGCGCCAGAAGATAGTCCGCGCCTCGCCATCCTGGCCGCCGGCCGGTGCCTGCATGGCGGCGCGCTTGATCCATGTCAAAGCGGATCGGCGTCGATGCTTCTATCTGGTCCAGTGTCTTGGGAAGGACACAAGGCGGTGGGTGGTTCCGGGCCGGCAAGCTGAAAACAGCTCCGGTCCGGACTGCCTGTCCCGAGCCATGGCCGATGCCCGGATGCCTCATGTTTTGATTCAGTTCCGCGCGCAAGCACCTTCAAAAATCTGGCAAAACTTAACCGAACTGCAACGCAAGGTCTCTATAGGGTTGTGTGAGGGATAAGAAACCAAGGGCTAGCAATGCCATCAATCGTTTCCCGTTTCATGCGGGATGAAACCGGTGCGACAGCCGTCGAGTATGGCCTGATCGCCGCCCTCATCGCGCTCGCCATCATCGCCGGCGCCGGTGCGCTCGGCAATGCGATCAACGCCAAGTTCACGAAAATCGGCAACACGCTCAACAGCAGCGGGTCGTAACCGTCGGCCACGGCCCGCGAAATTGACAGGACAGCCCGTCTCCGTCATCCTTGAGCCAGTCGCCTGATGTGTAGGGCGACCGAGGGCAGCGTTATGTTCAGTCCCGTCACCAGCCAGAATGCCAAGCGCGCCGCTGTGCGCAAGGCGCTCGACGCCCACAAGGTCTACATCACCGCGCAGAGCTTTTCGGACGGCGCCTACCGTGCACGCGTACTGGTCGACGGCGAGGCCTACTGGGTGGATGAGTTCCGGCTCGCCCAGCTGCGGCAGGGCCTGTCGCCGGCCGAGCTCGAGCTGACGCCGGCTGCCGACGATTGAGAGCGTGACTTCCATCCGTTCCGGAACGCGGCGGTTGCTCCTGCTTGCCAAGCGCTTCGGGCGCTGACCCATGCCCGCTCCCGCCAAACTCAAAACCTACCGCGCCAAGCGCGAATTCTCCAAGACGCCGGAACCGGCCGGCGGGCTGGTCAGCGGCGACGGCAACCGCTTCGTCGTCCACAAGCACCACGCCACGGCGGACCATTATGATCTGCGCCTGCAGGTCGGCGATGTGCTGAAGAGCTGGGCGGTTCCGCGCGGGCCCTCGCTCAACCCGGCCGACAAGAGGCTGGCGGTCGAGACCGAGGACCATCCACTCGAATATATCGACTTCGAGGGCGTCATTCCCGAGGGGGAGTATGGCGGCGGGCCGATGATCGTCTGGGACACCGGCACCTGGGCGCCGATGGAGGATGTCGAGAAGAGCCTGCGCACCGGCGCCTTCAAGTTCCGGCTCGCCGGCGAAAAGCTCAATGGCGGCTGGATGCTGACCCGCCTGAAGCCCAAGCCCGGCGAGGACGAGAACAAGAAGAACTGGCTGCTGTTCAAGGAGCGCGACCTCGCCGCCGACACGGCGCTGAACATTCTGGAAGCGCGGCCGGAAAGCGTGAAATCCGGATTGCGCATCGAGGAACTGGCGGCCGCCGCGAAACCGGCCGCGAAGTCAGCGCCAAGACCGGGCTCCCTGAAGCCCGGCGAACTGCCTGGCGCGGTGAAGGCGCCGGCGCTCAGCCGCATCGAGCCGCAGCTGGCGACGCAGGTTCCGAAGCCGCCGGGCGGCGAAGGCCCGGCCGAGAAGACCAACGAGCTCTGGCTGCACGAGATCAAGTTCGACGGCTACCGCACCATGGCG
Organism: Mesorhizobium huakuii; assembly: GCF_030160235.1. Taxonomy (GTDB): domain Bacteria; phylum Pseudomonadota; class Alphaproteobacteria; order Rhizobiales; family Rhizobiaceae; genus Mesorhizobium; species Mesorhizobium huakuii. Next base: position 69,261 of record NZ_BSNY01000023.1, read on the forward strand.
CATCTTTCCGACGGGCAGGTGCGGCTGATCACCCGAGGCGGCATCGACTGGACGAAGCGCTATGGCGACCTGCCGCATGCCTTCGCCAAACTGCCCTGCCGCGAGGCGATCATCGATGGCGAGATCGTCGTGCTCGACGCCAAGGGCATCAGCCGCTTCGCGTTGTTGCAGGACGCGCTCGCCGAGGGTGCCGGCAGCAAGCTGCATTTCTATGCCTTCGACCTGCTGCATCTCGACGGCTGGGATTTGCTGAAGGCACCGCTGATCCGGCGCAAGGCGCTGCTGGCCGAGCTGCTTGGCGGGCTCGGGGCGAATTCCGCCATCCAGTTCTCCGACCATGTCGACGGCTCGGGGCAGGGGCTGTATGACCAGGCGACGGAGCTCGGGCTCGAAGGCGTCGTCTCCAAGCGCGCCAGCGCGATCTACCAGAGCGGCCGCACCAAGAGCTGGACCAAGTGCAAGGCGCTGCAGAAGGACGATTTCGTCATCGCGGGTTACACAACCTCGCAAGCGGCGGAAGGGCTGGCCGCACTCGGCATGGCCGAATGGCAGGACGGCGAGCTGCACTATCGCGGCAAGGTCGGCACCGGCTTCGATGCCGAGACGGCAGCCGACCTGCTCGCCCGGCTGGAGCCGCTGACATCGGGCGCCACGGCGCCGGAAGGCGTGCCGCGCGAAATCATGCGCGAGATGCACTGGGTGAAGCCGCTGTTTTCGGCGCGCATCCACTACGCCAACCGCACGGCGGACAATGCGTTGCGCCACGGCGTGTTTCGCGGCCTGCGGGATGTCGGCCTGTCGACGCCGGTCTCGGCCAAGCGCAAGCGGCTGATCTCGGAGGCGGATCTCGCCACCATCTGGGTGACCAATCCGCAGCGGCGGCTGTTCGGCAAGACCGGGCCGACCAAGCTCGATATCGCCGTCTACTACGCGCTGGTCGGCGACTTCATGCTGCCGCACATACTCGGCCGCCCGGTGTCGCTGGTGCGCTGCCCGACCGGCCTGCCAAAGGACTGTTTCTTCCAGCGCCACGCCTTCACCGGCATGCCGCCCTCGGTGGTGACGTTCCAGGCGACCAATTCCGAGGGCGAGACCAAGTCCTATCTCTCCGTCGAAGGGGCAAAAGGCTATCTGGCGCTGGCGCAGTTCGGCGTCGTCGAGTTCCACACCTGGGGCACGCACCGCACCAGCCTCGACAAACCCGACCAGATCGTCTTCGACCTCGACCCGGGCGAGGGGATTTCGTGGCGCGAGGTGGTCGAGGCCGCCGTCCACATCAAGGGCGAGCTGGAGGGGCTCGGGCTGGTGCCGTTCGCCAAGACGTCCGGAGGCAGCGGCATCCACATCACCGTGCCGGTGACGCCCAGGCAGAACTGGAAGAAGCTGCACCAGGCGACCAGCGCCATCTCCACGCATCTGGCGGCGACCGCGCCCGACACATTCACCACCACCATGGGCAAGGAAAACCGCAAGAAGCGCATCTTCATCGACTATCACCGCAACGCGCGCGGCCACACCTCTGCGGCGCCCTATTCGCTGCGCGCCCGCACCAATTTGCCGGCCTCGACGCCGGTGAGTTGGAGCGATCTGGAGGCGATCGATGCGCCACAGGACCTGAACTATTCCTCGCTGCCGGGGCTGCTGGAGACGTCGGGCGATCCGTGGGCGGACATCGAGGATTTTGCGCGGGATTTGCCGGTGTTTGAGGGGGCGAGAAAGTAGTCGTGAGATGAAGGCGGCCGCGATCCGTGGGCCTGCCGGCGTCTCTCAATTCCAGGTCCATCGACGCTTCCGACAATTTGAATTATTCTCTCCAAACGACCTCAAGGACGCATCGGAAGATTTCGTCAGGGATTTGCCGGTATTGTGCGGGGTCGGTGTAGGATTTGCGCAGCCTCGTTCGTCCTTCGGACGAAAAGCGCTGCAGAGAGCATGATGCCGAGGTCATGCTCAGTTCAAAAATGTCAGTGCATGGCCGCGTAGGAGTGTATCATGGCGCCCAGGGCAAGTTGGAAGGGTTATCTCAAGCTCAGCCTCGTCAGCTGTCCGGTCCGGCTCTATCCGGCGACGACGACCAGCGAGCGCATCTCGTTCAATCAGCTACACAAGAAGACGCATAACCGCATCAACATGAAGCCGGTCGATCCCGAACTCGGGCTCGTCGAACGCTCGGACCTGGTCAAGGGCTACGAGTACGAGGACAAGCAGTACATCATCATCGACGATGCCGACCTCGACGCGGTCAGGATCGAATCCAACCACACGATGAACATCGAGGCCTTCGTCGACGAGGGCGAGGTCGATGTCATCTACCAGGACGCGCCCTACTACCTGGCGCCGGATGGGGCCATGGCGGAGGAGACCTTCGCCGTGCTGCGCGAAGCCATGCGCAAATCCGGCAAGCTGGCGATCGCGCGGCTGGTCCTGTCCAGCCGCGAGCGGGTGGTGACGATCGGCGCGCGCGAGAACGGCATGTTCGTGTGCACATTGAGGAACCCGAACGAAGTGCGCGGCACGGCTGAATATTTCGGCAACATCCCGGCCGGCAAACCCGATCCGGAAATGCTCGAGCTCGCCGAAGCGCTGATCAAGCAGAAGGAAACCACCTTCGACCCGAAGAATTACGAGGACCGCTACGAGATCGCGCTGATGGCGATGATCCGCGAGAAGCTCAAGGGCCACAAGCCGATCATCGCGGCCGCGCCCGAGCGCGGCAATGTCATCAACCTGATGGATGCGCTGAAGGCCAGCCTGTCGCAGTCGAAGCCGCCGGCCAAGTCGAAGAGCAAGGCCGACGAAGTGGCGGCCAAACCCGCCGCCAAGAAGGCGGCTGTGGGCGGCGCGCCTGAGAATCCGCTGAAGGCCAGTCTGCTCAAGGCGGTCGGCAAGAGCAAGAAATGACGGCACCGGCCGTTTCGGTTCCGGGAGCCGTTTTCGGTACCATTGGCGCGCTGGCGGCGTTCCCCTTGCGGCTCGCCGCGCGTGAGGTCGAGCGCCAGCACGGCCAGCTGAGGCGCGGCATCACCAGGCGCACGACGCATGTCGTGTTCGGCAGGACGGTGTTGGCCAAGGCCGGACTGACGAAAAGCGGCGATGCCGGGATCGAGCGCCGCGTCGCCGCCGAGCGCGCCGCCGGGCGCACGCTGATCAGCGAGAACGGTTTTTTGCGCCTGCTCGGCCTGATGAAGGCGCCGGAGGCGTCGTCACTGTCCAGGCAATCGCTGATCGAGCAGTCGCGGCTGCCCGGCGCCGACCTCGATCTGCTGTCGCTGTTCGATGCCTTCGAACATGATTGCGAACCCTATTCCTTTCGCGATCTGATCCTGGCGCGCAAATATGCCGGGCTGGTGGCCGGCGGTGCCAGTTGGGGCGCGATCGCGCGTTCCGTGCACCGCTCCGGCCCGGTCGCCTCGCTCACCGCCAAATCGCTCAATGTCGGCTCGCAGCACGGCCGTCCCGACGCGATCTATCTCGAAGGCGGCCAGAGCGAGCTCGACGGGCAATTGCTGTTCGATCTGGGCGCCGCACAAGGCGACGACACGCTGGAAGATCTGTTTGCCGAGGCCGAAGCGGCGGAGGAGGGCGGCGATCATGAACGTGCTGCCGCCCTTTACCAGCGCTGCCTCGCCATCGACCCGAGCGACGCCATCGCCGCCTTCAACCGCGCCAACTGCCTGCGCGCCGGCGGCCATGCGGCGGATGCAGCGCATGATTATGCCAGGGCGATAAAGCTCGATCCGGCCTTTGTCGAAGCCTGGTTCAATCTCGCCGGGCTGATGAGCGAGCAGGGCCGCGACACCTCGGCGCGACGGCATTTGCAGAAGGCGATCGCGCTCGACAGGAATTATGCCGATCCGGTGTTCAATCTGGCCAGGCTGGAATTCGACGCCGGCAATCTGCCGGAAGCGCGGCGGCTGTGGGTGCGCTACCTGGAGCTCGATGCGGATAGCGAATGGGCCGGGGTGGCGGCCAAAGGCGTGCAGTTCGTGGATATGCAACTGGCGCGGACGGCGGGGTGAGGGGTTGCCACTCGACGCCAAGACCATTCGAACGCGGGTTGCGAAAGAACTCCATGTCCGCCTCGGCCAGAGATGGTTCGAGCCGGCCAGCGCCAAGTTGCTCATCGCATCCACGGACAACCTGACTGAGTTCAGCATCGAGCTGGATTGTTCCACGGATCACCGCTACGGCGCGTATGACTGCGAGCTTGCCGGCGTCATCAAGTGGAAGAAATTTGCCAAGCTGTGGAGGGACTTTGACGCCTGGTATGAAACCAAGGATCCAAGTTCGGCTCAGTTCCAAACCCGCAGCGCTCGAAAGTTGAACCACGTATTCCTGCGAAAAGGCTTCAATGCCATAGGTGGGGATTTTCAGCCTCCCAGCCGAGGCGTCTTCTGGGTCGCCAACGAACAGGAACTGGATGCCTTCATAGCTCAGTGCGTTGCTGATCTCGACGGCAAGGTCGGTGCATGGATCAAGCGATGGTTCGCATGGACGTCAGCGCTGGATGTCATGGACGGCAATTCGCAATTGTGCGGCGCGTGGCGAGACACCGCCTATTACTGCTTGCTTGAGCAAGTTCATGGACGTGAAGCTGCTTGCAAATGGATAGATGGTATCGACGCGACCGGCTGGCCTGGATTGCTCGCCGCGCAGGTAGAATATCTGCAATCGCAAGTTTGCGGCGCGGGTGCCGCGCAAGCATAGTCTGGCAGCATAATTCTAGAAGGATTGGCAGGCTCATGTTCAGAAAGACCGCCCCATGACCAGCTTCCTCTTCGATGGCTTCGACACCGCTCCCGTCACCATCCTGCTCGCCCATGGCGCCGGCGCGTCGATGGATTCTCCATCGATGACCGCAACCGCCAAGGCTCTGGCTGCGGCCGGCTTCCAGGTCGCGCGCTTCGAATTCCACTATATGGCCGCCCGCCGTTATGGCCACCGCAAGCCGCCGCCGCGCGCAGAGACGGTCAACCCGGAATATATCAAGGCGATCGCCGATCTGCGTGCCAAGGGCGTGACCGGGAAGCTCATCATCGGCGGCAAGTCGATGGGCGGACGCGTCGCTTCCATGGTCGCGGACGAGATGTTCGCAAAGGGGGAGATCGCCGGGCTGGTCTGCTTGGGGTATCCCTTCCATCCACCCGGAAAACCTGACCAGCTGCGCACCAAACATTTGACCGGGCTGAAGACGCCGACGCTGATCTTTCAAGGCACGCGCGACGAGTTCGGGATGCGCGACGAGGTGGCGGGTTATGGGCTGTCCGATGCGATCGAGGTGATCTGGCTCGAGGATGGCGACCACGATCTCAAGCCGCGCAAGAGCATTTCGGGATTTTCGACGGCCGATCATCTGAAGGCCATGGCGGAGACGGCGAAGGCTTGGGCAGGCCGGATCGCCTCCTGATCCAACCATGAAACTCGCCACCTTCAACATCAACAACATCAACAGCCGGCTGGACAATCTGCTGGCTTGGCTGGCGCTTGCGAAACCCGATGTCGTCTGCCTGCAGGAACTGAAGGCGCGCGACATGCAGTTTCCGCGCACCGCGCTGGCCGATGCCGGCTATGGCGCGGTGTGGAAGGGCGAGCCGACCTGGAACGGCGTCGCCATCCTGGCGCGCGGCGCGGAGCCGGTGCTGACCCGCGATGCCTTGCCCGGCGACGACGCCGACCGGCAGAGCCGCTATATCGAGGCGGCGGTCGACGGCATCGTCATTGCCTGCATCTACGCGCCGAACGGCAATCCGCAGCCGGGGCCGAAATTCCAGTACAAGCTTGCCTGGCACAAGCGGCTGGAGGCGCATGCGGCGCAGCTTCTCGACACCGGCCTGCCGGTCGTGCTGGCCGGCGACTACAACATCGTGCCCGAGCCACGCGACATCTATGCCACGCGCTCCTATGACGACAACGCGCTGGTGCAGCCGCAAAGCCGCGCCGCCTTCGCCGTCCTCATCGAGCAGGGCTGGGTCGACGCGCTGCGAAAAATCTATCCGAAAGAGACGCTCTACACCTTCTGGGACTACCGGCGGAACCGCTGGCCGCGCGATGCGGGCTTGAGGCTCGACCATATCCTTCTGTCGAAGACACTCGCCCGCCGGCTCAAGGGGGCAGGCATCGACCGCGACGTGCGCGGTGAGGACGGCGCGAGCGACCACGCGCCTGTCTGGGTGGAGTTGAGGTGAGGGCATCGATCTTGGCTGCCGGAGCGAACGCTCCGACTGGTGAAGGGCGATCCAGAGGCGCGAAGCCGCTACCTACAGGCCAACAGCGCTCCAGCCTACATCGACATTGTTAGCGACACTAGGCAATTGAGCAAACATTTGAGTGGCCAGATTTCGAGTCCTGTTGGCAAAGGCCGACATGGTCATACCTGGAGATGGGCCGAAATCAGTCATGGCGCGGTACCAGATTTGCCCTGCGGTTTCCCAGCTTTTGCCGCCTATGCCGGCAGCCGCCGTGTAGAAGGCGAGGTTAGGAATGCCGCTGCTGTCGTGAGGGTTCATCAGCGGCTGGAATTGGCTAAAATGAACGGGTTGCGGCGTGTAACAGTGGGCGGCGGCGGGATTTCGGAGGTCACGAATGCATGCGAGATCTTTTGCGCGCGAAACCGGCCCCAGAATATCGGCGCCCATCAACCAATCTGCATCAACAACGTCTTGCCCCGCCCGCCATTGGCGAAACATGGAACCGAAGACATCGGAGATGCTTTCGTTCAATCCTCCAGCTTCCGTCCGCGTACCGAAAAGACGCAAAGTGTTTTGGGTGATCGCATGGGTCCATTCGTGGGCAATCAAGTCGTCGGAGTTGCTGGGATCAAGAAATACCGCGCCGTCGCCATCGCTGTAGAGCACCTGTGACCCCGACCAGATAGCCTGACCTGCCATCATCCCAAAATGGATGGTCGAAGAAAGTGCAGCGCCAGCATTGTCGATTGAATTCCTGTCGAAGACTTCGGAAAAGAACCGAGCCACCTCGCTGGTTATCGGCGCCAGGTTGGTGACGACAGGATCCGCGGGAGCCGAGAAATCATCTATGGGCAATCCAGGCAAGGTCGAGCCGCCACGACAATCGAATAACAATATGGTCGGCGGCGGAAACGCGATGAAAGACGTCGTCTGAGATCCTACCAGCCCAGCTATCACGCGCGACCGTTCCCGGGTGCGCCGTATTTGACTGTCAACCTTTATTGTCGTCCTAAACTTGCGTCGAAGTTTAGGAGACAGTGATTTGTCGGCAGCCAGGGCTTTATAAATTCGGTCTGGAATAAACCTACAGACATGGCACATCCGACACTTCCGGTTGTTTTTTCGATGAAAACTCCGATACGACTCCCGCACCGGATGTCGGCGTCTCACTAGTCTGGCTTGCGGAAGGTCGTGAATGCACCTGGTTCAGCTTGCGATGCGCTCCTCACCTGGCTTGCAAGAAGTGTCGCTATGGCCAGGCTGGCATCCGCCTTCTCGTCCGGAAGGAACCCTTGGCCCTTCTGCTTCAGCCCGTCCAGCATTTGAAGAAGCACGAGCCGTTGGGACCCCAGGTCCGGCGGTGTTTCATTCTGTGCGAGGAAAGCGGCACCGAGGATGTTTTGGACATTGTCGAAACGTGCCGGCAAGAAGTGCTTCGTGAGCAGGTCCGACAGGGCTCCCGTTTCGTCAATCTGCACAAATCGCAGCGAGCTGGGCCAGTTTACTCCCGGGGCGATCTCCGCGCCGTTGGAAAAATCGTGGCAGCCCGCACAAGTCATGGCTCCCATGCGGTTCAGCACTTGGTCGGGAGTGACACTGCACCTGTCTACCTTGGATGCGGCCAATACACCGGAGATCCCGGCAATCATCGGCGTGTTGGCGGCATTAATTCGCGGGTTGTCGCTGTTCGCCACGGCACTTTCCACCGCATAGTACTGATCGTCGATATCCACGCCGAGGTTGTCTATCAGCGCTTCTCCGGTGGTCGGTTGAACCAGGGCCGTGCGGTCAACGTCGATCAACTGCCAGACATTTCGGTTGACGAATTCGCTGCGAAATTGTCCCGCGATCTGGTCGTAGGTCGTCGTCGGGAGTGCTGCCGCGGGGGTCCCGCCAAAGAAAGCCGGGACAGGATTTTCGCTCACAGGCGTATTGTGGAAAACCGGCACTCCGGCTTCGTTTGGAGCGATCTGCCATTGCATGAGATGCCAGATGAAGGCCGGCGCGTCTGGCAGGAAGGCGTTCGCACGCACTTGACCGTCGGGAAGACCGTAGTGCCGATAGTGAACCACCGGCTCGAACTTCACCGTCCCGCCGTCGACCACGCCGCCGTCATAGTAGAACGCGGCGAGCTTGTTGCCTGCGTCTTGGTTGTTCATGGTGGTCAAGCTGTTCCAGAAGGATGCAACTTCCTTGCAACCTTCCCTCGATCCCTGCGGATCTGCATTCGGCAACGCGGCTTCGAAGATGAGGAAGAAGCGCTTGGTTGGGGATGAGCTTTTCTTGGCGTAAACGATGCGGTACTCACCGCAATTGGCAAAACTCTTCGGGGCCAGATCCAACCGGTTGAAGAGTCCTACCGGTTGCATGAAATCGGCGCCGGTGGAATCAAGCAGATCTTTGGCCGTCAGCTTCGCTTCGCCTGTCCGAACGGTGATCGGAAAGGTCAGTTTGCTGTCAGGATTGATGAGTGTGTTCTGCTTGAATCCGGATAGCAACGAATTGAGGAGGTCCTCCCGTTCACCCTCTGAAACAGGAGCTGAAGGATCAACTCTCGATGTTTTTATAATATTATCCAGCGTCTTGCTTAGCGGGAACTGAGAAAGAACGTCGGGCTCGTCCTTTGCTGTAAAAACGACCGCTCTCGCCTGCTCTGCAGACAAGGCTCTGTCAACGGACGGCGTGAAACATTGCTGCGCTAAAGCAATTCCCTGGAAAATAACCGATAGTCCAAAAGACAACACAAGAGTGTACCCAGTCGAGGCCATTTCTTCCCCCTCACGTTTTCGATACATATTCCTATGGAAATTTCAGTCATGTCGAATATGACTCCGAATCAGGCGCGTGCCTAGTATTCTTTTGGGAATTTTTGATACCCGGCAGGAAACGCTCTGAAGGTCCCCAACTGTCTAGAAGTATGTTTGCGCACAGACGGCAGCGCTTGCCGAGCCGGGCAAAGACGCGCGCCGCTTGTGTCTGGTTGCCGTTCACGGGCGGGGAAGCCCGAGTTCGGAAAACGGGTGCCCTAGTCTAGAAGCTGTGTTCATGCCTTGCCTCACAATGGATCTCGAGGCGCAAACGTCGAGACGCGGCGGTGTTCCGGATTTTCTAGATCAGCAATGATCGCCTTTGCGTGAGGATGCCATGTGCGGCAGGGCAGGCACTTGTTGCGTGCTCGACTCTTTGCGGACCCTGCGTAAGACTAGTGGCAGTGGAATTTTCGATGAGACCTGTGTGCATGTAATGTCCCTCGCCAAGCTGGTGACGATGGGTGTGATGGAGGTGCGAGTCCTGACTGATTGCGTTTCGGGCCTGGGAAAACGGCCGCCATCCAAGTCCACTCGTCATGCTTGATTTCGGCCTCGTCGAAATCCTGCTTGCGACCGCTGCCATCCTTGTTGTCGCGGCATGCGCCGTCTGGCTGTCGCGGCAGGCGCGTATCCGGCGCCGTGCGGCTCGCCGGGCGGATCCGGCCAACGACTATGCGGTGCGTACCGACTGGGAGCGCAGTACCGGCACCGTCAACTACTCGTCCTTCGTCTATTTCGACGCCGATCGCGACGGGACATACGGCATGGGCGACCGGCCGATGGCCGGCATTGTGGTGCGGCTGTTCGACGGGCAAGGCGGCTTTGTCGCTTCAGCCAGGACAAACAATGGCGGCTTTGCCAACTTCGCCATGTCGACGTCTTCGGCCGATGCCGTGATCCGCACGCCCGGCACCTACCGGTTCGCGGTTTCGGTGCCGCCGGGCTGGCGCTCGCCCAGCGCCAACGAGACGCAATCGCAGGATTTCCGGCTGGCCTCCGGCTCACCCGCCGGGCTTGTGTCGCAGGACTTGCCTGAGCCGGTCGGCCTGGCGCCGGCGCGCAGCCTGGCCGGCCGGATGGCGGCGGACAGCACGGCGACACTATCGGTCATGGCGGACGGACAGATACTGCAGACCCTGGTGTTGGCGTCGGGTTCACCCTTCCGGCTCGACCTCGACGGCAGCGGCGACACTGTGGCGATTGCCGGCGGCGGGCTGGACCGGCAGCTTGCGCTTTCGCCCTATCCGACCGATCTCGGGCTGCTGTCGCCGCAAACACTGCCGATCGGGGCCGCGCTGCCGACGATCGGCTTCGACGACGTCACAGGGCGCGGTTTCCGCAAGATCCCCTGCGGCCACACCGGTCTGCAATGGCGCAACCTCAACGCCATGGCGCAGGATCACACCAAGGGCAGCGAAGGCTATGTCAACGGCAATGTCTCGGGCGATCATGTCGCCTATACGAGCAGCGGATACCCGGCTGAGTTCAGCCGCGAGACTCCGTTCGGTTTCCACTCGGTGCTGCTGAGCGCGGCATGGCTGAAGTCTGAAGGGGAGATCGCGCTGATCGAGTGTTGGCTGGGCGATCAACTGGTCGCCAGCGATCAGCTGGCGCTGTCGGCGCTGACGCCGCTGCACTACGCACCGATGCTCAAGGCGATAACCCGTGTCCGTCTTTCAACGAAACACTATTGGCAAATGGTGCTGGACGACCTGACGCTGACAGGCTGACTTATTGCAGTATCGGATTCGAGGTCACGACCGGGCCATTGGTTGCGGCAGTGATCGATTTCAAATTGCCCTTCTTGGTCAGGGCGGGTCTTTCATAAATCTTCTTCATGATGCAAGCTCTCCACTATATCCCGTCGCGATAGTGACACATCGTGGTTTTCTGTCAATGTTAGGCAGGGGATAGCCTAGATTATCTCAACCAGGACATCGGAGAATCTGGCTCCAGAATTCCCCATTGCTCCGCCGGGATCGGGTATAAGTCGGCACTCTAAAGCCCATCCCGGCATAGTTAAGCCGTTGTTTCTATGTATATCCCTAGTCCAAACCAGGATTGCGCAGGCGATATACATGAGGACAGGAGGCGAGGCCGGCGCTTCGCGGTATGCAGCCGGCGCTGCCAACCTGATCCAAATCCCCGGGCGGAAAGGGCGATGAACACGACAACGCGCCTGTGCAGCCGGAAGCCGCGCTTCCGTCGCGCCCCGGTCATCTCCCGGCAAGCGGCGACGTCCGCAGGTTTATCCGACCGTCGGCGTCCCGGAGTATTCGCGCTTCAGCAGGCTCATGATGTGGGCGTCGACAGCTTCGCCATCCCAGATCAGGGCTTCGCGCCGCGTGCCTTCGAGCCGGAAGCCGAGCTTTTCGTACACCCGTCTGGCGCGCGGGTTGAACGCGTAGACCTCCAGTTCGATGCGGTTCAGTCCCAGCGCCTCGAAGCCGTGACGAAGCAGCAGCGCGGCGGCCTCGGTGCCGTAGCCCCGGTCGCGACCGGCAGCCTGCCAGATGACGATGCGAAACGATGCTGCCTTGTTTGGCCAGTCGATGCCGTTCAGCACGGCTTCGCCGATCAAGGCGCCGCCGGCGATGATGCCATAGTCGCAGCGGTCGGTCGCCGTTTCGGCCCGTGCGTAATGAGCTTCCACCTGCGCCAGCGTGTGCCTGGCGTGCGTGCCCGTCAGCCGCTTCGCTTCCGGTTCTTCCAGCCCCGCATGGATCGCCGGCGCATCAAGCCGGGTCAGCGGCCTCAGCGTCACTGCCCGGCCGGTCAGCACCGGTTTTGTCGCCTGTGTCATGGCTGCTCCCTTGATTGGCCCAGCCTTCTTTCGAACGAGGCAAGGAATGTCCAGCCATTTCCGTGCGTTCGTGCCCCCGCGGCATCCGCACCGGCGGCCACTCGACTCCGCCGCGACCTTGCGTAAGATCGGCCGCGGCGAGGGAATTCGATGCGACCACAGCCTGCCAATATCGAGGCCGATGCCGCCGTCGGCGGCGTCACCGGCATGAGCCTTGCTCCATGACCAGGGTTGCCGACAGGTTGCTGGCGGTGCTGTTGATGGCGCTGGCCGCGGCTTGCCTCGTCCATCTCTATCTCTTGCCGGGCAGCAAGGATTTCAGCCTGACGGCCATGCATGGGCCTTGGGCAACGCGGCTGGTGGCCTTCTCGCTGCTGGCGTTCGCCTGCCTCGTCGGCGCGGTGCTGTTCTGTGCCGGGCTGTTGCCGGGGCGGCCGGCGCATCTGGCGGGGACACCGCTGTTCGGCCGCGCGGCCGAGGTGCAGGAGACCGGCAGGCCCGGCCTGCGCAAGATCTTCCTCGCCTTGCCGTTGATCGTGCTGGCAGCACTTGCCGTCGACCGGTTCGGCCCTTGGCATGATGGCGGCGACGTGGCCAGCCAGCCCAGTGAGCCCAAGGGCGGCGCACCCAAGCCCGATGAGCCCAAACTTGCCGAACCCAAACCCGCCGAGCCGAAGGGCCAGGATGTCGCCAGCGCGCCGCCGACCCCTGCGCCGGCCCCGCAACCCGCTCCGCCACCGATAGCCGCCAACCCGCCGCCGGCGCCGCCGACGCAGCCCGACGGCCATCGCGACGCCGTCGTCTGGCTTGCGGTGGCGCCGGACGGCCGATCGATCATGAGCGCCAGCACCGATCGTGTGATCAAGCTGTGGGATATTGGCGGCAAGCAGCTGATCCGCAATCTCGGCATCCACAAGGACATGGCGCGCACGGCGCTCTATATGCCCGACGGCGTCAGCGCGCTGACGGGCGGCGACGACGGCGAGATCGTGCTGCGCAAACTTGCCGACGGCGCTGTGCTGCATGTCTTCCAGGCCGGCCAGAATGGCGGCGTCAACAAGCTCGCCATCAGCCCCGACGGCAAGCGCGCCGTCAGCGGGCACGACACCGGCAATGTCATCGTCTGGGACCTCGTCAACAACTCCGTGCTGCATGTGCTGACCGGGCACGACTGGTCGATCAGCGCGGTCGCCGTCTCGCCCGACGGCAAGCAGGCGCTCAGCGGCAGCATCGACGGCACGCTGAAACTCTGGGACATCGAAAGCGGCAAGCAATTGCGCAGCTGGCACGGCCACGAGCAAGGCACCTATGGCGCCGTCTTCACCGCCGACGGGCATCATCTGGTCACCGGCAGCGGCGACCTGACGATCAAGGTCTGGGATCTCGACAGCGGCCGCGAGGTGAAGCGCTTCGAAGGCCATGAAGGCACGGTCTATGCGCTGGCGCTGTCGGCCGACGGCAAGCGCCTGCTGTCGGGCTCGCTCGATGGCACGGCGCGGCTGTGGGACATGGAAACCGGCAATCAGATCGCCCTATTCGACAGCCAGACCGGGCCGATCTACGCCGTGGCTTTCGCCCCCGACGGCACGGTGCTGACCGGCGGCTATGACCGAACCATCAGGGACTGGCCGGCGGCTGGAGGGGATGGCGTGGTGCTGTTCGCGGGGGCGCCGGAGTGAGCGAATTTTGAAGCAAGGTATATTTCGAAACAATGCGCTCTGCGTTAGTGTCTGCTGATGTCGACAGGTGAATCTCCTCGTTTTTACAGTGAAGACTGGTCGCCTGAGCCAAACACGACTGTATCAAGCGTGCCTGCGCCACGTCGCTGGAGACTCTGGCCATTCATCTTGCTTGTGCTGACCGCATGGGCGCTGCTCGGTCCGGTGCGCCACTATTATGTTCAGTGGTCAGCTGCGCAGAAGGCGCAAGCGGCACTCCTGGCCAAGAATTATGGCGAAGTGTTCAATCAGTGGATGCTGATGGCGCAGGATGGGAACGTCGATGCCCAGACCAATATTGGCCTGATGTATTGGATGGGGCAGGGTGTTGCACAAAATGACCTGCTTGCAGTGGACTGGTGGAACAAGGCTGCCTCGGCGGGAAATGTGAATGCCGCGTCCGGCCTCGGCGCGGCCTATTATTTCGGCAGAGGCGTCAAGAGGGACTACGAGTCGGCGGCGATTTGGGCGCGAAAGGCGTCGGCTGGCGGCAATTGTGCCGCTCAATCCCTGCTGGGCAGTCTGTATTGGGAAGGTCATGGCGTTGCACGCGACGAGGCGCAGGCGGTGTCATGGTGGAGAAAAGCGGTTGACGGGGGAAACTCCGATGCCGCCTACAGTCTCAGCCTGGCCTATTCCTTCGGCAAGGGCGTTGCGAAGGATGATCAGCAGACCGTGATCTGGGCAAGGAAGGCGGCGGATCTGGGCAACGCCAATGGTCAATACATGCTTGGCGTTCTGTATCACCAAGGCCAAGGGCTACCAAAGGATGATCGGCTGGCATTCGAATGGTGGATGAAATCCGCAGCCAGCGGTGTTCAGCAGGCGCAGTACAGCGTCGCAGGCGCGTATGGTACAGGAAACGGCATCGGCAAGGATAAAGCGCAGGCGTTCTTCTGGATGCGCAAGGCGGCCGATCAAGGCCACGCTCCCGCGCAATCTGACCTGGGCACGATGTATTCGCTTGGTTCGGGCGTACAACAAGATGACGCTCAGGCCACCGCCTGGTGGCGCAAGGCGGCCGACCAAGGCTATGCCGAAGCTCAGTTGTGGCTCGGCAACGCATATCTAAAGGGCAAGGGTGTTACCCCGAATAACCTGGTCGGGGCGTCCTGGTGGCTCAAGGCCGCTTAGGCTGGCAATGCGGATGCTCAAGGCCAGATTGGCATCCTGTACCATCAGGGCGTCGGGCTGCCGCAGGATGACAGGCTGGCATTCCAATGGTGGATGAAAGCCGCAGTCAGTGGCGTCCCGCTGGCGCAATACAGTCTCGGCAGCGCCTATTTGAAGGGACAAGGCGTTGGCAAGGATGATGCCAAGGCGTTCTCCTGGATGAGCAAGGCGGCCAATCAAGGCAATGTCTTGGCGCAATCCGGCGTTGGGGGGATGTATGCGCGCGGTCTGGGCGTGCGGCAAGATTATGCCCAAGCTGTCGTCTGGTGGCGCAAGGCTGCCGAAGCAGGAAATGCCGAAGCCGGTTACAATCTCAGCCGGGGGTATTATCTCGGCGAAGGCGTCAAGCAGGACTATCAGCTGGCTGCCAAATGGGCTCGGATCGCCGCTGACCAAGGCAATGCGGATGCTCAATATCAGCTTGGTATCCTCTATCATGAAGGCCTTGGGATTGCGCGGGACGAAGCGCTAGCCTTCAAATGGTGGATGAAGGCTTCGGTCAATGGCCATGCGGTCGCGCAATACAATGTCGGCATCTGCTACCGCGATGGACAGGGCATCGACAAAGATGAAGCCCTGGCATTTACTTGGTTGAGCAAGGCAAACAACCAGGGCAACGACCTAGCTGATTTCGCCTTGGGTGGAATGTATTTTGACGGGGTGGGCGTCCCAAAGGACGAAGCAAAGGCAGTCCTGCTGTGGCGCAAGGCGGCGGACCAGGGCAGCGCTGTGGCGCAGGAGGCCCTCGGAAACGCATACTCAAAAGGCAAAGGTATTACACATAGCGACAGTGACGCGGCTGGGTGGTGGCTCAAGGCCGCGCAACAGGGAAATGTCAACGCGGAACTCAGTTTGGCCTACGCCTATGCCAATGGCATCGGGATATTAAGAGACGACAAGTCCGCGGAGTTCTGGTGGCTCGCTGCGGCAAAGACCGGCAACGCCGACGCCGAAGCCAGCCTTGGGATGCTTTACTACCGCGGGATGGATGGAAAACCGAACTATGCGGAAGCCGCCAAATGGTTTTTCAAGGCAGCGGCACACGGCAGTCCTAGCGCCAAAACCTATCTGGAGATGATGAAAGAGAACGACCAGATCGACAGCAAGCTGCTGTGATCACCGCACCCAGGCTCCTGCCATGGTCGACGCGGGCGGGGGGCGCATTGTTGGGATGGCTGGGCGCCCGCGTCAACCAGGGCGGCTCGTACCGCCGCGATAACACAATGGCACAGTGCGGGGCCGCCCAAACTTCCGTGAAAGCGGAATAGGCAAGAGCAGCAGTGCGGATTCGCGCTCTGCCTCGCCCGAACCAGGGGCAATTGCGTGAAACAGTTTTTCGTCGCTTCCGCATTGACCCGCGGCGGGCGGGCGGCGAGGACTGGCGCTTTCAGCAGGGATGGCGCCGATGCGCGAGCAGACGAGTTTGAGCGAACAGACGATTTTCCGTAACGCGAAGCTGGCCGACGGGTCGCTCGCGGATTTGTTCGTCACAGGCGGCCGCTTCAGCGCCATCGCGCCGGCCGGCAAGGCGCCGCCGGCCGATTTCGCCGCCGTCGACCCGGCCATCATCGACCCCGCCATCATCGACCTTGGCGGCCAGCTTGTCGTGCCGGCCTTCGTCGAGGGGCATATCCATCTCGACACCTCGTTTTACGGCGATGCCTGGCGCCCGCACATTCCCTGCACCAACGGGTTCGATGTGCGCGAGCGTGTCGCCTTCCAGGCGCGAAACCTCGCCGCCGCCGCGCCGATGGCGGAGCGCGCGAAGAACCAGCTCGAGCTCTGCATCGGCAATGGCAGCCTGGCCATGCGCAGCCATGTCATGGTCGACGCCTCGGTCGGGCTCGGCCATGTCGAGACCATCCTGGCCGTGCGCGAAGAATACCGCGACCTCATCGACATCCAGCTCGTCGCCTTCCCGCAGAGCGGCATCCTGTCCTCGCCGGGCACGGCGGAATTGCTCGACGAGGCGATGAAGCTCGGCTGCGACCTTGTCGGCGGGCTCGACCCCGCCAGCTTCGACCGCGACGTGAGCGGCCATCTCGATGTGGTGTTCGCCCTGGCGCACAAGCATGGCGCCGGCGTCGACATCCACCTGCATGACGGCGGCG
The DNA here is from genome assembly GCF_030160235.1 of Mesorhizobium huakuii. Lineage (GTDB taxonomy): Bacteria > Pseudomonadota > Alphaproteobacteria > Rhizobiales > Rhizobiaceae > Mesorhizobium > Mesorhizobium huakuii. The sequence goes on from NZ_BSNY01000023.1 coordinate 86,064, forward strand.
CGCTCGGCCTGTTCCAGGTCGAGGAGATCGCCGCGCGGACAAAGGCGCTCGGCATGGCGGGCCATGTCGCCGTCAGCCACGCCTATGGGCTTGGCGACATCCCGGCCGACGCCCTGGCGAAGGCCGGGACGATGCTGGCGGCGGCCGGCGTGGCGATCATGACCAACGCGCCCGGCAACCATGCCTTCCCGCCGGTGGCGGCCCTGCGGCAGGCCGGCGTCACCGTGTTCAGCGGTTCCGACAACATCCGCGATTCCTGGTGGCCCTATGGCGACGGCGACATGCTGAACCGGGCCAACATGATCGGCTACCGCTCAGGCTTCTATGAGGACCGCGAACTCGAGGCGGCCTTCGACGTGGTGACCCATGCCGGCGCCAGGGCGCTGGGGCTGGCAGATCATGGCATTGCCGTCGGCGCCAGCGCCGACTTCGTCGCCATGCCGGCGCGGCACGTGCCCGAGGCGGTGGTGGCCGTGCCGAAGGACCGCACGGTCTATCGCCGGGGCAGAGCGGTGGCGAGGGATGGCAAGGTGCTAGCGCGCTGACATGCGCCGCCGGCAGGGGGCAGCGTCGCGAACAGCACATGCATCAATCGACCGCCCTGCGGTCGGCCGCCTGGGCCGATCGTGCCGGCACGGAAGACAGCGCGCGTTGATCAGGCGGCTGCTGGCCGAAATAGAGCAAGCCACCCAGGACAAGGAACACAATGCCCACCGCCACCAGTCCGACCATCAACACGGCGACCGCCGTACCCGGGCCATGGCCTGTTCTGGTGATGATGGACTGATGGCGCATCGCTCTTTCCTCCGAAATCCGGTCCGGTCCGCGGACCTTGCGGCAAACGACGGCGGAGGCGGGATGTTCCCGATGACGAGCCTCATCGGTCTTTTGCGTTTCCTTTTGGGACCAAGGTCTTAGGTGGCTGAAGCAAAGGTCCGACAGGTCCTGTTCGGTTCCGGCAATGTCCCTTGGATGTTCCGCTATTTTAGCCAATTCAGATATAATGGCTTTACCTTGTCGATGGGCAAAAGCGGGCGTCGGACAGGGCAGAATGTTGGCCGCCTGCCATCTGACGGCAATGTGCTACCTTCCACATTCATCGGACAAAAGGCCTTTCTGTGGGCCGGTCAAGTGGAACCCCGTTCAGTCCGAGCGGCGAAGCAAACAGGCTCTTGCCGATATTCAGGAATTCGAACTTGTAGACCTCGCGCCGGCTGACCGGCGCCGCCATGTCGCGGTTGCGCACCGGCATGGCGAAGCCGAATTCGCCGCCTTGCCATCCGCCGCGATCGCTCCAGTACTGGTCCATGTCGGCGCGCTTGCCGGCGCGTTTGTCGAGCGTGCGGAAATTGATGGTGTGCCTGGCATCGCAGACGCCGAGGACATGATCGGCGCCGCCGCCGATGGCGATGCCTTCCATGACCAGCAGTGCGGCATCCTTGGGTCTCAGCCCGCACAGGTCGCGCGTGGCCTCGATGACGGCGCGCTTGGCCGCCGGCTCCCGGCTGCCCTGGAGCCCGCCAATGGCGACGGTGTAGCGGCCGATGCCCAGGGGGTCGGCGCCCAGGGGGCTGGCGCCCAGGGGATAGAGGATGAAACTCAGCCTGACCAGGTCGAGCCGGTCGCTCTGCCGCGTCAGCCCGATCGAGAAGGCGCCTTCGTGGCTGGCGCCGGAATGAACGGACAGACGCATGGTGAGCGCATAGGCATCGCGTCGCCCGGTCACCTGGCCGATGGCCATCGTCCGCCCGCGCCAGGCCGCCTCGAGCATTTCCCGCGACAGGCCCGCCGCCGCCAGATTGAAATGGCCGGCCAGAAGGTCGAGGCCGCGATGGCCGGGCAGCCCAAGCGCGAAGAATTTGTAGGGCTTCTTGCGCAGCAGATCGTCATGCGGGCAGCCCAGCCCATGCCGCCGCCGGAAGCCAGCGAGGAAGCGGAACCATTTGAAGAAGCTCACCGGCTTGCAGGCGAAGCGGGTGAGGAAAACCCTGGATTGCCGCACGCCCAGCCGCCCGCAGAGGCCAAGGATCTGGTTGAGGACGCCGGCGGCCTCCCGCAACCAGGCGCGCTCGCTCGTTTCGAAACTCAAGATACATCCCACACGGCTGTTGTGTGGGCGGGGTTAGCCCGGGGGGATTACGCGGACATTGCGGGACGTGCGTTATGTTCCCGCAGCTACCCCAGCCACCACCACAACGCCGCAACCACCACCAGCGCGGCGGCAATCGCCAGGCCCAGCATGATGTAGGAGCCCTTGATGATGTCGCGGATGATCTTCTTGATCGTCTCGCGGTCGTTGAGGTTGGGGAAGGGCTCGTTGGGCAGCGCCACGCCGAGGAAATCGCAGAGCGGCGCCCAGCCTTCGGTCACCTTGTAGACCAGCAGCTTGTGCGGCGGCACCGCGGCCTTCACTTCCTCGATATAGGCATTGTAGCGCGCCACCGCCTTGGCGCGGTCGTTCATCACGCCGTCCAGCGTGCGGCCCCATATCAGCTTGCGCGACATGTCGCCGAATTTCCAGCCGAAGGGCGTCAGCCATTCCAGGATCTTGAACTGCCAGACATTCTCGGTGAAGTAGATCGTGTCGATCGTGCTTTCGTACCACGCCTCGGCGCCGCGCGGATGCAAGGTCAAGAGCACCTTGGCGTCGGGATAGGCGGCCAGCAATTCCTTCCACACGCAGCAGCCGGGATTGTCGACGGTCGCCGTATAGTTGGCGAAGACACGGTTCCAGTCGTGCTGGCTGCCGGGCGGGCTGTTGGCCACCTTGCGCCAGAAATCCAGATGGCCCTTGTTGGCCTTGTTCATGATCACTTCCTGCATGTGATAGCAGGGCAGGCCGAGCCTGTTGAGCGCGGCAAAAGTCGACCACGTGCCGGTGCGGCCGAAACCGGCTCCGATCAGTTCGAGCGTCATTTCCCCATCCCCCCGGACTTATTTTCTGCACTGCCTCGGTCCGTGAGCATCAAATTGCTCCCGACCAGGTCGCCGCGCAACAAATTTCGAGGGTGGGCTAAGGTCGGACGACCACATAGTTGCGTAGTTGCTAAAATAATGGAACGTTGTATGCGGGCATTGGGGATCTGGGCAGGGAGAGTCGCTCGAAACGCGCAGTTTCGGCGGCTTTGGGTATCGATGTATCTTGGGCAGTTTCTCTTAGGGATGTCCGCCACGACCATCATCGTCGCGGTCTGGGCCTATATGGCCACCGGTTCCTTCTGGAAGGCGCTGGGCTGGACGATAGCGGTGCTGGTTATCCTGCAGGTCGGCTATTTCGCGCTGGTCATGCGGCTGATCTACAGTCGCGCCCGCAAAGCAGCAAGTCAGGGTAAGGTCGACGCTGTTCCACCGCTTCATCGCGACGGGGGACGCCGGGGATAGATCGGCAGTGCGGCGACCCGCTACCAGCCCATCCATTCGCGCGTGCGCCAGGCCAAGCCGGCAAAGGGCGCCATCAGCACCGCAACGACAAGCATCAGCGTGAAGGGATGCCTGGTTACGGGAGGACGGGAAGCCATGGTGCGATCATCCTTGCTGCCGATTCATCCGGGAATGCGTCGGACAACGCCATGACGGTCACATGGTTGCATCCCGATGGTCACGTTATCCGCGCTGGAACCGCATGCCGGCGCCGGCGTTTTCCCGATGTGACCGGTGAGGCTGCCACCTCCGCCGGCACCGTTTGAGGCTCGCCCTGCTCCCGGCAGGGCGGGCCTTTTTCATGCCTTCCACGACGGATCTGGAACGACACGGTGCGCTCTACGTTAGCTGTCTCTAAGGCATTCGGCGGATCGCGCCCCTTCGGAAAAAGCGCCTCATATGCGCCTTCCGGGGAAAGTGTATAGTATGCTGATATTCGTAATGATTTCCGGATTCTGAGGAAGAATTTCGGACCATCGCTCAATCGCGAGAAAAATTGAAATCATAATATCACGAAATTCGTACATCTATTCCACGAATTTGGATGGAACCTTGCGGCGATGTCAGAGTTTTCCTCAAGGGCGGAACCCAGATAGCTACCAAGGAGGTTTGTTATGAAACATTATCTTTCGAGTGCGGCGGCCGCAATCGTCCTGATGGGCGGCATCGGTACGGCCCTGGCGGAAACCATCGTCCTGCAACCGGAGCAGGAGACGGTGGTTCGCGAGTATGTCAAGAAGCAGCCGCTGGCCTCGGTCAATCTGCTGGGCCTTGAGCTCAAGCTCGGCTCGCCGGTGCCCGACAAGGTCGAATTGCGCGAAGTGCCCAACGTCAAGTATCGCGTCGCCGTGATCAACGACCAGACTGTCCTGGTCGACCCCGATACACGTCAGATCGTCGAGGTTCTGCACTGATCCATTGCTCAGCCATGACAGTGGGTGCGACACCTGCATAGCCCTCGGGAAAAGCCCGCCACGATATGTGGCGGGCTTTCTTGTGAAGCCGTTCTTGCCGCCGCCTATTCGGCTGCCAGCTTGTCCTGCGTGTTCGTGTCGAAGTCGCTGGCGTCGTGGCGCTCATGCAGTTGCAGGGCCGGCTCGCCGAAGGCGCGGTTGACCATGCGGCCGCGCTTGACCGCGGGGCGGGCGTCGATCGCCTTGGCCCAGCGCTGAACGTGCTTGTATTCCTGCACGGACAGGAAGTCGGCGGAATCATTGTACATGCGACCGAGCGCCAGCCCGCCATACCAGGGCCACACCGCCATGTCGGCGATCGTGTAATCCTTGCCGCCGAGATATTCAGTTTCAGCCAGCCGGCGGTCGAGCACGTCGAGCTGCCGCTTGGTTTCCATGGCGAAGCGGTCGATGGCGTATTCGAATTTCTGCGGCGCATAGGCATAGAAATGGCCGAAGCCGCCGCCCAGATAGGGCGCCGAGCCCATCTGCCAGAACAGCCACGACAGGACTTCCGCGCGCGCCGGCTGCTCGGTGGGCAGGAATTCGCCGAACTTTTCGGCGAGATAGACCAGGATCGAGCCGGATTCGAAGATGCGCACCGGCGTGGCGCCGCTGTGGTCCATCAGGGCGGGGATCTTGGAATTGGGATTGACCTCGACGAAGCCGCTGCCGAACTGGTCGCCATCGTTGATCCTGATGAGCCAGGCGTCGTATTCGGCGCCCTTGTGGCCCAGCGCCAGAAGCTCTTCCAGCATCACCGTGACCTTGACGCCATTCGGCGTCGCCAGTGAATAGAGCTGCAAGCGGTGCTTGCCGACAGGCAATTCCTTGTCATGCGTCGGCCCGGCGATCGGCCGGTTGATGCTGGCAAAGGCGCCGCCATTTGCCTTGTTCCAGGTCCATACTTTCGGCGGGGTGTAATCTGTCATGTCGGGCCTCGTGGGGAAGGGAAGGGCGGGATTGAATGGAACCATCTACAGCTAGGGCTGCGGAGGCGGAAGTTCAACTTGCGTTGAACTATTGTTTATGCGGGTGCCAGCGCTTCTTCCTTCTCCGCTTACAAGGGAGAAGGGAAGATCTGCCTCGCCGCGCCGCCCGGCCCTTCGCAAGGTTCCCCAGCCCTTCGGGCGTTCGCCCCTTCAAAAAACCCACTAGACCTCCTGATCCGCCCGAAGGCGGACCGGGTTCTCACCGTTCGAAGCTCGAAAAGCCAAGCAATTGGCTTTTCGTCCGTTGCGCGGACCGCTTCTTACCCTTGCACCATCCCATCCGAGGCATACCTATAGGAGAAGCCGCCAAGCATTTGCATCGCAGGACAAAATCATGGCCATCAATCCCAATCCGCGCTCCGTCGTTGCCGTGCGCGCGACCGTTCCCGAGGATGCCTTCACGGCCGGCGCGCTGGGCACGCTCAGGGAAGGCAGCGGCGTCGTCATCCGCAATGACGGGCTGGTGCTGACCATCGGCTATCTCATCACCGAGGCCGAGGAGGTCTGGCTGACCGCGCATGATGGCCGGGTCATCCCGGCGCACGCGCTGGCCTATGATCAGGAATCGGGTTTCGGCCTGGTCCAGGCGCTGGCGCCGACCGGCCTGCCGGCCGTGGCGCTGGGCGATGCCGGCAAGGCTCGGATTGGCGACGCGGTGGTGCTGGCAGACGGCATCGGCCGGGCGGTCGAGGCCAAGATTGTCACCAAGCAGGAATTCGCCGGCTATTGGGAGTATCTGCTCGACGAGGCGATCTTCATCGCGCCGGCGCATCCGTCCTGGGGCGGGGCGCCGCTGTTCGGCGCCGATGGCGCGTTGCTCGGCATCGGTTCGCTGCGCCTGCAGATGAGCCGCGCCGGCGAGGTCGCCGATATCAACATGGTGGTACCGATCGACCTGCTGCCGCCGATCCTCGACGATCTGCTGACGCGCGGCCAGGTGGCCAAGCCGCCGCGCCCGTGGCTCGGCGCCCTGTCGGCCGAAAGCGACGGCAAGGTGGTGGTGATGAGCGTGACCGAGGGCGGCCCGGCGGCAAAAGCCGGCCTGCGCCAGGGCGACGTCATCTCCGAGGTCCGCGACGGCGCGGTCGACGGTCTCGCCGATTTCTATCGCAAGCTGTGGGACAGCGGCTCGGCCGGCGCCGAGATCCCGATGCGCGTGGTGCGCGACGGCCGCGAGACCTGGCTGCGCGTCAAATCCGCCGACCGCGGCAGTTTCCTGAAGAAGCCGCAGCTGCAATAGGCCTGATGTCGGCCGGGTGATGCATCCAAGACTACTCAAGACCTTTCTCGCGGTGGCGCGCAGCCGCAACGTCACGCGTGCCGCCGCGGCGGTTCACCTCGCGCAATCGAGTGTCAGCGACCAGATCCAGGCGCTGGAGGCTGAGCTTGGTGCTGCACTGTTCACACGCTCGAAGTCCGGCCTTGAGCTGACGACGGCGGGGCTGGCGCTGAAGCCGATCGCCGAGGAGTTGCTGCGGCTCGACGGCGAGGCGCGCGCGGCGGTGCTGGCGGCCGCCGGGCAGACCAGCGGGGCGCTGACCATCGGCGCGCTGGAGACGATCGCCTCGGCCCGTCTGGCGCCCTGGCTGCCGCGGTTCCAGGCCGGCCATCCCGACATCACCGTGCGGATGAAGGTGGCCGACAGCGGCACGCTTCGGCGTCTGCTGGAGGACGGAGACATCGACGTCGCCTTCTGTTTCGAGCGTCAGGACGGTGCGAAGGGCGCGGCCGATGAACGCCTGGCCAGGCGCACGATAGGGGCCGAACCGCTAGTGCTGGTTGCCGCTCCGGGACAAGGCGCCGCGCCGCGCGACCTGGCAGATCTTGCCGCGCTGCGCTTCGTGGCGACGGAGCCCGGATGCGTCTACCGGCACATGTTCGACAGCGCTTTTGTCGAGGCGGATATGGCCCCGCCTAAACCCGCGGTCGAAGTCGGCAGCATCGGCGCCATTGCCCGGCTGGTGGCGACAGGTGCCGGGCTCGGCCTCATCCCCCGTCTCGCCGTCAGCGATGCCTTGGCGCGCGGCGAGCTCATGGAATTGCCGTGGCCCGGTCGAATGCGGCCGGCACCGCTGACGATGGTCTGGCGACGCCGGCGCGTCCAGCCGCCGGAGCTCAAGCAATTGCTCGCCGCCGCGCGCGACTCGCTGGTGCCGGAACGCCTTGAGGCGGGTTCAGAACTTGAATCGGCTCACAGCTCCAAGGCATTGTTTCCAAACAACTCCCTGGCGAAGACTGGCGCCAGCTAGACCAGCCGGTGCCCGCCTTCGACATGCAGTGTCGTGCCGGTGGTAAATCCATTGCCGATGAGGAAAAGAATAGCGTCGGCGATATCTTCGGGCTGGCCGACCCTGCCGACCGGGAGCCGCCCGGCCATCGCGGCAAGCGTCTCGGCCTTGCGGTCGCCGGCGACCCGCGCCCAGATCGTGGTGTCGACCCAGCCGGGCGATACGGCGTTGACGCGGATCGGCGCGAGTTCGACGGCCAGCGCCCGCACCAGCCCTTCGAGCGCGGCGTTGACGGCGGCGACGACCGAGCCGCGCGCGGCCGGCCGGTAGGCGGCGACGCCGGAGACGAAGCTCATCGAGCCGCTCGCGGCAAGCCGTGGCGCACCGTGCTTGGCAAGCAGCAGCGGACCGAAGAGCTTGCTGTCGACCATGCGCTGCGCGGCCTTCAGGTCAAGGTCCGGCAACAGCCTGTAGGCGCCCTCTATGTCGGCCGCCGTGCTGACGATGTGGTCGAGCCCACCGATCTCGGCGAACAGCGCCGCAACCTGGTCTTCCCGGGCGATGTCGACGACGGCTATCTCCAGGCCGGCGGGATTGCCAAGTGTCTCGCGCGCCTGTCGCAGCCTGTCTTCGCTGCGCCCAGCGATGACAACCGTGGCACCGGCCTCGACGCAACGCCTGGCCAGCGCAAGGCCCATGCCGGAGCCGCCGCCGACGATCAGGATTTTCTGGGTTGAAATGCTCATTTCGCTCTGCCTTTGCTTTGATGGGACAATGGCAGGGGATTGGCAGGTCGGCGTGCCGGGGGGAAACGGAAGAAACCGATAGCGCCATCGGAGATCCCGATGGTGGAGCCGCTCACTCGCCGCAAGCGGCGAAGGCGTCGCTCGGGTTCCAGTCCCGGAATGCGATGGTCCGGCCTTCAGCCGACACGGTCTTGTGCTTCGTGCTGCCGTCCGGCTGCTGCTTCGAACTGGTGCCCTTGCCGGTCAGCACATTGTAGTCGCAGGCGCTGGCGGCATTCTCCTGCAGATAATCATCCGAATCGTAGGCGAAACCGGCAACGATGAAGGCGCCGTCGCGGTAGGCGATGGTCAGCGTCTGGTTGGTGCGCTCGCTGCCGATCTCCGGCGCCGGCAGGTAGAATTTGATCGAGCCGTTGGGCAGCATCGTCAGCTCCGGCTCGGCATCGGAGTTCTCATAGCCCGGCTGGTCGTAACCGTTCCACTCGCCACCGATCTGTTCGCGCACGATTTCGACGGGCTTGAGGTAATTGTGTTCCTTGTCCCTGAGGAAGAAATGGATATCCATCGGGTCGGTCGGCGCGGTCTCGACCACCATGGCAAGGTCGGGAGCGCCGTCGCCATTGAAGTCGCCGGTCAGCGCGGTGATGATCTTGCGGGTTTCGACCGGTTCGGCCAGCGCCACGCCCGGCAGCAACAAGACAAGGCCGAAGAGCAGAGATTTCATTGCGGCATGTCCCCCAAGCCCGACAGTTTGCGGTGGTATAGCACGGTGGGGAAGTGCCGCGCTCCTCCATCCGGTCGGTTGCACTCTTGCGGCAGCACGGCAATGAATGGTGTGTCCCTGCTTCGCGGCAGTGTGTTCCACTGCTGACGGGAATTGACAGTGGGCCGTGTCATGATGCGGGGATCGCAGGATGGTGGAGGCAAGATGATCGGGATGCCAGCGACAACGACTTTGAACCGGCAGGCCCGCTGATGGCGCCGGTCAAGGTCGATCCCGACAAGGTGCGGGAATTCCCCGACGCGGCGAGTTTCTACGCCTGGCTCGGCCAGCACCACGCCACGGAAAGCGAGGTGTGGATCAAAGTGCACAAGGTCGGGTCGGGACTGAAGTCGATCACGCCGAAGGAGGCCATCGACGTCGTGCTGTGCTTCGGCTGGATCGACGCGGTGCGCAAGGGGCTGAACGAGAACAGCTTTCTGCAGCGCTACACGCCGCGCGGCAAGAAGAGCATCTGGAGCAAGATCAACATCGACAATGTCGCGCGGCTGGTCGAGGAGGGCCGCATGACCGGGCATGGGCTGAAACAGGTCGAAGCCGCCAAGGCCGACGGGCGCTGGGCGCGCGCCTATGGCGGCAGCAAGGAGATGAAAATCCCTGACGATCTGCAGGCGGCCATCGATGCCGAGCCGGCGGCGAAGGCGATGCTGGAAAAGCTCAGTGCGCAGAACCGCTTCTCGCTCGCCTTCCGCACCCACAACATGAAGACCGAGGCCGGCCGCAAGAAGAAGATCGAGACCTTCGTGGCGATGCTGAAGCGCGGCGAGACGATCTATCCGCAAGGCAAGAAGTAGTTCTCAGCCGCCTGAATGCGGGTCGATGCTGTAGGGATGGACCGGATAGCCAGGGCCGATGGCGTCGCGCACGCGGCCGATCCACGCCATGATCGCCGGGTAGTCCGCCAGCGAGAAACCACAATCCCCGGCGCGGTGGCTGTAGGCATAGATGGCGATGTCGGCGATCGTCAGGTCGTTTCCGGCGAGGAATGGCGTCTCGCCAAGGCTGCGGTCCAGGGCGGCCAGCGTGCGGGCTCCGGCCTCGCGCTTGCCGGCAACCATGGCCTGGTTGCGCTCGAGCCGTCCGGTCAGGGTCCAGAAGCGCAGCGATCCGATGACGGGCTCGACATTGTACTGTTCGAAGAACAGCCACTGCATCACCTTGGCGCGCCGGTAGCGGTCCGCCGGCAGCAGGGGCGTGCCTTCCGCGAGATAGGCGAGGATCGCATTGGACTCGGCAATGCCGCTGCCATTTTCGAGCTGCAGCACGGGAACCGCGCCGGCCGGGTTGAGGGCAACGAAGGCTTCGGCGTGGCTCTCGCCCTCGAAAATCGAGACGAGGCGGGTCTCGTAAGAAATCTTCAGCAGGCCGAGCAGGACCCGGACTTTCCAGCCATTTTGCGATGGCAGATAATCGTGAAGCGTGAGCATGGCAGGTCCCCGTGACGGGTGGACAGTGGCATGACGAGATGCCCTGGCGACACCCGATTCCTGATCGATCAATTCATGCACTTGGTCGCACAATGATTGCGATCTCCGCCGTCTAATAAATCAATTCGGCCCGTGCCATCTTCCCCGAGACGACAGACAGAGGCATCCGACATGATCACACATCCCAACAAAGTAGCCCTCATCACCGGCGCCAATCGCGGCATCGGGCTGGAGACCGGCCGGCAGCTGGCGAAACTCGGCTTCACCGTGCTGCTCGGCGTGCGCGATCTGGCCAAGGGCGAGGCGGCCGCGAAAGGGCTCGACGGCCATGTCGAGGCCATCGCGCTCGATGTCGCGGCACCCGACGCGGCTGCAAGGGCAGCCGATGAGGTCGAGCGCCGGTTCGGCCGGCTCGACGTGCTGATCAACAATGCCGCCATCCACTACGACACCGGCTCGCGCGCCTTGCGGCCCGACTGGACTGTCATCCGCGAGGCGTTCGAGACCAATGTCTTCGGCGCCTGGCGGGTGGCGGCCGCCTTCGCGCCGCTGCTCAAGGCCGGCGGCCACGGAAGGCTGGTCAATGTGTCGTCCGAAGGCGGTTCGCTGGCCTCGATGGGGGCGGGCGCGCCGGCCTATTCGACATCGAAGGCGACGCTCAATGCGCTGACCTGCGTGCTCGCGGCGGAACTGCGCGGCTCCGGCGTGCTGGTCAACGCTATCTGCCCCGGCTGGGTCGCCACCGACATGGGCGGGCCGGGCGGACGCCCGGTGGCGCAAGGGGCGGCCAGCATCGTCTGGGCCGCGACCTTGCCGGACGACGGCTCGACCGGCGGCTTCTTTCGCGACGGCAAAAGGCTGCCGTGGTGAACGAACAGGAGGCAAAGATGAGAATTGGAATCCTGGGCGCCGGCATGATCGGCGGTACGGTCGGACGGCTGTGGGCTGAGGCCGGACATGAGGTGAGTTTCGGTGTGCGGCATCCCGAGCGACTGCACTCCATGCTTTCCGGCCTCGGCGGCAAGGCCACGGCCGGTTCGGCGCTCGATGCCGTTGCCGGCGCGGATGTCGTGCTGGCCGCCATCCCGTTCCGGGCCTGGCCCGGTGTGGCGGCCGAGATCGCGGCAGCGCTCGGCGACAAGGTGCTGTTCGATGCCACGGTGCCCGATCCGCCACGCGACGGCGCCTTCGGCGACGCCGCGCTTGCCCGCGAGGACGGCGTGGCTTTCGCGGTGGCGCCGCTGCTGCCGCGCGCGAAGCTGGTTCGCGCCTTCAGCACGGTCATGTGGACGACGCTGCAGTCGCAGGCGCATCGCGCCGGCGACTGGGTCGGCATCCCGCTCGCCGGCGATGACGAAAAAGCCGTTGCCCTGGCGGCGCGGCTGGTGAGCGACGCCGGCTTCGACCCGGTCGTGGTCGGACCGCTGTCGCAAGCCAGGCGCTTCGATCCTGGCACCGCCGTTTTCGACAGTGGTATGAGCGGACCACAGGTTCGGGCGGCGCTTGGCCTTATGTGAAGCGGTTCACGATCTGAATCGTGGAATTGCTGTAAGCGCCTGTTTTGGCGAACTTTCAGCGTGCCTGGCTTGCCTTGTCGCGCACAAGAAAAAGCCGCCCTCGCTTTTAGCGAGTGGCGGCCTTTTCCCGGGAGGAAGTCAGAAAGAAGAGTTGGCGATCAAGCCGCCTTGGCGTGCTTGTGGCCGTGCTTCTTGTGGGTGCGCTTGTGGGTGTGCTTCTTGGCGACGTGCCGGTGGCCGTGCTTGCGCACATGCCTGTGGTGCTTCTTGTGGTGCTTGTGCGCGGCCGCCTTGACCGGCGTCTTCGCCGCGTCCGCGGCAGCGGGAGCCGCCGGAGCGGTCGCGGGGGCGGCCGTCGTCGCCGGAGCGGTCGTCGTCGTGGTTGTGCTCGTGGACGCCGCATTGGCGGTGCCGACTACCGGCATTGCCAGACCGAGCGCGATGGCGAGACCGAGTGCGGAGAGGAGGGGCTTGTTCATGATAGGCTTTCCTTCGGGTTGATGGTTGCTGTCACTGGTCGAGGTCGACCGGTGTCACTCCAAGAAGTTTCAAGGCGTTGGCGTAGGTCCGGATGCCTTGCGCCTCCTTGCGCTCGGCACAAAACCGGTTGGCCTTGTCCTGGAGTGCCTCTGCCGTGGCGATCTGGCTGGCGCTGGCACCGGGTTCGGCTTTGGTCCGGATGGCTACGTCGAGTTGAGAACCGAGCCGGCTGCAATATTCGCTCCGGGTAACCGCCGCCTGTGCACCCGATTGCGCGACCGCAAGCATGGCGAGCGAAATGCCCGCGAGGGCACCCATCCATCCGGTCGAACGTCGTTGCATTGTCGGGACCATCCCTTTGCGTTGTGTGGCGGCCGCTGTCCGGCCGCTACGGGGATGGTTATCGCAGACGATCTTTTCGCCAGTTTTTCCCGCATGTTGAATCTTGTTTCTGAAGTGTGTCTGGCGCTTCTTCCTTCTCCTCTTGTGGGAGAAGGTGGCCGAGCGAAGCTCGGTCGGATGAGGGGTGTTCCAGGGAACGCCAACGTCTCACTTCGCTGGAACACCCCTCAACCGTCTCGGCGCTGCGCGCCGATCCACCTTCTCCCGCAAGAGGAGAAGGAAGAAGCGCCGGCGCTATCCTGCGGCGCTTGTGCCTCTTCCTTTGCCGCCATCCTTCGCGTAAGGCGCCGGGCAAATCCTTTCAGCGCAGGCATAGTCCGGAACCCGCATGATCAGACTTGAAAGCATCAGCAAGCAGAACGGGCGTCAGCTTGTCTTCATCGAGGCGTCGGCCTCCTTGCAGAAGGGCGAGAAGGTCGGCCTTGTCGGACCGAACGGCGCCGGCAAGACGACCTTGTTCCGCATGATCACCGGCCAGGAGCAGCCCGACGAGGGCCAGGTGCAGGTCGATCGCGGCGTCACCATCGGCTATTTCAGCCAGGATGTCGGCGACATGGCGGGCCACAGCGCCGTCGCCGAAGTGATGAACGGCGCCGGACCGGTGAGCGACGTGGCGGCCGAGATGGCGGAACTGGAAGCGGCGATGGCCGACCCGGACCAGGCCGACCGCATGGACGAGATCATCGAGAAATATGGCGAGGCGCAGCATCGCTTCGAGGAGCTCGACGGATACGCGCTGGACGGGCGCGCCCGCGAGGTGCTGGATGGCCTCGGCTTCAGCCAGGAGATGATGGACGGCGATGTCGGAAAACTCTCCGGCGGCTGGAAGATGCGCGTGGCGCTGGCACGCATCCTTCTGATGCGGCCCGACGTCATGCTGCTCGACGAACCGTCCAACCATCTGGACTTGGAAAGCCTGATCTGGCTGGAGCAGTTCCTGAAAGGCTATGACGGCGCGCTGCTGATGACCTCGCACGACCGCGAGTTCATGAACCGCATCGTCAACAAGATCGTCGAGATCGATGCCGGCTCGCTCACCGCCTACTCCGGCAATTACGAGTTCTACCAGCAGCAGCGGGCGATCGCCGACAAGCAGCAGCAGGCGCAGTTCGAGCGCCAGCAGGCGATGCTGGCCAAGGAGATCGCCTTCATCGAGCGTTTCAAGGCGCGCGCTTCGCACGCGGCCCAGGTGCAGAGCCGGGTGAAGAAGCTCGACAAGATCGACCGCGTCGAGCCGCCCAAGCGCCGCCAGATCGTCAATTTCGAGTTCCAGCCGGCGCCGCGCTGCGGCGAGGACGTCGTCACCTTGAAGAACGTGCACAAGGCTTATGGCAGCCGCACCATCTATGAGGGGCTCGACTTCCAGGTCCGCCGCCGCGAGCGCTGGTGCATCATGGGCGTCAACGGCGCCGGCAAGTCGACGCTTCTGAAGCTGGTGGCCGGCGCTTCCGCCCCCGACACCGGCACGGTGGCGCGCGGGCCGAGCGTGAAAATGGGCTACTTCGCCCAGCACGCCATGGAACTGCTCGAAGGCGAGCGCACGGTGTTTCAGACGCTGGAAGACAATTTCCCGCAGGCCGGCCAGGCGCCGCTTCGGGCGCTTGCCGGCTGCTTCGGCTTTTCCGGCGACGAGATCGAGAAGAAATGCCGCGTGCTGTCGGGCGGCGAGAAGGCGCGGCTGGTGATGGCGCTGATGCTGTTCGATCCGCCCAACCTGCTGGTGCTGGACGAGCCGACCAACCACCTCGACATCGCCACCAAGCAGATGCTGATCGAGGCGCTGTCGCAATATGAGGGCACCATGCTGTTCGTCTCGCACGACCGGCATTTCCTGGCAGCTCTTTCGAACCGCGTGCTGGAGCTGACGCCCGAAGGCATCCACACCTATGGCGGCGGCTATACCGAATATGTCGAGCGCACGGGCCAGGAAGCACCGGGGTTGCGGAGCTAGGCCGCTACGGACCGTGTGGGACGCCCGCTGATTGGCCGCCCTTCATCCTGTTGTCGTATTGCGCTCAGCCGAGTTCCTGGGCGAGGCCGATGAGAAGCCCTCCGGGTCCGCGAATGTAGCAGAGCCGATACACGTCCTTGTACTGGACGACCTCGCCTGCGAGCCGCGCGCCACGCTTGCGGAGCCTTTCAAGCGTGTCGTCGATGTCGTCCACGGTGAACATGACGCGCAGGTAGCCCAGGGCGTTGACCGGGGCATTGCGGTGATCCGCGACGACAGGCGGCGCGAGGAAGCGGGATAGTTCGAGCCGGCTGTGACCGTCCGGCGTGCGCATCATGGCGATCTCGACCTGCTGATCGCCCAGGCCCGTGACACGTCCGGCCCATTCTCCTTCGATCGTGGCCCGCCCTTCGAGCTCGAGGCCGAGCTCGCGAAAGAAATCGATCGTCTCTTCGAGGTCATCGACGACGATTCCGACGTTGTCCATCCGTTTGAGCGCCATGGCCCCAACCTCGTGCCTGGATGAAAGGCTTTTTTGCCTGGGAAAAAGGCGGCTGTCGAGCCGACGCCGCCTTCTGGATTTTCGGTCCGACCTCTTGCCGTCGAAGGAATGGGTCCCTTACCTCAGCGAGATGGCCATGCCGCTGAGATCGGCGTTGACCTGCAGACCAACCTGCTTGCCGGTGAGCTCGAGCTGGGCACCCCTGTCATTGGTCATGACGATCACCTGGGCGCCTTTGCCGAGCGTGCCGCCGCCGCCCGCCGCACCGTAGACCCCCGTCACATCGCGGGCGCGCCTGATGTGGCGCACGGTGCCGTGGAAATAGGTCTTGGAAACGCCGAAGGCGAGGCCGCCCGAGACGCCGCCGATCGAGATGGGATAGGTTTTGCCGTGGAACGTGAACGTGCCTTCGCCGCCGGAGCCGCCGACGAAGAAGGCTGCCTTGTAGACGGCAAAGCGGATCGTACCGCTGTCGGCATGCGCGGCGCTGGCAAAGCCGATGCCCGCGGTGGCGATGGCGGCAACCGCGATTCTACGAAATCCGGACGAAATGTTCATGATGGGAACTCCTCAAGGTCGCCGCTTTGCCGGCTGGAATGTCAGCGTCGTGTCAAAGTTCCAATTGAACAGTCTGGCCCGTCATTTGGTTCCCGACACGCGGCCCGAATCTGGCCGCGGGAAGATCGACACGAGGCAAGGCCTATGGCAAGTGCAAGGGCGGGACATCGCGTATACGTGATTGGCCGGCGGGTTCCGCCGGATACAGTGCGCATGCGCGCGGAATTCAAGATGATGCAATTCACGGGAAAGGGCGTCGGGATGAGAATTGCGATGGGAATTGCAATGTCCGCATTGGCCGCGACTGTGGCAGGATGCGCGACCTCTCCCGTCGATTATGGTGCGTCGCTTTCGCCGCAAGATCCCAAATGGGCGTCGCCGCAATGCCAGCAGGCGCGTGCGGCGGCTGCGGCCTACGCAGCGCGCGAAAAACAGCACCCGGGTTGGGAATTCGCGGCCCTTGGCCCGTACGGGCTAGGCATCATCGCGGCCACCAAGGAGGCCGAGCAGAAGCAGCGAAAGCTTTACGCACGCGACGTGCACCTGCAATGCTCGAGCCTGCCTTTGCCGAAGGAATTGCAGGGCGATTTGAGCCCGGCGGGCGCCAAGGCGAAATATCCGTAACCGTCTCGCCTGGGCAAGCGGTCAAGCCGATGCGGCGTTGACCGCAAATTGCGCGGCGAAAGCCCTGGCATAGGCGGGGCGAGCTTCGCCGCGCGCAACGTAGGCAGCCAGGTTTTGATACTCGTCCAGAATGCCCGACATGCGCAGTCGCAGCAGCACCGATACCATCAGCAGGTCGCCGGCGCTGAACGCGCCATCGAGCCAGTCGGCGGCGCCGAGGTGGACCGAGAGCTGGTCCAGCCGTGCGCGAACACGGTCCTTGACCAATGGCAGGCGCTCCTCGCTCCAGGGCCTGTCGGCTTCGAATATCCTTGCCGTCATCAATTCGAGGATCGGCGGCTCGACAGTGTTGAGGGCGGCAAACATCCAGGTGATGGCACGCGCGCGGGCATCGCGATCCCTGGACAGCAGGCCCGCATGCCGTTCGGCAAGATGAAAGACGATCGAGCCGGTCTCGAACAGGCACAGAGAACCTTCCTCATAGGTGGGGATCTGGCCGAAGGGATGGATGGCCAGATGGCCGGGCGCCTTCATCCCCGCGAAGGAAACGAGACGAACCTCATAAGGCTGCCCCACTTCCTCGAGCGCCCAGCGAACACGCGTATCGCGCGCCAGTCCCTTGCCGCCATCGGGCGAGCGTTCAAAGGCGGTGATGGTGGGGATCATTGGCAGGCTCCGGGTGGTTCTGGTTGCACCCCAAGGACGAACGGCCGAGGTACTTCCCGACACCCTACCTTGTTTTTCAGCCAAGGGAGGTAGGGCGGCGCCGAAGCTGCTGATCTCCCGCCTCGCAGTGGTGAGGAGTGGCCCGCGAGGGGGGAAAGCCAATTGCTAGGCTTTCCGAACGATGAACGTCCGGCAGGGCTATTCCCCGTCGATCGTGGGAGAGGTGTCGAGCGAAGCTCGACGGAGTGGGGGGTCGATCTGGCTCGGCCGTTGCTACTTCAAGCCGCGGCGATGCCTCGGGTGGTTGGGACGGTCAGGTCAGCACGTCATTGAGAAACCTGGCCGCCTCGGCGAGGCCGGTGTTCGAAACCTGGTGGCCCAGACCGGGTACAATCGAGGTCGTTACCCGGACACCGGCCGCCGACAGCAGCTCTGCCGCTCGCACACTCTCGCTTGATGGCATGACCGGATCGGCGCCGCCGTGAATCAGGAGCAATGGGGTGCCAGTTGCAGGAGCAAGAGGCGCTGGGGATGCCAGTCGTCCCGAGAAAGCGACCACCGCCCCTAAAGGCCAGCGCCCGCTGGCGAGCGCGTCGAGCGCCATGATGGAGCCTTGGGAAAACCCGAGCAGCACAACGCGGTCAACGGCATTCGCAAATCCGTGTTGGTCGATCAGTTTGGCGATGACCCCGTCAAAGCCGGGTCGCGCCGCAACGACGCGTTGCTGGCGGTTGGCCTCGGTGACGCCGACGACGCTGAACCACTCGCGGTGCGGGCCGCTGCCGCCTGGCGCATCCGGGCTCTCGAAGACGACGCCGGGCAGTGCGGGCGCGAGCGCCCGCCCGAGTGCTGCCATATTGGCGCCGTTGCTGCCGACACCGTGCAAGAGAATGACCAGGCCACGATCCATCAGAGCTGTCCTGTCACGGAGACGGGTGCGAGGCCCGGCAGGTCGGGCCCTTTCGGCACGATGCCGTTGGGGTTGAGCGTCTTGATCGAATAGTAGCCGGCCTTGATGTGCTCGATGCTGACGGTTTCAGCGACGCCCGGCACGGCCAGCATCGCGTCCAGATAGCCGGTCAGCGCCGGATAGTCGACGAGCCGCCGCAGGTTGCATTTGAATAGGCCGTGATAGGCCGCGTCAAACCGCACCAGCGTGACGAACAGCCTGATGTCGGCCTCGGTCAGGGCATTGCCCAGGAGGAAGGGGCCGCCTTTGCCGAGCCGGGCCTCGAGGATCTCCAGCATCGAGAACACGTCGTCGAAGGCTTCTTCGTAGGCGATCTGCGTGGTGGCGAAGCCGGCGCGATAGACGCCGTTGTTGAGCCGCGGATAGATATCGGCGTTGAGGGCGTCGATCTCGGCCCGCAAGGCTGCAGGATAGAGATCCGGCCCGCTCGCGAGGTCACCGAAGCCTGAGTTGAGCATGCGCACGATATCGGCGCTCTCGTTGTTGACGATGGTGCCAAGCTGCTTGTCCCAAAGCACCGGCACGGTGGCACGACCCGTATAGAGCGGGTCGGCCCTGGTGTATATTTCGTGCAGATGGCGGGCTCCGTTTATCCCGTCCGGGTTGGTGCCGGGATAGCCGCCGAACACCCAGCCTTCCTCATCCAGGCGGGGGTTCACGATGCTGACCGAAATGGCGTCCTCCAGCCGCTTGAGCTTGCGCGCGATCAGCGTGCGGGATGCCCAGGGGCAGATTAGCGCGACATAGAGATGATAGCGGCCCGCTTCGGCGGCGAAGCCCGCGTCACCCGTCGGCCCGGCGCTGCCGTCGGGCGTCACCCAGTTGCGAAAGCCGGAAATCTGCCTGACGAAGCCGCCTTTGGCATCGGTTGCCTGCACCGGCTGCCAATTGGCCGTCCATTTTCCTTCAATGAGCATTGCTTCGTCCTTCACCGCAAATCGCCGGGGGATTGTCCACGGGGCACCGGCGCGCCACTTGACCGATATCAAGTGGCGCGTCGCGGCTTGCTATTTGTTCCTTGATGTCGCCTTCCGCCCATGAGGCCGGATTGCGATGAATTCCCGGGTTTAGACACCGACCCAGGTCGGAGCGATATTGGTGCCTTTGCCCTGGCCATAGCCGAGCCCGATATTGAGGGCGGCGACGGCCTCGATATTGCGCGACGCGGCGAGAGGGCCGGCGACGATGGCCTTGAGGCCGGCTGAATTCACCAGCGCCCCAACCTCGGCTACAGCGTCGGCGTCGTCGCCGGCGAGCAGCACCGTTGCCGGGGTACCGGCAACCTCGCCGCCATTCTGCAGCACTGACGCAAACAGCGTGTTGAAGCCTTTCACCACCTTGGCCCGCGGGGCGAGCCTGGCGATTTCTTCAGCCGCACTGGTCGAAAAGCCGATGGCGAGCCCGGAAAAATCGGCCTTCATGGGATTGGTCAGGTCGACCACGATCTTGCCCGCCAGGCTTCCGGCTGCCTTCACCACAGCGGCTACGGCATCATAAGGCACGGCGAGGAAGACGATGTCGGCCTTGGCGACAGCGTCCGGGATCGAGGCGGCAGAAACGGTGTCGCCGAAGCCGCCGGCGACCGAAGCGGCCTCCGAGGGGTCGCGCGAACCGAAGACGACGGCGTTGCCGGCGCGTGAGAAGATCGTGGCCAGGCCCTTGGCCATATTGCCGGTTCCGATGATTGCGAGTGTCATGTTCTTGCTCCTGTCAGCGTTTGCCCTGCGGCGATGACGGGAATATGCGATTTTTCTGGATCGATTATTATCCGGCAAAATTGCAGAAGATTTCTTCCGAATTGGAAAGTCTACCAACCCTGATCCCAAGGCGGGCTGTCCTGGAAATGCGAGACCAGGAAATCCACCATCACCCGCACCTTGGCCGCCAGGTGCCGGCCGGTGGTGTAGATGGCCCAGAGAGCCATCGGGTCGGCCTCGTGGTCGGCGAGCACCGGAATGAGCTGGCCGGCGCGAATGCGCTCGCCGGCGACGAAGCTTGGACCCTGCACCAGACCCAGACCGATCGCGGCCGCGGCCGCGCAGGCCTCGGCGTTGGAAAAGCGCAACCGGCCACGGATCGGCACCGACAGGCCGCGGGCAAAACGCCAGCTGGCCCCGTCGGCGAAGTTGGTGTCGAGGATGCAGGCATGTCCGGTCACGTCCTCGGGACGCTCCGGCGCACCGAATGCCGCGAGGTAGGATGGCGCTGCCGTCGTCACCAGCCGGATCGGGCAGAGCTTTCTTGCAATGAGGCTGCTGTCGCGCAAACTGCCGATGCGCAGCGCAAGGTCGAAACCTTCCTCCACGAGATTGACCACGCGATCGGAGAACGACACGTCGAGTTCGATCAGCGGATGCGCCCGCGCGAATTCGGCCAAAAGCGGCGCAAGAACCTGGGTGCCGAAGGTCATCGGCACGGATATGGTCAGCCGCCCCCGTGGATCCCCGGAAGCGCTGCGAATGGTGGAATCGAGCTCGTCCATTTCCTCGAGCAAGCTTTTGATCCGCTCGAAATAGGCGCGGCCGGCTTCCGTGGGCGATACCGAGCGGGTCGTGCGGTGGAGCAACTGCACGCCCAGTTCTCCCTCGAGCCGGGAAATCAGCTTGGAGGCCTGGCCCGAACTCACGCCGAGCTTCTGCGCGGCGCCGGACAGGCTGCCGCGCTCGATGACCGCGACGAACATCCGGTCGCATGCCAGTCTGTCCATGCCGGGGAACCTCGAGGGCGGCGACTCTTTGAGCGCCCACCATAATCGCAAATGCGCGAAGGGATTTATGAAATACGGTCGAGGCTTTGACGAATTTCGCGATGGCGGGCGGCGCGAAGCGGACAATCTAGCCCGCGGCCAGCCATTTGCGCGACTGGGCGAAGGCCTTGAAGACCCTGGCCTCCATCGGGCGGCCAAAAAGGTAGCCCTGCAGGATGTCGCAGCCAAGTTCCTTGAGGATGCGCGCATGCTCCATCGTCTCGACGCCCTCGGCGACCACTTCGATGCCGAGCGATTTGCCGATCTCTATGATCGACGCCACCAGATGCCGTTGCGCCACTGAGCCGGTGATGGGTGTGATCAGTTGGCGGTCGATCTTGAGGCGGCGCGGACGCAATTTGAGCAGCGAGACGATCGAGGCGTGGCCGGTGCCGAAATCGTCGATCTCGATGTCTATGCCGAGCTCCTTGATGTGGTCGATATTCCACGTGACCAGGTCGTCGTTTTCATCGAGGAAAATGGACTCCACCAGTTCGAACGACACCGTTCCCGCTTTGATGGCGAGCTTGCGCAGACCCTCGATAAGGTCCCTGTCCTCCAGCCGCCTGGCCGAGACGTTGACCGACACGCGCGGGATGTTGAGATGGCTGCGCGACCAACGCTCGAAATTCTCCAGCGCGTGTTTGAGGACGATTCGATCGATCAGCGCCACGACATTGAGTTCTTCGGCCACCTTGAGATAGGCGTCGGGGGCCAGGATGCCGCGTCGCGGATGCTTCCATCGCGACAACGCCTCGACGCCGACGATCTCGAGCGTGCTGGCGTCGAACTGCGGCTGATAGTAGGCGACGAATTCGTTCCGCTCCAACCCGCCCAGGATCTCGTCGGCGATCTGCTTGGTCCGCACGATCTCGCTCTGCAGCTCCTCGTTGAAGAACTCGTAACGGTTGCGGCCCCGGCTTTTGGCCCGATAGAGCGCGAGATCGGCGTTGACCAGCAACTGTTTCACGTCGACGCCGTTGTTGGCGGCAATGCCGATGCTGACCCCGAAACGGCACGGATGACCGCGATAATCGACAGGCTGGCGCATGTCCTCGATGACGCGGTGGGCAAGTGCCGACAGTCCGTCGTCGTCAAGCCCATGGCTCACCACGACGAACTCGTCGCCGCCGATGCGCGCAACGAAATCGTCACGGCCCGCATTGGCCTGGATAACCTTGGAGGCATGCACCAGCATGGCATCGCCCGCTGCGTGGCCGAGCGTGTCGTTGATCTGCTTGAAGCGGTCGAGGTCCAGGTGCAGCAGTGCCGTGCGCCGGTCCGGTTCGCCGTTTTCGGCCAGAAGTTCATCGAGATAGCGGCGGTTGGGCAGGCCGGTCAGCGAATCGTGCAGCGCCGCATATTCTATATGTGCCTTGGCGAGATTGAGCTCGGCGTTCTTCGATTCCGTCAACTGACGTTCGCGAATGAGGTTTTCGTTGAGCAGCACGTCGCTGGTCACGTCCCATTCGGCCCCGATCAGCTTGGGCGTTCCGCCGATGTCCTGGAAGTAGGTCGCGCGCGTGCGCACATGGCGGACGGTGCCGTCGGGGCGCAGCAGCCGGTATTGTGAGGAATAGGGGCCTTGTTTGGCCGCGGCGAGATCGAAGTCCTGTCTCGCCCGCGCGAGATCTTCAGGATGGATCGCCTGCGCCCAGTCATCATAGCCGCGCGGCTTGCCGTCGGCTGACTTGCCGTAGATTTCGTTGACGCGGTCATCCCACACCATTTCGTTGGTGGTGAGATCGTGTTCCCAAACGCCGATACCAGAGGCTTCCAGCGCCAGTTCCAGGCGCCCGGACAGGCGCCTCAGCTCGGCGTAGTTTTTCTGCCTTTCGCCGAACAGCCGACCGGCCACCATGATCGGCAGCACCACCAGCGCTCCGGCGAGCAACATCAGCGACCGCAAGGTCCACTCGTTCTTCGGGGCCGTCGGCCAGCCGGCCTTGGGTATGGCGGAAATCTGCCAGGAACCCGATGGTAGCTGCACGTCGGCCGAAACAGGATTTCCGGCTATGACATTGGCGCCGCCGAAGAAGCGTTCGCCGCCGCCGCCCAGCGCATCCTTGCCAGTGAGCGCGACATCGATGTCGAGATCAGGGTCGGTCAGCCCGCTCGCCGCGTAGAGCCGGTCGACATCGACCACCGCGGAGACGATGCCCCAGAAGCGGTCGCCGCCGCCCGCCGTCGGCACGAACACCGGAATGCGGCCGATGAAGCCGCGCCCGCCTTGGGCAAGGTCGACCGGGCCTGCAAACACCAGTACCCGCTGGTCGCGCGCCCGCAGCGCCGCCGTCCGCTGCGCCTCGTTCTTGCGGTAATCGAGCCCAATGGCCTTCTCGTTGCCTTCCATCGGGTACATCAGCGAGATGACCAGGTCGGGCGCGCCGGCAATGTTGCGCAATTGCGATTTCTGCTGGAACAGATTTCCGGCAAGCGAGGCAAATCGCTGCTGGCCCATATAAGGTTCGGTATTGATGGCCGAGACCAACCCCTGAACAAGCTGAAGATTGCCGTTAATGTTGCCTTCGAGCTTGGCGCGGATGATGTTGACCTTAGCCAGCACATCGGCACGCGCCAGTTGGTCGGAGACCCTCCTGTTCTGCTGGTCGGCAACGATGGAGCAGACAAGAAGGACGACAAAAGCTATCGCCGCCGGCAAGTTGGCGGAAGAAAAGACGGCCCGTCTCACGCGGCCGAGGCTGAATCCAGTGATGGTCAATTCGACCCGGATACCTTTCCTGAACTGTAGCTCATCGAACGACTGTAGTAGAAAACGCTTAAATTTGCCCTTCCAGGCTGGTGGTAAGTTGCGGCATCGGCTAAGGCGGGCGAACGAGTTGCGGAAGTATAATGGCCAGACGGTTTGCGTTTCTCCTGGTGCGCGACTTCACGCTGTCGCCGCTGTCGCTGTTCATCGACACGCTGCGGCTGGCGGGCGATGAGGGCGACCGCAGCCGCAGGATCGAGTTCGATTGGGAGATCGTAGGCGAACGCGGCCTGCCGATCCGGGCGAGCTGCGGCGTCGAATTGCTGCCGACGAAGGGGATCGGCAATCCGGAGGATTTCGACAATATCGTGGTGGTCGGCGGCCTGCTCGACACCAACCGCAGCCTGAGTTCCGACAAGGAGGCGTTCCTGTTGCGGGCCGCCGAGAAGGGGGTGCCGCTGACGGCGCTGTGCACCGGAAGCTTCGTGCTGGCGCGTTACGGGCTGCTCGACGGCTACGCCGCCGCCGTCAGCTGGTTTCACATCAAGGATTTCCGCAACCAGTTCCCTGATGTCAACGCGCATGCCGACAGCCTGTTTTCCGTCGACCGGGGGCGCTCGACTTGCGCCGGCGGCACGGGTGCGGCCGACCTTGCCGGCTATTTCGTGTCCCAGTTCATCGGCCAGAAGGCGGCGGAAAAGGCCGCCAAGATCCTGGTGCTCGATCGCATCAGGAGCAGCCGGGACGTGCAGCCCGTCGGCGACCTGTTTCCGGCGGCATCGAGCCGCGCGGTCAAGCGCGCTTTGCTGTTGATGGAGAGCAACCTGCAGGAGACGCTCTCGGTCGCCGAGATCGCAACCCGGCTGAATTGCTCACGGCGTCAGCTCGAGCGGCTTTTCGGCACCGAACTCGGCATCGGCCCGATGGCGGCTTACCTGGCGCTGAGGGTCCATCATGCGAAGTCGCTGCTGGAAGGCAGCGACCTGCAGATCGGCGACATCGCCTACCGTTGCGGCTTCACCAATGCCGGTCATTTCAGCCGGGTGTTCCGCCAGCAGACAGGCATCACGCCGACCCATCTCAGGCACCCCAACCGTATGACGAGCGTCGCGGGGCAATGAAGCCGGCCGCGTAGCGCCACCTCAGCTGCGCCTGAACCACTCTCGCTCTCGCGCAAAGGCGAGCGCGGGCGTACCAAGGCAAAGGCGAGGCCGTCGAGACCGAGAGGACTTGGCTTGCCAAGCCTAGTCTGCCTTTTGTGACGAGGGAATATAAGGTTATGAGGGATTGCTCCGAAACAGGATAAAATCCAATGGTTTTCTGGACGGCAAGCGTGGCTGGATTGGCGATCGCTTATCTCCTCGGTTCGACGCCTACGGGCTATCTGGTGGGGAAACTGCTCGGGGGCATCGATATCCGGCAGCATGGCTCCCGATCCACGGGCGCGACCAACGCGTTACGTACGCTTGGAAAATGGCCCGCCTTTGTGGTGCTGCTGATCGATGTGCTGAAAGGCGCGGCGGCAATCGTATTTGCAAAGTGGTTTTACGCCTGGCTTCTTACATCGCTCGCGCCACCGACCGCGCTTGACCCGCAAACCTTTCTGCCCTGGGCCATCTGCCCGGCCGGACTTGCCGTTTTGCTGGGGCATGGCCGTTCGATCTGGTTGAATTTCACCGGCGGCAAATCCGCGGCGACGGGGCTGGGCGTACTGTTGGCGCTTTCCTGGCCGATCGGCTTGGGTGCCGCGGCGACCTTCTGCGTCGTGCTGGCAATTTCCAGAATTGTATCCCTGAGTTCGATGATGGCCGCGTTAACAGCGACCACTCTCGTCTGTATCCTGGAGCAGCCGTTGCCCTACCGGCTGCTGGTGATTGCAGGCGGCCTCTACGTGATCGCGCGCCATCGCGCCAACATCCAGCGGCTGGTCGCCGGGACGGAGCCGCGCCTAGGGCAAGCTAGCCCGCGTCACGAAATCCGCTGACCGTCCTCGTCGAGCAGAACGCAGCCCTCGGGGTCGAAGCCGACGTCGATCGTCTCGCCTTCGCGAAGGACGCGGCCGGTGATCGGTGCGTTGGCGCGGATGCTGGTCTTGCCGCCGATGTCGATCTCGTAGATGGCGCTGCCGCCCAGATACGAGGCCGAGACGACACGGCCGGACAGCCTGTTGGCGCTCGCCGCCGCGCCGACCGACAGTTTCTGCGGCCGCAGCACGACGGTGACCTTGCTGCCCTGCGCGAGCGGCCTTGGACAGGCCACCTCGACCGTCTGGCCGGTGGCAAGCACCACCGCCATTGCCTGGCCGGACCGGCTCACGGTCCCGGCCAGCATGTTGGCCTTGCCGAGGAAGTCGGCGACGAAGGCCGTGGCGGGCGTCTCATAGACCTCCTGCGGGGTTCCGATCTGTTCCACCGCGCCGGCGTTCATCACCACGATGCGATCCGACATGGAGAGCGCTTCCTCCTGGTCGTGGGTGACGAAGATCGCGGTGATGCCGGTTTCCTTCTGGATCTTCTTGATCTCGACGCGCATCTCCTCGCGCATGTTGGCGTCCAGCGCCGACAGCGGCTCGTCGAGCAGCAGCACCTGCGGCTCGAAGACGATGGCGCGGGCGAGGGCGATGCGCTGCTGCTGGCCGCCCGACAGCTGCGAGGGCAGCTTCTTCTCGCTGCCCGGCAGCCGCACCATTTCGAGCGCCTGGCCGACCTTGCGCACGATCTCGGGCTTCGGCACGTTGCGGTACTTCAGGCCGAAGGCGACATTGTCGAAGACGTTCTTGTGCGGGAACAGCGCATAGCTCTGGAAGACCAGCCCGATATTGCGCTTGTAGATCGGCACGTCGTCGACCCGGCGCCCGTCGATCATGATCTGGCCGCCCGAAATGTCGACCAGGCCGGCGATGGAGCGCAGGATCGTCGTCTTACCGCAGCCCGAAGGCCCGAGCAGCGTGACGAAGCTGCCCTTGGCGATCGAGAGCGAGAAATCGCGCACGGCGACGAACTTGCCATAGGCGATGTCGATGTCGCGGAACTCGACCGCCGGCTGGCCGGCCCCGATGCCGCCGGACGGAGCGGGTGCGCCCGCGCCGGGCCTTGCCACCCCGGCCGCTACCGGCCGGGGCACTTCCGAAAGGTCGTTTCTGTCAGGCACCTTTCGAGATCCTGTTCCACTGCTTGGTCCAGGCATCCTCGTTGGTCGCCCAGTAGACCGGGTCGGCGAAGGTCAGCGACTTCATCGTGCCGGTCTTGTCGAAGGCCGGCAGCTTCTCGATCTTCTCGGTGAGCTTGACCTTTGTCGGATCGAGCGACGGCGGATAGCTCTGGCCCTCGGCCACCGCGATGGAGGTCGCCGGGTCGAGCATGAAGTTGATCAACTCCTCGCACTCGGCCATGGGCGAGCCTTTCAGGATCAGCATGTCCTCCATCCAGGCATAGGAGCCGGCCGGGTCGAGATAGCCGATCGGATGGCCCTGGTCCTGCAAGGCCGCGACGCGGCCGGACCAGGCGTCGGTCACCACGATCTCGCCCTTGGAAAGCAGGTCCATAAGCTCCGCGCCGGAGCTCCAGAATTTCTTGGCGAGGTCGCGCGTCTCGCGGACCTTGGCCCAGATCGCGTCCATGTCCTTGAGGTTGTTAGGGTCCTGTCCGGTGGCGAGCGCGGCATACCAGACGCGCGTGGTCATGTCGGAATAGCCGCCGACCTTGCCGGCGTATTTCTTGTCGAGCAGGAGTGCCGCGCCCTTTTCCTTGGCTTCCTCGGGCGAGATCACCTTGGTGTTGTAGGCGATGCCGGTCGTGCCGTAGTCGTAAGGCACGGCCGAGAGTTTCGGCGTCAGCTTGCGGAACGGATCGATCATCGGCTGCAGCACATTGACCATGTTGGGAATGTTGGCCTCGTTGATCTCCGAGGTCAGGCCGCCGTTCACATATTTGATGTAGTAGTTGACGCCGGAGGAATGGATGACCTGGTAGTCGCCGGGCTTGGCGGTCTTGATCTTGGTGATGATCTCGTCCTCGTCGCCGAACGTGCCCTGGACCACCTTGATCTTGGTCTTGGCCGTGTAGGGCTTGAAGGCATATTTGTCGATTGCGTCCTGCACCGTGCCGCCCCAGCCGTCGAAGCGAACCTCCTCGACCGCGGCGAGCGCCTGGCGCATCCAGGGCATGTCGAGGCCGACCGCGGCCGCGGCGGCGGCCGTCAGCGTCAGGAAAGTGCGGCGGCTGAGATCGCCGTTTTGATACCTATCGTGCAGCCGTTCGAGCCGCTTGCCGTTGGACAGTTTCATCGTGTTTCCTCCTTTGGTTCGTCGCGTCGTTTCAATCTGGTCAGGCTTTGCAGGATCAGGCCGCCGAGCAGCGGGATGCCGACGGTCACCAGGATCATCACGGTGCCGAGCGCGTTGATCTCCGGGCTGATCGAGATCTTGAGCATCGAAAGGATCTGGGTGGGCATGGTCTCGACGCCCGCCGGCCGCCAGAACAGGCTGGCCGAGGTGTTGTCGAACGAGATGGTGAAGGCGAGCAGCGCGCCGCCGACGACGGCAGGGATGAGCAGCGGCAGCGTGATCTCGCGGAAGGATGAGAAGCGCGAGGCGCCGAGCGAGAGCGCCGCCTCCTCATAGACGCGCCGGATGCCGACCATGCGCGCCTGGGTGATGAGCACCACATAGGGCACGGCGAGCAGTATATGGCCGAGCACCAGGAGAAGCATGGTCCGCGGCTGGTCGACCGCCTTGATCAGCACCAGAAGGCCGACGCCGAGGATGGTCTCGGGCACCAGCGCCGGCAGGATCACCAGCGTGCTCAGCGCCTGCTTGCCGCGGAATTCGAAGCGCACAAGCGCAAACGACGTGACGACGCCTATGACCGTTGTGACGCCGGCGGTGACCAGAGCGATCCACAGCGAGGTGCGGAAGGCGGCCAGCACCGGCTCGTTGGCCATCAGCTTGCCGTACCATTGCAGGCTGAAGCCGGTCATCGGGAAGCCGCCGAACATCGAGGCGTTGAACGACAGGATCACCGTCGCCACGATCGGCGCGAACATGAAGATATAGACGCAGACCGTGACGAAGCCGGTCAGCCGCCAGGCCCATCTGCCTTCCTCTTTTCGCCGCGCCTTCATCCGCCCAACCCCTTGACGATCTGCGACATGCCCATGAAGCGCGTGTAGATGGCGGCGAAGAAGCCGAGCACGAGGAACAGCACGATCGACAGCGTGGCGCCCATCGGCCAGTTCAGCTCGCCCATGATGGTGTCGTAGATCAGATTGCCGAACAGCGCGTCGCGGCCGGAGCCGAGCAGCTGCGGCGTCACATAGCTGCCGGCGGCGAGCACGAAGCAGAGCAGCAGGCCCGCCGCCAGGCCGGGCAGCGAAAGCGGAAGCGTGACCTCGCGGAACGCCTGCGCGCTCGTGCAGCCCATCGAGCGCGCGGCGGAGATCAGCGTGCGGTCGATGCCCTCGAGGCTGACATAGACGTTGAGGATCATGTAGGGCAGCAGGAAGTGCAGCATGCCCAGGATGACCGCGCCCTCATTGTAGAGCATCGGCAGCGGCTCGCTGATAATGCCCAGCTTCAGCAGCGCGACATTGATGACGCCCTGTTCGCCCAGGATGTTGATCCAGGAGAAGGTGCGGATGGTGAAGCTGATCCAGAAGGGCACGATCAGCAGGAGAAGCAGCAGCCATTTGTGCTTGAACGTCGTCGCCCAGATGAAATAGGCCGGGAAATAACCCAGCACCCCGCAGAGCAGCGCGGTGATCGCGCCGACCCGCAGCGTTTTCAGCAGGAACCCGGCATAGTAGCTGTCGGTGAGGAATTCGTGCCAGTTCGCCGTCGTCAGCGCGCTGGTTTCCACGCCGGCGGTGACGAAGGTGAAGAAGGTGTAGGCGGCCATCACGGCGATCGGCAACACCAGGAAGAAGATCAGCAGCAGGAGCACCGGCGCGACCAGCAGCCATGCCAGCCGTGGATCATACAATGTCCATCGTCGTCTCATGAGCACCCGGTGCGCTTTCTTTGAAGCGTCTGTTTTGTTCCCGGGGCCAAGATTGGGTGATTGGAGGCCCGATGTCTACACCAGGCGATTGAGCCAGTGGACATCAGGCGCGTCGCCGGCTGCGATGGACGCCGAAACCGTGTCGGCGGACGGCATCGCAGCGGCTCCGGTTCTCGTCGGCGAAGTTCAGCCCTTCGCGATGCCGCGCGCGATCAGCCGCGCCAGGCGCTCCGAGAACGCCCTGGCGTCGGCCGGCTTGTCGCCGTCGAGCACGCGCGCCTCGTCGTAGAGAAGGTGGGCGGCGTCATCCTTGAAGGCCTGCTCTTCGTCGCCCAAGCCGGCGAGCGCCAGCACGCGCTCGTGCCTCGGGTTGATTTCGAGGATGGGCTTGGCCGTCTTGTCGAGGCGGCCGGCGGCGTTCATTAGCCGTTCGAACTGCCGGTCGGGGCCGTGTTCGGGTGCAACCAGGCAGACCGCGCTCTCCGTCAGGCGGTCGGAGGCCTTCACATCCGAGACGGCGTCGCCAAGCGCGGATTTGACGAAGGCCAGGAAGCCGTCAACCTCAGGCGTTGCCGCCGTATCCGGCTTCTTGGCGTCGTCGAGCAGCGGGATATCGGAAAGCTCGGCCACGCCTTGCGTCAAAGATTTGAACGGCTTGCCGTCGAAGTCCGGCGCCATCGTCACCCAGAAACTGTCGACCGGGTCGGTAAGCAGCAACACCTCGATGCCGCGCGCTTTAAAACCTTCGAGCTGCGGCGAGGCTTCGAGCCGGGCGCGGTCGTCGCCGGCCATGAAGAAGATCGCCTTCTGGCCTTCCTTCATCGCCGCGACATAGTCGGCCAGGCCGCGCCAGGCTTCGCCTGATGTGGTCGAGTGGAAGCGGGCGAGCTTCAGCAACTGCTCGCGCCGCTCGTAATCCTCGTAGAGCCCTTCCTTGAGGACGACGCCGAAATTCTCCCAGATCTTGGCGTAGGCCTCGCCCTCGTTTTCCGCCAGCTTGGCGAGGTCGCCGAGCACGCGGTTGGTCAGGCCCTTGCGGATGGAGGCCAGCAGCGGGCTTTCCTGGATCATCTCGCGCGAGACGTTGAGCGGCAGGTCGGCGGAATCGACCAGCCCGCGCACGAAGCGCAGATAGCGCGGCAGAAGGTCGGCATCGTCGGTGATGAAGACACGGCGCACATAGAGCTTCATGCGCCCCTTGCGGTCCTGGTCGAACAGATCGAACGGCCGCGATCCCGGCACGAAGGCGAGCACGGAGTATTCCTGCCGGCCCTCGGCGCGGAAATGGATGGTGGCGGCCGGCTCGTCATACTGGCCGGCGACGCTGCGGTAGAAGTCGGTGTATTCCTCGGGCTTGATCTCGCTCTTCGGCCGCACCCAGAGCGCCGTGCCGTCGGCGATGTCGCGCGCCTCGGCGCCAGGCTTTTCCACGAGCGTGATCGGCACCGGCACATGGCCCGATTGCGACTTGGCCAGCTGTTCTAGCCGATAGGAGCCGGTGTAGGAAACCGCGTCGTCCATCAGATGCAGCACGACGCGGGTGCCGCGCTTGGGCGCGGCTTCGAGCGGGGCCGGCGCGATCTCGTAGGAACCCTTGCCGTCGGACGACCAGCGCCAGGCCTCATCGCTTCCGGCGAGGCGGCTGATCACGTCGACACGGTCGGCCACCATGAAGGCGGAGTAGAAGCCGACGCCGAACTGGCCGATGAGCTGCGTGTCCTCCGTGCCTGTGCCGACACGCTCGATGAAGGCGCGGGTGCCCGAGCGGGCGATCGTGCCCAGGGCCTCGGCCATGTCGTCGCGGCTCATGCCGATGCCGTTGTCCTCGACGGTGATCTGCTTGTTGTCGGCGTCAGCCGAAATCGAGATGCGCGGCTTGGGGTCGTCGCCCAGCAATTCGGGACGGCTGACGGCCTCGAAGCGCAGCTTCTCGCAGGCGTCGGCGGCGTTGGAAATCAGCTCGCGCAGGAAGACGTCCTTGTCGGAATAGACCGAGTGCACCATCATGTGCAGCAGCCGCGAGACATCCGCCTCGAACGCCCTGGTTTCCGTCGCTTTCGTGTCCGTCGTCATTCGATTTTCCCACGCTGTTCATCCGCCCGCCGCGCCATGCACGATCCGGGCCTATCCTTCAACCATTTTCAATTGCGCCGGCCACTCGGCAGATCCCGGCGCGACCGACAATATCGTAGCGCGATGCGAAGGCGACAAGGGGTGAGGAACAGTCCACGCAGGGGATGGAAAGCCAATTGCCGGGTTTCCACGTGACGAATGCCCATGGTGACAGCGAAGTGGCCCTTTGGGGTTATGGTTTGGCGACCAGGCGCACCAATATCCCGGTATCCGCAACATCGCGGATTGCCTTGGCAATCTGCCGGAATGACCCACAGGCGATCAAGCTTCCCGGTGCGGGTTGTTTTCCCTGGCCGGGGTCGACAAAGGCGGAGATTTCACGATCCGTGTCGGAAACCGCCAAGAACGATGTGGCGACGATGCCCTCGCCGCAAGTGGCGCATCGAATACAGTACGACCCGAACTGGACGATCACCTCGGTTCCGTCCGATCCACACGAGGCACATTGCAGCCTGTCGTTCATCGGCTCGGCCCTTGGTCCGCAAGGTGCCCTAATTCGCCGCCATGTGATCCGCCAGCGCCTGCGCCTGGGCGAGCAGGGCTGGATAGGCCGGGGTGTCCGGCAGGCTCTTGCCCATGCAGGCGCGGAAGTCGTTGTCGCCTTTCGTCCAGGCGGCATTGGCGGCGTCGGATGTGTTTTCGTCGCTGTCGTCGGTGGCCTGCTTGGCCAGTTTCTGGGCGGCGGCGTCGGCGGCGGTCCACGCCGCGTCGCAGGCCGCGATCTTGGGGACGGGCGGTGTCGCGGGCGCTTCGGCGATCAGGACGCTGTTGCCCTTGACGACGGTGACGACGACCTCCTGGTCGGAGTTCGGCCCGATATCCTGTGCCCAGCCGCCAAGACGGGCGATCGCCATGTCGGCGCCGTCAGGTTTCTTCAGCGCGAAGTCGAGCGTGCCGGTGAAGGCGGCGTCGCTGCCGATGGCCTGGGTGTAGAAGGCATCGAGCTTGAGCGCCGCGTCGAAATTGGTGGGCAGTTTGAGGTCGGCGTCGGTCTCGGCGGCGCGCGACCGCAGCCAGCGCTCGACCAGCCCGCGTGTCGAGGCCACGATGCTGGGGCCGTCCTCGGTGCCGTGGCGCAGCCCGTCCAGCATGCCGAAGCCGACATCGGAGGAACTCAGGCTTTCGATGTTGATCTTGCCGGCCGCCGGAAAATCCTTGACCGCGAAGGGGCCGAGCAGGGCGGAAAGCCGCTTTTCGAGATCGGCGCGGGCCTTTTCATTGGCCGCATCGAGCGTCTCCACCGGTGCGTTCGTGCTCTCCATCGCCGCGATGTCGGCAATCGCCTTGTCGCGCGCGGCGATATAATCGTCCTCGGGCGAGGCGGCGAAGGCAACACTGCTCGCCAGGGCAAACAAGACCGTCCAGACCAACCGCATGACAGAACCTTTCTTCGTGGCGGATCAACAGGCCAGGCAGCCATCGGGCAGCTTTGCGGCTATTGCGCGGCAGAAAACGCCCAGGCGAAACATCCTGATCGGGCAGGCATGCCAAGCGCCGCCATTAACCATCGATTAACTATCCGTTCGCCTTTGAATCAAATTTGACGGATACTGTTTTCAGGTCAAACGAGGCTGCTCGAGGGGCCGGAGAAGACAGTAATCATAAGCGTGGCGCGCCACTTTCGGTCGCGCCCGACAGGTTGAAATCAAAGAAGAAGCGACGGACCACCGTCGCCCCGCGGGGAGGCGTCAGCATCATTTTTTTGATGAGGATCGCCAGAATGAACATCGAAGATGCGGTTACTGCCGTAACAGCCGACGCCAACACGCTCACGTCGTGCCTCGGCCAGCCCGTCATTGCCTACCACGTCACGGCAATCATGCGAGAGGCCGACCGGGAACACGCCAGGCAGATGCAACTCGCCCTGATGCGGCGAAGCATCGAGGCGCTGGTCGATGACGGCCTGGAGGATGCGGCCGCCGAGCGTTTTGCGTCGCAGTTCCATGGGCGTCTCGGCTTGGCGTGGAGGCTGCTGCACGCGGCCGATGGTGTGGCGCACTGAAGGGAGGGCTTGCGGCGCGAGCGGGTCGTCACGTCGCCATGCGCGAACAATAGTCAGGAGCAGTTCTGTCGATTATATAGGCGTTTTTTCAGCCCGATCGCCGTCCCGTGACTCCTGCCGCCGTTCTACAAGCCACAATCGAACTCATGCATGAAGCCGATAGCGTCGCGCGTCCCGCGGATGCTGTCGTCTCGGCCTGGTTTCGGGCCCGTCGCTATATCGGCGACAAGGACCGCGGGCGGATTTTAGAGTTGCTCTACGCGCTTCTGCGACATCATGCACGGCTTGGCTGGTGGCTGGTCAACCATGGGCGCCAGGATATGCCCCGCAACCGGCTGCTCGCATGGCTCATCCTGAAGGAAGGCAAGACGCCCGATCAGATCAAACGCTTGTTCAACGGAGCGAAATTCGCGCCTGCCATCCTGAAGGATCACGAGCACGCGCTGCTGGTCAAACTGCAGGGATGCACGATCGACCATCCCGGCATGCCGGAAGAGGTGCGCCTTGAATGCCCGTCCTGGGCTGCCGATCCGCTGCGGCGTCGTTTCAAGGAAGCGTTCGGGAACGAGATGGCCGCGCTTCTGACGTCGGCGCCGCTTGACCTGCGCGTCAATCCGATCAAGTCGACCCGCGAGGCCATGCTTGGCGCGTTGAAAGATCTCGGCTTGCGGGTGCAGCCATCGGCCCTCGCGCCTTGCGGCATTCGCGTGCATGAGCGCCCCTCGCTGGCGAGCCTGCCGATGCTGAAAAGCGGCGAGGTCGAGATTCAGGATGAGGGCTCGCAGCTTGTCGCCATGCTGGTTGGCGCCCGGCCGGGCGAGCGCGTGGTCGATTTCTGCGCCGGAGCCGGCGGCAAGACACTGGCCATCGCCGCGCAGATGAACAATAGGGGTCACGTCGTCGCCTGCGACGTCATGGACGGCCGTTTGAAGCGCGGCGCCGAGCGCTTCCGGCGGGCAGGGCTGCACAATATCGAGACGCGACTTCTGGCCGGCGAAGCGGATCGGTGGATCAAGCGCCACAAGGGTGGTTTTGATCGCGTGCTGGTGGACGCGCCATGCAGCGGCACCGGCACATGGCGACGCAATCCCGATGCGCGCTGGCGCGCGTCGGCGGAACAGGGGCTGGATCATCTCGTGTCGTTGCAAGCCCGGATTCTGGCGAGTGCGGCGCGTCTGGTGAAGCCCGGCGGACGGCTGGTCTACGCGACATGCTCCATGCTGCCAGAGGAGAACGAGGAACAGGTGGCCGCTTTCCTCGATGTGCATCCGGCTTTTCGCGCCGTGCCGTTGCGCGAGGCCGCGCCGCAGCTGACGAATTCAGCCCATTCCGACTATCTGTCGCTGACGCCCGCGCGCCATGATACCGACGGCTTCTTTGCCGCCGTGATGCAGCGGGAAGGCACGCTCCCGACCGAGCGCGCGCTGATAAAGGGCAAAGCGGACTAGACTAGCTAGCGGCTCAACTTCTTTGGAAAGGGCACGCCCTTGGTGGTGAAGCTCTGGCCTTTGCCGGCGGGGCGCATGGGGCGCTTCGTGCCGGCAGCCTTGCCGGTTCCGGGCGGCTGGTGGGCGGGCACGAGCTGGTCGGGGCGAGGACCGATAAGGTCGGCGCGCCCCATCTCCTTCAAGGCATCGCGCAGCAGCGGCCAATTGTCGGGATCGTGGTAGCGCAGGAATGCCTTGTGCAGCCGGCGCTGCCGGCCGCCGCGAACGGTCTCGACCTTGTCGGTCGCGCCGCGCCGCACGCCCTTCAGCGTGTTGACGCCGGTGTGGTACATGGCGGTCGCCGTGGCCATGGGCGAAGGCAGGAAGGTCTGCACCTGGTCGGCGCGATAGCGGTTCTTCTTCAGCCAGATGGCCAGCTGCAGCATGTCCTCGTCGGTCGTGCCGGGATGAGCTGCGATGAAATACGGAATGAGGTAGTATTTCTTGCCGGCTTCCTTGGCCGCGGCGTCGAACATCTCCTTGAAGCGGTCATAGGTGCCGATGCCGGGCTTCATCATCTTGTCGAGCGGCCCACGCTCGGTGTGCTCGGGCGCGATCTTGAGGTAGCCGCCGACGTGGTGGGTCACCAGTTCCTTGACATATTCGGGGCTCGTGACGGCCAGGTCGTAGCGCACACCGGAGGCGACCATCACCTTCTTGACGCCCTTGACTTCGCGGACCTTGCGATAGAGCCGGATCAGGTCGTCATGCGAGGTGTTGAGGTTGGGGCAGATGTCGGGAAATACGCAGGACGGCAGGCGGCAGGCGGCCTCGATCTTCGGGTCCTTGCAGGCCATCCGGTACATGTTGGCGGTCGGCCCGCCGATATCGGAGATCACGCCGGTGAAGCCCGGGGTCTTGTCGCGGATCTTCTCGATCTCGCGCAGGATCGAGCCCTCGGACCGGTTCTGGATGATCCGGCCTTCGTGCTCGGTGATCGAGCAGAAAGTGCAGCCGCCGAAGCAGCCGCGCATCACCGTCACCGAAAACTTGATCATGTCCCAGGCGGGGATCTTCGCATCGCCATAGGACGGATGCGGCGCGCGCGCGTAGGGCAGGTCGTAGACGGCGTCCATCTCGTCGGAGGTCAGCGGGATGGGCGGCGGATTGAGCCACAGGTCGCGGTCGCCATGGCGCTGGACGAGAGGGCGGGCATTGCCGGGGTTGGCCTCGCGGTGCAGCACGCGCGAGGCGCGGGCATAGGCATCGCGATCGCTCTCGACCTGTTCGAAGGACGGCAGCCGGATCACGGTGTCGCCGGGCTTGCGGGTCGCGCCCTCGTCGGCGGAATCGAGATCGTCGGCGTGGAGTTCCGTAAAATGCTCGGGCACGCGGCGGAACAGGGCGACACCCCTGATGGAGTCGAGCTGGCGTGGCGTGTCGCCGGCGGCGAGCCGGTTCGCCACCTCGACGACGGCGCGCTCTGCATTGCCATAGATCAAAAGATCGGCCTTGGCATCGGCCAGGATCGAGCGGCGCACCTTGTCGGACCAGTAGTCGTAGTGAGCGATGCGGCGCAGCGAGGCTTCGATGCCGCCCAGCACCAACGGCACGTCCTTGTAGGCCTCGCGGCAGCGCTGCGTATAGACGATCGTGCAACGGTCCGGCCGCTTGCCGCCGTCACCGCCCGCCGTATAGGCGTCGTCATGGCGCAGCTTGCGGTCCGAGGTGTAGCGGTTGACCATGGAATCGAGGTTGCCGCCGGTGATGCCGAAGAACAGTCTCGGCCTGCCCAGCGCCTTGAACGGCTCCGCCGACTGCCAGTCGGGCTGCGAGATGATGCCGACCCGAAAACCCCGGGATTCGAGCAGGCGGCCGATGATCGCCATTCCGAAACTCGGATGGTCGACATAGGCGTCGCCTGTGACCAGCACGATGTCACATTCATCCCAACCGAGCGCCGTCATCTCGGCGCGGCTCATCGGCAGGAACGGCGCGGCCCGTCCGGCATGAGGCTGGCGGCCGGACAGTGGAATGATGTCTCTTTGGGCGCTGGCTATGGTTTCCATCGGCGACGTATAGGACGCCGCGAGCGGGAATTCAATTAACCTCGACCGGTGGCTCCGGAACTCACCCCAAACCCTTCGTCAGCCGCTCAAGCGCATCCACGATCAGATCGCAAAACTTCGCATGGTCGAGCTTCATCGCCACGGTATGGCGTCATGGATTGCCGGATACTCGATCCGCAGCAGGCCGCCATGTGTGGTCATCACCGTTGCTGATTCAAGCAGAACCGTCTTTGCCGCATGGAGCAGGGGGCCGCATGGAGCAGGGGAAAGCTTCATTCGTTCGTTCGAATGACAACAAGCAGGGAAATAGGAGGTAGCGTCCAGGTGACGCGGCATCCAGCCGTAGCTCGAACCAAGTGGAGAATACGATCGCGGTGGGGGTCGCGCCAGGTGGAGTCAGGTGATGAATCATTTGCAGGGTACCAGGTCCAAATGTCCGCGCTTTGACTTCACCTTTACCAAACGACGGCCTTCGATCTCACTTCACGGGATATTTGGCAGCCGGCGTAACGCCTTGCCATCCCTCGTTTCGTCAATCCTCATCCTGCTGTTTGCGTCTCCGGCAAACAGCCAGCTGGCGCCCGATGCGTCCGCGACTGCCGCAGCCAATGGCCGTTCGCCGGTCGCGGTTTCGAACCGCACCGATATCGCGAAGGACGAGGATGAGCAGGCCTTGCGCCGCGAACTGGCCGCGGCGCGGGCCGAGTTGGCCAGGCAAGCGCAGGCCCTGAAGGAGCAGCAGCAGACGGACGAAGCGCTCACGCTCAATCTGGAGACGGCGCAGCGCGCCATCGAAAATTTCAGGGCGGAAGCCAGCCTCTGGGACAGCAAGAAAAGCGCGATGCCTGAAGCGCTTCCCGCCGCGGATGCGTCCCAGGCCGCCGCGACGCAGGCGCTCGATGAAGCGCGCCAAAAGGTCGGGCTGCTGGAACAGGAACTCGCCACGGCCCGTCAAACGATCGATGCGCTCAAGACAGGCGCAAATCTGTCTGTAGCCGAGCAGGCCAAGGCGGTGGAAGACCGGCAAGTGGCCGACGCCGCCGCGAAGCAGGCGCTGGATGAGGAACGCCGTAAGGTCGGGCTGCTGGAACAGGAACTCGCCACGGCCCATCAGACGATCGCTGCGCTCAAGACAGGCGCGAATCTGGCCGTCGCGGAGCAGGCCAAGGCCGAGAAGGACCGGCAAGCGGCCGACGCCGTCTCAAACCAGGCTCGCAAGGCGCTCGAACTGGAACGTCAGCGAGCCGATTCAGCCATGCGTGACCTCGACATTGCCCGCAGGGAAAGCGACGCCTTGAAGCAGAGCTCAATGGACTTGAGCGCGGCGCTGGACCAGGAGCGTGAAAGGGCCAACGGCCTGGCACGCAGCCTCAGTGCCGCACGCGAGGAAATCGACAGCATGAAGATCGAAGGCGCCGGGGAAAAACGTCGGACCGCGACCGTGGTGCGCGCATCCAAGGCCCCCAAGAGCGCGCTCGCGAGTTCGCTGCCGCGTCCGGTCACGGCCCGTAAACCGGGCGCGCTGAAAAAACGCAAGGTGAAGGGTCCAAAGTCGCCGCAGCCCGTCATGACGGCAACCTTCGCTCTTCCCCCTGCATTGCTGCCAACCCGCCCACTTTCGCAGTGAAAGACAGGCGATCGAAATGCACGGCGCAGGGAGGATGACAGTGAAAAAATATGCAGCGGCCGCGTTGACGATCGGTATCGCGATCGGGCCTGCCTCGGCTCTCGATGCGGGTTTAGGCGGCAAGGTCGGTGGCCTCGGGCTCGATGCTGGAGTGAGCGCCGGTTCGCAAGGCGCATCCGTAGGGGTGGGCGCGAGCGTCGGCGGTGTCGGCGGATCAAATGTCGGCGCTTCGGTCGGCGCAGGAGGCGGATCAGTCAGCGCGGGCGTCAGTGCCGGCGGTAGTGCCGGCTCCGCAGGCGGAGGCCTCTCGACAGGTGTCGGCCTGGGCGCCGATCCGTCCGCCGGAAACGGATCGGCCGCCGCCACGGCAGCCAGTGGTTCTGCCGCGACAGCCACTGCCACGACACCCTTTGCCTCTGCCAAGACGGCGAGGCAGTCGGTCGTCCTGCCGCCCGTCCTCAGGCCTTCCAAAGCCGGTCAGGGCGACCTCGCCAGGGGATATCCCTTCGCACCCCTGGAGGCACTGAAAGCGAAACCCGGCACGCCAGAAGCGATCGTACAGGCCTGCCGCGCGGCGATCCTATCCGCCGCCAGGCCGCTTGGCGCCGTTCGTGTCCGCGCGGTGAGCGCAGGTGCCTTGCGTCGAGGTGGGGGCGCACTGACGGCGCCGATCCAGGTGCGAATAGACTATGCGGGACGCGGTGGCATCGAAGTCCGGCAAGCGCAAGTTGGCTGCCGCCTCGATACGGCAGGCAGGGTCATGGCGGTTTTATAGAACCGATCCGCAGGAGGGCACGCGGCGCTTCGCTGGCGTTCGCCCCGGGTTGGTCCGGAATCACCCCTTCCGCTTCTCCACCTCAGCCTTCCGCAGCAGGAACCGCTGGATCTTGCCGCTCGGCGTCTTCGGCAATTCGGCCACGAAATCGATCTCGCGCGGATAGGCGTGGGCCGAGAGCCGTTTGCGGACGTGTTGCGCCAGTTCCTCGGCGAGTTCGGGGCTGCCCTGGTAGGCGGGCGCGAGGATGACGAAGGCCTTGACGAGTTCGGTGCGCTGCGGGTCGGGCACGCCGACCACCGCCGCCTCGTTGACCGCAGGATGTTCGATGAGCGCGCTTTCGACGTCGAATGGGCCGATGCGGTAGCCCGACGAGGTGATGACATCGTCGGCGCGGCCGATGAAGGAGACCGAGCCGTCCGGCTCATATTCCACCGTGTCGCCGGTGCGATAGTAGCCGCCGGCGATCGCCGGCGTCTCGGCCTGGTGGTAGCCGTCGAACCAGCGCAGCGGCGAGTTGGCGATGTCGACGGCGAGGATGCCGGGCTGGTTGGGGCCGAGTTCGTTGCCGGCCTCGTCCAGCACCACCATGCGGTAGCCCGGCATGGCAAAGCCGGCCGAGCCCGCGCGCACGGAATGCGCAAGCCCATGATGATTGTTGACCATCATGCCGTTTTCGGTCTGGCCGTAATGGTCGTGGATGGGCGCGGCGAGGTTGGCGTCGAACCACCGGATAACTTCCGGGTTGAGCGGCTCGCCGGCGCTGCTCACCACGCGCAGCCGGCCCTTGATGCGGGCGGCGGCCTCCGGCCCTTCGGCGAGCAGCAGTCGGAAGGCGGTGGGCGAGCCGGCAAGGCTGGTGACGCCGAGCCGCTCGATGACGTCATAGGTGCTCCTGGCGTTGAAGGCGCCCTCGTTGAAAGTAGTGGCGATGCCGAGCATCAAGGGGCCCGTGATGGCGTAGTAGAGGCCATAGGCCCAGCCGGGATCGGCGATGTTCCAGAAGACGTCGTCGGGGCGCAGCCCGATCGCGTCGCGCATATAGGCGCCGAAGGCCAGCAGCGCATTGAGCGGCACCGGCACGCCCTTGGGCAGGC
This sequence comes from Mesorhizobium huakuii, assembly GCF_030160235.1. Classification (GTDB taxonomy): domain Bacteria; phylum Pseudomonadota; class Alphaproteobacteria; order Rhizobiales; family Rhizobiaceae; genus Mesorhizobium; species Mesorhizobium huakuii. The sequence continues at coordinate 126,863 of NZ_BSNY01000023.1, forward strand.
CCGTCGTTCCCGAGGTCGACATCATCATGAACAGGTCGTCGCCCTTGCGCATGACGGGTTCGCAATCGGGGGAGGCAGAGGCAAGGGCGGCACGGAAGTCGATGTCGCCTTGGGGCAGGGCATCGCCGGGGCCAAGAATGGTGGCGATCGGCGGGGAGGTCTCGATCTCGTCGAGCTTGCCGCGATTGGCTGGATTGGTCACCACCAGCCTGGCGCCGCTGTAGCCGAGGCGGTGCTCGATCGCCTTCGGGCCGAAGGCAGTGAACAGCGGCTGGTAGACGGCGCCGATGCGCCAGGTGCCGAGGATGAGCGCTATGAGTTCGGGAATGCGCGGCAGCATGCCGGCCACGACATCGCCGGGAACGACGCCCAATTGCCTGAGCAGGTTGCCGACGCGGCCGGACATGTCCGCGAGATCGTCGAAGCTGAATTCGCGTAGCTCGCCTCCGGCCGAGATCGCGCGCAGCGCCAGCCGGTTCTCACCGGTGTGGCGGCCGCAGCATTCGACATAGGCGTTTATGCCGGTCGCCGGATCGCCATCGAGCCTGGCGATTTCATCCTCGATGCGAAAGCCCGCAACGGCGTCCTCATAGCGCGGCAAGCCGGTCATGTCAGTCCTCCCTGGCGGCGCCCCATCTCCCCATGGCGCGCCTTCATCTGTCAGATTGCCTGAAATCGTGGTGATGGTCGATTGCGACGAAGGTGGACTGCCGGCCGGGCATTGGCCTCGTTCGCACCGGCCTGTATCATAGCCAGGTAAATGCAGGAGAGGAGGCTCGAGCGTGCGCCTGAACCGGAACCTCTGCGACTGGCGAATCTGGGTCTGCATCGCCATGCTGGCGCTTTGGCCGCGTGCCGCGTCGGCCGACACCATTACGCCGGAGCGCATCGCCGTCGCCCTGTCGAAGCTCGAAGCGCTCGCCCAAGGCGCCGTCGCGGACGGTGCGGTGCCCGGTCTCGCCATCGCCGTGGTGCACGACGATGACGTGATCTTCCTCAGAGGTTTCGGGCATCGCGAGGCCGGCAAGCCCGACGCGGTCGACGCCGACACGGTGTTCCAGATCGCCTCGCTTTCCAAGCCGGTCTCCGCCACCGTGGTGGCGGCGCTGGTCAGCGACGGGACCGTGTCGTGGGATTCGAAGATCGCCGACCTCGATCCGGCCTTTCGACTGGCCGATCCCTATCCGACCAGCCAACTCACCGTCCGCGACCTGTTTTCGCACCGCAGCGGACTGCCCGGCACCGCCGGGGACGACCTCGAGGACATAGGCTACGACCGTGCCGAAATCCTGCATCGCCTGCGGTTCGTGCCGCCATCGTCGAGCTTCCGTGCCGGCTACTCCTACAGCAATTTCGGACTGACCGAGGGCGCCGTCGCGGCCGCCATGCCGACAGGCAAGCCCTGGGAGGAGGTCGCCGAGGAGAAACTCTACCGGCCGCTTGGCATGGCCTCGACCAGTTCGCGTCATTCGGATTTCGTCAAACACGCCGATCGTGCCGCGCTGCACATCAAGGTCGATGGCGCCTGGGCCGCCAAGATAGAGCGCGATCCGGACGCGCAGGCGCCCGCGGGCGGCGTCAGTTCCACCGCGCGCGATCTCTCGCAATGGGTGCGCCTCATCCTCGGCAACGGGGTCTATGCCGGCAAGACGCTGATATCAGCCGATGCGCTGGACCAGACGCATGTGCCGCTGATGACGCGCGGCAAGAACCCCGTCTCCGGCGGCGAGTCCTTCTACGACCTCGGCTGGAATGTCGAGTTCGGCCGGCATGGGCTCAGCTGGGGCCATGCCGGTGCCTTCAGCGTCGGCGCGCGCACGCTGGTGACGATCTTCCCGCGGGAGAGGCTTGGCATCGTCATCATCGCCAACGCCTTCCCGACGGGTGTGCCGGAAGGGCTGTCCGACAGTTTCGCGGACCTCGTCTTCGAGGGGGCGGTGCAGAAGGACTGGGTCAAGGCATGGGACGGCATCTATGCCGGAATGTTCGGCCCGGTAGTCGAGGCGGCCAAGGCCACCTATGCCGCGCCGCCATCTCCGGCAAGGCCGTCCAGGCCGGCAAGTGCCTATGCCGGCCGCTACGCCAACGACTTCTTCGGCAATGCTGTCGTGGCGAGTGCGGGAGACGGCCTTGTGCTCAAGGTCGGCCCGGCGGGTGCCCGGTCCTATTCCCTGGCGCATTACGACGGCGACCTGTTCCTGACCTTCCCCGATGCCGAGACACCGGACAGGCCAACCGGCGTGAGCTTCGTCGTCGGCCCCGACGGCAAGGCATCGGCCATGACCATAGGCTTCCTCGACGAAAATCATCTGGGCACGCTGCGGCGCGTGCGCGACTAGCGGCTCTCAGGGGCAACGAGCGGCGTTGCCCGATGTCGGATCGCCGCCAAGATCGACGCGATGGTTCACTACGTCGATTGCAGGTGAGGTCTAGCTTCCTTTGTCATGCCTTATGTCGGGGCTTTGCCCAGTCGCCAGATAGCACCCGTGTTGGATATTTCAGCCAGCGGTTTTGCCAGCCTATAGGACGGGAACGCGTCAACTGCCTGGCTATTCGCCACCAGGTAGATCGGGCAAGTCGCGCATAGCGCGGCAATTGCTCTTTGTTCACGGTCGAGGACGTCCTCGCTTTCTATCGCGCGGATGACATGACGGCCGGAATAGTAGACGAACACCATGTCACCATAGGGCGTGACGATGATTGCGTTGTCGGGCAGGACTGATTTGGACAGATCAGCCAACGCGATCATTTCATTGCTCGGCGTGAAATCCGAAACGGTGCGAATAGCCGCGTAGGACGACGATGCGGCCAGCAGCGGCGCCACCAGGCATGTGAGCCTGCGGTAACGATGAGACCGGCTCTGGTCAGGCACGGCTGTTTGCGCCAATCTTGTCCTTTGATGCGGAAAAAATCGCTCAACGAGAAGTCCCGCACCGCAGGCGGCGGCCGGCAACAGGATCAACAGCTGATATTCGTGCATCGCCAAGTGGTTGCGCATAAAGGCCGCCCACAAACAGAACATGCTCAACGAGCCGAGATAGATCGCGACCGCGGGCCTTGGAAGTTTGGTTGCCGTCAGCATGCAGACGCCACCGCCCACGAGACCGAGCATGCCGATTACGCCAAGGGACGGCAAACGCCCCAGAACCGCATGCTGCAAATAGTAAGTCACGGTATAGTCAGGCGGGTAGAGGTCGACATTCGAGCCAGAGCGCATCAGCGCACGGTTCCAGAGTTCCTCCGCGAAATATGGATATTCTGTCCCGTAGAGCAGAACGATAGACAGCAAAGCCGCAACCGCTGCAAAACCAAACAAAACCAGCGCCGACGTGGTCTGCCGATGACGATCGCGCAGGGCAAGGAAGCAAAAGGCCGGCGCGGCCAGCAAGGGCTCCCAGGAGGTCATTACCGCCAGGAAATATGCGAACGCACCGACGCCAAGCAGAATTCGCCGGTGCGAGGCACTGGTATCGCGCGCCGCCGCGCCCGTATTGCGTGCGAACAGAACCAGAGCGAGCAGTGTCAGCATGATCGCCAGGTGCAGATGAAGGCCCGCAAAGCCAAAACTGAACATGATGGGAGCGCCCAGAAACGCAAGCACGGCAAGACCGGAGGCGGTCTTGTCGGATGGCCCGGCGAAGCTTCGCCAGATCAACGCTGCCGACATCACATTCAAGGCAACGGACAACAGGTGTTGCACGATCACACCTTCGCCAAAGACCCGGAACCACAAGGCAAGAAGGATTGGATAAAGCGGCGGCCAATGCAGATACGCATCGGGGGAGTTTGTCAGGGGACCGTTGTTCTGGACGGGGACCAGTCCCAGGTCGAACAGCCCATTGACGTTGAACGCCCTCGCTATCACTGCAAAATGGCTACTGGCCGTGGCATGTATGTAGTTGTAGGCGTCCAGTTTTATGGCGATTGCGGTGAGCACGACCACCGCCAGGCATGCCGCCAGATGGATCACCGCCACCGGGGTCCACGGCCAGCGAGGGGCGAATGCCGATGCCGGCACGGCCTGCAGGCTGCCGTTGTCGCTTGTTTTCATCGCGCCGGCCGTTTCTCGTTGCCAGCAGAATGAGGCTCGACGACGAACAACAGGGAATCACGAAGGTTGAGCGGCAGTGTCAGACGCCTCAGGATCAGCGGAGCCTTGAGCCGCAATCTTCCTGGAAGGTAGGCCATCACGCGATCCCAGAGGTAATCGGCGTTGAAATACCAGCAGGGCCGTTCTGTGTGGATCGGCTTCAATCCCGCCGCATTGCACGCTCTTTCCAGAGTTGTCTTGTCGAAATAGCCGATATGCGCGGCCCGGAAATGCCACCAATACCTGCCCATCAGACGCGCCAGTACGGACTTCACGTCCGGCGTGACCATGACGAGCTTTGCGTCCGGGGCCATCACTTCGCGGATGGTTCGCAACAGTCCCACGGGGTCGGAAACATGTTCGATCACGTCGATGAGGCAGACGATGTCGAATGGGCCCTTTACATCCTTGTGAGGCAGCACGCCGCAGACAACCTCGAGTCCGCGTTCCATGGCCCTGGCCGCCAACCAGCGCGATGGTTCGACGCCAACTGCGGAAAAGCCTCGTTTTTCTGCCTCATCGATCAGCAGGCCGATGCCCGCGCCGACGTCCAGAAGCCGCGCCGGAGCCGGACGGAATTTCTCCACAAGCTTCAGCAATCTGCGCGCTTGCAGGGCTCGCGGCTCGGCGGTCAGCGCGTATCCCGGGTCTTCCATGTCCTGGTAGAGTGCAAGGACGTCGGAAATCTCCGGGCACTGCAGGAAGCCACACGAATCGCAGCGGAAAACTGCCGCAGTCACCCCGTAGTTTGCGTCCGTTATGGCGACAGCATCCGCTGTCATCTTTTCGCCGATTGTGGACTGGCGAAACAGCATCGTGTCGGCCGAGCCACAAACCCAGCACGACGTGCCGCCGTCTTGGGTCGGCTTCTGCGCGAAATCCATCATGGAAATATCCGAAGGCGCTGAAAACCGGGCACCGCGCGGCGCGGTGCCGGTTCGGATCCGCCGGACCAGTCCAGCACCGGCAAGCTGTTTGCCTGGGCGAGCCTGCGCATGGAGGGTTTGGGGTTGACCACATATCCGGAACCGGCAGCCGTCAAAAGCGGCAGGTCGCTCGAGTGATCCGAATAGGCGACAATGTGCATGTCGGGCGTGTCATTCGACAGAAGGGCCTTGAGCCTTTCGACCTTGTTTGCGCCATAGCAGTTCTCGCCGTCTAGCCGCCCGTCCAGGGTCGCACCAAGATCGCCAGCCATTCGCCACGCCGCCTTCGACGCTATGACGTCATCGAATGCCAGATGTCGTGCGATGGCATCGACATAGAGATCCAGGCTTGCGGTTATGAGGATCAGCCTGTCACCACGTGCACGGTGCGCCTCTATCGAGGCGACAGCGCCCGGCCGAAGCCCGGTCTCAACGACAAGAGCCGCAAAGTCGGCGCAATAATCCGCCAGCGCCTTCCGGCTGGCTCCGCCGCATACGGCTGTAAGGAATTTCTGCTTGGCCCAGTCGTTGCCCCGCAGCCCGATCCAGAAGGCCAGGAGATGAAATGGCAATGGAATGCAACGAAAGATGCGCGAGGGGTTCCTGGCCAGAAAGCCGAGCAGGAACGGCACAAACGTATCCGATCGCGTGATCGTGCCGTCCAGATCGTAGACGGCTGTTACGGTTTTCCGGACTGGCGTTCTCGGAGGCATCATCGCACCGCGGAATGTGCGGTGAACGTGTAGAACCGGTTGGCGATGAAGTTGAATCCGGTCACCAGCACGATCGCCGTTGCCTGTGCCAGGAGATATGGAAGCCCGACCGCCAGCCCGGCATAGAACACCCATGAATTGATCATAAGACCGAGGCTTGTGACGATCACGTAGCGCGTCAGCGCCAGGCGATGGTCATTCTCCGACCGAAAAACCCAGCGATGCTGGAGATAATAGTTGAAGGGAACCGCGGCGCAGAATCCGATGACCGAGGCGATGACCTTTTTCACGCCGGCAAGCTCGACCAATCCAACCAGGATGGCATAGTGGATTGCGACCGCCGTGACGCCGACGGTCGCGTAGCGCGCGATCTGGCTGGTCGGCATGCTCCTCAATTGCCGGTGTCCTGGCCAAGCTGTTGCACATCGAGCAACGGATAGAGAAACGGCATATCGACAAGCTGCATCACCGCCACTGCCGCTACCAGGAAGCCGACATAGGCCATGAAAGGCGTCTCCCGAAAAAGCCTCTCGGGTCGCTGCGCCGCCGATCCGTTTTTCATGCCGATGGAAAGGTACCAGACGAAGAGTATCGCGAAGAGCGGAAACGACAGGACGAACTCAATTCGGTGCTTGATGAGGAAGATCGCGAGGAAGAAACTTGCGGTGATCGCGTAGAAAAACCCTGAAAGGAGGAGGGTCTTTTCGTCGTATCCGGCAAAGGAACGCCTGTAGAGGCTGGCTCGCTGGGGATCGCCGATGAAGCGGAATTCAGCGTATCGCTTGATCGCCATGAGAAAGGCTCCGCCCATCCAGTAGGCCATCAGAACGGAGGATGGAGGAAAACTGCCGTCAACGACGATGAACCAGCCGAGAAGCAGTCGGAGCGGATTGTTGACCGATTCAGAAATCACGTCGAGGTAAGACCGATCCTTCGTCCGGAACGGACGAACGTTGTAAAGGACTCCCATCATCAAAAGAACATTGCTGATGAGGAAGAAGTCCTTCGACACCAGGGAGGCCAATCCAAGCCCCACGACCGAAAGAGTGAGGTACTGCGCAAAGATTTGAGACGCGACCAATCTGCCCTGCGCCGCCGACCGCATGTGCTTTAGCGGATGATGACGATCGGATTCCGCGTCAAGCCATTCGTTGATCGTATAGTTGGCGGAGGCGATCAGACAGGTGGAGATCAGGCCGATCAAAACGGCAGAAGCAATATCTGGCCGGACCGCCGGCACGAACAGCACCCCGATGACCAGGCCAGGGATCATGAAAACGTTCTTGAACCAATGATCGGGCCGGGCGATCGCAACCATGTCCGCGAGCGGAATTCGAACGGCTGTTATGAACGCGTGCATTGCGTCACTCTTTGCGGTATTTGATAAGTTCTGCAGAAGACGAAGCCGTCTGCTCGTATATTGGGTTCTGTAGATTAAGATTTCACGAATTCTCTACTGCGCCTGAACCCACGGCGTCGTATCAAGTGATATCCGTACCTGTACAATACATAGAATTTTAAATTAGAGCCTCCTTATAGGGTGGCGGCAATTTTCTTGATCTGTTTCTCCGCAGGCTCTTAACGGGCTGTCATGGATATGTTCCCGATTTCCCAACGGAGGCCAGTCCGTTCATGGCTCCAAAACAGCCGGAAGACGGCGGCTTCCGGCTTGGGATTTTTCCCCTAGGTATGGACGGCTCACAGGGCTAGCATAGAGGCATTGGGGGTATGCGATGACGGACGTCTCGATACGCCGGGCGGATTTCATGATGGTCCTGGCCTATGCTTCGGACCTCGCCACTGGCCATTCTCGCGACTTCGCGCTGAAATCCTGCGTGCTTGCGATGCGGATCGCCGAGCTTGCGGGTGTGTCCGATGAGGTTCGGCGCAACGCCTACCATCAGTCGATGCTGCGCTATGTCGGCTGCAATGCCGACACGGACCTTCTGTCGGCCACATTCGGCGATGAGATCGCCCTGCGCCAGGACCTTGTCGGTCTCGACATGGGCAATCGTGCGGAACTGGGCAGGGTCTTCGTGCAGGCCTTCAAGCGGTTCTACTACGATCTCGAGCCGGACGCGCAGGCCAGGGCGATCGAGGCCGCGATGTCGCAGGCGCTCGCGGTGGCCCGCCCGGTGCTCACCGCGCATTGCGAGGTCGCGCAGCGGATCGGCGCGCGGCTCGGCCTGTCCGACGAGATCCGGCGCAATCTTGGGCAGATCTACGAACGCTGGGACGGCAAGGGCCTGCCGCGCGGGCTGAGCGGTGAGGATGTCCTGCCCGCCGTGCGCCTGATCACATTGGCGCAGGATGCGATTGCGCTCAGCGATGCCGTCGGCATCGACGGGATGGCCGAAACCGTCGCCAGCCGCGGTGATGGTCCATACGAAGCGGATCTGGCCCGGCTCGTCTCGGCCAACGCGGCGGTCCTGATGGAAGGCATCGGCGCGACGGTCGACCGCGAGACGATCCTGGCGCTCGAGCCGGATCCGCCGGTGACGCTGGACGAGGGGGCTTGCGACGAGGCGTTCCTGGCCATAGCCGACATGATCGACATGCGCATGCCGTTTACGCAGGGCCATTCGAGGATGGTGTCGGAACTGGCCGCGGGTGCGGGCAAGCGGATCGGGCTGCCCGACCCTGACGTTCGCGCGCTGCGCTGGTCGGGCTGCATCCACGACATTGGCGAACTGGTGGTGCCGGTGGCGACCTGGATGCGCAACGGTCCGCTGTCGGTGCGCGAACGCGACGCGGCCCAGCTGCACGCCTATTACGGCGAGCGGGCCCTGGCCTCGTTCGGTCGCGAGGGCGAGGCGATGGCCGCCCTCGTGCTGCGTCATCACGAGCGCCTGGACGGCTCGGGCTACCACCGCAAGGTCGGCGGCTCGGACCTGTCCCCGGCGGCAAGGATCCTGGCCGCTGCCGAAGCCTTCCAGACATCGCGGGAGGAACGTCCGCACCGCAAGGCGCTGTCCAGCGAGGCGGCGGCGACACAGCTGCGCGCCGCCGTGCGGGACGGCTGTATCTGCCACGACGCCGCCGAGGCCGTGTTGTCCTTCGCCGGGCAGCCATCGCGGCGGGCCGTGCCGCGAGCGCTGGCCGGAATGACGCCGCGCGAGATCGAGGTGCTGCGCCTGATCGCCGCCGGACTTACGGCGAAGGAAGTGGCCCGCAAGTTGGATATATCGCCCAAGACGGCGGACCATCATATCCAGAGCGTCTATGCCAAGATCGGCGTGACCACCCGCGCCGCCGCGGCGCTCTATGCGGTCGAGCACGGCCTGGTCCGGCCGGGCGAGACGCAGGCATAGGGAATCCACCCCATGCGCGCCCGCTCCGGCGCGCGCATCGTGATCCTGTCGACAGGCCAATGATGGCCGCGACCGACAGGAGGAAATCAGATGCTTCTCGCAACGACCAAAGTGGCTGATATCGACCACTTCATCCGTATCTTTTCGACCAAGGGCGCCGACAAGCGCCGGCTGCACGGCTCGAACGGCGCGACCGTCTTCCGCGACCCCAGCGAGCCCGACCGCGTCTGGGCGATCTTCGACTGGGACGCCGAGGGCTGGAAGAATTTCGTGTCCGATCCGGAGGTGCCAGCGATCCTTCAGGAAGCCGGCCATGTCGGCAAGCCGCAGGCGGCGCTGCTGCTCGGCCATTACGAGGCCTGAGGTCCCCGCACAGAGCGCAGCGCGCCGCCTGGCGGCGGCGCGCCCCGACGAACCCCCAGATTTGGAGAAATCAAATGGATCCGAAACCCATCAAGATCGGCCTTATCGCCGAACTCACCGGCCCATTGTCTTTCATGGGCGTTGCAAATGCGAACCTCACCACCATGCTCGTCGACGACATCAACGCCAAAGGCGGCCTCCTCGGCCGGCCGGTGGAACTCGTCATCGAGGATGGCGAGACCACAGACAGCGTTGCCAAGGCAAAGGCCGCGAAACTCGTCGACGTCGACAAGGTCGACGTGGTCGTCGGCGGCATCTACAGTTCGACCCGCCTGGCCGTCAAGAGCGAGGCGGTCACCCGGGGCAGGACGCTCTACATCTATACCGAGCAGTATGAGGGGCAGGAAAACGATCCCCTGATCTTCTGCACCGGACCCGTACCCGCCCAGCAGGTCGAGCCGCTGATACCATGGCTCATGAACAGCACCGGCGCGAAGCGGTTCTATTTGCCGTCAGCCGACTACATCTGGCCCCATTTGCTGAACAAGGCGGCGAGCCGGGCGGTTCGCGCCAATGGCGGCGAGATCGTCGGCGAGGAGTATTTTCCGCTCGACACTGTCGATTTCCGGCGGACGGTGCGGCAGATCATGGCGAGCGGCACCGACGTGGTTTTCAACACCATCGTCCCGCCGGGCCTGACGCCGTTCCTCGAAGAACTGCACAAGGCCGGTTTCGGCAGACGCGGCGGCAAGATCGTCTGCACCTACTTCGACGAGAACTTCTTCAATCTGGTGCCGTCCGAGCAGATCGAAGGCCTCTACAGCTGCCTCGACTACTACCAGGAACTCGACGAACCGTTCGGTCGCGCGCTGTTGCGCCGCTACGGTGAACGGTTCCCTGGTGGGGCTACCCTGACCGCGGGCAGCGGATGCACCGGACACTACCGGGCGATCAAGATGTGGGAAGCGGCGGTGAAGGAAGCGGGCAGTGCCCAGCGGGACGCGGTCATCCGGGCGCTCGATCACGCTCGCATAAGCGAGGGACCGGGCGGTCCGGCCGAAATGGTCCCCGGCCAGCACCATGTTCGCATGAACATGTACATCGCGCAGGCGCAGGCCGGCCGGTTCCGGGTTGTGAAGAACTTGGGTTCGATCGATCCCAAAGAGCGCGTGCTTAGCGACGAACTAAGCAACGCTGGGTAACTGGCTGCGCCGGAAGCGGACGTTCCGCTTCCGACCCAACCCGGTCTTTGAACGTGTTTGGCCTTGTCACCAGAGCGGCGAGTCCGGCTAATCGTTCACACTCACGACGCCTGGCCGTATCGGAGCAGTTTGAAGCAGTCGCCGCTGCCCGACTTCGCCTGCGACAACACCGGTTTTGACCGGTCGAGCCATTCCTGGTGCGACCTGGCGTCGGCCTCGATCGCATTGACCGGGGCAGCGCCGACGAAGCCGCGCCCTTGGCTGAACAGCCAGCAGGCGCGGGCCAGATGCTGCCTGGAGCGCTGGCGCAGCAGATCGGCATCGTAGAAGATGTCGAGCACCTCCTGCTTGACCCGGCGCTCCTTTTCAGGGTCGGCGACCGCTGCCCCTGCCGGATCGCCGCCGATCGTGTCCCGCAGGTCCTTGTAGTCGAGGGCGAGCTGGGTGGTGGCGTATTTGATCTCGCTCTCGTCGCGCACGATGTCGAACCACAGCCTGGAATCGAGCTCGTTGACGACGAAAGAGGATTCGAAATCGCGCGACAGGTTCAGCACCTCGAAGTCCGCGAGATCGACGTCGCGCTCGACCAGCAGAATCCTGGCCGCCTGCTTGCCGAGCTCTGGCCCGTGGAGGCTGACGGCGGTGTTCTTGCCGCCGAGTTGGGGGCTGAGATAGGGCCCGCCTTCATCCAGCAATTCGTCGAATTCTTCCAGCGACTGCATGACCGGCGCGCCGCGGGCAATGCGCGCGGCCAGCTTGGCGAGAACCTGCTGCAGCTCCGTCTCGCGTCGGCGCTGGTCCTGATAGTTCTGCTGGAAGAAGAAGATGAACAGCGACACGCCGATGCCGATCAGGATCACGCCCAGCTGCGAAAAGATGTTGCGATAATATTCGAGCAGCTTTTCGCGATGGCGCACGTCGTTGCGCACGCTGTGGGCGACGCGAAGATTGACGATCAGCGACAGGATGAGCAGCCCGGCGCCGACCAGGATGAGGCCGCCGATGAGGAGGTAGCCATGGCCCGTGCTGAAATCCATCCGCGTGCCCCAAGACCCCAGACCGCGCAGGATAGTGCCATTTTGCCCCAATACCTACCGTTTCGTCGGCGATGGGGTCGACGGCGAGGAGATACCCGTGATGGGCCGCGGAATGGTCCCTACAGGTTCGCCTCGGCGAAGATGCGCGCGGCCCAGTCGAGGAAGACGCGCAGGCGCGGCGAGAGTTGGCGGTTCTGCGGGTAGAGCGCCGACAGCGGCGTCGGCGAGGGCGGACAGTCGGCCAGCACCTCGACCAGTGTTCCGTCGGCCAGGTCCTTCTCGAAGCGATAGCGTGGCGCCTGGATGAGGCCGAGGCCGAGCCGCGCGAGGTCGGCGGCGGTGTCGGAATTGTTGGCGGCGACGCGGCCCGGCAGCCTGATCTCGCGGGTCTTGCCGTTGACGGTGAATTCGAAGGGCAGCACCTCGCCGGTGCGCGACGAGACGAAGCCTACCGCCTGATGGCCGTCGAGCGCGTCGGGGGAGGCGGGCATGCCGTGGCGTTGGAGATAGGCGGGGCTGGCGCAGGTCATCTCGCGGATCATCCCCAGCCGGCGCATGATCATGCCGCTGTCGGGCGGCTCGCCGACGCGGATGACGCAATCGACGCCCTCGCGCACGAGGTCGACCAGCCGGTCGCTCTGGCCGATCTGCAGGTCGATGCGGGAATAGCGGGCGAGGAATTCCGGCAGGCGCGGCAGCAGGAAAGTGCGGGTGAGCAGCGTGCTGGCGTCGATGCGCAGCAGGCCGAAGGGCTCGGCCTTGCGGAAGGCGGCTTCCGCGTCCTCGATCTCGGCCAGGATCGACAGGCAGCGCCGGTAGTAGGCCTCGCCGTCCTGCGTGGCGTTCACCTGCCGCGTCGTCCGCTCCAAAAGCCGCGCGCCGAGATGTTCCTCGAGCCGGCGGATCGCTTCCGTCGCGGTTGAGCGCGGCAGGCCGAGATCGGCGGCAGCGGCGGTGAAGCTGCGCCGCTCCAGTACGCGAACGAAGAGCCGCATCGTATCCAGGCGATCCATGCTCTTTGTTCGCAGTTTCCGAATAGTGATGTCAAGGGATGGCCGATTATCCGGTAGAGGGCTGCATCTATATCCGCGTCACCGACAACACGGAGAGACTTCCATGACAAACCAGCAGACAAGTGCGGGCCAGCAGACAAGTGCGGGCCAGCAGACAAGTGCGGGCCAGCAGACAAGTACGGGCCAGCAGACAAGTAGGGGCAACCCAAGCAGAACCGCGATCGTGACCGGCGGCTCCAAGGGCATCGGTGCGGCGATCGCGCAGCGGCTTGCCCGCGACGGCTTCGCCGTCGTCGTCAACTATGCACGGGGCCGCGCCGAAGCCGAAGCGGTGGTCGGCGCGATCGAAGCCGAGGGCGGCAAGGCGATCGCCGTGCAGGCCGACATCGCCGATCCCGCCGGCATCGCCACCTTGTTCGATGCCGGCGAGAAGGCCTTCGGCGGTGTCGATATGCTGGTCAACAATGCCGGCATCATGAAGCTGTCGCCGATCGCGCAGACCGGCGATGCGTCCTTCGACGCGCAGGTCGCGGTCAATCTCGGCGGCGTATTCCGGGGCATGCGCGAGGGCGCGAAACGCCTTCGCGACGGCGGCCGCATCGTCAATTTCTCCAGCAGCGTCGTTGGACTCTACCAGCCGGGCTACGGCGTCTACGCCGCCACCAAGGCGGCCGTCGAGGCGATGACGCATATCCTGGCAAAGGAGCTTGGCGCGCGGCGCATCACCGTCAACGCCGTGGCGCCCGGCCCGGTCGAGACCGCGCTGTTCATGGACGGCAAGAGCGCGGCGCAGATCGAGGCTACGGCCAAGATGATCCCGCTCGGCCGGCTCGGCCAGCCCGACGACGTTGCCGGCGTGGTCTCGTTCCTGGCCGGACCGGACGGCGGCTGGGTCAACGGGCAGATCATCCGTGCCAATGGCGGCGTGATCTGAGCGGGCAGTCGCCGGTGTCTTCAGCGACCCGCTCCACCCTAAGGCCTGAAACCCAATCCGCACCAGAAAAGGAAACGACGATGCCATTCGCCAACATCAAGATCCCGCAAGCCGCACTCTCCAGAGCGCAGAAGGAAGACCTCATCCACCGGACCACCGCCATGTTCGTCGATCTTTTCGGCGAAGGCGTGCGGCCCACCACGATGGTGCTGGTCGAGGAGGTCGCCGACGGCGGCTACGGCCGGGCCGACGAGGTGTTCGTCATGCCGGAAGCCTATCGCGCCAGGGAATAGCGCGAGCCTTCGATGCATGTCCGGCTCCCTGAAATCCGATGCCTCTCCGGGGCGACATGCATCAGGCGGGGCCAGGTGGAAAGTCCCGAGCTGTCCACCTGTCTTGCTCGTGCTTGCTTCCGGTCCGCAGGCGAGGGAACCAAGTTCTGAAAGGTCTGCGCCCTCACCTCCCTCTTGTGGGGAGGGTCGCTGCGAAGCAGCGAGGTGGGGTCGGCGCGGCGCTGCAAGGCTTGGCCCGTCGCGAAGTCTCAAGACACCAGGCTCAGCGACTGCTCCTCCGCATCCTCCAGCCGTTCGGCCTTACCTGCGGTCCGGTACCGCTTGGGCGCGGTGCCGGTGGCTCGCTTGAAGGCGTTGCTGAAGGCGCTTTCGGAGGTGTAGCCGAGAGAGCGGGCCAGCACGGCCACGGGCGTATCTTCCTCGCGCAAGGCGCGCTCGGCCAGATGCATGCGCCATTGCGTCAGGTAGGTCAGCGGCGCGACGCCGGCGGTCTGCCTGAAATGGAAGGCAAAACTGGTGCGCGACATGGCAGCGGCCCTGGCGAGTTCCTCCAGATGCCAGTCGCGGCCGGGGTCGCCATGCATCAGCCGCAGCGCCAGCGCCAGTCGCGGATCGGCGAGTGCGCGCAGCCAGCCGGCGGGCATCAGGCTCGACGTCTGCAGATGCGCCCGCAGCACCTGGATGAACAGAAGTTGCGCCAACTGCGCCGATGCAAGGCTGGCGCCCGGCTGGCCATCCGCCTGCTCGCGCACCAGCTGGTCGAGGATCCAGCGCAGGATCGTGGCTTGCGGCGACGAGGCCTGGATGTGCATCCATGGCGGCAAGACGTCGGCCAGCAGCCGACCGCTCGCCTGGTCGAGCAGGACATGGCCGCCAATATGGGAGAAGTCCTTGCCGTCACCGAGTTGCGCGATCTTGCAGCCTGAGAACACCGCCATGGCGTCGAGCGGCGGCATGGACAGGTCGCTGGCGAGGATGAAGGAACGCCTCGAGGCGAGCAGCAGCACGTCGCCGGTGTGCGCATGCACCGGCTCGTCCTCGCCCTCGAGGCGCATCCAGCAATCGCCCTTCACCACCGCGAAGAATTTGATTTTTTCGGGCGCCGGGAAGCGCAGCGCCCATGCCCCGCCGGCAGTGAAGCCGCCTGTCACCATGGTTTGCGCGCTGGTGAATTTGAGGATGTCGGAGAAGGGATCGCTGGTCATGTTCGTACTTTTGCGCAATTTATGCGGATTTTCAAGTATTCACAATCCGAGCGGGCAGGCATAGCTGTGGGTCGATCAAACGTCGTCGCGAGCGGCGACGACAGAGGAGACCGACATGAACGACGAACTGGTGCTGGTGACCGGCGGCTCAGGCTTCATTGCATCGCACTGCATCCTGAAGCTGCTCGGTGCCGGCTATCGGGTGCGCACGACCGTGCGCTCGCTGAAGCGCGAAGCGGAGGTGCGCGCGATGTTGAGGGAAGGCGGCGCCGAGCCAGGCGACCGTCTGTCCTTTGTGGCCGCCGACCTGACTTCGGACGCCGGCTGGGCGGAGGCTGTTGCCGGCTGCACCTATGTGATGCATGGCGCCTCGCCGACACCCTCCGGCAGCCAGTCGCGCGAGGAGGATTGGGTGCGGCCGGCCGTCGACGGCGTGCTGCGGGTGCTCAAGGCCGCGCGCGATGCCGGCGTGAGGCGCGTGGTGCTGACCTCGGCGATTGGTGCTGTCGCCATGGGGCATGCGCCGCAGACCAGGCCGTTCAACGAGACAGACTGGACCGACCTCAGCGTCCCTGTCGCGCCCTACCAGAAATCGAAGACGCTGTCGGAGCGCGCCGCCTGGGATTTCATCGCCCGCGAGGGCGGCGGTCTCGAACTGTCCGTCGTCAACCCGGTCGCCGTGCTCGGCCCGGTGCTCGCCGCCGACTTCTCGCACTCGATCGGGCTGATCAAGCGGCTGATGGACGGCATGCCCGGCTGTCCGAAAGTCAATTCCGGCTATGTCGACGTGCGCGACCTGGCCGATCTGCACCTGCGGGCGATGACCAGTCCTGCGGCCAATGGCGAGCGTTTCATCGGTATTTCGGGCCACAGCCTGTGGATGGCGGATGTCGCAAAAGTGCTGCGGCGGCGGATGGGCGCGGCCGCAGCCAGGGTACCGACCCGAGAGATCCCCAACTGGGTGATCCGCCTCTTGGCGCTGCGTGGCGATCCGACGACGAAGATGCTGGCCAGGCATCTCGGCGTGATGATGGACGCCACCAGCGAAAAGGCAACGCGCCTGCTCGGCTGGACGCCGCGCCCGGCAGAGGAGGCGATCGTCGCCACGGCCGAGAGTTTGTTGCGGCTGGGGTTGGTAGGTGGGAAGAGAGGTGACGGCTGAAGACCCCACTTCGCTGCTTCGCAGCGACTTGCGGGGTGATCCACGGTCTCCCGTCCTTCGGACCCCCACAAGGGGCAGGGTGAGGTGCCCCAACAGAGCGCGGCGGGCACATTGGCGCTGCCGCAAGTGGTTGACCGCGCCGCTCATCCGGCCGATAGGTCCGCGCGACCACTCCGAGACCTGAGATGACCGACGTTAAAGATGCAACCCGCGCCGCTCCAGACTGGCAGGACGATGTCCGCCAGGGCGTGCGCCATGTGCGCGACCTTGACCGCCTGCCGCTGTCGCCGGCCGAGCGCGCCGCTGCCCAGGAGGCCGCCAGCCGCCACAAGGTGCGTGCGCCAAAAGCTTATCTCGACCTGATCGACTGGAACGACCCGGCCGATCCGATCCGCGCGCAGGTCATCCCGTCACCGGACGAACTGGACGAGGCGGAGGGCGAGCTCGGCGATCCGATCGCCGACCATGAGTTCAGCCCGGTGCCGCGATTGACGCATCGCCATGCCGACCGGGTGCTGCTGTTCCCGACCTATCAATGCGCGGTCTATTGCCGGTTCTGCTTCCGCAAGGAATCGCTGACCTCGATCGGCCGCGGTTATACGCGCGAGGCGCTGGAGCCGGCGCTGGCCTATATCGCCGATCATCCCGAGATCCGCGAGGTGATCCTGACCGGCGGCGACCCGCTGTCGCTGCCCGACAAGGCGCTGGCCGAAATCGTCGCGCGCGTCGAGGCGATCGCGCATGTGCGGCTGCTGCGCATCCACACGCGCGTGCCGGTGGCGCTGCCGTCGCGCATCACCTCGGGGCTGGTCGCTGCGCTGCAGGGCCGGCTTATGGTCACCGTCGTCACCCATTTCAACCACGCGCGGGAGATCACGCCCGCGACCGAGGTGGCATGCCGCACCATGCGTCAGGCGGGCTTCGTGCTGCTCAACCAGAGCGTTCTGCTCAAAGGCGTCAACGACAGCGTCGAAGTGCTGGAAGAGCTCTGCCGCGAGTTGATGTATCGGCTCGGGGTAAAACCCTACTACCTGCACCATGGCGACCTGGCGCGCGGCATGGCGCACCGGCGCACCACGATCGCGCAGGGCCAGGCGCTGGTGGAAGCGCTGAGGGCGCGCCTGTCGGGCATCTGCAATCCCGTCTATGTACTGGACCTGCCGGAAGGCGGCGGCAAGGTGCCGCTCGGGCCATGTCCTATCGAGGGACGCGACGGGGAGAGCTGGCGGATACGCGGGCTCGATGGGAAGGTGAGGGACTATCGGGAGATCGTCGGCGAATAGGGCCGCGCTATTTCCCGACAAATGCCAACACCACCACGCGCGGGGCAACGCAGTAGGCGAGGCTGACCTTGCGGCCGGTCTTCGTCGTCGCGCGGCCGGCATCGAGGTCCACCGCGATATCCTCGTAGCCCAGCACCTCGCGATCGAGCGGAAACGCCGCCTTGTAGACGGCCTCCTTGGCGGCAAACAGGATGCGGCCGGCAAGCCGCGGGTCCGCCGCGCCGGTTCGATCCGCGCCGGTTGCAACGATTGCAAAAATGTCGTCGGGCAAGGGTTCGGCGGGTTCGACGTCAATGCCGAGAGAGACGATACCGCCGACAGGCGCGACCGCCGCCACGGCCATGTCGTCGTCATGGGCGAGCGAGCCGATTATCCCCTCCGGCCAGACCGGAGCGCCGGATGGCGCGCGCGGGATGGCGAGGTCGCCGATGCCGATATCGGCCAGCAGCCGGTGCGCGATCCAGCGTGCGGCACCGCTGGCGCGCCGCATGGCCGGCTGGCGCGCGGGGATGGAACGCGCTTCGTCCGGCAGCAGATGGGCCTCGTCCGCATCGCCTATAACCCGGCATCCGGTCCGGACATTTCGGGGCGCGATTGCCGCCATCGCCTCGGTCAAGGCAGCTTCAGGGGAGGGCGGGAGCGTCAACGGTCATCCCTTGGCAGGACGAGGTCGGCGACCATTTCTCCATCCTCGTCGAGCCCTTCTTCCACGAAACCGGCGGTGCGATAGAGCTGGCGTGCCGCTTCATTCTCCGGTTCGTAGCAGATCGAGACGTGACTGACGTGACCGAGCCCGCCGATCTCGTGCAGGACCGCGCGCAACGCCGCCTTGCCATAGCCCCGGCCCTGGCTGGCGCGATCGATCATGAAGCGGTAGATGCGCGCCTCGTCGTCATCTTCCGGCGCGTCGTACATCCGGAAACCGACGATGCGATCCCCGGCCATGATTGCGCGCGGCCGCGCGTCCTCGTCGGATTGGGCCTCCTCCAGCGACGCCGCGTTGCCAGCGACGAAATCCATCTGCTCCGGCGCCAGTTCCAGTGCCGCGACCAAGGCCCGATTGGCCCTGGTCACTGGGGCAAGGCGGATGTCTCCGGCCTTCAAGCCGACGCCTTGGCGCCGTCGTCCGTGACCGGGATCACGAAGCGATGCAGCTTGGCCGGGTTGCCGCGCCAGATGGAGTAGGGCTCCAGCTCCTCGCCCTTCATCACGAAGGAGTCGGTGTCGGCCACCGATCCTTCGCCCATCACGACGCCGTAATGGACAAAGGCGGACGGTCCGAGCGTGCAGCCCTTGCCGATGCGGATGTAGTCGGACTTGAACGCGCCTTCCTCCAGCGAGTGGGCCTGGATGACGCAGCCTTCGTTGAGGGTCACGTCATCGCCGATCTCGACGAGCGAGCGTTCGGTGAGGTTGGCGCCGCCATCATAGACCCTCTTGCCGACCTTGACGCCCAGCATGCGCAGGATCATCGGCCGGAAAGGCGTGCCGGCGAACAGGCGCACGATCGGTGAATCGGCGAGCTTCCAATGGCGTTCGTGGCGCCAGAAGGCGACGTCGTAGATCGTCGTCATCTGCGGCTTCAGCCGGCCGAAGCCAAGGCTTGCCCGTTCGACCAGGATGTAGAACGGAATGGTGATCGCCGAGGTCAGGAGCACGGCGACGAACAGCGCCACCTCGGCCCATTCGGTATAGTAGTTCAGCGCGCGATCCCAGATTGCCAGCGTGGCGAACAGCATGGCCCATTGCGTTGCCAGGAACAGAAGGATCGTCACCAGATTGTGGCGGTTCTTGTGCGGGATGCGCTGGCGTCGGTCCGCCTCGTCGACCCCGGCGATGAGTTCCTTGTCGCGGTTGACCATGCGCGGGATTTCAAAGGCAGGCGAGCCCAGGAGCCCGACATTCTCGCGCACCGGTCCATCGATGGGAATCATCACCTTGGTGCCAAGCAGGACGTTGTCGCCCGTGCGTCCATCCGGCGGATAGTAGATGTTGTTGCCGAGATAGTTGCGTTCGCCAATGCGCGTCCGCTCGAGCCGGAACGCCGAGGCGGACTTGTGCATGTTGATCATGAACAGGCCGTCCGACACCATGGTCTCGGTGCCGATCTCGCACAGAAGCGGATTTTCGTGCTGCTGGTTGGAGCCGAAATTGGAACCGGTCTGTACGACCTTGTTGAGGTTCCAGCCGATGGCGCGCATGTAATAGACGATCGCCGAGCTGTCGCCGAACAGCAGTCCCAGGACGCGGGAGTTGCTGGTGAATTCGGCGACGGTCTGCAGCCAGTAGCGGAAACCGTAAAGCGTGTAGGTGCGGCCTGGCTTCAGAACCAGGTTTGTCAAGCGCGGCACCAGCGTCGCCACGAGAAAGGCCACGGCGATATAGCCAAGAAGCGTGACCGTGGTGCCGACCGCGACCAGGCCGATCGTCTCCTGGTAGTCGTCGCCGACGTTCTCCCAATAGCTCTGGAACAGGAATGGCAGCGGGGTGACGATGAAAAACAGCCCCACCAACTGGACGGCCTCATAGAGGAAGCGCCGGACCTGGTAAGGATTTACATTGCGCACCTTGCAATAGTCCGCCGTGGTCGGCACGGCCGGCGACCCATGCCAGTGTTCGCCGTCCGGGATGCTTTGTCCGCGCTGCAGCGAGGATGAATGGCCGAGCTGGCCGCCGTCGCCAATCGAGGTGTCGATGTCGAGCGTGGAGCCAACGCCGACGAAGGCATCGCGGCCGATGGTCAGCGGCCCGGTGTGGATATAGCCCGACTGCGCCCGATAGCCGAGGATCATCGATTCCTTGCGCAGGATGGTGTTGGCGCCGATCGAGATCAGATCCGTGCAGACCGGTACGGATTTGGATTCGATGACGGCGTTGTGGCCGAGTTTGGTGCCGAGGAGCTGCAGATAGAGACTGTAGAGCGGGCTGCCGCGGAACAGCACGACGGGGGCGGTGCGGATCAAGGTCTTGACCACCCAGAAGCGGTAGTAGCGCAGGCCCCAGATGGGGAAGGCTTCGGCCTTCCAGCGGCCGACGAGCGCCCATTTCGCCAGAACGGCAAAGCCCGTCATGCCGAAGAACACGCTGGCCGAGAGCGCCACGCACCTGAAATAGAGCTGCAGCGGATCGTCGAGCGTTTCATACATCCAGTTGAGGCCGATGTTGATCGCCCACAGGGCCACGTAGCTGTAGACCCCGTAGAACAGCAGCTGCGCCATTCCGCAGGTCCAGTAGGCAAAATTCGATGCCTGGCGGGTGAGGACAGGCTCGTTGGTGGCGGCCGTCATCTCTTCCGAGACGCTCAGGTGCTTGGCCAGGCGCGCCACCGTCGGATGGAGATAGATGTCGCGCATGGACGTCGTCGCCCATTCCTTGCGGGTGCGCACGCGCGCGCAGAAATGCGCCATCAGCAGCGAGTTGGCGCCGAGATCGTCGAAGAAATTGTCCTCGACCGACACCTCGTCGAATTTCAGCACCGCGGCCAGCGCCTCGGCCAGGAAGCGCTCGTCGTCATTGCCGGGCGCAACCATCTCGCGGTCGGCGGAAAGCCGCACGCTTGTCGGCTTCGGCAGCTGGCGAAGGTCCACCTTGTTGGAGACAGTCATCGGGATCGCCGGCAGTTCCTCCAGATAGGAAGGCACCATGTAGTCCGGCAGGCGCCGCTTCATCGTCTGGGCGAGATCGGCGCGCGAGAGCGCCGGCTGGCCGGCCTTTGGCGCGTAGTAGGCGACGAGTTCGACACGGCCCGGCTCGATTTCCCAGGTGGTGACGGCAGCCTGCGCGATCTCGGGCTGGTCCAGCAGCACCGCCTCGATCTCGCCGAGCTCGATGCGATAGCCGCGGATCTTCACCTGGGTGTCGATGCGCCCGGCATATTCGATCTCGCCATCGCCGTTGATCCGGCCAAGGTCGCCCGTGCGGTAGATACGCCGCGACGGGTTGTTCGGCAGGCCGATGAAATCGGCGATGAACTTCTGTTCCGTCAGGTCTTGCCTGTTGAGGTAACCGACCGCGAGCCCGATGCCGGCAATGCCGATCTCGCCCAGCTCGCCAGGCTCGGCCAGTTCCGGCAGAGACGGGTCTAGGATGACGATGGAGTAGGTGGGCAGCGGCGCGCCGATGGTGACGGGCTTGTCCGGCGTCAGCGCGCCCATCGTTGCCGTGACGGTCGCCTCGGTCGGGCCATAGGTGTTGAGGATCTGCCGGCCCGGCTTCGACCAACGCACCACCAGATTGTGCGGGCAAGCCTCGCCGCCGACCAGGAGCGTGCGCAGGCTGGGCACATCCGATGTCATGGACGACAGAAGCGTCGGGCTGCAGGCCATGCAGGTGATTTCATGATACCGCAGGAAATCCGCCAGTTCCTCGCCGACGAGCGGCATCTGGCCGGGCGCGGGCACCACGGTCGCGCCGGCGACGAACGGCACCCAGATCTCCTCGGAGGAGAAGTCGAAGGCAATCGTCATGCCCTGGTAGACGCGATCGCCCGGCCTGTAGCCGTAGGATGCGGCGGCGACGCGGATGAAGTTGACGAAGCTCTGGTGCCGGATGGCCACGCCCTTCGGCCTGCCGGTCGTGCCCGACGTGTACAGTATGTAGCAGATGTCCTCCGCCGGCGCCTCTTGCGGCTTCAGCGGTGCGCTGGACTGTTTGGAGATTTCGGCGGCGATGCTGTCGATCAGCACATGGGGGACCGGCAGCTGGTCGGCCCGCGACGCATAGGTGGCGATGGTGACGATCAGGCTGACGCTGGCGTCTTCGATGATGAGCGCCATGCGCTCCTGCGGAAAGGCGGTGGCCAGCGGCACGAAGGCGGCGCCCGCCTTCACGACGGCGAGCAAGGCTACATAGGTCTCCGCCGAGCGGTCGAGAATGAGCCCGACCCGGTGGCCCGGCCGCACGCCGCGCTTGACCAGCACACGGGCGAACTGGTTGGCGCGGCTGTCCAGCTCCTGATACGTCCAGGAACGTCCGTCGGAAATCACCGCCGGCAAGGTGGCGAATGTCTGGGCGAACTCCTCGAAGACCGCGTCGAGCCGCTCGTCGGGCTGGCCTGCCCGGGCGAAATCGGCGCCGGTCAGAATCTGGCCATGCGCGGCCAGGGTCCGCTGAGCGCCCCTTGCGAGGGTATCGACGGCTGCCAGCCCATTTTGGGCCGGCCCAGTTTCGGGCTGCGCACCTGGTCTTGCCGTGTCCCTGTCCAGGGCAGCAATATCGATACCGTAATCCATTTCCATACTTTCTCGTCCTGGCCGCGCGTCGTCCGGCTGTTCATGCCGCCGTTCGAGCAGGCTTTTTCGGCGTGCCGCCGCTGCAATTTGACCCTTGTCGATGGCGAACCGAAGCTTCCGAGAAGGAAGTCCACGCAGTCCCCCGCAGGATGGTTATGCCATCCGATTTTTTCGCCAGTTTTTCCGAATTGTTGAAACTTGTTTCTGAATTGTGTCTGAGGCCATGCGAACGGGCTGGAGAGCCGCGCAAAAGGGGTGAGCCACGGGTCTCGCCCGTCCGCCGGCCCCCCCACGTCCGTGGGGCGAGGAACCCAGGTTCTGCTTGGTCGCGACCCTCAAATCCGCGCCTTCCAAAAAATCTCATCACCCTCGGGAATAAAGCACCGCCTTGCCGGGTCTTCCCTTCAGCGGGGCCAATCTGCCGGCCCGCGACGCGAAGAAACGAAACAAGGATTTACGAAAATGACCAAGCTCGCTCTCAGCGTGGCCGCGATGTTGCTTGCCTCAAGTTCTGCCTTTGCGGGCAGCGACCATGGCGCCAACAACTCCAACCAGCCTGTCGCTTCCGTCGACACCAATGCCACCGCCTCGATCCCCTACACGGCGCATGCGGCCGGCGTCGACACCAAGGTGACGACCGGGCCGAGCCAGGGGTCGGTCCAGGACATGATCAACCGGCACAACGACGACGGTCTCTGGGGCCGCTGAGCGCCCCCGACCATCTGACGCCTTCTCAAACCTCACAGACAGGAAGCACCGACATGAAAATCCTCGCTCTCACCGCTGCCGCCATCCTCGTTGCCACCATCGGCGCCTTTGCCGGCAGCGACCATTTCGGCGACCGCACCGCCAACCAGACGGCCGCCACGGTCGACAACACCTACACCGCCTCGATCCGCAAGGCCGACATGGCCCGGCACGATGTCCAGGCGACGATGAAATCTGACGCGGACGAACCAGGCCAGGGCATCTGGGGCAACTGAGTTCTGGGTCCGGACCACTCTCGAGAGACCTGACCCAGCCCGCGATCAGGACGGAGGGCCATGTGGCGTGGCCCTCCGTCGCCCTTCCGCCACAACAACCCAGGAGACCACCATGTTCAGCATGACACGCCGCACAGTGCTTCAATCCGCCGCCGCCGCTGCCGCCTTCGGCCTTGCCGGCAAGCTCGAATTCACCCGCCCCGCTTTCGCCGAGACGCCCGTTGAGCCGACCGTCGGCTTCTACAAATACACGGTCGGCGACATCGAGGTGACCGCCATCTATGACGGCATCTGGAAGAAGCCGCACGACCCGGCCTTCATCAAGGATGTCTCGGTCGAAGACACCAAGGCGGCCCTCGCCAAGGCGGGGCTGACCACCGAGTTCATGCCCATCCCGCTCACCGTCGTCGTGCTGAAGATGGGGGGCAAGCTGATCATGATGGATGCGGGCTCTGGCGTCGGCCAGTGGCAGGCCAACGCCACGCACCTGCCGGCCAACATGGCCGCCGCAGGCATCGACTACAAGGCGATCGACACCATCATGATCTCGCATTTCCATCCGGACCACGTCTGGGGCCTGATGGAGAAGGGCACCAACACGCCGGTGTTCCCCAATGCCGAGCTGATCGTCAACGCCACCGAATACAATTGGTGGACCGACCCGAGCCGGCTGGCCAAGCTGCCCGAGGGCCGCAAGCCGGCGGGCAAGCGCATCGCCGAGAACTTCCCGAAATGGAAGAACTGGAAGCTGGTCGAGGACGGCGCGGAGGTGGCGCCCGGCATCCAGATCATCGCCGCGCCCGGCCACACGCCGGGACATTCGGTGTACCTCGCCAATTCCGGCAAGGAACAGCTGATGGTCTCGGCCGACACCATGTATGTGCCGGCGCTGCTGGCGCCGCATCCGGAGTGGCAGGGCGCCTACGACCAGGATGGGCCGACCGCGATCACCACGCGCCACAAGATCATCGACCGGGTGATCGCGGACAATATCCGCATTTCCGGGTCGCACTTCCCGTTCCCCGGCACAGGCGTCTTCGTCAAGGACGGCAATGCCTATGGCTTCACGCCCGTTCAGATTTGAACGGGTAACCCAGGACCAAGCGAGAAAGACAATGAAACAGCTTCTTTTGGGCAGAAATGCCCTGTTCGGCCTGCTCGGCGCCATCGCCGTGCTGACCGTCGTTCCCGTCGCAACGATCATGCCGGCCTATGCGGTGGACGATATCGAGGGCGCCGATGCGCCCGACCTCACCGCAGTCCAGGCCAAGATCGCCGCCAAGGATTACAAGGGCGCGCTGGCCGATCTGCGCGACCTCGCGCAGGACAACCAGCAGGCCGACGTCTACAATCTGCTCGGCTTCACGCTGCGCAAGACTGGCGACGTCACCACCGCGCTGACCTACTACAACAAGGCGCTGGAGCTGAAGCCCGACCACAAGGCCGCCCGCGAATATCTGGGCGAGCTCTATGTCGAGACCGGCGACATGAACAAGGCCAAGGAGCAGCTGGCCTCGCTGCAGAAGCTCTGCCCAGCCGGCTGCGAGGAGCTTTCCGACCTGCAGAAGGCCATCGACACCAAGGTGACGCAGTAAAGCCGCGCGCCATTTCCTCTCACTCCGCAAAGCGGGGGGAGAGGTGGCTCGGCGAAGCCGAGACGGAGTGGGGGGCCTGCGCCGACCGATCCCCACCCACCAAAGTTTGGGCGCTCGTGGCTGGCGCCCATTGCCGGAGCCGGCGCCTCTCCCTCGAGCCGGCTCCGGCCTTTTCGAACTCACATCGGCAGCGCCGTTCTCGCCCACGGCGGGCGGCGCCTGCCTGTGCCCAAAAATGGAGGCTGACCATGACACCGAACGACCTCGCCGCGAAGCTCACCGGCCTCGCCATCAAATACCACATCAGGGACGTGACCCTGCTTGCCGGCCGCCTGCTCATGTCCTTCATCTTCCTGCATGAAGGCGTGACGCTGGCCACCCATTTCGACGGCGCCGCCAGGGCGATGGCGGCGCAGGGCGTCGGCCTGCCGCTGTTCGTCGCCACCATCGCGCTGCAACTGGGGGCAGGGCTCTCGGTGGCTTCGGGCCTGCTGACGCGGCTGGGCGGCATCGGGCTCGGCCTGTTCTGCCTGGCCACGGCCTTACTGTTCCACACCAACTTCACCAGCCAGAACGAGCTGCTGCATTTCGAAAAGGATCTGGCCATATCAGGCGGCATGTTCGTGCTGGCCGCCGTCGGCGCCGGCCGGATCTCGCTGGACTGGCTGCTGGCCGGCTATCTGCAGAAGCGCCAGCGCGACAAGGAGATGGTCAGGGCATTGCTGGCGGTGGAGAACCAGTTCTCCGTGGATGTGCGGCTGCCGGTTTGAGGCAGCAAGGCCGTCCGCCTGGCGCATCGCCATGCCGCTCCCGTGCCGACCCCTGCAATGCGCTCGCTCGCTGGAACCAGTCCTGATCCCCCGCATTCTATTAGCGAGGGCTCAAGGAGTGTGTGATGAAAGCGGTTCTGGCACTGGTCGCAGGCTTCGTCCTGACCCTTGCGGTCTTTGCCAGCGGGCTGGCTTTCGCCGCATGGCTGATTGTCGCCAAGCCCGTGCATCAGGCCCGGCCCGCCGACAGTGTCTCGCAGCTGTGGACCAAGGACGCACAGCCCGTCGACAAGGCCGCGCCGGGCCTGGAGCGCGTGGCCGCCGCGCAGCCCCCGGCACCCGACGCCGCCGCCAGGGTGCAGTCGGTCGACCCGACCAGGACAACCGCCGTGGCGCCCGATGCCGGCGAGCAGCAGGCCAGGCTGCCGGCCGCCCATGTCAGCTGGTGCGCGGACCGCTACCGCTCCTACAATCCCGACGACAACAGCTACATGTCCTACAGCGGACAGCGGCGCCCCTGCGTCTCGCCCTATCTCGAGACCAGTGCCGACGCCGGCCGGGCCGCGCAGCAGCCCGCCGAAGTCAGCTATGTCGAGGGCGGCGCGGCGCCTCTGGTCGCGACAGCGGACCTTTCGGACGACCACGTCCAATCCTGCTTCAGCCGCTACCGCTCCTACCGTCCCGAGGACAACAGCTACCAGCCCTATTCCGGCGGACCCAGGCGCCAGTGCGAATAGGCG
Organism: Mesorhizobium huakuii; assembly: GCF_030160235.1. Lineage (GTDB taxonomy): Bacteria > Pseudomonadota > Alphaproteobacteria > Rhizobiales > Rhizobiaceae > Mesorhizobium > Mesorhizobium huakuii. Next base: position 153,714 of record NZ_BSNY01000023.1, read on the forward strand.
CCGCGCGCCCTCCCACCCAGCTCCGCCTGGACCAGAGATCACGCAGATTTTTTGGATCAATCCCATCGCCGCGGCGTTCTTCCCTGACACGAAGGAGGAACGACAATGGGCGACGAACGGCACGAGAAGATCCAGAAGCGCGCATACCAGATCTGGGAGCGAGAAGGCGGCGGCGATCCCGAGCATCACTGGCACCGGGCCGAGGCTGAGATCGACAGGGAAGCGGCCCTGCCGCTGACGGCCGACGATGCCTTGCCGCAGACCCGCGAGATCGCCAGCACCGACGTGCTGGAGGTCGAGGAACTGGCCAGGCGCACCGGCATATCGGGCGACGAGGCGCAGGCGCTGCTCGACCGCCTGGGCACCGACCGGGCGGCGGTGGAGCAGGCAGCACGCGGCCTCAAGGCCCGGAAGAGCGCCAAATCCTGATCAGGGAGGGCTGAGATGATCCGCAAACTCAAGGACGGCAAATACCGGCTTTATTCCCGCAAGAAGGACGAGAAGACCGGGAAACGGCGGAATCTGGGCACGTTCGACACGCGGGAAGCCGCGCAGAAGCATGAGAAGGAGGTGCAGTATTTCAAACGGCATTGAGGCGCTTGCCTCTGCGCCGCTTGGCGTACAGCTCATCCCCTGGCCGGCTCTTCGTAGATGCCGATGATGAGGAGCCATGCGCCCGAAATGAGGAAGGCGAACAGGACGATGGTTCCAAGGGCCGCGATGTAGAGCCCTACGCCGCGCCCGAGAATAAGCAAGATCGCGCCTGCAACCTCGGCCAGGTAACACATCGTGCCGCCCGCCAGCCGCGGCCCGGTCAATCCGATGGAACTCATCCCCGCCTTGATGGCCACGACATATCCCCTGACGAAGATGAACGTTGCGATGCCCCAGAGCAAAAGCCATTCGAAGCCGAGTGCCGGAAGATACTGACCACCCAGGAGCGCAAGGCTGCATGCCATGAAAATCGCGCTGAAGCCCGACAGCATGTTGATTGCCCGGTTCTTGTGCGTCGTGTTGCGGACAATGCGTTCGGGATTGATCGAGATCGCGACGAAGATCAGCCCGGCCAGCCCCGCCGCGCCGCCGCCCACCATGACGAAGAAATCAGTCCATTGATCCAACATGACTTGCCCCCGAGCTTCAGCCGGTTCGATGGAGGCTAGCATGGGTGGGTTCGAGAACTCCACGGGGGAGGCAACGCGATTCTGATCGAGGCCAAATCCTGACCGGCGAGATGATGCGCAAAATCAAGGACGGCAAATACCGGCTTTATTCACGCAAGAAGGACGAGAAGACCGGCAAACGGCGGAATCTGGGACGTTTGACACGCGGGAGGCGGCGGAGAAGCATGAGCGGGAGGTGCAGTATTTCAAACGGCGGTGAGGAAGGGCTGTCCGGTGCGTATGGCGACCGCGATAGCGATACGCTGCAAGCTTGCGTGACCGGTTTACTCTTAATTCCGCTAAGCACACGGCAGCTTTGCGCCTGACACTGGTCATTAAGAGTATCTTGGCTATTGCCCAAAAGCAGACGTCATCCATGGAGGCTTCAGGTCTACGTTTTGTCCGCGAGGTTGTTCGCCATACGAGAGCCTGCCCAGTTCGAGGAAGAGAATCACTCCCTCGCTGCTTTGCTTCGTTGATGCCGACTGGCCAAGGCTGCGGAATGACGTGTCATCAATCCTGAAACCGAGTACCAGCACTACTTGGCGATCAGCCTTCGATGTCGCATTGAAGTGGGCGACCGACCGGCACGATCTCGTAGCCGTCGTCGATTAATCGGAGTTTCAACTCGTCGAAATGCCTCTTTGAGCCACTGACGATCCATTCAGGCGCGTAGTTCCAGCCCCTACGGGCGGCATTGGCCAACATGTCGGCATAGAGGCGCATGCTGGCGATTTTCACGTCCGACTCCAGCAGCTGCCTGCATCCGCTTGCGAATGACGGCGTCGATGCTGCGGACAAACCCAGAACCGCGAATACCAGCCCAATCGAAACAACGCGCATGAGAGTCTCCCGTGGCCCATTGCAACCAATTTTTGCGGTAAGGAGCTTGCACTGCGTGCTCCTGCGTTGGGATCAGGCAGATGCTGTATTCGAGTTCCTGCATTTGTAGTATTTTGCCTCGGCAACAGCTGAAACCGTGCCGATCGGGTCTGCCATGAGCCGCATCGCGACATCTTCGCCGGGTCACGACGCGCTGTCCGATCGGGAGCGCGCGGTGGCTGAAAAATTCGCCGCCGGACTGACTTATCGCGAGATCGGCGAGGCGCTGTTCATCGCCCCCTCGACGGTGCGCACTCATCTCGCGTCGATCTACGACAAGCTCGGCGTGCGTAACAAAGTCGCGCTTGCCTCTCACATCAATGGAGCTCTCGGCGCTGGCATGGACGGGCTGCCGCGTTTGCCAGGCGCCTCTCCGGTGCTCGCCATGTTCCCCATCGAATGCCAGACGTCGGAAGAGCGATGGCGCCGCTTTGCCGACGGCCTGTCGTCGGACATCACCATCGACCTAGCGCGCTACGCGGACCTGCCGGTTATCGCCTTCCACACCATGAAATCTCTGGGCAGCAAGCCAGCCGACTTCGCCGCCGACGGCAAGGCGCTTGGCGCCACCTATATCGTGTCGGGTCAACTGCGCGCCGACGAGCGGCGGGTCCGGCTATCAATAGAACTCGCCGATGCGGACAGCGGCGTCAGCCTGTGGAGCGAGCGCTACGACCGCCAGGTCGAGGATATTTTTGCGCTGCAGGACAACCTGACCGAAAGTGTCATCAATGTGATCGCCGGTAGCTACGGCGCGCTAGCCACGGTCGGCCGTAAAGCCATTCGCCGCAAACCGCCCGCCAGTCTGCGGGCCTACGATTGTTATCTTCTTGGCGTTGAACAGCAGGACACATTCAGCCGCGCCGGCACCGCCGAAGCGATACGCCTGTTTTCGCGCGCGCTGGAACTTGACCCCACCCTGGTCAGGGCCTGGACCGCGCTTGCCTATGCCTATTCGATCGAGGGCGCCAACGGCTTCGGCGACGATGCTCAGGTCTCGATCGAGAACTGGCGGACGGCGGTTGAAAACGCAATTCTGCTCGACCCGATGGACAGTATTGCCTGCAATTGCCTTGGCGATCTCAGGGGATGTCTCGGAGATCTCGAAGGAGCAGAGCGCGCGTATCGCCGCGCCTTCGAATATGGCTCCAACCATGCCGATACGCTGGCGACGCTTGCCGGCAGCAAGGCGCTGGTCGCAGGCGATCCAGCCGAGGCGATGCCGCTCATCGAGCGCGCCATGCACCTCAATCCGCTGGCCCCACCTTGGTATTTCGGCATGCTGGGCCGCATCCTGTTCACCGTCGGCAGGCACAGGGAAGCCATTGCGGCGCTGCGCAGAAGCACGCTAAATTCTCCGAATGTGCTGTTGTTTTTGGCGCTGGCGCATGCGGCCGTGGGCGAGGCCGGCGAGGCGGCCAGGATCGAAGCCCGCTTGAAAACCGAATTCGCAGACTTTTCGGTCGAACGCTTCATCACCAGCTATCCCGTGACCAACCCCGACGCCGTGCATGCCATTCGCCACGCCGCCCAGCAACTGGCGAGGCGCGACTGAGGCCTTCCGAAACGCCCGACCCGAGTTGACGGCGAAGACAAGCCACAAAAGCCCGCATGTCGGAACGAGGCGCTCTCCCGGTTAGCGTCTGCTTTCGCAGGGCAGTTCCCGAAAGCCGCCTGACCGGAATCGGCCCCTAATCTGTCGTTCCCACTACATCAGCGCAACCACGCCCTGACGGCGGGACTGGGGTGGATAGCTGCCATGTCGACAACCAGCCGCCGACGTCAGCTAAGCGCCAATCGCGGGCCATGGTGTCAGGGGCAGCCTCACTCTGAACGTCGGTGCTCATTGTCGATGTCGCTCTCGGCTAGCAGCCAGTCGCGGAACGCTCTGACCTTTCGCTGCCGAAGGGCACTGGCGAGATAGACAACATAGTATCTGGAGCTGGCCTTGATTTCCTGGCCGAACGGTCGCACCAGGCGACCCGAGGCGAGATCGGCCGACACCAGCGTGCTGCGCCCAAGCAGGACGCCCTCGCCATGCACGGCGGCCTCTGTCGCGTAGGTCGCCGAGTCGAACCGAACGCCGCTATTGGGGTTGATATCGCTGATGCCGGCCCGCTCCAGCCATGTCGCCCAATCTATGGGAAAGCCGTCATGGATCAGCGTGTGGTGCCGCAGGTCGGCAGGTTCGCGCAGCGGATGCTGGCCCTTGAGGAGTTCCGGGCTGCAGACCGGGAATACATCGACCTCCGACAGCAGTTCCGAAACCACACCTTCGTATTCGCCGCTGCCGTAGCGGATCGCGATGTCGATGCCGTCGCGCACGAAGTCGGCGAGCAATCCCGAGGTCGCGATGCGGACATCGATGTCCCGGTTGGCGCGGTGGAAGCGGTAGAGCCTGGGCACCAGCCAGCGTCCAGCAAAGCCATCCGACGTACTGACGGTGAGGACACCCGCCGATCGCGGCGCGCTGGCCACCAGTGTTGCAGCGCTGATCTGGTCGAGCGCCGCCCCGATCTCGGCCGCATAGGCGGCTCCAGCTGGGGTCAGGCTGACCGATCGCGTCCCGCGCTCGAAGAGCTGGACGCCCAGTTGATCCTCGAGGTTGCGGATCGCACGGCTGATCGCCCCGTGCGTGAGGTTCAGCTCAGCGGCGGCTTTGGTGAAGCTGAGATAACGCGCCGCCGTGTCGAAGGCCGGCAGCGTCGTCAGGGGTGGAAGCTTTCGAGCCATGCCCGGACCTGTGAGTTCTACTCACACATCATGCAGCAATACTCGTTTGTGGTCGAGGCCTGAAGCGCACAGATTCATGGCTATGGAAACAGCGGTTTCCACCAACGACACACCAAACGAAAGGAACACCTGGTGAGCAATTTTCATGCAACCGCCTACGCTTCTGACCACCAGATCCCGTCCGCCTTCGGCACCGCGGTCGAAGTGGCCGCCACCCTGCGGGCGACCATCCGGGCCTTCGCCATGCTCATGATCGCGGCGATCCAGCAGCGCTTCATGGAGCGGCGACTGACCCTTCTCTCCGATCACATGCTCCGCGACCTCCGCTACGAACGCGATTGGGACGGCTCGATCCGCTCCCTCCGCGACCGCTGCTAACCGCGCCATCCAACCCAGAGGATTGAACAAATGCCCAAGGTCTTTCCCCATCTCTGGTTCAAGAACCAGGCCGAAGAGGCGATGGCGTTCTACACGTCCATCTTCAAGGACTCCAAAATCCTGTCACGCGACGTGATGCCGGATCCTGCACTCTCCGTCGTTCGCTTCGAGCTCGCGGGCCAGCCCGTCGTTGCGCTCAACGCCAATTCGTCCGCGCACTACAACGAGGCCTTCTCGTTTCTCGTCGAGACTGCCGACCAGGCCGAGACCGACTACTACTGGAACGCCCTTACCGCCGACGGCGGCAAGGAGCAGCCCTGCGGGTGGCTCACCGACAAGTTCGGTGTTTACTGGCAGGTCTCGCCGACACGCCTGCTCCAGCTCGTGGCTGATCCAGACCGCGAGAAGGCCGGGCGCGTGCTGCAGGCCATGTACAAGATGAAAAAGATCGTCATCGCCGATCTCGAACGTGCCTATCGCGGCTAGTCCGCGGCACCGCATCGACTCTCACCACAACCTGACAAGGGAGAACTCCCATGGCATCGCTTATGGGCACGAAAGTCGTCGTCGTCGGAGGCAGCTCCGGCATTGGTCTGGGTGTCGCAAAAGCCGCGCTCGGGCGCGGCGCACACCTGGTCATAGTCGGCCGCTCACAGGACAAGCTGCTGCAGGCGCAGCGGACGCTCGCCGCCGACGGGCGCGTCGAAACCGTCACCGCCGACATGACACGCGAGGCCGAAATCGCGGCGGCCTTTGCCGGCATCAACAGCTTCGATCATCTCGTCTCGACCGCAGGTGCGCCGCCGCCCGGTGACCCGATCGCCGACACCGACACAGACGAGATTCGCCGCTTCGTCGACAACAAGCTGATCGGCGCCGTGCTCCTCGCCAAACATGCCGCGCGCCGAATCAAGCGGGGAGGCTCGATGACCTACACTTCCGGCATCAACAAGGACAAGCCGCCAGTCCCCGGTGGCGCCGTTGTCTCGGCTATTGCCGGCAGCTTCAGCTACTTCGCCCGGGCTCTGTCGCTCGAGCTCGCGCCATCCCGGGTCAACATCGTGTCTCCAGGGTGGGTCGATACGCCTATGTTCGATGAGCTCGTTGGCGACGCCAAGGCTGCCTACTTCGACGCCATGGCTGCTCAGCTCCCGATTGGTCGCATCGCCACGTCAGCCGACATCGCCCCTGCCTACATCCACGCTATGGAGAGCGACTTCACCACCGGCGAAACCCTACACATCGACGGCGGCCAGCGCCTCATCTAGCGCTGACCGGCATGACAACGGCCGTCGCCGAACGACGATGCAGCCAACTATTCGAAGGATCTGACATGAAAAGGCCCGTTACCGACGAAGATGTCCGCCAATTGGCGGCAACCGCGCGCCCTTACAGTTTGGTTATTCTGCGCTGGGGACCAGCAAGGCGTCAAAACGGTGCAGTCGAGACGGAAAACGCGCATCAGCGACGAATGGTGGAACTGCGGCGGGACGGCAAAATCGCGATCCTGTGTCCTGTCACCTCCGATACCATTTGTGGTGTCGCCGTCCTTACCGTACCAGTCGATGAAGCTAGCGCCATCATGCAGGGCGATCCTTGCGTCCACTTGGGGATGATGAACTGCGAGGTGCTACCGTGCTACAGCTTTCCGGGAGATGCCCTACCGTGAGGTGGCTGCACATGTCCGCTCAGGTCATGACCATCAGGCGGCCGGCTGCGGCCGTCCGCTGTGGGGCCAGAAGCGGTCATCGCGGACCGAAGCGCAAATGGCTGAAAAAGGGTCGGAACCGTCGCTAGACCAACCCGCGCTTATCGGCAGCAATTCGCTTCTGTGCCCCAAGAGCCGACGATCTGCTCCCGGCCCCTATCAAGACATTCAGTGTGTTGCGGGTATTGGCCGCAACTGGCGTTTAGCTGACCTTCCAATTTTCTCGAAGATTGCCACGTTGCCCACCACCCCTCGTTAACCATTCGTTAACCATTCCCTCGCTAGCGTTTACCTCTCAGTAAGGATTCGCCAGCCGTGACCTTTGCCGCTCCCCTCGAGGCCAAATCCATTCGCTTTCGTGCCCGTTCTTTCGTCGCTTTCACATTGACCCCGGAAGCGCCCATGGTGGAGTGGCTGCAGGGGCTGGATCACTGGATCGGCAACTCGCCGGGCTATTTTGCCGGGCGGCCGGTGCTGCTCGATCTGAACGTTTTGAAGCCGCAGCCGAGCGAGATCGCGGCACTGGTAGCGGAGCTCGGGACGCGCGGCATTCGCATCTATGCCATCGAATTGGAAGGGGCCTCGCTCGGGCCCGACCTGCCGCCTCTGCTGGTCGGCGCCAAGGAGGCGACGACGGATGGGCTACTGCCTGGCCGCAAGGGCGGGCAAGAGGGTTCCGGCAGGGAAGGCAAGGCCGCCGAGGGCAGGGATCACGCCATCGACGCGCGCACGGACGCCGGCGGCGTTGCCAAGGGCAAGGCTGGCGCAAGCAAGACCGATGAAAGCGAGCCGCAGGTTTCGCACTACGATTCGGGCACGCTGATGATCAAGGCGCCGATCCGCTCCGGCCAGGCGATCATGCACGCGCATGGCGACGTCATCGTGCTGGGCTCGGTCGCGTCCGGTTCGGAGATCGTCGCCGCCGGTTCGATCCATGTCTACGGCACGCTGCGCGGGCGCGCTTCGGCGGGCGCGCTCGGCAACACCGCCGCGCGCATCTTCTGCCGCCGCAACGAGGCCGAGCTTCTGTCGGTCGACGGCTGGTACATCACCGCCGAGGAGATGGAAGGGGTGTCGCGCGGCAAACCGGTGCAGGCCTTCCTCGACGGCGACGGCCTGCGCGTCGAGACTTTGAGCTGAGAACGGTCGTCAGGGCGGCCGACTGAGAAAACAGGCCGGTGCGGCCAACTGAAGGCCGGCAAGCCGGCCCGGGATAAAACGAACAACAACGGAGGCTTTTTTCATGGGCAAGGTAGTGGTGGTCACTTCGGGCAAGGGGGGCGTCGGCAAGACCACCTCGACGGCGGCGCTCGGTGCCGCCGTGGCCAAGACCGGCAAGAAGGTGGCGCTGGTCGATTTCGACGTCGGCCTGCGCAACCTCGACCTGATCATGGGCGCCGAACGCCGCGTGGTGTTCGACCTCGTCAATGTCATCCAGGGCACCGCAAAACTGTCGCAGGCGCTGATCCGCGACAAGCGGGTCGACACGCTGTTCCTGCTGCCGGCTTCGCAGACGCGCGACAAGGACGCGTTGACGGAAGAGGGCGTCGGCGAGGTGATCGACAAGCTGCGCTCCGTGTTCGACTATGTCTTCTGCGACAGCCCGGCCGGCATCGAGCGCGGCGCGCAGCTCGCCATGCGCTTTGCCGACGAGGCGGTCATCGTCACCAATCCGGAAGTGTCGTCGGTGCGCGATTCCGACCGCATCATCGGCCTGCTCGACGCCCGCACCATGCGCGCCGAACAGGGCGAGCAGATCGCCAAGCACGTGCTGGTCACCCGCTATGACGCGGGGCGGGCCGCGCGCGGTGAAATGCTCAGCATCGACGATGTCCTGGAAATCCTGTCGGTGCCGCTGCTCGGCATCATTCCGGAGAGCCAGGACGTGCTGCGCGCTTCCAACCTCGGCGCGCCGGTGACGCTGTCGGAGCCGCTCAACACCGCGGCCAAGGCCTATATCGACGCCGCAAGGCGGCTGGAAGGCGAGGATCTCCCGGTCGTCGTCCCCTTCGAGCGCAAGGGTTTCCTCGACCGTCTGTTGGGAAGGAGGGCGGCATGAACGTGTTCGACCTTTTCAAGCGGCGCTCCAGCGCGCCGGTGGCGCGCGAGCGGCTGCAAGTGCTGCTCGCCTATGAGCGCCGCAACCGCAGCCAGCCCGACCTCGTCTCCATCCTGCGCGAGGAGATCATGGCGGTAATCGCCAAGCACGTGCAGATCGACCAGGATTACCTGCAGGTCTCGATGGAGCGCGGCGAGACCATGTCGACGCTGGAGATCGATATCCAGATCCCCAACAAGAGCGCCGTGCCGATGGCGATAGCCGGCTAGCGCCGACGCCATTTCCTCGCCCCCGCAAAGCGGGGGGTCCGAAGGACGGGCGAGACCCGTGGCTCGCCCCGGCAAGGTGGCCGCGAAGCGGTCGGAGAGGGGGCAGCGCGACGCTCGCCGGTTCCCTCTGAATTTCGTTGAGGCCGAGCCATTCCCCCGCTCCGTCTCGGGCTTCGCCCGAGCCAAAGTGCCGGGGCGAGCCACGGGTCTCGCCCGTCCTTCGGACCCCCACAAGGGGGAGGTAGGGAGCGAGCCTTTCCCGATCTGCGACAAAAGTGCTGTTCCGCCGGCAGGCAAGACGCCTCTTCACCCTCCCCCTCGTGGGGAGGGTCGCTGCGAAGCAGCGGGGTGGGGGCAGCGCGCCCTGCAGGAGTTGGAGGCCGGCGCCGCATCTGGAGAGTAAGCGATGGGCACCGGCCCGGGCGGATCGACAGGTCCGCCGCGAAGGAACGGTAGCGAGTCCGGGCACCGCATGGCATTGGTGCGATCGCGCAGGGTGCCAGCGGTACGTCATGGGCCTTTGATTCGGATGGCCGAGCGGCGCACCGGGAATCGTGGCCCCGGCCCCTGTCAGTCCTGCGGTTCATGCTGGTAAAGCTCGTCCATCGAGAGTGACGCCAGGGCGCCGAAAGGGGCCTGTTTCTTCACCCGTCCGCCGCTCAGGATCACCACGTCGTCGCAGAACGAGATGGTGCTGTGATGGTGGCTGATGACGATGGTCGTGCGCCGTCCCGCCCTCGATTTCAGGGTCTCGACGATGGCCGCTTCCGACAGCCCGTCGACGGCATTGGTGGCTTCGTCGAGGATGAGCAGATCGGGGTCGCGCACCAGCGCCCTGGCCAGTGCGATGCGCTGCCGCTGTCCCGCCGACAGATTGACGCCCCTGTAGCCAACGAGTGTCTCGTAGCCCTGGGGCAGCCGTTCGATGAACTCATGCGCCTCGGCCAGCTTGGCGGCGCGCTCGGCGTCGCCCAGCGTCGCCGCGTCCTGCCCATAGCTTATGTTCTCGAAAATGGTGCCGTCGACCAGTTCCAGCTCCTGGCTGGCCAGGGCGATGTGGCGCCGCCACTGGCTGGCGTCGATCCCGTCGAGGGGCGATCCGTCGACGAGGATCCTGCCGGAGTCCGGTTCCACGAAGCGGCACAGTAGATTGACGATCGTCGTCTTGCCGGCGCCGGAGCGGCCGATCAGCGCCGTCGAGCGGCCGCTGTTGATTGCGAACGTCGCCGCATGCAGCACCACCTCACGCCGGTCCGTGCCGGAATAGGTGAACGTCACGTCATCGAACTTGATGCCCTGGCGCAAGCCGTGGAACGGCCCGTCGCCTTGCGGCGGCCTGGGCTTGCCCGCGGGATCCAGCATCCATGTCACCTCTTCCAGCGATCCGCTCAGGCCCTGCAGCTGGCTCCACGATCCCTGCAGGGCCCGCATATGCGGCTGCAGCCGGTAGAGCAGGATGACGAAGGCGATGATCAGCGGGAAACTCACCTGCGCCAGCCAGGCGCCGATCACCACCGCCAGGAACAGCATGGCGTGGAGAACCTCCGTCAGCGGCGGCAACGCACCCTGGCGGACCTGCAGGACGAAGGAGGCGCGGCGAACCGCATCGGACGCGGTGTCGAAGATCGCCTTTTCCCGGCCCTCCTGGCCGAAGATGCGGATCAGGCGTCCGGCATGCACCAGATGCAGCATCTGCGAGGCGAGGTGGCTGTTGCGCGAAGCGACGCTGCGGCTGGGCCCCTTCAGATTGGCCGAGAGGATGGCGTGCGCGATCTGGACGAGCGCCAGTCCGAGCGTGACCAGCAGCGTCATGCGCCAGGACAAGAGCAGCAGGAAGGCCAGCAGGATGATGGCGGCCGATGCGCTGACGATCGCCGACAGCATGGTCTGGATGGCATCGGACGCCCGCCAGGATTCGTTGGAGATGATGTTGAGCAGCCGTCCGGGGCTCTGCCGCAGGAAGAAGGGATAGCCGACCCGCAGGAGCCGCTCCGACAGTGCGCTGCGGATCGAATGGCTGGCCTTGCCGGAGATGAAGGCCGTCAGCAGCGTGTTGGCGAAGGCGAAAACGTTCTTCAGGATGATCGAGCCGAGGATGGCGGCTGAAATGACGAAAAGCCGGTCGCGTTCGCTGAAGCCCGATCCGACCTGCTGGAGGACAGCGGAGAAGCCGGCCATCCCCGCCGCATCGCCATGTCCCATGATGATGCCCAGCAGCGGGATGATCAGGCCGATGCCGAATCCTTCGAGGGCAGCGCCGACCAGACCAAGGACCACCACGGCCGGAACCAGGCGCAGTTGCCGCGTTCCGAAGGCGCGGAACAGCATCGGCAGGCTGGGCGGGAGCAACGGCATCAGAGCGGCGCCTCGGCATTGGCTTGCTGGTCCTGCCGCGCCGGCTCGGCCTGCGGCCGTCTCGCCAGCAGCAGAGCCGCGTATCTGGCCGCGCCGAGCACATTCATGCCGACGATCGGCCAGTGCGACAGGTCGAGTTCGCGATCGAAGGCCGGCCCGCCCGCCAATTCGCGCAAGGCTCCTCTCGCGGCCCAGTAGAAATGGCGAAGCAGCCAGGGCGCATGGCGGACATGTTTCAGGCAGAGCCCGCCATTGCCCAGGCTGTAGTCGCGGTGCAGCTTTTCGATGGCTTTGCGATCGCGACGGCCGTGATGATGGAATATCGTCATGTCGGGCACATACTCGACCGGGATGCCGAGCAGCACCGCGCGCACGAGGTAATCGGTATCCTCCGCCGACCGCAATGGCCCGCCCGCGCCGAAGCGCTCGTCGAAATAGCCGATGCGGGCCGCGACATCGCGGTGCATGGTCATGTTGCAGCCCAGCACGAAGCCGCCGGGATGAATATCGGGCGTCAGCCGCTCGCGCACCCGCGATCGCTTGATCGTGAAAGGCAAGTCCCTGGGATCGCCAAGCTCGACACGGCCGCCGCGGATGAGCCCCTGTTCCCCGGAGGAATAATGTCGCTCCAGGTCGCGCAGATAGTCGCGATCCACGGCGCAATCGTCATCGACGAAGACCAGCACGCGGCCCCTGGCGCGCCTCAACCCGGCATTACGGGCCGCCGCCAGTCCGGGGCGCGGCTCGCTGACGGGCGTGAAGGGAATATCCGACCTGGCGGCGATGCCGGCCAGGCGTTCCGCGGTGCGGTCGCTCGAACCATTGTCGACGACCACGAGCTCGGCCGCGAAGCCGGGGTGGGCACGGCACGCGGCCTGCACCGACTTGATGCAGGCCTCGAGCACCGCGACGCGGTTGCGCGTGCAGATGATGAAGCTGACTTCCGGGCCCGATCGCTCCGCTCGCGGACCGGCCGGGGCGAGGCCAAGCGCCGTCGAACGATCGCGTTGCAGAGGTTGGTGGGCTTTGACGGTCATGCCTCTAGCCCACCCGATGAGATGCCAGGACCGCCGCGGCGGGCGCGGATTTGAAGAAGTATTCCACGGCGTCCGCTCGCTTGCCGGCCGACAGCGACGCGAGGCTGAGCCAGGGCGCCCAGGCGCCCGGCCGCAGCGCATATTTTTCGCGCCGCCGGATGGCGTTCCACTTCGCGGTCCGTGTCAGCAGTTCATGCGTCAATGGGGGCTGCCTTTCGTCGGCGACGAGCTGGTAGAGGAAATAGAACAGGTTGAGCGCGCCGGCCTCGAAGCTCGGCCGCGTCTCGGCCGGCAGCGAGCGGATCCGCTCCTCCAGCGCGACGATGAAGTCGGCCGCGCGGGTAACCGTGTCGAAGCTGACCGCTTCGCCGATGTCGCGCAGGTCCCGCGTGGCTTCCGCGAGGCCCTCGCGCTCGAGGTTCTCTGCCACGATGCGCAAATGCGTCCTGCGCATCTCCTTGCTGTGCCGGCTGGTAACACTTGCCTGATGGATCCGGTAGACGACCAGGTTCTCGGGCATCATGGCCGCCGGGTAGCGAGCGGCCAGCCGCCTGAAGAGATCGAAATCCTCGGCGTGCCTGTAGGTCGAGTCGTAGTGGAGGTCGGCGTCTTCGATGACCTTCCTGTTGTAGACGACCGTCGGGTGCATGAAGATGGTGAAGAACATCGCCAATATGGGCATGCGGCCGAACCGGAACACCGGATCGGGCTTGCCCCTGGCGATGCGGCCGCGGATCAACATGTCGACGCCGGCGCCGCAGAAGCCGAGTTCGGGCCGCTGCTCGAACAGCGCCACCTGGCGCGACAGGCGCCAGGGATAGGCGACATCGTCGGCGTCCATGCGCGCGACCAACTCGCCGCTCGCGACCGCCAGGCCTTCGTTGAGCGTCGCGACGAGGCCACGGTTTTCGCGCGAGATGATCGAGACGCGGCTGTCGGCCTGCCGGTATCGCTCGAGGATCTCGAGCGAATTGTCGCTCGATCCGTCATCGATCGCGATGATCTCCAGGCGGCGGTAGTCCTGCCGCAGGATGCTTCCAAGTGCTGCTGCGAGGTAAGGGCCGGCATTGTAGACCGGCAGCAGGACGGAGACGAGCGGCGCGGCGGTCATGGTCTTGCATCCGTTCGCGGAAGGTCGAGGGATGGCGCGCGGCCATCGGGCGATCCGCCGGGATAAGCTTGCGCCGGCCTCGCGAACCAGCCGGCATGACCGGCCCGGGCTTGCCGGACATAAGGGAAGTGGCGCTTGAGGCTGTTGAGCGGCCTTTCGAAAACCAGCCAGGAAATCGCGGCCACGACAATCGTGGCGCTGCTTGCAACCAGGAACCGTCCTGCCCCTTGTTCCGAGACATTGAGCGGAATCCACGGCTGCGACTTGATAGCGAGCGACAACAGTATGGGGTGATAGAGATAGACGCCGTAGCTGATACGGCCGAGGGCGAGCAGCGGCGGCAGTTCCGCCACCCTGCCAGGGATGCCGCCAAGGCCGCGCGAACAGGCGGCGACGATTACTATCAGCGGCACCAGGGGCAGGACTTGCAGCAGCAGCCAGCGGGCCCATTCCAGCGTCGGATCGGGAGGTGCCGGGACAAACCACTCGATCATCAGGAACGCGGCCGCGAAGGCAGGCCAGCCCAGCCGCATCCATTGCGGCAGGCCGGCGCCCCTCGACCGCCAGCAGGCAAGCAGCGCGCCCGACGCCAGCGCGTCCATGGATGCCGGCGGCAGCAGGTCGCGCGCCAGTGCCGGGTTGGCGGTGACCGGCCAGTAGAAGCGATAGGCCAGCGACAGCGCGATGACGCCGATGCAGATCTGTTCGAAGCGCCGGTATGGGACCAGCAGGACGACCAGCGGCCAGGCGATATAGAACTGCTCCTCGATGCTCAGGCTCCAGAAATGGCAGAGAACCCAGGGGTTCCAGTCGTTGCGCAGCGCATACCAGAAATTCGACAGGTAAAGCGCATGCCAGACCAGCGATCCCCTGGACTGCTCCAGATCAAACAGCCAGACGAAACCCAGCACGGCAAAATAGGGAGGGAATATCCGCAGCGCCCGCCTGATGTAGAAGGAACGCAGCGCGGGGCCGGCTTCAAACGCGGCGGCCGAACGCGCTTCCAGGAGCAGGCGGGTGATCAGGAAGCCGCTGAGAACGAAGAACAGCCGCACGCCCATATGGCCCCAGAACGAGGATCCTCCCGCCGCGAAGAAATGGGAATACATCACCATCGTCACGGCGATGGCCCTCAGCGCGTCCAACTGGATGTCGCGGGCATTTGCCATCAGCAGCTTCCACGGGCGGCGTGGCGTCCGCGATGAGGCCGGCAGCGGGCCATTTCGAGCGGCAGGCCAAAGCGCATGAGACCCGCCGCTACGCCAACGTTATCAAACCCGCGCTGTGCGAGCCTGCCTGGGTCGATCTCGCAATCGACGGACGGACGGCTCAAGTCGGTCAACCCGGCGGAATCCTTCACGGCGTATGTCCAGTCGCAAGCGAGTCCCCCGTCGGATGGTTCGGTCACGGCATTGTGCAGCGCAACACAAAAAATTTAGCGAGCTGAAATACTTATGTGAGCGGGGCCAAAAATCGGCAAAAAGCCGCCATTTTTTCGGGTTCTGGCGATTTCCCATAGCACTTCAACCTTTTGGTTCGAGTTGTGTCAGTCTACTCGCCTTGGTTGATCGGAGGCATTTCTGCTTCAGGAGACAGGAAGTGTCCGAATTTTCGTTAAAAAGATCTCGAAATTCGATAATCTACATTTTAGCTATTTGGGTTCATTCGGATTTGTCCGGGGAATGAACTGGAATCATTGGCTTTTGCGATGCAGCATAGTTTGCCCTTTTTCGTCGGCCGACCACACGGCTTGCTCCCTCAAAGGCAGGCATTCGGCCAAGCCGCGGGTTGTGGAAAGGCCTTTCACGCGGCAAGAAAGCCGTGGCCCGCCGAGGGCTCACACCGCCCCAAACACCACCGTCTGCGCCAGCCCTCGACAAGGCGCTCGGCGGCGGCTGGGATGGTAAGACCGGGCCAGGGCCAGGCGGCCCGGTGACCGGTTGCGCCTGTCATGGAGGCCGGCATTTGCGATGGCGGCCTTCAGGGAATGAGGGAACTGCAATTCCTGGCGCAGGCCTCGGCCTCCGTACAATGGTCGATCTTTCATGCACCGACGGCAGGGCTGCTGGTGATGGCGCCACGGCCGGCGGGACTGTGCACGGCGTCGTGAACGAAATGTGTAACCAAAATCGGGGGCCGTCCGTTTATGATGCGACGGAGGCCATGCGATGTCGCGCACCTACGATCTTGCATCCGATGTGATCCGGCGTGTCTATGAAAGGCGGATAGACGCGCCGGCGATCCTCGATAGCGCCACGGAATTTCCGAACGCCGCGAAATTCACCGGCGCCTGGCGCGACATCCGCGATGAAGCGCTTGGCGTGCATCTGGGCAAGGTCCCGCGTTTCCACGACATCATGCCCGAGCAGGCCGATATCTCGGCCAATGACGGCCTCGACTGGCGCATGTTCGTGCTCAAGGCCTACGACATGCCGGTGCCGGAGAACCTGGCGCGGATGCCGGTTCTCAGCCGCTTGCTTGCCGAATGCCCGGAAGTCAAATCGGCGGCGATCTCCTTCCTGGCGCCGCGCAAGCACATACCCAGCCATCGCGGACCTTTCCGCGGCATCATGCGGTTTCACCTTGGCCTGGTCATCCCGCGCCAGGCCGACGGCCGCCCGGCAACCATCATGATGATCGACCATCAGGAGAAACGGATCACCGACGGCGAAGGCATGCTGTGGGACGACACCTACCCGCACGAGGTGATGAACAACGCCGATGAAACCCGGATCGCCTTGCTCATGGATGTCTGGCGTCCGGGAATGCCCTGGGACATGGAAATGCTGTCCCGGGTGATCGTGCGCGGCGTACAGGCGGGCATGCGCCGCCGGGGCGTGTCGTTCGGCGGCTGAGCCGGCGAGGGCGCCTCAACATCTGCCTTGACCCTATCAAGCCGTCCGTGCTGCCTCACGACAGGTCGGCCGGTTCGGCCTATCCCATTGCCGCCGGGCCGGTTTTTGCCATCCGGCAGGGAAGGGTGGAACAGAAGTGACATCGATGCCGGTTGCCAATCGCGAAGCGGCGCCCTTGCCCGTCGCGGCGCTGATGGGGGCCATGGTGTCGATCCAGATCGGCGCCACCTTCGCAAAGACCCTGTTCCCGCAGATCGGCGCGCAAGGCACGACGACGCTGCGGCTGGTAATCGGCGCGCTGATGCTGATCGCGGTGCTGCGGCCCTGGCAGATGCGGCCGTCGCGCGCCACCTTGCCGTGGCTGGTCGCCTATGGGGTGACGCTCTGCGCGCTCAACCTCTTGTTCTACGCAGCCCTTGCCAGGATCCCGCTCGGCGTCGCCGTGGCGCTCGAATTTTCCGGGCCGCTGCTGGTGGCGACGCTGACCTCAAGGCGCGCCAGCGATTTTGCCTGGATCGCGCTTGCGCTGGCCGGCATCATCCTGTTGTCGCCTTTCATCCGCTCCTTGCAGCCGCTCGATCCGACCGGGGTGATGCTGGCATTGGCGGCCGGCGGCTTCTGGGCGCTCTATATCGTGCTGGCGCAGAAGGCAGGGGCGGAGCTCGGCACCCGCACCACCGCCTATGGCATGGCGATCGCCGCCGTGCTGGTGCTGCCCTTTGGCGTGGCGCAGGCGGGAACCGGGCTTCTGGCGCCGTCGATCCTGGTCAGCGCGCTGCTCGTCGGCCTGTTTTCCAGCGCGCTGCCGTTCTTCCTGGAGATGGTGGCGCTGACCCGCATGCCGGCGCGCATCTACGGCACGCTGACCTGCCTGGAGCCGGGGCTCGGCGCGCTGGCCGGCTTCCTGTTCCTGCACGAAAGCCTGACCCCGCCGCAACTGGCCGGCATCGCCGCCGTCATCGTCGCGGCCGCCGGCACGGCACTGACCTCGAAGCCGCCGGTGCCTTCGCCGGAATAGCGTGGACGCCAGGACCGCATGGCGACTTCATCTTGGCGCGAGCCGGCGGCCTGTTGTCGTCAGAACTTGACGCTGAGGTTGGCCTTGGCGCCATTGTCGACCGCGCCGCCGCCGAACTGGCCGGAATAGGACAGGCCGAGCGTCGCATTGGGCGACATTTCATGTCGATTGCCGGCTTCGATGACAGCCGCATCCCCAGAGATCGGCACGCCGGCGATGGTGAAAGCGTCGCCGCCCACGAAGGCGAAGCTGGAGGTCGGCGTGATGTCGCCGAAAGCGTGGCGCCAGCCGAGCATGCCGCGCGCGGTGGCATTGACGCCGCCAAGCGCGAAATCGGTCGAGCCGCGCAGGCCGAGCGTGGTGAAGGTGGCGTTGCTGCTCGTGCCGGCGCTGGTCACCAGGCCAGGAAAATCGCGCTGCCCGTCCGGCAGCGGAACCATCCGGACCTATCTCACGCTCGTTGGCGTGTAGCCGAAGCGGCGGCGGAAACAGCGGTTGAAGTAGGACACATCGCTGAAGCCGTTTATCAGCGCGATTTCGCTGACGCGCAGGGCGTCATGATGCCTTTGCGAGAGCATCTTGCGTGCTCCCTGCAAGCGCTGTTCGAGAACACGTTCGGAAAAGCTGATGCCTGTCTCCTGGAGCAGATCCTGGACGTAGCGCGCCGACAGGCCGAGTTCTTTCGCGACGCCTTGCGCGGAGATGCCGGGATTGGCGAAATTGTCGGTGATCCTGGCCAGGATTGCCTGCAGCCTCGCCGCCCGCAGGCCGCGCAGGCCGGCCAGTTCGGCGGCCTCGCCCTTCGCGCCGGTCACCAGCCCGATCAGATCGACGATCGTTTCCGTGGCATGGGTTATGAGATCGGGCGAGGCGAGAGGAGGGCCGGTCTCGAGCAATTGGCAATAGCGTTTGAGGAAATCGAGCGCTTCGTTTTCGACTTCGATCTTCAGCGCCAGCCTGTCGTCGATCTGCGGGAAGGCCTGGGTGAGGATCGCGCGTGGCACGACCACGTTCGTCCACGCATTCCAGTCGGCGCCGGTCATTTTCAGCGCTTCCGCCGCGGTGACCAGGACGGCTTCCCCCTGGCCGACGCCGTATTCGCGGCCGGCCTGCGCCCCGCTCAACACGGTGTCGGCCTTGTTGATCAGCAGCAGATAGCCGTCATTGCCGTCATCGGCGATGTTGCTCGCCTTCCGCGTCGCCTGCCGGATCGTCCCGGCCATCTGGCCAAGCACGAGCGATCCGACAGCGGTGGCTTCGATCGCGGCCTGGAACGGCAGTTTTTCCGATATGCCGTATTCGACCGACCAGATCTCGGCGACATGAATATCCTGCCAGAGGGAAAAGCGGTCGCGTTCGCCAAGATGCTCGGGCAATTGAGCTGATGAAAATACTGTTTTTCGTGACAAGGAAGCGCCCCCGCTAAACCCGCATTCTCAAAAAATCGAACGCGGCGCTTTCCATTCCAGGAATAACCAGCGACATAGGTCGCCAAGCGTTCAACGGATCGAGTTGGACCCTTAGTCGAGCTCAGTCACGCTTGGCGTCACCCGAAAGTATGACGCCAGCAAAATCGTCCAGGCAGGATCGGCGTCCTTGCACCGACCGGGCCGCTCAAAAATTGCTGGTTTCATCTTTTGCCCGCCATCCATCATGGGGGCATGCCGGGGTGTAGGAGAGACGGTGGGAAGGCTGAGCAGCGAAGTCCTTTTTTCGATTGTCGGCGATATCTACGACTGCGTGCTGAATCCCGACGGGTGGACCGGGGTCATGATCCGCATCACCGAAGCCATGGATGCGGCCTATAGCACCATCGCGCTTGCCAGCACCGCCGGCAATCATGGTCGCTTCGCGGCCCAGTCGCCGTGGGATCCGGAGCGGATGCGCGTGCTCCAGGAGGATTATGACTTCGACGCGATTCCCGGGCTGAAGGCCGCGGTCGTCGGCGATATCGACACGCCCGTCGCGACATTGTCGCATATGAGCGAAGCCGACCTCCAGCGGACGGCCTTTTTTCAGAATTGGGCCAAACCGCAGGGATTGCGTGAAGGCTGCATCACCAAATTCGTTCATACATCGGACCGCATCGGGCTCATGGGTTGCACCACGCGGGCAAGCAGGGAGGTGATTTCGGCCGAGGAGCAGCGTTTCCTGGCAATGCTGTCGCCGCATCTGCGCCGTGCGTCGCTGATCGGCGACCTGCTCGACCAGGCCCGTGTCGCCGCCAATCTTTATCGCTCGGCGCTCGACCATCTCGCCGTGCCGGTCGTTCTGACCGGTGCCAACGGCGCGATCCTCCATGCCAATGGAGCCGCCGGTCTGATGCTCTCGGGACATGGTCCCATTCTTTCCAGGAACGGCGTGCTGCAAACGGAGAATCCGGCGGTTGCCCGTGCCCTGCTGGAAGCGATCGCCGGCGCCGCGGACGCGGATGGCTCGCTTGGGGCACGCGGCATCGGCCTGCCCATTTCGGCCCCGGGTCAGCCGCCCGCCGTCGCCTATGTGCTGCCGTTGAGCGAAGGCACGGCGCGCGCGGCTTTCCGGCCCGCCTGTGCCGCCGTCTTCGTCTCGACCACGACGTCCTCTTCGCCACTGCCCGAGGCCGTTCTGACCACGCTGTTCGACCTCACGCCGGCGGAGGCGCGGGTTCTGCTGCGCATCGGCAGCGGATTGTCGGCGTCCAGAAGCGCCTTGTCGCTCGGCATCGGCGAAAACACGCTGAAGACCCACCTCAACCGCATCTTCGCCAAGACCGGCACACGCCGCCAGGCCGATCTGGTCAAACTCCTTTCGGATATCGGCACGCCCGTCGCAACTCCCGGATCATAGTGCGGACCCGGCCGAGGCCGCCGGTCTCCGCCTCGCGGAGGGGTTAGCAGTTTCCTGACGCGCCGATCGACTGCGGCCGATCGGCCACAGCGATCCGGAAAGTGCAGTGGCGCGTTTCAGGACAAGTCCAGTGCGGCCCAGCCCAAGACGTGACCGGCGGACAATGCAACACCGGGGGCTCGATCGCCGCGGAGCATTTTCGCGGCGGGGACCACAACCCCTGGGGCGGCAGACAAACTATGAAAACGATCCTACTCGCTACGGCCTTCTTCCTCGCGCCGATCGGCATGGCATGCGCGGCTGACATCAACGAGGTTTCGCCCGTTTCCGGCTATGACTGGTCCGGTCTCTATGCCGGTGTCAACGTCGGTTATGTAGCCGGAAAGTCCAATCTCTTCATCGCTGGCGGCGGCATCGGCGGGACCACGGACCTTAATCTTCCCCTCGATCCAGACGGTTTTATTGGCGGTATTCATATCGGCGCCAACTACCAGATGGAGAACCGTTTCGTGCTCGGCGCCGAGGCCGACATCGCCTACAGCAATGTCGACTCGCTGACGCCCCTCGATGCAGGTGGCGGTGGTTTCAGCACATTGCTCAAGAGCGAACTCAAGTGGTCGGGTGCGGCGCGGCTGCGAGCGGGCTACGCTTTCGATCGGACTCTGCCCTACATCGCTGCCGGCGTGGCCGCGGCGAAGTATGAAGTGACTGCGATCGGCGGCAGCGGCGCCATTGAGATACCATTGCATGACGAGACCCATGTGGGCTGGACCGTTGGCGCCGGCATCGAGCATGCCTTTACCGACAGATGGATCGCGCGGGCCGAATACCGCTACTCCGACTTCGGCAGCAAGGACCTCTCGGTAGCGGCCGGTCTGCCCACGGAAACGCATGTCGATCTCAAGACGCACGATATCCGGGTCGGCCTCAGCTACAAGTTCTGATCCGCCAGGCTGAACATCCCCGCGCGCGCCCTTGCCGCGCGGGGAAACGCGATTCGCCGTCACATCGGCTTTCGCCAATCGACGGGCATCAACTCTCCATTGGACTTCGCCGGGGCGCCACCCATATTGAGTCCATGGAGCTTTGAGCGTGTCCTTCGCGCGGGTGGCCCTTCTTGCCATGGCTTTTGTCGCCGTGGCTGCATTTTCTCCCTTCTCGTCGGCTGGGAGCGAGAAGGTTGCGCTGAGCGTCGCCATTGACGGCGCCATCGGGCCGGCGAGCACCAGGCAACTCGAGGAGGCGCTCGATGTCGCCGCCAAGCGGGACGTCGCAGTCCTCATCCTGCAACTCGATACGCCCGGCGGGCTGGTCACCTCGATGCGCGAGATGATCGCCGACATCCTGGCTTCGCCGGTGCCCGTCATCGGCTATGTCGCGCCGGCGGGCGGCCATGCGGCGAGCGCCGGCACCTATATCCTCTACGCTACCCATGTCGCGGCGATGGCGCCCGGCACCAATCTCGGCGCGGCCACACCGGTCGAGATCGGCGGGCTGCCGTCGCTGCCGGGCGGCGACAAGGGTGATCAGAAAGACCAGGGCGACCAGAAGGGCCAGGGCGATCAGAAAGGCCAGGACGGGCGGCCCGCGGGCGACGCGATGATGGCCAAGGTGACCAATGACGCGGTCGCCCTGATCCGCTCGCTCGCCGAACTGCGCGGGCGCAATGGCGACTGGGGCGAGAAGGCGGTGCGCGAGGCGGCAAGCCTGTCGGCCAATGCGGCGCTGCAGGAACATGTCATCGACTTCGTCGCCCACGACACCACCGAGCTGTTGCAACTGGCCGATGGGCGCACCGTCGATGTGGCCGGCAAAAAGCAAGTGCTGGCGACCAAGGGGCTGCCGGTCGAGACGTTGGAGCCCGGCTGGTTCATCCGGCTTCTCTCGGTCATCACCGATCCGAACATCGCGGTCATCCTGATGCTGGTCGGCGTCTATGGCATCGTCTTCGAGTTCACCAGTCCCGGCGCGGTCGCGCCCGGCGTCATCGGCACCATCTGCCTGGTGCTCGGCCTCTATGCGCTCAACCTCCTGCCGATCAACTATACCGGCCTTGCGCTGATGCTGCTCGGCATCGCCTTCCTCATCATCGAGGCCATCAATCCCACCGTCGTGCTCGGCGTGAGCGGCGTGGCCGCCTTCCTGTTCGGCGCCGCAATGCTGCTGAGGGTAGAGGGGCCGGGCTTTGCCATGTCCTGGGCCGTCATCGGTCCCGCCGCCGCGCTGACGCTTGGGCTGGCGCTGCTGACCGGCACCTATGTCTGGGCGGCGCGCAAGAACCCGCCGCGCGTCGGTGGCGAGGCGATGCGCGGCCTGCCGGTCGAAATCCTCGACTGGCAGGGCGGTGAGGGCCATGTGCTGGCGCTGGGCGAGCGCTGGCGGGCAAGGGCCGACGAACCGATCGCGGCCGGCGACAGCGTCGAGGTCACCGACATCAGCGACCTGGTGCTGACCGTGCGGCGGCGCGATGCGGCAAGGAATGGAGCAAGACAATGATGGTTGGTTATGTGGCCTATCTGGTCGTTGCGCTGGTCGTGATCATGTTCCTGTCCGCGGCCGTGCGTATCCTCAGGGAATACCAGCGCGGCGTGGTCTTCACGCTCGGCCGCTTCACCGGGGTCAAGGGTCCGGGTCTCATCATCCTCGTCCCCTTCGTGCAGCAGATGGTGAAGGTCGATCTGCGGGTGGTGGTGCAGGATGTGCCGCCGCAGGACGTGATTTCGCGCGACAACGTCTCGGTGAAGGTCAACGCGGTGCTGTATTTCCGCATCGTCGACGCCGAGCGCGCGATCATCCAGGTCGAGGACTACATGGCCGCCACCAACCAGCTGGCGCAGACCACGCTGCGCTCGGTGCTCGGCAAGCACGAGCTCGACGAGATGCTGGCCGAGCGCGACAAGCTCAACAGCGACATCCAGGAGATCCTCGACCAGCGCACCGACGCCTGGGGCATCAAGGTGTCCAATGTCGAGATCAAGCATGTCGACCTGAACGAGAGCATGATCCGCGCCATCGCCAAGCAGGCCGAAGCCGAGCGGCTGCGGCGCGCCAAGGTGATCAATGCCGATGGCGAGCAGCAGGCGGCGGCGAAACTGGTCGAGGCGGGCCGCATGCTGGCTGCCGAACCGCAGGCCATGCAACTGCGCTACTTCGAGGCTTTGCACGACATTGCCGGCGAGCGCTCGTCGACGGTGGTGTTCCCGCTGCCGGTGGATCTGCTCAGCCAGTTCATGAAACAGGGGAAGTGAGGGGGGAGCGCGTAGTCTCCACCACAAGGGGGAGATCGGCAGCTTCGCCCTTCACACCCGCCAGGGCGGCTCCGGCGAAAATCGCTTGCTGATCCAGTCGGCGAAGGCGCGGGTCTTGGCTGCTTGTCCCTTGGCTGAGGGCACGACGACGTAGACCGCGCCTTCGTCGGCCAGCGTCCACTCCTCCAGGACGGGCACCAGTCGTCCGTCGGCGAGCTCGCGGCCGATCAGCCAGTCGGTGCTCATCATCAGGCCGAGGCCCTGCACGGCGGCCTCGACCAGCACCTCGGCATCGTCGCTGACCAACGGCCCGGAAACCTCGACGCGCGCGCGCCGGCCCTCGCGGTTGGTCATCTCCCAGGCCGGAAAGGTCTGGAAGCCGCTGAAGCCCAGGCAGGAATGTTCGAGCAGCTCCTGCGGCGTCCGCGGCCTGCCTCTGCGGGCAAGATAGGCGGGGGCGGCGCAAAGCAGCCGGCGCCGCGTCGCCACCTTGCGCGCCACCAGGCGCGAATCCTCCAGCGCGCCGAGCCGTACGGCGACGTCGAAATTCTCGGCGACCAGATCGGCGAAGCGGTTGGAGAATTCGGCCTCGATGCGGATATCGGGAAATTCGGCAAGGAATTGCGGCAGCAGCGGTCCGATCCACATGCGCCCGAACGTGCCGGGCAGCGCCAGCCTGAGCAGGCCGCGCGGGCCGCCGCCGGCATGCGCCGACGCGGCGGCCTCGGCTTCGTCGACGGAGGCGAGGATGGCGCGCACGCGCACCAGGAATTCGGCACCCGCTTCGGTCAACGACACGCTGCGTGTCGTGCGGGAGAGCAGCCTGACCCCCAGCCGCTCCTCCAGCGATTGCAGGCGCCGCGACAGGATGGTCGCGTCGCGCCCGACACGCACTGCTGCCCTGGTGAAGGAGCGCGCCTCGGCGATGGCCGCGAAGGCCGCCATTTCGGCAAGGGCCGCCGGTTCGTGGGATTGCTGCATATCTAGCATTACTCAAATGCAAAATGGATCGATTATCCAGA
Source organism: Mesorhizobium huakuii (assembly GCF_030160235.1). Lineage (GTDB taxonomy): Bacteria > Pseudomonadota > Alphaproteobacteria > Rhizobiales > Rhizobiaceae > Mesorhizobium > Mesorhizobium huakuii. Next base: position 178,381 of record NZ_BSNY01000023.1, read on the forward strand.
AATAGCGCAGCAGATAGGTTCGCTCAACCATCAATCGTCCCACCGGAGTGAAAACCATGAAAGCCATCGAACTGAGCCAACCCAGGCTCGACGCCTTCCGCGCCGCCACCGTCGCCACCCCCGAACCGCAGCGCGGCGAGGTGCTGATCCGCCAGCGTGCGGCAAGCCTCAATTTCGTCGATGTCGCGGTCGCCAGCGGCAACTATCCCGGGCCGACCTTTCCGCTCATCCCCGTCGCCGACGGCGCCGGCGAGATCGTCGCGCTGGGCGAGGGCGTTACGAATTTCAGCACGGGCGATCGCGTCGTCGCCCATGCCAAGCCGCGCTGGATCGGCGGCCGGCCGCGGCCCTACGAGATGACGCAGATGCGCGGCATCGCGCTGCCGGGTTCGCTGGCCGAATATGTCGCGCTGCCGGCCAATTCGATCGTGCCGGTCCCGGCGCATCTTTCCTACGAAGCGGCGTCGACATTGCCGATCGCCGGCACCACGGCGTGGAACGCGCTGCGCACCGCCAATGTCGGGCCGGGCTCGGTGGTCGTGCTGCTCGGCACCGGCGGGGTCTCGATCTTCACCCTGCAGCTGGCGAAAGCAGCCGGCGCCACCGTCATCATCACCTCGTCGTCGGACGAGAAGCTGGAGCGGGCGAAGGCGCTGGGCGCCGATCATCTCATCAACTACCGGGGGACACCGGACTGGGACGGCAAGGTGCTGGAACTGACCGGCGGCCTCGGCGCCGACCTCGTCGTCGAGACCGGCGGCACCGCCACCTTCGCCCGCGCCATCAACGCCACCGCGCCCGGCGGCACGCTGTTCACCATCGGTTTCGTCACTGGCGCCGAGGCCACGGTCAACCTGCTGCCGATCATCATCAAGGCGCTGAAGGTGATCGGCAACAACACCGGGTCGGTGTCCGACCTGCGCGACGCCGCCCGCGCCATCGGCGCGGCCGGGATCGAGCCCGTCGTCGACAAGGTGTTTTCACCCGGTGACGCGGCCGAAGCCTACGCCCACATGGCCGCCGGCGGCCTGCACTTCGGCAAGCTGGCGTTCGGGTTGGAGTGGTAGGCGCGAAAGTGAACGAGCGCGTAATCTCCAGCGCAAAGGGAGATTACGCGCTCCACCCTCAGATCAGCTTCTCCAGCGTGATCGGCAAATCGCGCACCCTCTTCCCCGTCGCGTGGAACACCGCATTGGCAATCGCAGGCGCGACACCGACGATGCCCAGTTCACCCACGCCCTTGCCGCCGAGCGCCGAGGAGTGCGGGTCCGGGATGCCGACCGAGATCACCTCGATGTCCGGGATGTCGGCATTGGTCGGCACCAGATAATCGGCGAGGTTGTTGTTGACGATGCGGCCGTGGCGGCGATCCATGATGCCTTCTTCCAGCAGCGCCTGGCCGATGCCCATGATGATGCCGCCCTTCCACTGGCTTTCGGCGAGCTTCGGGTTGTAGAGCCGGCCGGAATCCAGCGCCGACACCACGCGCGAGACGCGCACCGTGCCGAAATCCTCGTCGACGCGCACCTCGATGAAATGCGCGCACCAGGAATAGCGCGAATAGTCGCCCTCTGTGTGCGGCAACGCCATGGCGATGGTGGTGTAGTTCTTGTAGCGGTCCTCGGCCGTCGAATTGGCCGGCATGGTGTCGCCGGTCGCCTCGATGCGGTCGCGGCCGACGCTCTTGAGCAGTTCGGCGATCGAGACATCGGGGCCATCGCCGCGCGGCGAGCCGATGCGGCCCTTGGCGACGACCAAAGTGTTGGCCTGCAGCGCGTGGAAGGGCGAGCGTGGATCGCTGATGGCGAGCCCCACCAGTTGGTCGAGCGCCGAGGTCGCGGCCTTGTGTACCGCACCCGTCATCACGCCGGCCAGCCGCGAGCCGCCGCTGACGCCGGCGCGGGCAAAGCGGGAATCGCCGAGCTTCACCACCACGTCGTCGGCCGGCACGCCTACCGTCTCGGCGGCGGTCTGCGCCAGGATGGTGTAGGTGCCCTGGCCCATGTCGATCGAGGAGCTTTCGACCTCGACCGAGCCGTCGGCCAGGATGCGCACGACGGCCTCGCCATAGGCGCGCCGAACCGGATAGGTGCCGGCGGCGACGCCCCAGCCGATCAACTGGTTGCCGTCGCGCATCGAGCGCGGTTCCGGCGAGCGCCTGGCCCAGCCGAAACGCTCCGCACCCGCCGCAAAAGCCTCGCGCAACTGCCTGGTCGACCAGGCTTTTTTGGCGTGCGGATCCTGTTCGGCATAGTTGCGCAGGCGGATTTCCAACGGATCGATGCCGACCACGTAGGCAAGCTCGTCGATGGCGCTTTCGATGCCGAAGGCCGAAGGGTTTTCGCCCGGCGCGCGCATGGCGCCCGGCACCACGGAATTGACCCGCACGACATTCTGCCTCGAGGAGAAATTCGGCGTCGCGTACATGATCGAGGTGACCGAGCCCAGCGGCTCGACCCACATGCCGTCGATCGAGGTTTCATTGACGCCGCGGTGCACGATCGACTGGATCATGCCGTCGCGGTCGGCGCCGATCGTCACCGTCTGGCGCGTCGCGGCGCGGCCGCCATAGCCGGTAAAGGTCTGCTGCCGCGTCATCACCAGCTTCACCGGCCGTCCCAGCATCTTGGCGGCACTTGCCGCCACCGCCCCATGGCTGAGCGCCAGCGCCTTGGAGCCGAAGCCGCCGCCAATGTAGGGCGAGACCAGCCGCACATTCTCGAATGGCACTTCGAACCATTCGGCATAGGTGCGGGCCATGCCGTCGAGCCATTGGCTCGGCTCCCACACGGTCAGATGATCGCCCTCCCAGCGCGCGACCAGGCCATGCGGCTCCATAGGCGCCTGGTATTCGCGCGGCGTGTTGTAGGCGGCGCAGATGCGCACCGGCGCGGCGGCGAAGGCGGCGGGCGCATCGCCCCATTCCTTGGTCATGGCGTCGATCGGAATGCCGTCGCCGGCCTTGCCGTCGCTGAGGTCGACGATGGAAGGCGTCTCGTCATAGCTGACCTTGACCAGGGCTGCTGCGGCGACCGCCTGCTCGAAGGTCTCGGCGACAACCGCCGCGACGTGCTGGCCGGAGAAGGTGATGTCGCGCGCCAGCGGACAATAGGGCTTGTCGGGCGGCGGCGTGCCGAACCAGTCGGATGCGGTCCTCAGGCTGATGATGGTGTCCGGCGTCAGCACCTGCAGCACGCCCGGCGCTGCCTCTGCCTGCACAGTGTCGATCGCGCGCACCTTGCCCGAGGCGATCGTGCTTTCGACCAGCACGGCGTAGGCCAGTCCTTCGAGCTGCTGCTCGACGGCATACTTCGCCGCACCGGTGATCTTGGCCGGGCCGTCGACGCGCGACAGCCGGCCGCCGAGGGCTTGCGCCAGCGCGCCATCCAAAGCATCGCCATGTCTTGTGTGAACGGTCATGCCGTCTCTCCCAATTTGAGGATGGCGCGCGCGACAACGCGCGGCGCGAGCTCGATTTTGTAATGGTTGGCGCCATGGTCGACGGCACCTTCGACGGCGAGCAGGCTGGCGGCACGGACGGTTTCCGGATCCAGCACCTTGCCTTTCAGCGCCGCTTCCACGGCCCGGGCCCGCCACGGTTTGGTGGCGACGCCGCCGAGCGCCACGCGCAGGTCACGGATGGTGCGTCCGTCAGCCTCGAATTCGATGCCGACGGCAGCACTTGCCGCCGCGAATTCATAGGATTGCCTGTCGCGGATCTTCAGATAGGTCGAGCGGCGGGCGGCGGCGGAGCCGGGGATTTCGATGGCGGTGATCACCTCGCCCGGCTCGATCGCGTGTTCCCTGTCGGGCGTGGTGCCGGGCAGCAGGAAAAAGTCGTCGACCAGGATGCGACGATCGCCGAGATGAACCGTCGCGTCGAAGGCCACCAGAGCGGTGGCGAGGTCGCCTGGATACATGGCGATGCAGGCGTCGCTGGTGCCAAGCACGGCGTGGCCTCTCGTGACGCCGCCGATCGCCGAACAGCCGCTGCCCGGCACACGCTTGTTGCAGGCGGAAAAGTTCGCGGGATCGCGGAAATAGGGGCAGCGCGTGCGCTGCATCAGATTGCCGCCGATGGTCGCCATGTTGCGGATCTGCGCCGACGCCGCCTGCCACAGCGCTTCGGAGATGGCGGGGAAGCGGCTCTTGATGTCGGCATGGTCGGCGACATGACCCATTTTGGCAAGCGCGCCGATGGTGGCGCCGCGTTCGCTGACATCGATCCGGTCGAGCCCCTTGAGATGGGTGATGTCGACCAGCGTGTCGGGCTCGGCGACGCCGCATTTGGCGAGGTCGATCAGCGTGGTGCCGCCGGCGAGCAGCATGGCGCCGGGCAGGGCGGCTGCCTGGCGTGCGGCGTCAGTGGAAGTGGCGCGCAGGTAAGAAAAATCCCTCATGATGCGAACTCCTGGGCTGCCTGGCGGACGGCGGCAACGATGTGCGGATAGGCGCCGCAGCGGCAGAGATTGCCGGCCATGTATTCGCGGATTTCCTCATCAGAGCCGGCATGGCCCTCGCGGATGCAGGCCACCGCCGACATGATCTGGCCCGGCGTACAATAGCCGCACTGGAAGGCGTCCTGTTCGAGGAAGGCAGCCTGCACGGGATGCAGTTCGCCCTCCCGTGCAAGCCCCTCTATCGTGGTGATGCTGCGGCCCTCGGCTTGTGCTGCGAGCGTCAGGCAAGCCAGCACGCGCTCGCCGTCTATGTGCACGGTGCAGGCGCCGCACTGGCCATGGTCGCAGCCCTTCTTGGTGCCGGTCAGGCCCAGCCGCTCGCGCAAGGCATCGAGCAGCGTGACGCGCGGCTCGAGCTGCAATTCGTGATGCTGGCCGTTGATATCGAGATGGACGGGGATTTTTGTCATGGGCGTCTGGCTCCAGTTGCTTGACGCTGAGGGGAATGATCTGGTGTCGGGGCGGGGGAGGGCAAGGGCGTCTTGGTCAATCTCCCGCTGGCAGGGGAGCTGTTGCTTGCGGCCTTGAAAGACGTGACATACCGGTTCCCCTTCTTATATGATGAAGGCACTCCACAAAAGCGGAGGCGCCTCCGTTTATTACGTGGGGGCTGACCCGGCCGGGTTCAAGCCCCTGACACAAGGTGGAGAAAAAATTGGCCGTCGAGCCGTCCACAATCGCCGAAACGAAGACCGCCGCGGAGGAAAAGCCGCTGCGCGTGGATGCCCAGCGCAACCGCGACCGGCTGGTCGAGGCGGCGGCTTCGGTGTTTGCCGAGCGCGGCATCGATGCCTCGCTGGAGGAGATCGCGCGCCGCGCCGGCGTCGGCATCGGCACGCTCTACCGGCATTTCCCGACGCGCGAGCATCTGGTCGAGGTGGTCTACCGCCGCGAGGTGGAGGGGCTGTGCGCCGCCGCCGGGGAGCTCGCGGCAAGACACCCGTCCGATGTCGCCCTGGAGGAATGGATGCGGCGCTTCGTCGACTACATCGCCACCAAGCGCGGCCTGGCGACCAGCCTGCGCATCCTGCTCACCACCAATTCGACGCTGTTCTCCGACACGTCGGGGCGGGTCTCACAAGCCTTGCGGCAACTGGTCGAGGCGGCGGTGGCCGACGGCACCATCCGCGGCGACGTCGATGCCTCGGATGTGCTGCACGCGCTCGGCGGCATCTATTCCGCGCCGGATACGCCGGAATGGCGCGACCGCTCACGCCGGCTGGTCAAGCTGTTGATGGACGGCTTGCGGTTCGGCGCGGGGAAATCCGTCAAGGCCTGACGATCTCCACGACCGGTTCCAGCGACGGAAAAACCTTGTAAACAGGCGCCTGCGTTAGCCATGGCAGGCTAGGCCCGTGCGCCGCACTTGCATCTGAATGCGACCGGTTGTTAAAATCCTCACATTTCAGGTGACCAACAGGCCCACGCATGACGGCTCGCAAAGCGCAAAGGACGGCACGGCTTATCGATCTGCTGTCGCAGCGGCGGGTTATCCATCTCAGCGAAGCGGCCGCACTGCTCGGCGTTTCCGAGATGACGGTGCGGCGTGACATCGCCACCAACCAGGGGCAGATCGCCTATCTCGGCGGGCACATATTGGCGGCGGCCGAGATCGAGGCCGATATTCCCTACGAACTGGCGACCGCGGCCGACAGTCATGCGGCGGCCAAGCGCGAAGCCTGCGTGCACGCGGTGCGCAAGATACGGCCCGACGAGACGATCTTCATCGACTGCGGCACGACGCTGATCCATCTGATCGATCTCATTCCCGACAATTATCAAATAACGGCAATATGTTACGCCATGAATGTCGCGGAACGCCTGAGCCGCAAACCCAATGTCACGATCATCATGCTGGGTGGTGTCTACCATCCGGCGTCGGCGTCCTTCTCGGGCACGCATGATTTCGACATTTTGAACAGCGTCGGCATAAACGCGGCCTTCCTGTCGGCCGCCGGCGTAGACGCCAAGCGCGGCGCCACTTGCGAGCATTTCCACGAGGCGGTGGTGAAGCAGAAGGTGATGAGCCTGGCGCGCGAGAATTACCTGGTCATCGACTCGAGCAAGATCGGCAAGCTGAAGCGGGCTTTTTTCTCGGTCATGGATGGCTTTGATGCGGTGATCACCGAGCATGGCGAGGTTGCCTCGGATTCGTTTTGATTCCTCGGCGCAATGGTTTGACGGATGGCTAGCGTTCGACGATTGGCACAAACGTTCATCGTTTCGTCATCCATGGGCGGAGCAAGGAGCGTAGCGACGCGGCGCAGACCCCTGGAGCTGCTCCGCAGCCCAAGGGATCCATGCCGCGACCTTCGAGCGCCGCTGCGGTGCAGAATTCTGAACCGTTGCAAAACCTTAACGTCCCGGAATGGATCCTCGGGTCTCGGCGACGGAGCTTCGCTCCTGCTACGCCCGTGGATGACGAAGTTGGGGAAGCTTCGGCCAAATTTCCTGTGCAGCGCTGATAGCTGCCAACCTGACTCCGTTTGACATTTCCCCAACGTGATGGAAAAGTCACAAAAAAAGTAAGAGAAGTCTCAAAAGAGGCTCGACAGGGTAGGGGACGCGTCAACGGGAGGAAGTGCGGGCGTCATGATCGAACAGGGTTCGATTGCGCCATTTTCCGGGACGCCCTTGCTGCGCGTCGAGGGCGTCAGGAAGCGGTTTGGCGGCGTCAACGCGCTGCGCGGTGTCAGTCTCGAAGTTCGCTCCGGTGAAGTGCATGCCTTGCTCGGCGAGAACGGCGCCGGCAAGTCGACGCTGATCAAGATCCTGAGCGGCGTGCATGTGCATGATGGCGGCTCGATCGAAATCGACGGCAAGCCTGTCTCGTTTTCCTCGCCCGCCCGGTCGCGCGATGCCGGCGTGGCGGTCGTCTACCAGGATCTGAGCCTGGTCGAGTCGCTGTCGGTCGCCGACAATCTGCTGTTGGGACGAGAGCCGAAGACGCGGCTTGGCTTCCTGAAAAAACGCCAACTGGTGGCGCAAGCCGAAGCCTTTCTCAAATCGCAGAACATTCCGCTCGACGCCCGCGCCATGGTCGGCTCGCTGCCCTTCGCCTATCGCCAGATGACCGAGATCGCCAAGGCGCTGATGGGCGACGTTCGCCTGCTCATTTTGGACGAGCCGACCTCGGCGCTGACCGATGATGAGGAGAAGATCCTGTTCGAGGCGATCCGGGCGGTCGCCGCGCGGGGCGTCGGGGTGATCTACGTCACCCACCGCCTCAACGAGGTGTTCCGCATCTCGAACCGGGTCACCGTCTTCCGCGACGGGCAGAACGCCGGAACCTTCGTCACGGCGCAAACCAATATGCGGCAATTGGTCGGCGCGATCGTCGGGCAGGATCACGCCGTGCTGAAGGCAGATGGCGCGGTATCTGGACAAGGCATGACGCCATCCGTCGTTTTCTCCGAAAAGCCCGTGCTCGAATTGAAAGGCGTCAGCAATGACCGGCTCGACGGGGCCAGTCTCGAATTGCGCGCCGGCGAAATCCATGGCCTTGCCGGGCTGATCGGCAGCGGGCGCACCGAAATCCTGCAGACCATCTTCGGCCTGCGGCCCGCCCAGTCGGGCGAGGTCAGCCTGGACGGCGTCTCGTTGAAGGCAACAGACCCGGCGGCGGTGATCGGGCTGGGCATCGCGCTGGTGCCGGAGGACCGGCACGTCCAGGGCCTGGTCCTCGAACATTCGATCGAGCGCAACCTGACCTTGCCGCGGCTGCCCTATTTCTCGCGCCTCGGCTGGCTGCAGCGCGGTCCGGCGAGCGTACATGCCAATGCCGCGATGCGCAGGCTGGCCGTCAAGGCGCCAAGCGCGTTGACCCTGGTGAAGAACCTGTCGGGCGGCAACCAGCAGAAGGTGGTGTTCGGCAAATGGAACGAGCCGCGGCCGCGCGTGCTTTTGCTCGACGAGCCGACGGTCGGTGTCGATGTCGGTGCGCGCGAGGAGATTTACGGCGTCATTCGTGCCGCGGCGGCGGCCGGCAGCGGGGTGCTGCTTGTGTCGTCCGATCTGTCCGAACTGCTGCAGCTCTGCGACCGCATCTCGATCGTCGTCGACGGCCGCATCACCAGGACGACCATGCGGCCGGACTTCGGCAGCGCCGAGGACCTCCATCACCTCATTCAGATTTCGCAGCCATCGGAAGAGCACGCGGCATGACCGACACACAAAACCCGGCAAAAGCCGCCGCCAGCCAACCGGGCGGCCGCTCGGCCTTGCGGTATCTGCTGCAGGGCGAGCGCCCCTACATGCTCTACGTCGCCTTCGCCATCATGCTGATCGTCTTCAGCCTGGCGTCGCCCTGGTTCCTGTCGATCGACAATTTCCTCAACATCGGCCGCCAGACGACACTGGTCTCGATCATCGCGGTGGGCATGACGTTCGTCATCATCTCCAGGCAGATCGACCTGTCCGTCGCCTCGACGCTGGCGCTTTCGGGCATGAGCGCATCGCTGGCCATGGCATTCGTCGCCAACAACTGGGTCGTCGGCGCCGTGGCGGGGCTGGGCACCGGGGCGCTGATCGGGCTGCTCAACGGCGTCTTGACGACGCGTCTGGAAATCCCGTCCTTCCTGGTGACATTGGGCACCCTGAGCGGCGCGCGCGGCCTGGCGCTGATGGTCACCAACACCAAGCCGGTCATCATCACCAACGAATATTATTTCGCGATTTTCGGCGAGGGCTCGGTGCTCGGCATACCGGCGCCGATCCTGTGGACGCTCGGCGTCACCATCGCCGGCATATTGCTGCTCCACTACAGCGTCTATGGGCGGCGGGTTTACGCGGCGGGCGGCAACCCGACGGCGGCACTCTATTCCGGCGTCCACATCAAGCAGGTCACGACGCTGGCCTTCGTGCTGACCGGGACGCTCGCCGGGCTGGCATCGCTGATCCTGTCGGCGCGCTCGCACGCGGCGCGGCCCGATGTGGTGCAAGGCATGGAGCTCGATGTCATCGCCTCGGTCATCCTCGGCGGCTGCAGCCTGTTCGGCGGCCGCGGCTTCGTGCTCGGCACGCTGCTCGGCAGCCTGATCATCGGCACGCTCAACAACGGGCTGGTGCTGCTCGGCGTCAGCTCGTCGCTGCAACTCGTCATCAAGGGGGCAATCATCGTCGCCGCGGTCGCGTTCACGAGGAGGTAAGGCGCGCCACGGACATCAGCAGAAAGCGCCGGCTCCAAACGGCGAAACGAACGTCAGAAATCAACGGAGGAAGTCATGAAACAATCGGCAAGAATCCTGTTCAGCACATTGAGCCTCGCCGCCAGCGCTTTCGCGCTGTCGACATCCCTGAGTTTGGCGCAGACGCCCGACACTTGCGTCACCGGCGTCGACATGGCGACGCTCGGTCCCAAGGGCATTGTCGGCCAGGGGCCCCACGGTGAAAAGGCAGCCTCGCCCGACGAGCTGAAATTGACCGACGAAGAGGCCGCCAAGGTCAAGGCGGGCAAGTTCAAGGTCGGCATTTCCATGCAGACGGTGAACCTCGACTGGTCGCAATTGCAGGTGCAAGGCATCAGCGAAACGCTGGCCAAATATGGCGTCACCGTCACAGGCGTGGCCTCGGCCGAATATCAGGTCGACAAGCAGATCGCCGATATCGAGAACACCATCCAGCAGCATCCCGACGGTATCATCTCCATCCCGGTCGACTTCACCGCGACGGCGCCGACCTACAAGAAGGTGGGCGAGGCCGGCATCAAGCTGGTGTTCATGGACAGTATCCCGGTTGGCCTCTCATCTCCCAAGGATTTTGCCTCGATGATCTCGGCCGACAGCCAGGGCAACGGCCAGATCGCTGCGACGATCCTGGCGTCCTGCATGCCGAAGGGCGGCACGATCGGCCTGGTCAATTTCGGCGTCGATTATTTCAGCACCAATGAGCGGACCAAGGGCGTCAGCGAGTGGATGAAGAAGAACCGGCCCGACATCGTCATGAAGCAGGTGGACTTCACCGACCCGTCGAAGGTCTCGCAGATCGCCGGCGACTTCCTCACCGGCAATCCCGATGTGAAGGGCCTGTACGCGGTGTGGGACCAGCCGGCGCTCGACACGCTGTCGTCGATGCGCGCGCAAGGCATCGACATTCCAATCACCACGGTCGATCTTGGCCTGCAGTCGGCGATCGAGATCGCCAAGGGCGGTCCGCTCAAGGCAACCGGTTCGCAGCGTCCCTATGACCAGGGCGTGGCAGAGGCGCTGGCGATGATGAAGGCGCTGATCGGGCAACCCACGCCCGCCTGGGTCGGCGTGCAGTCGCTGCCGGTGGTGCAGTCCAACGTGCTGGAATCCTTCAAGACCGTCTTCCACAAGGATCCGCCGGCCGAGCTCGTCGACGCCTGCAACAGCGCCAAACCGAAGTGCAATTGAGGTAGCTTGCATGGGCGCGGGTAAAACCCGCGCTCATGAGCGGCTGGCCCGTGCGGGCCGCTGGCTAGATCGTGCCAAACCTTGTATCGGAGAAGCGGCTAGGCCTTCGCCTCGACCAGGATCACCAGCGATTCCGGCACCACGCCATCGTGCGCCATGGCATCGGCGGCCGCCTTGCTCTGCATCAGCGCGGCCATCTTATCCATATCCGGCACGTCCATCATCACGGCCACCCGTTTCGGGTTCTGCGGATCGACGAAGGTGCGGATGTTGGTGATCCCCAGCGAGCCGAAAAGCTCCTTGCGCTTGGGTGAACTGAGCCAGTGCTTGCTGTCTTTCGAGATGTCGTGATGGCCAATGACTGTTGGCATGGCATCCTCCCCGAGGTGACGCCGGCGGCCGAAATCGCCCGCCTATGTTGCGATCCACCTGTACGGGCCAGTGAGCGCCGTTTCCCATCGGCTGTCAATTAGCTGTTGCTGATGGAGCGCTAGAGCTCCAGGCAGACCTTGCCGAAATGCTTCTGGGCTGCGTAGTGCGTGAAGGCGGCGGCTATGTCGCGCAGCGGGAAGCGGCGGTCGATGATCGGCTTGATGCCGTTGACGTCGATCGCTCGGATCATGTCCTCCTGGTCCGCACGGCTGCCGATGGAAATGCCGCTGATGCGGATCTGGTTCGAGAATACGGCCGGGATCGAGATATCGGCAGCAAAGCCGGTCAGCACGCCGATCAGGGCGATGTGGCCGCCTGTCCGGCACGCGGTTATGGATTGCGCCAGCGTGGCGGGGCCGCCGACCTCGATCACATGATCGACGCCGCGTCCTGCCGTCAACTCCCGGGCCTTGCGGCCCCAGTCCGGCACGGCCCTGTAGTTGATGACGGCGTCGGCGCCGAGGCGGCTTAGCCGCTCCAGCTTTTCCTCGTCGGAAGAAGTGGCGATGACCCGGGCGCCGGCGGCCTTGGCGAATTGCAGCGCAAACAGCGACACGCTGCCGGTGCCGAGGACCAGCACCGTGTCTCCCGGCTTGACCTTGCCGGATACGACCAGGCCTCGCCAGGCGGTGACGCCGGTGCAGGTCAGCGCCGCCGCTTGCGCATGCGTATAGCCCGCCGGAGCCTTGGTGAAGGCCTGCGCGGGCATGCAGACATATTCGCTGGCGAAGCCGTCGAAGCTTTCTCCCGGAATGTCGCGCCTGGTGGCGGGCGTCATGTCGCCATCCAGCCACCAGGGATAGAAGACACTGACCACACTGTCGCCGGGCTTGAGCGTGTCGACGCCGCTGCCAACGGCGATCACTTCACCCGCACCGTCGGACAGCGGCACGCGGCCGTCGGCCAGCGGTGTCTTGCCCTGCACCGCGAAATCGTCGCGCATGTTCAGCGAGCAGGCGCGGATCCTGACCATCACGTCGCCTGGCCCAGGCTGGGGCGGATCTTCCTCGACCAGGTCGAGCCTTTCCAAGCCACCCGGCGCTCTCAGCCTGACCAGCCTCATTGTCTTCTCCGATGTGTGGGGATGTCTGGATACGGGCGGCGGCGAACCGGCGCTATCGGATCTGGCGGCCGGAAATCACCCGCAGCCAGGGAGCGAGATGAATGGCGCTCATCAGGAGATACATGGCCGGCATTCCGGTCAAAGACGGGCCGGTGAGCGGGGAGGCGCCCATGCACAGCATGGCGGCGTCGCCAGCTTGAAGGCAGGACAGCAGCGCCATCACGGCGAAGGTGGGTGCCGCCGCGAGGCACAGCCAGTCGGCGATGCCAAGGTGGGTCGTTTCCCTGCTTTGATGGACGGTGCCGCCGGCGCTTGTGTGGATGTCGCTCATGGTCTTTTTCCCTGGATGGCTGCGACTGATCAGGACTTGGTTCCTCTCCCCCGCCAAGGGGGGAGAGGAGACGCTTTCCGGCCCGGTCCCTGCTACTCGCCCTTGTCGCGGAAGGCGGCTTCGCCGGCGGCGGCCACTTCGGCCCATTTCTTGTCGGCCCCGGCTTCGTAATTGTCGTGCCAGTTCCACCAGCTGTAGAGCGGGGTCTGGGGATAGCCTTCGGGCGAATCCTCCCAGATCTCCTGGCGGCCGAGCGGGGTGGCGTCGAGATAGCTCCAGACCGTGCCCATCTGCTCGTCGCCGCGGCTGTTGATGAAATAGGTGCGGAAGACGCGGTCGCCGTCGTGGATGAAGACGTTGTGGCCGTGCCATTCGTCGACGCCGAAATCCTTGTCGAAGCTGTCGGTGATCGTATACCAGGGCATCTCCCAGCCCATCCGCGCCTTCAGCCGCGCAATGTCGGCCTGCGGCGCGCGCGAGGCGTAGGCCAGCGTGGTGTTGCGGGCGTTGAGATGGGCGAGGTGGCCGACCTGATCGGCGCCAAGCGAGCAGCCGCGGCAGGCATGATCGGGCCAGCCATAGACGCCCGGCTCGAAGAAGGCGCGGTAGACGATCAGCTGGCGGCGGCCTTCGAACAGGTCGAGCAGGCTTGCCTTGCCGTTGGGGCCTTCGAACACATAGGCCTTGTCCACTTCCATCCACGGCATGCGCCGGCGTTCGGCGGCGAGCGCGTCCTTGGCGCGCAGCGTCGCCTTCTCCTTCACCAGCATCTTTTCGCGGGCGGCGTCCCATTCCTGCCGTGAGACGATCGGCGGGGTCTTCATCGTCATGTGCTTGGTCATTGGTCTTCTCCTTTGTCAGTCATGGTGCCGTCGCGGCCTGTGATCGCGTCGGGATCCAGGCTAGGGCGATGAGGCTGGGTGAGGTGAGTTACATTCGCGACGGGATTTGAATCGTCCGGCCCGGCGCAGCAGGGGTGGCGGGGCCGTGCGGTGTGTTCGAGATTGTCGGTTGCAGGCATTTTCAACTATCCCTAATGAGATGCTTACTATTAATACCTGAGATGCTCAGGCTACCGAGTGCCGGAATTGGTGCCGATGGCGGCCTCAGCCACATGGCCAGGTCGCCATCGGGCCGCTGCCGCTTGCTGACCGGCGGTGGTGATTTAAGTTAGGGCGCAAACGTGCCGCGGTGGGAGTTACAAGTGTGACGGGATTTGAATGGATTCGCTGATCACCGCGGCGGCGCTTGCCCTGGCGGCGGGCGATCCGCTTGGCGCGCTCGACCGCGTCGCCCTGCGCGAGGACGCGCCGGCGCTGGCGCTGCCCGGCATCGCCGCGTC
>NZ_BSNY01000024.1 GCF_030160235.1 Mesorhizobium huakuii
CCGGAATGGTGGCCGGTGTTTGATCGGAATGGCGGCCGGCTTCACGTCGGAATCCGCACCTACAAGCACGGCGGAAAGTTTCTGGTGGTAATGCTTGCGAAGTTCCCCAAGCGTTCGCGGGGCAGCGATCACGATTAGCTTGCCGATCTGGCCGCCGAGGACTTGTCGATTGAGCAGATCGGCGGTACCGGCCGCGAAACTGTCTTCTTCGATCTGACTGCTGTCCGGGTTCGCGGAACTGCTCTGATGCGATGGACCTGCTCCGGTATCCCTCGGCAACGAACAGCCGGTCTCGTCTAATCTTGGCCAGGATCTCCGACCAGGCCTGCGCTCGCAATGCCGGCCAGTGCAGCGGCTTCATCATTGTCGGACGTACAGCCGGAAACGCCGACTGAACCCAGGACCTTGCCTGCGGCGTCCTTGATTAACACTCCACCGGCACCGGAACGAGGCTTCCGCCAACAGCCTGCGTCGCTGCTGAAATGAAGAAGGGCTGCTCTTTTGCGCGCTTGAAAAGCGACCTTGATCCCATTCCCATCGCCAGAGCTCCATCGGCCTTGCCTCTGGCGATTGAAGAGCGCTTCAGGCTTGCCTCGTCCATCGTCGCGGCGGCTTTCAGTTCTCCGCGGGCATCCAGGACAATCGCGTAGATCGGCTTCATCCTCATACTGGCGGCGTATTCAAGAACGCCTGCGACGATGGCTTGGGCTTGTTCCAGTCGAATATTCAAGCAGAGCTCCTGGGGTCGGCCCCGGCAACTTACGGCGAGGGCAGGTGGCTAGACAAGCTTAACCGCTTGGGAAGGGCGTGTTTCGCCCATTGGCGGCATGGCAGTCTATCAGGGATCAATGATGGTGGTGTCAGTACAATGACAATCGCCAAGCCAAGGTTTGTGCGAGACGATCACTTGTCAATCGGAAAAAGGCCGATGCCTATTTATTAGGCGTTGTCCCGCCGTCCAGTGGCTAGAGCGAAAAGGAGTTCCATGCTTCCTACAGCATAGTCTTTAGATCGTGAGGATTATTATGGTTGAACCTGCTCTCTCGCTAAATGAAACCGGCGCCCTCGCCAATGAGCGGTTTCACCTGATCCAGGCCGCCCCTCTGGCCGGCAGTATCGGTGCGGAAGCTCGCGAACTCATCACATCCTCGGAAGATATTTTCGTCACCGATCAGAGCGGAAGAAAACTGATCGACGGACCGGCAGGCATGTGGTGCATCAACGTCGGACATCGCAACCAAGCGCTGGCCGATACATTGCGCGACCAGGCAATGTCGATGACCTATTCAACGCCGTGGTATACAAGCAATGCTCCCGCGGAGAAGCTTGCTCAGATGCTCGCGGAGCGCGCGCCGGGTGATCTCAACCATGTCTTCTTGACGACTGGCGGTTCATCCGCCGTCGAAACAGCCATACGGCTCGTACAGTTCTACAACAACGTCCGCGGACTACCGCAGAAGAAGCTGTTGATCTCACGCCAGGGCAGCTACCATGGCTCGACATACCTGACCGCGTCGCTGAACGGCCGCCCGCGTGATCACGACTGGATGGATGGCGCAGGCGATCTCGTCAGAAAACTGACTTGCCCCAATCCCTTCCACCGACCGGCGAACTTGTCGCTGGAGGCGTTCGAAGATTTCCTCGTCGATGAGTTTCGCGCGCTCATCGAGCACGAGGGTGCCCAACAGATCGCCGCTTTTATCGCCGAACCGATCCAGGCGAGCGGCGGGGTGTTGATGTCGCCGCCGAACTATCTCAAGCGCATGCGAGCGCTCTGCACGGAAAATGACATTCTGTTTATCGCTGACGAGGTCGTCACCGCTTTCGGGCGGCTCGGCCATATCTTCGCATCGCAGGACGTGTTCGGAATCCAGCCGGATATGATCACTTTCGCTAAAGGCGTCACGTCAGGGTATTTTCCCCTTGGTGGCGTGATGGTGTCGGATCGCTTGCTCAGCGAACTTCGCCGCTCGAACCATCCAAAAGCGAACTTCGTGCATGGTCTGACCTATTCCAGTCATCCCATCGGCTGCGCGGTGGCAATCCGCAATATCGAGCTGCTGGAAGATGGTCTCCTGGATCACGCGCGTGAGATCGGTCCCTACTTTCAAGAGCAGTTGCGGACGCTCGAGGCACTACCTCTCGTAGGTGAGGTGCGCGGGGCCGGACTGATGGCGGGGATTGAATGTGTTGCCGATGCCAAGACGGAGGATCGTCTTGATCTCGACCTGACCGTCGGTAAGCGCATCGATTTTCATTGCCAGGAGAATGGATTGCTTGTCCGGCCCCTGATCAATATGTGCGTGATGTCGCCGCCGCTGACAATCAGCCGCTCGCAAATCGACATGATGACCGATGCTCTTCGCAAAGGAATTGAAGCCACCGCGGATGACCTGGTCCGTGAGGGACTTTGGAGCCCGGCATGATCTGGCCGCCTGCCTTCATTTTAGGCAGAGCGGATGGCTAGACGACAACCAACCAGCCTGAGCATTTTTGAAGCCGGGCCTGAAGTTCCATCGGATGCCCTTCAGGTGCTGAAGCGTTGGAATACCGGACTATCGAGCCAGAAACCAAGCGAGAGCCAAATGAAACTTACCGCAACGTCCGCCGCGTTAATTCTGGGCCTGAGCACCACCGTCGCCCTGGCTGAAGGCAATCTCAACATCTACAATTGGGGCGAGTACACCAGCCCCGAATTGATCGACAAATTCTCAAAGACCTACAACATCCATGTGACGCAGACAGATTTCGATTCCAACGACACCGCACTTGCAAAGGTGCGTCAGGGTTCCTCCGGGTTCGACGTCGTGGTTCCCTCGCAGAGCTTCATCCCCACCTATATTCAAGAAGGGCTGCTTGCCGAGACAAACCCGGGCCAGATGGAAAATGCCAAGAACCTCGAGGAGAGGTGGCGGGATCCCGCTTTCGACCCAGGCCGGAAATATTCCGTGCCGTGGCTTTGGTATACCAGCGGCGTAAGCGTCAATACGTCCGTCTTCAAAGGCGACATAAATACCTGGAAGGTGATTCTGGATCCGCCGGCTGAATTGAAGGGAAAGATCAACATCGTTCCCGAGATGAACGATATCATGTTCGCCGCGATCAAGTTCGAAGGCGGAACATGGTGCACAAGCGATAAGGCCTTGCTCACCAAGGTCCGCGACCGTCTCCTGGAGGCCAAGAAGAGCTGGCTGTCGATCGACTATTCCGGAACACTGAAAATGGCCTCCGGAGATGTTTCGGCTTCGCTTGACTGGAGTGGTTCCGCGTTGAAGCGCCGTACTCAAAATCACAGCATCGCCTATGGCCTTCCCAAAGAGGGCTTCACCTACGGCTCTGACAATGTGGTGGTTCTGAAGGATGCTCCAAATCTGGAGAACGCCAAGCTTTTTCAAAACTTCATTATGGCGCCCGAAAACGCGGCATTGAATTCGACCTTTGCCAAATATGGCGCGGCTATCATCGGTGCTGAAAAATACTACTCGGACGATATGAAGGGTGCGCCGGAGCTGACCATTCCCGACGATATGAAATCAAAGGGTGAGCTTCTGACGCTTTGCGACCCGAAGATCACGCAGCTCTACAGCCGTATCTGGCAGGACGTCCAGAAGTAGCTGCTTCTATCGGTCCGCTGGCGATGTTTGCGCTGCATTCGACGACAGCGTTTCCTATCGGCGGCATAACTCCTGAGTGATTCATTTTGGGGACGCTATGAAAGATGAATCTACGCCGGGCGTAGCCATCCGCTTGAACCAGGTTACCAAGACCTACGGTTCGGGAAACGCCGTCGTCACCGCGGTCAAAAGCACGACGCTGGACATCTTCAACAATGAGTTTTTCACATTACTTGGGCCATCGGGCTGCGGAAAAACCACTCTATTGCGCCTGATAGGCGGTTTCGAATATCCGACGGCCGGAACCATCCTTCTCGGTGGCGAGGACATTGCATCGGTCCCTCCGTTCCAACGGCCCATCAACACCGTCTTCCAGAACTATGCTCTTTTCCCGCACATGACGGTTGCGCAGAACATCGGCTTTGGGCTGCGGATGCTCAAACGGCCCCGCCACGAAATCGCTGCCCGTGTCGATGAGATGTTGAAACTCGTGCGACTGGAGAATCTGTCAGATCGGCGAACAAGTCAGATATCGGGCGGCCAACAGCAGCGGGTCGCGCTGGCGCGCGCGCTCGCATCCGAGCCGAAGGTCTTGCTTCTCGACGAGTCACTTTCAGCGCTGGACTACAAACTCCGCAAGGAAATGCAGATGGAGCTCAAGTCGCTCCAGGCTGCGACGGGGATAACTTTCATTTTCGTGACGCATGACCAGGAGGAGGCTTTGACGATGTCCGATCGCGTCGCCGTGCTGTCTTCAGGTGAAATAATGCAAGTCGGAACCCCGCACGAAGTCTACATCAAGCCTGCAAATCACTTCGTCGCGAACTTCGTAGGTGAGACGAATTTCCTGCAGGGGCGGGGGCTCAACTCGGATGACCGCGGGGCCGTGATCGATGTTCGAGGGGTCGGCGCCGTCGCTATTGCGACAAAGGATAGGGTTGCGCCCGGTCAACTGGTGAACATCGTCGTGCGGCCCGAGCATTTGCGAATTCTACCGTTGGCCCAGGAGCCGGCCGGCCAACTTACCGGATCTGTGAAAGCGGTAAGCTTCTGCGGTGCCGAAACGCAGTACACAATCGAATTGAGCCGAGGCGCGGCTGTTGTCACGGTCCGCAGGTATAATACGCCGGAGGAAAATCTCCCCATCGCGATCGGCGACGAGGTCTCGGTGAATTTCACACCGAACTCAGCCCAGATCCTGCCCGCTTGAGAGGCGTAGAGATGGCAAGTCTTGAAGCAGTCCGGTCCAAATCAGCAAGCCGAACGCGATGGCTTTTGATCAGCCCCGCGGTTCTGGTCGTCATAATCGGTGCGATCGCACCCCTTCTGGTTATTGTGACGTATTCATTCTTGACCCCTGGTCCGACCGGCGGCGTGAACTACACTCTATCTTTCGATGCCTGGACGCGCGTCCTTTTTGACCGCGATGTCTTCGACGACACGCTGACGCTGTCAGGGACGAACCTCGAGATTTTGCTGCGCTCGCTTCTCCTGTCGCTGGCAACCACGGTTCTGTGCCTGCTCGTGGGATTTCCCACCGCCTATTTCATCGCGACCCGCAATCCGCTCAACCGGGAAGTATGGCTTTTGCTCGTCACCGTTCCGTTCTGGACAAATCTCCTGATCCGCACGTTCGCCATACAGGATCTGATCCGCAACGAAGGGATCATCAATACACTTCTGATCAAGACTGGTTTTATTTCCGAACCAATACAGATGCTGTTTACGAATTTCGCGATTTGCCTCGGACTTGTCTACGTCTACCTGCCTCTCATGATCCTGCCTGTCTACGCAAGTCTGGAAAGGCAGGACCGAAGCCTGCTCGAGGCGGCGTCCGACCTGTACGCTCGTCCATTCAATGTGCTTCGCGAAATCATCGTACCACTTGCCAAGCCCGGCATCATCGCCGGCTCCATTCTTGTGTTCATCCCTGCAATCGGAACCTATGTCACTCCTATCCTGCTCGGTGGCGGCAGAAATCTCATGATTGGCAACTACATCGAATTTCAGTTCGGCCAAGGTCGCGATTGGCCTTTCGGCTCCGCGCTTTCGCTGGCCCTGATGGCCATCGTGATGGTGGCGCTTCTCGTCTACATCCGGCATGGCGACAGCCACGGACACGAACATGGCTAAAGCGTTCCCGGTAACCCACCAGCGTGGCTTCGGCACTGTCGCCATCACAACGTTCATTTTCCTCTACGCACCATTGGCAGTCGCGCTCGTTTTTGCGTTCAATGCCGGGACCAGTCCTGCGAAATGGGGAGGATTTTCGCTTCGATGGTTTCAAAGCGCGGCAAACAATCAGCAAGTGATCAGCGCCTCTATTCTGTCGCTGAAACTTGCCGCCATATCTGCCATCTTGTCGACAACGTTGGCGACGCTGGCCGCATTGGCCATGAGCCGGACCCCAAGGTTTCGAGGGTGGACATTAGCCTATAGTGCGATTTCCTTTCCGCTGATGGTGCCTGAGATCGTTACTGCGGTCGCGCTGCTGGTTGTAACCGCCACATTTCGTGGCTGGACCGGCTATTCTGGTCTCGGATACCTGGTCCTGGCGCACACGGCGTTCTGCGTGCCGTTCGCCTATCTCCCGATCCGTGCCCGCCTCCAGACGATGGACATAAGCCTGGAACGTGCTGCCGGTGATCTGTACGCATCGCCGTGGAACGCGTTTCGCTTCGTCACGATGCCTTTGCTTTTCCCAGGCATCCTGGCGGGCTTCATCCTGGCCTTTGTCACGTCGCTGGATGACGTCGTGATCACCGAATTCGTAAAGACGGCCGGCCAGGACACCCTGCCTACTTATATGCTTGGCCAGGTGCGCCGCACGATTACTCCCGAGGTCAATGCGATAGCGGCCGTTTTCCTGCTGATCTCCGTGGCGCTTGTCATGTGCATCTACGTCGTGAACCAGCGAACGAAGATCAATTGAAGTCTAAATTTCTCACATCCCCTCTTGATATCCGCAACGTGGGCAATGCTCTATGAAAACGATTTTCTCGCCGATACAGCTGAAACACCAAGGTCAATTCGAATTTTACAATGGCGCTGTTGTCGAGGGTTACGAGAACACATCGCGCGCAACGTTCATAACAAGCCGGATCGAGGAGGTGGGTCTCGGGCCCGTTCTTAACCCACGGCCGCAGTCCCTGGATACCGCCAGACGGATTCACTCACCTGCCTATCTCGACTTTATAGCGTCAGCGTGGCGGCTTTGGCGGGACGCTGGACGGACGGGTACAGCTCTCCCCTATGCTTGGCCGGCGAGAGGCAGGTACAAGGATGTCACCCCGGATTCTATCGACGCCCTGCTGGGACAATATTCCATCGACGCCAGCACAGGGTTTGTCGAAGGCACCTGGGAAGCCGTCAAGGCTTCGCATGACGCGGCCGTGACCGCGGCAGATTTGATCATTGAGGGCGAACAGGCTTGTTTTGCCCTTTGCCGACCGCCCGGCCACCACGCCGGAACCGACTTCAATGGCGGCTATTGTTTCGTCAACAATGCTGCCGTCGCCGCGCAGCGCCTGCTGGACGCTGGCGCCTCGCGCGTGACAATTCTGGACATCGACTATCACCACGGCAACGGCACACAAGAGATATTCTACGCGCGCGGTGACGTTCAGGTTGTCAGCCTTCACGCCGATCCCCGCAATGACTATCCGTTTTTTGCCGGCTACGCGGATGAACGCGGTTCCGGCGGCGGAGAGGGGTTCAACATCAATATACCGCTTCCGCATGGCACCGACTGGGCGCAGTGGGAGGGCGCGCTCGAGTTCGCGCTTGGCAGCGTCCGGCAGTTTGGCCCTGACGTAGTCGTCATCTCCCATGGCGTTGACACCTTCGAGGGCGATCCGATCAGTCGCTTCCGACTCTCCCACGACCATTTTCCGCTTATCGGCGCCCACCTGGCAGGCCTCGGGACGAAAACCCTGTTCGTTCTGGAAGGCGGCTATGCCGTCGAAGACGTCGGCATCAATGTTGTCGGGGTTCTTTCTGGCTATGAAGATGCCATCCGCCGTTGAGCCACTGGCAAGAACGAACAACAATCTTACTGGAGCAGGCATGCAGTCCGACAACGCATCGAAATTCTATATCGACGGACAATGGGTCATGCCGACCGGGGCTGGCCGAATGGACGTGATCGATCCCGCGACCGAACATTCGTTCATGCAGATTGCGATCGGCACTATCGAAGATGCCGATTTGGCCGTGCAAGCCGCTTTCGCGGCCTTTCCGGCTTTCTCACAAACAGGCAAGGACGAGAGGCTGGAACTCCTGCGCAATGTCCTACGATGCTACAATGATCGCTATGACGATATCGCGCGGGCCGTCAGCATGGAACTCGGTGCGCCGTTGACATTCTCGCGCGCGGCCCAAGCCTGGGCGGGACAGATTCATTTGGAGTCGACAATCGCGGCTCTTGAAGCATTCAGCTTCGA
Source organism: Mesorhizobium huakuii (assembly GCF_030160235.1). Classification (GTDB taxonomy): domain Bacteria; phylum Pseudomonadota; class Alphaproteobacteria; order Rhizobiales; family Rhizobiaceae; genus Mesorhizobium; species Mesorhizobium huakuii. Next base: position 8,057 of record NZ_BSNY01000024.1, read on the forward strand.
CGAGCACCACGCAAGCTCGATGATCACCTGGGAGCCTATCGGCGTTTGCGCGCTCATCACGCCGTGGAATTGGCCACTGAACCAAATCGTCTGCAAAGTCGCGCCGGCTCTTGCGGCGGGCTGTACAGTCGTGCTGAAGCCGTCCGAGTTGGCGCCCCTCAGCGCGATCATCTTCGCGGAAGTGCTTGAGAAGGCCGGAATACCAAAGGGTGTCTTCAACCTCATCAACGGGACAGGACCTGAGGTCGGACAGTATCTGGCAGGTCATCCTCGCGTCGATATGGTGTCCTTCACAGGATCCACGCGCGCGGGCATCATGGTCGCCAAAACTGCCGCTGAAACTGTCAAGCGCGTGGCTCAGGAGTTGGGCGGAAAATCGGCCAATATCGTGCTGGCCGACGCTGACCTCGAGAATGCGGTCGTCAAGGGTGTCGAGGCGTGTTTCAGCAATTCGGGCCAGTCTTGCGACGCGCCAACGCGCCTTCTGGTCCCGGCCGATCGACATGCAGAGGCGCTCGACATCGCGAAGCGGGTCGCCGCCGCCACCCGCGTCGGAGATCCTTCAAGTGAAGATACCGATATGGGGCCGGTGATCAGCCAGCAGCAATTCGACAAGATCCAGCGGATGATTGGTCTTGGCATCGAGGAAGGCGCCACTTTGGTTGCAGGCGGACCAGGCAAGCCTGAGGGTCTCGATGTTGGCTTCTACGTCAAGCCAACGATCTTCGGTGGCGTTACGCCGGAGATGACGATTGCCCGCGAGGAAATTTTTGGTCCGGTCCTGTCGATTATTCCCTACGAGACCGAGGCGGACGCGATACGGATCGCGAACGACTCGATCTACGGTCTGGCGGCATACGTGCAAAGCGGCAACCTGGAGAGAGCAAGAGCGGTCGCGCGCAAACTGCAAGCCGGCTCAGTCTACGTCAACTATGCGCCGTGGGATACGCATGCACCGTTCGGCGGTTATAAACAGTCCGGGAATGGCCGCGAATACAGCCACTGGGGAATGCGAGACTTTATGGAGGTCAAGGGGATTGTAGGTTGGGGGGCGTGACCTTCGTCTCCCCTCGGCGACAGCTCAAAACCGCCCGAAGGACGTCCAAAGCCGGTGAACGCTGATATGGAGCAACTGCGGTGATGATGCGGGACGCCCCTTGGGGATGCTAACCCTTCAGGGTTTGAGAGGGCGTTTCGCCGAAAAGCGACTTGTAGCGCAGCGCAAAGCGGCTCCAGTGAAAGAAGCCCCAATCCATTGCAATTTCAGATACCTTCCGCGGCGAGCAACGAGCGTGCAGCAAGTCGCGGCGGGCGCCGTTCAGGCGAAGCATCATCAGGATTTTGTCGAGAGGGATCTGCGTGAAACTTTGGCAGGATGCCCTGAGGTTGAAGGCCGATACACCAAGATCCCGCGACAGCGACTTCACCGAATGGGGCATATCAGGCGCATCGAAAATTCGATCGCGGATCTTTCTATAGATTTGTTCTGTCTGCGCTATGTGCGGCGTTTGGCGAACGAGGCTTTTCTGGAAAAGCAGCTCGAAACGATCTGTAATGACGTCCGCGAGCACGCCGTCGAATTTTCCCCAGGCGCATGGATGCGATTGTTGGCGAGCGCCTCCAAGCAACGACAGCAGCCAGTCCGCAAGAAAAGCCGCATTCTCTAGAGGCGGTTCGACAAGCTCCGCTATTCTGCTGCGGTCCTCGTCCGCGACAGCATCGCGCCTTAGGACGAGCATCAGCAGGTCGCTATCGGCGTCCATGAACCCGATGCGATTGGTCCAGTTTAAGGCGAAACCTGAAACGCCGGGCGCTTTTTCGCCGCGGACCAATTCGCTTCGATCGCGTTTAGGGTAGTAATAGAAGATCATGCTGCCTTCAGGCGCCGAGAACATTTGTTCCGTGCCGACACTGATGGTCTCGCGCAAAATCTCCACGCCCGGGAGCAGGATAGCCATGGTTCGACCGTCATAGCCGCCGGTCGAAACCTGTCGGTATTCCTGCCGCCAACCTGGCAAGGACGCTTCCTGCTCCGTTGCGTCATGGAAGGTGGTCTCAAAAAACACGTCGCGCGCACCTCCTGCACTACTCTGAAGAATTTAGCGCCGAGCCCTCGGTTGGAAAAAATTCAGGACAAGACATCACTCGTTGGCCTGTCTGCTATCCTAGCGCGGGACGTCGCTCGTCGCTACCGTACCACGCTCCGATTTCAGCCTGACCTGCGATCGTACTATCACCGGATCATTGACCTCTATCCTTCCCGTTTCGGGGTCAGTGCCCAGTTATTGGGCATTTTGTATAGTTCCGGAGTCCATCGCGTCGGATGGCCTTCGCCGTTGGTGGGGGCACCACCTGATGCGGCCGCTGAAGCTGATGGTCATCGCCGCGAGCGCTGCCTCATGGACGTTCAGCTTGGGTGCTTGTTGGCTTTTCCGGCTTCTGTACGGCGGACAGCAGCCATTCGACAAACAACGGGGCATCTGGATGGCGGCTGCTGCCTGCTGGTTGGATCAGATGAAACGCTTCATCGATAGGCACCGCGAGAGGAAACGGCGCTATCAATCGGCCGGAGGCCAGGGCATGTCCGGCAAGGGAACTGCGGCCCAGTGCTACGCCTGCACAGTCCGCCGCCAACTCAAACGCCGTCAAGGACGAGTCGAGATGCAACCCTGAACCGGCATCGACTTGCTGGGCTCCAGCCGCCTTTAGCCAGATGCCCCAGCCTTCATGATAGCCCAGCACGTGCAACAAACGATGATGACGCAGGTCCTGCGGACTGTTCAGAGGATTGCGGCCAGGCAATTCGGGTGCGCAAAGGGGAGTGATGGTTTCCCACGTCAGGCGATGGCTGTTGAACCCAGGCCAGTGTCCGGTGCCATATTGGATGTCGAGATCGAAGTCCTGCGCGTCAAAGGCGTCATTCCAGACGCTTGAAAGCAAGCGGATATTCTTGTCCGGATAACGTTCGAGATATTCGGGCAAGCGCTGAGCCAGCCAATTGACGGCGAAGGAAATGGCGCATCGCACAGTCAGCGAACTGGTCCGGCGCTGGCCAAACACCTCACGCGTGCCGATAGCCAGCCGTTCCATCGCATCCTGCACCTTGGGCAGATAGGCGGCGCCAGATTTGGTGAGCTCCAGGCCGCGCGGGCGGCGGATGAACAGCACATGGTGCAGATGGTGCTCCAACGATTTCACATGTTTGGACACCGCGGCTTGCGTGATGTGCAATTCGGAGGCGGCATGGGTGAAACTGAGCGTACGGGCCGAAGCCTCGAATGCGCGTAGCCATGTCAGAGGCGGGAGGTAACGGTTCATAGCGCGCTCCAAAACACAGCCATAACTTTTTGTATAGGCATGCCCCCCTAATACGTCCTTTGACGAAACCCCGCCAGCCGGATCATTGGTTGTCGACCATAAGGGAGGGGCCGATGTTTTCAGTTTTCCCAACGGCGCGATTGCGGCCGTCACCGTTTTACGCCTCGGCCGTCGCCGAAGGTATGATCGCGGCCAGCATCTATAACCGGATGATCATGCCCACGTCTTATGGTGATCCCGAGGCGGAATACTGGCGACTGATCAACGGCGTCTCTCAATGGGATGTCGGGGTGGAGCGACAGGTGCAACTGAAAGGGCCGGATGCGGGCCGCCTGGCGCAGATCCTGTCACCGCGCGATCTGTCCAACTGCAAAGTCGGTCAGGGCAAATATGTGCCGCTATGCAACCATAGAGGCACGATCATCAATGATCCGATTCTGCTGAAGCTGGCGGATGACCTTTATTGGCTATCGATTGCCGATAGCGACATCTGGTTTTGGGCCAGCGCCATTGCCGCCGAACGTGGCCTGACCGTCGAGGTCAGCGAGCCTGACGTCTCCCCCATGGCGCTGCAAGGGCCGAAAGCCGAGGATGTCGTGGCCCATGTATTGGGGGATTGGGTTCGACAGCTGAAGTATTTCTGGTTCAAGGAAACCGAAATCGAAGGCATTCCGGTGGCCGTTCAGCGGTCTGGCTGGTCCAAGCAAGGTGGGTTCGAGATCTATCTGAAAGACGGGTCTCGCGGCACCCGGCTTTGGAATATCTTCAAGGAGGCGGGCCAGCCCTGGGGCATCGGCCCAGGCGCTCCTGCCACGGCGGAACGCACCGAAAGCGGGCTTGTGTCGGTCGGTGGTGATACCGACGAGGCGACCAATCCGTTCGAGGTGCGTCTGGGCAAGTACGTCGATCTTGATGTCGGCGATGACGTCGTGGGCATCCAGGCGCTGCGTCGGATCAAGGCGGAGGGTGTGAAACGCCATCAGCTCGGTCTGGTGCTTGAAGGCGATGCCCCGGCTCCCCTGGGCTTCCGCCGCCAAGACATCATCCGCAATGGCCAGCGCATCGGCATGATGACCAATTGCGTCTGGTCGCCGCGTCTGAAAGCCAACATCGGCTATGCGCTGATCGACGCAGCCGTGCCTGCAGGCGAAACAGTGCAGGTGATACGCGATCAGGGGCCGGTTTCCGCCAACCTCGTAGAGTTGCCTTTTCTGTAACGCCGGGACCGTTGGTCATAGGATCAGAGCATGAGACAGCACTACGACGCTCCCCACCGCGATGACGCCAACTATGTGGCCCTGTCTCCACTGTCATTCCTGAAAAGGGCCGAGTTGGTCTACTCCGGGCGCGCTGCGGTGACTTATGGCGACATAAGGCGCACATGGGCACAGACTGGCGCTCGCTGCCGTTCGGTCGCGGCGGGGCTGGCGGCTTTGGGCGTGGGGCCGGGGGACACGGTTTCGGTGCTGTCGCCAAACATTCCCGAACTCTTCGAACTGCACTATGCCGTGCCCTTGCTGGGGGCTGTGTTGAACACCATCAACACCCGCCTGGAGCCGGAAACCGTCGCCTATATCCTGGCGCATTCGGACTCGACGCTGGTGATTGCCGATACAGCCTTCGCGCCCCTGCTGCGTGAAGCCTTTCGATTGAATGGCAACACGCTCCCTGTGGTTGATATCGTCGATGCGCAGGCGCAGGCTTCTGCCGGGTTCGGCGAACGCAGCTATGACGATCTGGCGGCTCATCCTCCCATGGTATGGGAGCTGCCCAAGGATGAGTGGCAGGCGCTGGCGCTGAACTATACTTCGGGCACTTCGGGGCGGCCGAAGGGCGTGATTTATCACCATCGCGGCGCCTATCTGATGGCGATGGGGACGATTGCCGCATGGGCCTTGCCGCAGCACCCGACCTACCTGTCGGTCGTGCCCATGTTCCACTGCAACGGCTGGACGCATCCCTGGTCGATGGCGATCGTCGGAGCCAACATGGTTTTTTCCCGCGATGCCTCGCCTGGCAAATTGCTGGAAGCAATGGCGGCGCACCGCGTCACCCATATGGGAGCTGCCCCCATCGTGCTGCAGATGCTGTGCGACAGCCGAGATGCTTCCGCGCAGCCCTTCAATCCCCAGATCAGGGTCATGACCGCAGGTGCACCGCCTCCGCCCGCGGTTCTTGAAAAGGCCGCGCAGATCGGTCTCGATGTGATGCAGGTGTACGGACTGACCGAAACCTACGGTCATATTTCCCAATGTCTTTGGCAGGACGAATGGGAAGCCCTGTCTGTTTCTGCAAGAGCTGAAAAACAGGCGATGCAGGGCGTCGCCTTTCCGATGGTCGAGGACATCCGCGTCGTCGACCGCGACACCGGCACGGATGTGCCGCGCGATGGGCTGACACAAGGTGAGATCGCCATTCGCGGCAATACGGTGATGAAGGGATATTACAAGGACGCGACCTCCACCGCGGCGGCCTTCGAATCTGGCTGGTTCTGGTCCGGTGATGCCGCGGTGGTCCATCCTGACGGGTATATTCAGATCCGGGACCGGCTGAAGGATGTGATCATCTCAGGCGGGGAAAACATCTCGTCCGTCGAGGTCGAGTCCGTTCTATACCGACACCCTGCGATCAGCGTTGCGGCCGTGGTGCCCCGCCCGCATCCGAAATGGGGCGAGAGCCCATGCGCCTTTGTCGAACTGCGCGAGGGCGCGAGCGCGACCGAAGCGGAAATCATTGCCTTCTGTCGCGCCAATATCGCACATTTCAAAGCGCCGAAAACGGTGGTGTTCGGCCCTTTGCCAAAAACCGCGACAGGCAAGATTCAGAAGTTCATTCTGCGGGCGGCAGCCCGTGACCTGGGGCCTCAGGCATGACATTTCAAGCACCGGTCAAGGACCTGATGTTCAATATTGCCCACATCGCGCCATGGTCGGGCGATGCGATGGGTGATCTCGAGATAGCGTCAGCGGTCCTCGAAGAGTTCGGCCGCTTTTGTGCCGAGGAAATCGCGCCGCTGAATGCCGCGGGCGACCGCATCGGCTCGCACTGGGACGGAGGTCACGTCCAAACGCCGCCCGGATTCCGTGAGGCCTATGCCAAGTTCACCGACATGGGCTGGCAAGGGTTGCGTCATCCTTCGGAATTCGGCGGGCATGATATGCCCCGCGCTGTCGCCGCTGCGGCGACCGAAATCATCAACGCGGCCAATATGAGTTTTGCGCTATGTCCTCTTTTGACCGATGGCGCGATCGAGGCGCTTCTGCGTTTCGGGTCGCCTGAAATCCAACAGACCTATCTGCACAAGCTGGTTTCCGGCAAATGGACCGGCACGATGAATCTGACCGAGCCGCAGGCGGGCAGCGATCTGGCCCTGATACGGACAAGAGCCGAGCGCCAGGCGAATGGCACCTATCAGATCTCCGGAACAAAGATCTTCATCACCTATGGCGAGCATGATCTGGCCGAGAATATCATTCACCTCGTCCTTGCTCGAACGCCTGGCGCGCCCGACGGCGTCAAGGGCATCAGCCTGTTTCTCGTGCCGAAACTTCTGGTGGGCGAAAGTGGCGAACCCGGCGCGCAAAATTCGCTCCGCTGCCAAAGCATCGAACACAAGCTTGGCGTCAGGGCGAGCCCGACCTGCATGCTGGAATTCGAAGGCGCCACCGGCTTTCTGATCGGCCGCGAAAACGCCGGGCTGGAGATCATGTTCACGATGATGAACGCGGCACGCTTCGCCGTGGGCGTTCAAGGGGTTGCGATAGCAGAGCGTGCCTATCAGATGGCTCTGTCCTACGCAAAGACCCGTATGCAGGGGCGTCCAGTCGATGGCAGCGCTTTCGAGGCAGTTCCCATTATCCGTCACCCGGATGTCCGCCGCATGCTGGCGCACATGCGCGCCACGACCGAAGGGGGCCGGGCTCTTGCTGCCTCGGCCGCCGGATGGCAGGAGCGTGCGCAGTTTGCCGCCACGCCGGAACTGAGAGCGGAGGCCCTGGCGATAGGTGAATTTCTTGTGCCGCTGGTCAAGGGCTTCTGCACCGAGATGAGCCTTCAGACAGCCTCAACTGGGGTCCAGATTTTTGGTGGCATGGGGTTTGTCGAAGAAACCGGCGTTGCTCAGTACTACCGTGACGCACGAATCTTGCCGATCTACGAGGGCACGACGGCCATCCAGGCCAATGATCTGCTGGGGCGCAAGACGCTTCGAGACGGTGGATCAACGGCGAGACGCCTCGCTGCAATGATAGCTCAGACAGAAACTGCGCTACGGCAAGGTTCGCCCGTGGCGCAGGAGATCGCCGCGCAGCTGTCCTGCGCGCGGCAAGCATTTGAGTCCGTCGTTGCCCATCTGGTTGCGGTCAAGCCAGCGGATTTGAACGCCGCTTATGCCGGCGCCGTGCCCTATCTGATGCTGGCTGGCAATCTTGTAGCGGGCTGGCAACTGGCACGCTCGGTCCTCGTCGCCGAAGCGGAACTGGAGGACGGCCAAGATCCCGATTTCATGACCGCCAAGATCTCCACGGCACGGTTCTACGCCCAACACATTCTCGGGGACACCGACCTTCAGCGAGCCCGGGTCATGGACGGCGCCGCAAGCCTGTTGGACATCGAATTCTGAATAGAACAATCAACCCTCTTCAACTCGGGAACAGGACCGTACCATGGCCATCCAAATCGACATCACCCGATACAAGAACCTTGCCGTGGAGGCTCATGACGAGGGGGTTTGGGTCGTAACGCTGAACCGTTCGACCAAACGCAATGCGCTGGATGCCGATACGATCGAGGAACTGGTCGACTTTTTTTCCACCGCGCCTCGAGCGGGTGTGCGCGCGATTGTGCTGGCCGGGTCGGGGGATCATTTCTGCGCCGGACTCGACTTGATCGAACATCATCAAGCTGACCGCAGCCCGGCGGACTTCATGCATATTTGCCTGCGCTGGCACGAGGCCTTCAACAAAATGGAATATGGCGGCGTGCCGATCATAGCGGCGCTGCAGGGTGCCGTCGTCGGCGGTGGGCTGGAATTGGCGAGTGCCGCCCATATCCGGGTGATGGACAAGACAACCTATTTTGCGCTGCCTGAAGGCCAGCGCGGGCTTTTCACCGGCGGCGGCGCAACGATCCGCGTCACCGATCTGGTGGGCAAGGCGCGCATGATCGACATGATGCTGACGGGCCGGGTGTATCAAGGGCAAGAAGCGGTCGATCTGGGGCTCGCGCAGTACATCGTCGAAGGGTCAAGTTTCGAGAAGGCCCTGGAACTCGCCCACAAGGCAGCGCAGAACCTGCCCCTGTCCAACTTTGCGATTTGCTCCGCTGTGAGCCACATGCAGAATATGTCCGCGCTGGATGCCGCTTATGCCGAGGCTGTCGTCGCCGGTGTGGTGAACACTCAGCCCGAGGCGCGGGCTCGACTCGCCGCCTTCGCCGACAAGAGCGCGGCACGGGTGCGGGCCAACTATTGAGACTGATTCCAGAATTTGTCCCTGGCGGAATTGTGATTTGTGGAGTCGGCAGCGACAGCGCCGCCCAACTCCAGCCTTTTGCGAAAACCGTCGATGCGGAAGGCGAGCACCTCAGAAGCCTTTTTCAATCCGACGACGGAGATTAGTTCCAGAACCGGGCAGGCGGGCCTTTCTTGGTTCCACCATCGATCCCAGTTTCGGACCCAGCGTGTGCGCAGAATGCTTGCGCTCTCCCTCCTTGGCTCGGAGGGGAGCGGTTGTGAACAAGCTCTCGGTTGCCGTTGAAGATCCTCACACAGGCCGTTCGGAAGCGCTCGGCCGCCACTTGATGAAGTGCTTCTCGGCGACATCCAGGATGCTGTCGATAATCAGTACAAATATCGCGAGGATCAAGATCCCTGCGAAGACGCCGACCGCATCGAAATTGCCTTCCGCCTGAGCGATCAGATAGCCAAGCCCGGCGGAGGAGCCGAGATACTCGCCGATAATCGCCCCCACGACGGCAAACCCGACCGAAGTGCGCAATGAAGACAGAATCCAGCTTGCCGCTGCCGGGAAGTAGACGTGGCGAAGCAGGTCAGACCGCTTGGCCCCCAGGATGCGGGTGTTCGACAGCACGACCGGGTTCACTTCACGCACGCCCTGCATGGCGTTGAAGAAGGTGACGAAGAACACCAGCGTGACGGCGAGCGCCACCTTGGACCAGAGACCGAGGCCGAGCCAGAGTACGAATATCGGCGCAAGCACGACGCGCGGTATCGCGTTCAAACCCTTGATGAAAGGATCCAGAATTCGCGCTGCCGAACGACTGAGGCCGAGCCAGACGCCTGCTGCCACGCCGAGTGCCGTTCCGACAAGATAGCCGAGCACAGTTTCCGTCAAGGTGATGGCCACATGCTTATAGAAGCTGGTGTCCATTACCCAGGACGCCACCTGCTTGAGGATGTCGAGAGGAGCCGGGAAGAAGAACACGTCGATAATGCCCGCCGCGACACCGAGCTGCCAGCCGCCGACAATTGCCACCAGCAGTGCGAGTTGGATGAGGCGTTCAGTCGTGGCGTTCATAGCTTTTCTCCACTTCGCTACGCAGCGATGACCAGATGTTGCGATAAAGATCCATGAAACGTGGATCGAGCTTGATTTCAGCGACATCGCGCGGGCGTTGGAGATCAACGGGGAAGGGGACTGTCAGGAATTCCGTGTGCGGGCGGGCATAATGGGTAAAAAGGATTCCCACT
>NZ_BSNY01000025.1 GCF_030160235.1 Mesorhizobium huakuii
CCGGAATGGTGGCCGGTGTTTGATCGGAATGGCGGCCGGCTTCACGTCGGAATCCGCACGTCGCTATGCTGACGCTCCTACGGCTGTCCCGTTAACCGCCCGCGGCGGGGGCGAATTTCTTCCGTCCAACGCGCGACAATTGTCCGCTATTGCGGACGCGCGCAGGACTGCGGCTTATACGCCGTTTTTCATTGGGCGCCGACTGTCGTCGGCGCTGATCGCAAGACAACGCTGGTCGGTCGCCGGCGCATATCAGCGCATTTTGAGCAGGTCGCAGACAAATGCCTGACGCGGCGACACCCACATGGTCCCATTGACTCTTTCCCGGCAGGATTATTTAGCGATCGTCGGGTCGATCGATAGATGCGCAAAAGCACTAGACGGCAGAAGAACGGCCAAGCTCGGAGCTTTTGATGATATGATTTTCCTGAATGGATGGGGCAACGCCTACGCGACCGGCGCCGGGCACCGAATGAAAGTGTCCGCCTTATCTCTTAGAAACAGGCTCTCTACGTGGTGGCCGGATCCTTCGACGAGGCTTCGCGCTGTCAACGGAAGCTCTTCGGGATTTCGAGTTTCGATGGATGCGCTTGATGTCCGTGGAGTTGGTCAGAGTTGACGACCATGTGCGAGTGCCGCGTCACCTGTAGTTGATCGGCTTATGTTGTCGGCGATCCAGTCCTTGAAGACCTCAATGAGAGGGTCGCCAGACCGGTTCGGCGCCGTCAGCAAATAGTAGGTTCCCAGCTCGACGTTGGTGTCGAACAGCTCCACCAGACGCCCGCTTGCGAGTTCGTCGGCAGCCATCAACCCGTTTACAAGGGCAATGCCCTGGCCGGCAAGGGCTGCATCATAGCTGATGCTGGCGTCCGACAGGCGTGGGCCCAGAAGGCGATGACTGAGGGGCTCGCCGACAGCTTCGAACCAATTGGTCCATTGCATCTGGTTGCCTTCGTGTAGCAGCGGCGACCTAGCAAGTTCGGCAAGATCGGCCGGCATGCCATGCTGGTCGAGCCAATCGCGTCCCGCCACGGGAAACATGCGAGGCCTGATGAGGCGCATCGCGCCCTCAGGAAGTCGCTCGAGCACGTTGAAGCCGATCGAGACGTCAGCCTCTGCGCGCGCGAAATCGGGTTTGGCATCGGTTGCGCGAAGCTCGATATCAGCGCCTTCCAATGCGCGTTCGAGGGCGGACAAGCGTGGTGTGAGCCAGCGCGTTGCCAGGCCCGCGATGCACCATATGCGTAGCTGTCCGCGCTTGTGTGTCGGTCGGAGTTCGTGTGCGGCATGGGCGATGGCCCCGAGGGCCCGCGACACGGTGGCAAGGAAGCTTTCGCCCTCGGCCGTCAACTCGACGCCGCGGGGACCCGCGCGGACAAGGGCGCGACCAAGCCAAAGTTCGAGGTTCCGCACGTGGCGGCTAATGACAGTGTGGCTAACGCCGATGTCTTCAGCGGCTCTGCGCATACTGCCGGTGCGCCCCGCAGCTTCAAAAGCGCGCACCATGACCAGCGGCGGAAGCCGGTGAGCGAGAGGCGTCGTTTGAGCGGATTTCGGTGCCATAGGGGAGTCCGAGTGGTGCTTCTGATGCACCACGGTAGTTCAATCCATCTGCTTTTCCTAGGTGCTGTGTTGGCCGTAGTTACTCGGCAGACAAGGGGTCTCCATGACAAAGAATGCTTCTCTCCATGCTCGTCGCGGTGCCGCCATTCCGCGCGGAATTGCCAATGCCTTCCCGGTCTATCCGCAGCGCGCGGAGGGTTCTGAGATTTGGGATGTCGAAGGGCGCCGCTTCATTGACTTCGCCGGCGGCATTGCCGTGCTCAATACCGGGCACCGTCATCCCGAGGTGATGGCTGCGGTTGCCCGGCAGCTCGAAGCCTACACGCATACGGCCTTTCAGGTGCTCCCCTACGAGCCCTACATTGAGGTCTGCGAGCGCCTCAACGCCTTGGCGCCGTTCAGCGGCGACGCCAAGTCGGTGCTTTTCTCAACCGGTGCCGAGGCCGTCGAAAACGCCATCAAGATTGCCCGCGCTGCGACCGGTCGACCAGGTGTCATCGCCTTTGCCGGAGGCTTCCACGGCCGCACGACGCTAACCATGGCGCTGACCGGTAAGGTCGTGCCGTACAAGAAGAAGTTTGGCATATCCCCGCCCGGCATCTATCATCTGCCATTCCCCGCAGAAGATCAGGGGGTTACTGTTGCCGACACGATCAAGGCGATGGATTTCTTGTTCCGCGCGGATATTGATCCGACCGATGTCGCGGCTATCATTATCGAGCCTGTGCAAGGTGAAGGCGGCTTCCTCCCTGCACCGACCGAACTGCTGGTGGCTCTTCGCGCGGCCTGCGACAAGCACGGCATTCTGCTGATCGCAGACGAAATCCAGACAGGTTTCGCACGTACTGGCAAAATGTTCGGCTTCGAGAACTCCGGAGTTGAGCCCGATCTGGTGACCGTCGCAAAATCGCTGGCGGGCGGATTCCCGCTGTCCGGAGTGATCGGTCGGGCGGCGATCATGGACACGGTCGAACCTGGCGGCCTGGGCGGTACTTACGCCGGCAGCCCGGTAGCTTGCGCGGCCGCACTTGCCGTACTCGATGTCATCGTCGAGGAGAACCTGCTGGAACGCGCCAAGATCCTCGGCGGCAAGATCAAGGCCGCTCTCGATGGTTTCGCAATACGGAACAACGTCGTGCCGATCGCCGCAGTCCGCGGCCCGGGTGCTATGGTGGCCTTCGACGTCGTGAGGGAGCGAGGCGGCTTCAGGCCAGACCCAGACGCCACCAAGCGCGTGATCCAAGCGGCTTTGGCCGAAGGCCTGATCCTTCTTTCGTGCGGTGTTGGGGGCAATACGATCCGCATCCTAAACCCTCTGACCATCAGCGATGCCCTCCTCGAGGAGGGACTTGCCATGCTCGGTAAAGCACTTGCATCTGCCAATGTCTGATCGAGTCAAAATGCGCGCCCTCAACGATCCCAGCCTTCTCAAATCACAGGCGTATATCAACGGGGCCTACTCCGGCACGCCCAGCGTGAATGTGACGAATCCCGCCACCGGTGACGTGGTTGGATTGGTGCCGAACCAGGGGGCGGCTGAAGCGACTGCCGCTGTAGACGCAGCTTCAGTGGCGTTCCACCCTTGGGCCGCAAGGACGGCAAAGGAACGCAGCGTCATTTTGCGCAAGTGGTTCGACCTGATTCTTGCCAACCGCCAGGATCTTGCAACCATCCTGACAACCGAGCAGGGCAAGCCTTTTGCCGAAGCCTTGGGCGAGATCGAATACGCAGCGTCCTACGTTGAGTTCTATGCCGAAGAGGCCAAGCGCATCGCGGGCGAAGTGCTGCCGTCGCATCGTGCCGATGCCCGCATCATGGTGTTACGCCAGCCGATCGGAGTGGTGGCGGCAATCACCCCCTGGAACTTCCCAGCAGCGATGATCACCCGCAAGATAGCACCAGCGTTGGCTGCTGGTTGCACCGTTGTGGTCAAGCCGGCCCTTGAAACGCCGTTGACGGCGTTGGCACTGGCCGAACTCGCTCACCGTGCTGGCTTTCCGGCAGGGACCGTCAATTTCGTGACCGGCGATGCGCGTGCTATCGGCGGCGTGCTCACCAGCCATCCTAAGGTACGACTGGTCGGCTTCACTGGCTCGACACCGGTGGGGAAATTGCTGATGGCGCAAGCCTCCACGACCATCAAGAAAGTGGCTCTCGAACTAGGCGGCAATGCCCCTTTCATTGTTTTCGATGATGCAGACCTGGATGCCGCGGTGGACGGTGCCATGCTGTCCAAGTTTCGAAATATGGGCCAGACCTGCGTATGCACCAATCGCATCTATGTGCAGTCCAAGGTGCACGACGCCTTCGTGGACAAGCTGACCATACGCGTCGACGCCCTCAAAATCGGCGACGGTTTCAGCGAGGGTGTCAATCAGGGGCCATTGATCACTGAAGCGGCGGTCCGAAAGGTCGAGGAGCATATTGCCGACGCGCTTGCCAAGGGCGCAAATGTTGCCACGGGTGGCGGCAGGCATGCTCTCGGACACACCTTCTTCCAGCCCACGATTCTCACCGGCGTGACGGCAGAAATGACGTTGGCGCAAGAGGAAACCTTCGGGCCACTGGCGCCGGTGTTCCGCTTCGAGACGGATGACGAGGTCGTCGCAGCGGCCAACGACACAGAGACTGGCCTCGCGGCCTATTTCTACGCACGGGACGTGGGCCGCGTCTATCGTGTTATGGAGCGGCTTGAATACGGCATGGTCGGCATCAACACCGGATTGATCTCGACCGAACTCGCACCCTTTGGCGGCGTCAAGGAGAGCGGCAACTCCCGTGAAGGATCGTCCCACGGCATACTGGAATTTACAGAACTCAAATATGCATGCATGGGCGGTCTGGCAGCCGAGTGACTTCGCCGTATGAAGAAGACCGATCGTGATCACTTGGCCGATGGCGGCCGCGTGGGGCCGCGGACTGAAAGGTTCGCCCACCGCCCCTTGATATCCCACCGTGATCCCAGGGCGCGTTTGTCAGCGATCTGATCCGGCTGCAGGGTGGTTCAGACCCACGCAAGGGCAGCTGCGCAATCGGCATTTAGGACGCTATAAAGGCGTTGGAGGAGGAACAAAGGTCGGAGCCACTGCCCGGCATCTCGCAATATTTGGGCCTTTAGCCTCATGCTCGTAGCAACCAACGGAGTCTGATTTGACCATGCTTTCTTCTACCACCAAGCGTGCACTGATCACCGGGGCGGGGGCTGCCGACGGCATCGGCTTTGCCATTGCGCGGCAGCTCGGCTTGGCCGGTCATGCCGTTTTCCTGAACGGTGCCAGCGCACGCGTACTCGATCGCGCCGCCGAGCTTTGCGCCGAAGGCATCAATGCCAAAGCCGCGGTCGCCGATCTCACCATCGCAGCCGAAGTCGCGCGGCTGCGGGCTGATGTCGGCGCTGTCGACATCGTGGTCAACAATGCCGGCATGGGCTCGCTGGCATCGCCCTCGGTCGACAAGGCGTTTCTCGCCATGAGCGAGACCGACTGGGACCAGGGGATCGCCGTCAGCCTAAAAACCGCGTTCCTGATCACCCGCGCGTTTCTGCCGGCGATGGTAGAGGCAGGCTATGGCCGCATCGTCAATATGGCGTCGGTTACCGGGCCGCTGGTGTCTTTCGAAGGCACATCAGCCTATTCCGCCGCCAAGGCTGGCATGGTCGGCCTGACGCGCACGCTGGCGCTCGAAGTGGCAAAAAGCGGCGTAACAGTCAATGCCGTGGCCCCCGGCTGGATCGAAACGGGCTCGTCGAGCGCAATGGAGCGGCAAGCTGCCCTGCACACGCCACCGGCGCGGGCCGGGCGACCGGACGAGGTTGCCGCAGCGGTGGTGTTCCTGGCATCAGAAGGCGCCAGCTACGTCAACGGCGCCCTGCTGGTGGTCGACGGCGGCAACAGCCTTCAGGAGCGCAAGGGCTGAATCCGAAACCGACCGGCCGTTCAGGATCGGGTCGCGGGTTATGCCGGACTTCTCCGTCTCGCGCACGATCACCCGCTTCTGCTCGTCGGCGAAGCCGCGCCGGTTCGAACATCCGTCCACGTATTCCTGCATCAAGCGATATCGTCCCGGAACGCAACTGGAAGCGCTGCTTAATTGAGCCCGAGCACCAATATGCAGGGCCCAATCCGCACCACAGCCATCCAATAATCTGCGAGCAGCAACCTCATATATAGGACGGATTTCAGGAGTGGGCGGTCGCCGGGTCGCGTTCTCCACTGACGAATCCATGCCGTCAGACCATATTTTTTAGCTTCGCTGACAAAACAACCGCGGCCACCCGAATGTCCTCTTCGATGTAGGTTCGAACAGAGAGTCCATTGCCTTGCTCGATTGCTGCAACAATTTTGCGATGCGCGACATTGGACTGCGGGATGTACACATCAGATTGCATCAGCAGATTTAAGTATGGCCCGACACGTCCCCAAAGATCCTGTATAATATTGAGCATAATCGGCGCTTTGGCATGGTTGTATATCGCAAAATGAAAGGCTTCGTTCATCGCCAGATAAGAAGCAGGATCACTTACCCTCACGGCACGATCCATTCCCGACAGCAAGACCTGTATTTCTGCCAGACCCGCTGCCGGCATGCGAGACGCGGCTCTTTCGCCTGCGGCGCCCTCGACCGCGATGCGGAGATCGGTAAGTTCGTCAAACGCGGTCTCAGAAAGCAGGGGCACGATAATCGAGCGATTGTCTTTCATCTCGAGCGCGCGCTCTGCAACGAGTCGTTGCAACGCTTCCCGAATCGGCGTCGTCGAAATTCCGTATAGATCAGCCAGCTTTCGGATCACCAGCTTTTGCCCAGGGTTGAAGGTTCCTGAGATCAGACCCTGTCGCAGTGCCGCATAGGCCCTGTCGTTCAACGTTTCATGGCTAAGTTTCAGCATTCAATTCTTCCGACGCGACCCAAAAGATGGACAAATTGAACCAAAGATGCAGGTCTATCAACTACGAAGAACTCAAGCCATGACACACAGAGCCGCCCAGCCGGAGAACTTTGGCCGGCACAGGCTGATTCTTCAGCTTTCACCGGCTGGCATGTCCGCTATCGACATCGCTGAAATCCTGACCTTCTAAACGACAGGTACGGTTTGCAGGACGCTGTCAAGGGTACTGAGCAACAGGTCTGCCTCGGCAATGCCGAATGGCAGAGGAGGCCTGATTTTCAAAACGTTGGCATTTGGCCCCGACGCGCTGATCAGGATGCCCCGCGCTCTAAGACCGTTCACCACGAAGGCTGTCTCCTGCGAGGCAGGGCTGTCGAACGAACCGCCCCGAAGCAACTCGACGCCAATGAAAAGGCCGGCGCCGCGAACTGCGCCTATGATTGGATGACGCTCAGACATGGTGATGAGCCCATCCCGGATATAGCCTCCTGTTGCCTTGGCGTTTTCTACCAGTCCTTCATCCTGGATAATGTCAAGCACTGCTGTGGCTGCGGCCATCGCCACGTTACTGCCCCCAAAGGTGTTAAAGTAGCGCGACTTTCTGCCGAAATCGTCAAGAAGATCGCGGCGTGACACCATGGCTGCGACGGGATAACCATTTCCCATCGGTTTGCCCATGGTCACGATATCCGGGGTCAGTCCGTGGCGCTGAAACCCCCAGAAACCGTCGCCGGTTCGGCCAAAACCCGCTTGAACTTCGTCGGCGATGAAGAGGCCCCCCGCCTCATGAAACAGTTTGACCGCAGGGGCGAGAAAGCCCGGCGGGTCGGAAAATACACCGTCGCTGGAAAAGATGGTGTCAATCAACAGCGCAGCAGGGCGCACGCCTTGGCGACGCATCTCGGCCAGGGCTCTTTCCACAGCTAAGGCAAAGCCGGCGGCGACATCACCGCCTTGCTGCGGATCAAGAGGGGCGTCGACGGCAAAGACATCACGGCCGGGCGGCACGCCCGAACCAAGGGATGGCGACAGGCCCGCGATGGTTTCGGTGACCCCATGGTAGGCCAGCCGGGTGATGATGATACCGCTGCCGCCAGTGGCGCTTTTGGCGACACGAATTGCCAGGTCGTTCGCCTCGCTCCCGGTGCAGGTGAACATTACCCTGTCAAGCGCGGCGGGGAACAGACCAAGAAGTCGTTCGGCAAAGTCCAGTACGCCATCACTGAGATAGCGCGTATGCGTGTTCAGAATCGACATCTGCCTCGTCACGGCCTCGATCACACGAGGGTGGCAGTGTCCGACGGACGGCACATTGTTATAGGCGTCCAGAAAGCGCCGGCCATCGGCATCTTGCAGCCAGACCCCCTGGGCCCGAACCGGGTGGAATGGCTCGTTGTAGAACAGGCGGTACGAAGGCCCCAAGAGCCTATCCCGTTTCGCAACGGTTGCGCGATCACGGTCATCCAGACTTTCGACCTTCGACGGGTCGAACGCATTGATCATTGCCTGAGATCCACTCATACCAGTTCCCCCTGGGCCGCACTCTGAAATTTTTCATTGACCTGATCTGCGGGCAGAGCGGCAAGAGCCAGTAAACCCGCCACAGCACTTTTCTGGTTTCGCAAGATGTAGTCCCGGTTCTCGGGATATTGTGAGGCACGCCAGTTTGTGATGATCACAGTCATGGCAAGGCGGGTAGCGATCAATACTGGAAGAGCGGCAATCTCATCTTGGCGCATGGGCAGCACCGATCCATATGCGGCAAGAAATCTGCACAACGGAGCAATAGGCTCGGAGCCGTTCGCGAAAAGATAGGAACATGCCACCGCGACATCACAGGCAAGCGGGCTCTGTACCATGTCACCAAAATCAATGACTCCTGCGATAGCGCCAGTTTCGGGCCAGACGAGGACATTGTGCGGGTTGAGGTCATTGTGAATGACCTGGTGACGAAGTGGAGCAAGTGCGAGGGCATCAAAACGATCGAGCGCCTCGGAGGCAAGGTTTCGGTGGAGCGGGACTTCTGTCCGGTGGAGGTAGGCCCGTAACTTCGCAGCATGCTTGAGATCCCATAGCAATTCGTGGCTGGCGGCTGGGTGCTTGAAGCCGGAAAGCGCCCGGTCCACCTTCGCGGCAATCAGACCCAAGCCAGTCTGCTGTTCGGCGCTTGTCACATTCCCAGCCATAGGCGCACCGTCGAGATAGCTCAGCAGGTAGCAAAAGCGCTTTTGACCGTCGACAGCGCTCCATGAGAAAATATCTGTTCCGCCAAGGGTCTGGATGACGCGTTGGATTGGAAGGTCGAGCGCAACGTGTTCCATGTGCCGCAGAGCGCCCACGCGGAATTCGATTGTGGCCTGGGCTTCCGCCGCATTCGCGACCTTGAGCAGAAACTTCGGCCGACCATCGAATATCTGGGCTGCTGCCGGTTTTTCGGACACGAGGTTAAGCTAGCATAGCTTGTTCCTCGAAC
>NZ_BSNY01000026.1 GCF_030160235.1 Mesorhizobium huakuii
CAAGGCGACGGCCAGCATCGACCTGGGCTCCAAGATCACCATCAATGACGACGGCCCGACAGCAGTCTCGCCGGACTACGCGGTCCTTTCGAATGGCGCTGGCAATCAGGTCACATTCGCCTTGGACGAAGACCACACGCTTTCTAATAACTACGGGGCAGACGGCCCTGGTACCGTCCGGTTCGATGCGTCTCTCAACAACACGGACAGCGGCCTGACGTCAGGCGGCGCGCACATCATTTACACGGTATCGGCGGACGGCCATATCCTGTCAGGAACCGCCAACGGCGCAAATGTGTTCACGGTCACGCTCGACCCCCAGAACGCCAATCCGACCTATTCCGTGGACATGAACGGAACAGTCGACAGCCCGACCAACGTGACGTTCACTGACGGAACGTATGCCTTCTACGGCAGCAACAAGTCTTGGGCCGGCTTGGTGCCGACGAATCAGGACACCAATCCTGTCAACGATAACTCGCATGACGTGCTTTTCACGCCCTTCGGCACCGGTACGACGATCAATGGAAACGCGAACTCCTTTGGCGTCGGTGGTGGTGCTGGCGGACAAAATATCGGCGCGGGCGAAGGTATACGGGTCGACTTTGTCCAAGATTTGACTGGAGCCGCCCCCGGCAACCACATTTTTGACAATCACTATCTGGCCAATGGCGCCAGCTTCACCTTTGGCGATGGAACCAGCAACACCATCCTTCAAATCATCGCCCGCGACGACAACGCCACTACCGGCACCGACGGCAACACGACAGTTGGCGACGGCCACCTCGATTCGGTCTCGTCAATCGCAATCACCTATGACGGGGAAACACAGCTAGTCGCGTTCGCGGACATTGGCACCACGGCAACGTCATACATAGTAGGCAACCCGGGGGGGCTGACGGACAGAAGCTATTCGGTTCACTTCGTCGATTTGGGTGGCGGTCACTATGCCGCCCAGATAACGGGCGTGCTCGACACGCAGGTTTCCATCGCGACGTTTACCGCCGATGGGTACAATAGCCTGGAGCTGTTGAACGCATCGCCGTCTGTCGACAGCGGCAACGACTTCGCCATCACCGGGTTTGGCGCGGCTGTCCAGACCACCGATCCCGTCAACTTCCACCTGCCAATCGAGATTGTGGATGGGGACGGCGACAAGGCGACAAGTGCGATCGGCGTGACGCTGGGTGGGACCGAATTTCAGGATCACTCAGCAGACGCCGCGGCCGCGTCCCACATCTACACGTCGACGGTGGCCATGCCGGATATTATCGGGTCTGCCTACGGCGACACGATAACGGGCGACGGTTTTGCGAACGCGTTGTACGGCGGAGCCGGGGCCGACACGTTGAACGGGGGCGGCGGCAACGACACGCTGATCGGGGGAGCCGGCAACGACACGCTCAATGGCAACGCCGGCAATGACCTCTTGATCGGCGGCGCAGGGGCGGACACGCTCACCGGCGGCACCGGCGCCGACACGTTCAAGCTCGATCACCTCGAACTGAACATCAAGGATCTCATCGCCGACTACAATAAGGGCGAAGGAGACCAGATCGACCTGACCGCGCTGTTCGAAAAAGCGCCCGCCGGTGCCATCACCGACTACGTCCACTACGATACCAGCACCAAGGCTCTGAGCGTCGACACCGACGGTACGGGCAATGCGGCCAACTTCGTGGATGTCGCCGTTCTGCAGAACGGCCCGGCCGCCGCCGGCACAATCAACATTCTCTACGACGACTCGAACCACGTGCAGCACACGGCCACGATTTAGCACTTATGCGTGGCCGTTCTGGCATGCTATACATTAGCTAAGTATAAAATGGCGGTTTGGAGAGGGACTTAAATGAAGCGTTGTGCAAAAATGCTGGCTTCGGCCGCGCTGCTGCTGCTGGCGGGATCGACGGGGTTCGCCGCCGACATCATAGGGGAACCGGTAGGCGACTATTGCCGCACCGTCGGGACGTCCAACCTGGTGCTGAACGACAACATCGTCGACCTCAAGGCGCAGGTGGTGAAGCTGATGGACGAATCGGTTGCCGTCGCCAACAGTTCGGAATGGATCAATTCATCCCGGCCTGCCTTCGTCTGGGCTTCGGAAGCCAAGGTCGCCTGCGGCATGGCCTATGGCTATCTGAAGACGAACTACAAGGACGAAGACACGCTCAACAAATGCGAGTGTTTCCACGATCGCATGGTCGAATACATGCACTGACTGGATATAAGCCGCGCCTGTTGGCCATCATGACACCAGACGGATCGATTTCATGGGCGATCGCCGCAACGATCGCCTTGGCCAGCCTTGGTCCGTTTTGCGACCAAGGCGCCCACTGTGCCCCCCAGACAGATCATAGCGCGCTGAGAGCCCGGCTTTCCGGCGGCTAAAGAACAGCAAGACGGCACGGCGAGTCCGCCATAAGATGAATTGAGGACCAGACCGGGAAATACCGGCGGCAGACGGGGTGGAGCAATCATGGCAGCTGTCCGGCAGGGCCGCAGTCCGCAGAAATGGGCAATCGCCCTGGCGCTCGCCCTGGTCGTGTCGGGCTGCCAGTCGAAAGGCAGCGTTTCGGAGGTGCTCGATCCCGGGGCGATTGCCGCTCCCGGCGGACAGAATGGCGGCGCTGGCACCAGTCCGGCCCAGGCAACCCAGTCGCTCGGCACCGGTTCGGCCAAAGTCACGATGCTGCTGCCCTTGTCCGCTCCCGGAGCATCAGGGGAAACCGGCAGGAAGATGCGCGACGGCGCCAAGCTGGCGATGACGGATATCGGCAATGGCTTGCTGACGCTGACGATAGAGGACACGAAAGGCGACAGCACCCAGGCCGGCAAATTGGCGGTGCAAGCCATCACCACGGGATCCAAGGTCGTCATCGGTCCGACCGAACTGCCGGCTGCCCAGCATATTGCCACGCTGTCCGGCTCGAAACGCCCGCCGGTTCTGGCGCTTGCCGACAATTTCGCGGGCAGCGCGGGGGTTTATGCCGTGCGCCTCAGCGAAGCCGACAGCGCCGCGGCGGGTGCCGCGGGGCTCGCCGCAAAAGGCCGCAAGAAGTTCGTCTTGCTTGTCGCGGAAGGCTCGAACGCCAGCGCCGTGGAGAAGCGGGTGGCGAACGGCCTCAGCATCTATGGCGCGACGCTCGCGGTCACCTTGCCCTATTCGGCCGGCGATGGCGGCGCCAAGGCGGTCGACCAGATGGGTTCACTCGTCGACGCTCCCGACGCGGTCATCGTTGCCAGCGGCGATGCCAGCCCCGCGCCCGTCCTTGCCGCCCTCAAATCAAAGGGCATTCCGGGAAAAGCCGTTTCAGTCGTCGGAACCGACCGTTGGCTGGAGCGCCCCATGGATCCGCTGTTCGAGGGGGCATACATCGCCACGCTCGATCCAGGCGAAACCGGACCGATCGCCGACCGTTTCAGGACGACATATAACTACCCTGCCGACGTCAATGTGGCCTATGCCTATGATATGGTTGCCCTGACGGCAGGGATTGCCAGCGCGGTCGGACCCGACGGCTTCAGCAAACAGGTGCTGGAAAACCCGAACGGGTTTCGCGGATCGACGGGTTTGTTCCGTTTTCGCGCTGACGGTTCCAGCCAAAGATCGATGCCATTCTACCGGATAGAAAAGGGTGCGCTCAAACTGGTTGCCAAATCGACGTCGGGTTTCTGACCGGTTGCCGGCGGGACCTTGCGCGAACGCGTCGCCGGACTGATGGGTCGGCGGGCCTGCCTGGTGATCGCGATCGGGGGCCTCGAGCTCGTGCTCGGAATTGTGCTGATCCTGCAGGCCGGAGCCTTGCTTTCTCTCGACCGGCCCGCCCGTGCACCATCCCTGGGGATTGACGGCAAGCAACCAACCGCGGCCGCCGCGGCCATTCCTGGCGGACAGTTGCGGGAACCGGCGCGGCGGATTGCCGAGAGCCTTATCGCTCCACCGCCGGTTGACGTATTGGAAATCGAGCGGGTCGAAGCCCGACCGCCGCTCGGAGAACTCGGTCTCGCCGTCCGCCCCAAGACACCCATGCCGCAGGACTGGCACGAAACCCTGCTCTACCGCCCGATTGCAACGTCGTCGGCGATTTTCGAATCGATGGGCTGGAAGGTGGCCATCAGCGGAGCTCAGGACATCGGCGCTGACCAGACCTGTTCGTTTCGCGACGAGACCTGGCCCTGCGGCCAGCGCGCCCGCGCGGCCTTCAATGCCTGGCTGCGGGGGCGCGCGCTGAACTGTTTCCTGCCGCCGGAAACCGAGCGTTTTGCCATCGCCGCGCCGTGCCGGCTAGGCAAGCAGGATGTCGGCGCCTGGCTCGTCGCCAATGGCTGGGCGATGGCGCTGCCGGGCGGCATCTATGGCAAGGCGGAAGCAATTGCCAGGAATGCCGGGATGGGCATCTTCGGGCCGCCGCAATAGGCAGAAGTTGACCGTCAAAGCGCAGGGTTTTTCGCAAACCGGCTTCGTCCTGGTATGGAAAAACACCATTCGGCCTTTTTCCATCAAATTGTACAGTTCGGCGAAACCGAAATTACGGCAGGCAGGCCTTATACCAGCAGACCTGACAGGAGATCGGCCAATGACGAGACCAATGGCGACCACCACTGCCCGGCCCTGGAAGCAGGTTGCGTGGCTGACGTTGCTGGGAACCGCCGGGAGCCTCGGCCTTTCCCTTGGGATCAACTACCTGCTGCTGTTCAGCGACGCGCTGACCCCGTTCGCCCGCAGCATGATCACCGCGGGGCTGCTGCCGGTGATCATCGGCCTGCCGCTTTTCGCGCTGATCGGCTGGAATCGGGTCGAAATCCACCGCTACCGACAGGAACTCAACAGGTCCGGGACGTATGACAGGCTGACGGGCTGCCTGAACGGGCCGGTCTTCACGTCGATGGTCGAACGGCGGGCAGCCAGGCGACCGGGGCCAGGACCGCGCTCGGGCGCCTTCCTGATCATCCATCCCGAACACCTCCGGTCCATCAACATGCGCTTCGGCCTTGAATGGGGCGACGAGGCCTTGCGGCTCATCGTCTCGACCATCCAGTCGTCGGTGCGCGAGGAGGACCTGATCGGGCGCATCGGCGCCTCGATGTTCGGGGTTTTCCTCTCTGGCGCGACCGAAGCGGAGGCCAAGGAGATCGGCGAGCGCATCCGCAAGCGCATCGCGCAAGTCTACTTCGCGCCAAAAGGCACCGAGGATGTCCTCACCATCAAGGTCGGCGGTGTGATGCTGGAGAACGAAATGGAGTTCTCGGACATGTTCCGGTCCGCCGAACAGCACCTGTCCGACGCCCAGGATGACGCCGGCTTCGAACTGACGCATCTCCACAGCTGATATCAGCCGGGCGTGAAAGCGGGTCAGTTCGGGGATCTAGAGGGAAATCTGGTGCTGCGAGAGAGGATTGAACTCTCGACCTCTCCCTTACCAAGGGAGTGCTCTACCACTGAGCTACCGCAGCCGCTGATGGCGGGGCTTCTGCCATATCGAACCGGCAAGCGCAAGGCCAAGAACAACGCTTCTGTGAAAGCCTTTGCCGGATAGCTTTCCATGACATGGCGGCGCCACAATGTTGGCTATCCCTGAACGGCAGGTTTGGCCGGGTCGCCGGCCGGGACGGGACGATGAGCGACAAGACAATTCCAGCAAAAAAGGGTGGCACGGACCGCAAGGAGCGGCTGGCCGAGCAGTTGCGCGCCAATCTGCAGAAACGCAAGGCGCAGTCGCGCTCGCGCCGCACAGGGGAAGCCGATCAAAGGCCGGACGGGCTCGGTTCGGCCAAGGAAATACGGAAAGATTAACTCAAATCAGCCACTCTTGGCCCGGATGCTGGGAAATCCTATTTCTTGAACCACACCGGCCAATGGTCTAGACGGGCCGATACTCAAACGATTGAACCGGCCTTTTTGGCCGAGAGGGACGTTCTCCAATGGATCGCATCAGAATTGTCGGCGGCAACAAGCTTGCCGGAAGCATTCCGATCTCGGGCGCGAAAAACGCCGCATTGCCGCTGATGATCGCCTCGCTGCTCACCGACGACACGCTGACGCTGGAAAACGTGCCGCATCTGGCCGATGTCGAGCAACTGATCCGGATCCTGGGCAATCACGGCGTCGACTACTCCGTCAACGGCCGCCGCGAGAAGCAGAATGAAGGCTATTCGCGCACCATCAACTTCTCCGCCCGCAACATCGTCGACACGACGGCGCCTTACGAGCTGGTGTCGAAGATGCGGGCGTCATTCTGGGTGATCGGCCCGCTGCTGGCCCGCATGGGCGAGGCCAAGGTGTCGCTGCCCGGTGGCTGCGCCATCGGCACGCGCCCCGTCGACCTGTTCCTCGAAGGCCTGCAGGCGCTTGGCGCCGATCTCGACGTCGACACCGGCTATGTCATCGCCAAGACCAAGAATGGCCGCCTGGTCGGCAACCGCTATGTCTTCCCCAAGGTCTCGGTCGGCGCCACCCATGTGCTGATGATGGCGGCTTCGCTGGCCAAGGGCGAGACAGTGCTCGAAAACGCCGCCTGCGAGCCTGAAATCGTCAACCTCGCCGAATGCCTCAACGCCATGGGCGCCAGGATTTCCGGCGCCGGCACACCGACCATCACCATTGACGGCGTCGAATCGCTGTCGGGCGCGCGCGTGCGCGTCATTCCCGACCGCATCGAGACCGGCACCTATGCCATGGCTGTCGCCATGACCGGCGGCGATGTCGTGCTCGAAGGTGCGCGGCCGGAGCTGCTGCAGACCGCGCTCGACGTGATTTCGCAGACGGGTGCCGAGATCACCCAGACCAATTCCGGCATCCGCGTGAAGCGCAACGGCGCCGGCATTTCGCCGGTCGACGTGACGACGGCGCCCTTCCCGGCCTTCCCGACCGATCTGCAGGCGCAGTTCATGGGCCTGATGACCATGGCCAAGGGCAAGTCGCGCATCACCGAGACGATCTTCGAAAACCGCTTCATGCACGTCCAGGAACTGGCCCGGCTCGGCGCCCACATCACGCTTTCGGGCCAGACGGCGATCGTCGACGGCGTGGCGAAGCTGAAGGGAGCGCCTGTCATGGCCACCGACCTTCGCGCTTCCGTCTCGCTGGTCATCGCCGGCCTCGCCGCCGAAGGCGAGACCACCGTCAACCGCGTCTACCATCTCGACCGCGGCTTCGAGCGGCTGGAGGAAAAGCTGTCCAACTGCGGTGCGGTGATCGAGCGGATTTCCGCCTGACGATCGGACGGCGGCAACTTCGGACGGAGATTGCCCCGTAGGGCCTTCATCACCCTGCCAGCACCGCCAACCCGAGGCAATTGCCTCGGGTGGAAGTCGTGTCGCGGTTGCACCGGCCGGAAAGACCGCCTAACAGAGGGCTGAAACCAACCTTAGGTGCGAAATCCGCATGACTGCCCTCAAGCTTATCGCGCTCGACGACCAGGATCTGAGCATCGTCTCGGCCCATGTCCAGGACGCCGTGATGAAGGTGTCGGACCTCGAATTCCTGCCTGCGGCCAAGCGTTTCGTGCTGACCATGAACCGTTTCGTCTGGGAGGCCAAATCCGGCCTGTTCCGCCAGCACAATGAGCGACGGCAGGCCGTGCTGCATTTCGACCGGGTGCTGGGGGCCAAGACCAACGGCATTGCCCGCGACAAGCCGGCCGAGGTGCTGTCCCTGCTGGCGATCAGCTTCATCGAGATCAGCAAGCCGGCCGGCATCGTCGAACTCATCTTTTCGGGCGGCGGCACCATCATGCTCGATGTCGAGTGCATCGAGGCCCGCCTTGCCGACATTGGCGGCGCGTGGGAAGCCACGTCACGGCCCGTCCACAAGGCTTGAGCACCCCATGGCCATCACGCTTCGCCAGTCCGACGCCGATTTCGAGCAGCGCTTCGCCGCTTTCCTGACGACCAAGCGCGAGGTGTCCGAGGACGTCGACGCAGCGGTTCGCCAGATCATCGCGCGTGTGCGCGCCGAAGGTGACGCGGCACTGATCGACTACACGCAACGATTCGATCGGGCCGATTTGGCGAGCCTCGGCATTGCCGTGTCGAGGCAAGACATTGCGGCCGCTTACGAGACGGCCGACCCAAAGGCGATCGAAGCGCTCGAATTCGCGCGCGATCGTATCCGCTCGCACCACGAGCGGCAGCGGCCGAAGGATGATCGCTACACGGATACCGCCGGCGTCGAGCTCGGCTGGCGCTGGACAGCGATCGAGGCGGTCGGGCTCTATGTGCCAGGCGGCACGGCGAGCTATCCAAGCTCGGTGCTGATGAACGCCGTGCCGGCCCGGGTGGCCGGCGTCGAGCGCGTTGTCATGGTTGTGCCGGCCCCGGGTGGCATCATCAATCCGCTGGTGCTGGTGGCGGCCGACATATCAGGCGTTACCGAAATCTACCGCGTCGGCGGCGCGCACGCGATCGCGGCCCTTGCCTATGGCACCGAGACCATAAAGCCGGTTGCCAAGATCGTCGGACCGGGCAATGCCTATGTCGCGGCGGCCAAGCGCCAGGTGTTCGGCACGGTCGGCATCGACATGATCGCCGGCCCGTCGGAAGTGCTTGTCGTGGCCGACGGCAACAACAATCCCGACTGGATCGCCGCCGATCTGCTCGCCCAGGCCGAACACGATGTGTCGGCGCAATCGATCCTGATCACCGACGATCCGGCCTTCGGCATGGCGGTCGAACAGGCGGTAGGACGTCAATTGCAGACCCTGCCGCGCGGTGAAACGGCCGCGGCGAGCTGGCGCGATTTTGGCGCGGTGATCGAGGTCGCGACCGTCGAGGCCGCGTTGCCGCTGGTCGACCGCATCGCCGCCGAACATGTCGAGCTGGCCATCGACGATGCCGAAGGTTTCCTGTCGCGGATGCGCAATGCAGGCGCCGTCTTTCTCGGGCGCCACACGCCGGAAGCCATCGGCGACTATGTCGGCGGCTCCAACCACGTGCTGCCGACCGCCCGCTCGGCGCGCTTCTCCTCGGGCTTGTCCGTGCTCGATTTCGTCAAGCGGACTTCGATCTTGAAGCTCGGGCCGGAGCAGTTGCGCGTATTGGCCCCGGCGGCGATCGCGCTCGCCAAGGCGGAAGGGCTCGACGCGCATGGCCGCTCCGTCGCTATCCGGTTGAACATGTAGGCCGAGATGACGGGCTCCGATCAAACCCGCGCAAAACTGATCGATGTCGAACTCGATGAATCGATCGGCCGTTCGACGCCCGATGTCGAGCATGAGCGGGCGGTCGCGATCTTCGATTTGATCGAAGAGAACAGTTTTCAGCCCGTCAACGACAGCGGCGCCGGCCCCTACAGGCTGAAACTGTCGCTGGCGGAGCAGCGCCTGGTCTTCGCCGTTGCCCGCGAGGACGGCACCCCGGTGATCACTCACATCCTGTCGCTGACGCCGCTCAGGCGCATCGTCAAGGATTACTATATGATCTGCGAAAGCTACTACGACGCTATCCGCTCCTCGACGCCGAGCCATATCGAGGCGATCGACATGGGCCGGCGAGGCTTGCACAATGAAGGCTCGCAGACGCTGATGGACCGGCTGTCCGGCAAGATCGACATCGACTTCGACACGGCGCGCCGGCTGTTCACGCTGGTCTGCGTGCTGCACTGGCGGGGCTAGCCCTGGTACCCGGCGCCCTGCCCCGCTCGATCCTGTTCGTGTGCGGTATGAATGCCGTGCGTTCGCCAATGGCCGAGCAGCTGGCGCGCCGGATGCTGCCCGCCACCATCTTCGTCGCCTCGGCCGGCGTGCGCGCCGGCGAGCGCGACCCGTTCGTCGATGCCGTGCTGGCGGAGGAAGGCCTGTCGCTGGGCGAGCGTCATCCCAGGACGCTGGACGATCTCGAGGACGACTATTTCGACCTGATCGTGACGCTGGCGCCGGAGGCGCACCATGCCGCGCTGGAGCTCACCCGCTCGCTCGCCGTCGAGGTCGAATACTGGCCGACACAGGACCCGACCAATGCCGGCGGCACACGCGAACAGATCATGGCGGCTTACCGCGACGTGCGCGAACGGCTGAAGTTGCGCATAAGTCGACGTTTCTTGGCTTCAGAAGCAAAAAACGCGACGGATTAAGCGTGTTCACAAGCGGACGATTATCATATAGGTTCCGCCGAAATTCCAGCCGGGGCGCTGGAACTGCCATCCAAGCAAAGGTATCGAATGCCGAAGGAAGAAGTCCTCGAGTTTCCGGGTGTCGTGACGGAATTGTTGCCGAACGCGATGTTCCGGGTAAAGCTCGAAAACGAACACGAGATCATCGCCCATACGGCCGGCCGCATGCGCAAAAACCGCATCCGCGTGCTGACCGGCGATAAGGTTCTGGTCGAGATGACGCCATACGACCTGACCAAGGGCCGCATCACCTACCGCTTCAAGTAAGATCAAGGCTTGGCCGGAACGCGATGAGCATTTTGCAGAAGCTTGTGCTTGCCTCGGGTTCGCCGCGCCGCATCGAACTGTTACAGCAGGCCGGCATAGAGCCGGACCGTATCCTGCCAGCCGATATCGACGAAACGCCGCTGCGTGCCGAGCACCCGCGCTCGCTGGCCAAGCGATTGTCGAAGGAAAAGGCCGAGAAGGCGTTCGCGTCGCTGAAGACAGAGACGGATTATGCGCCAAGCTTCGTCCTGGCGGCGGACACGGTGGTCGCGGTCGGTCGGCGCATCCTGCCCAAGGCCGAAACGCTGGACGATGCCGCCAACTGCCTCGGGTTGTTATCCGGCCGCTCGCACCGGGTCTATTCCGGCATCTGCCTGATCACACCGGGCGGCAAGCTGCGCCAGCGGCTGGTCGAGACGCGGGTGCGTTTCAAGCGGCTGCCGCGCGAGGAGATCGAAGCCTATGTCGCCTCGGGCGAATGGCGGGGCAAGGCCGGTGGCTATGCCGTCCAGGGCCTCGCCGGCTCGTTCGTCGTCAAGCTCGTCGGCTCCTACACCAACATTGTCGGCCTGCCGCTCTATGAGACGGTTGCCCTGCTTTCCGGCGAAGGCTTCAAGATCCATCAGAGCTGGCTGACCGCACGGCCATGAATTCCGACTCCAAAATCACGCAGCTGCGGCCGAAGCGCCCCTGCCCCGAATGCGGCGAGCCGTCGGCGCGCGACACTTTTCCGTTCTGCTCGGCCCGCTGCAAGGACATCGACCTCAACCGCTGGCTGAAGGGCGCCTATGTCATCAAGGCCCGCGACGACGAGGAAGAACCCGACGCCGACGAGCCCAAGTAAGCCCGGGATCGGCCGTCAGGCGGCCTCGGTCTTGCGGCTCACCCGCGCCCAGGCCGGAAGCCATTCGCCGTGAGCGGCCAGGAGATCATCGACCAGTGACCAGATCTGGTCGAGGTCGAGTTCGGCCGCCGTGTGCGGATCCATCATCGCCGCATGGTAGATGTGCTCGCGGTTCTCGCTCATCAGCGCCCGCACCGTCAGTTCCTGGACGTTGATGTTGGTGCGGATCAGCGCCGTCAGCTGCGGCGGCAGATCGCCTATGTAGGTCGGCTGGATGCCGGAGGCATCGACCAGGCATGGCACTTCGGCGGCGCAGTCGCTGGGCAGCGAGGTGATGCAGCCATTGTTGCGGACATTGCCGTAGATCACCGACGGTTCGCCGGTCCAGACCGAGTTCATGATCGAGGAGGCATACTCCCTGGACTCCTCGACCTCGATGCGCTGGGCTGAGCGGTAAGCCTGCGCCTGGTCTTTCCAGCGCTCGATCTGCTCGATGCAGCGCTTGGGGTATTCGTCGAGCGGAATGCCGTATTTCTCGATCAGATCTGGGCGACCCTCCTTGATGAAATAGGGGGTATATTCGGCGAAATGCTCCGAGCTTTCGGTGACAAAATAGCCGAGCCTGGTCAGCATCTCGTAGCGCACCTTGTTGGGACAGCGCGGGTTCCAGCCGGGCTTTGGCGCGCGACCTTCGCGATAGGCGCGCACGAGATCCGGATAAAGGTCGCGGTAGGAGCCGTCGGGCTGGCGGTGCTCGAATTTCAGGTAGAAGGCCATGTGGTTGATGCCGGCCGAGCGGTAGCGGATGTCCTCGTAGGGAAGGCCGAGATCGTGCGCCAGTTCCATCGCCGTGCCCTGCACCGAGTGGCAGAGCCCGACCTGCTTGATGGCGGGGTATTTTTCTGAAATCGCCCAGGTGTTGATCGCCATCGGGTTGACATATTGCAGCATGATCGCTTCGGGGCAGACGGCGAGCATGTCCTCGCAGATCTTCCAAAGATGCGGCACGGTCCTCAGGCCGCGCATGATGCCGCCGACGCCGAGCGTGTCGGCGATCGTCTGGCGCAGGCCATATTTCTTCGGCACTTCGAAATCGGTGACGGTGCAGGGCTCGTAGCCGCCGATCTGGAAGGCGACGACGACGAAATCGGCCCCGGCAAGTGCCTTGCGCTGGTCGGAATAGGTCTCGGCCTTCGCCTTTACGCCGAGCGTCGCGATCAGCTTGTTGACGACGATGGCGCTCTCTTCCAGCCGCTGCGGATTGATGTCCATCAGCGCGATCGTCGCGCCCGAGAGGGCTGGCCGCTGCAGCACGTCGCCGACAATGTTCTTCATGAACACGGTCGAGCCGGCGCCGATGAAAGTGATCCTGGGATGTCTTGCCATGCTAACCTCCGGCATATGTTCAAGCCACGTCGAAAGCGGCTCGGACGAGCCGTTCGGTGTAGGCGGTCTTGGGATTGGTGAGGACCTCGTCGACGGGTCCCTGCTCGACGATCTTGCCGTGCTGCATGACGATGACGCGGTGGCACAGCGCACGCACCACCTTGAGATCGTGCGAGATGAAGAGGTAGCTCAGACCGCGCTCATCCTGCAGCTTGCGCAAGAGGTCAATGATCTGCGCTTGCACAGAGAGGTCGAGCGCCGATGTCGGCTCGTCGAGCAGGATGAATTCGGGCTCGAGCGCGATGGCACGGGCGATCGCGACACGCTGGCGCTGGCCGCCGGAGAATTCGTGCGGGAACCGCGACAGGATATCGCCCGGCATGCCGGCGCTGATCAGAGCCTCGCGCACCCGGTCGACCCGCTCCGCCCGCGTCGCGCCGATGCTGTTGACGACCAGCCCTTCCTCGATGATCTGGCCGATCGTCATGCGCGGATTGAGCGACGAGAAAGGATCCTGGAAAACGATCTGCATGCGCGAGCGCAGTGGCCGCATCTCGCTGCGCGACAGGCCTTGGATCGGTTGGCCGTCGAAACGGATTTCGCCGCGCCTGGCGTCGATCAGTCTCAGCAGCGCCTGGCCGAAGGTGGTCTTGCCGGAACCGGATTCGCCGACCAGCCCCAGCGTCTCGTGGCGGCAAAGCTTGAGGCCGAGATCGTCGACGGCGACCAGTTCGCGCCAGTCCGGCTTCAGGAAACTGCCGTGGCGCAGCATGAAGCAGACGCGCACGTCATTCGCCTCGAGGATGGCGCCGCTGCCCTCAGGAAGCGGCTGCGGACGCCCGCGCGGCTCCGAGGCGAGCAGCCGCTGCGTGTAGGGGTGCTGCGGGTCCGCAAACAGCCGTTCGGTGACGTTGTGCTCGCACATCGCGCCATGCTGCATGACATAGACATAGTCGGAGAATTTGCGCACCACGGTGAGATCGTGTGTGATCAGGATCACCGCCATCCGCAGCTCTTTCTGCAGATTGCGGATCAGGTTGAGAATCTGTGCCTGGACCGTGACGTCGAGCGCGGTGGTCGGCTCATCGGCGATCAACACGTCGGGATCGTTGGCCAGCGCCATGGCGATCATCACGCGCTGGCGCTGACCGCCCGAGAGCTGGTGTGGGTATTGCTTCAGCCGCGCTTCCGGCTCGGGGATCTGGACGTGCCGCAGCAGCTCGAGCGCCCGCGCCCAGGCTTGTCGGCGGCTCACCTTGCGGTGCACCCGGATTGCCTCGACGATCTGGCTGCCGACCGTATAGATCGGGTTGAGCGAGCTCATTGGCTCCTGGAAGATCATCGAGATGCGGTTGCCGCGTAGCTTGCGCCGCTCGCTCTCGGGGAATTTCAAGATGTCCTGGCCGTCGTAACAGATGCTCGATTTCGGCGACACGGTGGCGCGGCGCGACAGCAGCCCCATGACGGCGCGCGCCGTCACCGACTTGCCGGAACCGGATTCGCCGACGATGGCAATCGTCTCGCCGCGATAGAGCTGGAAAGAGATGTCCTTGACCGCTTCGACCACGCCGTGCTCGACCTTGAAGGCGACCTCGATGTTGCGGGCGTCGATGATGGGCTGGTCCTGGCGCCCGTCATGGTCATGACGAACGATGGGTGCGAAGGACTCGGCGAGTACGACGGTCATCCCAGCCACCTCAATACGGATCGACGGCATCGCGCAGGCCGTCGCCCAGCGCGTTGAAGGCAAAAACGGTGGCGAGCACGAAACCGACCGGCGACAGGATCCAGGGATAGGTGCCGATGACGGAATAGGTCGCGGTGTCCTGCAGCATCAGGCCCCACGAGATCAGCGGCGGCTTGACCGCGAAGCCGAGGAACCCGAGGAAGCATTCGAGCAGCACCACCGTCGGGATCGCCAGGGTGACGGCGACGATCACGTGGCTCATCACATTGGGCAAGATGTGCTGCAGGATGATGCGCCGGTCGGTGGCGCCGACCGCCATGGCGGCGCGCACATACTCGATTCGCGCCAGCGCCAACGTCTTGCCGCGCACCTCGCGCGACATCTGCGCCCAGCCCAGCGCCGACATGACGATGATAACGAAGGCGAGGAAGACGTTGGTCGGCGCGGTGACCGGGATAAGCGTCGTCAGCGCCAGATAGAGCGGCAGCTGCGGGAAGGCGAGCACCAGCTCTACGAAGCGCTGCACCCAGATATCGAACCGACCGCCGAAATAGCCGGAAACCATGCCGACGGTGGTGCCGATGACGGTGATGATGAAGACGACCGTCAGCGCGATCATCAGCGAGACGCGTGAGCCGTGGATGGCGCGCGACAGGATATCGCGACCGAACTTGTCGGTGCCTAGGAAATGCACGGGCTGGCCGTCCATCGAGGCGAAGAGATGCCGGTCCGCCGGGATCAGTCCGAAGAGCTTGTAAGGCTCACCCTCGGTAAAGAAGCCGAGCAGCCTTGGATGGTCGTAGTCGGGGCCGACGATGGGCTGGAAGGTGACCGGATCGAGGTCGGCCGAATCGGCCAGCGCATAGACCCTCGGCCGCATGACGAAATTGCCGTCCTTGTCGTGGAAGGACGGCAGCTGCGGCGGGGCGAAGCCGACATCGGTCGCCTTCGGATCCATCGGCGCCACGAATTCTGCGAACACGGCCATCACCAGCAGCAGGACGACGAGCCAAAGCCCGGCCATGCCGGTCCAGGAGCGCTTCAGCCGGCGCCAGACGAGCGCGATATAGCTCTCATTGCCGCGCGCCGGTTTGGCGACGATGGGTCCTTCGGCCGGCAGCGGCGGAGGTGATGGATCGCGGGCCAGCATCTAGCTCTCTCCGTATTGGCGGATGCGCGGGTCGAGCAGGACGAGCAGCATGTCGGCGATGATGTTGCCGACGATCAGCGTCGCCGACAGCACCATCATGAAGGTGGCGGTGACATAGACGTCGCCGACCGCCATCGAACCGACGATTGCCGGGCCGACTGTCGGCAGCGCGAAGATGATCGCCGTCTCGATCTCGCCGGTGAGCATGTAGGGCAACACCACGCCCTGGTACATCACGAGCGGATGCAGCGCATTGGGGACGGCGTGGCGCATGACGACGGCGCTGCCGGTCAGGCCCTTGGCTCTCGCCGTCTCGACATATTGCGCGTTGAGCGTATCCAGCAGATTGCCGCGCATGACGCGCATATTGTAGGCGAGGCCGCCGAACGTGGCGATCGCCACCACCGGCCAGACATGCTTGACCAGGTCGACGAACTTCGCCCACGACCATGGCGCGCCGCCATATTGCGGCGAGAAGAATGAGCCGATCTCCGACAGGTTGAACTGGAAGACGAGGAGGTAGACGATGATCAGCGCCATCAGGAAGCGTGGCACGGTCATGCCGAGGAACGCGATGGCCGAGAGCGTCGAGTCGATCCACGTGTATTGCCTTGTCGCCGCCCATATGCCGAACGTGATGCCCAGCACCGAGGCGAGCAGATGGCAGACCAGCGCCAGGAGCAGCGTTCGCGGCAGGCGCTCGCCGACGACATCGGCCACCGGCTTGTTGTAGTAGAGGCTGTAGCCGAAATCGCCGCGGGTAATGATGCCGCCGATCCAGTTGAGATACTGGACGGGCAGTGGCTTATCGAGGCCGTGTTCGACGCGGTAGGCCTGCGCCTGCGCATCGGCCTCGGCGAAGGAGGCACCGCCCTGGTTGATCAGCTGCGAACGGATGTAGTCGGCATAGTCGCCAGGCGGCGCCTGGATGATGGCGAAGGTGACGAGGCTCAGGATTGCGAGGACCGGTATTGCCGACGCTATGCGCATAAGCAGGAATCGCAGCATGGACGGTCGGCTTCCTCATTTCGCCGGACGCTCCCATTGAGGGTCGTTCGGAGGGTTGGTTTGGCCCGGCCGCGCCAGCGGCGCGGCCAGGTCTCTCTTGGTCAGGGGAGGTAAACTTACATCGGACCCTTGTCTCCGGGCTTGCCCGGGAGTTCCTGCGGGAACAATTCGTATTTCGCCTGCTTGTCGGCCGCGACGAAGACGCGTTCGCGGACGATCGAATCCTCGGCCCAGTTGAACATGAAGATCGGCGTGCCCTGAGGAATGTTCGAGAAGCGCTTGTTGACGATCAGCGCGCCGGGATATTCCGTCAGGCCGACATTGTAGACGTGTTCGGTCGAGATCTTCTGGAACTCTTTCATCAGGCTGGCGCGCTTGTCGTTGTCCTCAGACGCGACGAACTTGTTGACGATGTCGACGAGGTCTTTCTCGAAAGGCATCAGGTCAACCTCGCCGCTTTCCGGCGCCCGGTGATTCCAGCTGGTTTTCGGGCCGACCGGCGCTAGCTGTTCGGTGTTCTGCACGACCGATGTCAGTTCCTGGTCGTTACGCCGGATCAGCCAGTCGAAACGGCCGGAATATTGCGAGGCATCGCGCTGGGTGCCGTTGAGGCCGTTCAGCACGA
This sequence comes from Mesorhizobium huakuii, assembly GCF_030160235.1. Taxonomy (GTDB): domain Bacteria; phylum Pseudomonadota; class Alphaproteobacteria; order Rhizobiales; family Rhizobiaceae; genus Mesorhizobium; species Mesorhizobium huakuii. Next base: position 17,076 of record NZ_BSNY01000026.1, read on the forward strand.
CCCTCAGGCCCAGCTTTTCCATCTGGGCGACAACACCTTCGGCAAGGCTTTTGTCTGTGCCGTAGTCGTTGTTGACCAGCATGACGATCTCGACGTTCTTGCCGCCGGCGGTGCCGGCCGGGAAGTTCACGAAGCCGTCGCCGTCGGTATCCTTGAGGCCGGCCTTGGCGAGTTCGGCCTTGGCGCCCGCGAGGTCGAACGGATAATAGACGGTCGACTTGCGGTCATAGAAGCTGGTGCCCGAGGAGAAGCCGCCGGGATAGATGGCGGTGAACGGCCCCTTGACCAGGGAGTCGCCCAGCGCCTTGCGGTCGAGCGCCATGGTGACGGCCTTGCGGAAGTCCTCATTGCGGTTCAGAACACGGACTGCCTGGCTTCGCTCGTCCGGGTTGCCCCAGCCATTGGCGGAGTAGTTCAGGCGCAGATTGTAGCCGATGAGGCGTGGACCGAAGGCGAGCCGTGCCGGCGCGTTGGCTTCGGCGGCGCGCTTCAGCGAGGCGACAAAGTTTTCCGGCTGCTCGAGGTTGGAGAAGTCGCCCGAGCCGGCGACCGCCTGGACGTCGCGGTCGGCCCAGGTCGACAGCTTGTACTGCAGTTCGTTGAGATAGGGCAGCTGGTTGCCCTTTTCGTCGACCTTCCAGTAGTAGGGGTTGCGGCGCATGACGATGATGTCGTCCGGCCGGTATTCGACCGGCACCCAGGCGCCCATCACCGGCATGTTCATATATTCCGGCGGGAAGGCGTTCTTGAACTGGTCGTAGGTGTTCTTCGAATATTTCGGGTGCTGCGGCTTCAATATGTGCGCGGGGCCGGGGCAGAAGGTGCCGTAGGCCATGGCGTAGAGATACTGTTTCGGGAAGGCGTCCTTGAACGTCCACTCGACGGTGTAGTCGTCGATCTTCTTCAGCGTCGTGCCGACACCGAAGGTTTCCGGCGTCGCGCCATTGAGCGGCGAGACGTTCGGGTCGACCACCTCGTCGTCCCAATAGAACATGACGTCATCGGCGTTGAAGGCCACACCATCGGACCATTTGGCGCCTTCGACAAGATGCATGGTCAGCTTGTGGCCGTCCTTCGACCAATCCCAGCTTTTGGCGAGGTTCGGCAGCGGCTCGGTGTCCTTGGCTTCGACCTGGAACAGCGGCGCGGTGCGCGTCAGGCATTCGGAGAGGCCGATATCGATGCCACCCCAGCCTTGCGTCTGGCCAGCACCATAGTTCCAGCCTTCCGGCCGGCCGCCAATGACATGGCGCATCGTATCACCATAGACGCCGATGCCGTCAGGCATGTTGGCCGTCTTGAAGACCAGCGGCTCCTTCGGCAGCCTGTCCTTCACCGGCGGCAGCTTGCCGGTCTTGACGTACTTCTCGGTCACCCAATCGGGCTCATGATATGCCGGCAGGGCCTTGAACTCCAGGATGGAGTCGCGCGCGACGTATTTGATCTTGCCCTCGGCCGGAAAGGTCGCCGGCACCGGCGGGACTGTCGGCTCTGAAGCGAAAGCGTTGAGTGCCGGAATCGAGACGCTCAGCGCCAGTCCGGCGGCAATGCCAATGCTGCGTAGGTTTCTCATAGTCTCCTCCCTCATGTTCAGACGTTTTCTGCTGCTCGTCTTCTGCCCGGAATGCTGACTGCGGTGGACCTGCCTCCCGTGGCTCCGCCGCCGCGTCCGGGTTTTCAGCCGGCCTGCTTGAGCGCGGCTTTCTCGGCGCGCAATTCCTCGATCGAGCGCACGTTTCGCCGTGCGGCGCCGGCCCATTCGCGGGTCTTGACCGCTGATTTCGACAGCCGCTCCTTGGCGGCCGGAACCGCATGCGCATATTGCGGTAGCCATTGAGCCTGGGCGACGACCATTTCGTCCACCATTTGCCAGACTTCCTCCGGCGTCGACACCGCACCGACCAGCGGGTCATGCAGCACGGCCAGTTTCAAGAGATCGATGTCGCCTGATACCGCGGCGTGGACCGACATGCGCTGGACGTTGATCGAGGACATGCAGGTGGCCGCACAGGCTTCCGGCAGCGTGATGCCGGCGGCCATGTTGATGCCGAAACGGTCGACGAAGCCGGGCGATTCGATGATGGCGTCCTGCGGCAAATTGGTGATCACGCCATTGTTCCTCACGTTGAAGTGGCTGTCGATCCAGCGCGTGATCTCGTCGGGCCGCTTGCGGTACCAGGGCAGATATTCGGAGAGATGGCCGTTGCTCTCGGTCGAATAGACGCCGAAGCGTTTCAAGACATCGATGCGCAGCTTTTCCTGCTGCGAATAGACCGGATGCGCCTCGAAGGCCGCAACCAGTTCATCCTTGCCGATCTTGCGGCCGTTCAGCCGCAAATCGATGAACCAGGTCTGGTGATTGATGCCGGAACAGACATAGTCGAGTTCGTGCCTGGACTTCGCCCCCAGCACCTCGGCGATCTGCTCGGCGCCATGCTGGACGCCGTGGCAGAGGCCGACCGTGTCGACCTTGCCGTACGCGATCGCCGCCCAGGTGTTCATGGCCATCGGGTTGGCATAGTTGAGGAATTTGGCGCCCGTCGCGGCGACCTCGCGTATGTCCTTGCAGAAGTCGAGGATCACCGGGATGTTGCGCTGGCCATAGAGGATGCCGCCGGCGCAGATGGTGTCGCCGACGCACTGGTCGATGCCATATTTCAGCGGAATGCGGATGTCGTCGGCATAGGCCTCCAGACCGCCGACCCGCACACAGCTGATGATATAGCGCGCGCCGTCGAGCGCCTTGCGGCGATCGGTTGTCGCCGTCACCCTGGTGGGCAACCCGTTGGCCTCGACGACCTTGTCGAGGATAGCCTTGATCATCCCGAGATTGTGTTCGCTGAGGTCGGTCAGCGCGAATTCGATATCCCTGAATTCGGGCACGCACAGGATGTCGGTGAACAGTTTCTTGGTGAATCCGACACTGCCGGCACCGATGATAGCGATTTTGAAACTCATCAGCCGTACCTCATCCTATTCCAGTGACAGGCCGGGAATGACAGGGATAGGTCGCAGCCGCATGCCATGGCATGTCGGCGGGACAAGCCGGATTCCGGCCTGTCAACCTCCCTGTCCGCTCCTCGCCTGCGGATCTCTCTCGCTTTTCGAGCGGGATTATGCCCTTATTCACGAGCGCGGCCAGAGAAGGATTATGCTTTCAAGGGTAATTTTGTGCTACGAGATTTGATCGCCAACGGACAGTCGATGCGCACGATCTCGCTGCCGCGCGGCCGGCAGCGCCTGCATGCCATGCCGACAAGCACCGGCTATGAGGTGCGCGAGGACGAGATCTATGACTGGGACGGACGCAAACGCGGCCAGACGCCGTTCACCGTGCTCCAGCATACGATCAGCGGCACTGGCCGGCTACGCTACGAGAACCGCAACTACCGCCTGCAAGAGAACGACACGCTGCTGGTGCTGGTGCCGCACAACCACCGCTATTGGCTGGCGAGCGACGAGCGCTGGGAATATTTCTGGATCTCGATGAACGGCGAGGAGGCGCTGCGTATCCACAAGTCGATCCTCAGCATCTCCGGTCCGGTTTTCCGGCTGCAGCCGGCGACAATCGATCACCTTGCCGATTGCAGCCTGCGCCTCATCAAGGGGGCGGCCTCACCGGGTGCCGCGTCCGCTATCGCTTACGAGGCAGCGATGGCGCTCTATGACGATGTCTTCGGCTCGCATGCCTTTGCCGAAAAACTGAGCGCCATGCAGCCGGTGATCGATCATATCAACGCCCATCTCGACAAGCCGCTGCCGGTGGCGGAGCTCGTCCAGATCAGCGGCCTCAGCCGGGCCCATTTCTCGCGCTGCTTCGCCGAGAGCGAAGGCCTGCCGCCCGCCGAATTCGTGTTGCAGCAGCGCCTGCAGCGGGCGGCGAAGCTGTTGACCAAGGCGGACTTCCTGCCGGTGAAGGAAGTCGCCATCCTGTGCGGCTTCGAGGATGCGAACTATTTTTCGAAGGTCTTCCGCCGCCTCTACGGCACCACGCCCAGCCAATTCCGCACCACCGGCATGTATGCCAATCTGCGGACTCCGGCCAGGCGCGGCGTCAGGGTGTCGGACGACGAGACCTGACGCCGATTTGAGGCCTGTCCTGTCAGGCCGCGTGCAGGCTGCCGCCGTCCAGCCACTCGAGATCGGCAGGCGAAAGCGCGATGTCCAGCGCCCGCAGACTGTCTTCCAACTCGCCCAGCGTGCGCGGCCCAATCAGCGGAACCGACGGGAACGGCTGGTTGAGCACATAGGCCAGAGCAACGTGGATCGGGTTCTTGCGCAGTCGAGCGGCGAGTTCGATGGCGCGGTCGCGGCGGCCGAAATTGCGCTCCGAATACCAGACCCGCACCAGTTCCTCGCTGTCGCGCCTGTCGCGCCCCGCGCGCTCGGTGAAGAAGCCGCGGCCCTGGCTCGACCAGGCGAAATTCGGCATCTGCCTGGATGTCAGCCAGGCCTTCCAGTCGTCGGTGGACGAAGCCACGCAACCTGCCCAGATCGGCTCCAGCATTTCGGCCAGCGAAAAATTGTTGGAGAGCGCGCCGGGCTTCTGCTTGCCGGTGCGCTCGGCATAGGCAATCGCCTCATCCATGCGCTGCATCGTCCAGTTCGAGCCGCCGAACGGGCCACGGATACGACCGGCCTTCACCTCACGGTCCATGGCATCGACAAATTCGCCGACCGGCACGTCCGGATTGTCGCGGTGCATGAAATAGATGTCGACATGGTCGGTCTGCAGGCGGTCGAGCGACTGGGCGAGCTGCTTGCCGATCACGTCGGGATAGCAGAGCGGCGAATGCGCTCCCTTGGCGATGATCACCGACTGCTCGCGCACGCCGCGGTTCCGCAGCCACTGGCCAAGCAGCGTCTCGGTGTAGCCGCCACCATAGACATAGCCGGTGTCGAAGAGGTTGCCGCCGGCCTCGAAGAAGGCATCGAGCAGGATCGAGCCGGAGGAGAAGGTGCGGAAATCCTCGAAGCCGAGCGCCACCACCGATGCCGGCTTCGCCAGGCCCGGAATGGCGCGCTTGCCGATCGCCGTGCCGCCGGACCGCAGAGCCCGGCCGGAAATGGTGCTGGTGCGCAGCGGGGCCTTTTCGATCTCGTACTCCAGTCCGACGGCAGCGCGCCATCTGTCGAGCACCCGCAAGGTGCCGAGACTGTCGGCCCAATCCATGCCCGGCCAGGCGAATTCCTGCCGCCCGGCAAGGATGGCCTCGCCGGCGCCGTCGACCTCGAAGGAATAGACATGGCGCTTTTCGTCGACGCTGATCGTCTCGCGCGAACCGTCGGCGCCGATCACGTCGATCCGGCCGAGGCCGACATCGCGATTTCCCCCGGCGAACCAGAAGTCCGGCACTTCGATGCGGCCCTTGGTGCCGAGGATGCGCAGCACATTGTCCTGGTTCAGCGAGATGCTGCAGGAAACCTCGGCAACGATGCCGCCGGGAAAATGCAGCAGCGCCGAGGCCCATTCGTCGACACCGGACTGGCCAAGATGGGCGGTGCCAACCACTTTGTCGGGCTCGGCAAAAGGTTGCCCCGATGCCGCCCCGGCGATCAGCCGCGCCATCGAGACGGTGTAGCCGCCGACGTCCAGTATGCCGCCGCCGGCGGAATCATTGGCATAGAGACGGTGCTGCGGCATGAAGCCCGGCATGGCGAAGCCGAAGCTCGACTTGATCATCCTGACCTCGCCGATGACGCCGGACCGGATCAGCTCCACCAACTTCAGCGTCTGTGGGTGCAGCCGGTACATGAAGGCTTCGCCGAGAAAGGTGCCGGCCTTGCGCGCGGCGTGCATCATGGCGTCGGCCTCGAAGGCGGTCAGCGCCAGCGGCTTTTCGCACAGCACATGCTTGCCCGCTTCCGCGGCCCGGATCGCCCATTGCGCGTGGCCGGGATGCGGGATCGCAATGTAGACGGCGTCGATCTCGGGATCGGCAAGCAGAGCTTCGTAGCCATCGACGATGCGGGCGCCGGGAAAATTTTCGGCGAGGCCCGGCTTGTCGGGATTGCGCGCGCCGATGGCGACCAGTTTTCCGGTGCGCGAAGCGGCCACGCCGCCGGCGAAGGCCTGGGCGATGCTGCCCGGGCCGAGAATGCCCCAGCGAATGGGCGTGGTTGCGGTCATTGTCATTCTCCTTGAAGGCTGGAAGGGGGCGGCCGGTCAGCGCAGCCGCAGCCCTTTTTCGTCGAACAGGTAAGATTTGCGGATGGAAACGGTGACCTCGGAGGTGGTGGGAACCTTCGCCGCGTCGCGCTGGATCACCACGTCTTCGCCATGGGCGGTTCGGGCGTAGAGAAAGCTCGTGCCGCCGAGATGTTCGACCACGTCGATGGCGACGACAAGGTCGGTGTCCCCTTCTCCGGCACTGCCGAAATGCTCGGGCCGCACGCCGACGATGACCTTGCTGCCCGCTTCGGGTGCGGCGCCAGCCAGCGGCTGGGTGATACGGGTTTTCTCCTGGCCCGCCAGCTCGACCACGACGCCATGCGCATCGCGCCCGACGATCTGCGCCTTGATGAAGTTCATCTTCGGCGAGCCGACAAAACCGGCCACGAACAGATTGTCGGGATCGTCATAGAGATCGAGCGGCCGGCCGATCTGTTCGATATGGCCGGCGCGCAGCACGACAATCCGGTCGGCGAGCGTCATCGCCTCGGTCTGGTCGTGCGTGACGTAGATCATGGTGGCGCCGAGTTCCTTGTGCAGGCGCGAGATCTCGACGCGCATCTGGACGCGCAGTTCGGCGTCGAGATTGGAAAGCGGCTCGTCGAACAGGAACACTTGCGGCTCGCGCACGATGGCGCGGCCGATGGCGACGCGCTGGCGCTGGCCGCCGGAGAGCTTCTTCGGGCGCCGGTCCATCAATTCGCTGATGCGCAGGATCTCGGCCGCGCGCTTCACCCGCCGGTCGGTGTCGGCCTTGGGGTTGCCGGTCATGCGCAGCCCGAAGGAGAGGTTTTGTTCGACGCTCATATGCGGATAGAGCGCATAGGACTGGAAGACCATGGCGATGCCTCGATCGGCCGGCTCGACATCGTTGACCAGTTTGCCGCCGATGGCAATCTCGCCGCCGCTGATGTCCTCGAGCCCGGCGATCATCCTGAGCAGGGTCGACTTGCCGCAGCCGGACGGGCCGACGAAGACGACGAACTCGCCATCCTTGATGTCGATATTGGCGCCATGGACGACCTCGAAGGCGCCGAAGCGCTTGACCACATTGCTCAGCGTAACGGTTGCCATGCTGCCTCTTACTTGACTGCGCCGGCGGCGATGCCGGCGATGAAATGGCGCTGCAGGAGCACGAAGACGATCAGCATCGGCACGGTGAGCATCACGGCGCCCGCCATGATACCGCCCCACGACACTTTGGTGAGACCGATCAGCGTGCCGAGCGCCACCGGCGCCGTCATCGAACCGGGCTGGCTGTTGATCAAAAGCGGCCAGAGGTAATTGTTCCAGGAGGCGAGGAACAGGATGATGGCGAGTGCGGCCAGCATCGGCCGCGCCAGCGGCAGCGCGACGAACAGGAAGATGCGCCACTCCTTCACGCCTTCGACGCGGGCGGCGTCGAACAGATCGTCCGGCATCATCGAGAAGCTCTGGCGCATGAACAGCACGCCAAGCGAGTTGAACAGCGGCGGCACGATCAGCGCCACCCAGGTGTTGGCAAGCTGGAAGTCGCGCGCCACCATGATGAATTGCGGGATCAGCACGACCGCATAGGGCAGCGTGATGGTGCCGAAGATGATGCCGACGACCACGCCCTTGCCGAAGAACTGGTAGCGCGCCAGTGCCCAGCCGGCCATCGACGTCAACAGCACTGACAGGAAGGTGTAGGTCACCGCCACCGAGACGGAGATGCCGATGGCGCCGACGAAATTGGTGTCGCGCTGCAGATTGTTGAAATTGTCGACGAAATTGCCGTGCGGCAAAAGCTCTATGCCGGGGCTGAAGATGCCGTTGTCGGGCATGGTCGAGAAGACCACCATCATCCACAGCGGGAACAGCCAGATCAGCGCCAGCGGGGTGAGGAAGAGATGCAACGCGATGCTGCGCCTCAGGCGGGCCGAGGAGAGCGAACTCATTGCTTTTCCCTCGTCAGCCACAGCTGCACCAGTGTGATCGCGATCGCCAGCGCCGCCATGGTGTAGGCGACGGCCGAGGCATAGCCGAAATTGAGCGACCGGAACCCCTGGCGGTAGAGCAGCAGGCCGAGCGTCTCGGTGCCGCCGCCCGGCCCACCGCGCTCGGTGATCAGGAAGGGCTCGGTGAACAATTGCATGGTGCCGATGATCGAGAGCACCAGGCAGAACACGATGACCGGCTTCAAGAGCGGCAAGGTGATGTGGAAGAACTGCTTGAGCTTGCTGACACGGTCGAGCGTCGCCGCCTCGTAGACATCCTCGGGAATGGATTGCATGCCGGCCAGAAGGATGATGGCGTTGTAGCCGGCCCAGCGCCAGGTGACCGCGATCATGATCAGCGCCATGGCCGGCGTGACGTTGGAGAACCAGTCGATCTTGGGCAGCCCGATGCTGTTCAGGAGCTTGTTGACGATGCCGAAATCGAGGCTGAACATCAGCCGGAACACCGCCGAATAGGCGACCTCGCCGACCACCACCGGGGCGAAGAAGGCGAAGCGATAGAGACCTCTCGCCTTCAGGAGCGGCGAATTCAAAAGCACGGCCATCACCATGGCCAGCGCGATCATCACCGGCACCTGGATGACGAGGATGAGCAGCGTGTTCTTCAGCGCGTTGAAAAAGGCCGGATCGCCGATCAGCCGGCCCCAGTTGAAGCCCGGCGCGAAACGCCAGGGCACGGTGCGCGTCGCCTGGAAGGAGATCATGAACGAAGAGATGATCGGCCACACCCAGAAGACGGAGAAGATCAAGAGATAGGGTGCCAGGAAACGATAGGCCGTGGCGTTGCGGTTGCGCATCCTGCTCCTCCTCCTCCTTCATATCCGGTGTTTCAGACAAGCTCGCAGGCGCAGGGTCCGGGCGGCAAGAGCCGTCCCGGACCCCGTCCCTGGGAGGTTATGATTTGACCGGCAATCCGGTCGCCGCCGCGATCTGTTTTGCTGCGTCGTCGAGCGCTGCCTTGGCGTCGGGATAGCCGCCGGCCAGATATTTGGTCTGCACCGCGCGGACGATGATTTCGGCATCGCTCTGGAACTGCGTGCCGCGGCTGGGGACGACCTTGGGCAATGTGCCCAGAATATCCTTCCACACCGCCTGGCCACCCCAGTAGGGCAGGCCTTGGCTGACATAGGGGTCATTCAGCGCCGAGACCAGCGAGGGGACAAGGCCGAACTCCTTCAACATGGTGATCTGGCCTTCATTGGTTCCGAGCGTGTATTTCAGGTACTCGTAGGCCGCTTCCTTGTTCTTCGAAGCCGAGGTGATGGCCAGGGACGACCCGCCGAGATTGGCGGCGCGCGGACCGTCTGATGTGAGGCTCGGCATCAGATAGACGCCCCATTTGCCGTTCTCGCCGGCCGATTCGGTGCGGATGGTGCCTTCATACCAGCCGCCATAGACCTGGGTGGCGACGGTGCCCGCCGTGTTGTTGGTGATCTTGGTGCCCCAGTCGGCGGACGAGACGATGCCGGCGTCCTTCATCTCCTTGACCTTGGTCAGGGCGTCGACGCATTTGGGTTCGCTGACCGTGATCGACTGGCCATCCTCGGCGAAATAGGCGCAGCCCTGCTCGTTGGAGATCATGCGGAAGAATTCGGTGTCGCCGTTGAAATCGGCGTTGGTCATGGAGACGCCCGGATTGGCGGCCTGGATCTTCTTGCCGGCGGCGATGAAGTCGTCCCAGGTCTTGATCGATGCCGGATCCACCCCGGCCTTTTCGTAGAAGTCGCGGCGATAGAAGGCGGCGACCGGGCCGGAATCCCACGGCATGGCATAGGCCTTGTCGCCCACCTCGAGCTCGGTGCGCTTGAAATCGGGGAATTTCTTCTGGTCTTCCGCCGTATAGCCCAGCGTGTGCAGGTCGACGAAGCAGTCGGGGAACTGGCTCCAGTAATTCTCGGCCTCGCCATTCTCGATGGTGACGATGTCGGGCAGGCCGACGCCGCCGGCCGCACAGCCGGCGATCGACTTGTCATAGGTCGGCTGGTTGCCGAGATCCTGAACCGTTACCTTGATGTCGGGATGCAGCTTGTTGAAGCCGGCGACCGTCGCCTTCAGCGACGAAGCGGCGACATTCCAGCTCCAGATGGTGATTTCGCCGGATTGCGCGAAGGCCGGGGCTGAGCCCAGGACAAGCGCGAGCGCGGCGCAGGACAGTGTGATGCGCATTGAAATCCTCCCATTTCATTTGCTCTCTCTGCGAGCGTGGCTACACTATTCGGCGCGGAAGGCTTGTCGCCGACAAAGGGAATACGGAATTGGCGGAAAGTAAGATGCCGGAACGGCCGTTTTACCAGCCAGGCGCCAGCAGTGTGGAAGGCCTGCCGCTGCTCCTGCAGATGTTTCACACCGCTCCGCTGATGATGCTCAAGCCGCACTGGCATGCGCAGGTCGAGGTGAATTTCATCGTCCGCGGCAGCGTGCACTACCGCATGAACGAGCACGAAATCGCGCTTTCGGCCGGCGAGATGTGCTTCTTCTGGGGCGGCCTGCCGCACCAGATGGACGACCTCAGTGACGACGCCATCTATGCCGGCGCGCATCTGCCGCTGGTGCATTTCTTCCGGCTGCACCTGCCGGCCGACGTGCGCCACCGGCTGATGACGGGCGCGACGCTGGTGACCAGCGCCACCGACCAATCCGACAACGATAATTTCGCCCGCTGGAACCGCTACGCCCGCTCGGGCGATCCGGCCAAGGCCGAGCACGCCGTCAACGAATTGTTGCTGCGGCTGGAGCGGGTGCGGTTCGAACCCTACCGGCTGGTGCCCGAGACGGCGGCCGGGCAGGAAGCCGGCAGTGCCTTCGACCAGCAATCGTCGCGCAATGTCGGGCGCATGTGCGATTTCATCGCCGAGAATTTCCTCTACGACATCGATTGCGTGAACATAGCGGCGGCCGCCGACATCCATCCCAAATACGCCATGAGCCTGTTCAAGAAATCGACCGGCATGACGCTCAACGAATATGTCAACCTGTTGCGGCTGAGCTACGCGCAGGCGCTGTTGATGCATCAGGATGCCAATGTGCTGCGCGTCGCCATGGACTCCGGCTTCGGCTCGCTCAGCGCCTTCAACAAATCCTTCCGCAAGCTGGCCGGCATGACCCCTTCCGATTTTCGCAAGGGCGTGGCCGGCGCGAGATAGCGCGACAGCCCGTTGCCCCGTGCCTGTCGGCATCGCGGCATCTCAACCGTCGGCTAAGGACGTATCCCGGCGGTTGCAGCGCGCCATGGCGGCGCCACGACGGAGGCCAAAGGGCCGAAGGAGGCCAGCCCGCGCGCCATTGCGGCGATGAAAGCGCCTGAGGAAGCCGGCCTTTCCACAGCCTGTCTTTTCCTGCCGGAAATCGCCACCTAGGCGCTGGACAGGCTAAATTCCCGTGCTATAACCCACGCGCTTTCAAGGGGCGCCCCACGGCGCCTTCAAGAAATCCGGTTCACGAGTTTTCGTTTGCCGGAACAGGCCCAGATAGCTCAGTTGGTAGAGCAGCGGACTGAAAATCCGCGTGTCGGTGGTTCGAATCCGCCTCTGGGCACCATTTCACTTTCCCATCGCTTCTCACGACGTCTCACCAATCAATACAAATCAATGACTTAGCCTGGTTTGGCGGTTTATGGTGACCCACCGCGTACCGTTGCAACGCATCGGTTTGTGGGTAACGATTTCGGCGTTACCCATTACCCGGAGGTCCGTTACCCATGTCTCTCTCTGACTTCGCCTGCAAGAACGCTAGGCCCAAAGACAAGCCGTATCGTCTTGCGGATGGCGACGGGCTTTATCTCCTCGTCCGCACCAACGGCTCCAGACTCTGGCAACTGCGGTACCGCTACCTGGAGAAGGAAAATATACTCTCCTTTGGAAAATACCCGCTGGTGTCACTTCTGGACGCGAGAGGAAAGCGCGACGACGCCAAGAGGCTGTTGATCGCCGGCATCAACCCCTCCGCCAAACGCAAAGAGGAGAAGACTGCCGCCATCACGGAAGCGCGCTCCACCTTCGCCTTGATCGCCGAGGAGTATGTCACGCGGATGGAGGAACGGGACGCTGCGGCGGCTACCATCACCAAAACCAAATGGCTCCTGGAAGATCTGGCCGGCCCACTCGCCAAGCGCCCCATTAACGAGATCACTCCGGCCGAAATTTTCCAACTCCTCCAGAAGATCGAAAAGAGTGGTCGAAGAGAGACAGCGCGGCGTTTACGCGGCGTGATAGGCAGCGTCTTCCGTTTGGCCATTGTCACCTTACGGGCAGAAGCCGACCCAACCCTACACCTCCGGGGCGCTCTCCAGCCGCCGAAAGTCAACGGTCGTGCCGCTATCACCGATGAAAAGAAGTTCGGCAAGCTCCTGATGACGGTCGGCGAATACGACGGCTGGCCAACCATCAAAGCCGCCCTCCAGTTTCTTGCCCTCACCTGTGTCCGCCCCGGCGAAGTACGGGGCGCTACGCGCGACGAGTTCGACCGAAAGAAGGCCGTCTGGCATATTCCGCCCGAGCGCATGAAGATGCGTGCCCCGCACGACGTACCACTGTCCAAACAGGCGCTTTCGGTCTTGGAAGAGGTCTGGCATCTCTCGGAGGACGGCGGCCTGGTCTTTCCTTCGATCCGCTCCACAAAACGGCCGCTTTCCGAGAACGCCATGAACGCCGCGCTACGACGTATGGGCTACGGAAAGGACGAAGTGACCGCCCATGGTTTCCGGGTGACCGCCAGCACCATCCTCAACGCCCGCGACTACGATCCAGACGTCATTGAAGCTGTCCTGGCGCATCAGGACAAGAACGCCATCCGGCGGACCTACAACCGAGCGACCTACTGGGAGCAGCGGATCACGCTAATGCAGGAGTGGGGAGATCTGCTAGACGCGTTAAAGGCGAACCATTAGTCTTACGAACATTTCAAGATCGGATCGCTGTTTTCCGTGTTGGCGTTGATCGCTGCCGATATAGGTACTTGAGCCGTTCAACCGTGCGCCTCCAAGGCCGCGACGAGTTTGGTTGCTTCTTTCCGATGCCGCGCAACATCCGCGCGGGTAGCAGCCCGGTTTAACCGGTAGGCCGGCAGATCGCCAGCAATCGCCTTCAGATCGCGCAGAACGGACGCGATGTGCGGCCATGGAAAATCCGTCGGGTCGCCAATGTCCCGGTCGGCGCCAACAATTATTTCCAGTTTTGCCACGATACCCACGAGAGACTGAGCCGCGACGTTGGGAATCGCATCCTGAAGTCGGAGAGCCTCGGTCATCGCAAACACCTCGGCCTCGCGAACCACCGCATATTCCGATCCCTCCTCCGACGCGGCCACCGAAGTTCGACGCGTTTTCTTTTCTCCATCGGTCAATACCGGAATTCCGGGATTGACCATCATTCGCGTCTCCAACCGCTGCTGCACCCGACACAGGACCAGCGACACGTGCCGAGCGCGGTGCCAGTCGGTCCACAGGCTCAAAGCGGGATCATTTGCATTCTGGATGGCAGCCGCCCGGGCGATGGGATCAGAGAACGTGTGTGTGGTCTTTGGCAGCATCGAACACCTCCTAACCAATTCCGGCACGGTCATTCGACTGGTCCGAAAATACATACTATAGTTGATAAACTTAAAGTATGTAAACGGCGAATGTGGCGCATGGATATGCGTCAACTGGTCGGAACGAACTTTGCCCGACTTCGGAGGGAGAAAGGCCTGACGCAGGAGCAGGTGGAAGCCCGGTCGGGCTACAGCCAGCAATACCTAAGCAGTCTGGAACGTGGTCGACGCAATCCTACTGTCATCACCCTTTTCGAACTCTCCCAGGCGTTGGGTGTCAGCCACGTCGAATTAGTAAAGCCGGTTGAAGACAGCTAGCGCTGTCTAGCGTGTCGGCTATGAATCGCCCGCGACTGGCCGCTCCCGAGCGCGCGCCCAAGCAGCGCCATAGCGAACGGCACAGCATGCGTCGCTTCCGGCTCATCTTGGTTGATCGCACTAGAGCTGTGCGATCCTGAAAACCGGCTTGGTGCACTCATTCCGAACAGCGGCTTCGCGCCTCATGTAGGTCGTTAGAACTACGCTGACCGACCTCCAAAAACAGACCTTGCCTGGGAAATGTCCGAGCGCAGCTGACTATTTTCGGCGACTGGGTTCGAATCCCACTCCCTCCGCCATCTGCGAACATATTTGCGAACCCCGGCGCCATCTAATCCGTCGTCAGGCGGGTTGGTGCTGAGAACACCATTCTTCAGGTCATCGACGTGGCCAAAGATTCGCACATAGCGCTCACCAACCTCGACCCGCTCCACGATCGTGGCGAGATAAATCTTCGCACGAGCCGCACGCTTCCGGTCTAGCAGCTCCATCATCTTAGTCCTGAAGATCTCAATCGCGCCTTCGGTCACCTCTTCGTGCTCCGCGGCCTGGGCGACCGTCTCGGTCATCCGGTTCCGAGCGCATGTCAGCTCCTCGTTGGCCATTCGCAGGTTTTTCTGGAACAGTGGATCCTGAGCCAGCCCTGGAGCAATCCGCACGCTTGCCAGAAGGCCCTCCATGGCGTTCTCAGCCGCGCTGACCCTTGCTTGCAGCGATGGCCGTTCGTTGGAGGCAGCAATCCGGCGACTGCGTATCTTCTGCTTCGGTGTTGCCGACGAAAGGCTACGGAAAGCTGCTTCGGCATTGAAAATGACCGGAAGACGCCCCGCTCGGGGTCGGACACCTGATCGGCTCCGTCGACGATCGCGGTCTCGATCTTCACTAGGAGTGGTCCCCGGTGTTCAGCCACCCATTCCGGCGCTATCGCCGCCACCGCCAGCATCCTGAACCGCAGCCGGTCCACTTCCTGAGGACGGTAGGAGCCGAGGCTTCGCTTGATATCCAGGATTAGCCCGCTGTGTTTTGTTCTGTTCACCACGAAGAGATCAGGCTTGTAGGTCTCGGTCGAATGCACCCGCGACGGAAAGCGTACTCCCTTGATCTCGTCGGATGGTGTCCGCTTCAGCATTTCCTGGGCGGCGGGCACGATCGGCATCGCCGTTGTCGGCAGGAGTTTGAGGTCGGGGTTCTTCTGGACGGCCTGCCCGATGGCCAGTTCCAGCAGCCGGCCTTCCTGCATCACCGCCGACCGGAAGAAGCCGAAGAGCGACGCGTACTCGCCGAAGGTAATGTCGCCCCGGACCTCTCCGGCGAGCGCCGCCTTCATCGCTTCGTCGACCAGCTTGTCGACGTCGTTGTCGAAGGCTCCAGGCGGCAGCGATCCTGTCGATTGTCCAAAATGGCGTCGATAACCCGCCAGCCGCACCGTCGAATTCCGGCGGTCCCCTTCCGGACGGCGGAAATGCCATCTATCAATTCTCATAGCCCAAGACCTCTCACCAGGTTGCGGGTCAGGCCTCCGTTCGGTGTTGACGCACCATCGGGGGCCGCTTGCGTTCATGCCGCTGCGTGAACGGCCGTAACCGATCGGGATCCGAGACAGATCTCAAATGAAAGAAGCCGACATGGTTAATTTGTTGGGATGTCCTCTGGTTCACCTACCAGCCTGGATATCGGTCCCAGAAGGTTTCGCTTTCATAGCGACCTTCGATGATAGCCGCGAAGTCCCTCGCCAACGTCTCGATCACATCGCCAAGCTCCACACGTTCCGCCCACGCTGTCGGTAGGGATCGGGGTCCATGCAAAGCCCCCACGATGTTTCCCGCTATCGCGCCAGTCGAGTCGGAATCGCCGCTATGGTTGACCGCCGCGATGATCGCCTCGCGAGGGCCTTCAGCGGCGAGCGCGCAAAGAACGGCGATCGCGAGCGCCTCTTCTGCAACCCAGCCCTCGCCAAGCTCGGACAGCCGATCGCGCCAATCTGTTGCACTGCTTAGTTGCGCCCCGTGCCGGAGCGCGTCCCGGACCTCGCGGGCGTCGTGTTCGCTCTGCAGGATCGATAGTGCCTGCTCGACGGCATGCGGAAGTCCCTGTCCTTGCGCCACAACGGCAATGATCGCCGCGAGCGCTCCGGATGAAAAGGCAGCGGAGGGATGCCCATGCGTGGTTCTTGCTGTCTCCATCGCGAGACTGAAAGCGTGGTGCGGGTTATCGACTGCGAAAAAGCCGAAGGACGCGTCCCGCATGACCGTCCCGCAGCCTTTGCTGTCGTTCTTCGCGGCGCTGCCGAATGACCTGCTTTCCCGAAGTGCAGACAGACAGGTATTTCCAGGTGCCCTTCGCGTCCAAAGCCTCTTCTCGCGGATCAGCCAGCCGTCGAGTTCGTCGTCGGATGAGAGTTGCTCGAATGGATGATCCTGTGTGACGAGCCAGCGCTTGTAGGCATGATGCACGACAGCCGGCGGATGTCCGATACCCTTCTCAGACATTCGAATGGCAGCCCTAATCAACCCGTCAACCGTAAAAAGGGTCATTTGCGTGTCGTCAGTGATCGCACCAGTGACGCCGTAGGCTGCATCGAAGTCCAAGATACCCTGCGAGCCATATCGAGCGGTAATCTCCTCCAGCTTGAGAAATTCTACGGGAGCGCCAAGAGCGTCCCCGCACGCGCCTCCCAACAGGCAGCCATAGATGTGGTCATACAGCGTCAATGACATCTCCTGCGTCTGATATGGATATGCGGGTGTGTAGCTTTCCGCACGGATAAGTCTGAAATCGATGGTGCAATGCTATGCGCCTTCCGGAGGTGCAGTTTATGCAAGGGCACCGGAACATCGATACGACTCATGCTTTGATCTTAATGGATTCATTGAATTGCTTGGATGAAATTTGAACGCAGGTGGGGAGCTGAGTGGCGCATCCGCATTGGCCGCTCTGAGCACCGCACCTCATAGGACGCGACTGCGGTGTTCAACGCCGCCAATGCGACAATCTGACTGAAATTGGCTGTTGCACGTGCGTACTATTGCCGCGATATCCGCAGCCAGACACTTAAGCAGCCGGAGAAAGAATTATGGCCGATACCGCATTCTCGAAGGCTCTCGTCACGATCGACTGGGAGGGAGAAAACCTTCTCGTGTTGCGCTGCCCCATCACGGGTGAAGTCGTCGCTGCAGGATACGATCCGACGACCGGGGAGTTTGGTTACGGAGAGCACGTTCCAGAGTGGGAAAACATCCCCACGGTTCTGTTTCACTACACGCCCGAGACGGGCGAGTTCGACTTCATCCGGCCGCAGCTCAAGGAAGAGATCGACAGGAAGCGCCAAGAACTGGAAGCGGCCGGAGGCGACGAGGAGTTCGACGATTTCGATGTCCTGCAGGAACACCTGCCGTCCATCGGGAAGGTTCCGCTCGTTTTTTGCATCGAAACCTCCGGCATCGCAACGGGGCCGCTGACCTCAACGGTTTATGTTGGTCTCGATCTGGCGGCGGCCTCGGCGTAATGCATACCGGGGATCAGGACGCTGCCCGGGGCTGTGCTGATCCTTCCGGTGATCGCCGTTGTATCGCCATGCCGCGCGAGTTTATCCTCCATCCCGTCAACCGGATTCGGTTCAGGTCTGCGGCGAGCGCCTTGTGCGCATCTTCCGGGAATAGGCTTTCCTGAGCCAATGCAAGTGACGACATTGGTCGCCGCAACTTGTTTTTGGGCGACCAGCGCCGCTGTTGAACGAACCCGGGCATCAGTCGCTACCGATGATCCGCAGGCGCATGGCACGGGTCTCCAGCAGATATGTCTCGACGCCAGCAAGCAGGTGCAGACCTTCCTCGCCAATCGCTTGGCGGGAAAGACCGGGCTGCACAATGCGAACGTCGTATTCGAAGCGATGGTCCTGCCAGCCGGCTTTCAGCTTTTTGATCATGGCCGCCGAACCCCGCTCGATCCGCGAGCTGAGCCCCCTGTCACGCCGCATCTGTTCCCGCTTCAGCATGTGCTGGAGCATCCGGTTGGGACGATCACGCCACCTGGCCGATTTCTGAGCTTGTCCGCACACCTCGTATAGGTCATTGAGCCGAGCACCGGGCGTTGCGGCGCTCGAATATTTGCAATGAAACAAGGTCACCGACACGACGCTGTCGGTGATGCGCAATGCGACCACATCGGCGATTTCACCTTTGCCATCGTCGTCGAAGATGACGTCATAGGGATCGGTGTCGGCCAACAAGGTTTCGATGACGAGCCGCTGGACCGAATCTACCCGCTTCTCGACGCCCTGCGCTTCGGCGCGGATGTTGGTTTTCGACCAGTCCCACACCTCGATCTTCTCGGACGGATAGGGCTGGACCATTTCGCCTTCGGGCAGGGCGTAGAGGTGGCTGTAGATCAGCAGGGAGCCGTCACCGAAGTCGATCTGCGGCGCATCATCGGCGAAGGACTCCGAAAGCGTCTGGATCTTGCTGCCGACCTTGATCGTCGCCTTGGGGCCGTTGCGCTGGGGGTAGCGCGCTCCGCCATCGGCAAAGACGATCTCGAACTCGGCGGACTGGTCTTCGCTTCGCACGGCAAAGCGCAGCGGCCCCGTTCGCGTATTGTCGAGCAGTTCGATGTCGCATTCGGTGAACAGGACTGGTTTGTCGCCGAAGGTGATTTCGATGCGGTCTTCGATCTGCATCAGAAGCGATTCCGGCCAATGAATCGCCACGGGCGGGACCGCCGGGCGATCACTGATCTGGCGCGGTCGCATAGCGCTCTTGAACACACCGTCGGTGGTGATGCCGGGATCATTCACGGCGCGGCCGACATCCTGACACCAGTCGACCCAGTCGGTGAGATCACGCACTTTGGAGATCGACCAGAACTTGCCTTTAGCCGAGCAGCCTCGCGAGGCCGGCGCGCCGTCGAGAAACCCGGTGGCGAACACGTTGTTCTTGATCCGTGACTGGGATTTGGCGCTATCCAGCCCGTCGGCCACATCGACGCCCATGTACATGGAATAGCGAACGCCGCGGCCCTGATGGTGAGTGAGGCCGAGGTTGCGCAGGATTAGGCGTTTGAAGCCGTGCAGGCTGCGGAAGACATCTTCGCCCTCGACGCGGCGGGCCGTCTCGCCGCAAACGGCATTGGCCAGGCGGTCGAACGGTCCCTTGGCCGAACTGCTGATATAAAGCAGGCCGCTTGCCTGGTCCCAATGCAGCATATGCAGGTCCCACTTCACGTTGATGGCGTGCTGGGCCGTCGTCCAGCGGGCCTGTTCCTCCGCCCGGGTGACGAAGATCGCCACGCGCTGGTGCGGATTGATTTTCATGCCGAGGTAGAAGCCAGGGTCGTATAGATCTTCGGCTTGGAAGGGATCCCAGCTCTCGCACGAAGTCCGGTACACGACCGCGTTCATCTTCGGCTCGAGGGTTTGCAACGGGATGTCGTCGAGATCGCCGGCGAAGCCTTTGAACATCTCGGCACGCCGGACCTGGCGCTCGATCTTGGCCGAGCTCAGCGCCTCAACCAGCGCGTTCCAATCAGCGTCTTCGGCATAGAGCTTCGCCAGCGATCGATCGATGTCGTCGATGCCGGTGTTGGCGATGACGGTCGCATCACCCAAAGTCGGGTCTTGGCGAGTGAAGCGGCCAACAAACTGGATCGTGACCGCGATGCTTTTGTGGTGGTCGTGCAGAGCCGCGATTTTCAGTTCGGGAAGGTCGAACCCTTCACCCAGCATGTCGACACAGACGATGATCCGGCTCTCGAATCGTCGAAGCGCTGCAAGATTTTCGCGTCTCTCCCGCAGCGGTTGCTGGCTGTGGACGATGACTGGCCGATATTCCGGATAGCTCTCGGTATAGAGCCGGTGCAAGTGCTTTGCGCGTTCGATCGTGCTGCAACGGGCCATGGCGAGGTGGTTGAGGCCAGCCGCGAGGTCCTCGGCGAGGACTTCGCCAAGCTTTTCGGCGATCGCCAGGTCGGCGTCGGGACGATCAAGTCCGAAGACGGCCTCGAACCGGATCGGTTTGAAATAGCCTTCTTCCTGCGCCTTCTTCAGGGGATAGGTATAGATGAACTCGCCGTCCACACGCCGCCCATCTTCGCGAAACGGGGTAGCGGTGAACTGGACGATCGGGATCGGTGGTTTGCGGTCGACGAAGAGACTGCGAAATTCCGACCATGTCCGGGCGCCGATATGGTGGGCCTCATCGATGAAGAGCGCTGCGGCTCGCGCCGCCATCTGTTCTTGAACTTGGGGGTTTGCCCGCCCGGCGATGTGCATGGTTGTGACGATGACGTTGGCCGCGTCGAAGATCTGATCGACCTCGGCAACAGACGAGGGGATGTGCGCAAGACGGGTCACCACGGGATAGTCGGCCGATGCGTCGAGGCACGCCTGGCTCTTGAGGACGCCAAAGGTTTCGAATTTTCCGGCGATCTGTTCGCGGAGTGCGTCGGTTGGAACCACGACCAGTAACCGGTCAAACTGCTGGCGGGCGTTCAGGGCGAGCATAGTCTCTGTCTTGCCAGTGCCGGTTGGCATGACGATGGTCGCGGGCTCGGTCGAGCGTGTCGCGTGCGCGAGGGCCGCGTGGAGTGCGCCGATCTGGGGTCGCCTCAGCCCCGGCACGGCGGGCTTGCCGTCCATGGCCGCTCGGCCTTCGCGCAGATGGAAGGCGTCATCCCAGGACATGGTAACGGCCACAAGCCGGGTCGTCATATCTCGAACGCTCAACAGAGCGGGATTGAGGGGCGTAGGACGGAGCCAACGCCCTTCTCCGCGTTCCAGCGCTTCCTTGATTTCCTTTGGGTGCTGGGCATCGGGTACGAGCAGGATGAGGTCAGAATCCAGCCTAGTCGCTGTCTTTCCGCTGAGTATAATGAGGGTCTGCCCTTTTGACAGCGTCGTCTCAAATCCACCGACACGCCGAACCGTGAAAGGCTTGAGCCGGCAAATGGCTTGTATCGACGGCTCCGCCTGCTGGCGCGTCGTGCTGCCCAAGACTCTGCCTTCGACGGCCATTCGCGCCGGGAGGAGCAGCGACACCTCCTCGGTGAAGAGGTCGTCCTGTCCTGGAGCGGTGGCGTCTGTTCGTTCGTGCATCGATCCCCCGAGCGCCTGCCGCCTACGCCGCGACCGCGGCAACTGGCGAAGGCGCAACCGTGAGGATTTCGCCCGACGTCACCAGTACGATCAGTCCCCGTTGTGTCCCGGTCATATCCAGATAGTTCCGTACCTGGGCGCGGTAGTGCTCGATGGCCTCCGGGCTTGGCTGAACATCGCTCTTCCAGTCGACGACGACCTGCGGTTTTCCGTCAGGCCCAAAACTGATGGCGTCCGCGATGCCTGCGGTCGCCTGTTCAAGGTCGTCGACAAACGCCGAGGCATAGACCGGAAACTCCGGCGCAAGGGTCGGCCGAAGCTCGGCGATTTCGGGCAAGGCGAGGGTGCGGGCCACGCAGCCCGCTAGCTCGACCGGCGAAAGACCTTGGGCGGGATCATCAACCACTGGCTTGTCGATCGCGGCGATAAGCACCTGCGCGCGTTCGGTCAGAGACGCCACATCGTCCGGCGTTTCTCCGGTTAGAGCCTCCTCGAAAAGCTTGTGCAGGATCAGACCACGTTCGCGTCCGCCCTGGACGCTGGCGCGGGTGGCATCGTCACGAGGCTGACCTGCGTCGCTTGCTGCCCAGATTTCTGCCGCTTCGGGTGTCACAACAGGCCCGATGCTGGTTTCGTCGCGGCTTGGCGCTAGCCAGGTCAGGCGGCGATGACGGTCTGTGATGGCAGCAGCTTCGGCCGCAAAGATCTCCCGTGTCTGCGGGTTGCTCTGGCCGTCCGGTGCTGCTCCCACGTCCGGCGAGAGGTGGGACAGAGCGAGCGCCGGAAGCTCGCCGAGCGATGGATCGAGGAGGGAGATCCATGCCGATTTCGACGGCGCGGCGTCAAGTCGAGGCAGGACAAGCAGCTCGCGCGCCCGGGTGGCGGCGACATACCAGAGCCGGATGCGCTCACGATCGAGCTCGGCTTTTTCCGCGTCGCGGGCGTCGTCATACCCGACCGGTCGGACGCCAAAGACTGGGCAATAGAAAATGTCGCTGTCGCGATCGGTCACCGCGCTTTCCGGCGCCATGATCCCCGTCATCGTATTGACGGGCACGACGATCGGCCATTCTAGGCCCTTAGCGGCGTGCATGGTGTAGAGGGCGATGGCCTCTTCCTGGGCGTCGGGTCGTCCTTCGACGGCACGCGATTCGTCGGTCCAGGCCGCCGTCATGGTCTCGGCAAAGGCGCGAAGACCCCGAACCGCAAAGGCGGACGTCAGGCTCAGATAGAGATCAACGTTGGCGAGTGCGCGTTCCGCCTGTCCCCGGTGCCGTTCGAGCAGGATCGGGCGTACCCGCATCACATCGACTGCCTGCGACAGGAGGTTGTGCGGCGTGGTGCTATTGGTCCGACGGTAGAGCGCTTGCAGCTTCTCGATGGTCGTCCGGGCAAGCGTGTGTTCGATGCCGCTGGCATCGACCCCGAGATCGAGCCGGGGCAGTGCGTCCGGGTAGTCCTCGGAGCGCGGCAGCGCCCAGATGATGTCGAGAACCTCTTCCTCTGTCAGGCCGACGAGCGGGCCGCGCAGCAGTGCGCCCAAAGCGAGGGTGTCGCGCCGATCGGCGAGGACGCGGGTCAGGGCGATGAGGTCCTGGATTTCCTGGCGGCGAAACAGCCCCTTGCCCGCCTGGGTCGCGACCGGGATGCCGTGCCGTTCCAGCGCCTCTTCATAGCGCCACAGATCGCTGCCGGTAGGGGCAAGTAGGGCGATGTCGCCCGGCCGGCAGACCCGGCTGGCGCCGCTCCGGCGATCGAGGATCATCTCGCTGCCGATCAGGCGGGCGCACATTTCGGCGACCGCTTCGGCTTCGGCGTCACGCTGCTGTTCGGCCGTGGCCTTACCGTTTTCGTCGGCGACCACGACGTCCAGAGCTGCGACACACAGCGCCTCTCCGCGATCAGAGTGGAACGGGTCGAGCGCGGTGAAGCCCGGCTGTCCCTCGCTCGATAGCAATGTCTCGAAGCGCTCGTTCACATAAGTGAGAATGGGCGCGCACGAGCGAAAGTTGGTCGAGATCGACAGGACACTGTCCGGATTCTGGGCGAGAAACGCTTCACGTGCCCGCACATAGGCGCTGACATCAGCGCCACGGAAACGATAGATCGCCTGCTTGGGATCGCCGACCAGGAACAGTGCGCCGGGACGGATTTGAAAAGCCGACCAGTCGGTGGTCGAACCGTCTGCGGGCGGTTCGCCGCAGAGGCGCCAGAAGATCTCGGTCTGTAGCGGGTCGGTGTCCTGAAACTCATCGACAAGGACATGGGCGAAACGCGTCGCCAGCGACCGGCAAACATCATCATGATCGCGCAGCAAGCCGCGTGCCGCGAAGATCAAGTCGTCGAAATCGAGCAGAGCCGCTGAACGCTTGTGGTCGCGGAAGCGGTGCAGAACCGGCTGCACCTGGGCGATCAGATCGGCGAGCACGCGGCTGGCGGCATTCTGGAGCATTGTCTGCCATGCCTCGCAGCACGCCACATAGTGCCCTTCGGCTGCCGTGTTGAGGCGCTCGCCATCAGCCTTGGTCAAGCCCTCGCGCCTGGCCGCGTCGACCCATTTGCCCTTTTTCTTGAACGCGGAGAAGGCTCCGCTCTTGTTGCAAAGATCGCGGTGCGGCTGCGATACCAGCAGGCGGACCAGCCCAGCCGGCGTTTCGGCAACGGAGGCGTCATCAAGGGCCTGCGCCATTTCGGCAAACCGCTCCGCGATCGTCGCTGTTTCTTCCTCGACTGCGGGTGCGGTGCGGATGAACTCGGCGAAGAAGTCCGCTGCGGTGAGGAAGGTTTGAAGGTGCGGCGCCAGCGGGGTGACCGCCGGGGCGGACACCGTTCGACGGCGGCGCAGGTTCGCCACGATCTTGTGGATCAGCCCGACGGTCTCACCGGGATTCTGAAGCACCATTTCGGCGATGATGCCGCCTTCGCCACCTGAGAGTTGCTCTCGCAGCCAGGCCTCGACGATCTCGATAAAGGCGAGGTCGGCCTGATTGCGATCCATCACACTGGCGCCCGGATCGATATCAGCCTCGACCGGATAGGGCTTGATCAGGCGCTGGCAGAAGCCGTGGATGGTCGAGCAGGTGATCTCGTCTATCGCGGCGCTCGCTGCCGCGAGATAGGCTTTCTGCGTGTCCGACAGACCGCCGAGCAAGGCGATCCGCAGTTCGGGCGGAATTTGTCCGGCGGAGAGGTCGCTGACGAAGTCTCGCACACGGATCAGAAGCTCGCTGGCCGCCAATTCCGTAAACGTCACCGCCGCGATGGATTTGGGCGCGATGCCTTCGGCCAGCATGACCGCAATGCGACCAGCCATGACAGCCGTCTTGCCGGACCCAGCGCCAGCCTCGACCAAGATCGAGCGATCATGCACACTGATCGCGTTGCGGCGGGCCGCGTCATCGCGAAGGTCTTTCGTTACAGCAGTCATTACTGCGCTTCCCAGACTTGTGCGGCGTTGCCAAACAGTTCGGTCGCGGCCGAGAGCTTGCGCTTGCAATAGGTGGCGCCCGCGTTCGCCGGCAGCGCAAAGGCCAAGTCGTCATAGGTCCCGCCCGTATCCGGTCCGATGAGGGCGTTGCCAGCCGTCAGATTGATGCGCGCCGCCTGGAGATATCCGGTGATCTCAACCAGCGTAGCTTCGGGATCGTCGAGTTGCAGGTCGATTTGATCGCGCGGATAGAGCAGCGACGCGCTAATCGAGACATCCGCGCCAAGCAACGCCTTCACGGCAAAAGCGTAGAGGCAGCGCTGCAATTCCCGGCCGCCGTCTAGGCCGATGTTGTCCTTCGGTGGCCTGCCGGTCTTGTAGTCGCGGACCAGGACGCGCTTTCCATCGCCTGAGATGTCGAGACGATCGATGTAGCCGGCAATGCGAAACCCGGCGTCGGGGATTTCGACGACCGTTGCCGAATCCCACGGGCTGTCGGCGGCCGATTTGGAGCTACTCCCGCCAAACGCAACTTCGCCATATGACCGGGCGTTCGGCAGGCGCTCATCACCATAAGTCAGCGCGCGGCTGGTGAGCAGGCGCGCTTCGTCCAGCGTCCGCCGCCAGATGACAGCGGGCGGGACGGCGCGTTCACTTTCCCAGACACACGAAACCTCGTCGGCAGCGTTCTGCACCGCCGCTGCGATCTGGTTTTCGTCGGCATTGGCGAGGCCACCTGCCGCTTCCACCTTCTGGAGCGCGAGGTCGAGCGTCATGTGGACGAGGTCGCCAATGCCGAGCGAATCGAGAACCAGAGGATCGGTCCCGCTCTCAGGCATCCGCAAGTGCATCCCGTATTTCCAGAGGAAGCCGAGCGGGCTTCGCAGAAGGAGCTTGAGCGAACTGGCCGACTGCGTTCGTGCCAGGATGGTCAGCAGGAGAGGATGGTCCGCCCGAACCAGGCCGTCGTGCGGCGTGATCTCCTTGCGGTGCCAGTTGCGCCAGCATGTCGTCGCGGTGATCGCCTGCGGTTCATGCGCAAACTCTTGCGGACGCGCCATCAGCCGGTCGGTTTCGCTGAAAGCGTGGAGCGGGACCGCATTGCGCCGGATGTAGGTCTCGCCAGCGTGATCGCCAAGCAGAGAACTGCGCCCGAGAAGTCTGCCTTCGCTGTCGCGGCGAGACCGCGAGAGAATGATCTGGCGCTCGGTCGTCGCGAGAATGGTTTCGAAATCCCGCCGGTCGGCCGCGCCGACCGGGAGCGGATCGAGTTCGACGGTCGGAATGATGTGATCGGAGATCAGGCGATCTTCCGAAATGCCGCGCGGCCAACGCGCCGAGTTGAGACCGACCAGCCGAACGAACCGGCGCGGCGACGCAGCCAACGCGCTGGCCGGCATCCAGGCGACGGAGACGCAAGCCTCGAGGCCGTCATCCTGTTTCAAGGTTTCAAGTGTCGAGTCGAGCGATCCGGAGGGACCGGCCAAAAGCGCCTTGCGCCAGATCGCCAGCGCACGACCGTTGAGAAGCGCGGCGCCGATTTCCTCGGCGGCGACGTGACCCTTGGCGAGGAGCGCGACGACGGTGCGCAGTGTCGCAGCGTGATCCTGCGCGTCGGGCCAGTCAGCCGGCGTTAAGCGATCGAGTAAGCGCATCCAGGCGGTGGCAGAGGCCAGCGGCGCGTCCGAGGGCAGGATGCGCATCCAGCCCTGGGGCAAGGTCTGGAACGGGCCCGCCTCCGATCCGCAAAGCGCAGCCAGACGGCGCATACGGGTCTGCGACAGGCCTCGGATGAGGATGTCGGCGAGCGCAGCGGCGGCTTGGCCCTCGCGCGATGTCGTAACCTTGATCCCGTGAACGAAGTGCAGATCGAGATTGGCCTCGGCGCGAAGTGAGAGGAAGTGGTCATCATATTCGGCCGTCGAGGCGCCTGCGATGGCGATGTCCGCCGGCTGGGCCTCGCCGGTGGCCAACAGGCTGCGCGCCCAGCGGACGGCTTCAATGGCCTCATGATAGGCCGTGGCC
Source organism: Mesorhizobium huakuii (assembly GCF_030160235.1). Classification (GTDB taxonomy): domain Bacteria; phylum Pseudomonadota; class Alphaproteobacteria; order Rhizobiales; family Rhizobiaceae; genus Mesorhizobium; species Mesorhizobium huakuii. The sequence continues at coordinate 43,610 of NZ_BSNY01000026.1, forward strand.
GCGCTGACGGCGTTGATGGCGGGCGTTTGGGGACCCGTCCGGTTGACGGCCACGTCCGTTGCTTCGAGCCACGCGGGCGTGGGACGCGGTCCCGCTCTCCAGGTCACCGCAGTATGCGCGGTCAGCGCCTGAAGGAGCGGTCGCCAGCAGGGCGAAAGCTCGGTGATACCCACGATCTCGACCGGACCAATTACGGCCTTGGCGTGACCAAGGTGCAGAATGGCCGCAGCGACGAGATCGATCGGGCGCATCATCCCCGGTGGCAGTTGCGCCAGTACCGCGGTTTCAAGCCGCGCGATGGAGTCGAGGCGGGGATGATCCCCCGCGCGCGCCGCCAGGTCGATTCCCGCCCGCCACACCTTGTGAAGGGTGTCGGCCGATGCATCGACCATCCCGGGAAGCAGTTTGATGCTTTCCAATTCGCCGAGCGGGGTGGATGGCAAGACAGCCTGTATCGCGCCGCGCAAACTCTCATCGTCGATCGGCCTGGCGAACCCGCCGGCGAGGCGAACCGCCAATTGTTCGAACGACATAATCTGCATGCCATGTTGGCGACGCCGCGCGGCGTCGAGGCGAATCTCGCGCGCCGCGATTCGGCCATGGGCGACGATGGTCCGTCGATCTGACATGCTCATGGCCGATCTTCCCCCAGTTACTTCTTGTTGGGACGCTGGGTGAGCGCCGAAGCGGCTGCGGACTTGGCCGCCTTGCTCGATTTCGGGTCGCGCAGCACCTGAGAAGCGGCGGTCGCCGCCTTCTTGCTGGTCACTTCGCCCCTGGAACCACGCTTTGTCATCGCATTCTCCTGTTGCCGGTCATGGTTCCGCTTGACGCGACTCCATGATGAGGATAGAAATTACACGGGTATTATAGATATGTCCATATACTTTTTATCTGCATGTGGAGAAACTGGATGACGGAAGCGGTGGCGGGATTGAAGTGGGGCGTGGAGCGCCGCCTCGAATTCATCGAGTTCCGGCTCCTGTGGGAAGGTGGCGTCAATCGGTCCGATATCATTAACTCTTTCGGAGTTTCCGTCCCGCAGGCATCGAAGGATCTGACGCTCTATCAAGAGCGAGCCCCCGGAAATGTGGCGTATGACAAGAGCGCCAAGCGCTACATTGCGGCCGATGGATTCAAGCCGCAGTTCCTCAATCCCGATCCTGATGCATTCCTGTCTAGGTTACAGGCCGTGGTTGAAGGAGCGGACTGGCAACGGGACTCATGGATATCAGCAGCACCAGACGCAGATGTCGCCCTGACGCCGAAGCGTGATGTCGACGGTGATGTGTTACGGGCGGTTTTGAACGCCATCCGAAATCAGCGTTCAATCGAGATCATGTATCAATCGATGAACCCCCTGCGCCCCGATCCGAAATGGCGGCGCATAACACCACACGCTTTCGGCTATGACGGATTTCGGTGGCACGCCCGTGCCTTCTGTCATCTGGAGGAAACGTTTAAGGACTTCCTCCTGCCGCGCATCCTGAAATCACGCCGTGAGGATGAGCCCGGTGCGTCGGGTGAGGCCGATCACTTCTGGCATGAATACTATCCGTTGGAAATCGCGCCCCATCCTGCGCTTACGAGTTCGCAACAGGAAGTCGTGGCCAAGGATTACGGCATGAAAGGGCGCAAATGTGTTCTTCGGGTCCGCGTCGCGATGCTCTTTTATGTCATGAAAAGACTCGGGCTATTGAATGACGCTGTCAACGAAGATCCAAGAAGACAACACATCGTCCTGTTGAACGAGGCCGATGCAAAGCGGGTTTTAGAACTCGCAAATTCTGGTCGTATCGTTAGGGATGCTGCGGTGGGGCGGGAGACGGCCGGATGACCAGGCTTGAAGACATTCGCGGTGGCGCGCACGTGCGCGGAATTGCTCCGGGCCGCGGCGTCCAAATCGTATCGGTGGACTGGATCGGCGATCAGGCGATCAATGTGGTCTTCCGCGATCCGGAAGGCACCGTCGCCGAAAGCACGCTGTACCGGGACGACGAGCACCGCCTGGAGGTGGATGAGCGCGGACGAGCTTGGTCGTTCGACGCGGATGGTGGCCAGTTGCGACTGGTGACAGAGGCAAATCGCATCAAGCTCGCCCACTACTTCGATCCCTATCTTGCCATTCACACCAGTCTCATCGATCCGCTGCCGCACCAGATTTCCGCTGTCTACGGTGAAATGCTACCGCGCCAACCCTTGCGATTCTTGCTGGCCGATGATCCCGGCGCCGGGAAGACCATCATGGCTGGGCTGCTCATCAAGGAATTGATCGCGCGCAGCGATCTCGAGCGCTGTCTCGTGGTTGCCCCTGGCAGTTTAGTCGAGCAATGGCAGGACGAGTTGGGCGAAAAGTTCAATCTTGAGTTCGACATCCTCACCCGGGACATGATTGAGAACTCCCGGTCCGGGAATCCTTTCGAAGATCGCAACAGGCTGATCGTTCGCCTCGACGTGCTCGCCCGCAATGAAGACCTGCAGGAGAAACTGACGAAGGCGACGGAGTGGGACCTCATTATCTGTGATGAGGCCCATCGGATGTCGGCGACCTATTTCGGAGGCGAGGTCAAATACACAAAACGGTACCAGATCGGACAAAAGCTCGGTGAACTCTGCCGGCATTTTCTCCTGATGTCGGCCACACCACACAACGGAAAGGAAGAGGACTTCCAGCTCTTCATGGCGCTCCTCGACGGCGATCGTTTCGAAGGCCGGTTCCGCGACGGCGTGCATTATGCCGACACGGGCGACATGATGAGGCGGTTGACCAAGGAAGAACTCCTTCGCTTTGACGGTCGTCCTCTGTTCCCGGAGCGACGCGCCCGAACGGTCAAATACGAGCTTTCGGAGGGCGAGACCGCACTTTACTCGGCCGTGACCGAGTATGTCCGGACCGAGATGAACCGCGTGCAGCGCTTTGCTGACGATGGGAGGAAACGCAACAATGTCGGCTTCGCGCTCCAGATCCTGCAGCGACGGCTCGCTTCGTCACCCGCCGCGATCTACCAATCATTGAAGCGTCGGCGGGAGCGGCTGGAGAACGATCTCGCCGAAGCCCGCCTGACCTCGAAGGGGCGCGGCGGAGGATTCGCAAGCATTGAAGGGAACGGCGACACCCTCCGAAACTTGGAGGAGCTTAGCCAGGAGGAGATAGACGAATTCGAGGATTTGATTTCCACCGGCGCGACCACGGCAGAAACGGTCGAGCAGCTCGGCATGGAGGTCGGCACGCTCAAAAGGCTGGAGCAGATGGCGCTGTCCGTCGTCCAGTCCGGCGTCGACACGAAATGGTCGCAGCTCAATCGAATCCTTGACGACGACCTGATGACGGATGCCGCCGGCAACCGCCGCAAGCTGATCATCTTCACCGAGCCCAAGGACACGCTCCACTATCTTGCCGACAAGATCCGCGGCCGCCTGGGCAATCCAGAGGCAGTCGAAGTGATCCATGGCGGCGTGTCTCGTGACGAGCGTAGGAAGGTCATCGAAAGGTTCATGCAGGACCGCGACCTGCTCGTCCTGGTGGCCAACGATGCAGCCGGCGAAGGTGTGAACCTTCAGCGCGGTCATCTGATGGTCAACTACGACCTGCCGTGGAATCCCAACAAGATCGAGCAGCGCTTCGGCCGAATCCACCGCATCGGCCAGACGGAAGTCTGCCATCTCTGGAATCTCGTTGCGGCGGATACGCGCGAGGGCGAGGTCTATGGCCGACTCTTGGAGAAGCTCGAGGCTGCTCGCGAGGCCCTTGGCGGTAGGGTCTATGACGTGCTTGGCGAATTGTTCCAAGGTGTTGCGCTGAAAGACCTCCTCTTCGAGGCGATCCAATATGGAGAGCAGGATGACGTGAAGGCGCGGTTGTTCAGGCAGGTCGACGGTGCCGTCGATCAAAAGCATCTTCTCGAGTTGCTGCAACGTCGGGCTTTGACGAACGACACGATGCCCGAGGCGCAGGTCCATGAACTTCGGTTGGAGATGGAACGCGCAGGCGCTCAGCGCCTGCAGCCGCATCATATACAGAGCTTCTTCATCGAAGCCTTCCAGCGGCTCGGGGGCCAGATCAGAAAGCGTGAGGAAGGGCGTTTCGAGATAACTCATGTCCCACTTCGCGTACGCGAGCGTGATCGCCAGATCGGTATGGGCGCTCCGCTCCAGAAGAAATATGAGCGTATCTGTTTCGAAAAGGGGCGGATCAATCAGCAGCCGGTCGCCAGCTTCGTGTGCCCAGGACACCCGTTGTTGGAGGCAGTCATTTCACTGATCCGCGAAGAGTACGACCATGTCCTGAAGCAAGGCGCCGTGCTCGTCGACGAGACCGACGACAGCCAGGACGTAACGGCAATCTTCCTGCTGGAACACAGTGTGCAGGACGGACGCCAGACGAGTCTCGGCAAGCCGCATATCGTGTCGCAGAAACTCCAGTTCACTGCCGTTCGTAAGAACGGGGAAGCACACGATGCAGGCATCGCGCCACATCTGAACCTGCGCGCCGCCTCGGCAGAGGAATCGGCGCTGGTGAAGAATGTTCTCGAACAGGACTGGTTGAGTTCCGATCTTGAAAAGACCGCGCTTCGATTCGCCACCGTAGACATGGCGCAGCGCCACGTCGGCGAGGTGAAGGCACGGCGGCTTCCGGAAATTGCCAAGGTCGAGCAGGAAGTGAAGGCCCGGCTGGCGAAGGAGATCAACTACTGGGACAACCGGGCCGCGGAATTGCGCGAGGAAGAGCGGGCTGGAAAGAAGACGCGACTGAACTGGCAGAACGCCCAGCGCCGCGCCGAGGATCTCGCCGAGCGACGCAAACGTCGGGAAGTTCTGTTGGAGCAGGAAAAGTTTATCGGCGCACAGCCGCCAAGGATTCGCGGTGGCATGGTGGTCATCCCGCGCGGGCTGCTGGGGTCGCTGCAGCCAGCGTCGGGTGTGGGCAAGGGCTTTTCTGAAGACCCAGTCGCTCGCCGCGAGATCGAGATCGCTGCGATGAATGCCGTGATGGTCGCCGAACGCGCGCTCGGTAACGAACCGGATGACGTATCCGCGCAGAAGCTTGGGTACGACATCGCCTCGCGCGGCGCGAACCATATGCGGTTCATCGAAGTAAAGGGGCGGATCGACGGTGCCGACAATGTCATGATTACGCGGCAGGAGGTGATCACTTCGCTGCACGAGCCCGAGAAATTCATCCTGGCCGTCGTGCAGGTCGAAGCAGGATTCGCGCGCGAACCGATCTACGTACGCAGACCGTTCAGCCAGGAGCCTGAGTTCGGCATCACCGCAATCCAGGTCGACCTGAAGAAATTGCTCGAGAGGGGGGAAAGACCATCGTGAATGTCACCAAGGGGCTGATCATTGACGATCCTTGGATCGGCTACATCCTGGATGGATCCAAGACTTGGGAGATGCGGTCCAGGACATGGGGACACCGTGGCTGGATCGGACTGATCCGGAAGGGAACTGGAGCAGTATGGGCTGTTGCCCGTCTGGTGGACGTGGGCGCCCCGTTGTCGGAGGAGGAAATGATTGCATCCTTTGACAAGCACCGAATCCCTCCTGACATGATCCGCAGCGGCGCCGTCGCGAAGTGGACCACGCCGTGGAAGCTGGCTGATGTCCGCAAACTCTCGTCGCCTGTTCCGTATCGTCACAAGTCTGGCGCTGTGACCCAGGTGGACTTGGACGCTGAGACATCGGATGGGATTGCCCGCCAGTTGGCAGACCGTTCTGTAGACATTGGGAAACCTCAGCCAGCCAGCACGGCTGCTGCCGGGAACTGGGTTTCGAAGTCGAACGCGCCTGTTCAACCTGCTCCCGCACCGAAAAAAGTGTTTCCGGCCAATGTGGCTCCTCCCAAGTTCCACAATGGCGGTGGTCGGCTGATTGGCGAGTGCGAGGTCACCGATGGCGCACTGAAGAATAGCTATATCCGGCTGACCAAGCTGATGGACAAGTTTCCACGTGATGCAATCGGTGGTAGCAACGACTCGACAACTGCAAGGCGCGAACTGATCGTGGACTGGGGCGGGCCGGAGCTGGTTCGAACAGACCTCGACGGACAGAAAAAATTCTTTCGCCGTAGGGGTTGGGTTGGCGACTTTTATAAGCTCAATCGTGCCAAAGCTGGTGACAAGGTGCGGATCGAAGAGGCAGCGGCCTACCGATATTGCATCAGCCTAGTAAGGTAGCCGGCAGGGGAGAATTTATGACCGTCACGGGAGATTTTGCCATCCTGGCGCCAGTGCCCTTGGAGCACCTGCAATCAGGAAAAGGTATCGCCGAGAAGCAAGGGTTCGTCGCTTTCGGCTCGCGGAAATGGGAGCTGTTCCGGAATGTAGAAGAAATGCGCGGTGGCACGCCCGTGCGCGTGCTGATCTATCCCTCTGATGAGCACCTGCCTGCCAAGGTTTCGTTCAAGGTCTGCTGGGGCGGATGGTATATCGGCTGCGAGGAGAGCAACAGCGGCGAGCACCCGCTCGGCATGGCCCATCGTCCGCCGACGACCGAACAGTACGCCGCCGACAACCAGGGCTATTGGGCAGTGTTCTGGCACGTAAAGGGCCTCTTCGAACTGCCGAAGGCGCAGCATTTGCCGATCTCGGCCATCAAGACCGTCAAGGGCGGCTGGCGCAAGAATGCGCCGCCACGGGGACCGGAACTGGTCGCCGTACCCTCAACCATCCAATTTCCGGTACAGCCATGACCTACAAGAAGAAACTTATCGAAGTCGCGATCCCGTTGGAAAAGATCAACGAGGCGTCGGCGCGGGAGAAGTCGATCCGGCACGGCCATCCCTCGACACTACATTTGTGGTGGGCACGGAGGCCGCTGGCGGCGTGCCGGGCGGTGCTGTTTGCGCAGTTGGTCGATGACCCCTCGGGTTATGTCAACGACCTCCTCAATGAGACAGAGACCAGGACCGCCGCGGAGCGGGAACTGAACGCACGCCTGAGCGACCGCGAGAAGAGGCGCCAGGAGGGCAAGGCTCTTCCGGCGGACGACAAGGAGATCACGTTGGAGGAGGTTGCCATCGAGATCGAGCGCAAGCGGCTGTTCGACATCATCGAGGAACTTGTGATCTGGGAAAATTCAACCAATGAGGAGGTGCTGGAGCGCGCGCGGACGGAAATCCGAAGAAGCTGCGGCACCGAGCTGCCGCCAATCTACGACCCGTTCTCAGGAGGCGGCTCGATTCCGCTAGAGGCGCAGAGGCTCGGCCTCCCAGCTTATGGCAGCGATTTGAATCCTGTCGCCGTGATGATCGGCAAGGCGATGATCGAGATCCCGCCGATGTTCAAGGATATGCCGCCGATCCATCCGGGCGGCAAGGAGCGCAACCACTATCGTAACGCCGAGGGGTTGGCGGAGGATGTGAAATACTACGGCGAATGGATGCGTCAGAAGGCTTGGGACCGTATAGGACACCTCTATCCGCAAGTGCAGCTACCGAAAGAATACGGGAGCGGCAACGGAAGGGTAATTGGCTGGTTTTGGGCGCGGACGGTGCCAAGCCCGGACCCAGCATTCGCGGAAGTAAACGTACCCATCGCTTCAAGTTTCTTGCTTTCTGCGAAGGTGGGGAAAGAAACATGGCTTGATCCGATTGTAGATAAAAAGAACAAGACCTTGCAGTTCCGTGTTCGAAAGGGCGGTACAAAAGCTGAGATCGAGCATGCGAATGAGGGGACAAAGGCTGGCAGAGCCGTGTTCCGGTGCATATTTTCCAATTCTCCCATCTCAGGAGAGTACATCGATAAGTGTGCGACCGAAGGCACGATGGCGGCGACGCTCTTGGCTATCGCCGTCGAGGGAAAAAACGGGCGCGTCTATCTACCTCCTCATGACGATCTTCAACAATCTGCTGCAATTCAGGCCGCCGGCGAATTATCATCTATCGATCTTTCTTCCGTTGAGGTTCCATGTAGAGGGACCTACGCCAGCAATGCGCTCGGCAGACGATATGGCTTTAACACATTCCGCGACTATTTCAGCCCGAGGCAGCTTGTAGCGTTAGGCACATTCTCGAATCTCATCCGAGAGGTGCACGATGCGATCGCTTCTGATGCAGAGTCGCAAAAATCTGGCACTGATAAGGAACGCTCGTCTTCCAACGATTATGCACTGGCCGTAGCCACATATCTTGCGTTTGCGGTTGATAGAGCGGCCGACGCGTGGAGCAGCCTAGTAAGTTGGCGAAACACGGTTGAGGCGACACGTAGCACCTATGCCCGGCAGGGTATTGCTATGGTTTGGGATTACGTTGAGGTAAATCCATTCAGTGAAAAGAATGGAAACTGGAATGATGCTTGCCTAGAATGGGTCTATAAATCACTTCTGGCCTTCTCACCAGGATCTAAAGGTAAAATAATTCAGGCAGACGCTCAAACTGTTAAAACACCTGCAGGTTGCGTTCTTTCAACAGATCCACCTTACTACGACAATATACTTTACTCTGATCTTTCTGATTTTTTTTATGTCTGGCTTCGTAAGAATATAGGAATTTTCTATCCTGATATACTTAGCACCCTAACAGTTCCAAAGGCAGACGAATTGGTGGCCACGGTCTACCGTCACGGTAGTCATCAGGCTGCTGAGGAATTTTTCTTGAACGGTATGTCGAAGGCCATTTCAAATATGGTTGCGCAGACCTCCACGAGCTACCCTGCAACCATCTACTATGCTTTCAAACAGAGTGAGGTTGAAAGCGATGGGATTGCATCGACCGGTTGGGCGACTTTCCTGCAGGCAGTGTTCAACGCAGGCTTTTCCGTGGTTGCCACGTGGCCGGTCCGCACTGAAAAGCCGGGCCGAATGGTTGCAGTTGGCACCAACGCGCTCGCAAACTCTGTCGTTCTCGTCTGCCGCAAGAGAGAAGCCACGGCCGAAGTCATTACTCGCGCGGAGTTCATCCGTACGCTAAAACGCGAGCTGCCTCCGGCAATTGCTGAACTTCAGGCCGCCAACATCGCCCCTGCCGACATGCCGCAATCAGCCATCGGCCCCGGTATGGGTGTGTTCTCCCGCTACCGCGCCGTGCTAGAATCGGATGACAGCCCGATGAGCGTGAAGGCCGCGCTGCAACTAATCAACCGCGAGCTAGACGAATACCTCAGCGGCATTCAGGGCGAGTTCGACGCTGATACCCGTTTTGCCATCACCTGGTTCGAGCAGAACGGATTGAAGGCGGGCGATTACGGCACCGCCAATAATATCGCCACTGCACGCGGCATCTCCGTCGAAAGCGGAAGGCATGCCGGCATTCTAGAAACCTCAGCCGGGAAGGTACGCATCCTAAAGCGTGAGGAACTGCCCGAAGGCTGGGATCCTGTTGCCGATAAGCATCTGACGGTATGGGAAAGCTGCCAACACGTTGTGCGCGCGCTGGAAACAGGTGGCGAATACGAGGCGGCGGTTCTCATCCGCGCACTCGGTCCAGCTATGTCCGAGAACGTCAAGGATCTTGCCTACTGCCTCTACAATATTTGCGAGAAGCGCAAAGACGCCAAGGAGGCGACTTCCTACAACGCACTGATCGCTGTGTGGTCAGATTTGACGCGTCTCGCGGCTAGTTCCGAAACGGCAGGGCGTGGCGGCCAGTTCACGTTGGCCGTCTGATTCCTCGGCAGGACTGGCGGTCCTGCCGTAACTTGAAAACGATGATCCGAGGGGCAAGAACAATGGCGAAAAGCGCAAGACAGCATGTTTTCGAGGGAATGGAACTTCTGCCCGAAGCCCTAATCCCGTTCGTGGAGAAGCGGCTCGAAACCTCGCTGACCGGGCACTGGCAACTGCAGGTTCTGGAACGCTACCCCAACCTCAGACCGAACAGCAAAGGCGAGGTCGGATGGGATCAGACAGCCCTGTTCAACGTGATGGACCGCTTCTGGGGAGAAGCGTTTAAGACCGTTCTCGGTCGTGCCGAGCGGTCGATCGTCAACGAACTCGTCGATGTCCGCAACAAACTTTCGCACAACGGCGATTTTACCTATGACGATGCCGAGCGTGCATTAGATTCGATGCGGCGGATGATGACCGCAATCAGCGCCGGCGAGACCGCCGACAAGCTAGACCTAATGCGCAACTCGATTCTGCGCACCAAGTTCACGGAACTGCAGCGCAACGAGGAGCGCCGGAAGACGCAACGCTCCGACATCTCGGTGGAGACCGTCGCAGGACTCCTGCCATGGCGGGAGGTGGTCGAGCCTCATCAGGATGTCGCCACTGGCGAGTTTACCCAAGCCGAGTTCGCCGCCGATCTCGGCAAGGTCCACAACGGCTCGGCACCGTCGGAATATTCCAACCCGAAGGAATTCTTCGCCCGAACCTATCTGACCGACGGGCTCTCCGCGCTTCTGGTCGGCGCCGCCAAACGGCTTTCAGGAACGGGCGGCGACCCCGTCGTCGAGTTGCAGACCAATTTCGGCGGCGGCAAGACACACTCCATGCTCGCCCTCTATCACATGGCGGGCGGCACGCCGGCGCGCGATTTGCCAGGTCTCGACCAACTCCTCCAGAAGGAAGGGCTGACCGTTCCCGAAAAGATCAGCCGCGCCGTGCTCGTCGGTACCTCGCGCGGTCCACAGGACGTGCTGAAGACTAAGGACGGGCTGGAAATCAAGACGACCTGGGGCGAACTCGCGTACCAGCTCGGCGGCGCCCAAGGCTTCGCCATGGTCGCCGACAATGACGCCAAAGGAATCGCGCCTGGCTCGAACCTGCTCGAATCCCTGTTCAAGACGTTCTCGCCCTGCCTGATCCTGATCGACGAGTGGGTCGCGTATCTGCGCCAGATCTACAAGGTCGAGGGGCTCCCGTCCGGCTCGTTCGACGCGAACCTGTCCTTCGTGCAATCCTTGACGGAGGCGGTGAAGACCAGCCCCGGTACGCTGCTGGTCGCCTCACTACCAGCGAGCCAGATCGAGGTCGGCGGCGAAGGCGGACAGGAAGCGCTCGCGCGGCTCAAGCAGACCTTTTCCCGCGTCGAATCCTCATGGCGGCCGGCCAGCCAGGAGGAGAGCTATGAGATCGTGCGACGGCGCCTGTTCAAGGAAATCCCCGGCGATCGCTTCCATCACCGTGACAACACGCTGAAGCAGTTCGCCAAGCTCTATCGCGAGAACGCGAACGACTTCCCACAGGGCGTTGCCGACGAGGATTATCGCCGCAAGCTGGAGAAGGCATATCCGATTCATCCCGAACTGTTCGACCAGCTCTATGTCAGTTGGGGATCGCTGGAAAAATTCCAGCGTACCCGCGGCGTGCTGCGGCTGATGGCTCAGGCGATCCACGAACTGTGGATGAACAATGACCCGTCCGTGATGATCATGCCAGGCAGCGTGGCGATCAGTTCGGCACGCGTTGAACCCGAGCTGCTGCACTATCTGGAGCCGTCCTGGCAGGCGATCATCGCGGGAGACGTCGATGGCACAATGTCCACACCCTACAAGATCGACCAGTCCGCTCCGAATCTAAATCGCTACTCGGCGACGCGACGCGTGGCACGGACCATCTTCATGGGCTCCGCGCCCATGCACGGCCAGCAGAACAAGGGGCTGGACGATCGCCAGATCAATCTCGGCGTAGTACAGCCCGGCGAACGCCCGGCGATCTTCGGCGATGCGCTGCGGCGGCTAACCAACCAGTCCAAGTTCATGCACTCGGATCTTGGCAAGCATTGGTACTCGATGTCGGCGAGCCTCAACCGTATCGCGGCCGATCGCGCCGGACAGATAGAAGAGGCACTGGTTCTGGTCACCATCGATAAGGAACTGACGAAATACATCAACGGCATCGCCGATCGCGGCCTCTTCGATGCCGTGCAGGTTGCTCCGGCTAGTTCGGGCGACGTCCCGGACGAAGCAGGGGGCGTGCGATGCGTAGTGCTGGGCGTGGCGCACCCTCATTCGGGACGCGAAGGTTCCGAGGCTATGGCCGAGGCCAAGGATGTTCTATTGCAGCGCGGCTCCGTGCCTCGCGTCTATCGCAACACGCTCGTGTTCCTGGCGGCCGAGACCAAGCAGATCGACGGATTGAAGGAAGCCATGCGTTCGGCGTTGGCCTGGGGCGAGATAGTGCGGGACACCGATCGGCTCAACCTGACGCAGAGCGACGAAGCGTTGGCCAAAGCCAAGCTAGCCGAGGCGCAGGAGACGATGAAAACGCGCCTGCGCGAAACCTGGTGCTACGTGATCTACCCGATTCAGGAGGACGCGACGAAGGACATCGAATGGATGACCGGCCGTATAGCGGCACAGGACGGAGTCCTGTCGCGCGCCAGCAAAAAACTGGTGAGCGAGGAAGGACTGATGCCCGAATTGGGGCCCGGTCGGCTCGATCGCGACCTGCAGAAATACATCTGGAACGGCAAGCCGCACCTCTCCCTGAAGGACCTGTGGGAGTACTTGAATCGCTATACCTACCTCCCCCGCGTCAAAAACCGCACAGTGCTAGTCAACGCGGTAAGGGCCGCTATCTCGAACATGATTCCAGGTCCTTTCGCCTACGCCGAGCGGTTCGACGACGCGACGCAGTCCTATGTGGGGCTGGCGATCGAGAACGCGGCGAATTCCGCGGTTGTGATCGACAGCGACAGCGTCATCATCAAGCCCGACGTGGCCGAGGCAAATCGACCCAAGCCGAAGGATGAAACCGTTGTGCAGCCTGCTGGTGGAGGCGGCGCCGGCGGGATGGAAGAGGCTCCTGGAGCCTTGGGCGCAGGGGCGACAGCGCCCACGGTCACCGAGGTGCGGAAGCCGACACGCTTCATCGGTACTGTGATGATCTCGCCGGGACGACCAGCACATGAATTCCGCCAGATCGTCGAGGGCATCATCGAGCAGCTGACAACGTTGCCGGGGAGCGACGTGTCCCTGAAGCTCGAGATCGACGCCGAGGTTCCTTCCGGATTGGACCGCGGCAAGATCCGGACCTTGATGGAGAACGCAACGACGTTGGGGTTCGTCGATAAGAAGGTGGAGTAGCGACGTGGAAACGACGGCTGCGGAATCTCCAACCGGCTGGGATCCGGAAAAAGGCGGAGTGAAGGTTTGCCTGCGGGACAATCCGGGCCGCCAGGGCGCCACGACGGGCCGGACAAGGATGGCCGGAACTTTCCTAATGGTCGAAGTGGATTTCGGCCCAAACGAAAAACAGTTCAAACGCTATTTGCAACTGGAGCCCGTCGTCGAGGAGACGGATCTCATCGACGTTCTGAAGGCTGGAAGGTTCGGAACCCCAAGCGATCTGCGGCGGGTCCTGACATTCGAGAAGATCAAGGGGGACCTGACCAACGTCTTCTATTCGATGGAGGCCAGCAATACCGATTTCTATCCGCACCAGTTCAAGCCGGTGATGCGGTTCATCGAATCGCCCGTTGGCCGCATGCTGATCGCCGACGAGGTTGGTCTCGGGAAGACCATTGAAGCAATATACATATGGAAGGAAATCCAGGCACGACATTCAGCACGGCGGCTGCTGATAGTCTGTCCGGCCATGTTGAGGCAAAAGTGGCGTGGCGATCTGCGCAAGCGGTTCAACATCACCGGAGAGATTATCTCTGCAAAGGATCTCCTAGAGAAGGGAGAGGATATCGCCGGTCGTCGGTCTTCCGATGCGTTCGTCTACATTACGAGCTTGGAAGGCCTTCGGCCGCCTGCGAGATTCCTCGATGAAAGCGTTGGTGGCACGCGGGCGCGGTTTGCCAGGCTGCTTGACCAGAATACGGCGACCGAGGAGTTCGCGCTCTTCGACCATGTCATCATCGACGAGGCTCACTATCTGCGCAATCCATCGACAGCGAACAATCGCCTTGGCCGCTTGTTGCGCGAAGCGTCCCGCCATCTGGTGCTGCTGACCGCGACTCCGATCCAGATCAAAAGCGATAATCTCTATCAATTGCTTCGCCTGATCGACGAGGACCAGTTCTACGACGCGTCGCTGTTTGAGGAAATGCTGGCGGCCAATTCCGAGATCGTACGAGCGCAGCGAGCGTTGTGGCGGCAGCCCGTGGACGTTGCCGAGGCCCGCGCGGCCATAATGGATGCTGAAAAATCAGATTACTTCAAAAAGGATGCGGTGCTTCGTCGAATAAGATCCGAAATCGATAAGGCCGCACAGGATTCCGAGAAACGTGTCGAGTTGCTACGCCTGCTCGAATCACGATCTCTGCTTTCGCAATACATGACGAGAAGCCGCAAGAGGGAGGTACTGCCGACCCACGTCGTGCGGGCGCCACAGGTCCTGAACGTCGTCTTCAGCAAGGCTGAAGCAGCCATTTACGGTCACGTCACCAAGAGGATTCGCGACCAATCCGTCGGCAAGACCGGGGTATCGCTGTTTTCGCTGCTTGCCCGCCAGCGCCAAATGGCAAGTTCTATCGTGGGGGCACTGGAGAGCTGGAAAGAAAAGGAACTGATCGACGAGCTGCTTTGGGAAGACTTCGGTCTGTCGACCGGCCTGATCGAAGGGACGAGCCGCAATGACCGGCAGAACGGCGAAGACCAGCCCGAAAGCGCGAGCGAGGCTCCGGTTGCATACGGTTTTGGCTTTGACCTCGCGGAACTGGAAAAAAATGATGCAAAATACCGTGCACTGAGAGAGTTCCTCGCGGGCGAACTGGCGAAAGATCCAGCAGAGAAGTTCGTCATATTCGCTTTCTATCGCGGAACGCTGAAGTACCTCGCCAGGCGGCTAAAGGCCGACGGGATTAGGGCGGGACTGATCATGGGCGACATGGGCTCGTCCAAGGACGCGGTGATCCAGGATTTTGCGCTGTCGGAAGGACCCTCGGTGCTTCTTTCGTCCGAAGTCGGCAGCGAAGGCATCGACCTCCAATTCTGCCGCTTCGTCGTCAATTACGATCTTCCCTGGAATCCGATGCGGATCGAGCAGCGCATCGGGCGTCTCGATCGCCTCGGTCAGAAGGCGGAGCGGATCTCGATCATCAATCTAGTGGTGACCAACACCATCGAAGATCGAATCCTGATGCGGCTTTACGACCGCATCAAGGTGTTCAGCGAGAGCATCGGAGACATGGAGGAGATTTTGGGCGAGATGACCGAGCAGATCATGCTCGATCTCCTCAACCCTCGTCTGTCTGACGATGAACGCGACAGGAGAGCCAAGGTGGCCGAGCTTGCGATACACAATACACAGAAGCAGCAGCATGAACTGGAGCAGCAGGCCGTCAACCTGATCGGATTCTCCGACTATATCCTTGAACATATTACAGACAGTCGTAGTAAGGGACGCTGGTTGAGCGCGTCCGAACTCAGACTGCTCGTGGAGGATTTCTTCGCCAGGAAGTATCCTGGCACCAAGATCGAACCGAACTCGCGGATAGACAATTCAGCGCGGATTACGCTTTCGGAGGAAGCCCGCAGGGACCTCGGCTATTTCGTCGCTGAGGCACGGCCGGCAACGCGTACAAGGATGCACCAGAGCTACAAGCCCATATTGTGCCTGTTCGATCCTCGCCAAACCGACGACGTCAGTCCTGACGTGGAATTCATCGAGCCGAGCCATCCATTGGTACAATGGATACGAAACGCTTATGAGTCAGATCGAAGTCAGCTTCATCGCGTGGCAGCGCTCAAGTTGCCGTCAGGAGCGACCAGCTTCCCGCCTGGTGATTATGTTTTTTCCGCGCATCGGTGGTCATTCGCGGGTGTCAGATCCAATGAGACGCTGGCGTTTAGCGCATTACGTATGGGCGATGTGGAACCCCTGAGCAATTCCAGTTCCGAAGAACTCATTGCGATTGCAGCCGGCTCCGCTGGCCTTTTTCCCAACGCCCAGAACGTCATCGGAGACATAAAATCGGTGCTCGAAGCCGCTTCGGCCTGCGAACAGCATCTGGCGGACATGTTCGGCGAACGGCTTTCGAACTTTGAGGCGGAAAACGCTGTCCGTTGCGAACAGCAGGAAACCAGCGCCAAAAAATTCGCGCGACGTCGACTGGATGAACTCGGCGGGCGCATCCAGCGATTCAAGGTTGCGGGTAATCTCAAGCCCATTCCGATGACGGAAGGTCTCATCCGCAAAGAGGAAGAGCAACTCAAGACAAAGATCGAGCGGGTAACCAGAAGGCGTCACGTCGAGGAAACGATGGTTCCGTTGGCGATCGGGGTAATCAGGGTGGAATGATGCTTGGTGATTGGCGACAAAGACTGCTTGCACTTCGCGATCGGCTGTTTGGCGAGCCCAGCGCGGCGGATCCCCTCGACGAGATAGAGGTCCCGATCGAAGAAGTGGCTCCTCCAGGCCCGACGCCGTTGCCGACCGAAGTTCCGCCAACGGTTTCACTAACGTCGGCGCAAGTACCTGATCAGCTCTACAATCCGGTCTCCAAGAAGAGCAAGGCGACCTGGAAGGAGAAAACGGTCGATTCCAAGCCAAAGAATGGGCGGAGATCGGCGCAGAAACCGACTCCGGCAGCCAAAGTCAAACGGCTGGTCGTTGGTGCCGGCCGCGCCGCCAAACGTCTAGTTGCTGAACACAATGAGAAGCGCTCCGGGGATGGGTTAGGACAACCTAGCGCGCGGCCCACGGGACGAGACCAGGTCTTCCTGAATCTCGGAATCGACTTCGGCACGAGCTTCACCAAGGTTTGCTTCCGGGACGTTGGGACGGAAGACTCATTCCTTGTGACCTTCGATGCTACCTCGGCGCATGACGCCTTGTTGCCCTCCATCGTGGCGGTGGATAAGAAGGGCACGCTATATACCGCCGATCAGGCTCCGCGCGGAGCGGTGCTGGTGCCATATCTCAAGATGAGGCTCGCCGGGTCGCCTATTGGCGAAGACTTACCTGTTGTCGATGGCGTCGACCTTGGCAGCAGGGAAGCCACTTGTGCGCTCGCCAGTTGGTTTCTTGCCAGGGTGCTCTCACGCAGTCAGGAATGGATACGCAAGCACGAACGTGACAGGCTAAGGAACAGAGTTCCTGTCTGGTCGGCAAATATCGGCGTTCCGGTGGAACACTACGATTCGGTAGCCATCGACACCTTTCGCAGGGTGCTAGGTATTTCGTGGATTTGGGATGCGAACGCCAGGCTCCCAAAAACCGTGGGGGAAGCTGTTTCCGCCTATCGGCGGGATGTTGATCGTCTCGAGGGCGAGGTTTCGGATTTTCATGCGGTTCCCGAGATAGCGGCTGCAGTCCAATCCTTCGTGATGTCGCGGGAGGCGGTCGCAGGAATCTATGTCTATTTCGATATCGGTGGCGGAACGGTTGATGGCGTAGCCTTCAAGTTTCTGAATCATCATGGCGAGCGCCGAGTCAATTTCTATTCCGGTAAGGTATCGCCTCTCGGAATTTCGGCCTTGGCTTCGGCGCTCGGGTCAGGCTCACCACGCGATATCGACGACAAGAAACTCAAGCGACTAGTCAGCAATGGAAACGTTGAAGTCCTTGCAGATTTCGAACATCGCGTGAGACAGTTGGTCGGGAAGGTCGTTATCACGGCCAAGCAAAAGGATGGCCGAAATTGGCAAGAAGACGCAATTCAAGACCATCAGACCACACGAAAGAACATTCGCAGTCTTGGCGGTCTCGATAGAACGAGAATGACGCCACTCGTCGTTTTCTTGGGCGGCGGCGGCGCTCCTTCCGCTTGGTACCAGACCGCGATCAGTTCGACTTATGACAAGTTTGGGCACTTTGGGGCCGGCGTTCCGCCGTACCAGCTATTGGAAGTTGCGGCACCTAAGGACTTGGACATGACAGGGTTGGCTTCCAGCGATTTTCGACGGTTTGCGATAAGCTACGGGTTGTCGATTCCCTTCGGTGAGGGACCGGAAGTTCGCTTGCCGAGCCAGTTCGCCGACGCGGAGCCACTTCCGGTCAGACCAAACCGCGTTGCCGATTACCTTGATAGCAAGGACGCGTACGACTGACGGCGGAACCCACTCATGGCTACTCAATCGGCCAGATTGATCCATTTTATCTAGCTGGGCTGCGCTTACAATGCGCGGAGTCTGTCCGTTTCACGAAAGCTTGGGGAGAGAACGCATGAGTTCAGCAGTTCGTCATGTCTCGGTCCGTGTGCCTTGGCATGATCGGGCGTGGGATGGCCACGTCTGTGACGACCCCCTAGGCAACGCGTCGTGCCTGGCGCTCCGACTGATAGCCGAGGGCCGCAACGACCCTATGGAAGTTCAGCTTGCCGGGGAAGCCTTCGATGACCTGACAGATGCCCAGATCCCGCCATGCATCAAGGCTAGCGCCGCTTTCCTTGCCCCCCGCAACCACACCATCCAGAGCGTGATGAGCTATTCGACGTGGAGCGAGGATCACCGCCATATGCGGCCCAAGACGCTGCACTTGCCCGCCTTCGGCGCCCAGCTGATCCCCTACCGCTGGATGCTGCGCGAGAGCGGTTTTGCGCTTGCCGCAGACCTGGAGCTTGCGATCGACCCCGAGCGCGAGCCGTCCGAACCCCCGTTCCTCCAGAACACGGCGTGGGTCCAGCATCACGATCACCAGAAGACGCTGCTGGACGCGTTCGCCGAACCTTTGGTCGAGCATCAGAGCCTGGTGCTGTTTTACGCAACGCGAACGCCGCTCTGCGACGACGAACGGCGCGTCCTGCTTGGTGCGGCGATCCTGGAGAAGAAGCACCGCATCTTCGAATACGATTACGATCCTGCCGAGACTACGCCCGACAACCGGTTGAGGGCGATGGTGTGGGAGCGGTCTGTCCAACATAGCCTGCGTCCATTGAAGGGCGACAGCGATCTGGCAGGATACGGCGGAGGCTTCGTCCTGCCTTACCACGACATCCTGCGCGCGGCCGCAGCCGACGAAACGCTCGATCCCGCCGACTATGTCGCGTTCGCCCCGGAGGACGCACGAGTCCAGTTCTCCTACGGCAGCGAACACGTCGGCCATGGAGCTGCGGCCGCAGCCTTGCTCGCCGCCCGCGCCGCCTTCGAGAAGATCGCGACGGTGCTGGACGGTCCCTGGACCGAGCAGATCGAATGGATCGACGAGCAACTTTCCAACCTGTGGCGACTTCAAGGACCGGCGCCCGGCCTAGGCGTTGCCTTGTCAACGTTGCACAGCGGCTTCAACGGCACGCTGTTCGCGATCGCGCTTAGCGGCATTTTGAAACCGAACGAGGACCCTTGGCCAGTGGCGGATGAGATTCTGTCCGGCCGCCGCAACGCTCCGCCAGGATCGCCGGCGATCACATCCACGCTGCAAAGGAGATGGGCCAAGGTCAGGGGCGACGCCGCGCGCTACGACACTCTCCAACTCCTTGCCCGTTTCGAGCTGACTAAGGATCAAGCCGCTCGCGCGATCAGCCGGATAGAGTCGTCGGACCTGTTAAAGAATCCCTATAGGCTGTTCGAAGACGACCGCGATCAACAGGACCCTGTCGCATTCGCCACCGTCGATCGCGGCTTGTTGCCGGGTTCCGTTGTCGCCGAGGCTCACCCCCTGCCGGGTGGGTGCTCGAAGGATCTCGGTGAATACGACAATCCCTTCCGCTTGCGAGCAGCGACCGCGCAGCTGCTCGAAGAAGCGGCTGGAAGGGGCAACACGGTCGTCGCCGCCGACCGGCTGGCAGAGGAAGCAGCCGCGCTGACGCTGACCCGCCCGCTTCCATTAGACGCCGACCTTCTGGACCTCTTCCGCGACGAGTTTTTCCCGCTGGTAGAGGTCGGGCCGGGCGACAAGAATCCAACTGCGCAGCTCGACCGATATGTCGCCTACCGCAAGCTGCTGGAGAAGGCTGTCAAAGAACGAGCCGCCGTATCCACGGCCGCCACAACAGTGGATTGGTCCGCACTGTTGAAGGAGAAATTCGGTTCATCGCCTGGCGACGTCGAAACCGAAGCGAGAGCGCGCGAGGAAAAAGAGACGGCATTGGCGCGGCTCGCGGGTTCGCGGATTGCGATGCTAGTCGGCCCGGCCGGAACGGGCAAGACGACGGTTCTCGAACTGCTGCTGCAACGGCCGGAAATCGTCGGCTCGCGCGTATTGCTTCTCGCTCCAACGGGCAAAGCCCGCGTGAGATTGGGGACCGAGACCAACCGTCCGGGAGAGGCGCGCACCATAGCGCAGTTCCTGCTCGGCTTCGACCGATACGAAATCCAAACCAACCGCTACGCTCCCAATCCCGGCGCGGCCAAGGACGGGGCGACCTGCTGCATCATCGACGAAGCGTCGATGTTGACGGAGGACATGCTCGCGGCCGTGCTCGACGCGCTGCCACCCACATGCCGGATCATCCTGGTAGGCGATCCTTACCAGTTGCCGCCGATCGGCGCGGGGTGCCCGTTCGTCGACATCATCGCCTACGTTCGGCGCCACCACCCTCAATGCGTCGCCGAACTCACCGTGTCGATGCGTCAGCGGGGCGACCGAAGCGATGCGCAGCTTGCGGCAATCTTTTCGGGACGCCATCTGGAGCCGGGCGAGGACGAAGTCGCTGCCATGACGCTCGATGGATTCGATGACCATCACCTTCGCCTGAGGCAATGGGAATCCGTGGCGGAGTTGCCCGGGCTGGTTCAGTCGATCTTCGAGACAGAGTTCGCGGCCAACGAGGGTGGAGACGTCATTGCGAATATCGAAACCTCGCTCGGCGCCGCCAAGAACGCCAAGGGCTATCTCAACTTCGATTCCGGCTGTTCCGCGAAGGCCGAGGCTTGGCAGATTCTATCCGTCAACCGCGCGCAAGCCGGTGGATCGATCTATCTTAACCGGCTCATCAAGGACCGATATAGGGCCGAACGGTTGGCCGGCGCAATCAGGTCCAACCAGGTATCTTGGAGAAAGAAGTGGTTCCGAACTGTCAAGCCGCAGGGACCAGAACAGATAACCTACGGGGACAAGGTGATCTGCGTCAGAAATCACAAGCGGGAAGGCTATCAGTATCAGCCGGGCGATAATCCCAAAGAGAAAGAATACATTGCGAACGGCGAGATCGGACTTGTTACGGGGCAGACTGCCTATGGTCACGCGAACCCTAAATTTGTGAATGTAGAATTCGCCGGACGAAGCGACCGCTCATTTGGTTTTTCACGCTCGGCATTTCGGGATGACGGCCAGCCCTATCTAGAGTTGGCCTACGCTGTCACAGTTCATAAGGCGCAGGGCAGCCAGTTCGGCGTTGTCATCTTGGTACTTCCAGCAAACAGCCGATTGCTGTCGCGCGAGATGATCTACACGGCGCTGACTCGGCAGACCGGCCGCATTTGGATACTACATCAAGGAGGATTCGACCGGGTGCTCGCCTACCGCCACGACGCCTTCTCCGATGTCGGCGCGAGGACGACCAACCTGCTGCGCGAAACTGATCCCAAGCGAACGATACCACCGATGGGCCTGCCTGCCGGGATCATCCACCAGACGCGGGGGTTCCTTGAGGAGCACCTCAAGCATCGCACCATTCGTGGCGAATATGTCAGCTCAAAATCGGAGTTGGCGATCGCCAACATTCTGTATGGGTTCGAGCAGCGCGGGCTGCTGACCTACGAGGTGGAGCCGCCGCTGCCGTTCTCCGACAACGCCAGAGGACGCTGGGCCGACTTTCGGGTCACGGCTGGCGAGCAGGTCTGGTATTGGGAGCATTGCGGCAGGCTGGACCTCCCGTCCTATCGTAGTCGGTGGGCTAGGAAGGAGACGCTATACCGTGCGAATGGCTTTGCTCCGTGGTCCGAGACGTCACCGAATGGACGGCTCATTGTCACAGAGGACGGTTCGAGCGAGGGACTCGACTCCCATTACATAAACGGGCTCGTCCACAAGCTTTTCAACATAGGAGGCGCTCGGTAGCTTGGCTCTGAATATGCCTCTCTGTGCGAAGCCGAGTGTGCCGCGCGGTCGCCGGTTTTGGCAGCGCTATCAGGTGACCTCTACCACGCGTTCGGTGTCGTGCTGGCGCAGGAAATCCACGTGAGTCCCATTCCAGTGGAAGCTGTAGTGCCGCCCCTGGATGCCGCAGGCCGTTTGTCCCGCAGCCGATCGCCAGCACCGCGGTGTGACGCTCCTCGCCGCGGAGGCGCCTCAGCCGCTGGCCTTGCCACTGGTTTGGCAATCGATAGACGCCAACGCCCTCGACCTCGATTTCGGTCATGCCGCCACCTTCTCGAAAATCGCGGTGCCGGCGAGCATCGGATAGAGCAGCGCCACCATGTTGTTCGAGGTAAGCCCAGGCATCGCCCTGGCCATGCGTCGGACGTGGCCCAGGTCGATCCGGTCAAAGGCCTCGAACAAGGCGGAGCCGATCGGAATGACTTCGATCAGGATGAGATAGGAAACGGCCTGCAGCGTGGCGGCACGCAACTCTAAACCATTGCCGGTCGAGTTGATCACCTTCAGCACCATGGCCAGGTGCGCCTCGCCATGCCGGCGCCCGATCGCCCGAAGGGTCGGCTTGCAGTAGCAGTGCCCCGCCTGGCGGCCGCTCGAGCGATTGTCCGCGCTGTCATGAAGCTTCACACCGCACGTGCGAGCGATGGCGTAGATGTCGCAGGGATGGTGATCGATCCGAGCCAGCATGCCGAGCGCCTTGCTGTGAAGAACGTGGTGGATGTTGCATAAGTCGCGACTTATAGGCAAGCCACGCCTCTGACCGTCGCAGAGGGTCAGGGGAACATTTTAGCCGTGTTGAATGTTCCGTGCCTATGGACAGCCGACACCTACTCTCAGCAGATCAAGCAAGGGCAGCGCGAGCCCTACTGAACTGGTCGCGAGTGCGCCTTGCCGCAAAAGCCAATCTCAGCGAGATGACGATCGCCGTTCTTGAGAATGGCATCAGGAAACCCCGTCCCCACAACATCACGGCCATTCGCAAAGCATTTGAGAATGCCGGAATTCGCTTCACCGCCGAAGGTATTCCATCGCTGACTCACGCTAGAAGTAGCCCGCCCCAGACAGTTTTGCCCCCGTCCAAGGCGGGCTGTGGAAGCTGATGGAGGCAGCCTCCGGCCTTGGCCCACGGGGATCAAAACCAAGGCAGATTCAGAACTTCACCCGGCGAAGAATGTTCCGGCCGTGGTGATCGCCGGCTGAAGTAACATTAGCCTCAACTAAAGCTCTCTGGACTCTTTTCGCTAATGGAAGCATTCTGCCCGCGGGGGGAGAATGGGACTGTGGGCAAAGTCCAGCAACAGCACAATATCGGTGCCGATCAGGCTGACCGCTGGCGCAAGAACGCCAGAAAGCGCCGGAGACGCGGGATTTGGCGGCTCGAGTATTTGTTCGCTCTGATCCTTGTTCCCGTCGCCGTTATCCTCTCGCACAACCCCAGCATCATCGGCGCCGCTCCCAGCCTCATGCAAACCGAAGGCATCGCCGACGCGGCTCCTAGCACCTCGCTTTTTTCCATTGGTTGCAACATCAAAGGAAATATCTCGATCAACACGGGGGAGCGGATTTACCACGTGCCCGGCCAGGAACATTACTGGGAGACGAAGATCAGCCCCCAGTATGGAGAACGGTGGTTCTGCAGTGAAGCAGAAGCCGTGGCGGCCGGCTGGCGCAAGGCAAGACGATGAAATTGATGGAGGGGACATGAAACGATTGGCGGTCGTCACTGTTGTAGCGCTATGTGCGGCCGTTCCGGTCGCTCACAGCCAGCAGATACCGCGCTACGACGCAGCCGCCTACTGCCGTCAACTATCAGACACCGGCGGCGGATCGGCTGTCGTTTACAACGGCTGCATGGAGATGGAGCAAAACGCCTACAACAAACGCAAACCGCAATGGACTTCCCTCCCAGAGAAGACCCGGAGCTATTGCGATAGCCTGGCCAGAATGGGTGGCGGCGGATCTTACACAGTCCTCGACGGGTGCATCGATATGGAGATCGGTGCGGCCGGATCGACGCCGGCATTCAAATATTGAACGGGGGAACTGCAGATGGGAATAGTCATCGTAGTGTTCGGAGCCCTGCAGATTTTGGCCGGCTTGGCTGCCTATGGTGCGGCAATTTCCGCCATCCATCAAATCCTCGGCGCCTTGTTCTTCGGGATGGGTATTCTAAGCGTCGCTCTAGGATCCGCCCTGCAAGAGCTGCAGGCAATTAGATTGGCCACACAACGTCACGCGGACGCGATGGAGGTGCTTCGGAAGCGCCAAGTCAGCACCTGATCGCAACGAGAGACGGGAGAGGAAAGAATGTTGAGCCGACTAGCGTTGACCGCCATTCTGGCAGCCGCTGTTGGCGATGCGCGGGCGATGGAAATTTCGCGGGAGCAGTGCGAACTCATCCGCGGCGAACTTATCATAAGCGTATCGAATGCGAGGGCCGCTCAAGAGGGACTGAGGCGGGCTCAGCTTGCGATGCTAGATCTCGTGGCGTTGAATTTCCAACTGCAGCACCTCGACGGCAAGCCCAACGTCACCCCGATCACGGACAGGGTTCAAAAGGCTATCGACGAGGTCTCAGCCGCGAATAAGGAGGCGTTGGCAGGCACCAGCGATAATTCGGCGAAGGGCGCGCTTGCGTTTATGGACGTTTGCGGGCCACCGCAGCAATAAGCAGCCCCCAGCTGCCAAATATTTTCTCGATATCGGAATCGCCCACGCCTTCCGTCCAAGGCGTAGGCAGAGCGCCTTGGAGAACGGAGGAAACTATCAAATGGCCGAACTGAGTGAATTCGTCGACGAAGCGCGATTGCTTCGGGGTCAACTCGGTTGCGGGCATTTGGCACCTGTGCGGTCTAGCCGCGTGAGGCGGCTTGCCTCGCTCCACAACGTTGCGGGCATGGTGTTTTCACCCACGTCAAAGGCCGTGCGGTATGCTTGGGAGGCGTTGCCGGTTTCGATGTACGCCAAGCAAAACGCGTCCTGCTGTGGTGTCAGATCAGCCATCGATGGCGGCGGCGGTAACCGCGCAGTCTCAGGCTATTGCCGAGAATGCGCGGAAGACCAGGGAGGCCTACTCCTTGCTGCTCTCCGATGACGTGCTTGAGAAGCTCATTAATGCGCTGATCGACCGTGGCAGCCGGAACCAGGCCCACGTGTTGGTTGATGGCAGCAGCTTCAGGATCGTCACCCTTCCGCCTGGAACGCGTTGGAATGAACGGAATGATCTTGCCAATTTGCAGCCGGACAACGCCCCGGGGATCACTATCGATGTGGTCACCTTCCCCAACCGGCCAGCGAAAGGCCAGTTGCGAACCGATGATCTCAACCCGCGTGTTCGAGAACTGAAGCAGCGTGGCATCAAGATCAACGACCATCTCATCGAGCCGACCGGTCCGCTGGTCATCGAGATTGATTGGTCGAAGCTCGAATAAACGACAGGCGCACGTTCTGGGAATGCGGGCGGCGATTGCCCGCATCGCTCCGGCGTCGCGGATGAGGGTTCGCTGGTGTGCATACCCTCCTCGCGCCGTCACTGCTGCGGATTGGCCGGCGCCAGCACCGCAGCAAGCGCGTCATTGTTCGCGTTCGACTTTGCGACGAGATCAGCCACCTGGGCCTGAGAAGCCGCGAGATCGGTCTGAGCCGTCTGAAGCTCCGATGTCAGCGTGGCGTTGTCACCCGTAAGCAGCGCGCCATAGATGGTGGCGCGATCGTCATTGGTCAGGTCGACGATGCCCGCCTTGACGACGAGACCTCCGAGCTCGATCAGATGTCGGGTGCGCTTGCGGCGCTCGACCTGCCACGCGCGCATGTCATTGCGAGCCCGCGCCGCCTGTAGGCGATTGCGAGCTGCCCGGTTGCGCTGGAGCGCCGCGGAGGTTGCGCTGAGATGCAGGAGCAGTTCGCCGGGACCGGCTTTCGAAAAACATCACTCCACGCTTGGCCCATGCCTCACGCTTTGAGGTGTCTTTCGTCTCAGTGATTGCGACCAGCGCGCCAGCCAGTTCGTCCGTGCTCAATTGATCGGCGCCGGTGGCGATCACCAGCTCGCCAAGCTGCTGCACCTTTCGCGTCTTCAGCTCGCGCGCTTTTTCTTCCAGCGCCTTCAGTTCGGCGTCAAAGTCGCGTGGTTTGCGCATGGTCGTCTCCATTGATTGTCGATCTCTGGATGATAGTTGAGCGTCTGCCGGAAGGCCCCCGGGTTGCCGAGACAGCGCGGGACGGGCTGGTCCATCCCGAGATTTTTTCGAGGGAGGGCGCGCTTATACGTCGTGCCGACGTGCCGTTTGACGTGCAAATGATCTGGTCGCGATGGCGATCTATCATCTTCATGTCAAGGTCATTGGCCGCAAGGCTGGGTCGAGTGCTGTGGCTTCGGCCGCCTACCGCTCGGCTTCGCGGCTGCGTGACGAGCGCATCGAACGCACGCATGATTTCTCGACCAAGCGCGGTGTCGTCCATTCCGAGGTGATGCTGCCGGAGGATGCACCAGAGGCCTGGCGCGACCGCGAGCGGCTGTGGAACGATGTCGAGGCGTTCGAGGTCCGCAAGGATGCCCAGCTTGCGCGCGAGGTTGAGTTTGCCCTCCCGCGTGAACTCAGCCAGGCGCAAGGCATCGAACTGGCGCGCGACTTTGTAAAAGTGGAATTTGTCAGCAAGGGCATGGTGGCCGATCTCAATGTGCATTGGGACAGGGCAGAAGATGGCAGTCCCAAACCGCATGCCCATGTCATGCTCACCATGCGGTCCGTGGATGAGAATGGTTTTGGCCCAAAGGTTCGCGACTGGAACCAGACCGAGCTGGTCGAGCGCTGGCGCGAGCGATGGGCGGAGCTGGCCAATGCGCGTCTGGCCGAACTCGACATCGACGCCCGCATCGATCATCGCAGTCTGGAAGCGCAGGGCATAGCGTTGGAGCCGCAGACCCAGATTGGTGCGCCGGCTCAACGCATTGAGGGCAGTGGCCTTGCTGCTGGCGACATTGAAGCAGATCGCGCCGAACTGCATCGCGAGATCGCGCGCAACAATGGTGCGCGCATTATTGCCGATCCATCCGTGGCGCTCGATGCCATCACGCATCAGCAATCGACTTTCACCCGAAAGGACATCGCGAAGTTCGCGCATCGCCACAGCGATGGAATGGAGCAGTTCAACGCGGTGATGGCAGCCATCAGCAACGCACCCGATCTGGTCGAACTCGGCAAGGACGGACGCGGCGAGGACCGCTTCACCACAAGGCAGATGATCGAGACGGAACTGCGCCTCCACCGCGCAGCAGAACGCATGGCCGGAGAGGAACGTCATGCGGTGAGTGACCGGGATCGTGCGATGGGTTTGGCGCAGGCCGGGCAGCGTGACCTTGCACTGTCAGGCGAGCAGACCGCTGCGCTTGCGCACATCACGGATGCCCGCAGCCTTGGTGTCATTGTCGGCTTTGCCGGGACGGGTAAGAGCGCCATGCTGGGTGTTGCCCGCCAGGCATGGGCAGCGGCGGGCTATGAGGTCCGAGGCGCGGCGCTTTCCGGCATTGCCGCGGAGAACCTTGAAGGCGGTTCAGGCATCCCGTCACGCACCATCGCCAGTATGGAGTATCGCTGGGGACAGGGCAGGGATCTGCTCACCTCGCGCGATGTCCTGGTGATCGATGAGGCCGGCATGGTCGGCACGCGCCAGTTGGAGCGCGTGCTCTCCCATGCGGCGGACGTTGGCGCAAAAGTCGTCCTCGTCGGCGACCCGCAGCAGTTGCAGGCAATCGAAGCCGGTGCTGCATTCCGTTCCATCCATGAGCGTCATGGCGGCGTCGAAATCGGCCAGGTGCGCCGGCAGCGCGAGGACTGGCAGCGCGATGCCACGCGCGATCTGGCAACCGGCAGGATCAGCGCCGCGATCAGCGCCTACGACGCGCGAGACATGGTGCATCAGGCTGCAACGCGCGACGAAGCGCGAGGTGAACTCGTCGAGCGCTGGGATCGCGACAGGCAGGCGCATCCAGAGGCAAGCCGGATAATCCTCACCCATACAAACGACGAGGTGCGGGCGCTGAACCAGGCAGCGCGCGAGCGCATGCGCATTGCAGGAAATCTCGGAGATGATGTTCCGATAAGCGTCGAACGCGGTGCAAGGACCTTCGCCAGTGGCGATCGCGTCATGTTCCTGCGCAACGAGCGCGGGCTCGGCGTCAAGAACGGCACGCTGGGCATCGTGGAGGAAGTCAGCACACAGAGCATGACCGTGCGCACCTATGACGGCAGGTCTGTGCGCTTTGACCTGAAAGACTATGCCGACATCGACCATGGCTATGCAGCGACTATTCACAAGGCGCAGGGCATGACCGTCGACCGGACCCATGTGCTCGCCACGCCTGGCATGGATGCGCACGGCAGCTACGTCGCACTATCCCGGCATCGTGACGGCACAGACCTCCACTACGCCAGTGACGACTTCGCAACCCGTGAACAGCTCGTACAGACGCTGTCACGGGACCGCGCCAAGGACATGGCGTCGGATTACGAGCAAGTCGACCCGGCGCAAAGCTATGCCGAGCGGCGCGGCATCACGTTCCGAGAGCGTCTGGTCGAGATCGTGCGCCGCGTCGTTCCCGAGAAGCTGCGCGACAGGATCGGCGGATTGCTGGACGGGTTGCGCTCGCCCGGAGATGGCGAGCCCGGCCAGGAACGTGGACCTGGGCCGGGAAGGGAGAATGTTGGGGCGCAGATCGCAAATGGCGCTGCCAGGCCGGAAAGGGAGAAGCCAAGGCCGGATGCACAGCGCAACACGGAAGCACCACTGGATCCAGAAGCTGCGTTGCGCGGCGCTCGTACGCAAGCGCTTGTGCGCCACGCGCGTGCGATCGACGCGATGTTGCACAACGCAAATGCGGACGGGCGGGGCAGTCCCGACCAGATGCGCGAACTGAAAGATGCCCGTAGCGCTTTCGAGAAGGTGCGACCCCACGGCTGGCGCGATGCCGAAGCGGCCTATGTGAAAAATCCCGAACTTGTCCGCGAGGCGGGGGCCGGCCGCGTTAGCCGCATCGTGCTCGCGCTCCAGCTTGAAACGGAAATCCGCACCGGGATGGACCTCGATCCCGGCCGCCGTGCTGACCGGTTCGTGGAGCGTTGGCAAAGGCTCGACCGGACGGGACGGGAGCAATATCAGGCCGGCGACATGTCCGGCTACAAGTCAACGCGCTCGGCCATGTCCGACATGGCCAAAAGCCTTGAACGCGATCCGCAGCTGGAATCGCTCCTCGCCAACCGCAAGCGCGACCTCGGCATTCAAACCGATTCTGGCCGCCGCCTCGGCGCGGAACTCGCGTTCAGTCACGGCCTGGGACTCGGAAGGGGGCGCGACATCGGAATCTGACTCATCCGATTTGCCGCCGATAACACGTCAGCTTACGATACGGCGGCAACCCGTATTGCGCGGCTGCGGTTCCCCACTATGCCTGCCCACCAGATATCAGAAGCATCCAGCAGGAGGCAGGCCAGCCATGCCAGAACCCGACCGTATCATCCGCAGCAGAACTGTCCTTGCCCGGACCGGCCTGTCCCGCTCAACCATGTATCGCAAGATCGCCGAAGGCACATTTCCGGCTCAGATCAGGATCAGTGTCAACGGTGCCGGATGGCGGGAGTCGGATATCAATCGGTGGATTGAGAATCCCGCATCGTGGAGGCCGAGGCGAGATGATGAAATCCGATTGCAAGAGGTGGCAAAATGATCGCATCTATCGCATCATGCAAAGCAATTTTCTGTGGAAAACGGAACCAAACCATCGGTATGATTTTTGATTGGGTAATTTTGTGGGTATTGATCAATATCCTCACTGACTATTTGTAAGTAAATTCAAATAGATAGCTAACAGTTCGAATCCGCCTCTGGCACCATCACTTTCCCCGCCTCTCGCTTTTGCCAAGGCTCCTTCGTTTGCGTCTCCGCAAACGGCTGAATTTGTTTCGACACGAAGGCCGCCTGACAGTTGGCGCTCCGCGACGTGAAATGCCGCGATGCCCGGTTCGCGTCCAGGCTTCTGAAACTATCCGACGGTGGCGGGTTGCGGCTGCGTATCCAGCCACCGGGAACCTGCCTATCGCGCCTCGCCTATCGGATCGATGGAAGTCTGCGCCCACCCTGCGCCGGGCGCCTCGCCATAAGCTCCCAGCTCGGGTGGCGGTCGGAGCGCCGTATCAGATTTCCTGCAGCTTTGTGGATCTCAGCCGCGCCTGTCGCTTCAACGGGTGTATTCCTCGTATCTTCCAGCGTCAGAGCGTCCCGACAAGCGTGCTCGGAAATCCGACCAATCTAGAGGCCAAACACCGGCATGCGGACATGTGCCGATGGTCGGTAGGAAATCCGTTTATCGAGACCATCGAACACGATGCCACGGGCAAGAAGAGTGGTCACGGCGATGCCCGTTATCGTCTCAACCAGGCGAAGCGATCCGGATCAGGGTTGAGCGCCGGATCGCGGCTAGCGGCGGCCAAGGTCACGATGATTATATCGTTCGGTCGCATTGCCTGGCCGGCTACGACGCCGTCGCGTGCCACGAAGCGAAGGGTGCTGTGTGTTATCGGGTCGAATCGCAACACTTCCTGAATAACCTTCTCAATCAGGGCGGGATCGCCCCGAACGGCAGCCAGCGCATCGGGATAGCGTGCCAACGCGACAAGGGTCGAGCCGATCAGGGCAGAGGTTCCGGCGAAGCCTTGTGCCATTAACCCTATGCCATTGGCGATCACCTGATCCGCATCCAGCCTGCCGGAGCGCGCCGCTTGTCGCGACAGTATGGCAAGCAGCGAACCGTCATCAACCTGCACAGTTCCCAACATGTCTCGAAACAGATCGAGAAGCCTGGCCGAGCTTTCGGCGCCGGCTCGCAGGATGGCAGGGGTGAGCGAGGGAACGCCGGTGACCGCGGCCGTTGCGGCCGCGCCGTAGTCGCCCATCCAGCGCGCGACGTCCGAAAAGCTGGCGGCTGGGACGCCGAGCAAGCTCATAATGACCTGTGACGGCAAGGCCGAGACAAATTGGTTCAGCCGTTCGCCGTCAACCTCCGGCATGATGGTTGCCCCGAGATTCCCGGCGAGATCATTTGCGAGATCGGCAACGCGTCGTTCGCTCAGGCCTTCGAGTGCGTTCGTCACCGTGCTTTTCAATGGACAGTGAATTTCTCCATCGTTCATCCGCACGAGGCGGCTGAAAATCTCGGCCACAGGCGAGCCGATCAGCGGCTCGGGAACCGGGCTTGCCAGCGGCCTCGTTAAACAAAGCGGGCTGGTCAGCACCGCGTTTACCGCTGCCGCGCTGACGGCGACCCACGGCCCGGCCGGTTCCTCTCGATAAATCGGCTCGCCCGACACCAAACGAGCATAGAAGGGGTAGGGATCGGCGTGTGCCGCCGCCGCCCGCACGTGAGTGGGCTCACCTGTGCCGCCTGGCATGACCGAACCCAAGCCTGCCGCGTCGGGCGCCTCGGAGGCATCAGCATTGTCCTGCGGGTTCGCCACGTCGGGTCTCCTCATAAAACCGATTGATCGAAGCCGGGCCGGCCGGCGCGTGTTGTCGCTCTCAATCCACGCGCCAGGTCACGCTTCAGGTCCTCGATGTCCTCGAGACCGATTTGCAGGCGGATCAGCGGCCCCTCGAAAACGCCATCGGCGACAGTCCGATCCGAGAGATCGACCTGCATAGCGAGGCTGCCGTAGCTGCCCCACGAAAAGCCGAGGCCGAATATCTCGAGCGCATCGAGAAATGCATGCGACTGGCTGCCGGCTGCGAGAACAATCGAGAAGACCCCGCTTGCTCCGGAGAAATCGCGCATCCAGACAGCATGGTCCGGATGGCTCGGAAGGGCGGGATTGAGCACACGCGCGATGCCGGGCTGATGCTCGAGCCACGACGCGATCTCGATCGCGCTTTTTTGATGGTGGGCGAGCCGCACGCCCATCGTCCGCAGACCACGCAGGACCTGATAGGTGTCATCGGGTGCCGCAGGTATTCCGAGCGTCAGGAACATCTCCCAGAGCCGCGGCCAGGTGGCAGCGTTTGTCGAGACCGTGCCAAGCAGCAGGTCGGAATGGCCGCCGGGATATTTCGTCGCTGCATGGATGGAGATATCCACGCCATGGTCGAGCGGCCGGAAGAACAGCGGTGTCGCCCAGCTGTTGTCCATCATGACGACAGCGTCGCCAGCGTGAGCCACCCTGGCGATTGCCGAAATATCCTGCACTTCGAATGTGTTGGAGGCCGGAGACTCGGTGAAGACGACCTTGGTGTTGGATCGCAGCAGCCGTTTGATGCCGGCGCCGATGCGCGGCTCGTAATATTCGACCTCTATCCCCATGCGCCTCAGCACAAGGTCAGCGAACTGGCGGGTCGGCGCATAGACGGAATCTGTGATCAGCGCATGATCGCCGGCGGACAGAAAGGCCAGCAGAGGCAGAGCGACAGCCGCTTGGCCCGACGGAACCAGGACCGTTCCAGCCGAACCCTCCAACTCGTCGATGGCGCCGGAAAGTGCCTCGGTGGTTGGCGTTCCGTGTGTCGCATAGATGTATTTCTGGTCACGTGCCGCCATCGTTCGAGCGTTTGGGAAAAGCACTGTCGATGCATGCACGACAGGCGGATTGACGAAGCCGAAATAGCTGCCCGGCTCATAGCCGATATGCGCCAACCGCGTGTTGATGCCCGCCTGTGTCGGGCTTTGTCCTCCAGGCATGATCTGGTCTTCCGAAAGCTGCGCGGCTGGAATTGTGACCTGCCGCATCAGCGTAGGGGCGGAGCATATTGCAGACCGCCATTGGTCCACAAAGCGTTGATGCCGCGAGCGATCTTCAACGGGCTTC
Organism: Mesorhizobium huakuii; assembly: GCF_030160235.1. GTDB lineage: Bacteria > Pseudomonadota > Alphaproteobacteria > Rhizobiales > Rhizobiaceae > Mesorhizobium > Mesorhizobium huakuii. The sequence continues at coordinate 76,270 of NZ_BSNY01000026.1, forward strand.
CGGCTCCGACATTGCGTTCGAAAACCTCGCCGTAGTTGCCGACGTGCTTGACGATGCGAGCAACCCAGTCGCTATCGAGACCAAGATCCGCGCCCAACTTGCTGTCCGCTTCCTGCCCGAGCACACGCTTCACTTCAGGATTGCCATTGACCTTCATGTCCTCGACGTTGGCCTGGGTTATGCCCAGTTCCTCCGCAGTCACCATCGCGTAGTGCGTCCAGCTGACGATATCGAACCACCTGTCGTCGCCTTGGCGGACCGCCGACCCAAGCGGCTCCTTGGAAATGACCTCGGGAAGAACAATGTGGTCGGCTGGGTTGGCGAGTGTCAGACGGACGCCGTACAGTGCCGACTGGTCGATGGTGACGACATCACAGCGTCCGGAATCGTACGCGGACTGGATTTCCTCGAGCTTTTCAAAGACTACGGGATTGTACCGGATCTTATTGGCCTTGAAGTAATCGGCAACATTCAGCTCGCTGGTCGTACCCGTCTGGATACAGACCGAAGCGCCGTCCAATTGCCGGGCCGATTTCACTCCGGGCAACCTCTTGGAATTGATCATGAAGCCTTGGCCGTCATAGTAGTTTACGGCCCTGAAGTTCAGACCAAGGGCAGTGTCGCGATTGAGAGACCACGTGGTGTTGTATTGAAGGATATCGACCTCGCCCGACTGGATAGCCGTAAACCGCTCCTTGGCCGACAGGGGCGAAAACTTGACCGCATTAGGGTCGTCGAAAATTGCAGCGGCGACAGCGCGGCAAAGATCAACGTCGAGACCGGACCATTCACCCTTGTTATCGGGAGTTGAAAACCCGGCAACGCCGGTACTCACACCGCATTTGACGAAGCCGGCGGTCTTGACGTTATCGAGTGTGTCCGCAGCCGCGGGCATCGCGAGTGCAAGCAGCGACACAGCGGGCACCAGTCTCCACAATTTGCTCATTTCATCCCCTTTTTGCGTTGAACCATGGATCTTCGATCGGAGCATCGGGACTGCCGATCTTCGTGTTCGTGCTGGCTTGCCTTGAGTGAAACGGTGGCTGCGCGAGCCTGCGCCGCGACGCCATCCGATCACCTGGAGAAGAGAGCGTTCAGCTCCTGCTGGCCGATCTGGTCGGCCGCGAAATTGATCGTGCCCTGATCGCACAATTCGCGGACGCTGCGGCGCACAAGCCCAAGAGCGGATCGCGCTATGCTGCCACCGAGGCTGATCCGTTTCACGCCGATGTCGAGCAACACCGGCACGCTCAACGGAACGGGCCCCCAACCAATGACAATGTTGACCGGACCGTTGATTTCGCTGACCAGTGTCCTGATCGTGTCCAGGTCGTTGGGGCCGCACGGATACACACTGTCGGCCCCGGCCTCGAGAAACAGGTTCGCCCGCCTTATGGCGGTCGCCAGCGGATCGGGCACCCCTACAAGGAACGCATCGATCTTGGCGTTGAGGACAAAGGCGCCGCCGCTTGCTTCAATCGTGGTTTTTGCTGCCCTGATGCGCTCGACCGCCAGCCCCTCATCGTAAAGGCCTTCGGCGCGGGGATTGTTGTCCTCAATATTGCCGCCAGCCAGGCCAGCCGCCATGGCAAGCCTGATCGTTTCGGCAACCGTTTGTGCGTCGGGGCCGTAGCCGTCCTCAAGATCGCCATTCACCGGCAAGGAGACGGCATCGACGATCTGCCGAAGCCGTTGGAACATCTCCTCACGCGTCAGCACAGATCCAGCATCGCGAATGTCGAAGTCCGGCTTGCCAAGCGAGAACGCGATCCCGGCACTGGTGGTGCCGATTGCCGGCAAGCCTCCATCGGCGAGGATGACGGCGCTTCCGGCGTCCCATGCATTGGGCATGACGAAGCCTTGTTCGGCAAGGTGGAGCGCCTTGAACACCTTCGCCTTTTCGATCTGCATATCCACGCGTCTGTCCTCCGCAATTCACCGGTGAAGAGACTGCTATTAGCCTTGACTGCATTCGTCCAATTTCTAATATCTTTCGACCTCATAGATTTTATTTATAGGCCGAAATGGACGCTGAAGCCCTGAACACGTTTCTGACCATCCACCGGCAGCGTGGATTTTCCAACGCGGCCCGGGTTCTGAACCGCACGCAGCCGGCCATCTCGCATCGTATAAGTCTGCTCGAACAGGAACTCGGGATGCCACTCTTCGAGCGCATGTCCAATGGCATCGCGCTAAGCCAGGCGGGACGCGTCTTGCTGCCTTATGCAGAGCGTGCGCTTGCTGCCCTTCAGGACGCAGAGAGGGCCGTAAGAGCACTTAAGACCGAGAATGCCGGGCCCTTGTCGCTGGCGGTGGTGGGCACTTTGGCGAGCACCAGGCTTACAGCCATCCTGAAGAAGTTCGCCGCCAGTCATCGTTCAGTGGACCTGGCATTGCAGACGGTTCGCAGCACCGAGGTCAGCGATCTGGTAAGGCGTGGCGAAGCCACCATCGGAATTCGCTATGACCGCGACCGCTCCCCTGACCTGCAGTATGAGCGCCTTGGCGTGGAAAGGCTGCTGGTCGTCTGCTCGACGGAGCACGCCTTGGCCGCTCGGTCGATCGAGTCGCTCGCCGAATTGGTCGAAGAAAGGTGGATAGCTTTCCCGGAGATCCCGGGGCAGCGAGAGATCTGGGCCTCACATGTGTTCAGCATCTTTCAAACGCTTGGACTGGGCGAAGTCGACTGGACCCCGGTCGACAGCCTGACCGCCCAGAAGCGCCTGGTCGAAGCCGGATTTGGCCTCGCCTTGATGACTGAGAGCGGTGTCGCGGAAGAACTCGCCGCCGGAACGCTCGCCACGATCGATGTTAGAGATTTGGCGCTTACCATCTCGATCTTCATCGTTACGCGTCGAGACGGATTCCTCAGTGCGGCCGCCAACAGGTTGCGGGAGCAGTTGGGCACAGATTACCTCGACGCGATCGTGCCAAGGCGACATGCTTGAGCCTCGACGGCATCATGGCCGGGGCGGTCAGCCCAACGGTCACACCCGTGCGGCGGTTACCGATCCTGGAGCCATTCACCGTTTCAGGGAAACGGCACCTGCTCCAACTCTTTGTTTTGAAAATTCCCAAGGGAAAGCACTGTGCTTTCCCTTGGAAACGGCCGGCGCGCTGACGCGCGCCAGCCGTTTTGGCGTCAAGCGTGGCGGATCTCGGTTCCCAGTACCTTCAGGCATTCGCGGATGAACGCGGCAAGCGCCGTCCAGCCCTTGGCGGAAACCATCGTCCCGTCGACATAGGCATCGGTGGGAGACAGGTCGATGTAAGTGCCGCCGGCAAGCGTCACCTCCGGCTCGCAAGCCGCGAGAGCCCCAACCTTCTTGCCGCGGACGACGCCATCGACGGCGATCAGAATCTGGACACCGTGGCAGATCGTGAAGATGGGCTTCTTGGTCTCATGGAAATGGCGCACGATCGCCTGCACGCGCTTGTCGGTACGAATGTATTCCGGCCCGCGGCCGCCCGCGCAGTAGACGGCATGATACTGGTCGAGTTGCCTTTCGGCGTCCGAGAACGTCTTGTTGATCAGCGCATAGTGGCCGAGCTTTTCAGTATAGGTCTGGTCGCCCTCGAAGTCGTGCAGCGAGGTCTTGATCAGGTCTCCGGCGTTCTTGTCGGGACATACCACATGAACCGTGTGGCCCACAGCCTCCATCGCCTGCTGGTAGACAAAGATCTCGTATTCCTCGGTGAACTCACCGGTCAGCATCAGTATTTTCTTGCCTGACATGGCTCTTCCTCCTGTTGGCGTTGGGCGAGGCGCGGATCGCCTCGGCTGTCTTCGAAATCGAAACGGATCAGAATGGCGAATCCGGGAAACGGGTGCTCGGCGCGCAGCACCGGTTCGACGGCGCCGGACACGTCACCCGAGGGCAGCGTTTTCCTCCCTCTTGAGAGATATTGGCGGCAAGGGACATTGGTTCCGGCCTTAATCGAATGCCGGAAGCAAGCGGTCGCGCGAATGCTCGATATGGACGCGCATCGCCTTTTGGGCGGCGTCGGGATCGGCCGCGCCGAAGGCGGCGAGGATCGCCTCGTGTTCGTCGAGCGCTTCCTCGGTCACGCGGGCATGATACATCAGGCGGAAGATATGGAAGTGGGTATGCTGGTGGCTCAGCGTCTGCCGGATGAGTTCGTTTTCGGAGAACTCCATGATCTTGTCGTGGAAGATCGCGTCCTGCCGGGCGAAATTCGAATAGCGCAGGCGCTCGTCCTTGCCTTCGCGCCGTGACATCACGCCGGCCGCTTCCAGCAAGATGTTGAGCTTGGCTTCGTCCATGGCAGCGGCGGCTTTCGCCGCGGCATGCGGCTCAAGCAGAAGACGCATCTCGTACAATTCGTCGAACCGGCGCCGTGTGATTTGCGGTGCCGCGCGATAGCCGATCAGATGCGTCTTGAGCACAAGGCCTTCGCCTTCGAGGCGGCCGAGTGCCTCGCGGATCGGCGTGTGCGAGACGTTGAATTCCTTGACCAGGCTGTCGACGGTGATGCGCGAACCCGGCGCGATCTTGAGCGCCATCAGCTGCGCGAAGATCGCTTCGTAGACATCCTCGACCAGGCTGTTGGAGCGCTGGATGCGACCGCCGGCGGCGGTCGTTTCGGTCGTGTCGGTTGAGTTCGCAGCCTGCATCTTTTGCCTCTTGACAGTGCGGACTGCTAACACGATGCTCCGGCGGATGCAATCCTATATCCTATACGATTTTAAAGCGGATATGTTTCTCGAACCGTTACATGGGGTGCTGCAGGATGTCCTGGCGCCGTTGCTGACAGATGGCGGATCCGTCGCGACAACCCTTCCAGTTCAGCCGCCGCCAAAGGACAAAGGATCGTCATGAGCCTCTTCGCCGCCCTCCGGCTTCCGCCTGAAATCCTGTTCGGGAAAGGCCAGCGCCATGCGCTGCCGACAGTCGCCGGCAGGTTCGGCCGACGCGCCCTGGTCTGTACCGACGAGCGTTTCGCCGGCACGGCGGTGTTCGCGGAAATCGTCAAATCGCTCCAGGCCGCCTCGCTCGAGGTGCTGGTGCATGACCGCGTGCTTCCCGACGTGCCGCGCGACAGCGTCGGCATTTGCGTCGACGAGGCCGAGAAATTCCAGCCCGAGATGGTGATCGGCATCGGCGGCGGCAGCTGCCTCGATTTCGCCAAATGCGCCGACTTGCTGCTCAGCCATGGCGGCAAGCTCCAGGACTACTATGGCGAGTTCAAGGTACCCGGCCCGACGCTGCCGCTGATCGCCGTGCCCACCACGGCGGGCACCGGCTCCGAAGTGACGCCCGTCGCGGTGATCTCCGACCCTGACCGGACGCTCAAGGTCGGCATATCGAGCCCCTATCTGATCGCCGCGGTTGCCTTGTGCGACCCCGAACTGACGATGACCTGCCCCCCTGCCCTGACAGCGATAGCCGGCGCCGATGCCCTGACCCATGCGATCGAGGCCTTCACCGCGAAGTGGCGCGGCGAGGACCCCAGCCTGCCGCAACAGCATGTCTTCATCGGCAAGACCGCGCTGACCGACCACTTCGCCCTGTTGGCCATAAAACTGCTGGGCCGCAGCCTGGAGAAAGCCTGCACCGACGGCACCGATGCCGATGCGCGCGCCGATGTGATGATGGGCGCGCTTGCGGCGGGCTGCGCATTCGGCACCGCCGGCACGGCGGCGGCGCATGCCGTGCAATATCCTGCCGGCGCCCTCACCCACACCGCGCACGGATTGGGCGTCGCGACGATGATGCCCTACGTCATGACCTACAACAGCCGCGTGGTCGCCGCCGAAATGGCCGAGATCGGCGGCGCGCTTGGGCTTGAGGCCAAGGGACGGAGCGCCGAGGAGATGGCGGACGCCACCATCAAGGAAATCCGGCGGCTATTCACTGCGATCGGCATTACGCCGACGCTGGCCGATCTCGGCCTTCCCGCCGACAAGCTCGACTGGACCGCCGATCAGGCGCTCGGCATCGACCGCCTGATCAAGAACAACCCGCGCCCCTTCGATCTCGCCGCCATGCGACGCCTGGTTCAGGCAGCCCATGACGGCGACCTCGCAGCCTGCGCCATGTAATCCACGGAACAAGACCATGAACCTTCCTCCGAATGCGCTGTGGATCGACCAGGACGACTATGACGTTCGCGGCTTTTCGCACGGACTTTACATCGACGGCAGATGGCGACCATCTTCCGATGGCCGGGTCATTGGCGTCGTCGATCCTTCGTCGGGGTCCGTGATTGCTGCGGTTCCCGACGCGACGCTCGACGACGCCTTGGCCGCGGTCGATGCCGCGGCCAAGGCGGCGACGGCATGGCGGGAGACGGCGCCACGCAAGCGCTCGGAAATCCTCCGGCGCTGTTTCGAACTGATGGTCGAACGGTCGGAAACGCTTGCCATGCTGATCTCGCTGGAGAACGGCAAGGCTCTGCGCGACGCGCGCGGCGAGGTTGCGTACGCCGCCGAGTTCTTCCGCTGGAACGCGGAAGAGGCGGTTCGCATCACTGGCGAGTTCGGCACCGCGCCGTCCGGCACCAACCGCATCGTGGTCGACTATGAGCCGATCGGCATCTGCGTGCTGATCACGCCCTGGAATTTTCCTGCCGCGATGGCGACGCGAAAGATCGCGCCGGCATTGGCGGCCGGCTGCACGGTGATCCTGAAGCCGGCCAGCGAAACGCCGCTGACGGCCTATGCGCTGGCCGCGCTCTACAGCGAGGCCGGCGTGCCGGCTGGCGTCGTCAACGTGCTCACCACGACAAGTCCCGGTCCGCTGACTTCGGCCATGCTGGCCGATCCGCGCGTCAGGAAGCTTTCCTTCACCGGTTCGACAGGCGTCGGGCGAACCTTGCTTGGCGAAGCCGCCAAGCATGTGGTCTCCTGCTCGATGGAACTCGGCGGCAATGCACCCTTCGTCGTTTTCGACGATGCCGACCTCGATGCCGCGCTCGACGGCGCCATGATCGCGAAGATGCGCAATGCCGGCGAGGCCTGTACGGCCGCCAACCGTATCTATGTCCAGTCGGGCATCCATGACGCGTTCGCTGACGGCCTTCGCGAGCGCATGGCAGCTCTTAAGGTCGGACCAGGCATGAGTGCGGATACCGAGTGCGGACCGATGATCACCAGAAAGGCGGTCGACAAGATCGACCGCCTGGTCAAGGACGCCGTGGGCCGGGGAGCCAAGGTGCTTTGCGGCGGCTCGATCCCGGAAGAGGAAGGTTTCTTTTATCCGCCGACGGTCCTGTCGCAGGTTTCGCCCGACGCTGACATGGCGCATGAGGAGATCTTCGGGCCGGTAGCGCCCATCACGCGATTCGAGACCGAGGCCGAGGCCGTAATGCACGCCAACAACACGGAATACGGCCTTGCCGCCTACATCTATACGCGCGATGTGGCCCGAGGATTGCGGGTGGCATCGAGGATCGAGGCCGGCATGATCGGCCTCAATCGGGGGCTGATGTCGGACCCTGCGGCGCCCTTCGGTGGCGTCAAGCAGAGCGGCCTGGGCCGCGAGGGCGGCCAGCATCACGGCATCGCCGAGTTCATGGAGGCGAAGTATATCGCCGTTACCTTCTGATCATGCAGAAAGACCCCTTCCGCACCCGCAACCACGTCGCCGACTTCGATGACATCGTGGCCGATATCGTGGCGCGCAGCACTGCTACCCGGGCGACGTTGCCCATGGTGGCCGATATCGCCTATGGCAACGGCGCGGCCGAGAGGCTCGACCTGTTCTTTCCGCCGGGCGGGCGCAAGAATCTACCGGTTCATATCTTCATCCACGGCGGCTATTGGCGCATGTTTTCCAGGAGCGACTATTCCTATGTGGCGGACACAGTCACCAAAGCCGGTGCGATCGCGGTCATCGTCGACTATGCGCTGATGCCCGAGTTCAGGATGGCGGCGATCGTGGAACAGGTGCGGCGCGCCAAACAATGGGTGCTGGACAACATCGTCGACCATGGCGGCGATCCCGGCCGGATAAGCGTCAGCGGCCATTCTGCCGGTGCGCACCTGGCCACATTCCTGTTCGAAAAGACGCCAATGCCATCACGCATCCGTGCAGCACTGCTGCTGGGTGGCCTCTATGACCTGAAGCCCCTGCAGAGATCCTTCCTCGAACCGTTGATCGGCATCACCGACGAGGAGGCAGCCGCCTTCACGCCAATGACGCGACAGCATGACCCGAAGACGGCAGTGACCATTCTCGTCGGGGACCAGGAAACGCCACCCTTTCACCAGCAAGCGACCGACTTCGTAACGCTCTTGCGCGCACAGGGGCACGATGTCCGCGACCTCCGCCTGAATGATCGGAACCACATGAACAGCGTACGGGATCTGGGCATCGTCGGCACGCAAGCTGGCGATTGCCTGATGCAGACGATTGCAACAACCCTCGTCTAACGAGGCTTCGCCCTTCCTGCGAACAGAGCTTCAGCGATCGTCTATCTCTAGAGGAGGTGACCACCGACCTTGGTGAAGAGTATCGAGATGGCGATCGATGGGCATAGCCTTATCCCGCGACCAGGCGACTCGCCCAGCGAAACAGCTTTGCTCTCATTGGCCATTCAGCGGATTCGATTTGCTTGGTGATCCCTCACCCTTAGGGCAAACTCCCTGCCGGGGCTGCAGGAGGTGAAATGAGAGCACGCGCAGCGACGCTCGGGGATCTCGAGGATGTCTTTCATGGCCTGTCCAAGCGCATGTCGGAGGAATACGCGGCGGCCGGCAAGGACAGCAAGATCGCCTACGACAATCTGATGATGAACCTGAAGGAAGGCCGGGCGCACGCGCTGATCGAGGGCGAGAAGGCCGTGGCGATCATCGCCTGGCATGAGAACAGCGACGCAGCCGATACGCTGTTTGCCGCCCAGGAGGACTTCTTCCGCGCCTCGACCGTACGCTTCTGCAAACGGCATATCAGGCATATCCAGGCGCTCGCCGGCAACCTTCCCATCCATTCGCGCAGCTGGCTGCAGGGGCCTGACGTCGCCCGATGGTTTGGCATTATCGGCTATGTCGAGCGCGGCCAGCAGAATGGCGCCAACCTGTTTGAGCTGCCGCCGGCCCGCGCCAGCTAAAGACCCCTGGCTGGTGGCTCTTCGGCTCCAAGCGTTTAACTCGGGGGCCTTGCGAATTGCACACTCGGCCGCCTTGGACTGCCTCAGCAAGCGGCTTGCACAGGGCGACGATTGGCGGGATGTTAATGGGGGCAACCGGGGCCAAACCGGCAGGCCGAGATCGTTATGGCTGCTGGAAAATGTCGCGAGCTTGCTTCGCCCTTCTTGCGTTTGTTGCCTTGCTGACGCCGGTAGAGGCAAGCGAGCGCATGTCTCATCTGCTTGACCGCTCCAACCTGCCGATCTCCTATTTTCGCGAATCGGATCTTGTGACCGCATACACGACTGCAATGGCGCGCTTCCGTCTGCAGTTCGCAGGACGTGCGGGCGAAACCAATCTTGCGGTCTCTCTCGAACCATTGCTTTTGCGGCCGGAATTCCGTGCGCGGACCTGGCGCTCGGCGGACGGCAGCTTGTTGCAAGGCTTCGCCGGCAAGGGCGGCTTCCGATTGACGATCGGTAACTGCCTAGTGCGTATCTGCGCTGCCAGCGAATGCAGCGATGCCGGTTGGCCGGTTTACACCTGCAGCGACGGACGCAAGCGCAAGATGTCCGTCACGGATTTTGTGACGGCAAGCTTCGATGGCGTCCCCTATCATCGATTGAGCGCCACCCCTTCACAGAAATGAGGGTGCGAGGTGCCCACCATCCTGCCGAGGCAGGCGTTCGGGGCGGTATTCCTTTCCCGCACCGCGAACGCCTTCCCCAGTCAACAATTGCCCGCCTCACGCCCGGCGCTGCGACTCCCCGCCGCAGCCGCGCAGGGCGTTGCGGCGCTGGAATCGATGCGCGGCATCATCTTTTCCCCGCGAACACGGTCCAAATGGAATAGGATGGTGGCGTGCCATCCGAACGCGGACACGTGTTGCATTCGTGACAGGCAGCCGGAAAACCGGTGACAAGCGCCGCCGGAACGTGTTGAAGGTGACGGTCGGCACAGAGAGGGACGCGCCATCGGGTTGCACTCGGCAAGTGTTGATGGTTTGTTGCCGGTCTGCGGAGAACGAGTGATGCGAGAATCGATCGGTCAAGACGAATATGGGTCGGCGAACCCCTTCGATCCGGACGACCTGCCCAATCTGAATGCGATCGGGCCAGGGATCGGCAACAATGATTTCGAGAAATACGCGGTCGCCGTCATCATCGTGTTCGGCGCCCTGATCATCGGCGGGCTGATGGCCGCGTCGATGACCTTCGGACATCGCAACGGGTTCCTCTTCGCGCTGGGCGGCGCCACATCGGCCTGGATCTCCGGAAACGCGCTTCTGCTTGACCGGCCGCGCATCTACGCGCTGTTCGTAGGCATCGCCGCCCTGATGCTGATCGCATCGACCATCACGCTGGTTACCTGACGGTCCTTGCCGGGCCGTCACCCTGTCCGAGAGTCCACCCCGGCATCAATATCCGAGCGCCTCGCCAGAGGCCGCCCGGCTGTCGATGGCGCCATTGTACCGCGCGCCGCCGCCTTTCCCGATTTCTGCGAGGCTTTTGCCGCCGACCAGGATGCCGGCCGCCTGGCCCCAGGTCTGGTCGCCGAGATCAAGGTGGTAGCCCATGCCGGCCAGCAGCCTTTCGGTGTCCGGCGACAGGCCGAACGGCTCGACATAGACCTTATCGGGCAGCCATTGATGGTGGATGCGCGGCGCGTCGATCGCTTCCTGGATGTTCATGCCGTGGTCGATGACGTTGACGATCGCTTCCAGCGTGATGGTGATGATGCGCGAGCCGCCGGGGCTGCCTATGACCATGAACGGCTTGCCGTCCTTGGCGACGATGGTCGGGCTCATCGATGACAGCGGCGTCTTCTTCGGCTGGATGGCATTGGCCTCGCCCTGGACCAGCCCATAGAGGTTGGGCACGCCCGGCTTCTGGGTGAAATCATCCATCTCGTTGTTGAGCAGGATGCCGGTGCCGTCGGCGACGACGCCGGCGCCGAAGGAGCCGTTCAGCGTGTAGGTGACCGCGACCGCGTTGCCGTCCTTGTCGATGATCGAATAGTGCGTGGTCTCCTTCGACTCGCCAAAGCCTTTCGGCATCAGGTCCTGCGACACGCCGGCCCGGAATGGGTCGATCTTGTCGCGGATGCCCTTGGCGTAAGCCTTGTCCAGCAGTTTCGAAACCGGATTGTCGACGAAATCGGGATCGCCGAGCGCGGAATTGCGGTCGACATAGGCATGGCGCATCGCCTCGACCATGACATGCACTGTCTCGGCCGAGCCGGCGCCGAGATAGGACAGCGGGTAGCCCTCCAGCACGTTGAGGATTTCGCAGATGATGATGCCGCCGGAGCTTGGCGGCGGCGAGGACGTGATTTCGTAGCCGCGATAGGTGCAGGTGACCGGCTTCAGCTCGCGCACCGCATATTGCTCGAAATCCTGCTTGGCCAGTATACCGCCCTTGGCGCCGCTCGCCTTGACGATGGCGTCGGCGATGGCGCCCTTGTAGAAGGCGTCGGGACCTTTCTCGGATATCGCCGAGAGCGAGGCGGCAAGGTCTGGCTGGGTCAGCCGCTCGCCGATGCCATAGGGCTTGCCGTCGGGTTTCAGGAAGGCGGCCGCTGCCGCCGGGTCCTTCGCCAGCCTTTCCGCGCTACCGGCGAACGAGGCGGCATCGCCCTGATTGAGGATGAACCCGTCCTTGGCATAGCCGATCGCCGGCGCCATCAGATTCTGCCTGGACAATGTGCCATATTTTTCGCGCGCCATTTCGAAGCCGGCCACCGAGCCAGGCACACCGACGGCGAGATAGCCGTCGAGGCTGGCGCCCTTCACCGGATTTCCGTCCTTGTCGAGATACATGGTCTTGGTCGCCGCCAGCGGCGCGCGCTCACGGAAATCGAGGAAGGTCGATTTGCCATCGGCGAAACGGATGGTCATGAAGCCGCCGCCGCCGATATTGCCGGCATTGGGGTAGACGACAGCCAGCGCATAGCCGACGGCGACCGCCGCATCGACGGCATTGCCGCCCTTCTTCAAGACCTCGACGCCGACTTCCGACGCCAGGTGCTGGGCCGTCACCACCATGCCATGCTCGCCCTTGGCAGGGGCCGGCGAGGCGGCAAGGACGCTCGTCAAGGGCGCCAGCGCGAAGGTGATGGAAAGACTGGCGGCGATCAGTGTCCGACGGGTGAGATGCATGGCGGGTCCTCCTGGCGGGGACGCCTAGAAGAACCCGTCGCAGCGGCCGAGTCCACCATCAACGGTGGGCCAGGCGGATCAATTCAGATGTCAGGCGTGTCAGACAATTCCCCCCGAGCCGCCGGCGACAGCCGGGCGTTCGGCCGCGACCTTGGCGCGGTAGCCCGCCGCCCGGTAGGCGGCGACGGGATCGATGGCGCCCCCGGTCTTCAGCCGCGCCATGGCCAGGATCGGCTCGACATCGGTGCGGTAGGCCGCCTTCAGCGTCTGGGTCGCCATCAGCGCGTCATTGCCGTCCTGAAAACCTTCCAGCGCCTTGCGATCGACCAGCAGCGCCTGCGCATAGGCGCGCTGCACCTCGACCGCCGACAGCATCAGGCTTTCGATCGGGTCGGTGACGTTGTGGCTCTGGTCGAGCATGTGGGCCGGATCGAAACCCTCGGCGCCGGACAGTTCGGCATCGACCAGTTCGTTGAAGACCAGGAACAGCCGGTAAGGATCGATCGAACCGGCGTCGAGGTCGTCGTCGCCATATTTCGAATCGTTGAAGTGGAAGCCACCCAGTTTCCTGAACTGGATCAGCCGAGACACGATCATCTCGATGTTGACGTTGGGTGCATGGTGGCCGAGATCGACCAGGCAGAACGCCTTGTCGCCGAGTTCTTTGGAAATGAGGTAGTTAGTGCCCCAATCCTGCACGACCGTGGAGTAGAAGGCCGGCTCGTACATCTTGTGTTCGGTGAACAGCTTCCAATCGGCGGGCAGCCCGGCATAAACCGCCTTCATGGCGTCGAGGTAGCGCTCGAAGGCCTTGGCGAAATTGACTTGGCCCGGAAAGTTCGAGCCGTCACCGATCCACACCGTCAGCGCCTTGGAGCCGAGCGTCTTGCCGATCTCGATGCATTCGAGATTGTGCTCGACCGCTTGCCGGCGCGTGCCGGCGTCGGCATGCGACAGCGAGCCGAATTTGTAGGAGAGTTTCTGGTCGCGGGCATCGGAGAAGGTGTTGGAATTCATCGCGTCGAAGCCGAGGCCAAAGCGCGAGGCCGCCTGCTTCAGCCGGTTCGGGTCGGCCTTGTCCCATGGAATGTGCAGCGAGACGGTCGGCGTCGCCTGCGTCAGCTGGCTGATGACGGCGCAATCCTCGATCTTGTCGAAGATGTCGCGGGGCTCGCCGGCGCCGGGAAAGCGGGCAAAGCGCGTGCCGCCGGTGCCGACGCCCCAGGAGGGAATGGCGACCGCGAATTTCTCGACCTTGTCGCGGATGGCGTCGATGGCTATGCCGCGGCGGTCGAGACGCTCGCCGAGCGAGGCGTAGTCGCGTTCGAGCTCGGCTTTGCGGGCGGCATTGTGGCTGCCAACGAGGTCGGCGGAGATGATGGTTTCGGACAAGTGCAGGTTCCTCCCAAATGCGTTCCGTCAGCGCCGCCCCTCATCCGGCCCTTCGGGCCACCTTCTCCCCGTGAACGGGGAGAAGGGAAGCGCTCCAAATCAGCGCGTAAAGCTCTGCGCGTTGCCGGCGTCGACGTTGATGATGTTGCCGGTCGATTTGGCCGACATGTCGGAAGCGAAGAAATAGATCGCCTCGGCGATGTCTTCGGGGAAGACCGAGCGCTTCAGCATCGAGCGCGAACGATAATGTTCTTCGAGGTCGTCCGTGGACATCTTGTAGGCGGCGGCGCGCTGTTCCTTCCACTCCCCGGTCCAGATCTTCGAGCCGCGCAGCACCGCGTCCGGATTGACGACATTGACCCTGATCTGCGCTTCCGCGCCTTCCAGCGCGAGACAGCGGGCGAGATGGATCTCGGCGGCCTTGGCCGTGCAGTAGGCGGCGGCATTGGGCGACGCGGCAAGACCGTTCTTGGAGGCGACGAAGACGACATTGCCGCCGATCTTCTGCACCCTGAACAGCCGGAAGGCCTCCCGCGAGACCAGGAAGTAACCGGTCGACAGGATGTCCATGTTCTTGTTCCACAGCGCCAGCGTCGTCTCCTCGATCGGCGCCGAGGAGGCGAGACCGGCGTTGGAGACCAGAATGTCGATGCCGCCGAATTCGACCGCCGTCTCGGCAAAGCCGGAGACCACCTGATCTTCCGAGGTGACGTTGATTACAACCGGACGGACGAAATCCTTGCCATAGGCTTTTGCCAGCTCTTCATTGGCGCTGGCCAGCGCAGCCTCATCGATGTCGGCCAGCACCACGCAGGCGCCTTCGCGCAGCAGGCGGTTGGCGGTCGCGCGGCCGATGCCGCCGGCGCCGCCTGTGACCAGCGCGATCTGGCCGGCGAGCGACTTCGGCTTCGGCATGCGCTGCAACTTCAGATCCTCGAGCAGCCAGTATTCGATGTCGAAAGCTTCCTGCGCAGGCAGGCCGACATAGGACGACACCGTCGAGGCGCCGCGCATGACGTTGATGGCGTTGACGTAGAACTCGCCCGAGATGCGCGCCGTCGCCTTGTCGCCGGCGAAGGTGAACATGCCGACGCCGGGCATCAGATAGACCACGGCATTGGGATCGCGGATGGCGGGCGAGTCCGGATGCTTGCAGATGTCGTAATAGGCCTGGTAACCGACGCGGTATTCGGCGATGTCGTCGGCGAGGCGGGCGATGACCGCATCGACATCAGGTTTTGCCGGATCGAATTCGATGACCAGCGGGCGGATCTTGGTGCGCAGGAAATGGTCGGGGCATGAGGTGCCCAGTACCGCCAGCGGGCGCAAATCCCTGGAGTTGACGAATTCGAGCACGGCGGCGGAATCGTCGAAATGGCCGAGCTTGTGGCTCTTCTCCGAGATCAGGCCGCGGATTTTCGGCATCAGTTTCGCCGCGATGGCGCGGCGGGTGGCGGCATCCAGCGACTTGACCGCTTCGCCGCCGAAAATCGCCAGGCCCTCGGAGCGGCGCTCGAACCACTCGATCGCCTGGTTGATCACCGAAATCGTCGTCTCGTAACATTCCTTGGGCGTGTCGCCCCAGGTGAACAGACCATGGCTTTCGAGGATGACACCCTTGGCGGCGGGATGTTCGAGGCAGAACTTCTCCAGCCACAGGCCAAGCTCGAAGCCTGGCCGCTTCCACGGCAGCCAGCCGATAGCCTCGCCGAATATCTCCTTGGTCAGCGCTTTGGAATCCTTCGCCGCGGCAATCGCGATGATGGCATCGGGATGCATGTGGTCGACGAAAGGCTTCGGCACATAGGCGTGCAGCGGCGTGTCGATCGAGGCCGCGCGCGGATTGAGGTTGAAGGTGCAGTGGGGCAGATATCCCACCATCTCGTCCTCATGCTCGACGCCGCGATAAAGGCCTTTCAACGCGCGCAACTTGTCCATGTAGAGCGTGGCAAAACCGTCGAGCTTGATGGAGGCGCTGTCACCGCCCGAGCCCTTGACCCAGAGCACTTCGACAGTCTCGCCGCTGAGCGGATCCTTCTGCCAGATCTTGGAGGAGGTGTTGCCACCGCCATAGTTGGTGACGCGCTTGTCGGAACCCAGCGTGTTCGAGCGATAGACCAGAAGCTCTGGGTCGCTCATCCCCTTGGCTTTCGCATCATCCCACAGATTGGCAAGGCGCGAGCCGGAGCGCTTGTCGAGCATAGGTATCCTCCCTGGGACGCAAAAAGCCGCGGTCCATTTTGCCCGGAATGTCTACGCAAGCGCCTCGCTTGTCAATCATAAACGATCAAGATCGATCATATTGCACTGCACAATGAAATTATATGATCGGAAATGATTGACACTGCTCGTTTTGAGTGCCTAGATGGCCAGGCAGGGAGGAACCATGCACGAAAAAGAGCGCCACAGGATCATTCTGTCCGCCGTCCAGGAAAAGCCTGTGGTGACGGTGCAGGAGATGGTCGACCTGACGGAGTCCTCCGAGGCGACGATCCGGCGCGACATCGCGGCCCTGCATGTGCAGAAGCGCCTGCGCCGGGTGCGCGGTGGCGCCGAGGCGATCTCGCCGCCGCAGTTCATCGGCCTCGCCGGCCGGCCCTTTTCCGTCAACGAAACGATCAACGCTTCGCAGAAGCGCGCGATCGCCCGAGAAGCGGTCGAATTGTGCGGGGATGGCGAGCCGATCATCATCAATGGCGGCACCACCACCTTCCAGATGGTGCATTTCCTGACCGGGCGGCGCATGCCGATCTTCACCAATTCGTTCCCGATCGCCGAGCATCTGCTCAAGCACTCGAAGAACACGGTGATGCTGTCGGGCGGCACCATCTATCGCGAGCAGAACATCATCCTGTCGCCCTTCGACAATGACGTGACGCGCAATTTCTATGCGCGCCGCATGTTCATGGGCGCGCAAGGACTGGGACCGCTCGGCCTGATGGAAGGCGACCCTTTGCTGATCCAGGCCGAGCAGAAGCTGATCGACCAGGCCGACGAACTGGTGGTGCTGGTCGACTCCTCGAAATTCCGTAAGCGCTCCAGCCTGATCCTGTGCGGCCTGTCGCGCATCGCCACCGTCATCACCGATGACGGCATCGAGGATCGCGAAGCCAAGATGTTGGAGACCGCTGGCGTGACGCTGATCGTCGCCCGCAAGACGGCAAAGGAAGAATCTTCACTGCAGGCCTGAGACACCTCACGCCCGCAGCGGCGATGGAATGCAACGCTCAAGGGAGGATATACGATGAGCTTTTTGAAGAAATTGATGGTGACGGCCGCATTCTCGGCCGCCATGTTCGTGAATGCCGCCTATGCCGAGAACGTCAAGATCGCACTGGTGGTGAAGTCGCTCGGCAATGGCTTCTTCGACGCCGCCAACAAGGGCGCCGAAGAGGCGGCCAAGGAACTCGGTGATGTCGACATCATCTATACCGGCCCGACCAAGGCAACCGCCGAGGCGCAGATCGAAGTGGTCAATTCGCTGATCGCGCAGAAGGTCAACGCCATCGCCATTTCCGCCAATGACGCCGACGCGCTGGTGCCGGTGCTGAAGAAGGCCATGGAGCGCGGCATCACCGTCATCTCGTGGGATTCCGGTGTCGCCAAGGAAGGCCGTCAACTGCATCTCAACCCGTCCGACACCGGCCTGATCGGCGAGACCATCATCAAGCTCGCCGCCGACTATCTGCCGGAAGGTGGCGATGTCGCCATCCTGTCGGCCTCCTCGACCGCGACCAACCAGAACGCCTGGATCGATGCGGCCAAGAAGGTGCTGCCGGAGAAATTCCCCAAGATCAAGCTCGTCGCCACCGTCTATGGCGATGACGATTCCGCCAAGAGCACCGACGAAGCCAAGGGCCTGCTGAAGTCCTATCCGAACCTCAAGGCGATCATCGCGCCGACCACCGTCGGCGTCGTCGCCGCCGCCCAGGTCGTCACCGACGAGAAGCTGATCGGCAAGGTCAATGTCACGGGCCTCGCGCTGCCGTCCGAGTTCAAGAAGTTCATCGACAACGGGGCCAGCCAGGCGGTCGCGCTGTGGAACCCGATCGACCTCGGCTACTCGGCCGTCTACCTCGCCCACGACCTGGCGGTGAAGAAGGAAGAGGCCAAGCCCGGTGCGACGCTGTCGATCGGCCGTGTCGGCAAGGTCACGCTCGACGATACCAACTCGGCCGCGATGGCTCCGCCCTTCCAGTTCGACAAGACCAACATCGAGAAGTTCTCCAAGATCTATTGATCTCAGACCCTCTCAAGCTGTCGCGGCGGGGCTCACGTCCCGCCGCGGCTTCAAACGGACCTTGTTTCAGGGCTTGATACGACCATGGACACGACAGCCCAGCACGGCACGGTGAAGGAGGGGCCAGCGGCCTCCACGCCACGCCTGACGCTGTCCGGCATCTCCAAGAGTTTCCCCGGTGTGCGCGCGCTGCACAATGTCAGCCTGTCGCTCTATCCTGGCCAGGTGACGGCGCTGATCGGCGAGAACGGCGCCGGCAAGTCGACGCTGGTCAAGATCATGACGGGCATCTACCAGCCGGATTCGGGCACTATCAGCATCGACGGCCAGGCTGTCGCCTTGCACAGTGCGCATGCCGCCTTCGGCCATGGCGTCACAGCCATCCATCAGGAAACGGTGCTGTTCGATGATCTGAGCGTCGCCGAAAATATCTTTCTCGGCCACGCGCCGCGCACACGGCTAGGCACCATCGACTGGCGCACGATGCGGAAAGATGCGCGCGAAGTGCTCGACACCATGCATGCCGGCCATATCGACGCCGATGCGCGTCTGAAGGACCTCGGCATCGCCAACAAGCATCTGGTCGCGGTGGCGCGCGCCATGTCGATCGACGCGCAGATCGTCATCATGGACGAGCCGACCGCCGCGCTTTCGATGAAGGAGATCGAGGAGCTGTTTTTGCTCATCGAATTCCTCAAGGAGGAAGGCAAGGCGATCCTGTTCATCAGCCACAAGTTCGACGAGATCTACCGCATCGCCGACCGCTACACGGTGTTCCGCGACGGCGAGATGGTCGGCGAAGGGCTGATCAAGGATGCCGGCCAGAGCCAGATCGTGCGCATGATGGTCGGTCGCTCGGTCGATCATATCTTTCCGCAGCGCAAGGCCGAGATCGGCGCGCCGATGCTGTCGGTCTCCGGCCTGTCGCACCCAACCGAATTCAACGATATCGGCTTCGAGCTGCACAAGGGCGAAATCCTCGGCTTCTACGGCCTCGTCGGCGCCGGGCGCAGCGAGGTGATGCAGGCGATATCGGGCATCACCCGAACCTCTGGCGGCACAATCACGCTGGAAGGCAAGGTGATCGCGCCGAAATCGGCGGCGGATTCGATCGAGGCGGGCATCGTCTATGTGCCGGAGGAACGCGGCAAGCAGGGCGTGGTGATCGGCCTGCCAATTTTCCAGAACGTCTCGCTGCCCTCGCTCAAGCGTACCTCCAAGTCAGGCTTTCTGCGGCTGGCTGAGGAATTTTCGCTCGCCCGCTCCTACACCGAGCGGCTTGACCTCAGGGCCTCCTCGCTCAGCCAGGATGTCGGCACGCTGTCGGGCGGCAACCAGCAGAAGATCGTCATCGCCAAGTGGCTGGCGACAGCGCCAAAGGTGATCATCCTGGACGAGCCGACCAAGGGCATCGACATCGGTTCCAAGGCGGCCGTACACGGCTTCATGGCCGAGTTGGTGGCGCAGGGCCTGTCGGTGATCATGGTGTCGTCGGAACTGCCGGAGATTCTCGGCATGTCGGACCGCGTCGTGGTCATGCGCGAGGGGCTTGTCGCGGCGGTCTATGACAATAAGGGGCTGGACGCCGAGACGCTGGTCCGGACGGCAGCGGGGATCGCGGCATGAAAGCCTTTCTCAAATACCGCGAGATCTGGCTGGCCGCGGCGATCATTGTCTTGATCGGGCTGATCTCGACCCGCTTCCCGGCCTTCGCCGACCCCGGCAATCTGCGCCAGGTGTTCAACGACACTTCGATCCTGATGATCCTGGCGCTCGGCCAGATGGTGGTCATCCTGACCCGCTCGATCGACCTGTCGATGGCCTCCAATCTCTGCTTCAGCGGCATGGTGGTGGCGATGCTGAACGCCGCGCATCCGGCGATCCCGATCCCGCTGCTGATCGTCATCGCGCTCGCCGTCGGGCTGGTGCTCGGCGCCATCAACGGCCTTCTGGTGTGGCGGCTGAACATTCCTTCGATCGTGGTGACTTTGGGCACGCTCACCATCTATCGCGGCGCCACCTTCGTCCTGTCCGGCGGCGCCTGGGTCAATGCCGACAAGATGAGCCCGGATTTCATCGGCTTCCAGCGCGCCGCGTTCCTCGGCATTCCGGTGCTGTCATGGATCGCCATCCTGGTCATCGCGCTGTTCTTCGTGCTGATGACACGCACCGCGCTCGGCCGCTCGATCTACGCCATAGGCGTCAACCCGACGGCGTCGGTCTATACCGGCATCGATGTCGGCCGCACGAAATTCATCGTCTTCTGCATCTCGGGCATGATCGGCGGGCTTGCCGGCTATCTCTGGATCTCGCGCTACGTCATCGCCTCGGTCGAAGTCGCCAACGGCTATGAGCTCAACATCATCGCGGCCTGCGTCATCGGCGGCATCTCGATCGCCGGCGGCATCGGCTCGGTCGGCGGCGCGGTGCTCGGCGCCCTGTTCCTCGGCATCATCTCCAACGCGCTGCCGGTCATCAACATCTCGCCCTTCTGGCAGATGGCGATTTCGGGCAGCGCCATCATCCTGGCCGTCGTGCTCAACGCGCGCGGTGAACGCCAGCAAGGCCGCATCATCCTGAGAAAGGTGGAGGCGGCATGACCGACATCCCTGCCCCGCGCCACATCCCCGACCGGCTCGACAAGCCGTTTCGCTCGGCGATCTTTTCCTGGGAGGCTCTGCTGGTCGTGGTGGCTATCGCCATCTTTGCAATCAACAGCTTTGCCTCGCCCTATTTCCTCGACCCTTATTCGCTGTCGGACCTGACCTTCAATTTCACCGAGAAGGGCCTCATCGCCTTTGCCATGGCGTTGCTGATCATTTCGGGCGAAATCGACCTGTCGGTGGCCGCGATCATCGCACTGGCTTCGACCATGATGGGCATGGCGGTGCAAGCGGGTGCGGGCACGCCGGTGCTGGTGCTGATCGGCATCGTCGTAGGCCTCGGCTGCGGCGCCTTCAACGGGCTGCTGGTGACACGGCTCGGCCTGCCGTCGATCGTCGTAACCATCGGCACGATGAGCCTGTTTCGCGGCATCGCCTTCATCATTCTCGGCGACCAGGCCTATAAGGGCTATCCTGAAAGCTTCGCCTTCTTCGGCCAGGGCTATGTCTGGTGGGTGGTGTCGTTCGAGCTGGTGCTCTTCCTCATCGCGGCGGTCGTCTACTGGTTCCTCCTGCACCGCACGAGCTTCGGCCGCCGCGTCTTTGCCATCGGCAACAATCCGGTCGCGGCGCAGTTTTCCGGCGTGCGCGTCGGCCGCATCAAGTTCATCCTGTTCTGCCTGACCGGGCTGATGTCGGGTATAGCCTCGGTGCTGATCACCTCGCGGCTCGGCTCGACACGGCCCTCGATCGCGCAAGGCTATGAGCTGGAAGTCATCACCATGGTGGTGCTTGGCGGCGTCAGCATTCTGGGCGGCGCCGGCAGCATTGTCGGCGTCGTGCTCGCCGCCTTCATCATGGGGCTGGTGACGTTCGGGCTCGGCCTGCTCAACGTGCCCGGCATCGTCATGTCGATCTTCATCGGCCTGCTGCTGATCATCGTCATCGCGCTGCCTATCGTCTGGCGGCGACTGCGTGGTAGCAGCTGATGCCTGAGAAATACGCGTTCAAGATGAAGCTGAAACCGGGCATGAAGGCCGAGTACAGGAAGCGCCATGACGAGATCTGGCCGTCGCTGATCGCGCTGTTGAAACAGGCCGGCGTGTCCGACTATTCGATCCATCTCGATGAAGAGACCGACATCCTGTTCGGCGTACTGTGGCGGCGGGACGATCATGGCATGGCCGAATTGCCTGGGCATCCGGTGATGCAGCGCTGGTGGGCACACATGGCCGACATCATGGAAACCAGGCCTGATAATGAGCCAGTGGCCGTGCCGTTGGAAACCGTGTTCCATATGGCATGAGTGCTCTGCGCCACATCGCCGTCATCGACATCGGCAAGACCAACGCCAAGGTGGCGCTGGTCGATCTCGCCACGTCGAGCGAGGTGGCGCTGCGCCGCATGGCCAATGCCGTCGCTACGGAGGGCCCCTACCCGCATCACGATGTCGAGCGCCTTTGGGCCTTCATCCTGGCCAGCCTCAGGGACATCAACCGTGAACAGCACATCGACGCCATCTCGATCACCACCCACGGTGCGACTGGCGTACTGGTCGACTCATCTGGCGAACTGGTGCTGCCGGTGCTCGACTATGAGTTCGACGGCCCCGACAGGCTGGCGGCGGACTATGATGCGATCCGCCCGCCTTTCGCCGAGACCGGTACGCCACGCCTGCCGCTCGGCCTCAATCTCGGCGCGCAGTTCTTCTGGCAGCAGAAGCGTTTTCCAGCCGAGTTCGCGCATGCGACCACCATTCTGATGTACCCGCAATATTGGGCGCTGCGCCTGACTGGGGTCGCCGCGAACGAGGTGACTTCGCTGGGCTGCCACACCGATCTGTGGAACCCGTGGACAGCTGACTTTTCGTCGCTGGTCGATCGGTTGGATTGGCGCGGCCTGATGGCACCGGTGCGGCCGGCCAGGGACCGCCTCGGTCCAATCCTGCCAGCGCTTGCCGCGCGCACCGGCCTTGATCCGCAAACGCTGGTGTTCTGCGGTCTGCACGATTCCAACGCCTCGCTGCTGCCACATCTTCTCTCCGATGCGCCACCCTTCTCGGTCGTCTCGACCGGCACCTGGGTGGTGTCGATGGCGGTCGGCGGCAGACCGGTCAAGCTCGACCCGGCGCGCGACACGCTGGTCAATGTCAATGCGCTTGGCGACCCCGTCCCCTCGGCCCGTTTCATGGGCGGGCGCGAGTTTTCCGTGCTGACGGAAAGCCGGCCGGAGACTTGGAGCAACGATGATGTCCGGGCCGTGCTCGCGCGAAAGACTTTGCTGCTGCCGTCGACGCAGCAGGGATCAGGGCCGTTCCCGCATGCGGCCGCGATATGGCTTGATGCCGACAGTATGAACAATGGCCAGCGCTTTGCCGCCATCTCGTTCTATCTGGCGCTAATGACGGCGACCTGCCTTGAGCTGATCGGGGCTGATGGCCCAACCACGGTCGAAGGCCCCTTTGCCCGCAACCAGCTGTTTGTCGGCATGCTGGCCGCAGCGACCGCACGCGGTGTCGTCGCATCCGAGGCCGCCACCGGCACCAGCATCGGTGCGGCACTGCTGGCGTCCGATCAGGTCACGGCCCGTGGCAAGGGGGAAAGAACAGAGCCGCCGACCGACCCGGCCTGGGCCGACTATACCAGCGCGTGGCGCGCGGCGGTCGAAGCGCGGGGCTGATCACAGAATCCGCTTTCCGAAGGCCGACATGACGAAGTTCACCGTGTCGATGCCGATCCTGGGCTCCATACCCCCGGTCAAGCCCGAAACGTCCATCGACAGCAGGCTGCCGGAAAGCGCGATCGCTTCCATCGCCTGATGCGTCTCGCGCACCGTCAGCCCGCCGGAACCGGCCGCCCAGCCGGCGAATTCGGTCGCCGTCGGCGAATAGCTGACATGAAAGCCTTGCGTGCCCGAAGTGGCTATGCGGATCGCCTCATGCATCAGGTCGCGCATGCCCATGGCGTCGATATCGGTCATGGTGAAGGCCGACACCCGCGAATCCTTCAGCACCCGCGCTTCGGCCGGATCGGCATGGCGCAGGCCAACAATGACGACATTCTCCGGCGACAGTTGCGGCTGCAGCGCGCCGGCCTTGTGGTCGAGACCGAGGGTGCGGGCAAGCACCGAGGCCTCCGGCAGGTCTATGCCCTCCTCGTCTTCAGGCATCAAGGCGGCGATGGAATCGATCCAGATCAGGCCGAAGGAGTGCGTCGCGCGCGCCGTCGCGGTCAGCGCCTTGTGGGCGATGCGGCGGTCGGCACCGGCACTCAACCGGATCAAGCCCGAGGGCGGCCGCTCGACATCGGCGAGTTCGACGACGTCGAAATTCATCGCCTCCAGCCGCGCGCCGGCTCCCTCGCGGGCAAGAATGCCGGCGGCTTCCTGTTCGGCCGAGATCGACACCATCTTGCGGCCCGAAAAGTCGGCGACGTCATGCATCGGGGCCTTTTCGACATATTCCGATGTCATCGCCAGCAGCATGGCGCCGTAACTCATACGGAAGGCGACGCGATCTCCCACGGCGGGGCGCGGGTCGGCGTCCTGCACGTCGAGCAGCAGGTGGTCGCTGGACGCGCCGAGCACCCTGATCCCCTTGGCGATCGGCGTCAGTCCTTCGACCAGCACATCCTCGCGGCCGATATTGGCGATGGCGCGCAGCCTGTCGCCTTCGTCGGCAAAGACCGGCTGGTTGCCGAAGGCGTCGTAGCCGGACTCGCCGATCGGCCGCGACGGCTTCAGCTTGACCTCGATGATGTCGCTGGTCAGGCGGCAGGCATCGGGCTCGAGTTCGGCCCATGGGACATCGCGGAAGGTTTCGACGCCGCCTTGCAGGATCGCCTCGCCGACCCTGAGATTGTTGATGCCGGCCGGGAGCCTGCCTTCGAGCAGCAGCGTCAGCGACGACGAGGCGCCGCCAGAAATGAAGTCGAGGCTTTTGCCCGACAGGCGCTCGGTCTTGTAGGCGTGGGCGACGAGCTGGCCGAGATTCTCCGGTGTCGGCATGATGGCGCCGAAACAGCCGAGATTGGTGCCGATGCCGGCGACGCGGACGCCCTTGAACTCGAGGATCCGCTCGACGGTGGGGATCAGGTCGCTCGGCCAGATGCCCTCGCGGAGATCGCCGAGGTCGATCATCAGCATGATGTCGTGGACGCGGCCCATGCGCTCGGCGATGCGCGATATCTCGCGGATGGTGGCGAGCTCCGACTGCAGGCTGATGTCGACGGTGCGCACCACCTCCTCGATGCGCGCCATCGGCGGGCTGCGCAGCAGCATGATCGGCGCATTGATGCCGCTGTCGCGCAGCCGGCGGATGTTTTCGAAACGCGATTCGGCAATGCCGGCAACGCCGCCGCGCAGCATGGCGCGCGCCACTTGCGGCATGCCGCACGTGCCCTTGGTGACGCCGAACACCTTGATACCCGACAAAGCGCAGCGGTCGACAATGGTGCGGGCGTTGCGCTCGATACGGCCAAGGTCGATGGCGACTTGCGGTCCCGACATGCCTAGCCTCCGTAGACCAGTCCCTGCGTATCGATCTCGGGCTTGCGGCCGGCAACGAGGTCGGCCAGGAATTTTCCCGAGCCGCAGGCCATGGTCCAGCCGACATGGCCGTGGCCGGTGTCGAGATAGAGGTTCTTGTAGCGTGCCTGCCCAATGACCGGCACGGAGCCCGGCATCATTGGCCGCAGCCCTGCCCACAGCTCCGCCTTCTTCTCGTCGAAGGCGCCGGGAAAGAGATCCCTGGCGGTCCGGAACATGGTGGCAAAGTCACCGGGTTTGTAGGTGCGGTCGAAGCCGGTGAATTCTGCGGTCGAAGCCAGCCGCAGCCGGTTGCCGAGCCGCGAATAGGCCATCAGCTGGTCTTCGTCGGCGCCACCCATGGTCGGACCCTTGCTCTCATCTTCCAGCGGGATCGTCGCCGTATAGCCCTTCACCGGATAGACCGGCAGGTCGATGCCGTAGCGGCGGCCGAGCAGGCCGCTTTCCGGCCCCATGGAGATGACGACGGCGTCGCCCGTCACCGGTCCGGCCGAGGTCATCACCGCGCGCACCCGGTCGCCCTCGATATCGAGACCCTCGACGGTCGTGCCGTAGAGGAATTTCACGCCAAGCTTTTCGGCGGCATGGGCGGCAAGCTTTTCCACGAACTGCCGGGAATCGCCGGTCTGGTCGATCGGCGAATAGACGCCGCCGGCGATCTTTTCCTTCACCCCTGCAAGGCCCGGCTCGAGCTCGACCAACCGGTCGCGGCCGACGATCTCGATCGGCAGGCCATGCTCGGCCAGATAGCGGTAATTGTCGGTGCCGGTGTCGAGACTGTGCTGCGAGCGGAAGAAATACAGGATGCCCTTCTTACGCTCGTCATAGTGGATGCCGGTGTCGGCCGAGATGGCGTTGATGCAGTCGCGCGAATAGAGCGCCAGGCGCAGCTTGACCTGGCTGTTGGCGCGCAGGCGGGCCACCGTGCATTGGCGCAGGAAACGCAGGCTCCAGGCGAGGAAATAGGGATCGAAGCGCAGCCGCACCTTGATGCCGAGATCATGATTGTAGAGCCCGCGCAGGAACGTCTTCAAGGCGGCCGGCGAGGCCCAGGCGGTGGCGTCGCCCGGAGAAACCAAGCCGGCATTGGATTGGCTGGTGCCCCGCGCGGGCGCCGCATGGCGCTCGATCACCGTGACCTCGTGGCCGTCGGCGGCCAGGTAATAGGCCGCTGCCGTACCGACAACGCCGGCGCCGAGCACCGTTATCTTCATGCCATCCCCCAAAAGCTCTCGGCGGCGCGGTGCCTCCATGCTTGCCGCGCATGCCTTCCATAGCGCGTCGCCGCGCGCCTTGCGAGCCCTGTGGGGTGGCTCAGCCGCGCGCGGAGTTCTTGCTGGTCAGGATGCGCTCCCAGGCGAGTGCGTCGGCAACGATCTGGTCGAGATCGTCGCGCTGCGGCGTCCAGCCGAGTTCCGCCCGGGCAAGGTCCGAATTGGCGACCACCGCAGCGGCATCTCCGGGACGCCGGTCGCCCATCTTCACCTCGAAATCGCGGCCAAAGGCGCGCCGAACGCTGTCGATGACCTCAAGCACCGAATAGCCATGGCTATAGCCGCAATTGGCGACGAGGCTCTGTCCCCCGGCGCGCAGTCGCTGCAGCGCCAGGCGATGCGCGGCTGCCAGGTCGCTGACATGGATATAGTCGCGCATGCAGGTGCCGTCCGGCGTCGGGTAATCGGTGCCGAACACCTGCATGAACGGGCGCTTGCCGAGCGCAGTCTCGCAGGCAACCTTGATGAGATGCGTGGCGCCCGGCGTCGACTGGCCGGTGCGACCCCTGGGATCGGCGCCGGCGACGTTGAAATAGCGCAGCGCCGTGTAACGGATGTCGTGCGCGAGGCCGGCATCGCGCAACATCCACTCGCTCATCAGCTTGGACAGCCCATAGGGCGATTCCGGCGCCAGGCGGGCATCCTCGCGCACCGGCTCCAGCCCGGCGCCGCCATAAACGGCGGCGGTCGAGGAAAAGATGAAATGCGGCACGCCCTCGCGCACCGCGGTTTCAATCAGCGTGCGCGTCTTTGAGGTGTTGTTCTCGTAGTAGGCGAGCGGGTCGGCGACCGATTCGGGGACCACGATGGAACCGGCGAAATGGATGATGGCATCGACCTTGTTCTCCCGGATGATCGATCCGACCAATTCCTTGTCGGCGACATCGCCGACGACCAGCTTTGCCTCCGGCGCCACCGCCCATTCGAAGCCGGTGGAAAGGCGGTCGAGCACGACCACGCTTTCGCCCGCATCCAGCAATTCCCAGACCATGTGGCTGCCGATATAGCCAGCGCCGCCTGTCACCAAAACCGTCATCCGCATCCTCGCATCTCAAGATTTATCGGAAACTGTCTCAACCACCGCCTTACTGGAAAGCCTGCCATATGGCCATTAGAACCCTCGGTAACCGGCGTTCACCAAATGTGGCATCGTGCTGAAACAAAAGTGATCCACAAAGCGTGTCGTGGGGTGGGAATAGGCCACGATCCGCGATCGTTAGGAACAGGTGCGGGGCGTGGCATTTTGACCAAAACGGCCCGGTGGACGACCAATAGGCCAATGATTATGATCCCGCGCAAAATTGGGAAGCCGACATGAACTACCAGCGGTTCTTCGAAGAAGCGATCGACCAGCTCCACGCGGAGCGTCGCTATCGTGTCTTCGCCGACCTCGAGCGTATCGCGGGCAAGTTTCCGCGCGCCATCTGGCGCGCAGGCGGCCGCGCCGAGGAAATCACCGTCTGGTGCTCCAACGACTATCTCGGCATGGGCCAGCATCCAGACGTCATCGCCGCGTTCCAGGACGCGGCCGGCAAGATGGGGTCGGGCGCCGGCGGCACCCGCAACATTTCCGGCACCTCCAACCCGCTGGTCGAGCTCGAGCATGAGCTTGCCGACCTGCACGGCAAGGACGCGGCCCTGGTCTTCACCTCCGGCTTCGTCTCCAACGAAGCCTCGATCTCGACCATTGCCCGGCTTCTGCCCAATTGCCTGATCATCTCGGACGAACTGAACCACGCCTCGATGATCGAAGGCGTTAGGCGCTCCGGCGCAGAGAAGAAGATTTTCCGGCACAATGACGTCGCGCATCTGGAGAACCTGCTGCAGGCGGCGGGGCGCGAACGCGCCAAGCTGATCGTCTTCGAGAGCGTCTATTCGATGGACGGCGACATCGCGCCGATCCGGGAGATCGTCGAGCTCGCCGAGCACTACAACGCCATGACCTATATCGACGAGGTGCATGCGGTGGGCATGTACGGACCGCGCGGCGGCGGCATCACCGAGCGCGAGGGCCTGGCCGACCGCATCGACATCATCGAAGGCACGCTCGCCAAGGCGTTCGGCACGTTGGGCGGCTACATCACCGGCACCAGTGCCGTCATCGACGCGGTGCGCTCCTATGCGCCGGGCTTCATCTTCACCACGGCGCTGCCGCCGGCGATCGCGGCCGCGGCCACCACCTCGATCCGCCATCTCAAGCACTCGCAGGCCGAGCGTGACGCCCAGCAGCAGCAGGCGAGCCGAACCAAGCAGATCCTGTCGGCGGCCGGCCTGCCGGTGATGGAGTCGCCAACCCATATCGTGCCGCTGCTGGTCGGCGATCCGGAACTCTGCAAGATGGCCAGCGACCGCCTGCTTGGCGTGCACGGCATCTACATCCAGCCGATCAACTACCCGACCGTGCCGCGCGGCACCGAGCGGCTGCGCATCACGCCGACACCGTTCCATTCCGATCGACTGATCGCCGAACTGCAGGATGCGCTGGTCGAGACATGGGATGCGCTCGGCATTCCCTACGGCTCGGCAGGACGCCCCGCCGTCGCCAAGAGCGACCGGGTCATTCCGCTGCTGGTGCCCAAGTCAGGCGGCTGAAGCCTGTTTGAAACTCTGTTCGACTGTCGGCCGACGTATGTCGACTAGACAGTCTTCATCCATTTCGCCAGGCGGTGCGCGGCTTCCTCGAGTTGATCGAGGCGGCGGTGGAAGCACAGCCGCAGGAAGGCTTCGCCGCCGGGACCGAAAGCGGTGCCCGGCGCCAGGCCGACATTGGCCTTGTCGACGATGTCGAAGGCCGCGGTGCGGGAATCGGTGATGCCGTCGACGGTGAAGAACAGATAGAACGCGCCCTGCGGCACGGTAAACCGAGCGCGGCCGGTGGCGCCGAGAATGCCGCAAACCAGGTCACGCGCCTTCCTCGCCCGCTCCACCTGTTCGGCGACGAAGCCATCGCCCTCGTCAAGGGCAGCGACCGCGCCGCGCTGCATGAACTGGGCTACGCCGGAATTCGAATATTGGATCAGGTTCTCGAACACCTGCTGCAGGCTCGGATGCGTCTTGATCCAGCCGACACGCCAACCGGTCATCGCCCAGTTCTTGGAAAAGGAGTTGACGAACAGGATGCGGTCTTCCTCCGTGGCGATGTCGAGGAAGGATGGCGCACGGCCATGACCATAGTGGAACAGCGAATAGATCTCGTCGGCGATGATCCAGACGTTCTTGGCGCGCGCCAGGTCGAGGATCGCCTGCAAGGTCTCGTGATCGGCGGTCCAGCCGGTCGGGTTCGACGGCGTGTTGATGAACAACGCCCTGGTGCGCGGCGTGATCGCCGCGGCGATCTTCTCGACGTCGCAAGACCAGCCATTGCCGGAATGATCGAGAGTGACCGGCACCGGAACGGCGCCTGACAGGGCGGCAGCAGCGTCGAAATTCGGCCAGGCGGGCGAGAGATAGATCACCTCATCGCCAGCGCCGGCGAGGGCGGTAAGGGACATCTGGATGGCATGCATGCCGGATCCGGTGACGATGAATTGCTCCTCCGGGAACGTCTTGCCGAAATGCCTGGCATAGTAGCGTGCCAGCGCCTGCCTGAGATCGGGGATACCCCTCTGCCAGGTGTAGAACGTCTCGCCGCCCGCCAGCGCCTTCGACGCGGCATCGGTGATGAAGGCGGGTGTCGGCAGGTCGCCCTCGCCGGCCCAGAGCGGGATCAGCCCCTCGCGCAGGCGGCCGTAGTTGACGACGGCGACAATGCCGCTTTCCGGTGCGGCGCGGGCTTCGGCGCGAAAGCTATCGATCAGGCTCATGTACAGATCCGTTTTCCCTTAGAGCAGTTTACCGTTTCGCGGAAACGCAAACCGCTCCAACTCTTTGTTTTAACGCAACTCCGGACGGAAAACCGTTTCATACGTTTCCTGGAATTGCTCTAGGCTTGCCGCTCTTTACCAGATACGAAAACAGAAAACCCCAGCCGCGAACGACCGGGGTTTTGGTCCAGCAATGGCTGGCTGAACTATCGCTTGGCGAGCAGATCGCGGATTTCGGTGAGCAGCGCGACATCGGCGGGGGGCGGTGCGGCCGGGGCAGCCGGCTTCTCGCGCTCGAGCCGCCGGCGCAGATTGTTCACCCCCTTGACCATCAGGAAAATGACAAAGGCGATGATCAGGAAATTCAACGCCACCGTGATGAAGCTGCCATAGGCGAAGACCGCACCTTGCTTGCGCGCATCTTCCAGATTGGTGGCCGTCACATTGTGCGACAGGCCAATGAAGTAGTTGTTGAAATCGACCCCTCCGAGCGCGCCGATGAAAGGCATGATGACATCGTCGACCA
Organism: Mesorhizobium huakuii; assembly: GCF_030160235.1. GTDB lineage: Bacteria > Pseudomonadota > Alphaproteobacteria > Rhizobiales > Rhizobiaceae > Mesorhizobium > Mesorhizobium huakuii. The sequence goes on from NZ_BSNY01000026.1 coordinate 106,901, forward strand.
GCGAAGTGACGATCTTGCCGAACGCAGCGCCGATGATGACGCCGACGGCCAAGTCCATCACATTACCCTTGGAAATGAATTCCTGGAATTCTTTCAGCATTCGACCCTCCTTGTCATGACCAGCCGCGCTGCCGTTCCGTCCTTGCGGCATCGACCCGGCGACAACATAACAAAAACCTGAAGTTGCAACATGGGCAAAAAGGAGAAAGCAACCGCTTTCTCCTTCCGTGACGGCAATACGAACTTCCTCCTGAATCTTGCACCCGCTCATGCTGCCAAAGCCGCAATGGACTCCAGGCCCAAGCTGTGATTGCGTTCGAGTAAGCCGGATGGAAAGACGGCAGAGGAGGAAATTCCAGGCGTGCAAGGCTTGTTCATCGTCTTCATCGCGATCGCCTATGTGACGTTGCTGTTCGCCATCGCCAGCCTGGGCGACCGCCGCTCGGCCATCTCCGGGCCTGGTCGTGCGCGACCCTTCATCTATGCACTCAGCCTGGCCATCTATTGCACCTCGTGGACCTTCTTCGGCTCGGTCGGCCTCTCCTCCGAACGCGGCCTCGAATTCCTCGGCATCTATACCGGCCCGGTGCTGGTGTTCGTGTTCGGCTTTCCGCTGCTCAACCGCATCGTGCGGCTGGCCAAGACCGAGAAGATCACCTCGATCGCCGACTTCCTCGGCGCGCGCTACGGCAAAAGCTTCACCGTCGCGGCGATCGCCACGCTGATCGCCACCATCGGGGCGGTTCCCTATATCGCGCTGCAGCTGAAGGCGATTTCCGGCTCGGTCAGCCTGATGGTCGAGCACTATACGGGATCGCCCCCTTCCTTCGATCCGTTCGTCAGCGACATATCGCTGGTCGTCGCCATGCTGCTGGCCTTGTTTGCCGTCTTGTTCGGCACCCGCCACGCCGACGCCACCGAGCATCAGGACGGGCTGGTGCTGGCGGTGGCGGTCGAAACCGTGGTCAAGCTCGCCGCCTTCCTGGCGATCGGCCTGATGGTCACCTTCCTGATCTTCGGCGGCCCGGGCGACATGTTCGCCAAGCTGGCGCAGAATGGACAGGTGCGCCAGGCGATGGGCTACAACACCTCGCTCGCCACCTGGCTGGTGCTGACCACCTTGAGCGGCTTTGCCATCGTCATGCTGCCGCGGCAGTTCTACGTCACCATTGTCGAGAACCGCGGCGAAGCCGAGCTGCGCACCGCGACCTGGGTGTTTCCACTCTACCTCGTGGCGATCAACCTGTTCGTGCTGCCGATCGCCTTTGCCGGCCTGTCGCTGGTCGGCACCGGCACCAGCAGCGATCTCTACGTGCTGTCGCTGCCCCTGTTCAGCGGCCACGACGTGCTCGCAATGGCGGCCTTCATCGGCGGCCTGTCGGCGGCAACGGCCATGGTGATCGTCGAAAGCGTGGCGCTCTCGATCATGATCTCCAACGACCTCGTCATTCCGCTGTTCGTGCGCCGCCTGCTCAAGACCTCGACCTCCGAGAACGAGGACTGGTCGACGCTCATCCTCAATGTGCGGCGCGGGGCTATCTTCATCCTGTTGTTCATCGCCTTCCTCTACTACCGCCAAAGCACCAACAGCGCGCGGCTGTCGTCGATCGGGCTGATGTCCTTCGCGGCCATCGCGCAGTTCGCGCCGGCGCTGATCGGCGGGCTGATCTGGCGCGGCGCCAATGGCAGGGGTGCCGCGCTCGGCATGGTCGCCGGCATCATCGTCTGGGGCTACACGCTGCTCCTGCCCTCGCTTGTCGCGCCCGACACCGACATCGTCGTGCACGGGCTCTTCGGCTTCGAGGCGCTGCGCCCGCAAGCCCTGTTCGGCACGGTGGCCGAACCGCTGAACCACGGCGTGTTGTGGAGCCTGTCGATCAACACGCTGTTCTTCGTCCTTGGTTCGCTGTCGCGCGCGTCGGTGCCGCTGGAGCGCATCCAGGCGTCGATCTTCGTGCCGAGGGATGCCGGTCCGATGCCGAGCCTGCGCCGCTTCCGCACCGCCATCACCGTCAACGACCTCAAGGACGCGATCGCGCGCTACCTCGGCGTCGAGCGCACCGAGCGTTCCTTCCAGTCGTTCGAGAAGACCAACGGCACCTCGCTGCACGGCAAGGAACAGGCGAGCATGGACGTCATCCGCTTCTCCGAGCAGCTTTTGGCCAGCGCCGTCGGCTCCTCCTCGGCGCGGCTGATCCTGTCGCTGCTCTTCCGGCGCCATGACCGCGAATCCCGCGATGCCTTCCGCCTGCTCGATGACGCCACCGAGGCGCTGCAGCACAATCGCGACCTCCTGCAGATCGCGCTTGACCAGATGGAGCAAGGCATCACCGTCTTCGACCGGGATTTCCGCCTGATCTGCTGGAACCGCCAATACCGGACGCTGTTCGACCTGCCCGACGAGATGGGTCAGGTCGGCGTCTCGCTCGACCAGATCCTGCGCCATCTCGCCGCGCGCGGCGACATCCCCGCCGACCAGCGCGTGACGATGCTCAACCGGCTGACCAGCTTCGTCAGCCCCTGGCAGATGGAACTGAAGACCAGCGGCCGCATCCTGGAGCTGCGCTCCAATCCGATGCCGGATGGCGGCATCGTCGCCACCTATGCCGACATTTCGGGGCGCGTCGAACAGGATCTGGCGCTGAAGCGCGCCAACGAATCGCTGGAGCAGCGCGTGAAAACCCGCACCATCGAGCTGACCAGGGTCAACGAGGAGTTGACCCGGGTCAACGAGGAACTGGCGCAGGCGCAGATGCTGGCCGAGGAGGCCAATCTCGGCAAGACGCGCTTCCTCGCCGCCGCCGGCCACGACATCCTCCAACCCTTAAACGCCGCCCGGCTCTATTGCTCCTCGCTGATCGAGAAGGCCGGCAAGGGACCGGCCGGCAAGGCGGCCATCAACATCGAATCCTCGCTGGAATCGGTCGAGACCATTTTGGGCGCCGTGCTCGACATCTCGCGCCTCGATGCCGGCGCGATGAAGCCGGACGATACCGCCTTCAACCTCGACGGATTGCTGCGCCAGATCGGCAATGATTTTCGGCCAATGGCCGCCGAGAAAAAGCTCGGCCTGACGATCATGCCATCGTCGCTGACGGTGGTGACCGACCGCAATCTGCTGCGCCGGCTGATCCAGAACCTCGTCTCCAACGCGATCAAATATACCCGCCAGGGCCGCATCCTGGTCGGCGTGCGGCGGCGCGGCGAACTGGCGGAAATCCAGGTGATCGATACCGGCATCGGCATTGCCGGCGAGAAGCTGAACACGGTCTTCCATGAGTTCACCCGGCTCGATGAAGGCGCGCGCGAAGCCGAAGGGCTCGGCCTTGGCCTCTCCATCGTCGACCGTATCGCCCGGGTGCTTCGGCTGGAAATCCGCATCTTCTCCAATCCGGGCAAGGGCACGCGCTTTTCCGTCATCCTGCCCGTCGCGGCGGTGCAGGAGCCGCGACGCGAGGTCGAAACCAAGGCTCCAGCCCGTGCCGCGGCTTCGCTCGCCGGCCTGCATGTGCTCTGTATCGACAATGACGCCCGCATCCTCGAGGGCATGCGGCTGTTGCTCGAAGGCTGGGGATGCAAGGTCGACACGGTGTCCGGCTCACGCGATCTGGAGAACGCTGCAATACACCGCCCGGATATCGTGCTTGCCGACTACCATCTCGACGGCGAAACCGGCCTGGACATCATCGCCCGGCTGCGGGCGACCCATGGTAACGACGTGGCCGCCGTGCTGGTCACCGCCGACCGGTCCAACGAGGTGCGGGCGGCGGCGGCCGGGCTCGAGATTGCGGTGATCAACAAGCCGCTGAAACCGGCGGTGCTGCGCTCGATGATGGCCAGGGTCAGGCCGCTGGCATCGGCGGCGGAGTGACGCCAACGGACCGGCCGGCCACGACTGGCGATCTCAGGCCCCGTGCCCCAGACTCCTGAGGTAGGCGCAGAACATATCGGCTATCGCGTCGGAATAGGTCTCGATCTCCGCCGGCATTCGCGGGCTTGCCGAAAAATCCCGTCCCGCCGCGCTGAGCATCGTCATGATCAGTTCGCCAGCCAAGGCCCGGGTGGCATCCGGGGCCTCGGGCAGTGTTTCCCGCATGAATATCTCGACCGTGCGCTCCGCCGAAGCCCTCGCCTCTTGAGCCTCTGGTGCGTCCCGATAAAGCGGCGCGGCATCGTCGAGCGCGCCGCGCACCGCCGCTTCTTCACATTCCGAGCGGAGAAAGGCATGCACCAGGAGACGCAGCCGTTCGAGCGGCGGCTTCTCGACCTCCTGGAGAATTCGGCACAGCAGGTCGGTGGTTTGCTGCCATTCGTCGCTCTGCAGCCGGAACAGAAGTGCGGCCTTGTTGGGGAAATATTGATAGAGCGAGCCGACGCTGACCCCGGCCTTTTCCGCAACGCGCGTGGTGGTGAAACGCTGCGCTCCTTCCTTCTCCAAAACCTGAACAGCCGCGTGCAAAATCGCCGCGACAAGGTCCGTGGCACGAGCCTGTTTGGGCTGTTTTCGTGAGGAAATCAAAGGACTTGAGCGTCCGGTCATGTCTCGGCCCGGCAATGCGAATTGGAAACCTGAAGGATTATTCGTATTTTTCGGCACAACACAAGACGCAGCCATTTCGACCGGAGACTTCCATGACGACGCTGACCAATGCCCCGCTGGCCCCCCTGCTCGCCCGTCTGTACGAGGAAGCCAATGCCGCGACCAGTCCTGCGGCGGCGGCACTCTCGCACGAAGAGCGCTCCCGCCTGCTCAACAGCAAGACCGAATATGTCGATTTCTACGGACGGCTGAAGGACCTCTGGCTGGCGATCTCGCCGGAGACCGGCACGCTGCTCTACATGCTGGCGCGCAGCAGCGGCGCGCGCATCATCATGGAGTTCGGCACCTCGTTCGGCATCTCGACGCTCTATCTTGCGGCAGCGCTGCGCGACAATGGCGGCGGCCGCCTGATCACCACCGAATTCGAACCGTCCAAGGTGATGCGCGCAAAGGCCAATCTGACCGAGGGCGGCCTCATCGACCTGGTCGAGATCCGCGAGGGAGACGCGCTTGAAACGCTGAGCGCCGACCTGCCTGAGACGATCGACCTTTTGCTGCTCGACGGCGCCAAGGCGATCTATCCGGAGATCCTAAGCCTGGTCGAGAGCCGGCTCAGGCCGGGTGCGCTGGTCATCGCCGACAATGCCGATTTCTCGCCCGAATATCTCGAACGGGTGCGTTCGCCGGCGTCGGGCTACATGTCCACGCCGTTCGGCGAGGACGTCGAATTGTCCGTGCGGCTCGGCTGAACGCTTCCATCGCCGCAGGGGATTCAACCACGCGGCTCAAATCTCCATGTCGCTCCAGGCGGCCGTAGGCGTTTACGTCAATCAACGCGCAAACCCCGGGCCTTCGACAACGACAGTCGAGGCCAGCATGCGCAGGTGACGTCATGATCAACACGCTTCTTTCCTCCTGGCGCGCAGCCCCGCGCCCAGCCCTGTTGGGGCTTCTGCTGTTCTTCTGCGCCGGTTTCGCCGATGGCGCGCTCGTGCCTTTCTTTCCGCTCTGGGCGAGCAGCGAGGCGGGCATTCCCGTTGGCGCGATCGGCCTGCTGTTCGGCTGCTATGCCGGCGGCGAACTTCTGGCGGCGCCGCTGATCGGCGGCATCGCCGACCGGGTCGGCCGGCGGCCAGTGCTGATTGCCTCGTCGCTCGGCGTCGGCGCCGGCTTCCTGGCCCTCTTCTTCGTGCACGGCGTCGCCGTTACCACGCTCGTTCTGCCTCTGACCGGCATGTGCGAGTCGGTGCTTCATCCGACGATCCTGACCGCGATCGCCGACGTGACCGCGCCATCCGCCCATCCGCGCTGGTTCAGCCTGGCGCGCGTGAGTTCAAGCGCCGGGCAGATCCTGGGACCGGCTTGTGGCGCCCTGCTTGCGCTCATGTCGCTGCGCAGCGTTTTCCTCGCTGGCGGCACGATGCTTGTGCTGGGCGGCATCGTGATGTTCTTCGCCCTCACCGAGACGATCGGCACCGGCCGCGCCACGGGCGACGATCCCCACGACGATGAAGACGAAGAGGAAGGCCTGTCCGCGCTGCTCCCGGCGTTCCGCGACGGCCGGCTGGCCAAGCTCCTGCTCTGGGTCGTGCTGTTCGAGGTCGCCGGCAACTGGATCGAGGCGGTGATCCCGCTTTACGCGCAAGATGCCGGGACGCTGACGCCAACCGGCGTCGGCGCGCTGTTCGCCTATGCCGCCGCGCTGACGGTCGGCCTGCAGATGCTGGTCAGCCGCATGGTCGAGGCACGATCGGCGCTGTGGCTGACAGTCGGTGCCGGCCTTGCGACGATCCTCGCCTTTGCGCTGCTTGCCGCCTCGCCGGCGATGCTGGCGCTCATCGGAGCCGTCAGCCTGTGCTCGATCGCGCAGATGCTGGCAGGGCCACTGGTGCCGACCGCCGTCAATGCGCTGGCGCCGCCCGCTCGACGCGCCTCCTACATGGCGGCTTCGTCGGTGGCGGTCGACCTCAAGGACTCGCTTGGGCCTTCGATCGGCACGGCGCTCTACGCGCTGGCGCCGCGCCTGCCCTGGATCGCCGGCATTCCGCTGGTGGCGATCGCATCGCTCGGCCTTGGCGCCGCCATCGGCCGCGCGCGCAATCCTTCGCGGCCGATCGAGGAGGATGCCGCGCCGCAACTGGGCTCAGCCGTCGAAAACTATCGCTGAGACATTCGGCGTCATCGCGCAAACCCGGGTCGACAGCCTCAGACGAGACTGTCGACCATCCGCGAATTGCGGAACCGGGGCTTCGCGCCGTTGGCCGCCGGCGACGGACGATGCTCGCGAAAGGCCATGGCAAGGGTGCGCAATGCATCGCGCGATTGAGCGTCCGAGAGCGTGGACAAGAGCATGATCTCCGACGCCGGCAGCGGCGGCAGGCCGAATTTACGGCTGACCTCGATGGTGCCGGGTGGAACCAGGCGAGACGAGAAGGCCCCGGCTGCGAGGCCGGCGGAAAACGGCCTCGGCAACGGCGAAGGAGCCGCAGCCGAGGAAAACCTGCGTCCACGGTATTCCAACCGCATCGAGAGTGCCGGTGATGACGTCGCGGATGCTGCAGGAAGGCGCGGAGGCCGCCAGCCGCAGTGGCTCGCCGGCGCGGTAGACGAAATCCGGCGTGGCGTACCAGCCGAAATGTTCGGGCGCCAGCACCTCCCCGTCGCGGCGGTCGTCCTCGCGCCGGACGATCGCGGCATCGAGGTCGCCACGATCGAACGCAGCGATCAACTCGCGCGTATCGTCGAGCCGCACCTCGATGGTCAAGGCCGGATCATGCGCATTGAGGCGCGCCAGCAAGGTCGGCACTTCGGCACCGCCGACATGGGTGGCAATGCCCAGCCGAAAGCGGCGGCGAACGGCGGCGAGACTGGCGACGGCACGGTCGTGCGCGGCGAGCAGCTCGCGCGCCGGTTCGAGGAACACCGCACCACGCCCTGAAAGGCGCACCAATCGCGGCGTCCGCTCGATCAGCTTCTGCCCCACCCGATCCTCAAGTCGCTTCAACTTGACGCTGATTGCACCTTGGGTGCTGCCAAGCGCCTCGGCCGCGCGGGTAAAACTGCGCAGCTCGGCGACGGCGACGAAAGCTTTTACCGCATCTACGTCCAGCGTCATGTCAGCTATCTCGTTTTGTTGTTTCTGAAATAGCCAACCATGCAATTCCAAAATGATCAAGCCTCGCCTACCCTGGTCATCAGCTCCAGCGAGCCGCCCTTGCGGGCCTGCCGGTGCCGTCCACAGATCGAAAGGTTGAATCATGCCTACTGCCCTGACCCGTCGAGGCATCGTCGTTCTGTCTGCCGCCTGCCTGGCGTGCCTGATGTTCGGGCTGGAGATCTCAAGCGTTCCCACCATCCTGCCGACATTGGAGCAAGAACTGCATGCCGACTTCAGGCAATTGCAATGGGTGATGAACGCTTACACGATCGCGGTCACCACCGTGCTGATGGCGGTCGGCACCATCGCGGACCGTTATGGACGCAAGCGCGTCTTCCTGGTTTCCATCGCCGCCTTCGGGCTGACATCGCTGATCTGCGGCCTGGCGGACGACGTATCGACCTTGATCATCGCCAGGTTCCTGCAGGGTTTGAGCGGCGGCGCAATGCTGATCTGCCAGCTCGCCGTGCTGTCGCACGAATTCAGGGAAGGGCGTGAGCGCGCCGTCGCCTGGGGCTGGTGGGGCGTCATCTTCGGTGTCGGCCTCGGCTTCGGCCCCATCATCGGCGGTGGCATCGTCGCGGCCTCGAGCTGGGAATGGGTGTTCCTTGTCCACGTGCCGGCAGCGGCCGGGGCGTTCGTGCTGGCCTGGACAGGCGTCCACGAATCGAAGGACCCGCAGGCGGGTAAGCTCGACCTGGCCGGCATCGTGACGCTGTCGCCGTCGGTCTTCTGCCTGGTCTTCTACATCACGCAGGGACCGGATCTCGGTTTCGCCAGTCCGGCGGCGCTGTCGATCCTCGGCATCTCCGTTGCGAGCTTCATCGCCTTCCTCATCGCCGAGCGGGTCAGCAAGCGTCCGATGTTCGACTTCTCGGTCTTCCGGATCCGGCCGTTTTCCGGCGCGATCGCCGGTTCGGCGGCGATGAACCTCTCCTATTGGCCGTTCATGATCTACCTGCCGATCTGGTTCCATGCCGGGCTCGGCTATGACAGCGTCTCCACCGGTCTGGCCTTGCTTGCCTACACGCTGCCGACGCTCGTCATGCCGCCCTTGGCGGAGCGGCTTTCGCTGCGCTACCAGCCCGGCATCATCATTCCGGCGGGGCTCGCCATCATCGGCGTCGGTTTCATCCTGATGAAGCTCGGCAGCGCCGCCGCGCGGCCGGATTGGCTGACGATGCTGCCCGGCTGCCTGATCGCCGGAACCGGTCTTGGGATCACCAACACGCCCGTCACCAACACGACGACAGGCTCCGTTTCGAGCGATCGGGCGGGCATGGCCTCGGGCATCGACATGAGCGCCCGCATGGTTTCGCTGGCGGTGAACATAGCGCTGATGGGCTTTATCCTGGCGAGCGGCGTGCTGGCGCATCTGCGCACAGCGCTGCCCGACCTCGACGCCGGCCAGCTGCGTCTCTTCGCCGACGGGATCGCCGCCGGAAATCCCAACCCCGGGTGATGCTCTATGGCGGCATCGGCGTCTGGATCGTGGCCGCCATCAGCTTCGTGAGCTTCAGCGCCCGGCCGGGGCGCGCAGAGGTCCAGTGTCCGGATTGAACGGGCGACGCAGACATTCAGTTGTTGGTCTGCAACGGGTCGCTGCCGATCTTGGACAGAAGAATCACCGCCTGGGTGCGGCTGTCGACGCCGAGCTTCTGCAGGATGGCCGAGACATGCGCCTTGATCGTCGCCTCGGAAACACCGAGCTCATAGGCGATCTGCTTGTTGAGCAAGCCTTCAGCCAGCATGCCGAGCACGCGGGTCTGCTGCGGCGTCAACGCCTGCAGCCGCTTGATCAGATCCGATATTTCGGGATCGCGCTCGACACCGAGATCGACGCCGACGGGCGCCGCGATGTCGCCGGCCAGCACCGATTGCACGGCGTCGCGGATCTCCTCCATGCTGGCCGATTTGGATATGAAGCCGGATGCGCCAAGATCGAGCGCGCGCCGGATGGTCGCCGGGTCGTCATGCGCCGAGACCACGATAAGCGGCACCGCAGGATGAATGCCGCGCAGCGAGATCAGGCCGGAGAGGCCGCTGGCGCCCGGCATCGACAAATCGAGGAGCACCAGATCGACATCCTCATTGGCCACGACCAATGCCTTGGCGCTTTCGAAATCACCGGCCTCGTGAATGGCGGCGACATTGCCGATGCCGGCAAGCGCTTCGCGCAGCGCGCCGCGAAACAGCGGGTGATCGTCGGCGATGACGAAAGAATAGCCTGACGGCAAATGTTCCTCCCCGAATCCCGTCGATGATTTTTAAGCTTTTCGGGACCAGTCGGACGATTATGAGGGGCCGCGCGCTGTTTTCAAGCGGCAAAACCAGCGCGCCGCGTTTTCCCTACTTCGCAAAATCAAAGTACTACGGCGTCCTTTGCGCGTCCAAAAGGACGCGCGGCGCTGTCGGAAGCTCAGGTCTTCTGCGAATTGAGCTGGGCGCCGCCGCCATTGTCCTTGTCCATATCCTTGACGATACCCATGAAGCCGCGCAGGAAGCGCTCCATGTAGCTCATCGTCTTGTTGAAATCCTCCTCGCTCGGCAGTTTCGATTCGAGGCGGGCGGAGAGCGAATTCTCCAGCTTGGTGACGCGCTCGTCCATTGCCTTCATCGAGGTCTGCAGGCGATCGATTTCGTCCTGGAAAGCGGCGCGTTCGTCGGCCGCAACCTTGCAGACGAGCTGGCCCGAGCGTTCCTCGCAGATCGACATCGCACCGGTCTGCGTGTCCATGCGGACATAGCCGTTGGCGGATTTTTCCAGCCGGTAGCGATCGGTTTCTTCCGAATAGGCTGAGGCCGCGACCAGTGAAACCAGCGCGGCGGGGATCAAGATGTGTTGCAGACGCATGTTGTCCTCCATGGCCAAGGCCTGAAATATCGCATGTTTGCGCCGGAAATGGGGAAGACCCTTGGCGTGGCCTTCCCCGCACGACTGGTTCGGACTATAGCGCAACCATGTCTCAGTTTATCTACAAGATAACCCCGCAAGCGCCTTGGCGCGAGGCCGAAGCCAGTGGCCGATTCACCGGCGCGCCGATCGACATCGCCGACGGCTTCATCCATTTCTCCACGGCAGCGCAGGTCCGGGAAACCGCGGCAAAGCATTTTTCCGGCCAGACAGACCTTCTTTTGGTCGCCATCGATGGCGCCAGCCTGGGCGATGCGCTGAAATACGAGGTTTCGCGCGGCGGCGCGCTGTTTCCGCATCTCTACGGCGTGCTGGAGCTGAAAGCCGTCAAATGGGTGCGGCCGCTGCCGCTCGGTGCCGATGGCGCGCATCAATTCCCGCCGCTGGAGGGGCAATGAGCGTGCTCGACCGGCTCGGCCAGAAGCTGCTGTTCACCTTCGATCCGGAAACCGCGCACGGCCTGTCGATCGCCGCGCTACGCTGCGGCCTGCCGGCCGGCGCGCGGACAGTGCGCGACGCCAGGCTGATGGTCAGCCTCTGCGGCCTCGATTTCCCCAACCCGCTCGGCATGGCGGCGGGCTATGACAAGAACGCCGAAGTGCCCGACGCGCTGCTTGGCCTCGGCTTCGGCTTTGCCGAGGTCGGCACCATCACGCCGCTGCCACAGGCCGGCAACCCGAAGCCGCGCATCTTCCGGCTGACGGCGGACGAAGCGGTGATCAACCGGCTGGGCTTCAACAATGAAGGCCATGCGGCGGCTGAAAAACGCCTTGCCGCGCGCAGAGGACGTTCCGGCATCGTCGGCGTCAACATCGGCGCCAACAAGGACAGCGCCGACCGCATTGGCGACTATGAGCGCGGCGTCGCGCTTTTCGCGCGCTACGCCAGCTATTTGACCGTGAACATCTCCTCGCCCAACACGCCCGGCCTGCGCAACATGCAGGCGCGCGAGCAGCTCGGCGAACTTCTGTCGCGTGCCATGGCCGCGCGTGCGTCGGCCGCAGCCCAGCCGCCCCTTTTCCTCAAGATCGCGCCGGATCTGGTCGAGGCCGAGCTGGAGGACATCGCCGCCGAGGTCGTTGAAAAACGGATCGACGGCATCATCGTCTCCAACACCACTATTTCGCGGCCGCCGCTGCGCAGCGGCGACGTTGCACGCGAAACCGGCGGCCTTTCGGGAAAACCGCTGTTCGAGCGCTCGACGGTCGTGCTGGCGAAGATGCGCAAGCTGGTCGGCCCGGGCATCGCCATAGTCGGCGTCGGCGGCGTCGATTCCGCGGAGACCGCGCTGGAGAAAATCCGCGCCGGGGCCGATCTGGTGCAGATCTACACCGGCATGATCTATGCCGGGCCCGCGCTGCCGGGCCGTATCGTCGCCGGCATGGCACGCTTTTGCGAGACGGAGCGGCTGAAGTCCATTCGCGAACTGCGCGACAGCCACCTTGATCGGTGGGCGTCCAAGCCGCTCAGCTGAACGCCGTCCGCACCCGCAGCCGCAAAATCGTGAGCAGGCTGAAACCCCGGGCCAGCAGGAAAACGTGCAGCGCCGCCCACAGGCCGTGATTGCCGAAGGCGGGCGCCAGCGTCAGCAGCGCGACGGCAAAGACCAGGAACGACAGCAGCATCATGTTGCGCATGTCGCGTGACCAGGTCGCGCCGATGAAGACGCCATCCATCTGGAACGCCAGCACGCCGCTCAGTGCAGTGAACGCCGCCCAGGGTAAGTAGATGTCGGCCACCGAGCGCACCTCCTGCGAGGTCGTGACGATGGCGACCAGATCGGCGCCTGCGGACAGCAGCACCAGGGTCGCGGCGCCGGCCAGCCCTAACCCCCAGAACAAGGTCAGCCGCACCGCCTGGCGGAAGGGTTGCTCGGCGCGCGCGCCGACGGCGCGGCCCGCGAGCTGTTCGGCTGCGGTGGCAAAACCATCGAGGAAATAGCCGGCGACAAGGAAGAAGTTCATCAAAACGGCGTTGGCTGCGAGCGTCACCGTGCCGAACTGCGCGCCCTGCCGGGTGAACAGCGCGAAGGCGGCAAGCAGCGAGAACGAGCGGATCATGATATCGCGGTTGAGCGACAGCATGCGCAGGAAGGCGGCCATGTCGAGCAGCCGATGGCGCGGCAAGGGCGGGGTCGCGCGGAAGCGGCGGATCACGATGGCGAGACCAAGCAGCATGGCCAGGAATTCGCCGGTGACGGTCGCCCAGGCGACGCCGGCAACACCCCAGCCAAGCTCCAGGCCAAGCAGGAAGCAGAGCGCTATGTTGATGCCGTTGAGCACCAGCTGCAGCACCAGGCCGAGCCCGCCCTCGCCACGCCCCAACACATAGCCGAGAATGGCGTAGTTGATCAGCGAGAACGGCGCGGCAAGCAGCCTGATCCTGATGTAGACGCCCATCGCTTCGCTGACGCGCGGTTCGGCGCCCATGAACCACTGGCCGCCGATGGCGATCAGCGGCGAAAGCGCCGCCAGCACGATGCCGGCAACGACCGCGATCAGCACGGCGCGCCAGAACACCGCCTGCTCCTCCAGCGCGTCGCCACGTCCGAAAGCCTGGGCGACGAGGCCGGTGGTGCCCGAACGCAGGAAATTGAAGCTGGTGAAGACGACGTCGAAAACAAGCGCGCCCGCCGCAAGGCCGCCGAGAAGAGCCGCGTCGCCGAACTGGCCGACGACAGCCGTATCGACAAGGCCGAGCATCGGCGTGGTCAGATAGGCGAGCGTCATCGGTACCGCTATGGCGAGCACGGAACGGTTGGTGACGACAAAAGCTCTGGCGTCGGCTAGAGTTGCGCCCTTGTCCAAGGGATTGCGGCCTTGCTGATTTGCGGCTTGATCGAAGAGCCGATGTGCCCCATTTTCCGGCCACCGCGCAATCATTCTTCCCGATGGCCAACCGAAATCCCGGTCTGGCGCGAAGCCGCTGGATTCCGTTCATGGCCTTGCAGATCGTCCACCACCCCGACTACGACGCCGGCTTTGCCACCAACCATCGCTTCCCGATGAGCAAGTACCCGTTGCTGATGGAGGCCTTGCTCGCACGCGGGCTGGCCGGGCCTGATGCGCTCAACACCGCGGACCCGGCACCGGCGTCATGGCTGAAGCTTGCCCATGCGGCCGACTATGTCGACCAGGTCATCAATTGTTCGGTGCCGGAAAAAATCGAACGCGAGATCGGCTTCCCGGTAGGCCCGCGCGTTTCGCTGCGCGCGCAGCTTGCCACCGGCGGCACGATACTGGCGGCGCGGCTCGCCTTGCGCCACGGCATCGCCTGCAACACAGCAGGCGGCAGCCATCATGCGCGGCGCGCGCAAGGCGCCGGCTTCTGCACCTTCAACGACGTCGCCGTGGCCTCGCTGGTGCTGCTCGATGAGGGTGCCGCACAAGACATCCTGGTCGTCGATCTCGACGTGCATCAGGGCGACGGCACGGCGGATATTCTGGGCGACGAGCCAGCTGTGTTCACCTTCTCCATGCATGGCGAGCGCAACTATCCCGTGCGCAAGATCGCCTCCGATCTCGACATCGCGCTTCCGGACGGCACCGGAGACGCCGCCTATCTCCGGAGGCTGGCCACGATCCTGCCGGAGCTGTCGGCCCGGGCGCGCTGGGACATCGTTTTCTACAATGCCGGCGTCGACGTCCATGCCGAGGACCGGCTTGGCAGGCTGGCGCTTTCCAATGACGGCCTGCGCGCCCGTGACGAGATGGTCATCGGCCAGTTTCGTGCGCTCGGCATTCCGGTGTGCGGCGTCATCGGCGGCGGCTACTCCACGGATGTGCCGGCCCTTGCCGCACGGCACGCCATCCTGTTCGAGGTCGCGTCGGCCTACGCCTAGATTCCTCTAAAAGTCATTTCCGATAGTTGGCGATCCTGATCAGGATGAAAGCCGGCACGACGATCGCGGCACCAAGCAGGATGTAACCGAGGAAGCGGTCAATGGCGTGGAAGCCCAGGTTCCAGAGGTCGATGAAGAACTTCTGGATGCCGTAGAAGACGTCCATCGGCGACCAGCCGAAGGCATTCATGACAAGGCCGACGAGGAACGACACCACCAGCAGCTTCAGGATCACCCTGAGCGGCGAGTCGCCGAGAAAGCGCGTCAGTGCGGACAAGGTCGTCTCCCGATTGAGATGCCCGGACTCATGGGCACGGCCCAGAGATACGTGCTTGGCGGCCATCCATCAAGCCGGCGCGGTTTGTACCCGGGAAAGCCCACGACAGGTGTTCGAGACTCCGAGCCTCAGACGGCCCGAAATTCTTAAAAATAGGTAAACAGAATCATTTTAATTTGTTGAAAATAAAGCATAAAGTCGTGATTTTCCAATTCTACGCAATGTGCGTGCAATTTTCACCTGCGAGACAGTCGATGTCTTTCAGGTGACTGGTTGCGCGGCGCTCCGACCCCCCTACCACTGCTGGCAAACGCCAGTTTCAGGACCGTGCTGCCATCCCTGAAAGACACCAAACCGGAGCCCGGCCACCCGAAGGTCAAGCTCCCCGGGAGTTAACCTGCGTGTCGATTGCTGGATGCGCGTTTGTGCTGGAGTAATGCTGTGTCCTCTCGAGTAAAGATCGTCCTGACGGCGGCTAGCCTCGCCTATTGCCTTCTCGGGCCGGCGATGGCCGCCGACCTTTCACCCACCTACAACGAGCCGCCCGCCTTCCAGTGGAGCGGCGCCTATGTCGGCGTCCATGGCGGCACGGCATTCACCGGAATGCCAAACCCGTTTGCAGGCCGCAATGGCTTCAGCGGCGGCGTCCAGGCCGGCTACAACCAGCAGATGGGTCCCGCAGTTCTCGGCGCCGAGATCGAAGGCTCCTATCTGGGTGGCGCCGAACACGATGTCCAAGGCGGCAAGATCAAGGAGAAATGGCGCGGTGCCGCCAAGGCCAAGGCAGGATTGAGCTTCGACCAGACGCTGCTGTTTGGCACCGGCGGCGTTGCCCTGACCAAATTCGACAAGAGCGACAACGTCAGCAGCGTCGATGGATGGAAGGTCGGCTATCTTCTGGGCGCCGGCATCGAGCAGGGCTTCGCCGGCGGGCTGTCCGCCAAGGTCGAGTACGACTATGTCCGCACCCCCGGCGTCGAGACGACATCGGCTCTTGGCACGTCGAAGACGACGATCGGCAGCCATGAACTGAAGGCCGGCATCAATTACCGGTTCTAGTACGGGCGAACCGGATAGCGCGATGCCGCCGAGCATCGCGCAATCCGGTGCCTGGACATACATCGCGCAGCGGCTTTTTCCGCGATGGCGCCCCTTCCCACGCCTCGCTGCAATGTCGATGCAATCTTCGCGATCTAGGTCCGCGCGTGAATCTTCACTATGGGAATCTGTTCCGATATGTCCACGCTTGGCGCCAGCCTCCTGACACGGGCCTCGAAGGTCGTCTTCATCGCAATCGCGCTCGCGGGCTGTGCCTCCGACATCATGAAGAACTATGTCGGGCAGCCGGTCGAATCGGTTGTCCTCGATTATGGTCCGCCAACGGCGATCGTCGACCTTGGCCGGGGAGAGCGCGCCTATCAGTGGCGCAAGGTGTCGACGTCGGCGGTTTCCGGGACATCGAGCGGCGAGGTTCGCGAGACAAAACACGGAACCGTCTATGAAGAGACCGAGACGCCCGGCTATATCGAGCGCCAGGAATGCTTCTACACATTCTATGCCCGCGCTTCCGGCGGCCGCTGGTTCATCACCAATTTCCGCCAGCCAAAGCTCGAATGCGAATGAATTGCCGCGGCCGCAGACCCCGACCGGCCGCGGATAAAGGAGAATATTCATGCGCGTCCTGTTGATCGAGGACGAACCGGAAATGGCCTCCGTGCTGAAGGCCGCTCTCGAGCGTGTGGACATCGTCGTCGACCATGCCGCGACATTGGCCGATGCCGAGGCGATGGCCCGCCTGGGCTATCACGACGCGGTGGTGCTGGACCGCCGGCTGCCGGATGGCGACGGTCTCAGCCTCATACCGCGCCTGCGTGCCTTGCATCTGGATGTGCCCGTCATCGCATTGACGGCGATGAGTGGGTTGGACGACCGGGTCGCCGGGCTCGATGCCGGCGCCGACGATTACATGGTCAAGCCCTTCGCCACGGTGGAACTCGTCGCGCGGCTTCATGCCTTGCACCGGCGCTCGTTCACCTCGCGCGCCAACCAGACGATGGTCGGCCGCCTCACCTATGATTTCCGCCATCGCGAGGCGCTGGTCGAGGACCAGGCGCTCGATCTGCCGCGGCGCGAAAGGCTGGTGCTTGAAACGCTGATCCGCCGGCCGGGCCGGACCATCATGCGCGGCGCGCTTGAAGAGGCCGTCTACGCGCTCGACGACGAGATCGGCTCCAATGCGCTCGATGCGCATATTTCGCGGCTGCGCCGCAAGCTCGACGATGTCGCCGCCGGCATCGAGATCCGGGCGATCCGCAACCTCGGCTATCTCTTGCGGGCGGTCTCGTGAAGAAGGTCCGCACACGCTCGCTGCAATGGATCCTGGTTCGGCGGCTGATCCTGCTGCAGGCGGCGACGCTCCTCATCTTCATCGTGCTTTGCGTGGCAGCGCTCTGGATCGCCAATCCGAGCTTGCTGATCGACAACGAGGCCGCCGTCGCGGCCGTCAAGGATGCCGTCGACCGGGACAAGGACGGCAGGCTGATCGTGCGTGAAACGGAAGAACTCACAGCGTTTCGCGTGAGCTTCCCCAATGTCTGGTACCTGGTTCGCGATGGCAATGGCGAGAGCGTCCGTGCCGGCAACATACCCGACATCTACACCAAGGGCTTCGGCGAAGTGCTTGGCGGGGCCGATCACGCCACGATCGGGTTCTCCGACAAGGACATGCGGCCGGAAGCGTACATTGAAAACGCTTCGACCAGGGCCGGCACTGTGCAGATCATCGCCGCGACGCAGTCGTCGCGCCAGCAAACCGACGGCCTCGAGATCAACATCTCGGCCACCGTCGAAGTCGCCCGCAATCCGGACGGCAGCAGGAACTGGGAGCGCGCCCTGCCGGCGCTCGCGCTCGTCATCGCGATCCTGCTTTTGCCCATCACCGTCGTCATGGGCGCGACGACGCTGGTGACGACGCCAGCCGTGGTGCGCCGTTCCTTTGCCGGCCTTGTCGAAACGGTCCGCCAGGCGGCGCGAATCGACATCGGCACCAGGGCCATGCAATTGCCGGTCAAGCAAGTGCCACAGGAAATCGCTCCACTCGTGCACGCCTTCAACGAGGCGCTTGCCCGCCTCGCCCAGGGCTACGACCGCCACAACCGCTTCCTCACCGACGCGGCGCATGAACTGCGCACGCCGATCGCCATCCTGCGCACGCGCGCCGAATTGCTGAAGCAGGAGCCGCAGAGCTCGCGCCTGCTGCGTGACATCGAACGCCTGTCGCATCTTGCCCAGCAGCTGCTCGACCACCAGTTGCTCGACCGCCCGTCGGACCAGCGCCAGGTCGTCGATCTCGACGATCTCGTCAGCCGGGTGGCGGCCGACTTCGCACCGCTCGCCATCGAGGCTGGCTATGACCTCGCCTTCGAGCCGTCGCCAAACAAGGCCCGAGTAGAGATCAATGTCCTGCAGATCGAGCGGGCGCTCGCCAACCTCGTGCGCAACGCAATCGAGCATGGCGGCGGCAGCGGCACGATCACGATCGCCATCGACGAGGCCGGCGGCATCGAGGTGCGCGACGAAGGGCCGGGCATTCCCGCGGAAGAGCGCGAGAACGTGTTCGAGCCCTTCTACCGCTTGCAACCGCAGTCGCGCGGCGCGGGGCTGGGGCTGAACCTCGCGCGGCAGATCGCGCTGCTGCATGACGGGACGATCCGCATCCTGACGGGCTCATGGCGCGGCGCCCGCATCCGCATGGAGTTGCCGGTGCGTTCGTGACGTGCCGAGCCCATCGCGTCGGCCGGCCGAAAGGCGCCATGTCGATCCCCGGCTTATCTGTTTTCTAACCAATTGCCGCTATTGCCATTCCAAGAGCGGGAGCCAGGCTTTGGTGGGAACGGGAAAAATCGGCGCGCACCGCGCGGTCACGCTGTCGGTCGTCGTGCCATGCTACAACGAGCGCGACGGCGTGGCCGAGCTTCACCGGCGCGTCAGCGCCGTGTGTCTTGAGCAAAGCCGTTCCTACGAGATCGTGCTTGTCATCGATGGGGCGACCGACGGCACCCGCGAGGCCATTCTCGAACTGGCCAAAAAGGACGACCATGTGGTCGCCATCGACCTCGCCCGCAATTACGGCCACCAGATCGCCTTGAGCGCAGGGCTGGAGTTCTGCCGCGGCGAGCGCATCCTCATTCTCGACGCCGACCTCCAGGATCCGCCCGAACTGCTCGGCGCGATGATGGCGAAGATGGATGAAGGCTTCGATGTCGTCTACGGCCAGAGGGTGAAGCGCGACGGCGAAAGCTGGTTCAAGCTCGCTTCCGCCTCGATGTTCTACCGCCTGCTCGGCCGGATGGTCGATGTCGAGATCGCACCGGACTCCGGAGACTTCCGGCTGATGAGCCGCCGGGCACTCGACCATCTGAACGCGATGCCCGAACGTTACAGGTTCATTCGCGGCATGGTGAGCTGGATCGGCCTGAGGCAGGTCGCCTTCCCTTATGAAAGGCACCGGCGCTTTGCCGGCACCACCCACTATCCGCTGAAGAAGATGGTTCTTCTGGCGGTCGACGCGATGACCAGCTTTTCGATCGTGCCGCTGCGGTTTGCCTCGATGCTGGGGATGATGTTCGGCCTGCTCGGCCTGGTCGTGCTCGGCTATACGCTGCTCG
Source organism: Mesorhizobium huakuii (assembly GCF_030160235.1). Taxonomy (GTDB): domain Bacteria; phylum Pseudomonadota; class Alphaproteobacteria; order Rhizobiales; family Rhizobiaceae; genus Mesorhizobium; species Mesorhizobium huakuii. Next base: position 126,297 of record NZ_BSNY01000026.1, read on the forward strand.
AATGGTCCAGGGGCAACGTGGTGCCCGGCTGGACGAGCCTTGCGGCGATCATGCTGATCCTGGGCAGCGTCCAGCTTCTGGTACTCGGCATTTTCGGCGAGTATCTGGGCCGCATGTACATGGAGACGAAGCGGCGGCCGCTCTACTTCGTCAACGAGATCGTTTCGCGCGACCAGCCCGCCAAGGACGGCGACCTGCCCGTCCATCGCCTGCAGGAGATGGCGAAAAGAGCCGCGCGTGGCTGAGGCGAAGGGCGAGCGGATGCAACGGGAACGGCATGGGCAGGATGCGGTCGGCTCTTCCGTCTGATCTCTCGCGGATCCTGCGCTTTGGCGCCGTCGGGCTTATCAACACGGCGCTCGGCTATACGCTGATCCAGGCCGGGCTGGCTCTAGGCCTTAGCGATATCGTTTCCAATGCGACTGGCTTCGCCGCGGGTCTCACCCCAACAAATGCGAAATGGCCTAGAGCCGCGACACGAAGAACGCAGGCCACAGGAATCGTGGCGCCGACGCCGTCACCCGGAGCCGCGACATGAACCACGCCACAGCAATTGCGGCGGCTAGGCCGTCGCTCGGGGACGCGCAACGAATCAGGCTGATACTCTGTCTTCTGTGCGCCTGCCTGGTGGCCTATCTGCTTGCCACCCTGGCCAGCGCGATGCTTCAGGATCCCGACAGTTGGTGGCAAGTGAAGGTCGGACTGGACTTTCTGGAAAACCGGACGTTTCCCGTCGTCGACCCCTATTCCTATACGTTCGCCGGTCAGCCTTGGATCGCCAAGGAATGGCTGGGGCAGGTCTTTCTGGCCCTCGCTTACCGTGCCGGCGGCTGGAATGGCGTCGTCACACTGATCATCGCCACGATCAGCCTGACGGTCTTCCTGACGGGATGGTTCCTCAGCGCATGGCTGAAGCCGACACTGGCGATAGCGCTGGCCTTCGCCGCGGCTTTGCTGATCGCCCCGATCTATACGGCACGCCCACACGTCTTCACCTTGCCGATCATCGTCGTCTGGACGGCAATGCTGTTTCGCGCCGCCCAGGAAGAGAGAGCGCCGCCCCTGTGGCTGCTGGTGCTTGTGGTCTTGTGGGCCAACCTTCATGCCACGTTCACCCTGAGCTTCATCATCGCTGCCTTTGCCGGGCTCGATCTCCTGGCACGCTCGGGCCTGTCGAAACCCGCCCTTCTGGCAAAATGGGTTGCTTTTGGCCTGCTCTGCCCGCTGGTCAGCCTGATGCATCCCTATGGGGTGAAAGCCATCCTGGCGACGTTCACCGTGGCCTATGGCAACGAGGCGGTGCCACTCATCCTGGAGTGGCGGGCGTTCAACGCGCAGGAACAGATTTTCCAGGAAGCTGTGATGCTGTTGGCGCTTTTCGGACTTTTGGTATCGAGGCTGCGGATCGGCTGGGCCAAGGCGGTGTTCACCGTCTTCGCCTTGCATGTCTATCTCGCCCATCTCCGGTTTGTATATCTGCCCTTCCTGCTGATCCCCTTGGTGACAGCGGTCGAGGTCGCGCTGCAATATCCTTCGCTCTCTACCGCGGCCTGGCTGGCGGAAAAGCGTGACGGACTGGAAAGACTCTTCGCCAGCCGGTTTTACGCGATCTGCGGCGCAATGGCCGTCCTGCTGGTCGGTGCGGTCGTCATCCTCGGCAGTGCCTACCAGGTTGCGCCGAGCCCGAAGACAGCGGCCAGGGGCGCCCTCGCATACGCAAAGGATCACCAGCTTTCCGGCAACGTGCTGAATTCCTATAATTTCGGCGGCACGCTGATTTTCCACGGCATCAAGACCTACGTCGATGGCAGGACGGACCAGTTGTTCCTGGACGGCTTCACGACAGCCGACGACGCGACGGGACACAGCGACGGAAAACCGCTGCTCGAGGCCCAGCTGAAGAAATACGCCATCGGCTGGGCACTCCTTACATCAGACGATACCCGCATCCCCTTCTTCGCGGAGTTGGGCTGGAAGCGAGCCTATGCGGACGACGACGCCGTGATCTATCTGCCTCCCGGCGCCTGACTACAGCCGCCGTTCGAAACCGGTTTCGTCAGCGTTCGAAGCACTGGCATCCGCCTTGACATGGATGTTGCAGTGCAGCAAACTTGTGTTGCAGAGCACAGTCCGTGAAGCCCACGAGCCACGATTTTTCGAACGACGGGGACACGCCGCATGAGGAGCATGCCAGGTTCCGCCGCACGGCTGCCACGGGCCACGGCGTATGGACCCGCCGAATGAACTACAGGCGTGACATTGATGGTCTGCGGGCCGTTGCGGTGCTGCCCGTCGTGCTCTTCCATTTTGGCGTATCGGCCATTCCCGGCGGCTTCACCGGTGTCGATATCTTCTTCGTCATATCGGGCTATCTGATCAGCGGCAGCCTGCTCGACGATCTGGAGCGCGGCCAGTTCTCGATCGGCCGCTTCTACTGGCGCCGCGCGCGGCGCATCCTGCCGGCGCTGACTTTCGTCATCTTGCTCGCCAGCATCGCCGCCTGGTTCATCCTCCTGCCGTCGGATCTCCACGAGTACAGCCTCAGCGTGATCGCGGCCTCGACCTTCTGGTCGAACATCTATTTCTGGAAAACGACCAATTATTTCTCCATCGACGCGGAACTGCGGCCGCTGCTGCACACATGGTCGCTTTCGGTCGAGGAGCAGTATTATATCTTCGCGCCGGTCCTCGTGTACCTGATCTACCGATACGCGTCGAAGCGCTGGCTGACGATATTGCTGCCGATTGCCGTAGGCAGTTTTGCCCTGGCGGTCATGGCAACCACGCTGGCGCCGACCGCCGGCTTCTACCTCTTGCCGACGCGCATCTGGGAACTGGCGCTGGGCGCCATGCTGATGTTGAGAAAGCCGCCGGCGCTTGCCTCCCGTCCGCTGACTGAACTGATCGGGCTGGCCGGATTTGGCCTGATTGCCTTCGGCTTTCTGACGATTTCGGAAAGTGACCCGTTTCCGGGCTACAATGCCCTGTTTCCATGCATCGGAACGGCGCTGCTCATCTATGCGGGCCAGCCCCATGCGGACAGGCCGGTCCCTGTCGCCACGCAGGTGCTGCAGCTCACACCGCTGGTTTGGATCGGCCTTATCTCCTATTCGCTCTACCTCGTTCACTGGCCGATCAATTCGTTCGTCCACTATCTCTCGCTCAAGGCCATCGGCGTACCGACGATCGTGGCGATGATCGTGGCCAGCGTCGCGCTGGCGACGTTCTCGTGGAAATATGTCGAGCAGCCCTTCCGCCAGAAGCGGGCCTTCACCGCCCCAATGCCCATCTTCGCCTTCTCAGCGACGGCGATCGCCCTGCTGTGCGTCGGCGGCTTGGCCGGTGCGCTGGGCAAGGGTTTTCCGCAACGGTTCCCGGACTTCTCGACGGAACGGGTCGTGGTGGGTGACTGGCGCAACGGCGTCTGTTTCAACGAGGGCGCGAGCCGGATCGAGAACTGGAACCTCGCCGACTGCACCCGAACGCATGGCTTTGCCACCAATGTGCTGCTGTGGGGCGATTCCTTCGCCGCGCACTACGTGTCGGGGCTGGAGGCCAATGCGCAGAAAATCCAAGCCAACGTCATCCAGTACACCTATGCCGGCTGCCCGCCCAATCTGAGCTACTTCTCCTATGCGCGGCCGGCCTGCACGCGCTTCAACGAACGGGCGCTGTCGATCATTCGCGATGCCAACGTCCAGGCGGTGATCCTGAGCGGCAGATGGACCGACTACCAGGCAAGGGGCTTCGACGGCCTGCAGAAGACGGTCGACCGGCTGCACGACATGGGCGTCAAGGTCTATGTCATCGGCCAGTCTCCGGAATTCATCGCCGACGTCCAGAAAATCGCTTTCTTCGCAAGACGGGAGCACGTCGCGAACACATCCTGGCCGATGGCCATGGATCCGGACATCAACAAGCAGGTGCTGCCATTCGTCAAAGGGGCTGATTTCATCGACCCGCTGGCCTATCTGTGCGACGCGGCCGGCTGCTCCTATGCCGACGCCGGCACCAGGCAGTTCCTCTACTTCGACTACGGTCATTTCTCGTCCGCCGGCGCGACGCTCGCCATCTCGAAATACTGGCCAAGCTTTGCCGCCAGCAACAAAGTCGCCAAGGCAAAATAGGAATCGCGGCCAACGCCGAGAGAGGCGCGAAAGCGTTTGTTCGGGGGATCGCTTTGCGATTGCCCGAAGGCCGAACCTCATGGTAACGAGGGCACGCGCGGGTATGATGTAATGGTAGCCTGTCAGCTTCCCAAGCTGAACGCGCGGGTTCGATTCCCGCTACCCGCTCCAGCTCGCGCCCAAGGGTTAGAGCCTGATTTTAGAAAACCCTCACCTGACAGTTTTACAGGCAGTTTTGCAGCTTTCCGGCGCCTTTGCGCCGAATCCTGCCAATGCAGCAAAATCTATGCCTGGCCAATGCGCATCTGCCTCTTGAGGAGGAAACGGGCGAGGTTGTTGATGTTTCGCGGCGCCACCTTCTTGGGGAGATGCGCGAGCAGGTCCCTGGACCTGGCGTCGCTCTGGAACCGCTCGGCCCACTCTTCGGTGCGGGTGTCCCGCTGCACCCGCAAATTCGTCCTGAATTCTCCGCTGGGCATTTCAACCGACAGCTGCCGGGCCACCGATGCGATATAAGGACGAGGATCGTCCACGAGATCTTCATAAAACAAATGGTCGTAAGGCAGGCCGGACATGCGCAGATAGGCCTCCCAGAAGGCATAGCTCTGCCCGATCAGGAAGTAGGCCTGGCAGATACCGGCGAAGTCATATTGCGGGACGACCCTATCCGCGACGTCCATCGTGCTCCTCCAACGACCTGACGCCTTCGCCCGGCAATAGGAGATAGCCTGGCGAAGTCGGTCCCGTCGCTCCAGCAAGATCAAACCCATGGCATGGCGCCGGACGCATTCGGCGAGGAAGTCAGTCCCATATTTCGCCTGCGACCAGTCGAGGTGCCGTGGAAACAGCTTGACGGCAAACCTGCCATTTTCTGTCCTGCCGCGTTCGATCACCCCAGACAGGAGTTCGTCGAAGGATTTCGGCTTGAAGCCCAACGTGTCCGTATCGAGCCATTCAGCCGACTGACCCAGCGTTCCGGTGCTGTTTGCCAGACTGCCAAGCCATTCGGAGCCACTGCGGGCTTCGGTGAGGATCGCCACACCTTTCATGCGTGCCGATTGCTCTTGGTCTGTGGACGATTAACCGGTGCTACAAGATAGGGTTCTGGTTGATGGCCCCACGCCATGATCATACCTCTGTCTAGAATTCCATTAGAATCGTCTAATGTGATTCCGTCAATTCGAACTTATGCCAAAAGGGGTCGATCTTAGGCCAGGCAGGCCATCCAATTTCAGCGCGTTGGGTGATCGATGCCAATCTGGCACCTATTGGAAGATACAAGCTTCCCCTCTGCACAGTCGCGCAGCGACGACACCGGCCACGCGGCGGTGGCCGGACTGTTCGTCAACGGTTCGTCACAGCCAGACTCCGAGCCATACCCGCTCGCGCCAGCAACGCACATGACGGCGGCCATGGCGCCAGTATCGACGGCAAACCCGTCTCCAACCGCGGCGCCGCCGTCTCCCTCCGTAATAGCGATCTCCGTAGTAGCGATGGTGCCAACGACGGTGGGAGACCTTTTCCACTTCGACGTCGCCATCGCCTTCGAAGACAGCCGGATCCGGCTTGTCCAGTTCATCGAGAATTCCGTTGCCCTGAGGAATACCGGCAACCGCGCGGCTAGGCCCGGCTACGCCCGCAAACGCCACGGCCCCGGCAACGCCCAGCATTCCTGTGAGAAACAACCGACGTTCCATCAAAACCTCCCGAGTTGTTGACATCGGCACCTCGTCCCCTCGCCCAAAACGGGCTCCAGCGAGCATGCCGTTTGGCCTGAACGCGCCACTGCACTTGTTGTTCCATCACCCCACTTCGCGCAGGATGAAATCGTGCAGCATCTTGGCGGCCGGCGAAAGCGCGCGATTCCTGACCGTGATCAGGCTGTAGGGCCTGACCTCGATGTCGAATTCGGTCTGGACGACATCGATGGCGCCGGCGAGTCCGTCGGGATTCTGGATGAATTTCGCCACCTGCACCGAGACCGGTGCGATGGCGTCGGACTGCGCGACCATGACCAGTGTCAGGAGCAGCGAACTGGTGTTGAGTATCCGGTCCGGCAGCGCGATGTTGCGGTTGAGGAAATTGCTCTCCATTGCCTGGCGCAAGGGCGAGCCGCCCGACTGGAAGACCCAGTCATAGGCGGCCGTGTCTTCCAGCCGCACCACGCTGCCCCTGGTCAGCGGGTGGCCACGACGCACGATCAGACAGGCTTTCTCGACGCCGATGACACGCGATTCGAACAGCCGCGGATTGAGATCGTCGGGGATGCGCGCAATGATGAAATCATGGCGCGTGGCGATCAGTTCGCGCGCCAGCACATTCGAGGTCTCGACCTGCATGGTGATCTCGATGCGCGGATAGATGCGGCGGATTTCGCGGATCGCCGGCACCGCCAGTTCGATCGCCGGCGCCGTCACCGCGCCAAGAAACACGGAACCGCCCTTGCCCGCCTTGAGCTCGGAAATCTCGCGATCGACCTCGCGCATCTCCAGCAGGATCGAACGCGCACGCCTGGCCAGCGCCTTGCCGTAAGGCGTCAGCGTGATGCCGCGCGGCAGCCTCTCGCACAGCTTGACCTCGAGCACCGCCTCCATCTCGGCAATCATGCGCGATGCCGCCGGCTGCGAAATGTTCATGACCTGCGCCGCAGCACTCACCCGGCCATGATCGTCGAGCGCGACGATCATGCGCATATGACGCAGGCTGAGACCGCTGCGCAGCAGGGTTTCGCCATCGCCTGGGGTCTCGTTGTAACCATTTGAACCCGCAGCAGGATTCCGCAACGCCGCCATGGTTTTTCCCTACCTTCGCTCGCAGCCCGCCGGCATTTGCCGGCAACCCGTCACGCGCCATAACATATATCACTTGCGGTATAGCAACCATCAAAGATCGCATTTGACAGTTATGGCAAAAGGGCGGCAACGTCAGCGCGTTCCGAGACGCAACGGTCGCCGACGATAAAAATCGTATCGATTGAAATCAGCGGCTCGGGACCATGGGAGGATACCGGAGATCGATATGACGGCAGCAGTGCCTTGGCGCTTCTGCACGATTGCGCGGCCCGCGACCCCCGGGGTGCTGCGTCCATCAACCAGGGAGAGTTACGTGAAAATCATCAAGACACTGGCCGCAGTCGCGGCGCTTGGCATCGCTGCCATGACCTACTCGGCGCACGCCGCCGACAAGGGTCTCGTCGGCGTGCTGATGCCGACCAAGACTTCGCAGCGCTGGATCAATGACGGCGACGCCGTCAAGTCCCAGCTCGAGGCTCTCGGCTACACCGTCGACCTGCAGTATGCGCAGGACGACATCCCCAACCAGCTCAGCCAGCTGGAAAACGAAATCACCAAGGGCCCGAAGGCGCTGATCATCGCCTCGATCGACGGCACCACGCTGTCGGATGCGCTGCAGAAGGCCGCTGACGCGGGCGTCGTCGTCGTCGCCTATGACCGACTGATCAAGAAGACCGCCAATGTCGACTACTACACCACCTTCGACAATTTCGGCGTCGGCGTGATCCAGGCGAATTCGCTGGTCAAGGGCCTCAAGGAGCGCTTCCCGAACACCAAGCCGTGGAACGTTGAACTGTTCGGCGGCTCGCCGGACGACAACAACGCCTTCTTCTTCTACAACGGCGCGATTTCCGTCCTGCAGCCTTTGATCGACGACGGTTCGATCAAGATCAAGTCCGGCCAGATGGGCATGGACAAGGTCGGCACGCTGCGCTGGCTGGCGGCAACCGCCCAGGCCCGCATGGACAACCTGCTGTCGGCCAACTACTCGGACGGCAGCCGCGTCGATGGCGTTCTGTCGCCGTATGACGGCCTGTCGCGCGGCATCACCGCCTCGCTGCGCGCCGTGGGCTACGGCACGGCTGCTCAGCCCTGGCCTGTTGTGACCGGCCAGGACGCCGAGACCGCCTCGGTCAAGCTGATCATCTCGGGCGAGCAGTATTCGACCGTGTTCAAGGACACACGCGAACTGGCCAAGTCGACCGTCCAACTGGTCGACAAGGTGCTCTCGGGCGGCAAGCCGGATGGCCTCGACACCAAGACCTACAACAACGACGTCAAGGTCGTTCCCTCGATCCTGCTGACGCCGCATGAGGTCGACAAGTCGAACTACCAGAAGCTGGTCGTCGACTCCGGCTACATCAAGGCCGAAGACCTGAAGTAATCTCTGTTATAAAGTTGGGGGTCCTGCGCGACGCAGGGCCCCTTTTCGTTCACAAGCGACCCCGGTATTGTTACTGCCGGCCTAGAGCAATTCCAGGAAAAGTGCGCAGCGGTTTTCCCGGGAAAAAGCGTAGCGCTTTCCCCTGGGAATTGCGTAAAAACAAGAAAGTCTAGGAGCTTGCCCCGATGACCTCGACGATTTTGGAGATGCGCGACATCACCAAGACGTTTCCCGGCGTGAAGGCGCTGTCGAATGTCAACCTCAGTGTCGAGGAAGGCGAAATCCACGCCGTGGTCGGCGAGAACGGCGCCGGCAAGTCGACGCTGATGAAGGTGCTGTCGGGTGTCTATCCCGCGGGCACCTATGACGGCCAGATCATCTTTCAAGGCCAGGAATGCCAGTTCAAGGGCATCCATGACAGCGAGCACAAGGGCATCGTCATCATCCACCAGGAGCTTGCGCTGGTGCCGATGCTGTCGATTGCCGAAAACATCTTCCTCGGCAACGAACACGCCAAATATGGTGTGATCGACTGGGACGCCAACGAGGCGCGCACCAGCGCGCTGTTGAAGAAGGTGGGGCTCAAGGAAGACCCCAAGACACTGATCACCAATATCGGCGTCGGCAAGCAGCAGCTGGTCGAGATCGCCAAGGCGCTGAGCAAGGAAGTCAAGCTGCTGATCCTCGACGAGCCGACCGCGTCGCTCAGCGAAAAGGACAGCCAGGCGCTGCTCGACCTCTTGCTCGAGTTCAAGCGGCAAGGCATGACCTCGATCCTGATCTCGCACAAGCTCAACGAAGTGAATCGGGTCGCCGACAAGGTTACCGTCATCCGTGACGGTCGCACCATCGAGACGCTGGCCAGGAAGGACATTTCCGAGGACCGCATCATCACCTCGATGGTCGGCCGCTCGCTCGACGACCGCTATCCGCCGCGCGAACCAAAGATCGGCGAGGTCGTCTTCGAAGTGAAGAACTGGTCGGTCTATCACCCGATCCATGCCGAGCGGCAGGTGATCAAGGGCATCGACATCAATGTGCGCAAGGGCGAGGTGGTCGGCATAGCCGGGCTGATGGGCGCCGGCCGCACCGAATTCGCCATGAGCCTGTTCGGCCGTTCCTATGGCCGTCGCATCACGGGCGAGGTGCTGCTCAAAGGCAAACCGATCGATGTCTCGTCCGTGAGCAAGGCGGTCGAACACGGCATCGCCTATGTGACCGAGGACCGCAAGACCTACGGTCTCAACCTGATCGACCACATCAAGCACAACATCACGCTTGCCAATCTCGGCGGCGTGTCGCGTCACAGCGTGATCGACGATTTGCGCGAACTCGCCGTTGCCAATGATTATCGCAAGAAGACCAATATCCGTGCTTCGAGCGTCTATCAGATGACGGGCAATCTTTCCGGCGGCAACCAGCAGAAGGTGGTGTTGTCGAAATGGCTGTTCGCCGATCCGGATTTGCTGATCCTCGACGAGCCGACGCGCGGCATCGATGTCGGCGCCAAGTACGAAATCTACACGATCATCGCGCGCCTTGCCTCGGAGGGTAAGGCGATCGTGGTCATTTCGTCGGAAATGCCGGAATTGCTCGGCATTACCGACCGCATCTACGTCATGAACGAAGGCCGCATCGTCGGCGAAATGCCCGCGGCGGACGCAAGCCAGGAAAAGATAATGCGCGCCATCGTTCGCGGAGAAGGAAAAGCAGCATGAGCACCGACAGCGCCCCCGCCCCGCAGGGCAACATCGCCGAGGAACAGCGTCCACGCATTGCCGTCTCGGCGCTGACGACCAACCTGCGCGAATACGGTCTCATCATCGCGCTGATCGTCATCATGCTGTTCTTCCAGTTCACCACGTCGGGAACGCTGTTCAAGCCGGTCAACCTCAGCAATCTGGTGCAGCAGAACTCGTTCATCATCGTGATGGCGCTGGGCATGCTGCTGGTCATCGTTTCCGGCTATATCGACCTCAGCGTCGGCTCGGTCGCCGGTTTCATCGGCGCGCTGGCGGCGAACATGATGGTCATCTGGCAGCTCGGACCGCTCAGCAATCCGCTGGTGGTTTCGATCGTCTGCCTGATCGTGGGCGGCCTCATCGGTGCGGCGCAAGGCTATTGGATCGCCTATCACCGGATACCGAGCTTTATCGTGACACTGGCCGGCATGCTGATCTTCCGCGGCATCTGCCAGGCACTGCTGGGCGGCGGCTCCTCGGTGGGCCCCCTCCCGGACGGCTTCAAGGCGCTGAGCTCCGGCTTCATCCCGGACGTTATCGGCCCGCTGACGCTGATCGCGCCCACCGTGAACGCCGCCGGCAAGACCATCGTGGGCAGCGGCCTGACGCTGCACATGACTACGATCGTGCTCGGCCTGATCGCCGTGCTGGCCTATGCCTATTTCGGGGTGAGGACACGGCGCAAGCGCGAACGCCACGGCTATGAAGCCGAGCCCTTCCCCCTGTTCGTCGTCAAGACGCTGGTCGCAAGCGCGCTGGCGCTGTTCCTGGTCTATGAGTTCGCCAGCTACAGGGGCCTGCCGGTGGTGCTGCTGGTCATGGGCGTGCTGATCTCGCTGTTCGTCTTCGTCACCAAGCGCATGACCATCGGCCGCCGCATCTACGCGATGGGCGGCAATCCCAAGGCGGCGCAGCTGTCGGGCATCAACACCGAGCGGCTGACGCTGCTGGTGTTCATCAATATGGGCGTGCTTTCGGCACTCGGCGGCCTGATCATCGCTGCTCGCCTCGGCCAGGCCGTGCCGGCGGCCGGTCTGGGCTCGGAGCTCGACGTCATCGCCGCCGTCTTCATCGGCGGCGCCTCGGCAATGGGCGGAGTCGGCCAGGTCATCGGCGCCGTGGTCGGCGGCTTCATCATGGGCGTCATGAACAACGGCATGTCGATCATGGGCGTCAATGTCGACTGGCAGCAGGTGGTCAAAGGCCTGGTGCTGCTCGGCGCCGTGATCTTCGACGTCTACAACAAGAACAAGGCCTGACAGGGGGCAATTCCAGGGAGTCGCGGTTTTCCGTCTGGAATTGCGCAAAAACAAAATACCGGGAGCGGGCCAAACCGCTCCGGCGAGGCAACAAGGAAGGCATACGGGTCACATCGCGGCGCTGCCGGCAACCGACCGGCACGAAGAAGTTCCCTTAAGGAACCAGGCCCCGCGAGCGCAATCCGAACGGAGAATTTCACCCGTGGCATGGGCGACGTCCCAGCCGCGCTTGGGAAGGTTTGCCGCGGCGGCAGCCATGCCAAGGCACTTGAGAGAGGATTGATCATGCTGATCTCGCAGATTCTCGATGACGCCGAGACCATCCGCGTCGTTGCCCGCAATGGCGGCAAGACCCGGATCATCAACGGCGCCCGCAGCGTCTACTCGCTGGCGATGGAGGCAGCCCGCACCGGCGTCGGCCTCGCCACACTGATCGAGCGCAAGGGGCTCGGCGAGACGGTCGATCTCGATGCCGCCTACAAGAAGGGGCGGCTGTTGTCGCCGATCAATCACCCCGATCCGGCGCATCTGCATCTCACCGGCACCGGGCTGACGCATCTCGGTTCGGCGGCGACGCGCGATTCCATGCACAAGAAGCTCAGCAGCACCGATGGCGAGGAGCAACTCACCGATTCTATGAAGATGTTCCGCATGGGGCTGGAGGGCGGCAAGCCCGCCAAGGGCCAGGTCGGCGTGCAGCCGGAATGGTTCTACAAGGGCAACGGCACGATGGCCGTGGCGCCGGGTGCGGCACTCCTGTCACCGGCCTTCGCCAAGGACGCCGGCGAGGAACCCGAAATCGCCGGCATCTATGTCATCGGCGATGACGGCGCGCCCTTCCGCGTCGGCTTCACGCTGTCGAATGAGTTTTCCGACCACGTGACCGAGCGCGTGAACTATCTCTTCCTCGCCCACTCCAAGCTGCGCAACGCCTCGTTCGGTCCGGAGATCCTGATCGGCGACCTGCCTTCCGACATCCGCGGCACCTCGCGCATCGTGCGCGACGGCAAGACGCTGTGGGAAAAGCCGTTCCTGTCGGGCGAAGCGAACATGTCGCACACCATCGCCAATCTCGAACACCATCACTTCAAATATTCGGCGTTCCGCCAGCCAGGCGACGTGCATGTGCATATGTTCGGTACGGCGACACTATCCTTCGCCGACGGCGTCAAGACAGAAGCCGGCGACGTGTTCGAGATCGAGGCCGGGGATTTCGGCCTGCCGCTGCGCAACCCGCTCGAGATCGAAAAGCCGGTGAAGGTGGCGGTGAAGGCGCTGTGAGACAGCGCCCCTTCCTTCTCCCCTGTAGGAGAAGGTGGATTGGCGCGTAGCGCCGAGACGGTTAAGGGGTGCGTGACAGAGTGAGGCGTTGGCGTTCCCTGGAACACCCCTCGTCAGACCTCGGTTCGCGAGGCCACCTTCTCCCACAGGGGAGAAGGAAGAGCTCTTCAACCTCAATAAATATCGAAGTCGAAATACTTGGCCTGGATCTTCTTGTAGGTGCCGTCGGCGACGATCGCATCGATGGCCGCATTGAGCTTGTCGCGCAGGGCGGTGTCGTCGAGCCGCACGGCGATGCCGGCTTGTGTTTCCGTGCCCTTGACGTCGCCGACCAGCTTGCAGCAGCCGTCGCTTGCCTTCTTCAGCCAGTCCACCAGCACGAACTTGTCCGAGATCACGGCATCAAGCCGGCCATTGGTCAGGTCGGTGATCGCCTCTTCCTGGGTTGGATAGAGCTTTGCCTCTGCACCTGCCTTGCCATAGGTGTTCTGGGCATAGTCGGCCTGCGTGGTCGAAGCCTGGGCGCCGACCGTCTTGCCGGCAAGGGCCGCCGGGTCGGCCGAGGTCAGATCGCTGTCCTTCGGCGCCACCAGAGCGAGTGGCGTTGTGTAGTATTTGTTGGTGAAGGCGACCTGCTTCTTGCGCTCCTCGGTGATGCTCATCGAGGCGATGATGGCGTCGAACTTCTTGGCCTGCAAGGCCGGGATGATGCCGTCCCAGTCCTGGGTGACGATCTCGCACTCGACCTTCATCTGCGCGCACAGCGCGTTGGCGATGTCGATGTCGAAGCCGACAACCTTGCCGTCAGAGGTGATGGTGTTGAACGGCGGATAGGCGCCCTCGGTGCCGATCTTCAGTTTCTCGGCAGCCTGCGCCGACAGAGAGCCGGCGGCCATCGCCAACATGGCGGCGCCTGCCGCCGACAGGATCCACTTCGAGATCTGCATTTTGTTGTTCCCCTTGAGCGCCGCCATCTCGACGGCCGATAAGCCAGCCAAGCATGGTGTGCCAGCACAGGCAAGTATCTTGCCTGCGGCAATCGGGGTTCAGCGCGCGGCGCGGAAATGCTTGGAGAGCTTCAGGCCCTGTGCCTGGTAGTTGGAGCCGAGATCGGTGCCGTAGAGCGCCTGCGGCCGCCTCAGCATGTGCTCGTAGACCAGCCGGCCGACGATCTGGCCATGGTCGAGGATGAACGGCACTTCGTGGCTGCGCACTTCAAGCACCGCCCGGCTGCCGGTGCCGCCGGCCGCCGAATGGCCGAAGCCCGGATCGAAGAAGCCGGCATAATGGACGCGGAATTCACCGACCAGCGGGTCGAAGGGCGTCATCTCGGCGGCATAGAGCGGCGGCACATGCACTGCCTCCTGGCTGACGAGGATGTAGAATTCGTCGGGATCGAGCACCAGTTCGCCGGCGCCGCTTTTGCGGATCGGTTCCCAGAAATCGACCACATCCTGCGCGGCACGCTTGTCGACGTCGACGAGGCCGGTGTGATGCTTGCCGCGATAGCCGACCAGCCCGTCACTGTCGCCCTTGAGATCGATCGACAGCGCGATGCCGCCGCCCGAAATATTTGGTGGCTCTGTGGCGACCAGCATCTGCGCGCGATGCAACTCATGCAATTCGGCTTCCGAGAGCAGCGCGTTGCCGGTACGGAAGCGAATCTGCGACAGGCGCGAACCGGTGCGCACGACGATCGGGAAGGTGCGCGGGCTGACTTCCAGGTAGAGCGGACCGTTGTAGCCGGCGGCGATCTTGTCGAACTCGTGGCCACGGTCAGTCATGACCCGAGTGAAGATGTCGAGCCGCCCGGTCGAACTCTTCGGATTGGCCGAGGCGGACACGGCTGGAGGCAGCGCAAGGCTTTCCAGCAGCGGCACGATGTAGACACAGCCCGTTTCCAGCACCGCGCCGTCGGCGAGGCTGAACTCATGCAGCTTCAGCCGATCGAGTTTGTCGGCAACCCTATGATCCGGACCCGGCAGGAAGGACGCCCGCACCCGCCAAGCCTTGTCGCCGAGCCTGAGATCGAGGCTGGCTGGCTGGATCTGGTCGGCATCGAGCGCGCGCGGCGTCTTCAGCGCGCCGGACTGGAACAGCGCTGCAATGTCCTGATCGGGAAGAATGCCTGTCTGCCGCAAGCTCCGCTCCTAGGCCAGACGATTTCCTGCCGCAGGTTCCGCAAAACCGTGGAACACTTTTGCGGAACCTGCTTGGTACAAACCTCTTAATGAAGCCGGCAATTGACGCAAGCGTGGTACGGGTCTAAAGGGTCGTTATCCCGTGGTGATTTGGCCGGTCGGCTTGCAGCCACGTTAAACAAGTCGCTAAAGGACCGTTGGCCGCGAGGCCGTATGGACCGGTTGCGACTTTCGCGGCCGGTTTTTTTGTGTTTGGAACAAAGCGATGAGCAGCAAGAAGCGCAACTGGAAGCCTCAGACAGCCCTCGTGCATGGCGGAACCCTGCGTTCCGGCTTCGGCGAGACCTCCGAGGCGATGTACCTGACCCAGGGCTATGTCTATCAAACGGCGCAAGCCGCTGAAGCCCGTTTCAAGGGCGAGGAACCCGGTTTCATCTATTCGCGCTACGCCAATCCGACCGTCGACATGTTCGAAAAGCGCATGTGCGCGCTGGAAGGCGCGGAGGACGCACGCGCCACGGCATCCGGCATGGCGGCGGTGACGGCGGCCCTTCTGTGCAGCGTCAAGGCCGGTGACCACATCGTGGCGGCGCGCGCGCTGTTCGGCTCCTGCCGCTGGGTGATCGAGACGCTGGCACCGCGCTACGGTATCGAGGCGACGCTGGTCGACGGCACCGATATCGCCAACTGGGAAAAGGCGGTCAGGCCCAACACCAAGCTGTTCTTCCTGGAAAGCCCGACCAACCCGACATTGGAAGTGGTCGACATCGCAGCCGTCGCATCGCTTGCCAACTCGATCGGCGCGCGGCTCGTCGTCGACAATGTCTTTGCCACGCCTCTCCAGCAGAAGCCGTTGCAGCTCGGCGCGCATATCGTCGTCTATTCGGCGACCAAGCACATCGACGGCCAGGGCCGGTGTCTCGGCGGTGTGATCCTGTCGGACAAGAAGTGGATCGACGAGAATTTGCATGACTATTTCCGCCACACCGGCCCCAGCCTGTCGCCCTTCAATGCCTGGACGCTGCTGAAGGGCCTGGAGACGCTGCCGCTGCGCGTGCGACAGCAGACGGAGAGCGCCGGCAAGATCGCAGATTTCCTGGCCGAGCAGCCGCAGATCGCCCGCGTCATCTATCCCGGACGCGCCGACCATCCGCAGGCCGAGATCGTCAAGAAGCAGATGTCGGGCGGCTCGACGCTGATCTGCCTCGACGTCAAGGGCGGCAAGCAGGCGGCCTTCGCCTTGCAGAACGCGCTCGAGATCGTGCTGATCTCGAACAATCTCGGGGATGCCAAGAGCCTGATTACCCATCCGGCCACGACCACGCACAAGAATTTGAGCGACGAGGCGCGCGCCGAACTCGGCATCGGACCAGGCACGCTCAGGCTGTCGGTCGGCCTGGAGGATACCGGCGACCTTCTGGAAGACATCGCGCAGGCGCTGAAGGCTGCCAAATAGGGAGCCGTCGAGGCCGCGTCGTCCGCGCCGCGATCAGGCGCGCGACGGCGTTTCTTCCAGTTCGGCCGCCTTGGTGCCGATGATCATTGCATTGCCGCGCCAGTCGACGGCGCCGCCGAGCCAGCCGCGCGCCCACATGGCTGGAAGCATCAAGTCCCGCGCAATCATCGCCGCGACCGCGCGCGGCGACAGGTGCCAGCCCTTGGACCAGGCCAGGGCACATTCCGGAAGGTAGAAGGCCGCCAGCACGGCGATGGCGACCGGCGGCAGGCTGAAGCCGGCGCTTGCCGCCGCAACCAGCGCAAGCATCAGCGGCACCACCGCACCAGTCAGGATTTCCGGCGCGAAGAACCGCGGGAAGGTGACGCGGCGCAGGCGCGCCCAGCGGGCCTGGCGCGACCAGATCGTGCCAAGCGTGCGCCGGCCAAGCGGCTGCTCGAAGGGTGCCGCGACAAGATTGACGCGCAGGCCAAGCCCATTAACCAGCTTGGTCGCGGCGGCGTCCTCGGCGATTTCGGCGGCCAGCGCGCGGATGCCGCCATTGGCATCCAGCATCGGCTTGTTCCACAACATGCTCTTACCCTGGGCAAAGCCAAGGCCGAGCGCCTCGCCGGCATACTGCCAGCGGGCCTGGAGCGTGTTGAGGAAGGCGCATTCGACCTCGGCCCAGAAGCCCTCCGGCCGCGAGCCGATCGGTGTCGAGCAGACAAGGCCGGTATCCGTCCGCCACGCCGCCATCAGATGCTGGACGTAGTCTCCCGGCATCAGCACGTTGGAGTCAGCCAGCACGACCCAGTTGTGACGCGCTGCTTCCCAGCCCTTGATGCAATTGTTGAGCTTGGGATTGGCGCTGACACGGTCGTCGCCAATCAACAGCCGGGCCGGCACTTTTGGAAAGCGGCCAATGGCGGCACGGATCAGCCTGACCACCGGGTCGTCTCCATGGGCGACGCAGAAGATCAGCTCGTAGCGCGGCCAGTCGAGCGAGAAGGCGCGCTCCAGCGTCTCCTGCGTGAACGGTTCGACGCCGCGCGAAGGTATGACAATCGATACTGCGGGCGATTTGCCGGCCGGTCGCTCGATCGTGGTGCGCCGTTTCAGCTGTGATGCGGCGAGCAGGATGCTGGCGGCGTTTGAAAGGACAAGAGCAGTCGAAAGCGAGGCGGTTACGAGAGCGAATTCCATCGAGATCTGGTCACTCCAGAAGAGACGGCCGGCGTATGGCCGTTTTCAACAGTTCGACAGAGCGCCGAGTCGCCCGGTTTGTGCACACCACCATTGTCATGTGTCACTTAAATGACATTCTTTGCCGGCACCTGCGTTTCAAGGTCAGGCGCGACAAGACGCGCACGTTGACCTGGTCGCCGGGAGCGCCGAAAGGTTCTGTTGGTTTGAGCATGATCTCTGGACAAACGGAAAACCCGTTTGTCCGAGAAAACCGGTTCCCACTTTTCGGGATCATACTCTAGATTGTTTTGGAGCCGCTTATGTACCGCGCCGTCACGCGCAACATCGAAGTGCAGGTCAGGCCGTTCTACCTCGAGGACCGCTCCGATCCTTCCGAGAACCGCTATGTCTGGGGCTATCAGATAACGATCGACAACCAGTCGGACGAATTCGTGCAGCTTCTGTCGCGCTATTGGCACATCACCGACGGTGCCGGCCGGGTGGAGGAAGTGCGCGGCCCGGGCGTCGTCGGCGACCAGCCCGAACTCAATCCCGGCGACAGTTATCAGTACACGTCCGGCTGCCCGCTCTCGACGCCATCAGGCATCATGGTCGGGCACTACACGATGCGCAACAAGCGCGGCGAGACCTTCGACATCGCCATCCCGGCTTTTTCGCTGGATCTGCCGGGGACCAGGCGGACGGTGAATTGAGACTAGCGTCTTTCTCCCCGTTTACGGGGAGAAATGCCCGGCAGGGCAATGAGGGGCGGCGCCAGCCTTCCCGAGATATCGTCGAGGACGGGTCCGCGCACGGCCATTCGCCGAAGTTAGCGCTGCCCCTCATCCGCCCTTCGGGCACCTTCTCCCCGTAAACGGGGAGAAGGCAAGGAACTTCACTGCGCAGCGAATTCCGCCGGGTCGAAGTCGTACTGCTTCGAGCAGAATTCGCAGGCGACGTGGATGCCGCCGTCCTCGGTCGAGTCCTTGATCTCCTGCGCGGAGAAACCCTCGAGGATACCGCGGATCTTGTCACGCGAGCATGAGCACTGGTCGGCGACGGGAACACCGCCGAAGACGCGCACACCATGCTCGTGGAACAGGCGATAGAGCAGCCGTTCGGCGCCGATCGTCGGATCGATCAGCTCGGTCGGCTCGATCGTGCCGAGCAGCGCCAGCAGTTCCTGCCAGGAATTGTCCGCGGGATCATGGATCTCGTCGCGCGGATCGCCATCACCGCCGGGCAGGTCCGGAACGCGCATGCGCTCGGGCGACTGCGGCAGGAACTGCGCCAGGATGCCGCCGGCGCGCCACTGTTCGCGCGCGCCGCCGACGCCGGGCGTCAAAAGCTTGGCCACGGACAGCCTGATATCAGTCGGGATCTGCTCCGACTGGCGGAAATAGGTGCGCGCTGCGTCTTCCAGGGTTTCGCCGTCGAGCTGGACGATACCCTGATAGCGCTGCGTATGGGCGCCCTGGTCGATGGTCAGCGCCAGCACGCCGCTGCCGAGCAGCGTCTGCTGGGATGTCTCACCTGCCGCGACCAAAGCCTCGAGCCTGTCGGCGTCGAAGCGCGCATAGGCGCGCAGTGCCGAAGGCGTGCTAAAATCCGCCACCAGCATGTCGACCGGCCCGTCGGTGCGGGTCTGCAGGATGAACTTGCCCTCGAATTTGAGCGAGGTGCCGAGCAGCACCGTCAGCACACAGGCTTCCGCCAGCAGGCGGGCGACCGGCTCGGGATAATTATGGCGGCCGAGGATGGCGTCGAGCATCGGCCCGAGCTGCACGGTGCGGCCGCGCACGTCGAGCGGGCCGACCTCGAACGGCACGACATGGTCGTCGCCGGCATAGCCGAACTCGCCGAGTTTGGGGTGATGTTCAGTCACTTGATGCGTTTCCAACATGACAAAGCTCCAGGGCGCGGCCATGCCGCCCCCTGGGGTGCATGCGTCCAAACGCGCTTGATTTGCGTGATGCGGCGCAGATAGGCATCGCGCCCCCGCAGATCAAGCGCCCAGGCCTTTCAAACCCCAAGCCACCTCAAGCCCCAAGACACCAGGCAAGCACCGCCTTCTGGGCGTGGAGCCGGTTTTCGGCCTCGTCGAAGACCACCGAATGGGGTCCGTCGATGACCTCGTCGGTCACTTCCTCACCGCGATGCGCCGGCAGGCAGTGCATGAACAGTGCATCCGGCTTGGCATGCGCCATCAGCTTGGCATTGACCTGATAGGGCGAAAAGACGTTGTGGCCGCGCGCACGATGCTCCTGCCCCATCGACACCCAGCAATCGGTGACGACGCAGTCGGCCTGGTCGACGGCCTCCTCGGGCGAGCGGGTGAAGTGCAGCTTGCCGCCATGCGCCTTGGACCAGTCGATATGCTTCTGCGCCGGCTCGCTGCCTTCCGGCACGGCGACGTTGAGGTTGAAGCGGAACCGCGCCGAGGCCTCGAGCAGCGAATGCAGCACATTGTTGCCGTCGCCTGTCCAGGCGATGGTCTTGCCGGCCACCGGACCGCGATGCTCCTCGAAGGTCATGATGTCGGCCATCAGCTGGCACGGATGGGTGTCGTCCGTCAGCCCGTTGATCACCGGAACCGTGGCGTTCTCGGTCAGTTCCAGCAGCCGGTCATGCGACGTGGTGCGGATCATGATCGCATCGACATAACGCGACAGAACCTTGGCGGTGTCGGCAATGGTTTCGGAGCGGCCAAGCTGCATTTCGGTGCCGGTCAGCATGATGGTCTCGCCGCCAAGCTGGCGCATGCCGACGTCGAAGGAGACGCGTGTACGCGTCGACGGCTTGTCGAAGATCATCGCCAGCACCTTGCCTTCGAGCGGCCTAGTGCGCTCGCCGGCCTTGAGGCGCGCCTTTCGCACCACCGCGTCGTCCAGCATGAAGCGTAGGTCACCCTCGGAAACGGTGGAAAGATCGGTGAAATGGCGAACTGACATCAGCAATATTCCGGAATTACTTCGCAGCGGCCACGGCGATGGCGTCCGCCAGGCCTTTGGCACCGGCGCGGATGCGGTTGAGCGCTTCGTGGATCTCGGCATCGGTGACGGTGAGCGGCGGCAGCAGGCGAATGACATTGTCGCCGGCCGGAACCGCCAGCAAATGCTGGTCGCGCAGCGCCATGTTCACCTTGGTGTTGGGCATGGCGCATTTGAGGCCAAGCATGAGACCTGTGCCCCGGATGCCTTCGATGACATCGGGAAACTCGTCGGCGATCGCCGCCAGGCCTTGCTTCATCAGCAATGCCTTGCGCTGGATGTCCTCGAGGAAGCCGTCCTCCAGCACCACATCGAGCACGGCATTGCCGACTGCCATGGCCAGCGGGTTGCCGCCGAAGGTGGTGCCGTGCACGCCAGCCGTCATGCCGACAGCAGCTTCATCGGTTGCAAGGCAAGCGCCCATCGGGAAGCCGCCGCCAATGCCCTTGGCGATCGCCATGATGTCGGGCGTCACGCCTGACCATTCATGCGCGAACAGCTTTCCGGTGCGGCCGATGCCGCACTGGACCTCATCATAGATCAACAACAGGCCGTGCTGGTCGCAAAGCTGCCGCAGCCGCTTCAGTGACTGCGTCGGGACCGGCCGAATCCCGCCCTCGCCCTGCACCGGTTCGATCAGGATCGCGGCGGTTTCCGGCGTGATCGCCTTCTCGGCGGCATCGATGTCGTCGAAGCCTACCTGGTCGAAGCCTTCGACCTTGGGGCCGAAGCCTTCAAGGTATTTGTACTGGCCACCGGCCGCGATGGTCGCCAGCGTGCGGCCATGGAAGGCGCCTTCGAAGGTGATGACGCGGAAGCGCTCGGGATGGCCCTTGACGAAATGGTAGCGCCGCGCCGTCTTGATCGCGCATTCCAACGCCTCGGCGCCGGAATTGGTGAAGAACACCTTGTCGGCGAATGTGGCATCGACCAGGCGCTCGCCGAGCCGGCTCTGTCCGGGGATCTCATACAGATTGGAGACGTGCCATAGCTTTGCCGCCTGCTCGGTCAGCGCCGCGACCAGATGCGGATGGCTGTGGCCGAGCGAATTGACCGCGATGCCGCCGGCGAAATCGAGATATCGCTCGCCCTTGTCGGTAACCAGCCAGGTGCCTTCCCCGTGGTCGAAAGCCAGGGGAGCGCGAGCAAAGGTCTCGTAAAGCGCCGAACCGCTCATTATATGCGTCTCCGGTACCGGAAAATCAAAAAAGCCGCCAAAGCGGCGGCCTTGTGCGGCTTATCGTGTTTTTCGGCCATGAAGTCAACGAAAACGTCGCGTAGTGGCACGCGGCAAGCCCCCTGACGAGACGCCGGCTCATAAGCGACCGGGCAAGTTGGGGAAAACCGAAAAAACCGATTCGTGTTGCACTTGGGACTCTTGTCACCGAGTCAGCGCATAAGGTAATTGTAGTCGAGAAATAACTAGATTTCGTGCGGCGGACCTAATCACCAGATATATGTGGTGTCTGCCCCAGCAGTGGTGCTGGGTCGGGAAAGGATTCTGATTGCCGCACGCTTAGCAGGAGCGCGGTCTCATGAACTGGACTGACGAGCGGGTCGAACTTCTCAGAAAATTGTGGTCGGAGGGTCTGAGCGCAAGCCAGATTGCTGCCCAGCTTGGAGGGGTGAGCCGCAACGCCGTCATCGGCAAGGTGCACCGCCTGAAGCTGTCGGGCCGCGGTCGCACAACGGCGACGCCGGCACGCCAGAAGAAGACGACACAGGGCTCGACCGTTCAGAAGTCGGTGGCCCGCGCCGCAAGCACGGCTCGCCACGTCACGACATCGATCGGCGCGACCGCCCTGCAGACGCAATTCGACGCCGAACCGGTGGCGCGGCACTATATCCGCCCGGTCGAGAACGTCGTGGTACCGATCTCACGGCACCTGCAGCTCGTCGAGCTGACGGAACGCACCTGCAAATGGCCGAACGGCGATCCGCTGTCGGAGGACTTCAACTTCTGCGGCAACGAAGCCGCCGAAACCGGTCCGTATTGCAAATACCACGCCCGTGTCGCCTTCCAGCCGGCGGCAGAGCGGCGGCGGAACCGATAGATAGGGAATAAGCAGTGGGGATTGGGCAGTAGGACAATACTGCCTATTTGCCCTGGGCCGGCGCTCGCGAGGCGCTTCTTACGCTACTGCCTACTGCCTGCGCTCATAGCCACCCATTCTTGCGAAACCGCCAGTAGAGAAACGCGCAGATCGCCGCGATGGTGGCCAGCACGACCGGGTAGCCATACTCCATCTTCAGTTCCGGCATGTCGGTAAAGTTCATGCCGTAGATGCCGGCGAACGCCGTCGGCACCGCCAGGATGGCCGCCCATGAGGCGAGTTTCTTGGAAATCGCCGTTTCCTGGCTCTGACCGACCAGCAGGCTCGCCTCGAAGGCGAAGGCCAGCACCTCGCGCAGGCTGTCGATCTTTTCCTGGACGGTGCGGATATGGTCGGTCACGTCGCGAAACAGCGGGTGCATGGCTGAATGGATCTGCGGCAGGTCGGCACTGGTCAGGCGGCGGCAGACTTCCACCAGCGGCAGCGCCGCATTGCGCAGGCGCAGGAGATCGCGGCGCAGCATGTAGAGCCGCTCGATATCGGGGCCGGTCATCGGCTTCAAAAGCACCCTGTCCTCGATCACCTCGACCTCGTCCTCGATCTGCTCAAGCACAGGCATGTAGTTGTCGACGATGAAATCGAGAATGGCATAGAGGACGAAGTCCTCGCCCTTGGCCAGTGAATGCGGGCAGCTTTCCCAGTGCTGGCGCACGGCGGCGTAGGAGGTCGACGGACCGTGTCTGACACTGACGATATAGCCCGAGCCGACGAACAGATGCGTCTCGCCGAAAGTCACCCGTCCTTCGATCAATTGCGCGGTGCGGGCGACGATGAACAGCGCATCACCATATTGCTCGATCTTCGGCCGCTGGTGCGGATGCTCGGCATCCTCGATCGCCAGTTCATGCAGGTGGAATTGCGCCTGGACGCGCAACAGAAGTTCGCGATCCGGTTCGAGCAGCCCGATCCAGACGACATGTCCCGATTTCTTGGCCCATTCGCCGGCTTCCTCGATCGGAATGTCGGCGATACGCCGCCCGGCCGTGTAGACGCTGGAGGCGATGATGCCTGATGTCGCCGCCGCGGGCTTGAACTCTCGGACATATTCCATCGCAGCCTCCGGAAAGCAGGACCTTTATCCAAGGCCTGAGAAGCTTAACGCCGGCACAGTTTAGCGCAATATGATCTGGCGTTCGAGAGGACGAACGCTCATTTCGCCGGAAGCGTCGCCGAAAGGCTGATCTTGTCCGTCTTGTCGCCTTTCGGCCGCTCGGCCGGCATCTGGTCGCCGGTGACGATGTAGTAGATGGTCTCGGCGATGTTGGTGGCATGATCGCCGATGCGCTCGATGTTCTTGGCGCAGAACAGAAGATGCGTGCAGGGCGTGATGTTGCGCGGATCTTCCATCATATAGGTCAGCAATTCGCGAAACAGCGACGTGTACATGGCGTCGATCTGGTCGTCGCGGTCACGCACGAAGCCGATCTTGTCGACCGAGCGCGATGCGTAGACGTCGAGAACTTCCTTGAGCTGGGTCAGCGCCAAATTGGCCAGGGCCTCGAGGCCGCGGAACAGGCTGGTCGGCTGGCGGCCGTCGGTGACGGCGACCACCCGCTTGGCGACGTTCTTGCCGAGGTCGCCGACCCGTTCGAGGTCGGCCGAAATGCGGATGGCGCCGACGATCTCGCGCAGGTCCGTCGCCATCGGCTGGCGCTTGGCGATGATGATGATCGCCTTGTCGTCGATCTCGCGCTGCCCCTCATCCAGCACGGCATCGTCGTTGATGACCTTCTGGGCCAGTCCCGGATCGGCATTGACGAGAGCGGCGACCGCCTGCTCGACCATGCGCTCGGCATGGCCGCCCATCGCCGCGATACGCTTCGACAGATATTTCAGCTCCTCGTCAAAGGCGCTCATTATGTGCACGGACTGCATGGATGAAATGCCTTCCCACGGGTTCTTGAGTCGTTTCCTCGAATCCCCGCTGATACGCTAGCCGGATGACAGAAAAAAGAAACGGTTCCAGGGAAAATAGGGCAGTATCAGTGCGTCGGCAAATGAACCGAGAAGGCGGCGCCCTTGCCGACCTCGGATTTGATCGTCAGCCTGGCATTGTGGCGCGTCAGGATGTGCTTGACGATGGACAGGCCAAGGCCGGTGCCTTTCTGGGTCCGGCTGGTCTCCACGTCGATGCGATAGAAGCGCTCGGTGATGCGCGGAATGTGCTCCTCGGGAATGCCGGGGCCGAAATCCCGGATGATCACATCAATGCCCGGTTCGGAACCGTCATCGGCGGGGGCGATCGACACCACGACGCGGCCGCCGGACTGGCCGTATTTGCAGGCGTTTTCCAGCAAGTTCTCGAAAACCTGGAACAACTCGTCGCGATCACCCGGTACGTTGAGAGGTCCCTTGGCGAAATCGCGCTCGATGACAACACTGTTTTCACGGGCAAGCGGAGCCAGTGAATCGATGACGCTGTCGACGGTCTGGCGCAGGTCGACCTCGGTTCCCGGCTTCAGATAGGGCTTCATCTCCAGCCGGGACAACGACAGGAGGTCATCGATCAGGCGCGCCATGCGGCCGGTCTGGTTCTGCATGATCTGCAGGAATTGCTCGCGCGCCGCCGGATCGTTGCGGGCCGGTCCGCGCAGAGTTTCGATGAAACCGGCGATCGAGGCGAGCGGGGTGCGCAATTCGTGGCTGGCATTGGCGATGAAATCGGCGCGCATGCGGTCGATCCTGCGCGTTTCGCTCTGGTCCTTGAACACCAGTACATAGAGGTCGGTGCCGTGCCCGACCGACGACGCGCTCACCCGGTAGGCCCGTTCGACCGGCAGCTTCTCGGTATAGTCGACGACATCGGAGGCGATCGTGCCCGACAGCACGCCGTCGAGCAGGGTCTGCATTTCCGGCGCCCGGAACTTAAGCGGCAGCGACAGGCCCGGTGCGATGCCGCCAAAAGCAGCAAAGGCGGCGGCGTTGGCGTGGACGATGGTGGCGGAGCGGTCGAAAATAATCAGTGGGTCGGCGACGGCCGCCGCCAGATATTCGCCCGACAGGCGCTGCAGGCCGATCGCCTCGATCGCGGCGGTATTCTCGCCGGACTGGCGCAGGCCGGCGGCCGGCAACAGTGCGGCAGCGGGCAGCAGAAGCAGCGCCGGCACCAGCACATAGGCGGAGATCCCCGCGAAGGCAAAAGCGATCAGGATACCGATAACGCCAGCGACGAGCAGCCAGCGACTGTTCCACAGCCGGATGGCCATGACTTGCGCCACACTTGCCTGCTCTGCGCTTTGCTCAGCCATCCGCGCGTCCTATAGCCCTCTCGGGCGCTGTCCGGCCGTATGGCAACTTCCTGCTAGACCGGCATGGAGGCTCCCAATAGCATGAGTCCGTAAGCTGGAAAGGGTTCGTCTCGATGAAAAAAGCCAAGGAAAATCCCGCGACGCCGACGTCAGGTCCGCTGAAGATCAAAATCGACGGCAAGGAACGGGAATTCGACATCGAGAATCCCGAGCTTCCGGACTGGGTCGAGGACAAAAAGCTGACGGCGGGCGGCTACCCCTACGACAAGAAGATGAACAGCGACGACTATGACGAGACGCTGGAGAAATTGCAGATCGAGCTGGTCAAGGCGCAGGCATGGCTGCAGGCGACCGGCAAGCGGGTGATGGCGCTTTTCGAGGGCCGCGATGCCGCCGGCAAGGGCGGCACGATCTTCGTGGTGCACCAGTATCTCAACCCACGCACGGCGCGCAACGTGGCGCTGACCAAGCCGACCCCCACCGAACTGGGGCAATGGTACTACCAGCGTTATGTCGACCATTTCCCGACGTCGGGCGAATTCGTCACCTTCGACCGCTCCTGGTACAACCGCGCCGGCGTCGAGCCGGTGATGGGCTTCTGCACGCCCGAACAGCATGAGAAGTTTCTCGATGAAACGCCGCATTTCGAACGGATGATCGTCAATGACGACATCCACTTCTTCAAATTCTGGCTGAACATCGGCCGGGAAACGCAGCTCGAGCGCTTTCACGATCGCCGCTACAGCCCGCTGAAGAGCTGGAAGTTCTCGCCGATCGATGTCGCCGGCATCACCAAATGGGACGATTACACCAAGGCGCGCGACACCATGTTCGAGCGCACCCACAAGGCGTTCGCGCCGTGGATCATCGTGCGGGCCAATGACAAGCGCCGCGCGCGACTGGCGGTGATGCGGCGGATCCTTTTGTCGCTGCCTTATGAGGGGCGCGATCTCGATACCGTCGGCAAGGAAGACAAGAAGATCATCGGCGAAGGGCCGTCATTCCTCGGCAAGCAAGACTGAGGCTTCCTGTGCCGCGCGGCCATCGGCCCGCGCGGCGCAGATTTTTCCTGATCGCTCAGGCGGCCAGCCTGGCGATCCGCTGCAGGCGCCGCAGCGTGGTGTCGTCCTGAAGCGCCTGCTGGAACAGCGAGATCTCCTGGTCGATGCGGTCGCACAGCACGCCGGTATTTCCCTTGAGCAGGCCACGGGTCTGCAGCAGGGCGGCGACCGGCTTCTTGGCGAGCTGCCTGGCGCGGCCGAGTGTCGCCTCTTCCACGCCGTCATGCACGATCTCGGCGACGAGGCCGAGTGCCCTGGCGTCCTCGGCGTGGAGCGTGTCGCCGAGGCAGAAGAAGCGGAAGGCGCCGGCATAGCCGAGCTTCTGCGGCGCCAGGATGCTGGTCGCCGCGTCCGGCACAAGGCCGAAATCGACGAACGGCACCCGGAACGTGCTTTCATTCGAGGCGATCACCATGTCGCAGTGGAACAGGATGGTGCAGCCGACTCCGACGGCATCGCCGTCGACGCAGGCGAGGATGGGCTTGGGGAACGTCGCCAGCGTGCGGAACATGTCGGTGACGGCGGCGATCAGCTTCTGGTGCTTGGTGGCGTCGAGGAATTCAGAAAAGTCGCCGCCAAGGCAGAAGCAGCCCGCCAGGCCGCGCAGCACGACGACACGGACCTCGTCATTGTCGGCGGCTTCATGGAACGTCCTGGCGAGGCTTTCATAGGCCCTTCTGTCGAGCACCGGCCGGCCGTCATTCGACGACACGGTGACGATCAGCGTGTGGTTGCGCAGTTCCGGTTGCGGGTGCGGGTTCATGGTGGCCTCCAACCTCATGACGCCCTCCTTTGGCCGAACATGTCGGGATATCCCCGGGCCAGGACGGGAGCATGGTGATTGCGGCGCGACCGCACCACGTCCAGCGTGTGTTCATTGAAGGAGAGCAGGGTCGCCACTACCTGCTGATTCCCATAGGTGCGCTGATAGCCCAGCGGCGTCGCCAGGAAATGCAGCTGCAAGGCGCGCAACACCCACATCGGCTCGAACTCGATGATCACCTTGTCGACGCCGCGCTTCAGCCCCCACTCGACGAAGCCGGCAATCAATTCGGTGCCGACGGTCGAGACGCCGCGACGGCCATCGCGAAAACCGGGAGCCACCGCATAGCGGGTCAACTCCCAGATGTTGGGACCCGATGGCGGCGTTCCTTCGGAAAGGTCGGCCAAGACCTCGGTCAGCAGATGGGGCCGTGTGGTCGGCAACATCCGTTGATAGCCCGCGACTTCGTTGCCCCTGATGACGATCTGATGCACCGCCTCGTCATGGTCGAACTGGTCGACCTCGAATCCGTCCGGGCGCCGCAGGTCCTCCCACCCCATTTCCTCGACAAATATCTGGTAGCGCAGGCGATGGACGGCCTCCCAAAGATCGGGACGTTCCATCAATTCTTGAGTAGTAAGACAAAAAAGCATGCCGTCGTCTCCTGGGTTTAAGAGGAAGATACGGCCGTGCTTCAACGAGAAAATTGCGTGATCACGTAGGCAAGAAATTGTAGGTCGGCACGGCCGACCTAGCTAATGTAGCCGCGCCTTATCGCTTCTGCGACGGCCTGGACCCGGTTGACGGCACCGAGTTTGCTTTTGGCGTTAAGAAGATGTTTCTCCGACGTGTGTTCGGAGATGCCGAGGATTTGCGAAATCTCCCATTCCGACTTGCCGACGGGGGACTGTCAGGAATTCCGTGTGCGGGCGGGCATAATGGGTAAAAAGGATTCCCACT
>NZ_BSNY01000027.1 GCF_030160235.1 Mesorhizobium huakuii
TGCAACACCTCCTCATCCTCTCAGATTAAGAGTGTTGCGGCGACCTATTGAACCCACCGGCGCAAAGCTGTCGTTCGCCCAGCGGGAGATAAATCGGCTTCGAGTTATCAATTTCGGTCGGCAAAGTCGCCTGACGACCAGTGTAAAATGGGTTTCACGACCACGTCGACGAAATTGCGCGACCAGGCGGAGACGGGCAGCGACCGGTTGCGGGAGGACGCAACCATCAGAACTTGCGGACGCAGAAAAGACCGCTTGGTTGGGCGGCTGATCTGCGCGATTTGGCATCGCAAGTTGAAATGATTGCTGGGCAGTGCAACCATCTTCACTTGCTCTTTCGCGCAGCAGCCTGGGCGTACCGTTCTTGCCAAGGTTGGCGTCGGGCGTTCGAATCGCCTCACCATGACAGTATGGAACCTGAAGCAGATCGAGTGACAATTCTGGGTTGGGCCGTCATCGGTCATGCCTTCAGTCCGGCAAGCGCTAGGCAGTCCATTAGTTTGTGGGCGTCCTTGGGTTCACAAAGCGCGAGCGCGTAGTCAGGCATCACATTGCTCAGACTCAGATCGGGTGCGACCGCAGCTAGATGTTGAACAGCCTGCTTGGCTTCCTTCGCATTTCGGGAAGCTGCTGCGGATGCAGCCCAGACGATGCCCGCACGCACGTGAGTTGGCTTCTTCAATGCTACAGCTTTGGCAACGCTTAGTGCTTCCGCATGCTCTCCTCTGAGGAATCGGGCGCTTGCGATGCTGTTCTCCCACCAATAGCTGACCGGGTAGCGCGGGTCGAGCTGAAGGGCGAGACTGCATGTCTCGATAGCCTCCTTCGTTCGCCCGAGCGCACCGAGATAGTCCCCTTTGTCGCCCAAGAGCAGTGAATTGTTGGGGTTAAGCGACATTCCAGCATCGCACGCGTACAGGGCCTCCTCCAGCCGACCGGCCTCCGCCAACGCAAACGCCATTGTCCAGTGAGCGCACTCGTCATATGGCGCAAGCTCAATTGCGTATCGGCAAAGATTCAATGCCTTTTCGACCGAGATCGCGTCATGGGGAATTTCGTTTGCGGCGAGACGCGAAACGAAGACAGTGCCGCGAACCCTGTGAGCCATGGCGCAGTCAGGATCTTCGAACAGGGCGCGCTCGACGAGTTTCTCCGCGTCCGCATTTCCTTGTGAAGTCATATCGTACAAACGTCCAACTGCTCGCCTGGCGAGTTCGGTCGGCTCGATATGCTCTTGCTTGTCCGATCTTTTACCGCGCCAAGCCGCCAGTTTGATCTGCGTATCGACGCACGTCGTGATGCTTCGGACGGTCTCGTTATATGGCGCAATTGTTCCGGCTTGATAGCAAGAAAACTTTTCTGACCAGATGCACGTCCGCGAGACCGTGTCGACTAATTGCGCAATTATCAGGAACGTGTGAGCATTCGCGTGGACGCTGCCGGTCAGGAGGTAGCGCACGCCCAGCTCACGAGCGATCGTATCATTTCGTGTGGAGCCGCCAATATATGCAGCGCTCAGAACGCGGGCGACGACATACAGTTCCCGGCAGCGTGACAGCGCGGAAATCAGCTGATCAGCGAGGACGTTCGCAAAGATCGCAGTCGCGTCCTCTTTAGCAAAACTTTCGAACGGCATCACCGCGATGGCTGTGTCTGGATTGATATTCCATTCCGTCGCTGGGAAGTTCGCTGACATCTCAAGCAAAGATCGACCGACGAGCCAGCACGCTGGCAAGTTTCCATTGTCACCAATGGAATCTATCAGCCGATTGAGATCTTCCGAGGGTTCAACGTCCAATTCAGACTTCAACAAATCGCGACACAGCTGGTATTGGCGGAGGGCGGCTTCCCGCTCACCGTGCGCAGCGAGAGCCTGGATAAGGGCCGCGTGGGAGTTTTCGCGCAGGCGGTCCAGATCGAGAAGCTGCCGTGCCCTTCGGATGCGGGCCTCTCCTGTTTCTAGACGTAGCAGACGATTATGGAGATCGATTGCGGCGCCAAGAAAGTGCTCCCGCGTTTCCCTAACCCAGTCATCGAACTCGCTGCTATGCGTAGTCAGACCATCAAGAAACGGCCCTCGATAGCGGGAAAGCGATTGGTCCCAGTCGGCGGGGTTGTGGCCTTCCTGCCCCCGGCGAATGGCGACGACATCGACACTTATTCTGGTTGCATCCAGCCTCAGTTCGTTCCGATCGGCGTGCAAAATGTCGGCGAAATCGCCAAGGTTTCGGCGCAAGCCATGCAAACACAGTCGAAGATTGCCGCGGGCATGTGCGTCGTCCATGTCACCCCAAAGAAGGGCGGCAATGCGTTCGCGTGGTAGGCGTTGACCATTATGGAGTGCAAGAAAAGTCAGAAGGGCCTGGGCCTTTCGACCGACGACCGTGACCTCATTGCCAGATGCCGCGTCTCGCAGTCGGAAACCACCAAGGGTTTCAAGATGCAAGGTGCGCGGTTCCCGGCCCATTTGCTCCACTAAGCCTGCAATGTCGTGGAGCCACGAGTACACGATTGGCCCCCTTCATTCACGCGAAAACTTACGGGGATAATCCCGGCGCTAGGCCAATGGAACCAACAAACGCTCGCCTAACGGTGGCTCCCGTAGGCTCTGGCGTAGTCCACATCTTGAGAGCAAACAATGCTGCCGTTACCACCATCCTCCCTTCGCTTGGCGATGAAAGTGTGGGCGGTTCATTTTGAGGAGCGCTATGCTGGCAAGGGCCTCGTTAACTGCTCGCGGGTTGATAGCAGACCGGCTTCGCTTCGACAAATGCGCAGCCGACTGCTGGGGGTCATGTTCTCAGCCATTCTAGTATGTCCCACTGCAGCCTCGGGGCACGACAGCTGGATATCCCGTCACAAGTTCCGTGATCCCTACTCGGGCGCGTGGTGTTGCAACGAACATGACTGCTCCCCACTCGACGAGACACGCGTTGTGGAAACTAAGGAAGGTTACGTCGTCGACCGCAAATTCTTCGTGCCAAGGGGTCGCGCCATGCCGAGTTACGATAGTCAGTACTGGGCCTGCTTCAACCCTGGCGGCTTGCATGGCCACGGTCCCAAACGGGATGTTCGATGCTTCTTCGTACCGATGAACATGTAACGGCAGCGTCTGCCAGCGGCTCGACACCAGCCAGCGCCGGTAGACCTGCCTTTGGAGTAGCCGACGACGTCCGGAGCAAGAATGGCAGCGAGCTTCCGGTCCATGACCGCCCCCAAATCTGAGTAGCATCACACTCCGCGAATGAAATCGCGGCGAGCCAACATCGAGTGGACATCCGTGTCACTCCGCCTGCTGCAGACTATGTCGGCCCTCGGCCCAGGCAAAGGCCTCCTCAAGCCTGTCGTCACCCCAGAAGGTCTCGCCCTCCACAACGAAGGCCGGAGAGCCGAAGATGCCGTAGCCGCGCGCCGCATCGGTCTCGGCCTTGAGTCGCTCATGAGCGGAAGGCGCGTTGGCCGCGGCGAACACAGCGTCCACGTCCTTTTCGAGCGGCGGCAACACATGCTCGAGATGGGCGCGATCGCCCAGCGCCATTCCTTCCAGATACCAGGCCCTGAAGCTCGCCAGTGTGTAGGCTTCGCACCAGCCGCCCTCCGCCGCCACCATAGCAACACGGTTGGCGAGAAGATCGGGATCCGTCGGCCAGATCGGTGCCTTGACGAAGGGCACCTCATGGGTAGCCGCCCGCCGCGCCACGTCGCGCCACATGTAGGAGACCTTCGCAACCTGGGTACGCAGCGCTATGTTGTTTTCGGCCATGACGGTCCGGACATTGAAAGGCCGCCACCGCACGGCAATACCCGCCTGCCTGGCCATCGCTCCAATGCGCATCACCGAAAGGTAGGCATAGCCGCTGCCGAAGAAGTAAAAGAAGTCGAACTGCCTCACGTCGCCCTCCATTGGTTTGTGTGAGAGAACGCGGCGCCAGCGATAGGTCGCTGCCTATCTGACGTCTCCGCCGACGATTTCATATCTCCCCGAAGTAGCGAGCACGCGCCTGGTCGTCCGACGGCGCCTCCGGCCCCAGCCCCAGCGCGTCCGGAACGCGCGTCGGATCGCGGGCAAAAAGCGCAAATGCGTGGTTACGTCGCTTGTCAGCAGCATCTCCACGATCGAACAGCAAGGCCGTCTGCATCGCCTCCAGTCGCCGCATCCGCCCGTAGAAGTCGTCATGGTCCGTGGCATAGGTCTCCGCTGCCGATCTCCAATCGGAGCTCTCCAGCAATCGGTCCCTCAGCAGTCGCACATCCCGAAGTGTCCTCGACAAGCCCCTGCCCCAGGCAGGGTCAGTGGCGGCCGCTGAGTCGCCAACCAGAACAACGCCATCTCGGTATGGGTCCTCGACCCAACGGTGCGATCCGTCGAAGCTGGCGAACGGACCAACTTGTCGTGCCCTATCGAACCAATGGCCGGGAGCGCCGACCGCCCTCAGCTGCCGTATCATCTCATCGACCGAATGGCGGCCGGACAGCCGCTTCGGCAGGACATCTTTGTGATAGATGAGATAAATTCGGTTGCGTCTGGGCGCGATGCGCATGGCGATTACCATTCGCCCGCCCGCGGGATCGTAGAAAAGATTGACAGTGTTCGCCGTCGGCCTCGCCTCGCGGGCGAGGAACTCCGAGCAATTAATGTTACCCTCCAGAACCATGCCCGCCGTGACCAGTTGCTCAGGGTCGTGCAATACCTGGAAGCCGAGATGCGACCGCAGCCGTGAATCCCGTCCGTCCGCTAGAACGATGAGGCGTGCAGAGAACTCTCTGGCGTCGCCTCCGATACGAAGCCGTGGCAGATCTCCAAATGTCACTCCCGAGACCGCGTTCCCGCGCCTTACCTCGGTCCCGAGCGTTTCGGCACGTTTCAGGAGGGCAGCTTGCATCTCGGCATGTGGAAATGTCACGCAGCAGGTGGCAGCCGGAGTCGTCGCAAGCAGATCACGCACTACGGGGGCTGAGCCATTTGTGAAACTTGAAAAGTATGCTGCCTCAATGGCGCACCTCTCAAGAAGCAGATCATAGATACCCAAGCGCTTCGCCTCGAGACTTCCCCAGGGCATGAGCACCTCGCCGCGGATTCGGTCCCTGAACTTTTCTTGGTGCTCGACGATGAGAATCCTGAGGCCGTGGCCCGCAAGGGCGATGGCGAGTGAAGAGCCCGCCAGACCACCGCCGACAATAATCAGGTCGTAGTCAACGACGGCGCCGCTAGACGATGGAGTTTTGCCGCTTCTTCCTCCTGACATCGCCCCACCGGCCAATATTTGAAGATGCTAATATATTTACCCCGCGCTGTCCGCGAGTCAAATCCCGACGCCTGCGCGGTCATGTAATGCAATGCTAGGCGTTCCTACGGCAGAGGCGAACAGCCCGAGATTCATCGATGTCCGCTATTAGGAATTGACGACTTTACCCCCCTGTCTGACATGCTGAAGGGTTTCGGGTGCCGTCAGGCGTACTAAAGCCTCTCATGCAGGAACGCGCGGTCCGTGCGCGGTGAGCTATGGGGATTTGTGTTTTGGGGTGTGCCAGCGTCTGTCGCGGACGTCCACATGGGGCGCTGGTGGCTGGTCGTGCATGCGGCTTGTGGGCCAGGTCGGCGAGCTTCTTGCGGTGATACCGCGGGCTTCACGTGCCTAAAGGCCGGCGCCATAGCGAGGCGCGCATACCTTCCCGTTGACCCGCGCCGGCGTGGCGCGGTCGTGCGAGGAAGCGGGCCATGCCGGGTCATGGGGCGGTCTCCCGGTTCGTCGTCCGTGCGCCGGGCGGTCCGCGCGGCTGCCTGCACCGTTCGAACACCTCGATGACGATCATACGCCCGCCGCAACATGGGCACGGCGGGCGGAAGTCGTCCGGTTCCGGCGATGGATCGTTCGTGGCCGGAGGCGCGGCCGCCAGCAGTTCGCGGGCGAGCGCGAGGCAGTCCTTGCGAGAGCCGCCCGCGAGCAGGCCGTAGTGGCGGATGCGATGAAAGCCGCGCGGCAGGACATGGAGCAGGAAGCGGCGAATGAACTCGTCCGTGACGAGCGTCATGACCTGCTGCCGGTCGGCGCCAGGGCGACGATAGTCCTTGTAGCGGAAGGTGACGCCGTCCTCGTCGAAACGGATGAGGCGCCGGTTCGAGATGGCGACCCGGTGGGTATAGCGCGACAGATAGGCGAGCACTGCCTCAGGCCCGGCGAAGGGCGGCTTGGCGTAGACCACCCAGCGCTTCTTCCTGACGGGAGCGAGGTGGCGCAGGAAGGCCCGCCGCTCAATGAGATGAGCAAGGGCGCCGAAGAAGGCGAGCCGACCGGCGTCGTGCAGCGTGAGCAGCCGGGTGAGGAACAGGCGGCGGAAGAGCTTGCCGAGCACCTTCACCGGAAGAAGGAAGGCCGGGCGCGAGGAGACCCAGCGCTTCCCGTCGAGCGCGATGCCGCCGCCCGGCACGATCATGTGCACGTGCGGATGGTGCGTCATTGCCGAGCCCCATGTGTGGAGCACAGCGGTGATGCCGATGCGCGCGCCGAGATGCTTCGGATCGGCCGCTATCGTCATCATCGTCTCCGATGCCGCGCGGAACAGCAGGTCGTAGACCAGCGCCTTGTTCTGGAAGGCGATGTCGGCGACCTCGGCGGGCAGCGTGAAGACGACATGGAAGTAGCCGACCGGCAACAGGTCGGCTTCGCGCTCGGCGAGCCATGTCCGCGCCGCCGCGCCCTGGCACCTGGGACAGTGCCGGTTGCGGCAGGAGTTGTAGGCGATGCGCCACTGGCCGCAGTCCTCGCAGGCCTCGACGTGACCGCCAAGGGCTGCGGTGCGGCAGTTCTCGATCGCCGACATCACCTTGAGATGCTGCTGGCTCAGGTGCCCTGCATGGGTGGCCCGGTAGGCGGGCCCAGCAGCACGGAAGATGTCGGCAACCTCCAGGTCCGAGCGCACCGGTTCAGCCGGGAGGCGACTTATCCTCCATCAGCGCCATCAGCCGGTCGAGCGGCCCTGCGACCGCGTGGATCGTCCGGGTCGAGACCTTGGTGTAGAGCGCTGTCGTTTCGAGCTTGCTGTGCCCGAGCAGCACCTGGATGACGCGGATGTCGACATCCTGCTCGAGCAGGTGGGTGGCAAAGCTGTGCCGCAGCGTATGCGGGCTGACGCGCTTGCGGATGCCGGCGACTTCGGCGGCTTCCTGAACCGCGCGATGTAGTTGCCGCGACGAGATCGGATCGGTGCAACTGCGCCCTGGGAACAGCCAGCCATGGGGGAGCATCACCCCGCGACGCCTGCCTTCGCGCCACCACAGCCGCAGCAGTTCCAAGAGTTGCGGCGAGAGCATGGCGTTGCGATCCTTGCGTCCCTTGCCCTGTTCGACGCGGATCAGCATGCGTGTGGAGTCGATGTCATCGACCTTGAGGTGCGCGACCTCCGATACGCGCAGGCCCGCGCCATAGGCGACACCAAGCGCGGCCTTGTACTTGATGCCAGGTGCTGCTTCGAGCAGCCGCGCCGCTTCCTCCACGCTCAGCACGTCCGGCAGCTTGCGTGGATGGCGCATGATCACGAGCACACGTGCCAGATCCCGTCGCTTCAGCGTCACCAGAAACAGGAACCGCAACGCCGAGACCGCGCCGTTGATGGTCGCAGGCCCGATGCCGCTCTCATGCTGATACAACTGGAAGCGGCGGATGTCCTCGGGCGTCGCAGTATCGGGAGAGCGTCGGAGGAAGGCTGCGAAGCGCCGGACGTGACGAACGTAGTCCTGCTGGGTATGGGAGCCCAGGCCTCGCATGAGCATGTCTTGTTGCATGCGCTGGCGAAGCGGCGTGATCGGTGCATCGGTCGACAGGGTATCCATGGCAAGTTCCTCTCGTTGAAGGAACTCCATGGTCAGATCGCAGCTTCTACACGCTCAAGACCAATACCTGTCACGCCATCTCAGAACGAGGCGCCCCTCCCGCGAAGCGGGTTAGTGCAAGAGGCGCAAAGCTGATGTCCACATTTGGGAGCATGCTGACACGCGCCTTCAGGAAGGCACGCGTGCAAAAGGCTCGGTGGCTCCAAAATTATTCGAAAACCGAATCTGGTGTCCAACCTTGTCCATGGCCACCCGCAAATCGGGCTGAGGCGCGACCCAGAAAGTTCGAAAAGCTTCCAGGAACCCCAGGCAAACTGGACTCTGGCGCACATGGGCCGTCTCCTGGCAGGGTTTCTTCAGTGTCAGGCCTTCGTTTCGGCCTGGAACTCGCCTTCAATCACGACCTTAGCCGAGGCCGCGGCATCGGACTTTAGACCCGTCCTATTTGCCGCCGTCCCTACGTCGGGCTACGACGATGCGCAAAGCCCTCTTGCGCGCCCGTAACTGTCTCTCCTTTCTGGATCAGGAGCAGCCAGAAACAGCCAGTAGGAGGCAGCACGACCATGCCCGAACCAGACCGTATCATTCGCCTGAAAACCGTCCTTTCCCGGACCGGTCTGTCCCGGTCCACCATCTACCGCAAGATCGCCGAAGGTACGTTCCCACCCCAGATCCAGATCAGTATCCACGGTGCCGGATGGCATGAATCCGCCATCAGCCGCTGGATCGCCAATCCCGCTTCGTGGCGGCCGCAAGACCATGGCGACAAGTTGTGATGAGGTGATCCGCCCTGCGCGAAAGGCTGGCCTTTATCAAAACGCAGCGGTCATGGCGTTGCCGGATCGATATTCATGGTGGCGCGAGAGGTCACCCAGCACAGATCGGATATGCGGCCAGGGGAAATCGTCTGGATGTTCCCAGTGCTCACCGTCACGCAAGATGACCTTGAGCTTGGCCAAAATGCCTTCGATGGGCGTGGCCGCTGTCTCCGGTAGATCATCCAGAAGTGCGCTTTCGGCTGTTTCCGATTGCCGGATCAGTTCGTCTGTTCTCGAATAGCCGATCTCATCATCAGCAGCGTCCCAGCGCGCCTGGTGCGCCGTGAAATCCGCAAGCGCCCTGCCCCATTCGACCTCGTTTTCAGGAGAGTAGGCATCGTTCAGGCTCTCGATGGAATGGAGCGTCACGTCCCTACCATCGGCAAGCCGCACCCTGGCGCAGGGAAAGCCGATCTTCCTGGCGAGGTGTGTCTCCAACCGCTGCTGTTCGCGGCACAACGCCAGTGTCTCATCGTGGATCTTTTGCCAGTTCCCACACAGACGAAGAGCAGGATCGACCGCGCTGCTGCCGTCCGTCAGTTCGGCGGCCCGAGACTTTCCATGGAAGGGCCATGCCGCCGCGACCGTGGCCGTGCCCGCCAGCAAGCGCCGCCGGGTGACGAAAAACGCACTCATGCTATTGTCGGAATCAGCCATGATCCGAGCTCCTAACAGCTGGGTTGTGGTGAGGCCGCATCGAGTGTTCGCGCATTCGGTGCGGCCGCTTTCTAAAAACGAAAGGATTATTGGTTTTTAGAAAGCAGATGTCAACGTTTTCCGAAAAGGCTTGCGATTTTCGGGAGTTATCACCAGTTTGCGGAATGGATTCTTCTCAATGTCGCGCCGCACGAGCGCTGTTGAAATGGACGCAAGAGGATCTCGCCGCCCGCTCCGGCGCGAGTGCTGTTACCATTCGCAATTTCGAAAATGACCGTTCTGTTCCACAAACTGGAACGCGATACCTCCTCCAAAAAACGCTTGAGAATGCCGGCATCGAGTTCATCCCTGAAAATGGCGGTGGTGTCGGTGTGCGTCTGTCACGGCGTTCCGAAAGGACGTAGGATCGGTGAAGTAGCTCCCGGTAGGCAAGGCAAAGCGCGTCCATTAGCCGACAATCTTTCGATTGCGGCGGCAGTCAGAGGGATCAAGATCAACCGCGAAGACTTCGCGAGCAGCAGGAAGGATTCGGGTCGAACGACGACTGGGCAGACCGGTTCATGCAACTGCCTTCGCTCGCAGAGGTTCGATGTTGCCCTTGCCTGCAATAATGCCGGCAAGCCGATCGGCCCAAAGCTCCAAGGCGTCCCGTTTCTCGCTCATATAGTCGTAGCGCGCATATACCCGCGACGTGACCGTACTCTTGGTCACCGAAACGTGGTTCAACACTTGCCCGACGATGAACGGCGAAATGCCGATTTCTTCCATGCCCGTCGCAGCAGATCGCCGTAGGTCATGCGGCGTCCACGGTGCAATGCCCATGATCATTGCCACGCCGCGCTTGCTGATCTCTTCTCGCTTCACTGCCTTCGGGACAGATGCGCCGGTGACGGCTGCACGGGCGCCCGGTCCAGGAAAAACGAAAGGCGGTACCGCCCTGCCCTTGCGCTCCGACAGCGTCTTCACGTCTGCGATCTGATCGCCGATGATCCGGATTGCCATTTCGCACAGTGGCACAACATGGTCGCGGCCGTTCTTCGCGCGCCTGGCTGGTATCGTCCACAGGCCGCGTGTCAAGTCCAGTTCGCCGTGCTCCATGCCGGCGATCTCGCCAACACGCTGTCCGGAAACCAGGCACAGGCGCAGAATTCGGCGGGTGCTTTCCCGCATGTCGGCTTCGGGCAAGGCTGCCCACATCGTCTTGATCTCGTCGGCCGTCAGCACGCGGTTGCGCTCGACCGTTTCAGTCGGCCTCGCCATACCTTCGGTCAAGTTGCTGTCCAGATCGCCACGACCGCGCCCCCATCGGATCATGGCGCGAATGTCCTCGAACACCCGGTTCGCCTCGACGGCCGCGCCCCGGTCCTTCACCGCGTCGATCGCCTTGGTGATGTCGCGACGATGCAGGTCCGCGAGCTTCACCTCGCCGATGCAGCCAGATGATGCCTTCTCGACCTTCTTTCCGTCAGCGTCATAGCCGGACACATTCTTGCGCAGCCGGCGCGCAATCTCATCGACCGACCGCCGCGATGATGCCCGGCGGGTGAGATAGCTCTCAACCAAATCAGAGACGGTCATCGAGGCGGCGTGCGCCTTCTTGGCGGCCACAGGGTCGCCGCCCTCTTGCACGCTTGCACGAGTGTCCTTGGCCTTCTGGCGAGCACCCTTGTCGGTGCCGAGCGGTGTCTCGGGATAGGTGCCGAGCTTCAACCATTGCCGCTTGTCGGGCGGCCCGTAAACCACGAACCAGGTCTTTTGCCCACCCGCCGAGACGCGCAGCACAAGACCTTTTACGGTCGTATCGAAATAGTCGGCTTTTCGGCCGGAGCCGGCCTTGGCGGCCTGGCAGAATTTGTCGGTGAGTTCGAGTTTCGGCATCTGTCCAGCGACCAATCTTGCTACAACCGGTTTGCCCGGGTTCCGTGAGTGATCTACAGAATAATCTACAGAAAACCATGAGCTTTGTCGATACTGGCTGCGACAGGTCGCGACGGGATGAAACGCTAATTAGTTGTTATCCATAGAATTTTTAGAAATTCAGGCTGTCGCACGCTGGTCCAGAAAGTCGCACTAGAAACCCTCTGTTAACCGGTTGGTCGCTGGTTCGAATCCGGCCCGGGGAGCCAAATCTTTTCAAAGACTTATGTGGCTCTGGCTTTCCATCCGTGTGGCGGGCTGCACGGTTGTGGCAACGTTTTGGCAACACAATCTATAACCGAATCCGAGAAGGCAGCCTTAGAGTCGAGCCAACGAGCCTCGTCAAAAGTTATTGTGTGTGCTGCCAGAAGCGCGGGTCGTTACCAAAATCGTCCACCTTTAGCCGCCCGAGCTTCAGGCATGAAAAAAGCCCGCGATGAACAGACAGGGTCTCTGAACGATCAAATTCGCGGTTGTCACGATAAAACCAGGTCTGATGCGTCGGATACACCACGCGTCCGTCGTTGTTCGTATATGTCTTTCCCGCCCTTACCGACTGCCCCAAAACGCCGACATGATATAGGTCGCGGCATATCCCCTCCGCCCCAAGCGTCTTGACTACCTGCATGACTAGCTGGTCCCGCGCAGCAATTGACTCAGCGCGCCTAGTGAATTGGTCCACAGTGAAATGGCGCTCCCAACCTGCGAGGATTCGCCTCATGACATTGACCACCGACATGTTGTGCGCAGCGTTCAATTCCTCGGCGCGCTCAGTCCATGCGATATCAGAATATTCAACTAAGACATCCGCAAATACGCTGGTGTTGTATTGGGCAGCGCCCGGAGTAACATTGGTCGCAGCATTAAATAAATTAACAATATCACGCGGGTTGCACCATGTAATCTCACTAATAAACTGCTTAGGTGAAACCCCAAAAATGTCACGAGAGAAATACGATGCCCATATCTCCTGATTCGTATTACATTTTCCAAAATGCTTCATTTCGATAGCCGATATCCGTTTTTCAATTATATCGAATATAGGATATTTTGTAACATCGTTTCCCTTGTGCCAATCAAGGTGAAATCCGTGATCGACCAAATATTTGTCTATCTCGTTTCGAGAAATGCTGGCTGCTTTTGCTATTTCCACCCTAACAGCCGTGTAAAGATAAACAGGTATTCCGGCCTCTATAAACCTCCTGTTTAGCTGACCAACCGTAATTATAATATCTCTAATAAGTATACTGTCTCGCTTATGTTGCTTTTGCCCGATCATAGACAGATTAAGCTCATCCAAGTAGATAATAAACTTAACATCAATGGGGTAGTGAAATTTGCATATTTTTTCGATAACAAGATCGGCAAATCTGTTATAATTTATACTACCATCCTCTGGCTTCTCCCAATTAAGTATGGCTTCCATTTCTGCAAAATCGCCAGCCTTTCCCTTTAGGGTGAGCTGCCCAGCTTTAATACCGGCCAGTATCCTTTGCAATCCTTTCACCTTGTTGTCATCAAATACCTTACTAATAAGTGCATGAAGTCTACTCGCATCTTTGCTGGCATCGAACATTCGGTTATCGCTAGACAATAGTTCAGCAATTTTCTGCGCCAGGTATACGCGCCACATATCTCTCGTATCTACGTCATCGCCAATGTCTGGTTTAACTTCGTTGTCGAATTCTAAATTTTGCGCGATCTTATCCCGCTCCTGTGCGCTGATATCTTCGGAAAACACAATTGCCTTCGTTACATTACCCGCATTCTTTTCCATCTCTAACATATATCGAAGTAGCGCGGTTTTACCTGAGCCCTTCGTTCCGTAAAATATGAAGCGGTCGCCGCTGCGGATGGCATCGATTTCGTGCTGCTCTGGCGATGCGAACGCATCTATGAAGAGCTTCTTCGCGGACTGGTCGCGAGTTATGAAGGAGCTTTTGGCGTCTGTTTTACCAAACTCGATTTGGTGACGGCGCAATAACTGGGGCATAGCGACTCTCTGCAAGGCGGCATTCTACTTGAATGAAAAATAGGCACGCTCGCTCATATCTGTGCAAGGCCCTTTTTTGAAAGTTGGCTATCGGTTCGACAGAACTCCCTCCAAAAATCTGGACTTCCGTCGTAGCTCCCCACCAGGGCGTTGCCTAACGTCGCATCCAATAACAGCGGATCGCGAGGCGTATCATAATGCAACTCATCCCCTATGACGGCCTAAAGGCCAAAGGAATTGATTACAGCCGTCCCCACATTTGGCGGCTTGTGAAAGCGAAAGATTTCCCTGCCCCGATCAAATTGGGTGCTAGCGGCGGTCGCAACCTGTGGGTTGAGAGTGAAGTGGACGTTTACATCGCACGGAAAATAGCCGAGCGCGATGCGGCGGCGAGAAAAGCAGCGGCGGCATAAGAGCCAAATCCCACTTCACATCACAGGACCTTATCGGTCTGAGCCGACGCGAAACCGAGCCCGCCAATGTCTTATGAAAATCTGCCGGCTGAGCTAAAGGCGCTCATTCGCTGGTGTTGCTGGCGGCATGAAACGCCAGTTGGCGAAACTTCGCCGACGAAAATTCCATACAATCCCGTAACAGGCGCGAAGATGGCGACGAATGATCCGCAAACGTGGTGTTCGTTCGAACAAGCGGTGGCGGCTGTCAACAGCTATAGCGGGATTGGCTTCGTCTTCACAAAGCGCGATGGCTATTGTGGTCTTGATCTAGATGACATTTACGCGTTGAAGCCGGACGGCTCGCCCAAGTTTGCGCCCGAGAAGCAAGCCGAAATTGCAAAAATTCAGAAAGAAATCTTCGACAACGTTCCAGGCTACGCGGAATGGTCCCCTAGCGGGCGCGGATTGCACATTATCACCAAGGCAACAGTGCCGCACGGTCGCCGCCGCGATGCCGTCGAAGTCTATTCCGACCTCCGCTTTTTTACGATGACGGGCAACGTTTATCGACATGATCCGATCATTGATGCCGGCGAGATCGTCAATAGGCTTTGGGAAAAGATGGCTTCGGCGAAATCGGCGCCAGCTAACGGCTACGCTCCCGTCCTTGTTCAGAAGGATGACGACGCAACGATAATCGATTACGCACAGAATGCGAAGAACGGCGACAAATTTACGGCTCTATATAACGGCAACTGGCAAGCTTATTATTCGTCACAATCTGAGGCTGATTTCGCTCTGATAAATATCATTGCGTATTATACGCAACTTACCCCGCAAATCATACGAATTTTCCGCGACAGCGCGTTAGGCAAGCGCGCGAAAGCTGACCGCGACGCATACATTACAGACATGATTGGGAAGGCGATTAGCGACCGCCTCCCACAATGGAATGAACTTCCCGGCTGGAATATTGAGGGCGTAGTCAATTCGTTTAACCCGGGCATTCAGCCGCCGAACGTGTCCGCCAACGAAACCGTTATACCTGTCGATCTATGGGCAAATTTCGATCCGCCGTCACTTCCTTCTGGATTGTTGCCGCCGCTCATTGAACAATTCGCACGAATTCGCGGCCTTCAAATGGGTGCGGACCCTGGCGGTATCGCCACATCAACGCTCGCAATTTGCGCGGCGGCGATCAGCGACGGAATTCAGGTTCAAGTTAAGCGCCACGATTTGAGTTGGACCGAAAGCGCTCGCCTGTGGGTAGCGTTGGTAGGGATGCCGTCAACGAAGAAAAGCCCGATAATGAGAGAGGCCGCGCGACCGCTATTCAAGATCGACGCGGAGCTTTTCCGTGCCTACGCGACGGCGAAAGCCGAGTACGACGCTCTCGATAAAAGCGAGCGCAAGGTCGCGCCGCGTCAGATGCGGCTGCGATTGGAAGACACCACGATTGAAGCCGCGCAAGATGTCCTCAAGGACAGCCCCAACGGTGTTCTATGCTACCAGGATGAGCTATCCGGTTGGTTCGGGAGTATGGACAAATACTCCGGGGCTCGCGGCGCGGCCAAGGATCGCGGTTTTTGGCTGCAATCGTTCAACGGTGGGCAGTACGCCTTAAATCGCATCAGCCGTGGCGTGGGCTTGATCGACAACTTGTCAATTTCCATGTTGGGCGGCATTCAACCCGAAGCAATTCGCAAGCTTGCCGCCGACACACATGATGACGGCCTACTGCAACGACTTTTCGCAATCGTGCTACAGCCGGCAACTAACGGCACCGACGAGCCTTCCCCAGACATTGCTAGCCAGTATGGGACGCTAATTGATCAGCTTCACCGGCTTCTTCCAATGCGCCTGTCTTTCGCCAACGATGCACAAGCAATTCGCGACCAACTGGAAAAGCGTCATCTCTATCTAACTGCAATCGAGGCAATTAACCCGAAACTCGCTGCCCACATTGGTAAGTACGACGGCCTTTTCGCTAGGCTTTGCGTTATCTGGCATTGCGTCGAACACGCATATTCGTTCGGCAACGTGCCGACGGCAATTAGCGGTCAAACCGCCTACCATGTCGCCACTTTCCTGCACGAATATCTTCTTCCTCACGCGATTTCATTCTTTGTGGGAATTCTCGGCGTCTCCGACGATCAAGACGTGCTTAAATCTACTGCCGGCTACATCCTTTCCCGCCCCGAGAAGACCGAGATAACTTTTCGCGACGTTTCGCGTGGCGATAGACAAATGCGCGCGCTAGATCACTTTGAGGCGCGCAAGGTGCTTCAAAAGCTAGAGGCGCTTGGCTGG
Organism: Mesorhizobium huakuii; assembly: GCF_030160235.1. Taxonomy (GTDB): domain Bacteria; phylum Pseudomonadota; class Alphaproteobacteria; order Rhizobiales; family Rhizobiaceae; genus Mesorhizobium; species Mesorhizobium huakuii. The sequence goes on from NZ_BSNY01000027.1 coordinate 15,922, forward strand.
CTGCTCCCAATTCCTGGCCCGCGAGAGAGATGGGCCGTTAATCCCGAATGTCATCGGCTTTTTGCTGATCGCGGAAACCGTGAGCGTGAGCGCCGAGATCAAGCGCGTCAGATCATAGCGGAGGCGGTGGCGCCCCGATAAAAGCAAGTCAGAACCTCGCACCAACATTAGCCGCCCTCAACTTGTGATTTCTGCTAGCATCGTCGTCGCACTGTCGTCCGGTTTTTCTACTGCAAGGAATTCACCGATGTTATCCACACCTTTTCGATTTGAGCCGGAACTCACACCAGAAGATTTTCAGAAACTCGGACAACTGGCAATGAGATGGTCTCATATCGAGCACATGATTGGTAATTGTCTCAAAGCACTACTCGACCTTTCAATGGAAGATGCCGTGGTGATGGTGTTCTCGCTGTCGACCGAACAGAGGCTGCAACGCCTCTCTCAACTTGCCAAAACGAAGACACTTAATACGGAAGCCGAGAAGGCCCTTAGCGAATTGGTGGACATTATGAAGGGATTGCAGATCGTTCGAAACGACACAATCCACGGGATCATGGCTGAAGGTAGCTCAGGGCAAATTCTTCACAATCGATCGAAGCAGCGCCAGATCACAAAGGAACAGGTCTTCAGCTGTGAGGAACTGACCAACTATGCTGCCCACGCGGTCTTATCGCTTCGCTATGCACTCGGATTGAAGGATAGCCCAGGCGATCGGCATCCGTTGCCTGAGCGCCCCGAGATACCTGCATTTCTTCAAAAATCGATTCCCAGTCGCAAAAAATGAGTGCAGATTTTTGTCACCATTGTCCCTTGCGCGCATGGATAGAAAAAAGCCCCCTCTTCCTTTTATATAAGCGCCTTTCTACGTCGCGCGCGCGAGGGACATCGGTGACAAATCTCATCGGAAGGATCAAACCGAAAGGACTGTCCAAATGAAGCTGAGATCATTTGATAACAAAGCGCACGAGATTATCGCAAGCGTGCTGGACAATGCCGCCGAACATCTCGTTCAAACGGCACGTTGCAAACCGACTGAGACCGATGAGTATCTTACGCTCGCATATATCGCCGAATGCAGTTCGGTCATAAAGAACGGGACTTCCTATTTGGAAGTTGACGAGATCATTGGTGCGGAACTTTTCTTAGAGCATTTCGCGTCGGGAAAGAGCCGAACTTCCTTTATGCGAAACGACAGAAAATGCGCTAAGCAATTGGCGGCTCACCCCAACGTCTATTTTCCTGACTATCTAACCATTTTGCGACTGGCGTATTTGCGCGTTTTGAACGCGGCAGACGACGCCACCTCAATTCGCGCGAACGGAACATTGATGCTAGCGGCGGCATCGTTACCAGGAGTTAGCACGGATATTCGTCGTGAGTTGCGGCGTCGTGGCCTCACTTATGAGTTGTCACTTGTACCGAAAGACGTTCTTCAGAAGCGCCTCGGTCCCAACGGCACTTTGGCAATTGCCCATCGGATGTCGGGTCGAAGTCCGTCGCTTCGATAACCTGCGGGCACGGGACAAAAATCCCTCGCCTTTTTCCGCGCTCAGGGAGCCTATTAGGCGCCCTTCGGGCCATGGCGGCTCAAACCTCCCCCGAAGGCGAAAACACGTCCCTTTGCGACTCGTCTGCGGCCCAAAATCAAGGCCCCTTGGCCCTGGCGCGCAAGATCAACCTAAACGTCATCGAATTTTCACCAACCGGTATGCAACCGTTTGCCCGAGTATGCTAACATATTGAAAAATCTACATATTATATAGACTTCTGGGACGATTGACACATTTGGCAACACCATGGCAACATTCGGCATCAAAATGACCCATGTAGCCGATGAAAAGACCTGCCATAGCCTACGCAAGACCGACCGCTAGTACACGAACCGGCAACGGTTCTGCTTTGCTTGAAGGGATCGACGGTCGCACTGCCGGCGCGCGCCGCTATCGCGAACTTCTCTTCAGACTTAACGGCGAATTGCAATTGGAGCTTTCCAAGGCCAAGCGCCGCATGACGACACAACAGGAATTGTTGCTTCGCCGCGCCGCTTTCCTGGCGCTTTGGTGCGAGACGACCGAAGCGAAATTGGTCAACGGCGAAGACATCGACATTGACGCGTTCAACGTCGCGACAAACACACTACGCCGAATTCTCACTGATACCGGCCTTCCCCTCAATTAACGTACGAAAGGTATTTCCATGGCACTCCCGCAGAACCAGCGCGCGCCGCACCTCACTACCAATACCCATGACCCGCTGATCGACCTTCGCGTCGTTGACGAAGCTGGCGGCGATCATCTGCTAGGCGAGCGATATCTGAAGCCAAATCTCGCGGAGGCCGTAACGACCGATGCCGTTGTCAGTCAGATGAAAGGGGCTCACGACAGTTTGCGGAACGGTTTCACGGCAATGAAAGCGGCACTGCGATCCCAAGACCCGACAATGACGCCGGAAGCCAACTTTATGGACCTGAAAAAGCGCGCAGATGGCTGGCTCGACAGCATTGCGAAACTCGCCACGGATGCTAGCACGCAAGCGAAGCGAACGATTGAGGGTATCGACAATGATATCCGCGCAAAGCTTGAAATTGAGGACGGTCCCCGTTCAAACGAAATTCGCCGTCATCTTCTCGGGCTGAAGGAAAATGACCGTCTTACGGTTGCGTTGAAGGCCATTGATGCCGGCGACAAGGAAACCATGGCCGCCGTTCTAATCGGGCCGTCATTTCTAAGTGGCTTTTCGGATGATCAGCGCACGATGCTACGCAATAGACAAGGCGAGAAAATGGCTGGCGACCTGATCGCCCGCAAAAAAGTCTTGGAGGAGTGCATCTCTACCAATCTGCGAACGGTAGATGAAGCGCTGTCAGCCGTTGACGCGATTTTCCCTCGACATCGCGTAGAAGAGATTACGAAACGAAGGCAGGCGACGAAGGCGGTTAGGGACGGCTTTCATCCGCTATAGTTACCTGGAATTCCCACCGGGCAGGTCATTAAGGATTTTGGCCGAGAATAGGCAGAACGTTTCCTTTTGCCGGGTCAAAATCAGATGAACAGCCTCGTTCTCACTGGAATTGCCGCAGTCGCCGCTACTGTGGGCATCGCTGCCTACACGGGCGATCTTGGAACAGTTGTTGAACCGGTTGTTCGCGACTGCGCTCGTCATATTGATTTGTCTCCCGTCCGCCAAGATGGAGGAATGTCGAGTTATTGCAAAACGCTGTTGCGAATTCTCGTCTGGCAAAAAGGCGAGATTTACGCGAAACGCTTAGTCATTTCGGAAGGGCTTTCGAATCTAAATACGGGCAATCCGATGACGGATGCGCTTGCGAAAAGATTGGCTGAGCGCGCTAAAAATGGCGACTTTGATAAGGCCGCCCCCTCTGCGATCGAATCCGCGCAATGAGGCATTTCCAATCTACGGCCACTTAGCGTCAATGGCGGCACGATTGCTTTTGATCACGTCTTTAATTTGTCGGCCTAGGCCGGGCTCGTTGTCGTTCTGTCTGTCGTCAAGATCGATGCCAGTGGCTCGATGATAGAATTCGCGACAGAAGACGCTAAAAGTTCCATCGGGAGTTTCGGTAGGCTTCACCGTTCCAAACTCCAAAAAGAAGTCGAAAGCCCCTTCGACTATGCGCCGCTTACCCGTTTTGCGAGATGCCCCATTGGTATTGTCGAGCATGCACCGCTGAGCGCTTTTCTCAATGTTCGCCAGTGCATCGAGCAAGGCGGTTTGCTCGGGGACTATCCTATTTAATCCCCAAGCGGCTCCCATAAAATTCATATGCGTGTAGGCAAGCCTTGGATAGCGACTATCATGCTTGGTCAAGGACTCAATTGAGCGCGACAGTGCGCGCGCTTGATCCGCCAATTTTGTTAGAAACTCATTATTCTCGCTTTTCGGGTGTTCAAGCGTCAGATGCGCATCGAAAGAACCAACGAAACTATTCCGCAAACTTCGTTCGAAGCCATCGTTGAAGATGTCGCGACCTTCGCTAGTGACCCAATCGAATAACTTCCGCAATTCACGGTCGAATCTCTCATCATCAGCCATTCCGTGAACTCCGCAGACTGATGACATTGGCGGGCGGCGGATTAACAATCGAGCGCAATTTCCCTGCCCACAATTCATGAGCTTCGCGCATTTCATCCGCGAATTGATGTTGGTCGTAGACGCGGGCAATTCCTTTCCTTGCATGTCCGATGACCATCTCGGCGATCTCTGTGGGAATGCGCAGTGACGAAAGCCGAGTGCGGACAGTGCGGCGAATGTCGTGCAAAACGAAATCAGGAAGAGTGACCTTTTTAGGATCGTCACCGCGTTTCCGAGCTATTGCTTTCAACGTGCGGAGAATCCGCGCATCAAGCCGCTCTTTAGCCTTGCTAAAGCCATTGACGGGCAGAACGCCAGCTGTTGTCGAAAACAAATAATCGCCGGTGTGTTTGCCGATCCAATGCGGAAGCGTTTCGATGATCGAAAGCGCGTCGTCAGTCAGCGGCACCATGTGGGAAGCATCCGACTTAAAACGCTCGGGCGGAATCGTCCAGACCTTCGTACTTTTTTCGAGCTTGCCCCAATCTATCGGCGCATCGCCCGGCTGGCGCGAACGGAGCAGCCGAACCAAGTCGGGATGGAATTCGCTCCATTGGCCCTCCCCGACTTCGCTCTTGCGCTGCCCGGTTACCGCCAGGAGCCGGAAGAGCGGGCCGTAGGGATAGCCGAGACGCGCCGTCGCCCGCCAGAGCGCCGCAAGCTCAACGTCGGCTAGAACGCGCTGGCGGGGTTTCTTTTCCCCAATTAGGGCCTTTGGCTTCAGGCGGTCGCATGGCGACGCTTTGAGGCCGTAGGGCTGATTGATCGCCCAATTGAAAAACGAGCGGATATCGGTCAGCACGTTGTGCGCGTGAGCTAGCTTGCCTTGCTTCGTAAGCCCTTTGATCAGCGCCTTAACGTCATCGTCGGTGACATCGGTAATCGGCCTGTCTTTCCAGAGAGGAAGAACTTCCTTCCTCAACTCATACTCGACAACCTTGCCGCGTCGTTGTTTTTTGAGTTTCTCGGAAATGAAATCCTCAACGACAATTCCGAACCGCAAATCACGCTTGCGCTCAGCATCTTCCTTGGCTTTCCGCTGAGCCTCGCGCGGATCAACGTTTTGTTTGATAAGTTTTCGCCATTCGTCGGTACGTTCGCGGGCTTCCTCAAGTGTGAGATCGCCTTTTCCGCTCTCGCGATATTCGCCAAATGCATGGCGCGTTGGATGCTTCGATCCCGGAAAGCGAGTTACCATTACGAAGGTCCGGCGAAACTCGCCTTTTTCGTTTTTCGGTCCAACGCGAACCATTAGATTGCGCGTCTTCTCGTCCTTCACGTCATACCAATTGTCAGCAGGCCGCAACGCCTTCAACTCGCGGTCGGTGCTGTAGGATCGATTTTCCATGCCCTGGGCTCCCATGGCAACATCGTGGCAACATTTTCGATGCAATACCATGTTGCCAGATGCAACACAATGAATGCCGATGCGCGACCATCCATCTGAAATCACTATGGTTTATGAGAGGCGGCGAAACGGTAAGAGACGGTGCGAAATCCGCGCCTATACGTCTGTTAACCGGTTGGTCGCTGGTTCGAATCCGGCCCGGGGAGCCAAACATTTCCAAAAACTTAGACGAAATCGCTACTTTTCCTCATTTGCGGGAAAGTTCCCCCTGGGGTCTACGCCGCTGATTTCCCTCGGCGCTGCCACTGCGCATCGGGACCCGCCAAGCGACGGATGTCCGCCGGAATGGAGACAAACGCACTTTGGTCGGCAAGAGTTTCGAGGCCCAACCTGTCCGCAGGCCGGAGCTTCACTGTCATGCCTTCAAGGGTTGAGGCAGGAGTGGCGAAGATGCACCGTCCCGAAACGGGCTGGTTGGAAGCTAATGGCTAGGAGAATCACGGCCATCTATGGCACTATATTCATGGGCGCTAATAGGGGGGACGACGGACTTCGTGAAACATTCCGAAACCGTCAGTTTTTAAAGCAGGAGCATGGCCGACACCAAACCGTCGCTCTCAACGGTAGAAATCAGCCAATCCTTGGGCGAGTGGGTTGTTGCGATCGTAACAACGGACGGCCACACCTATTATAGAGCCTTCGAACGTGAGTCCGATGCCGTCGCTTTCGCTGTGAATCAGCGTTTGCATCTGGGATTGCAACTTCCGCCGCCCGACTGGTCGCCATGAACTGGCACCTTGCTTACGCCTTTGTCCTCCTGGGCTGGCCCGGGTTCAGGAAGCCATCCCTAATCAGGTCCAACGCGTCGAGCGCGTCTTCATCCAACAAGTTTGTCAATGGCACTCCACCCACGCGCACAACCTTGTTGTTGTCTATGTCGTAGACCTCCCAGAGACCATCACTGACCCGTCGGATTGCGTGCCGTCGTTCCATAAGAGGTCTCTAATAAACGAGTCACCGAAGCGCCAGCAAGAAAACTCGATCCAAAGAGTTAACGGTGGAAAACTATGCTCGCATTGGCAAGCTCGCGAATGACGCGCAAAGAGGCAGCGCCAGATCAGATCAAACTGGCAATCGGACTTTTCCTCGAAGGCGAGTTCGCCGGCGCCATCACCTCAAATCGTCAAGCACTTCCGAAACGGAGCCGGCTTGCGTTTGTGGTCAAGCGATGCTCGACCTTAAGGGCAAGGAGGATGGCATGACACGCCGCTGCCCTGCCTACCAGCCCAAACGGACTATCCGGGAGAGCTCGGCAATGTCGCCATAGATCATCGAACCCTTGACGAGAAAACATTTGCTACCGAGAACTTTGAAGAGTGGGCTCGACGCGGTGCAAACCGGCCGGTCCTTGTCCTTGGCCTCGGCATAGCCGATGCTCATGGCAAGGACAGCGATAGCAATGAGTGTCGTCTTGCTCATATTGGGCCACCCAAGCCAGCGAGCCTCTGCAAAACATGAGACATAAGTTGCGTGCCTACATACATTAGCTCTTGCGCATATAAGGCTTCATCCATCAATTGAATGAAGCGGAGCGATCCTTGATTGCGCGCAAAAAGGTGTACGAGCAGAGCTCCGCCAGCGCGTTTCCGCCGACGACGGCGCGCAAACAGAAGAAATGGCGGCGAGCCTCACTTCGAATGTCGGCTTCATTCCTGACTACGAGACCCGAAGTCGATTTGCTACATGAAATCAGAGCCGGCGGAGACGAGAGAGCGGCCGAGGCGAGCGTCATAGAAATCAACGTTTCACCATTGCTTTCTGAGGAGCCTGCGATGGATTACGTGGGACCTGACGGCGAGATCAATCCTTGCGTTGAAGTTGTCGAAGCCTGCGGAGCCATCCCCGCGATGCCCCTCACGCTATACGGACAATGCTTTGCGCATGGTCATGCAGTTGTTTGGCGGCCCGGCGGTGTTCGATCGCGTCGCCGCTGCAAACAACCAGGAACTGCGCCGCGAACTCGTGTGTATTTGCGGCCGGGATGGCAAGCATGGCCTTCACGATCTCCGACATGTCTTGATAGACGCGTTTCAGATCACGATCGGAAATGTCCAGGGAGATCGAATTCACCAGCGCCTCCCAGCGCCGGAAACCCGCCAGGATGGGACTTTCGTTCGAGTTTGCGGCAAAAATCTTTTCCGCCGCAGCGGCTCCTATGGGCGCAAAGGAGACCGTCGTGCCTACCACCGTGCGTCTGGTCATTGCATCAAACATCATGTCCGAACTCCTACGACTGAGGGTAATTCTGTAGGGCCGGCGATCCGGTGGCACATTGTTCTGCGTCAAATTTTGCCAACGTCGAAAGCCGGCAGGTGGAGCATGAAGGAGAACTTCGGCTGGTGGGTCGATCGAGCCATTCATCGCAATGTCGCGCGCCGCTCCCGCTTGCGCGCGGCTGTCCGCCGCGCGATAGATGCGTCGGTTCAGGGAGGACTCATGCGCAAAATCCTGGTTTCGGTTCTGCTGGCCGCGGCTGCGCTTTACGCGAATTGCGCCCTTGCACTCGACAGCAGCGGCACGCCTGTCGTCGTCACCCCGCTCGTATCACGCACCACCACCGCTTCCGGCCAGCCGATCACGCTGCCGCAGAAGAACGTGCAGGTGCTGGTGTCGACCTTTGACATCGCGGTGGGCGCGACCTTGCCGGTGCACCGGCACCCCTTTCCGCGCTACGCCTATGTCGAGGCCGGAACGCTGAAGGTCACCAATGTCGAGACCGGCAACAGCAACACCTACAAGACAGGCGATTTCATCATCGAAATGATCGGGCAGTGGCATCAGGCGACAAATATCGGCGATGGCCCGGTCAAGCTCCTGGTCATCGACCAGGTCGAGGAAGGCGCCAAGAACACGGAATTGCGCCAGTAGCCGCCAAGTGCCACGCTCATGCGCCGAAAGGCGGGAGGCAACCCGCCGCCCGCCTCCCCGCTCCGTAGCGGATAACCATCCTGCCTCCAGCGCGGGACCAGCACTCAGCCCCAGGTGCCGACCATCTGTCGTGTCGTCGCGTTCAGCCGGTTGAAGGCGTTGATCAGGGCGATCTGGACAACCAAGGCGGCCAGCGCCTTTTCGTCATAGTGGCGGGCGGCTTCATCCCAGACATCGTCCGGCACGGCGTCGGGCCGGTCGGCGAGCCGCGTGCCGGCCTCGGCCAGCGCCAGGGCCGCCCGTTCGGCGTCGGTGAAGTAGGGCGTCTCGCGCCATGCCGCCAGAGCAAAGATGCGCTCGTCCTTCTCGCCGGCCTTCTTCAGTTCGCGCGCGTGCATGTCGACGCAGAGGCTGCAGGCATTGATCTGGCTCGCCCGCAGATGAATGAGCTTGCGCGTCACATAGGGTATTTCGGCTGCCTCGGTCGACTTGTCCAGCGCCAGCAGCGCCTGCAGGGCGCCTGGGATGAGCATCACGGGATTCTTGAGCCTGGCTTGCATGGTCTTCTCCTTTGAAGCGTTTCGTCAGGACGTGTTTTGTCGAGCCCGGAAGCAGTGCTTCCGGGATTTCAGCTGATGGAACTTCGGCTGGCGCCGCGCAGCCACCGGTCAATCAATAACCAGGCGGCTATGGGTTATTCATAACTACACAGTTATAAGACTGTCAAGCCGGGAAATGTCGACTGGTCCAAATGGCGGTGCGCCGTTCACGCTTTCGCGCCGGCCGCCCGGGTGCTAGGGCTTTGCGCAACATCATGGACTGGATCGCCCCTTGACCGCAGAAACTCGCCCACCGCTGATCGAAATCTGTGTCGAAGGCATCGATGGCCTGCTCGCCGCGCAGGCTGCCGGTGCTGATCGGGTCGAACTGTGCGCCAGCCTGGTCGAGGGCGGCATCACGCCGAGCCTTGGCACGGTGCGCGCGGCTCTCGACCAGGCGACCGTGCCGTTTCACGTCATGGTGCGGCCGCGCGGCGGCGACTTTCTCTACAGCGAGACCGAATACCGCTCGATGCTCGCCGACGTCGCGGCGCTGCGCGATCTCGGCGTGCCGGGCGTGGTGTTCGGCTGCCTGACCGCCGACGGCACCATCGACGAGAAGCGCATGAGCGAATTGACGGAGGCCGCCGGCCCCCTGAACGTCACCTGCCACCGCGCCTTCGACATGACACGCGATCCCACGGAAGCGCTGGAAGCGCTGATCCGCTGCAAGGTCGGCCGCGTTCTGACCAGCGGCCAGCGCGACACCGCGATCGAAGGTCTGTCCTTGCTGGCGGACCTGGTGCGGCAGGCCGGCGACCGTATCGTCATCCTCGGTTGCGGCGGGCTTGATCTCGCAAACATCGCCGAGGTGCGCCAAAGGACCGGGCTGGCCGAAATGCATTTTGCCGCGCTGAAGGATTTGCCGAGCGCCATGCGCTACCGCAATCCCAAGGTCGGCATGGGCGGCTCCGATCTCGACCGGGAGTACCGCAACACGGTAACCGACACATCGCTGGTGGCGGCGACGATCGCGGCGGCCAAGGCATGACCTCACCGATCGAACGCATAGCGCAAGGCGACGAAGCCGACATACTGGCGCTCAACAACGAGCATGCCGCCGAACTGTCCTGGCTCGAAGCCGAGCGGCTGTCCTTCCTGCTCGGCGAGGCATTTTACGCGCGGCGCATCGGCGATCTCGAAGCCTTCATCATGACCTTCGACCAGGAAGCCAACTACGACAGCCCGAATTTCCTCTGGTTTTGCGAACGCTACGAACGCTTCATCTATGTCGACCGTGTCGTCGTGGCGGCGCATGCACGGGGCCGCGGCCATGCGCGCCGGCTCTATCAGGACCTGTTCGACCATGCCGAACGCGCCGGCCACACGCTGCTCACCTGCGAGGTCAATGCCGATCCGCCCAACCCCGCCTCGGATGCCTTCCACGCCGCGCTGGGCTTCGTCGAAGTCGGCGACGCGGTGATCCATGGCGGCAAGAAAGCGGTGCGTTATTACGTCAAGCAGATCGTCACCTGATTGCTGGCCGAATAAAGAAGCTTCCCCTAATATACGCGTTCCACCAAATGGAGGAACCGCGATGCCAAGCAACGTCTTCCGCTTCGACGAAAGCTGGGACATTCCTGAAGGCACGCCTCAGCAAGTGTGGGATGTGCTCTCCGACGCCGAATTGCTGCCGCTGTGGTGGGGCGAGGTCTACAAGGAAGTGGTTCCCCTCGACGCCAAGGGCAAGGCGTCCGTCGGCTCGCGGGCAAGGGCGCGGGCGCGCGGCGCCCTGCCCTATGAGCTGAACTTCATCATCGAGGCCGCCGAACTCGAGCCTGGCCGGCTGGTCGTCGTGAAAACCTTCGGCGATTTCGACGGGCTGTGGCGGGCCGAACTGTCGCCGTCGGGCAGCGGCACCCATGTCCAACTGACCTGGCAGGTCACGGTCGAGAGGCCGATTCTCAAATTCCTGGCGCCGCTGCTGCGGCCAGCCTTCGCCTGGAACCATCGCTGGACGACGCCGCGCGGCGAAGCCGGCCTGCGGCGCTACCTCAGGCTCGCAACAACAGTGCCTCGGCGCGACAAGGCCTGAATCACCAATTGCGGTTCAACCATTCACGCGCCGGCCGCTCGATGAGGTAATAGCTGCAGAGCGCGCAGGCAAAGACCCCGGCCAGCATCGGCCATGGGCTGATGCCTTGGTCATAGACGAATTTGTAGAAGGGCTGCTGCCACAGATAGAGCGAGTATGACCACAGGCCCAACGTCGCCATGGGCCATGACGAGAGCAAACTGGAAAAGATTGGCGTGCTGAAATCGAGCGCGTTGACGGCCAGGGCCAACAGCGGCACCGCCAGGAGATAGTGGATCGGCGTCGGCACCGGGTCCATGAACAGCAGAACCGCCGCCGCCGCCGCTGCCAGGGCGACATAAGGCCCTTTCAACAGCGCCGGCAGCCGGCCTTCGGCCTTGAGCAGGCAGATCGAAGCCGACAACAGGATCGAGGCGATGTGGACATCGGTGCGCCAGTAGGTAGCCTCGTAATCCAGCTTGAACACCCAGTACGACACCGCGCCATTGGCCATGGCGAACAAGGCCAGCGTTAGCAGCAAGGGGATGACGCGGTTGCGGCTGGAGACGAGCGCGCTGATCAGCGCCAGGATGATGTAGGCGTGCTCCTCGACGCAAAGCGACCAGATATGGTCCAGCGCCCCGGCGCGGGTGACGAGAATTCCAGCGTAATTGTAGGTGAATGTCAGCGCCGTCAGTGCCGCTTTCCATTTAAAGGCGATGAACGTGCCGGAGAGAGCGATGATGGCAATGATGACGAAGACCAGAAGCGCCGGGTAGATGCGCGAGAAGCGGCGTTTGAAGAACTTCTTCAGCGGGTAGCGTTCGATGAACAGGATCTCGGCCATCAGCCGGCCGCTGAGCACGAAGAAGAATTCGACGCCCAGCACGCCCAGATTGATCCCCGGCACCGGGAAAAAATGCCCGATCAGCACCAGGGCGATCGACAGGCCGCGCCAGCCGTCGAGATAGGCCAATCTTGTTCTGGCCGATCTGTCGACGACGGATCGGGACGGAACCATCTGGGTCGCGGTAATTTCGGACATGCCGATCCTTCGCATTGGCATGCGAAAGGGCACGGCGGAACATATCCGAACCCGGCTCGCATTCCCGCCCCGACCCATACTGCAGTGCAATATAAGTTTGTGCAAGTGCGAGATCGGCGGGGATGCAATTCCCTGGCCAGCAGGCTGCCGGAAATGCTTCGAGCAAGGGAGCGCTCGCCATTCCTTCACGAGCCGCACGGCTGCACACCATCGCATGCGAAAAAGGGGCCAGGATGGCCCCTTTCATGTCGGCAAGCGACGCTGTCAGGCGTTGGCTGCAGCCACCGCGCGCTTGGCCATGACCGCGATCAGGTTGGCGCGGTAGTCGGCGGAAGCGTGGATGTCGCTCATCAGGTTCTTCGCCGGCACTTTCACGCCGGCGAGCGACGCGGCATCGAAGTTCTTCGCAAGGGCTGCCTCGATCTCCTTCGAGCGGAACACGCCGTCGTCACCGGCGCCGGTCACCGCAACGCTGACGCCGTCCTTGCCTTTGGCCACGAACACGCCGACGATTGCATAGCGAGAAGCCGGGTTGCGGAACTTTTCATAAGCCGCCTTGGCCGGCGCGGTGAAGGAGACCGCCGTGATGATCTCGCCATCCTTCAAGGCCGTTTCGAACAGGCCCTTGAAGAACTTGTCGGCCGATATCTCGCGCTTGTTGGTGACGATGGTGGCGCCCAATGCCAGAAGAGCGGCTGGATAGTCGGCCGCCGGATCGTTGTTGGCGATCGAACCGCCGATCGTGCCCTTGTAGCGCACCGCCGGGTCACCGATCAGCGACGCCAGATGGGCAAGCGCCGGGCAAGCCTTCTTCAGCTTCTCGTCGTTGGAGACGTCGAAATGCGTGGTGGCCGCGCCGATGGTGACCGTCTTTCCCGACACCTTGATGCCCTGCATCTCCTTGATGCGCGACAAATCGACGAGATCGGAAGGGGCCGCCAGCCGCGTCTTCATGGCGGGGATCAGCGTCATGCCGCCGGACAGCAGTTTGGCGTCGCCGTTCTTCACGAGCTTGGCGGCATCCGCGACCGAGGCGGCACGATGGTAGTTGACCGAATACATGGTTGTTCCTCCTCAGTGCTTCGCGGCGCGGATCGCGGCCCACACGGTGGGTGGCGAGGCCGGCATGGCGATATCGGCGATGCCGATGGCATCGGTGATGGCGTTGATCACCGCCGGCGGCGAGCCGATGGCGCCGGCCTCGCCGCAGCCCTTGATCCCCAACGGATTGCCCGGGCATGGCGTGTTCGAGGTCGAGACCTTGAACGACGGCAGGTCGCCCGCGCGCGGCATCGTATAGTCCATGTAGCTCGCGGTCAGCAGCTGTCCGCTGGCGTCGTAATGGGCGCCTTCCAGCAGCGCCTGGCCGATCCCTTGCGCGATGCCGCCATGCACCTGGCCCTCGACGATCATCGGATTGATGATGTTGCCGAAATCGTCGGCGGCCACGAACTGGACGATCTCTGTCGTTCCGGTCTCCGGTTCGATCTCGACCTCGCAGATGTAGCAGCCCGCCGGGAAGGTGAAGTTCGACGGATCGTAGAAAGCCGTTTCCTTCAATCCGGGCTCCATCCCTGCCGGCAGATTGTGGGCGGTATAGGCGGCCAGCGCCACCTGGAACCACGGCACGTTCTTGTCGGTACCGGCGACCTTCAGCGCGCCGTTCTCGATGACGATGTCGCCCTCGTCGGCTTCGAGCAGGTGGGCGGCGATCTTCTTGGCCTTGGCCTCGACCTTGTCGAGTGCCTTTGATATCGCCGACATGCCGACCGCGCCCGAGCGCGAACCGTAAGTGCCCATGCCCATCTGCACCTTGTCGGTGTCGCCATGGACGATCGAAACCGAATCGATCGGCACGCCAAAACGCTGGTTGACCAGTTGCGCGAAGGTCGTCTCGTGGCCCTGGCCATGGCTGTGCGAGCCGGTCAGAACCTCGATCGTGCCGACGGCATTGACCCGCACTTCGGCCGATTCCCAAAGGCCGACGCCGGCGCCGAGCGAGCCGACCGCCGCCGACGGCGCGATGCCGCAGGCCTCGATGTAACAGCTCATGCCAATGCCGCGCAGCAGGCCCTTCTTGGCGGCCGCCGCCTTGCGCTTGGCAAAGCCGGCATAGTCCGAAGCTTTCATGGCCGCATCGAGCGAGGCGCCATAGTCGCCGGCGTCATAGTTCATGATCACCGGTGTCTGGTGCGGGAAGGAAGTGATGAAGTTCTTGCGCCGCAATTCGGCAGGCGACACGCCAAGCTCGCGCGCCGCCGCTTCCATCGTGCGTTCCAGGAGATAGGTGGCTTCCGGCCGCCCTGCCCCACGATAGGCATCGACAGGAGCCGTGTTGGTGTAGACCGTGCGCACATTAGCGTGGATGGCGGGGATGTCGTACTGGCCCGACAAGAGCGTCGCGTAAAGATAAGTCGGCACGCAGGACGAGAACAGCGACATGTAGGCGCCGAGATTGGCGATCGTGTCGACCTTCAGCCCGGTGATCCTGTTGTTCTTGTCGAAAGCCATTTCCACCGTCGAGACATGGTCGCGGCCATGCGCGTCGGACAGAAAGCTTTCGGTACGGTCGGCGACCCACTTGACCGGCACGCCGGTTTTCTTCGACGCCCACAGGCAGACGATCTCTTCGGGGTAGATGTAGATCTTGGAGCCGAAGCCGCCGCCGACGTCCGGCGCGATGACGCGCAGCTTGTTTTCCGGCGCGACATTGTAGAAGGCGCTCATCACCAGCCGCGCGACATGCGGGTTCTGCGAGGTCGTCCAGCAGGTGTAATGGTCCTCGGCCTTGTCGTAATGGCCAAGAGCCGCGCGCGGCTCCATGGCGTTCGGCACCAGCCGGTTGTTGACGATCTTCATGCGGGTGACGTGCGCCGCCGCCTTGATCGCCGCGTCGGTCGCCTTGGCATCGCCGATCTCCCAGTCGAAAATCAGATTGTTCTCGGCCTCGGCATGGATCTGCGGCGCGCCCTTTTCCAGCGCCTTGGTGGCTTCGACGACGGCCTTCAGCTCCTTGTAGGTGATCTCGACCGCCTCGGCCGCATCGCGGGCCTGGCCCTTGGTCTCGGCCACGACGACGACGACGGCGTCGCCGACATAGCGCACCTTGTCGACGGCCAGCGGCGACCAGGCGCCCATCTTCATCGGCGAGCCGTCCTTGGAATGGATCATCCAGCCGCAGATCAGATTGCCGATGCCGTCGGCCTTGAGCTCCTTGCCGGTCAGCACGCCGATGACGCCGGGCATGGCTTGCGCCTTCTTCACGTCGATCTTCTTGATCTGCGCATGCGCGTGCGGACTGCGCACGAAGGCCGCGTGCTTCATGCCGGGAACCACCATGTCGTCGACATAGCGGCCGGCGCCGGTGATGAACCTTTTGTCTTCCTTGCGCGCGACCCGAGCGCCAACACCTTCAATACCCATCAGAAATTCCTCCCAGAATAGCGAATAGTGAGTAGCGAATAGGGAGTAGTGGGCGGCGAAAGTGGAAGGTTGCGAGCTTGCTCAGACCGACTACTCGCTACTTCCTATTCGCTACTCACTCATTCCCCTCTCACGCAGCTTGTTTCGCTTTGCCTTTGGTCCCCTTCGCCATCGTCTTCGATGCGGCGAGGATCGCCTTGACGATGTTGTGGTAGCCGGTGCAGCGGCAGATGTTGCCTTCCAGTTCTGCCCGCACCGTCGCCTCGTCGAGGCCTTCGGGATGGCGGTTGATCATGTCGGTTGCCGTCATGATCATGCCAGGCGTGCAGAAGCCGCATTGCAGGCCGTGATGTTCCTTGAAGGCGGCCTGCACGGGATGCAGGTCGGCACCGTTGGCGAGACCTTCGATCGTGACAACGCTCGAGCCGGACGCCTGTACCGCGAGCATGGTGCAGGATTTCACCGCCTTGCCGTCGACATGGACGACGCAGGCCCCGCATTGCGAGGTATCGCAGCCGACATGCGTGCCGGTCAGGCCGAGATTCTCGCGCAGGAAGTGAACCAGCAGCGTTCGATCCTCGGCGGCCCCGCTGACCCGCTTGCCGTTCACCATCAACGAAACGTCCGACATGAATCCTCCCTGGGTATCAACCTTGGTCATCACGCTGCCGACGCGCCGTTGGCACTTCGGCCATGCGCTATTCGTACACCGCACAACGCACAAAAAACAGCGCGACGGAAAAGGTGGATCATTGTACTTTCGGTCATGGCCAAGGCACCAAGGTGCATTCCCCTCGCCCCATTGCCAAACCGCCGATTGGAAGCAACAATATCCTTCGACGCCTGCGCGCCAGAAGCCTGTAAAAACAGCCGCGTATAAAAGAGCGTCGAAGGAAATGCGGGAGAACGCCGCTGACCAGTTCACGGACGCGCTACGCCTGCGGCTTGTCGGCGCTGACCACGGACGAGCCCGACCTGGATGCTTTCGCTCGCGCGGTGGCCAGCGAGGCCGCGGCAATCGGCGCCGGCTTTGCCCTCGTGTTCTTTTCCCAGAGCCTTGTCGAGGCCGGCGCCCTGTCGCGGGCGCTTTCGGCGCATGCGCCAGGCCTCCATCATGCCGGCTGCTCCACCGCCGGCGAGATCACGCCGCAGGGGCTCGAGGAAGGCCACATGCTGGCGATGCTGCTTCCCTCGGCGGCGTTCACCGCCGTCAGCGCCATGGTGGACAATCTATCCTCATCGGGCATGGACAGGATCACCGGCGAGGTCGAGGCCTTGCGGCGCGCGCTGCGCGTCCGGATGGGCGGCGAGCGGACCAGGAACACCTTCGCGCTCTGCTTCATCGACGGGCTGTCCTATGCCGAGGAAGCGGTCAGCTCGGCCATCCATTGGGGTCTTGACGACATACCGCTGCTCGGCGGCTCGGCCGGCGACGATCTGAAATTCGAGACGACGCGCCTGATCTCGAATGGCAGGGTCACCTCGGACAGCGCCATCATCGTGCTGATCGCCACGGAAATTCCGTTCCACGTCTTCAAGACCGACAATTTCGTTCCGACCGACGAAAAGCTGGTGGTCACCGCGTCCGATGCCGATCACCGCATCGTGCGCGAGTTCAACGCCACCAACGCGGCGGAAGAATATGCCGCTTCCGTCGGCATCGTCCCGCAGACCCTGACGCCGCTGAGCTTCGCCTCGCATCCGGTGGTGGTGAAGGTGGGCGGTGAATATTATTGCCGCTCGATCCAGAGGATGCATGCCGACGGCTCGCTGTCGTTCTTCTGCGCCATAGACGACGGCGTCGTGCTGTCGATCGCCCAGCCAAAGGACATGGTGGAATCGACCCGCGCGGCCCTGCGTGAGGTCGAGGAGAGGCTGGGCGGCATCGACCTGATCCTCGGCTTCGACTGCGTACTGCGCCGCCTCGATGCGCGCAACCGGCAGGTCTTTCGTGATATTTCGGAACTCTACCGGGTCAACAATGTCGTCGGCTTCGGCACCTATGGCGAACAGTACCGGTCGATGCATTTGAACCAGACCTTCACCGGCATTGCCTTCGGCGAACGGCAAGCGGCGGAATAGGGGCCGCAGAACAATAAGATGCCGCTCAAGGATATAAACGACCTCGAAAAACTGAAGAAGATCAACGCCGCCCTGGTCAGCCGCGTCGAGCGTTCGATGGACCAGCAAGGCAATGCCTTCTCGCTGTTCCAGACCGCCATCTCGCTCGAGAACCGCGTGCGCACGCGCACCGAAGAGCTGCACTCGACCCTGCGGCGGCTGGAACAATCCAACATCGACCTCAGCGCCGCCAAGGAGAATGCCGAATTCGCGAACCTGTCCAAGACGAGGTTCCTCGCCGCCGCCAGCCACGACGTGCTGCAGCCGCTGAACGCGGCTCACCTGTCCGTCTCGGCGCTTGCCGAGGTGCAGACCAGCGACGAAGGCAGGAAGCTGGTGCGGCAGGTCGAGCGCTCGCTGGAGACGATGGAGGACCTGCTGCACACTTTGCTGGACATTTCCAAGCTCGACGCCGGCGTGGTGCACCCCGACATCGGCGACGTCAGCCTGGAGGCGCTGTTCTCGTCGCTGCGCTCGGATTTCCAGCCGGTCGCGGAAATGAAGGGCCTGTCGCTGAAATTCCGTCCGGTCAACGCCCTGGTCCGCTCTGACCGGACGCTGCTGCGCCGCATCCTGCAGAACATTCTCTCCAACGCGCTGGGCTATACCCGCTCGGGTGGCGTCCTGGTCGGCACCAGGCATCGCGGCGACACGATCCGCATCGATGTCGCCGACACCGGCTGCGGCATCCCTGAGGACCAGCGCGAGGCGGTGTTCGAGGAGTTCCATCGCGGCACCTTGCCCGCCAATGCCGGGCTCGACGGCGGCGGCCTTGGGCTCGGGCTTGCCATCGTTCGCCGCATGGCCGGTGCGCTCGGCCACCCCGTGACCTTTTCATCCAGGGTCGGGCGCGGCACGATCTTCCACATCGATGTTCCCGTCGGCATCGGCGCCCCCGCCGACACCATCGCCAGCGCCACCAGCCTGGAACGGTCGCGCGGCTACGGCCTGTTCGGCACCAAGGTGCTTCTGGTCGAGAACGACGCCGAGGTGCTGGAGGCCATGACCTTCCTGCTCGAGCGCTGGCAGTGCCTTGTGCGGTCCGCAACCTCGACCGACGACGCGCTGGACCTGCTCGGCGACACCGACTGGGTGCCCGACATCGTCATTGCCGACCAGCATCTCGACGGCGGCGACCTCGGCACCGCCACCATAACGGAAGTCCGCGACTATCTTGGCCGCGCCGTCCCGGCGCTGATCGTCACCGCCGACAGTTCCGAAGCCGTCGCCAAGGCCGCCCGCGCCGGTGGCATCGAACTGATGCGCAAGCCGCTGAAGCCGGCGCAACTGCGTGCGCTGCTGGCGCATTTACTGGCTTAGCACCATACCCCACAGTGGGAGGGTAAAAGATCAAAACCCTGCCTGATCGCGAAACAGCTCCGCATTGTCCAGCTTCGACACCTCGATCACCGCTTGCGTGCGACTGTAGACGTTGAGCTTGCGCAAAATCTCCGAGACATGCGCCTTCACCGTTGTCTCGCCGACCTGTAGTTCATAGGCGATCTGCTTGTTAAGGAGGCCCTGGCGCAGCATCTGCAGCACGCGCAGCTGCTGCGGCGTCAGCTTGGACAGGCGCTGGACCATATCGGCGCGGTCGATGCTGTCCGCGTCCGCCGGCTGGCCTTCATAGGTTTCCGGCACATAGATCGCGCCGTCCATCACCGAGCGGATGGCGGCGGCGAGATCGCTTTTACGCGCCGATTTCGGGATGAAGCCGGCGGCACCGTAAGACAGCGCCTCGGAAATGATCCGCGGCTCCTCGTATCCCGACACGATCACCACCGGCAGGCGCGGATAGCGGGTCCTGAGCTGCAGCAGCCCTTCGAAGCCGTGCACGTCGGGCATTGAGAGATCGAGCAGTGCGAGGTCGAAAGGCTTGGCGTCGGCCAGCAGATCAAGCGCTTCGGCGATCGAGCGCGCCTCGACCGTGTCGACCTCCGGATAGGCCATCTGCACGGCGCTGTGCAGCGCCTCGCGAAACAGCGGATGGTCATCGATGATCAGGAACCGGGCGCGATCGTTGGGTACTGTCATGTGGCTCGTTCCGGTTTACCTGCCACACCATAGCCCCGCGACCATGGCCGGATTATTAGCAAATAGTCTATCGCGAGTTGATAGGCCGCTGCAAAGGTGATGGGAACCCTGAATTCCTAATACGGCCCCGGCAAAGCCCGTGCTTTATGAAAAGCGACGCCTTGCCCGGTCGCCGAAATCGGCCGAAGGTGCCGCCATCATCCTGATATCCAACGCAGAGACTGCCATGACCGCCTTCGTCCTTCCCGTGCCGCCAATGCCTTCCGTCGCCATCAGCGGGTCGGCCGAGCGCTTTGCCGTGCGGCGCATTTTCTGCGTCGGCCGCAACTATGCCGCGCATGCGCGCGAATTCGGCAATGATGAGCGCGATCCGCCCTTCTTCTTCACCAAGCCGGCCGACGCGGTGGTCGATTCCGGCACCGAGATCCCCTACCCGCCGCTGACGGCCAATCTGCACCATGAAATCGAACTGGTCGCCGCGATCGGCAAACCAGGCTTCCGCATTCCCCGCGACAGGGCGCTGGACCATGTCTGGGGTTATGCCGTCGGCATCGACCTCACCCGCCGCGATCTCCAGGACGAGGCCAAGAAGGCGGCACGGCCCTGGGACTGGTCGAAGGCCTTCGACCGTTCCGCCCCTTGCGGCACGCTGGTTCCCGCACAAAAGACCGGCCACCCGACGAAAGGGCGCATCTGGCTTGCCGTCGACGGTAAGGTCCGGCAGGACGCCGACCTCGCCGAACTGATCTGGCCGATAGCAGACATTGTATCGATCTGCAGCGAGGGCGTCGAATTGCAGGCCGGCGACCTGATCTTCACCGGAACGCCGGCCGGCGTCGGCGCGGTCAAGCCCGGCGAGACGATGACCGGTGGCGTCGACGGCATCGGCACGATCGAAGTGACCGTCGGTCAACCGCGGTCGTGAACGGCAAAGCCATGAGCGACATCGTCCTGCACAATTACTTCCGTTCCTCCACCTCCTACCGGGTGCGGATCGCGCTGGAGATGAAGGGGCTTAGCTATGACTATGTCCCGCACCATCTGCGCCATGGCGAACATCTGGAACCGGCCTATCTCGCGGTCAATCCGCAGGGGCTGGTGCCGGCGCTGGTGCTCGACGACGGCACGCTTTTGACGCAGTCGCTGGCGATCATCGAATATCTCGACGAGATCCAGCCCGCGCCGCCGCTGCTGCCGAAGGATGCGCTTGGCCGGGCGCGCGTGAGAATGCTGGCGCAGATGATCGCCTGCGACATCCACCCGGTGAACAATCTGCGCGTGCTGACCTCGCTGCGCACTTTGTTCGGCGCCGGCGACCAGGACATCACCAACTGGTTCCGCCACTGGGTGAACGAAGGCTTTCAGCCGCTTGAAAAGATTCTGGCTTCCTCGCCTCAGACCGGAACATTCTGCCATGGCGAGGCGCCGGGGCTCGCCGATATCTGCCTGGCGGCGCAGGTCACCAGCAACGCCCGCTTCGGCGTCGACCTGGCGCCCTACCCGACGATCACCCGCATCAACGCCGCCTGCATGGCGCTGCCGGCCTTCCAGAAAGCCGCGCCGCAGAACCAGATCGACGCAGAGTGAGCCTCTACTGGCCCACGCGCAGCGTCAGCGCCCAGACCAGCAATGCCAGCAGGCCGATGCCGGCGCCCAGCATACAGACGCCGCTCCAGCCCATGGCACCATAAATCATGGTCGAGGCGATGGAGCCGAGCGCGCTGCCGAGCGAATAGAAGATCATGTAGCCGCCGACCAGGCGGCTGCGCGCATCCGGCCGGCGGGCGAAGATCAGGCTCTGATTGGTGACATGCACTGCCTGGATCGCCAGATCCAGCATGAGGATGCCGGCGACAAGCAGCCACAGCGATTGGTCCATGAAGGCGATCGGCAGCCAGGCCGCAATCATCAAAAGCAGGCTGAGGCCGGTGACCAGTTGCCCGCGCCCGCGATCGACGAGGCCGCCTGTCCAGCGTGCGCCCAGTGCGCCGGCGACGCCAGCGAGGCCGAATAGGCCGATCTCGGTGTGCGAGAGTGAAAATGGCGCGGTGCTCAGCGGCAGCACCAGCGGCGCCCACAGCACGTTGAAGCTGGCGAAGATCAGCATGGCGAGCACCGCGCGCACGCGCAGTAGCGGCTCCTGTACGAACAGCAGTACCACCGAGCCGAGCAGGCGCGGATAGGATGTGCGCGGCCGCTCCGCCTCGTGGCGCGGCAGGATGAGATAGAGAACCGCCGCCATGATGAGCGTCAGCGCCGCCGAGACCAGATAGACCCAGCGCCAGCCGGCGAAGTCGGCGACGACACCGGCGACGAAGCGGGCAAGCAGGATGCCAAGGATGACTCCGCTGGTGACGGTGCCGACTGCCCGCCCCCGCTCGGCCGGCACGGCGAGATCGGCGGCATAAGCCACCAGCACCTGCACCACGACGGCAAGCAGCCCGACAATTGCGAGGCTGGCCAGCAGCATCGCGGCGTTGGGCGCAACCCCGACCGCGATGAGCGCCACGGCGGAAAGCACCGCCTGCCCGGCGATCAGCTCGCGGCGGTCGAATAGGTCGCCAAGCGGCACGATGAAGAACAGGCCGAGCGCATAGCCGATCTGCGTGACCGTCACCACAATGCCGACCGAGGCCGGCGCGATGGCGAAATCATGCGCCATGGCGTCGAGCAGCGGATGGGCGAAATAGACATTTGCGACGCTCAAGCCACAGGCAATGGCGAAGACCAGCGCGGTCATTCCCGACAGGCCCGGTGGTGATGCCGGCATGACCTGCGGCGGCTCACCGAACCGCTCCGCGCTTGCCGTTGCGCTGTTCACCACCTGCACATTCATGTCGCTCTCCACGAAGGTTTCAACTTGAAACCACTTGCTGGATAGACAGAACAGTTTTATCTTGCAACCGAAATGACAATGCTGGACCAACGATTGCCATGGTGAAACGAACGAGCCACCACGAAGCGGATTGCCTGATCGCGCGGCCGCTGGACGCGATCGGCGACTGGTGGTCGCTGCTCATCGTGCGCGACGCCTTCGACGGCTTGCGCCGCTTCGGCGAGTTCCAGAAGAGCCTCGGCGTCGCCAAGAACATCCTGTCGGCGCGGCTGCGCAATCTCGTCGCGCATGGCATATTGGAAACGGTTCCAGCGCCCGACGGCAGCGCGCACCATGAATATGTGCTGACGCAAAAAGGGCGCGGCCTGTTCTATGTCCTGGTCGCCTTGCGGCAATGGGGCGAGACCTATTTCTCCGGGCCGGGCGAGCCCTACACCTTCATGGTCGACATCGAGAGCGGCCGGCCGATCAAGCGCCTGGAGGTACATGCCGAAGACGGTCGGCTGCTTTATCCCGGGGACACAAGGCTCGCCGATTTCCGCGACCAGGAAAACAGCTGATCGCCCTGTCCGGTTCGGCCTGGCGGAATCGATTTCCGCTTGACCGGCCGGGGAATCGGCTATCGTTTCGCCAGACAATGCACAGGGTGGAGTGACCGATGAAAGCCGTCGTCTTCGAGAAATTCGGCGAAGCGCCGACGATCCAGACCGTCCCCGATCCGAAGCCGGCGGCCGATGGTGTCGTCATCAAGGTCGAGGCGACGGGGCTCTGCCGCAGCGACTGGCATGGCTGGATGGGCCATGATGACGGCATCACGCTGCCGCATGTCCCGGGACATGAGTTGGCGGGCGTCGTCGTCGCCGCCGGCAAGCGGGTCAGCCGCTGGAAGGCCGGCGACCGCGTGACGGTGCCGTTTGCCGTCGGCTGCGGCCGCTGCTTCGAATGCACCTCGGGCAACCACCAGGTCTGCGAGCACCAGACGCAGCCCGGCTTCACCGGCTGGGGCTCGTTCGCCGAATATGTCGGCATCGAACATGCCGACACCAACCTCGTGCGCCTGCCCGAGGAGATGGAATACGCCACCGCCGCCAGCCTTGGCTGCCGTTTCGTCACCTCGTTCCGCGCCATCGTCGACCAGGGGCGAGTCAAGCCCGGCGAATGGGTGGCGGTGCATGGCTGCGGCGGCGTCGGCCTGTCGGCAATCATGATCGCCAGTTCGATGGGCGCCAATGTGATCGCCATCGACCTCACCGAGGAGAAACTGGAGTTTGCCAGAAAGATCGGCGCCGTGGCGACCATCAATGCGTCCACGACGCCGAATGTGGTCAAGGCGGTCAAGCAGATCACCAATGGCGGCGCGCACATGTCGATGGACGCGCTTGGCCACCCCACCACCTCGTTCAACTCGATCGCCAACCTGCGCCGGCGCGGCCGCCATGTGCAGGTCGGCCTGATGCTGGGCGAGCACGCCCGCCCGCAAGTGCCGATGGACAAGATCATCGCCTTCGAGCTCGAAATCCTCGGCAGCCACGGCATGCAGGCCTACCGCTACCAGGCGATGATGGACATGATCCGCAACGGCAAGCTGAAGCCCGAACTGCTGGTCGGCAAGAAGATCAGCCTCGACGAGGCGCCTGCAGCCTTGATGGCGATGGGCGGTTTCGAGGGCATCGGCATTGGAGTGGTGACAAAGTTTTAGGCGCGGGCGTCGCTTCCCGAACTACCGCGCGAACTTCTTCGCGCCAAACACACACGCCACCACGCCGAGCGTAACCACCACCATCAGCGGGCTGACCTGCTCGTGCAGCAGGCTCGCCGCTAGCGCCAGGCCGAAGAAGGGCTGCAGCAATTGCAGTTGCCCCACCGCGGCAATACCGCCTTGCGCCAGGCCGCGGTACCAGAAGACGAAGCCGATCAGCATGCTGAACAGCGAGACATAAGCGAGCCCAATCCAGGCATGAGAGCCGACGGCGGCAAAGGACGGCGGCAGCGTCGCAAACGTCAGCACCAGCATGATCGGCAGCGACAGCGTCAGCGCCCAGCAGATCACTTGCCAGCCGCCGAGCCTGCGCGACAGCGCGGCGCCCTCGGCATAGCCCAGACCGCAGACGACGACGGCGGCGAGCATCAGGCCGTCGCCGACCGGCGAGGCGGTCACACCCTGCATCAGCGCAAAGCCCGCGACGAGTGCGCTGCCGATGCACGAGAACAGCCAGAACGCTGGACGGGGGCGGTCGCCGCCGCGCAGCACGCCGAAGATCGCGGTCGCCAGCGGCAGCAGGCCGATGAAGATGATCGAATGGGCAGAGGTGATGTGCTTGAGCGCCAAGGCGGTCAGCAGCGGAAAGCCGACGACCACGCCCAGCGCCACGATCACCAGCGAAAGCAGATCGCCGCGCAGCGGACGTTTCTCCCGGAACAGCAGCAGCATTGCTAGGCCTAGCAGTCCGGCAATCGCGGCGCGGGCCGATGTCACGAAGGTCGGGTCGAAATCCATGACGGCCACACGCGTCGCCGGCAGCGAGCCGCTGAAAATCAGCACGCCGATAAATCCGTTCACCCAGCCGCTTGCGGTCTTGTCCATTCCAGGCTCCATGCTTTTGGCCTCTATCGGGCAGATACCATGGCGCAGCCAGAGACAATGGGGTACAATTCAGCGAAACTGTAATGGCCTATTGAGCAGTACAGATGATGGAGCTCGCCTTGGAAACCGACAGCGCGCGAACCCTAGGCGCCCCCACTCTGGTCGAAAGCGTCATGGCGACGATTCGCCAGCGGATCGCCGCGCGCAGCCTGACACCGGGAGCGCGGCTGCCGTCGATCCGTGCCTTCGCCCAATCCATGCAGGTGTCCAAATCCACCGTGGTCGAAGCCTATGAGCGGCTCGCCGCCGAAGGCACGATCCGCTCCAGGCCGGGCTCGGGTTTCTATACCGCTGGCTCGCTGGCGCCGCTGTCCTTGGCCGAGATCGGTCCCCGGCTCGACCGCGCCGTCGATCCGCTCTGGGTCTCGCGCCAGTCGCTGGACGCCGGCGACGAGGTGTTGAAACCCGGCTGTGGCTGGCTGCCGGCCTCCTGGATGCCGCAGGCCGGGCTGCGGCGCGCACTCCGCACGGCAGCACGCGCCGACGATGCCGCGCTTGCCGATTATGGCACGCCGCTTGGGCTGCCGCCGTTGCGGCAGTTGCTGGCGCGGCGCATGGCAGGGCATGGCATCGAAGTCTCGCCTGAACAGATCATGCTGACGGAATCGGGCACGCAGGCCATCGATCTTCTGTGCCGGTTCCTAATCGAACCCGGCGACACGGTGCTGGTCGACGACCCCTGCTATTTCAATTTCCACGCTTTGCTGCGCGCCCACCGCGCCAAGGTCGTCAGCGTTCCCTACACGCCCTCTGGGCCTGATATCGAACTGTTCGCGCAGGCGCTCGCCGAGCACCGGCCGCGCCTCTACATCACCAATTCCGCCATCCACAACCCGACCGGTGCGATCCTGTCGCCGGTCACCGCTCACCGCTTGCTGAAGCTCGCCGACCAGTCGGACCTGACCATCGTCGAGGACGACATTTTCGCCGACTTCGAACATGCCCCTGCCCCCAGGCTCGCCGCCTTCGATGGCCTGAACCGCGTCGTCCAGATCGGCAGTTTCTCCAAGACGCTGTCGGCGTCGGTGCGTTGCGGTTTCATCGCTGCGCCGCGCGACTGGATCGAGGGCCTGACCGACCTCAAGATCGCCACCACCTTCGGCGGCGGGCGGCTGGCGGCCGAACTGGTGCTGACGCTGCTCAAGGACGGCAGCTACCGCAAGCATATGGATCTGCTGCGCGCGAGGCTCGCGCGCGCCATGGCCGAGACCGGGGCCCGGCTGAAGGCGATCGGCATCACGCCCTGGATCGACCAGCCGGCCGGTCTGTTCCTGTGGTGCGGCCTGCCCGATGGCATTGACGCGGCCGAAGTCGCACGCCGGGCGCTTGCCGATAATGTCGTGCTGGCGCCCGGCAATGCGTTCAGCCTGTCTGGAACGGCCAGCCGTTTCCTGCGCTTCAACGTCGCCCAATGCGAAGACCAGCGGATCTTCAAGGTGCTCGAGGCGGCGATGACGCGCTGATCTCAGCGACCTGCACAGACCTCCCGCACACAGTCGCGCAACCAGCGTTGCGCCGGGTCGGCATCGAGGCGCGGATGCCAGAGCATCGAAATGGTGACTTCCAGCGTCGTGACCGGCAGCGGAAAACTGTGCATGCCGGCGCGCGCGCCGGCCGAGTGCCGCTCCGGCACGCTGGCGATCAGCTCCGAGGCACGCGCCATGGCGAGCGCGGCTGAGAAACCCGAGACCATGCAGACTACCGTCCGCTGCAAGCCAAGCGCGCCCAGGGCCTCGTCGATCGGCCCCTTCTCGCGGCCACGCCGCGAAACACTGATGTGCCGGCCAGCGGCGTAGCGCTCGGGCGTCACCGCGCCCTTGCTCAGGGGATGGCCCGATCGAACAGCGCCAATGAAACGGTCGCGAAACAGCGCCTGGATGCGCACTTCTGGCCCGGTTTCGCCGGCAACGCCGATTTCCAGGTCGATCGCCGCCTCGCGCAACGACATCACATCCTTGTCGGACTTCGGCGCGAAACGCAGCCGCACGCCAGGCGCATCGGCCCCGATGCGGGCGACCAGACGAGGCCCGAATTCCTCGACGAAGCCTTCATTGGTGCGCAGCGTGAAGACCTTGTCCAACTTTGAGAGGTCAAGCAACGCGGCGGGGCGCAGCAGCGCCTCCGCGTCCTGGACGACAGGACCGACCTGACGGCGCAATTCCTCCGCGCGCGGCGTTGCCACCAGGCCGCGGCCGGCCCGGACCAGCAGGGGATCGCCCGTTTCCTCGCGCAGCCGCGCCAGCGTCCGGCTCATCGCCGACGGGCTGAGGCGCAGACGGCGCGCGGCGCGGGCCACGCTGCCTTCCGCCAGCAGAACGTCGAGAGCGAACAGCAGATTGAGGTCAGGCGATGTCATCGCCGGCTCATAGCATGATGTGGCGTCTCATGCACTGATATGATGCAAATGCTGCGCCTTCCGCCATATCAGCCGCAAGACTAGATCTCCGATAGCTCCTGTTCCGGGGCGAACGAATAGGAGATCGCCATGACAGTCGCCGCGCAAGATCGGGATGGGCTGATATCAGCCCCGCAACAGAACCAATCGGTCGGCTGGGCACTG
Source organism: Mesorhizobium huakuii (assembly GCF_030160235.1). Classification (GTDB taxonomy): domain Bacteria; phylum Pseudomonadota; class Alphaproteobacteria; order Rhizobiales; family Rhizobiaceae; genus Mesorhizobium; species Mesorhizobium huakuii. Next base: position 43,569 of record NZ_BSNY01000027.1, read on the forward strand.
GCAAGCCTGTCGCTCGCCACGCTGCTGTCGTCGCTCGGAACCAGCATTGCCAGCGTCGGGCTGCCCGCGCTGATGCAGACCTTCGGGGCGTCGTTCCAGGCCGTGCAATGGGTGGTTCTGGCCTATCTTCTCGCCATCACCACGTTGATCGTCAGTGCCGGGCGGCTGGCCGACATGTTCGGGCGCCGGCCGCTGCTGCTTGGCGGCATCGCGCTGTTCACCTCCGCATCGGTGCTCTGCGGCCTGGCGCCGACGCTCTGGCTGCTGATCGCTGCGCGTACCGTGCAGGGGCTGGGCGCGGCGCTGATGATGGCGCTGACACTGGCCTTTGTCGCGGAGACGGTAAGCAAGGAACGGACCGGCAGCGCCATGGGCCTGCTCGGCGCCATGTCGGCGATCGGCACGACACTCGGCCCCTCGCTCGGCGGCCTGCTGATTGCCGGCCTCGGTTGGCGCGCGATCTTCCTGGTCAATGTCCCATTGGGCCTCCTGACCTTCGCGCTCGCCTGGCGCGCCCTGCCCGTCCGCAACAAGACAGCGCAGGCCACTCAAGGCAAGTTCGACGCGATGGGCACTGTCCTGCTGGCCCTGACGCTGGCCGCCTATGCCTTGGCCATGACGCTCGGCCGGGGCCATTTCGGTGCGCTCAACATCGGCCTGCTGGTTGCGGCCGCCCTCGGCATCGGTCTATTCGCCCTCGCCCAGCAGAGGGTGAAGAACCCGCTGGTCCAACTCGCCGGTTTCCGGGATCCGCGGCTCAGCGCCAGCCTGGCCATGAGCCTCATCGTCGCCACGGTGATGATGGCGACCCTCGTGGTCGCGCCGTTCTATCTGTCGCGAGGGTTGGGACTCGATGCCGCGATGGTCGGCGTGGTGCTTTCGACCGGACCGCTTGTGTCGGCCCTGTCAGCGCTGCTGGCTGGACGGCTCTCCGATCGCTTCGGAGCCCACCGGATGATGGTCGCCGGGCTGACCGGCCTGGCCACGGGCACATTCCTGCTCTCGCTCGCGATGACGAAACTCGGCATTGCCAGCTATGTCGTTCCCATCACCGTCACCTGCTTCGGCTACGCGCTGTTCCAGACCTCCAACAATGCGGCCGTCATGAGCGGTGTCGGCGCCGGCGAGCGCGGCGTCATTTCAGGCCTGCTCAATTTGTCGCGCAATCTCGGCCTCGTCACCGGCGCATCCCTGATGGGCGCCATCTTCGCGGTCGCATCGGACAGTGCTCGCCAAGGAACGGGACAGAACTTTCTGAGTTCCGCTGCGGCCGCCCGGGGCATGCAGGTCACCTTTGAGACCGCAACGGCCCTGGCGCTGGCAGCGCTGCTGCTCGCGCTGTTGTCATTTCGCAACGCGATCAAACAGGCACAATTGGGACATTCAATGCGAAATGCCTGACATCGCAGGGGCTCGGGCGAACGCTCAGGCCCCTGCCCGTTTGCGGCGCTCATAGAGCATGACCAGCGTTTCCGCCGTCAGCGCCGGCTTTTCCTCGCCTTCGATCTCGACGGTGTTGGCTGCCTTCATCAGATACTGGCCAGGCCCCCTGTCCTCCATGGAAAGCAGGACGGTGCGCAGCCTGATGCGGGCGCCGGCCCTGACCGGCGCGAGAAAACGCACCTTGTCGAAGCCATAGTTGAAGGCGGCCTGGGTGTTTTCCGGCACGATGCCCATGCCGAGCGCCAACGCGCCGATGATCGACAGCGTCAGGTAGCCATGCGCGATCGTCGTGCGGAACGGGCTTTGCCGCCGCGCGCGCTCAGGGTCGACATGGATCCATTGGTGGTCGCCGGTGCATTCGGCGAACTGGTTGATACGGTCCTGGTCGACCGTGGTCCATTCCGAGACGCCGAGCTCCTGCCCAGACATCGTTCTCAACTGCTCGTAGGTCGGCGGCGTTTTAGGCCGTACTTCGTTCATTCCTGCTTTCCCGATCGCTTGCCGTGCCTCCGGACCACGAACGGATGGCCCCTGTCAATTCACCCCTTGTGAATCGGTTCCGTCGAATTCCGGCTGAATCGTGCCATGCCTTGCCGCGCAATGGCAGGCCGAATTCGGATTTTCGCACCTTCCAGGGGCGCCGGCGCTTATGACGTGGCGCGGATGCAACTATGCGCAAGGTTGCGAAATTGCAAACCGGCCTGTCTTGCCGAAGACGAAACGACAGGCCGCGAAAGCCTATTTCTGCCCGTAGCCGGCGCGGATTTCCTCCATCGCATCCTTGATGCGAGCACGCAGGATTTCGATCGATTCGGTACCGGATTTGCGAGCCAGTTCAGCCACTTCACCGGCATTCTTGAGCGCGGCCTCGAACGATTTCCTGGCGAACTCCGTCTGCTTGGCCATCAGTTCCTGCGGATTGCCCGGCGCCCGGTAGCTCTGCGCCATGTCGGCAATCTCGCGCAGCGTGTCCTGCAGCATTTCGCGTTGCCTCGACAACAGCGAGGTCGCGCCGGCGGCGCCGGCTCGCGCCGATTTCTCCAAGGCTTCGAGGTTCTTGCGGTGATGGGCAAGGATCGCCTCGACATCGACATTGGGTACCTTCAGGTCGCGGCCGAACCTGCCGAACATGTCCATGAAGGAATCGGATTCCGGTTGTTTTGCCATGACGTCTCCCCTTTGCCGCGAATGCGGGTGCCCTCGCCGGGAGCATAGCACTCGGCTGGCGTGTGTCCATTTCGAAGACAGGCCTTACGATCGATGCGCATCAATTGACCGGGAGCAGCAGCTCGATCGTATAGAGCACGATGCCCGCCAGCCCGCCGATGATCATGCCGTTGAAGCGGATATATTGCAGGTCCCGGCCGATATTCATCTCGATCAGCCGCGTCAGTTGTGCCAGGTCCCAGCGCTTGACCTGGTCGGCGATGAATTTCGACACGCCGCTCTTCTGGCTCTCGACGAAGGAGGCCAACGCCACGACGAAGCCCTGGTTCATGTCGGCCCGGATCTGCGCATCGCCGGCGAGATGGCGGCCGACCTCGACGAACATGTTGGCGAGATGCGCGCGGATCACCGAATTCGGCGCCTTGGCATCCTGCTCGATGAACAGGCTGAGGCTCTCCCACATGTCGCCGGCCAGCGCCCTGACTTCGGGTCGGGCGAGGAAATCGTGCTTCATCTTCTCGGCACGCTTTGCATATTGCTTGGACGTCCGCAGCCGCTCGACGAAACCTTGCGCGAAACGATCAAACTCGGCGCGCATCGGGTGGTCGGGATCGGCGCGCACCTCGTCAAGCAAGGAGCCCGCCGAGGCGACTATCTTCTTCAGGAGATAGGCGTCGGCACGGAACAGGTTAAAGAGCGACGGCAATTCCTCACGAATCTTCTCGCGCATCGTCGCCAGGGCATGTTCGTCGTTGAGGAAGCGGCCGATCACCTTGATAAACTCGTCGAACAGTTTTTGATGACGGCGGTCGTCGGTCAACGCCGACAGCAGTTCTGCCGCCAGCGGCGCCAGCGGCACCTTTTCGATCTGCTCGAGCATGCGGCTGGTGACGAAGCCGCGCAGGCCCGACTGCTCGACGGCGGCAAGTGTCTGCGGCACCAGCCGCACGACGAAGCGCGACAGGCCGGCGGCGCGTTGAGCATCGGTCAGCCAATCGGCGACGAGCACCGCAAAATCGACCTCGGCGAGCTTTTCCCGCACCGGCTCCGGCGCCAGGAAGTTGGCTTCGATGAAGCGGCCGAGATTGTCGGCGATGCGGTTCTGGTTTTCCGGGATGATGGCTGTGTGCGGGATCGGCAATCCGAGCGGCCGCCTGAACAGCGCCACCACCGCGTACCAGTCGGCAAGGCCGCCAATGGTCGCCGCCTCGGCGAAGGCAGCGACGAATCCCAGCCATGGATGGGAGTTCTCGAACGACTTGGCCACAATGAACACCAGAACGCAAAACGCCAGTGCGGCCGTGGCAATGAATTTGGTGCGGCGCAACGCCGAGAGCTTGGCGGCCGCATCAGCATCGAAACGGACTGGCGCCAGGGACGGAGCCGATTGGGACATGGATGAACTGCTCCTCGTCGATCTCTGGTCGATTGCGGGTTCGATCTCGGCCTATCTAGTGGTTCGACCGCAGGAATGCCCGTAGTGGCCGGTTTTCCCCGTGTTTTGCCGGGCTGCGCACATAAAGTTGACGAGAATATTCATCTATGATGCCCGGCCAGTCTGGAATTGTTCCAAGGTATAGGCCATATTCGGATCAAGGCCAGCGCAGCGAATCCGAAACTCCGGGATCAGGGCCGCGGGCGGCGAAGTTCAGGAACCAGGCGCGGTTGAATCGCGCCGGCGCCTAGTGAGGACAAAATGCGGCTTACACGCCAGACCAATTATGCCATGCGCATCCTGATGTATTGTGCCGCCAACAATGATCGGTTGAGCCGTATCCCCGAAATCGCGACCGCCTATTCGGTGTCGGAACTGTTCCTGTTCAAGATCCTGCAACCGCTGGTCGAGAACGGACTGGTCGAGACGGTGCGCGGCAGGAATGGCGGCGTCCGGCTTGGCCGCGCCGCCGAGGCGATCAACCTCTTCGACGTCGTACGCGTTACCGAGGAAAGCTTCGCCATGGCCGAATGCTTCGAGAACGATGCCGCCGAATGCCCGCTGGTCGACAGCTGCGCGCTGAATTCGGCGCTGCGCGAGGCCCTCAACGCCTTCTTCGCCGTGCTCGCCCGCTACACGATCGCCGATATGGTGGCGGCAAGGCCGAACGTGCGCAACCTGCTCGGCATCGACATGCTGGAGCGCCGCGCCCCGGCGGCGTGAGCAAGTCTCCCCGCGTCTGGGTAGGTCTGTTGAGATTCAGGTCAGGCCGAGTCGAGAATGGCGGGTTCCGAGAACCGGAACGGAGCGTACGTTTGGGTACGTGAGTACCGGAAGCGCAGGAAGCCGCCATTTGCAGACCGGCCTCACCTGAATATCAGCTGACCGACGATTGCGGCAGCACGAACGGCACGTTGCCGGCCGGCAGCACGCCGACCCTGAGCCGGCAGTCGAACACTTTTTCGATCAGATCATCGCTCAGTACATCCTGTGGCGAACCGGTGGCCGCGAGCCGACCACGATGCATGACGAAGATCCGGTCGGCATACATGGCCGTCAGATTGAGGTCGTGCAGAATGGCGACCACGCCGCCGCCCCTTCTGGTGAAATCACGGGCGATGTTCATGATGATCAGCTGGTGTTTGATATCGAGGCTGGAAACCGGCTCGTCGAGAAACAGGTAGCGCGGCTTGCCGTTGAGCACCGGCGCCCAGACCTGGCACAGCACGCGCGCTAGCTGGACGCGCTGCTGCTCGCCGCCCGAAAGCTCCTGATAGAAGCGTCCGGCAAAACCGTCGAGGTCGACACGCGCCAGCGCCCGCTCCGGCAGTCGCGCATCCTCGCCCGGCAAGGCGCCCGAGCGCCCGCCGACAAGGCCGAGCTTGACCACCTCGCGCACGGTGAACGGGAAGGACAGGGTCGTCGCCTGCGGCAGCACCGCACGATGCACCGCGCTCTCGGCCGGCTTCATCGACGAAAGGTCACGGCCGTTGAGGGCGACGCGCCCGGCATAGGCGAGCTCGCCCGACAAAGCCTTCAGGAAGGTCGTCTTGCCCGAACCGTTGGGACCGACGATGGCCGCGACCTCGCCGGGCCGCGCGTCGAAATCGATACCACCGACGATGCGCTTGCCGGCGATATCAATGGAAACATCCCTCACCTCGATCATCAAAGCCTCCAGGTCTCAGAGATCGACCACGCCGCGCTTGCGCAGCAGTATCCACAGGAAGAACGGCGCGCCCGCGATCGCGGTGACGATGCCGATCGGCAATTCGGCCGGCGCCACGATGGTGCGCGCGACGGCATCGGCGAGCAGCAGCAGCGAGGCGCCGAGCAGCGCCGAAGCCGGCAGCAGATAGCGATTGTCCGGACCGATCAGCAGGCGCAGCAGATGCGGCACGACGATGCCGACGAAGCCGATGCCGCCGCTGACCGCGACGGCGGCTCCGACGGCCGCCGAAACACCGATGATTGCCGTGTATTTCAGCCGCTGCACCGGTATGCCGAGATGACCGGCGGTCGCTTCGCCAAGCGCCAGCGCGTTGAGGCCGCGCGCCAGGAACGGCATCGCCGCCAGCGCCGTTATGATGATCGGCCCGACGGAACCGATCTTCGCCCATGTCGCGCCACCCAACGATCCGAGTGACCAGAACGTCAGGTCACGCAGTTGGCGATCATCCGCCATGAAGATGAGGATACCGGTCAGCGCCATGGCAAGGGCCGCCAGCGCGATGCCAGCAAGCAGCATGGTGGCGACCGAGGTTTGCCCACGTCGCGTCGCGACCTGATAGAGCACCAGTGTCGAGGCAAGGCCTCCGAAGAAAGCCGCCAGCGGCAGCGCAAGCGTGCCGAGCAAGGTCGTCACCGGCGCCAGCACCGTGGCGCCAAGCACGAAGATGATTACCGCACCGAGGCTCGAGCCGGCGGAAACGCCGATCAGGCCGGGATCGGCCAGCGGATTGCGGAACAGCCCCTGCATGACGGCTCCCGAGACCGCGAGCGCCGCGCCGACCAGCATGCCGAGGATGATGCGCGGCAAACGGATGTCGTAAATGATCAGGCTGTCACGGGCGCTCAGCGCCGCATCGCTCGGAGCGGCCCCGAGCAGCCAGTCCTTGAGGACGCTGACGGCCGAAGCATCCGATGCCCCTGACATCAGCGACAAAAGCATGGCGGCCGCGAGCCCAAAGCACAGCAGCAGGATGACGATGCGGGCGCGGCCCGAGCGGTCCCCTTCGGATGCATTCGCCATCGCCTTTACCAGGCCGGCGATCGATTGATCGACCATGATATGCCCGCTCAGTCCGTGACTTCAGCGCCATAGAGCGAGACGGCGAGGTCGTGAATGGCGTCGGCGGTGCGCGGTCCGAAGCCGAGCAGATAGCCGCCGTCGATGCGGATCAGCTTGCGCGCGGTTCCGGCCGGCGTCGAGGCGATCGACGGGTTGCCGAACAATTCGTCATCCGACACCGGCGGCCCGGCATTGCTCATCATCAGGATCACGTCAGGCCTGGCGGTGATGATTGCCTCGTCGGACATCTGCTTGTAGCCGGAGAAACCTTCGACGGCGTTGACCCCGCCGGCCAGCTTGACCATGCCGTCGGCCGCGGTCTCGGCGCCGGCCGCCAGGATCTTGCCGCCCTGTATCGACAGCACGAACAGGATGCGCTTGCGCTCCTTGATCGAGGCCGTCAGCTTTTCGGCTGATGTCAGCTTGGCATCGAGTTCCTTGGCCAGCACCTCGGCCTTGGCATCGATGCCAAGCGCCTTGCCGACGATGCGGACCTTCTCGAGGATGCCCTCGTGGCTATAATGCTCTGGCACTTCGATGAAGGGAATGCTGGTCTTCTTCAGCACATCGACGGCTTCCTTGGGGCCGCTGCCGTGCAGTGCCAGGATGCCGGTCGGATTGACCGACAGAACGCCTTCCGGCGACAGCGCGCGCATATAGCCGACATCAGGCAAGGCAAGCGCCGCATTCGGATAATTGCTGGTGGAATCGCGCGCCACCAGATGTTTTTCCTCGCCAAGCGCATAGACGATTTCGGTGATCGAACCGCCAATGGCGGCGATCTTCGACGGATCGGAGAAGACCGAGACGCCCTCGGCGGCGGCGGCCGGCTGCAGCGCGGCAAGAGCAAGAGAAAGACCGACGATCGGCGCAAGCATCGATCGGCGCACGGCCGGCAGGTTCGGGAAAAACCGCATCACACCGTTCCTCACGCTGCCGTCGGGCTTGGAATGCGCGGCAGGTTCTCGGCCAGGAACCGCCAGTCGTCGCGCTCGCTCTCGCCTTCGTGGCGCTTGCCGAAGAACTGGATGATCATCTCGCCGTCGGCGCGATAGACCTCGAGCGACGTGACGTGGCCATCCTTGGTCGGCTTGCGCACCGCCCAGACTTCTTGGATGTGGTCGGCACGCAGATGCAGGTGGAAGGTCTCGTCGAGCACATTGATCCACGGCCCCATCGGCTTGATCGACTTGATCGGGCCGGAATGGATCTGGATGCAGCCGCGGTTGCCGACGAAACACATGATCGGCATCTCGCCTTCGGCGGCATGATGGAACATGGCGCGGACCGCGTCATTGTCGAGCGGCCAGGCATAGTCCGTTCCGACCATGCGGACCGCCTGACGGCGGCTGAGCTTGAGCGTCTTCAGCATGCCGAAGAACTGGTGCACATCGGTCAGCCGGCTCCAGCGGTCGCGCAGATCGTCAGGGTTGGCGATGGTTGCCCCGGCCTCGCCCTGATCGTCGGAGATTGGCCCTGAAATAGCGACCGTCGGTTCCTGGTTGGACGATTCCAGCGAGGCGACCAGCTTCTGGTAGGCATAGAGGCTGGAGGCCGGACGCAGATGCACCTTGTGCACCGCCTCGCCCGCCGCATCGAAGAACTGCAGGCTGCGGCGGATCTCGTCGCCGTCGCGCTTCTCCACCGCAAAGCCGTGCGCCCAGACCTTCGGGAAGATGCGCAGGTCGATATTCTCGCCAAGCACCATGGCGTTGTGGTTGCCGGTGACGACCTTGTCATAGACGCCGATCTTTTCGTGCACGGCGCTTTCGTTGCGGGTCAGTGCCATCACCTCGCCGACCGCCTCGAGACCGGTCAGGAGGTCGTTGACGCGCGGCTCGATGCGAACGACGCCGTCGCCGCAATGCGCGGCGACCAACTCGGCTTCCGAAATGCCGAGCTGGGCGGCGAGGTCACGCTCGCGCGTCTTCGGATTTTCTGTCCGTGCCCGCCGGATTTCATGCGGGGCGGGTTTTACGCGCTGGTCCATGTCTCGTCCCTACTGCCTTGCCTTACTTGTTGAGAATGAGCTTGCCCTGCCGGGTGATCTTCAGCCGGTAGAGCGCGCCATGATGCTCGATGCCGATCTCGTGCTCGCCCTGGAACAGCGTGTTGCTGGAGAGCGTTCGCACGGCCAGCGGGATCCGATCGAAGCGGGTGGAGGCATCATCGGAACGGCGGACGCGATAACGAAAATCATTGGGATTGTGCGTGTTCATCTGGGTCGATCCCTTTCCTGGGCCGGGCATCTGGCTAGGCGTTGCGAAATTGCCGATTCATTTCTTGACTCGAATAATCATGTTTACTAGTCAGTGCAATACCGGAGTAAACGAGTCAATATTTAAGACGCCGGACACGATGAAAAATGCCAGCAAGCCCCGGGCCAGCCAGCATGAAACCTGGAATCTGGAGTTGGGGCATGGAATTTTTGAACGGGGAATTGCGCGGCCGGTCGGCGGCGAACGGTGTGGCGGCCTTGTTGGCGGGCGTGGCGGCGATCGCCTTGTCCGCGCCATCGGCGCATGCCCAACAGGCAACGCAGCCGGCGGGCGAGCAGACGGATCAGGCGAAGAAGGCTGACCAGGAAAAAGCCGCCCCCGCGGGCGCGACGCTGCTCGACAAGATTCTCGTCATCAGCCGCACCGGCGAAACCGCGATCGAATCACTGGCCTCGGCCAGCCATGTCGACCAGGAGCAACTCGCCCGCCGCATGGCGACGACGCCGAACGAGATGCTGCTGGGTGTGCCCGGTGTCGCGACACAGGCCGACGCAAGGCGCGTCAGCACCAGCATCAACATACGCGGTCTGCAGGATTTCGGCCGTGTCGCGGTCATCGTGGACGGCGCACGCCAGGATTTCCAGCGTTCAGACCATGGTACCCAGTCGACCTTCTACATCGACCCCGAACTCGTCAAATCCGTCGATGTGATCCGTGGTCCGGTCGCCAACACCTATGGTTCGGGCGCCATCGGCGGCGTCGTCTTCTTCGACACCAAGGATGCCGCGGACTTCCTCAAGCCGGAGGAGACATGGGGCGCTTCGGTAACCGGACGCTATGAGAGCAACGGCAAGGGCTGGACCACCAGCGCCACCGGCGCCTATCGTTTCAACGAGAACTGGGACGCGCTCGGCAACATCGTCTACCGCAACTACGACAACTACAAGGATGGCGGCGGCGACACCGTCAAAGGCACCGGCTTCGACGTGCTCAGCGGCCTCATCAAGACCGCCATCCGTCCGTCCGAGAACAGCGAGTTGAAACTGGGCTGGGTCGTCTCGAGCGATGGCTGGAACGAAACCAGCGGCGGCGTGCCGGTCAACGATGTCGACCTGAAGTCGAACACTTTCACGGCCCGTTACAACATCACGGACGAAGACAAGAGCTGGCTCGATCTCCACATCAACACCTCCTACAACAAGACCAATCTCGACCTGACCAGCCTTGTTCCGCAAAAACGGTTTGATCCGATCACTGGTCTTCCGGTGGTGCTGCCGGCAGGCTCAACGTCGACTTTCGACGTCGGCACCGCCGCAATCGACATCTGGAACACCTCACGATTCGAGACCGGTGGCGTCGCCCACGAACTGACCTATGGCGGCGACTGGGTCGGCGACGATGTGAAGACGGGCGGTACGGCCGGCGGCGACAGTTTCTACACGCCTTCGGGCAAGCGCAACGTCTCCGGCGCCTATGTCCAGGACAAGCTCACCTGGGACTGGCTCGAGGTCATCGCCGGGCTGCGCTACGACAATTACAGCCTGAAGGACAGCACACGCGAGACCTCGGGCGACCGGCTGTCGCCGCGCATCACCGTCGGCGTCTCGCCGTTCGAGAGCGCCGGCCTTGCGGGCCTGCAATTCTACGGCACCTACGCCGAGGGTTATCGGTCGCCGTCGCTGACGGAAACGCTGATCAGCGGCAACCATCCGGCGGGCGTCACCTTCCCGTTCCTGCCCAATCCCAATCTGCGGCCAGAGACCGGCAAGACGACGGAATTCGGCGTCAACTACAAGCAGAACGACATCTTCGAATCCGGCGACGCGCTTCGCGTCAAGGCGGCCTACTTCCACAACAATGTCGACGATTATATCGACGGCGTGACCCTGTCGCCGTTCGCTCCAGGCAGCGGCTGCCCGTTCGGGCCCGGCATTCCGATCTGTTTCCAGTATCAGAATTTCGCCCAGGCCAAGATCGACGGCTTGGAACTGGAAGGTGTCTACGACGCCGGATGGGGCTATGCCGGGCTTTCGGCCTCGATCACCAATGGCCACACCATTTCCTACAAGGGTGTGGAAGCCGATCTCGCCACCATCCCTTCCTCGCAGGTCACCGCTCAACTCGGACTGCGCTTCCTCGAGGACAGACTGACCGTCGGCGGCGAAGTGCAATACAACGGCAAGCCAAAGGGCAACGCGGTGGCCGAGGACTATACGCTGGTCAATGCCTTCGCCAGCTATCAGGCGACCGACGATCTGAAGGTCGATTTCCGCGCCGACAATCTGTTCGACGTCAAATACGCCAACCCATTGAACGGCGGCACGACAGTCGCGGTCTACGAGCCGGGCATCACGCTGAAACTGGCGGCAACCATGCGATTTGGAGGCTGATGGCATGACGGGCTCGACGACATCCCTTCGTCTGCTGACCTCGACGCTGGCGATGTCGCTTGCGATGGTTCCGGCGCGGGCTGAAGGGTCCGCGCCGGTCCCCGCGCTGACCCTGGAGCTCAATTCCGCGCTCCCTTCCGACAAAGGCTGCCGGCTGACCTTCCTGGTCAACAACAATCTCGGCGCCGACCTCTCCAAGGCGGCGTTCGAGATCGCCCTGTTCAACGAGGCCGGCGTCGTCGACCGGCTGACCGTGCTCGATTTCAAGGACCTTGCGGCAGGCAAGACCAAGGTGGCCCGCTTTGATCTCGCCGGCACCGACTGCACCAAGGTCAGCCGCGTGCTGATCAACAGCGCGACCGAATGCGCGGGTTCTGGTGTCGAACCGGCCGCCTGCATGCGCAAGCTCAAGACGGACACCAAGACCGGCATCGCTTTCGGCGTCTGAGACCGGCGTTGGGACTGCATCCCGCATTCACTCGAGACACCATGGCATGGCCGCTGGCCGGCCGCGGATCACTGATGCCAGGGGCAAACGATCTTGATTTGACTTTTGCCCGCCGGCCGCTGCAGTTTCCGGCCCGCGACATGCAGGAAATCACTCCCCTCCCCGACGCTGGCAGCGAGCTGGCGATAGCGCCGGCCGATCCGCTTGCAGTCGCGCGGCCGGCGGTACGATGGCCCGTTGCCATAGTCGTTTCCGGCCTGCTTCACGCCGCCGCGGCGGCATTCTTTCTGATCTCGCCCGCCGGGACATCCGATTTCCGGAATGCGGAACAACCGGAAGGCAGCGATCACGCAGGCGACAAGGTGGCCGGCAGCGCTCTGGACAAGGATTCGGCGGTGATCAATGTCACGCTGGAGCCGAGACCGCAGCCGACCAAACCGGAGCCGGCAGCCAGACCAGTGCCGCCGGCAAAACCCGCGCAGCCTGAGCGGGAAGCCGTGAAGCAGGCTCCCGAACCCGCCCGGGAAGCAGCCAAGCCGCTGCCCAAGCCTTTGCCGGAAGCTGTCAAACAGCCAGCGGCAACGCCGGATATACTGGTGGCGGCGACCCCGCGCCCTGACGACCAGAGCGTGGCTGCCAGGACCGAAACAGCGGCACAGCCGAGCGTCCAGGCCGACAGCGCCGAGATGCCTGTCGCCGTTCCGGACCAACCGCCGATCCCCAGCGCCAGGCCAACTCCGGCGGCCGCCCCCGCGACGGCGAGCGAAGCCTATGAGGACCGCGGCACAGCGGACGGCAAGGAAATCAAGGCGGCAATTGCGAGCAAGGGCCGAAAGCAAGGCGATACAGGGAACGCCGCGGCGTCACGCTATAGCGGTGAAGTGGCCAGCAAGTTGGCTCGCGCCAATCGCCGCGTATCGAAATCCGCACAAACGACAGCCCGCAACAATGCGTTGGTGGCATTTGTCGTGCTGGCCAATGGGAACATTGTCGACCTGCAGCTCGCCAAAAGCTCAGGCTCGCCCGAACTCGATCAATTCGCTCTGGACTTGGTGCGAAAACAGGCGCCGTTCCCTCCCATCCCTGCCGAGACCAAACTGATGAGTTGGCGGTTCAAAGCGCCAATCGGCCCCTTCGAGCCTTGACCGCTCGAGTAACCATCCCAACATCAACGCTCGCGAATAGCCGAAAGGAACGCCATGTACATCGCCATGAACCGCTTCAAGGTGCAGAACGGCTCGGAGGCCGACTTCGAGGCCGTGTGGAAGAACCGCGATTCCAGTCTTGCCGAGATGAAGGGTTTTCGGGAATTCCATCTGCTGCGCGGCCCGGTCAACGAGGCCGAAGGCTACACGCTGTTCGCGTCGCACACGGTATGGGCGAGCCAGGACGATTTCGTCGCCTGGACCAGGTCGGAGAATTTTCGCGCCGCGCACAGGAACGTCGGCACGACGAAGGTCCACTATCTCGGCCACCCGCAATTCGAGGGCTTTTCCGTCGTCGAGGGCGCCTGACGATGACGGCGCCTGCGGACGATCCCGCGCGCAGCATCCCGATCCTGCCTTCGCCCGACATTATGGCGACCGGTGATTTCTATCGCGACGAACTCGGCTTCGGTGTCGTCGGACCGGAGATGGACGCCCCCGAAGAGCTGTGAAGACAAAGCAAGGTCCGCCCAGGACGGAACTGCGGCTAACCCAGCCCATAGAGCAATTCAAGGAAAAGTGTACGCGGTTTTCCCGGGAAAGCGCGGTGCCAGTCATCGCCAACGTCTTGCCTTGCATGATCTGCGCGGACACCACGCTGACGATGCTGTTGTCAGGCGCGAACCATGCCCCGCCACTGGCCCCCGTTCCAAATTCAGTTGGCGCGGCCAGATAGGTGCCGCCAACCTGCGCCAGCTTGGTCGAATCCTGCTTGTACATGTACTTCCCCATCATGCTGACGGCGGTGAAACTGCCATCCTGGCTGAGCACGAACTTGCCGGCATCTGAATTTGCCGTCGTGCGCAGCGCGGCGTAGTCGAGAGCGCTTTTCTCCGCGCTCGGTGGATTGGGACTGATCGGAATCCAATCCGTCAGCACCGCGGCCTGGTCGACGATGAACCTCGTTCCGGCGCCGTCGTCATAAGCGCGGTAAAACACGACGTTCACCGCATGTTTGTCGCCGCGCCACATGCTGTGCGCCGCGGCCAGAAACCCCCGTTGGTGTCGGACCATCCGACGGCGGCACCGAGACGATCGGCAGTTCCGCAGGCTACAGTGGAAACGAATTTCGGGTCTTGTGTCCGAATTCAGCAAGTCGGCAACACTTCACGTTTGCCGGCTTCTCTCTTTGCGAATACCCGCCAGTTCCTAGGCCGCAGCCAGCAGGCTGGCATTGCCGCCCGCGGCCGTCGTGTCGACGCAGACCGCGCGCTCATGCGCATAGGCGGCCGGGTTGAGCACCTCGCTGACCAGCGGCACGATCGGGCCAGTCCTGTCGGCGATGACCTTGCGCACGATGCGCGCCGCCTCCGGCGTGCCCGAAAAAGCGACGACATCGACGCGCAGCGCGCGCGCCTCGACCGGATCAGGCCGGCCATCGATAGCGGCGAGCGGCAAGCCCTTGCCGGTCAGCGCCGAGAGTGCCGCCGGCGCCCCAGGCGCTACGGCCAGCACCGCGTTGCCGGCGGCGAGCGCCTGGATGGTCTGGGCAAGCAGCGTGTCGGCATCCGGCCCCAGGCAAAGCACGCGGCCGCGCGGCGACAGCGACAGCGTGTTGGCCTCGCCGGTTGGCCCAGGCAGATCGACCTGGCCGAAATCGATGCCAGCGGCGGCGCCGATGGCGGCCGCGCCCTTGCCGCGCAGATGCTTCCTCAGGATGGCGATCCGGTCCGGCCGCGTCGACCAGCCGCCGAGCGTGGGATCGGGCAGATTGTCGGCCATTTCGGTCGCCGTCACCTTGTGGCCCTCGCCAACCTCCGTGCCGGCTTCCGGCCCCTTGCGGAAGCGGCGCAGATAATGCGGGCCGCCGGCCTTCGGCCCGGTGCCGGACAGCCCCTCGCCGCCAAAGGGCTGCGAACCGACGACGGCGCCGATCTGGTTGCGGTTGACATAGATGTTGCCGGCGTGGATGCCGTCGACAAAATGCTGGACGCGGCCTTCGATACGGGTGTGCAGGCCGAAGGTCAGGCCATAGCCCTTGCGGTTGATGGCAGCGATCACCGCGTCGATCTCTTCGGCGTCGAAGCTGGCGACATGCAGCACCGGCCCGAACACCTCGCGGTCCATCTCCTCGATGCCCTTGACCCTGAAGACATGCGGGGCGACGAAGCGGCCGTCCTTCGGCGCCTCGAGCTTGGCGATCAGCCGGCCCTCGAGGCCTTTCTTGGTGCAATAGTCGCGGATCGAAGCCTGCGCCTCATCATCGATGACCGGACCGACATCGGTCGAAATCCGCCAGGGATCCCCGATGTTGAGCGCCTCCATTGCGCCCTTCAGCATCTCCAGCATCTTCTTCTCGACGTCCTTCTGGACATAGAGCACCCGCAGCGCCGAGCAGCGCTGGCCGGCACTCTGGAAGGCAGAGGCCAGGATATCGCGCACCGCCTGCTCGGGCAGCGCGGTGGAATCGACGATCATGGCGTTCAGGCCGCCGGTCTCGGCGATCAGCATGGCGTCGGGCGCAGCGGTTTCGGCCAGCTGTTTCTCGATGAGCTTGGCGACCTCGGTCGAGCCGGTGAAGCAGACGCCGGCGATGCGGGGGTCAGCGGTCAGCGGCGCGCCGACCGATGGGCCGTCGCCGGGCAGCAGCTGAATGATGTCTTCCGGCACGCCGGCCTCGCGCAGCAATTCGACCGCGCGGAAGGCGATCAGCGGCGTCTGTTCGGCCGGCTTGGCGATCACCGAGTTGCCGGTAACGAGCGCTGCCGCGATCTGGCCGGTGAAGATCGCCAGCGGAAAATTCCACGGCGAAATGCAAACGATGGCGCCGCGCGCCTGAGTACCCGTTTCGGCGTTGACCGCCTCGGCGGCGTAGTAGCGCAGGAAGTCGACCGCCTCGCGCACTTCCGCCACGCCATCAGCCAGCGATTTGCCGGCCTCGCGGGTGGCGAGCGCGAAGAACTCGACCGCATTGGCCTCATAGAGGTCGGCGGCGCGGTTGAGGATGGCGGCGCGTTCGGCAACGGGGCGCTTTGCCCAGGCCGGCTGCGCCTCCACCGCGATGCGCACGGCGATCGCGACCTGCTTGGCGGCGGCCTCGTGAACCGTGCCGACCACTTCGTCGGGCTTGGCCGGATTGACGACGGGGCGTGGCTTGCCATAACCGGCAGCCCGCGTGATCGGCTTGGCATGCCAGCGGTCCGGCCCGGCGAACGCCGCCCTGGCCTTGTCGATGGCCGCTAGCGTCACCGTGTCGGTGATGTCGAATCCCCTGGAGTTGCGGCGGCCGGCGCCAAAAATCTGCGACGGCCTGGCGATCGCCGGATTGGCGGCGGGACCCTGGCTTTCGACTGTTTCGAGCGGATCGCGCGCGATGTCTTCCGGCTCGACATCCTCGTCGGTCAGCTGGTGCACGAAGGAGGAGTTGGCGCCGTTCTCCAGCAGCCGGCGGACCAGATAGGCCAGCAGGTCCGAATGCGCGCCGACCGGCGCATAGATGCGGCAGCGCGTGCCTTCGGACCTTCGCACCGTTTCGTGCAGCGCCTCGCCCATGCCATGCAGGCGCTGAAACTCGAAGGTGTCGCGATTGTCAGCCATCGACAGGATGGCGGCGACGGTGTGGGCGTTGTGGGTGGCGAATTGCGGATAGATGCGGTCGGTCATGCCAAGCAGTTTCTTCGCGCAAGCCATGTAGGAGACGTCGGTGTTGGCCTTGCGGGTGAAGACGGGATAGCCGGCCAGTCCGAGCGTCTGCGCCCGCTTGATCTCGGTGTCCCAATAGGCGCCCTTGACCAGCCGCACCATGATGGTGCGGCCGTATTTCTTGGCCAGCGCGTAGAGCCAGTCGATGACGAAGGCCGCGCGTGGTCCATACGCTTGCACCACCACGCCAAAGCCGTTCCAGCCGGCGAGTTCCGGCTCGGCCAGTACCCGCTCGATGACGTCGAGCGACAGATCCAAGCGGTCCGCCTCCTCGGCATCGATGTTGAGGCCCATGCGCGAATGCCTGGCCGCAAGCGCCAGCGACAGCAGCCGCTCGGCCATGACGGGCAGCATCTCCTCCTTCTGCGCCACCTCGTAGCGCGGATGCAGCGCCGAAAGCTTCACCGAGATGCCGTGGTTCTGCCTGATGTCGGGGCCGTTGGAGCCGGCATCGAGCGACGAAATCGCGTCGGCATAGGCCTTGTGATAACGCAGCGCGTCGGCCTCGGTGCGGGCCGCCTCGCCCAGCATGTCGAAGGAATAGAGATAGCCCTTCTGTGTCATCGGCCGGCCGCGCTTGACGGCTTCCGCGATGGTGCGGCCGAGCACGAACTGTTCGCCCATCTCGCGCATGGCGGCGGCCACCGCCTTGCGGATGACCGGCTCACCCAGCCTGCGCACCATCGAGCGCAGCGTGCCTTCTATACCGCCCTCGCCCTCGTCCAGCACGCGGCCGGTCAGCATCAGCGCCCAGGTCGAGGCATTGACGAAGATCGAGCTTGAGCCCCCCGAGTGCGCGGACCAGTCATGCGGCGCGATCTTGTCGGCGATCAGATCGTCCATCGTCTCGGTGTCGGGCACGCGCAGCAGCGCCTCGGCCAGGCACATCAGCGCCACGCCCTCCTTGGTGGAAAGGCCGTAGGCGGAGAGAAAAACTTCCATCAGCCGGGGATCGGACGAGCCGCGCACTGCCCGCACCAGATCGGTGGCTCGCGCCGAGATCGCATCGCGATCCGCAGCCGAAAGCCCTGTCGCCTCGGCCAGCCGCTTCACGGCCTCGTCCTCGTCGGGCAAATAGTTGGCACGGATCTGCTGGCGGATGGTGTCGAGCGGCATGGCGGGTCCCGTGGAGCGAGCATCAGGGAGCGGGCCGGCGGTCACCGGACCGAATGGCGCAAGCTAGCACAGGCGCGGACTTCAGTCGGTCCAAAGAAATCGACAAGACAGTCCAATCGATCTATCATTCTGCCAATTTTTCAGATTTTGGACTGTGATTTTGATGACAGAAGACCAATTGGACCGCATCGACCGGAACATCCTGTCGGCGCTGGCAAGCAATGGCCGGCTTTCCATGTCGGAACTCGCGGCAAAGGTCGGCCTGTCCAAGACGCCGGTACAGGCGCGCGTCAAGCGGCTGGAGAAGGACGGCTATATCAGGGGCTACCAGGCGATCATCGACCGCGAGCGCATGGGCGAAGGCCATGTCGCCTTCGTCCAGGTGAAACTGTCCGACACCCGATCCGCCGCGCTCGACGCTTTCAACCGGTCGGTGCAGGCCGTGCCGGAGATTGAACAGTGCCACATGATGGCGTCGAGCTTCGACTATTTGCTGAAGGTCCGCACCCGGGACATCGCTGCCTACCGCCGCGTATTGGGCGAACGCATCTCGGCGCTCCCCCATGTCGCCCAGACCTCGACCTTCGTGGCTATGGAGACGGTGAAAGATCGCTGACCATGATCCCGAAAAGTGGATGCCGGTTTTCGGACAAGATCATGGTCAAACAAGAGCCTACTCCGACAGCGTCTTCAAAAACGCCACCAGCGCAGCGCGCTCACGGTCCGACAGTTGCAGCGGATGGATCTCGGTTGTCCCCTCCACACTGGGTGCCGCCTTGGCGTAGTGCGCCACCACCTCGTCGAGCGACGAAAACTGCCCGGCATGCATATAGGGCGGACGCGTCGCGGCACCGCGCAGCGACGGTGTCTTGTAAGCGCGAACGAGTTCCGGCGCATCCTTGACCATGAAGCGCAGCTCGCCGCAGGCGCTGACGTCGCCGTCGCGATAGGCGCCGAAGCAGTTGAACGGGTCGGCTTCGACTTGTGCCACCGCTTCTATGCGCCCGCGATCCGGCGGCAGGTTCGCGACGGGCGGCACGCCGGTGTTGTGAAAACCGTTGTCGGTGAAGCGCGGACCATTGTGGCAGGTCACGCAACTAGCCTTGCCGATGAACAGCTTCAACCCGAGGATTTCTTCCGGCGTAAAGACGGCATCGCCCTTGGGTTCGGCACCGGTGGCAAGGTCCAGCGCGAAACGGTCGAAGCGCGTCTGCGCCGGCTCGATCGAGCGTTCGAAGGCCGCGATCGCCTTGCCGATATTGGCAAAGACGCGGTTGATGGCGTCGCGCTGCGCATCGCTCATCGCGTTCCAGGCAGCCCTCTCGGCATCGTTTCCAAGCGGGCTGGCATTCAACGGAATGCCGGCAAAATCGGGCAGCGGCCCGAAAATGTGCTCATAGCGCTCGCCGAAGCGTGCCTTGATGTAGTGCGCATAGGCAGCACGGTTTCCTGCCTGTTCCAGCGGGTTTTCCAGCGGCGTCAGGGCTTGCGCCCACAGGCTGTCACGGCGGCCGTCCCAGAAGAACCAGGGGTCGCGTGCCACACCGGCTAGCGGCATGGTACGCCGATTGGTGCGGCCGACGCCGACAGCTTGCGGCAGGTCATCCTGGAACTGGCGGTCGATCTTGTGGCAGGTCGAGCAGGAGACCGTACCATCGCGGCTCATGCCCAGATCGAAGAACAGGGTCGAGCCAAGGGCAGCAGCAGCCGGCACGTCGGCGAAGCGGTTGGTGGTGTCGGGCTTCAACGACGGCAGCGTGTTCAGCGCCAGCGAGGCGACGGTCTTCTTCTCGGCGTCGGAAAAATCTGGCTTGCCGCAGCCGACGAGGATGATGGCGGCTATTAGCGCCAGAAAGCAGAAAAGGCGCTTCATCGGTCGCTCACAGCACCACGTTGAACAGCACCGTATCCGAGCCGGCGCCGGACGAGATGGCGAAACGAAGTTGCCACCAGCCGCTCATGGTGAATTTCAGCCCCTCGATGCGGTAACGGCCCTCGCCGAGATAGTCGGTCACCTGCGGGCTGGTCGGCAGGCCGTGATTGTGTTGCGGCATGCCGCCGGAGATGGCGATCGCGGCTCGCTCCACCGAAGCCCCTGTCTTTGTTTTCAGCGTCAGCAGCCAGGATTCCAGTTCGCCCTGCCGCACCACGCCCCGCTCCGGTACGAAGCTCGCCATGTACAGCCCATTGTCGGTTTTCTTCGTCCGCGAGACATCCGGGCCGGCAAGCTGCGCCGATTGCGGCGCGGTCAGATAGACGACCGCGAGAACGCCGACCAGCAGAGCAGCCAGACCCAGACCCGCCAAAAGATAACGCCATATCGATGCCAAACCGGTTCCTCTTCCGCGGATAACGCTCGGCCGGGCAGATCGCGTCCCGCCAGCCTGTGGGAAAACGCTGTGGCGCAAAAAAGCCTGCTTGCCAAGCATGGCGCTGCCGCCCGCAAAAAGCTACAGCACCGAAAGCACTGGAGGATTGCAGATGGCGGGAAACGGCGTCGCCTCGATCGGCGAATGCATGCTCGAACTTTCGGGCCAGACGGGCCCGAACTGGCGCATGGGTTTTGCCGGCGACACGTTCAACACTCTGTGGGCGCTGCATGCGCTGAGCGGAGACCGGCCGGCAACCTATGTCTCGGCCTTCGGCGACGACCCCTTTTCGCAAGGCCAGATCGGCTTCTTCGCCGAAAACGGCATCGGCATCGGCTCCAGCCCGGTAATACCGGGCGCTCGGCCCGGCCTCTACGCAATCACGCTGACCGGCGCCGAACGCTCCTTCACCTACTGGCGCGGCGACGCTGCCGCCCGACAGCTTGCTTCGGATCCCACCGCACTGTCGAAAAACCTTGAAAATCAGGCGCTTGTGTACTTTTCCGGAATCACTTTGGCAATTCTGGACGATGCGGCGTGCAAAACACTGCTGGCCGCCGTGGCCGAGGCGCGTGCCGCTGGCTCGCTGATCGCCTTCGACCCCAACTATCGCCCACGGCTTTGGCGCAACCGCGAAAGCGCGCAGGCAGCCATCGTCGAAGCACTCGGCGTCACCGACATCGCACTGCCGACCTTCCCCGACGAACAGATGCTGTTTGGTGACGGGACACCGCAGGTGACCGCCGAGCGGCTTGGACAATGGGTTGGCGAGGTCGTCGTCAAGAACGGCGAACAGCCGGCGCTGATCGCCGAGAGCGGAACATTGCACGACGTGCCGGCGATCCATGTCGCGGCCCCCGTCGACACCACCGGCGCCGGCGATTCCTTCAATGGTGGCTACCTCGCGGCGCGTCTTGCCGGCCATGGCCCGCGCGAAGCGGCAAGCCGGGCACATCGCGTTGCCGCGGCCGTGGTCCAGGTCCGCGGCGCCCTGGCGCCATTCGAGACGCTACGGGCTGCGTTCGAAAACTAGCCGGCCGAAGACCTATGGCAGGCGGAAACGGTATTCCGTCACGTGGTGATAGATCGCACCAGGCCACAGCGTCGCCTGCGGGAAATACGGCCGGTTCGGCGCATCCGGCCAGATTTGCGGCTCCAGGCAGAAGGCGGAAAATGCCTTGTAGTCCCGTCCCTCCAGCCCCTTGCGCGGCGTCACATACTGGCCGGTATAGAGCTGGACACCGGGCTCCGTCGTCCAGACCTCCATCTCGACGCCGGAGCTTGCCCCTTGCGTCCATGCCGCTTGCCGCAGCGGCCCGCGCGCCGAGGCAAGACAGAAATTCTGGTCGTAGGGCAGTTGCTCACCCTCGGTCTCCATGCGCAGCGGCCGCGCCTGGCGGAAATCGAAGGGCGTGCCGTCGACCGGCTTGACCACGCCGGTCGGGATCATGTCGCTGTCGACTGGCAGATAGGCGCCGGCGTTCAGCATCATCCTGTGGTCGAGAATATCGCTGGCGCCGCCATCATCCAGGTTGAAATAGGAATGCTGGGTGAGATTGCACGGCGTCGGCTCCTCGCAGGTCGCCGTCAGCTCGACGCTGAGCGTGCCGGGGATCTTCAGCCTGTAGGTGCAGGTTACGTCGAGCGCTCCGGGAAAGCCCATCGCGCCATCGGGATCGTGCAGCGTCAGCGTGACGAAGTCCCGGCCATGCAGCGAAACCGCCCACGGCCGATGCGAATAGCCCTGCGAGCCGCCATGCAGCGTATGCCTGCCGAGAAAATTTTGCTCGGTCTGGTAGCGATTGCCGTTAAGGGTGAAACGGCCGTCGCGGATCCTGTTGGCATAGCGGCCGACCACCGCGCCGAAGAAGGCGTTGTCGGCCTCATAGGCTTCCAGAGTGTTGTAGCCGAGCACCAGCGGCGCATCATGGCCGGTCAGGCGCAAATCCTGGATGATGGCGCCGAGCCCGATGATATTGGCGGTGAGGCCGCCGCCCCTGATGGTGAAGCGGCGCACCGGCTCGCCTGCCCGCGTCGTGCCGAAAACCTCGCCGTCCTTCATCGTCATGCCCGCAAACGTCAGTTAATCCAAAGGATTCCGGCAGGTTTCTCGACCCAAGGCGGCGGGCAAGGCCCGCCGACCTCAGGGACAAGGTATCAGAGGCCGAGGCCGCCGATACAGACATATTTGGTATCGAGATAATCCTCGATGCCCTGATGTCCGCCTTCCTTGCCGAGGCCCGATTCCTTGACGCCGCCGAACGGCGCTTCCGGCGTGGTGATCAGGCCTTCATTGACGCCGACCATGCCGTATTTCAGTCCTTCCATGACGCGGAAGGCGCGGCCGAGATCGCCGGTGTAGAAATAGCAGGCGAGGCCGAATTCAGTGTCGTTGGCGAGCGCGATGGCTTCCGCTTCCGTCTCGAACTTGAACACCGGGGCGACCGGGCCGAAGATCTCTTCCTTCATGAAGCGCATTTTGGGCGTCGCATTGGCGATGACCGTTGGCTGGAAGAACGAGCCGCCGAGCGCATGGCGCTTGCCGCCGGCGACGATCTTGCCGCCCTTCGAGGTAGCGTCGGCGATCAGCTCTTCCACCTTCTCGACCGCCTTCTCGTCGATCAGCGGTCCCTGCTGCACGCCTTCTTCGAGGCCGGAACCGACCTTCAGCCCGTTGCTGGCGGCTGCCAGCTTCTCCACGAACTTGTCATAGACGCCGGCCTGAACGAGGAAGCGGTTGGTGCAGACGCAGGTCTGGCCGGAATTGCGGTATTTGGCGGTGATCGCGCCGGCCACCGCGCGCTCGATGTCCGCGTCGTCGAAGACGATGAACGGCGCGTTGCCGCCAAGTTCCATCGACACCTTCTTCACGGTGACCGACGACTTCTGGATGAGAAGCTTGCCCACCTCGGTCGATCCGGTGAAAGTGATCTTCGACACCAGCGGATTGGCGCAAATCTCGTCACCGATCTCGCTGGCCGACCCGGTCAGGATGTTGACGACACCCTTGGGGAAGCCGACTTCCTCGGCCAGCGCGCCCCAGGCGAGACCAGAGTAAGGCGTCTGCGAGGCGGGCTTGACGACGGCCGTGCAGCCGGCAGCGAGAGCCGGGCCGAGCTTGCGGGCCAGCATCGAGGACGGGAAATTCCACGGCGTGATGGCGGCGATGACGCCGACCGGCTCCTTGGTCACCAGGATGCGGCGATCCGCCCATGGCGAAGGCACGACGTCGCCATAGGTGCGGCGGCCTTCTTCGGCAAACCACAGTATATAGGCCGCGGCCGACCCGATCTCGCCCTTCGATTCGAACAGCGACTTGCCTTGCTCTATCGTCAAGAGCTCGGCCAGTACGTCCTGATTGTCCATCATCGCGTCATGCAGCTTGCGCAGCAGCTTCGAGCGCTCGAGCGCGGTCGTCTTGCGCCAGGTCTTGAACGCGGCGTCCGCGGCCTCGATGGCGCGGCGGGTCTCGGCCTTGCCCGACTTCGGCACGGTGCCGATCTTGAGGCCGGTGGCCGGGTTGTTGACGTCGACCGTGAGGCCGCTATCGGCCTGCACCCATTCGCCGTTGATGAGATTGGCCTGCCGCATGAAATGGCTGGTTTTCTGAAGCATGGTCTATCCTCCGTTCGGCGCACTGACGGGCCGGTCTGTGAAATCTTCGGTGAGCGTGCGCCATGATTTGAAGCCGGCACGCCGGAGCCACTGCTCTTTACCTAGGGCAAGGCCCGCAAGCAATCGCAAGATGGCATATAGGGGTTGGGCCAGCCCGAGACGAGATCAGGCTGTATCGCTTCGCCTGGATTTGCGCATGGCCTCTATCCAAAGACATGCAGGACAACCGTCAGCCAGAAAGCCGTGGTGACGGCCGCACAGGCCGTGGCGATGGTCATCTGGTTCGATGCCAGCGCCTGGCCGGTGTTGAACTGCACGGCGATCAGGTAGGAGTTGATGCCGGATGGCAGCGCCGCCACCACGACCGCCACCTTGGCGGTCAGGGGCGGCAGGCCGAGCAGCCAGACGAAGGCGAGAACCAGTGCCGGCATCAGGAACAGTTTCAGCACCGAAAGCGCCAGCGCCGGCCGGATATTGCCGGAAATGCCGAAGCGGCGCAGGCTGAGCCCCATGGCAAACAGCGCCACCGGTCCTGCCGTGCCGGCGAGCGCATCGACCAGCCGCATGGCGAGGCCCGGTAGCGGCACGCCGCTCAGCCGCCATGCCAGGCCGAGCAGGATGCCGATGATCAGCGGGTTGATGAACAGCCGCCGCAGGAAGCTACGCAGCACCCGCAGCGGATGCACATGTTCGCCACCGCCCCGTCCGAACATCTCGAACAGCACGATCGACGCCATCATCATGACCGGCAGATGCACGGAGACCAGCAAAGACAGAACTTCGAAGCCGCTCGGGCCGAAGATGCCGAGGATGAAGGGAGCGCCGAGCAGCACGACATTGGAATAGGCCGACGACACACCCCCGACGACGCCGGCGCGCGCCTCGCGCCCGAAGATCCGCGTGGTGACGAGATGACCGGCGGCCCAGGTGATTGCCACCGCCGTGAAATAGGCTCCCCACAGCGGCCACGGCGCGACGCCGTGGAAATCGGCGTTCACCATGGTCTGGAACAGAAGCAGCGGCATCGCCACCGAGACCGCGAAATCCGATATCCCCTCGCCGCTCGCCGGTCTGAGATAGCCGGTCAACCCGGCGAGATAGCCGAGCGCCACGAGGCTGAAGACGAAAAGCACGGTTTCTGTAAGCGGCGACATTTTTCAGGGATAGGCGAGCCACGCGCGCGGCGCAATCGCGCCCGAATTTGATCATGCTATGCTGGCAACGTTATAGAGGGTTTGGAGTATCAGGGCGGACACGAACGACAAATGACCTTTGTCGAAACCTCAGGACGCAATCTTCTCGCGCGGATGTGGCTGGCGGCTTTCGTCGCCACCCTGTTTTGTCTTGCCGCGACGGCGCTTGCACTTGCCGAGACGAAAAGCCTCAAGGGCGTGGCTCTGATCATCGGCCAGTCGAATTACCAGCACATCGCCGCCCTCCCCAACCCGGCCAATGACGCCCGCGACATGGCCAAGATGCTGACCGACCTCGGCTTCGACGCCCGCAACGTCACCGATCGCGATGCCGCCAAGCTGAAGCGCGACCTCGAACGCTTCGTCGAGGATGCCGGGGGCGCCGACGTCGCCTTCATCTATTACTCCGGCCATGGCATCGAGGCCGGCGGCGAGAACTATCTGGTTCCGGTCGATGCCGACGTCTCGTCGCTCAAGGATGCAGGCCAGGCCCTGGTGCCGATTTCAGCCGTCATGGACGAACTGAGGAAGACCGTGCCGGTGACGATCTTGCTGCTCGATGCCTGCCGCACCAATCCGTTTCCAGCGGACGCCGTGGTGCGCCGGGCGCCGACCGCTTCCGCCGAGCCGATCGGCGCCGGCGGGTTAGAACCGGTGCGTGGCGCCAAGGCGCTTGCCAATGTGTCGGCGCAGGATGCGAGCCTCGGCACCGTGGTCGGCTTCGCCGCCGAACCGGGGCGCCCGGCGCTCGATGGCGCGGCCGGCGAAAACAGTCCCTATGCCGCAGCCCTGCTGCGCCACCTCGCGGCGATGAAAGGCACGGAGTTCGGCTCCGTCATGCGCATGGTGACCGAGGAAGTCTATCTCGACACCAAGGCCAAGCAGCGCCCCTGGGTCAATGAAAGCCTGCGCCGCCTGCTCTATTTCGGCGTCGCACCGCCTGAGCCGACCGGTGATGACGGGCTGATCACCGGTGAGCGACGGCAGCTGCTCTTGACCATCTCCGACCTGCCCGATCCGAAGCGGGCGCAAGTGGAACTGGCCTCGCTGCAGGATGGCGTGCCGCTCGACGCGCTCTATGGCGTGCTGAGGGCGCTGGGCACGGACAAGATCCCCGAGGATCCGACCGACCTGCAGAAGGTGCTCGACGCCCAGGCCGACCGCCTGAAGAAGATGTTGTCGGAACGCGCGGCACTGCGCACCGACGATCCGGAGATCAAACGCCTGGTCGCGTCCGCCGACAAGGCAATCGGCCAGGGCGCCATGGTGACGGCGCGCAAATTCCTCGATGACGCGGTCGGCAGGGTCGAGCAGAACAGCGGCGCCGTTGATGACGTGGAGCAACTGGTCAGGCAAAAACGCATCGCCGACGCCGCAATCTATGCCAAACGTGCCGACGCCGCCGCGCTGGTCTTCGACTACAAATCCGCCGCCAACGACTATGCCAAGGCCTTCTCGCTGGTCGAGAAATGGGACGACAAGCTGCGCTGGAACTACAAGAACCAGGAAGCCGAGGCACTCAACTCTTACGGCTACGCCACCGGCGATCTCGATGCATTGCGGCACGCGATCGAAGCCTACCATGTCATCCTGAACTTCATCCCCAATGGCGAGCAGAATCGCGACTGGGCCATCACCCGCAACAACATGGCGGTGGTGCTGCAAACGATCGGCGAACGCGAGACCGAGACCACGCATCTCGAAGAAGCCGCGCAGATCTTCCGCGATTCGCTGGTCGTCTTCGAGCGCGAGAAGGACGACCCCAACTGGGCGGCCGCGCAGAACAATCTCGCCAATGTGCTCCTGAAGATCGGCGAACGCGAGAGCGATCCGAAGCGCCTCAATGAGGCCGTGGCGGCGATGCGTGCCGCGTTGGGAAAGCGCCCGCGCGACAAGCTGCCGCTCGACTGGGCCGCTTCGCAAAACAATCTCGGGCTCGCGCTCTATGCGCTTTCCCAGCGGGAACCCGCCGGCGAGCACCTGAAGGACGCGGAAGCCGCCTACCGGCTGGCGCTTGAAGAATACACGCGCGAGAAGGCCCCCGTGGAATGGGCGATGGTCGAGAACAATCTCGGCAACACGCTGGTGACGCTTGGCATCCAGCTCAACGACAAGGCCAAGATCAACGAGGCGGCCGATGCGTTCCGCGCCGCGCTGAAGGTGCGAACCCGCGAGACGTTCCCGGTCTCCTGGGCGACCAGCCGGCTCAATCTCGGCAACGCGCTGAGCGGCGTCGCCCGCTTCGACATGGGCACGGACACGCTCGAAGAGGCCGCCGCGGCCTATGACGATGCACTGACGGTGTTTACCCGGCAGCGCTTCCCGATGGACTGGGCGTCCGCCCAGAACAATCTCGGCTCGATCTACCAGACGCTCGGCCAGCGGACCCGCGACGCGGCCAGGCTCGAACAGTCGGTGGCAGCGTTCCAGGCAGCCCGGCAGGTCTATGTCAGGCGGAAATTCCCGCAGGATTGGGCCATGAGCTATTACAATCTCGGCAACACGCTGCAGCTGCTTGGTGGCGTGACGGACAAGCCCGAGCACTACAGCGAGGCGGTGGACGCCTACGGCAATGCGTTGCGTGAGTACAAGCGCGAGACCAACCCGCGGCAATGGGCGCTGGTCCAGGCTGGTCTCGGTTCGGCGCTGCACTGGCTGAGCATGAGTAATGCCGATCCCAAAACCCTGCGGGATTCGATCGCCGCCCGGCGGGCAGCACTCGAAGTGCTGACCATCGAGACCGCACCCATCGACTGGGCCAACGCCCAGAACGGCATCGGCATGAGCCTGCTCAATCTCGGCAATATCGAACGGACCGGCAAATATCTCGACGAGGCCGAGGCGGCCTTCACGGCGACGCTGAAGGTTTTCACCAGGGAAAGCCAGCCCATGCAATGGGCCTTCGAACAGAACAATCTCGGCGACATCCACTGGAACCGCGCCACCTATGGCGGCGGCAAGGCCGAGTATCTCAGGGCTATCGAGTTCTTCGAGAACGCCAAGCAGGGCTTCACCGAAGCCGGCTACACCATTCCCATCCCGCTTACCGACCAGAAGATCGATCTGGTGAAAAAGCAAATCGCCAAAAAGTGAGGCTGGGACGTCAGCAACGCCCGCTTGTCTTTGTGCCGGCCTTCCGATCCCTATATGCGAAATGACCGGAGCCCGATGTCAGGCTCCTGGAAGGACCGCAATGATCCGATTTGCCTTGGCCTTGTTCATGCTCGTCATTCCCGTCGCGGCCCATGCCACGGATGCCGGCTGGGCGCTGCTGCGCGACGGCGGCCATGTCGTGCTGCTGCGCCATGCCATGGTCACCGGCACCACCGACCCCGCCAATTTCGACATCGACAGCTGCGCCACCCAGATGAATCTGTCGGCGCGCGGCAAGCAGCAGGCGAGCAAGATCGGCGCCTTGTTTGCCGCCCGCGCCGCCCCCATCGAGCGCGTATTGTCCAGCCGTTACTGCCGCTGTCTCGACACAGCGCGTATCGCCTTCGAGGCCGAGCCGGAGCTTTTTGCGCCACTCGATCTCCTGAGGGGCGACGATGCGCAGAAGACAGCACAGATCGCCGCCATCATGAAGGAAATCCGTGCCTATTCCGGCTCCGACAATCTGGTCATGGTCACCCATCTGGAAGACATCGTGGCGCTGACCGGCGTGTCGCCGCGCGAGGGCGAGGCCGTGGTGGTCGAGCCGCAGGGCGATGGTCTGCGCGTACTCGGCCGCGTCACCTTCTAACGATGACTGGCGCCAGCTGACGTCTCGGTGAGCAGCCACGCATCGATGCGGACTTTCCACGTCTCGATCATCTGCGCGAAGGCGTCCTCCGTCAGCGTCGACAGATAGGATTCTCCCGCCCTGTTCAGTGCCGTGAACGTATAGGCAATCGACGCTTCGGTGCTGCCATCGGCAGCCGAACGGCAGGCCACGTCGACAAATCCGAAACGCGAGTCCGGCGTGACCCTGACATAGCGGACACGATGCGCGGTCGGATCCCAGTCGGCGCACGCCCAGAGCGTCGTCTCGTCGCCGTGGACGGTTCGGAAGACCATGCCTTGCCGCGTTTCTCCACCTTGCGGATGCAGGAATTCCGGTTCCCAGCCATCCACCCACAAGGTCTCGCCGATCGGCGTGAACAACGGGAAGACGCGGTCGACCGGACCGGAAAGGACGATGCTGTGGCTGCGTTCAAGATGGCTCGTCATCCGCCTTCCCTTTCCGCTCGGTCCGAGGATGGCGCCTCAGCCAGACGGTGGCTGTCCGCCGCGCCAAGCTCCAGCCCGTAGATGCGTTTCAACTGGCTGATTGTCTCGAGCGTCTCCGGGGAAAACGGCGTTTGCCCCTCGAAAGCATGCAGCACGATGCCTTCGATGAGATCGCCCAGGCTCATGTCGCGATGCTCGGCCAAGGCCTTAAGCACCTTCACCAGCCGCTTTTCCAGGCGCACGCCAGTCTGTACACGCTCGATGTTCATGCCGTCCATCTACCATGGTACATTGGTACAATCAACCGCATCGACCACTGTGTTGCCGAAACGCCACAGCTGAAAGAAGCCACGAATTCGCCGCGACAATGCCGCTTGCGACAACCCGTCGCAGGCTCTATAGCCGCGCTCCCGGTCACGAGAACCGAAGTGAGCACAACGGTTGGAGCTTTCGTCTCCGCCCGTGCAGGCGGCATTGCCGCCCTGTATACGGCGCCGCTTTGGGGATTGGGATCGCGGATGTAGCTCAGTCTGGGAGAGCGCCGGATTTGGATCCGGAGGTCGCAGGTTCGAATCCTGCTGTCTGCACCACGGATAGCTCAGCTGGAAGAGCATCAGACTCATAATCTGACTGTCGAAGGTTCGATTCCTTCTCCAACGGCCTGATAAGCCGACACCTTTGGGTGGTGTTATCTGAAAACGGTCCGGGAACCGGAATGCTGAAGACCTGACGGACGGCCGAAGCCTTCGGGCCAGGGCCGTGTCGAAAGGTCCGACGCCATCGGATCGCGGCCAGGTCCGCGGTGATGGTCAAGGCGCAGCGTCGCCGGCAAGGCAGGCCAAGGCTTGCCGCGCCCGCTTCGCTGCCCCGCGATCCGCTCCCGAAGGCCCGCCACGGATCGATGCCACCGGTCCCCGGATCATTCGTGCCCGGACCATGACGACGTGAAACGAGAAACGAAGGGAAGATCGACGCATGAGTTGACGCCTCGCATGGGGCCATGCCCGACAGGAGTAAGACAATGACTGTTCTCGACAAGGTTCTTGGACGCGAGCGCGTCCTCGTAAGGGAAAACGAACGTGCCCTCACCCTCTACAAGGGTGAGATCAAGGCCGTCCTGATGCCGGGCGAGCATTGGCTCGCCAACCGGCGCGGGAGCCTGGAAGTGTCACGGCACGATCTGAAGAACCCGGAATTCGTTTCGGCATACGAGAAGGCGTTGTTCGACAAGCTCCCGGATATGGCCGCGCGTCATTTCACCGTCGTTCGCACCGGGCGCACGGATGTCGCCATCATCGAGCGTGACGGCAACCTGCATGCCGTTCTGGCGCCGGACCGCAAGCTTGTGCTGTGGACGGATGCCGGCCCGTGGACGGTGACGCTGGTCGACACCTCGGCGGATCTGGCCATCGATCCGGCGGTCACGCGCCGGCTCGGCCAGGCCCGGAAGGCGGAATTGATGTCCGTCCATCCGATCGTCGATGGTCAGGCCGGACTGCTGTTCGTCGACGGTGTCCTGGTGCGGACGCTTGCCGCGGGTGTGCACGGCTTCTGGAATGTCGGACGCATGGTGCAGGTGAAGGTCGTCGACCTCAAGCGCCAGTCGCTCGACGTCGCCGGGCAGGAAGTGCTGACCAAGGATCGCGTGACGATCCGCGCCAACATCGCAGCCGAATACCGGGTCGTCGACCCGGTCAAGGCGGTGAGCGCCGTGAAGGACTTCTCCGAGGCCCTTTATCGCGCCCTGCAATACGCCTTCCGCAAGACGCTGGGCGCGCTGACGCTCGACCAGATCCTTGAAAAGAAGGTGACGGTCGACGAGGAAGCGGCGGCCAAGGTCCGTGTCGACATGGCCGAGATCGGCGTCGAGGTCAGCGATATCTCCCTTAAGGATGTCATCCTGCCGGGCGAGATGCGCGAGATCCTCAACCAGGTGGTTTCGGCCGAAAAGCAGGCCGAGGCCAACGTCATCCGCCGCCGCGAGGAGACGAACGCCACGCGTTCCCTGCTCAACACGGCCAAGGTGATGGCGGAGAACCCGGTGATGCTGCGGCTCAAGGAGCTCGAGGCTTTGGAAACCATCGCCGGCAAGGTCGAGCGGCTGACCGTCCACAACGGAACGGGCGGACTGCTGAACGACCTGGTCAAGCTCCGTGAGAGCTGATGCATATCGCCCAAAAGTCGTTCCCGGTTTTGGGAAAACGACATGCATCGAAACAATGACTGACCTGACGTAATGGGAAGGGCCGCCGGGTTGACCGGCGGCCCTTCTTGCGTTTCTTGGGCACGCTTCCCATCTGCGCCCGGACTATCAGGCCTTTTCCTGCCGGGAAAAACCGATTAGACAGCGCCCAACAGGATGCGGACAGATTCCGCCCGCAAAGAAGGAAAAGCCCTTGTCCACCACGTTCGACAAAGTCGCCAAGATCATTGCCGACACCAGCGAGATCGATATCGACACCATCACGCCCGAGAGCCACACGATCGACGATCTCGGCATCGACAGCCTCGATTTCCTCGACATCGTCTTTGCCATCGACAAGGAATTCGGCATCAAGGTGCCGTTGGAAAAGTGGACCCAGGAAGTCAATGACGGCAAGGCTTCGACCGACGACTACTTCGTCATGAAGAACCTGTGCGCCAAGATCGACGCGCTGGTCGCCGCCAAGACCGCCTGACGTCAGTTGAGCGCGCGATCTTGACGCGCTTTGCCGCCTGACCCACAAAGCCGCTCATGAGTAGCCCCCGCGACGTCGTCATCACTGGTATCGGCCTTGTCTCCTCGCTGGGAGAAGGCCCTGACGCCCACTGGCAGAAGCTCGCGCAACCGGGCCTGCAGCCGGTGCTCGAAACCGCGCGCTTCGCGCCCTATACCGTTCATCCGCTGCCGGAGATCGACTGGAACCTGCAGATCGCCAAGCGTGGCGACCAGCGGCAGATGGAGACCTGGCAGCGGCTCGGCACCTACGCCGCCGGCCTTGCGCTGGACGATGCAGGCATCAAGGGCAATGACGAGCTCTGCACGACCATGGACATGGTGGTGGCCGCCGGTGGCGGCGAGCGCGACGAGGCGGTCGACGCCGCCATCCTCGCCGCTTCGGAAAGCCGCAACGATCGCGACGTGTTGCTCAACGAGAAGCTGACCACGGAATTGCGGCCGACCTTGTTCCTGGCCCAGCTTTCCAACCTGCTCGCCGGCAACATCTCCATCGTCCACAAGGTGACGGGCTCCTCGCGCACCTTCATGGGCGAGGAAGGGGCCGGCGTTTCCGCCGTCGAGACGGCTGCTGCCCGCATCCGCTCGGGCCAGTCGACGCACGTGCTGGTCGGCGGCGCCTTCCAGACCGAACATTCCGACATGCTGCTCGGCTACGAACTCGCCGGCTATCTGCATCGCGGCCCTTGGAAGCCTGTCTGGCAAAGACAGGGCGCCGCGGGTGGCGGCGTGGTCTCGGGCTCCGGCGGGGCCTTCCTCGTGCTGGAACAGCGCGAACACGCGGTGAGCCGTGGACGCAGGATCTATGCCGAACTCGGACCGGTCGTCTCCGGCCGGGCCAGGCGATCGCGCGGAGAACTCGACGCCGAAATCGCCGGATTGCTCATCCGCGCGGCGCTGCCGAACGGCAAGCTGCTCGCCATGTCGGGGGCATCGGGCGCGCATGCGGCAACATCAGCCGAGAAGACAGCGCTGGATGCCAATCCGGCAATCGCCGCGCGCGGCTTCTCGACGCTGACCGGGCACATGAAGGAAGCGCAGTTTCCCTTTGCCGTGGCGCTGGCCGCGCTCGCCGTCGACCGCAAGGCCGCCTACCCCGTCTTTGATGCCGCAGCCGAGAAGCCATTCGAAGGCATTCCCGCAAGCGTCCTTGCAACGGCGATCGGCTATCACCAATTCGAGGGCATGGCGCTGGTCAAGTCGGCGTAAGACGGCGCCCGCCATGTTGCAGAGATGAACCGCTCGAGGGGTTCCCGATGACCAATTTCAGAGATCACATGGGCAGGCCCATCGTCGCCGTGACCGGTATCGGCGTGGTGACTTCGCTTGGCGTCGGCAAGGCTGACAATTGGGCGGCGCTGACCTCGGGCAAGTCGGGCATCCACCCGATCACCCGCTTTCCGGTCGATCATCTCAACACCCGTATTTCCGGCATGGTCGACTTCCTGGACTCAAGCTCGAAGGGCGCCAGCCCCCTCACCTACGAGCTGGCCGAAACCGCAGCGCATGAAGCCGTGGCCGAATCCGGCCTCGATTCCAGCGATTTCGGCGGGCCTCTCTTCCTCGCCTCTCCGCCGGTCGAACTCGACTGGCACGAACGCTTCTCACTCTACAATTCCGACAGCCAAGATGCTGGCGCCGAACGGTTGCTTCGCGTGGCCCGCGCGCTGAAGGAACTAGACATCTTCGAGACCACCCAGTTCGGCTCGATCGCCGACCGGCTCGCCGACCGTTTCGGCACGCGCGGCCTGCCGATCACGCTGTCGACCGCCTGTGCGTCTGGCGCCACCGCCATCCAGCTCGGCGTCGAGGCGATCCGCCGCGGCGAATGCGACCGGGCGCTGTCGATCGGCGCCGACGGTTCGGCGACCGCCGAGGCGCTGATCCGTTTCTCGCTGCTGTCGGCGCTTTCGACCCACAACGACATCCCGGAAAAGGCATCAAAGCCGTTTTCCAAGGATCGTGACGGCTTCGTGCTGGCCGAAGGTTCGGGCGCGCTGGTGCTGGAATCGCTGGAGGCAGCCCTGGCGCGTGGCGCCACGGTGCTCGGCATTCTGCGCGGCTGCGGCGAAAAAGCCGATGATTTCCACCGCACCCGCTCAAAGCCCGACGGTTCGCCGGCAATCGCGGCGGTTCGCGCCGCCCTCGCCGATGCGGGTCTGAGCAAGGACGAGATCGACTACGTCAACGCCCATGGCACCTCGACGCCGGAAAACGACAAGATGGAGCATCTGTCGCTGTCGACGGTGTTCGGCGAGCGGATCGGCTCGATGCCGGTCTCGTCCAACAAGTCGATGATCGGCCACACGCTATCGGCGGCAGGCGCTGTCGAGGCGGCGTTCTCGCTGATGACCATGCGCGAAAGCGTCATTCCGCCGACCATCAACTACGACAATCCCGACCCGGCGATCGTGCTCGACGTGGTGCCGAACAAGAAGCGCAATGCCGAGGTTCGCAGCGTTCTGTCGAACTCCTTCGGCTTCGGCGGCCAGAACACTTGCCTTGTCATGGCGCGGGAACCGGTCTAAGCGAGCCCTTTCCGCTCGAACAAAACCGACAGGCCCAATGCGCGCATTGCAACTTATCGAGGACCGCCGTCTTGAGACGGTGGACCTGCCGCCGCCCCCGCCACCCGCACTCGGCGAAGTCACGCTGCGCATCAAGGCGGTGGCGCTGAACCACATCGACGTCTGGGGCTGGCGCGGCATGGCCTTCGCCAAGCGCAAGCTGCCGCTGGTCGTCGGCGCCGAAGCTTCCGGTGAGGTCGAGGCCGTCGGTCCCGGCGTGTCCGGCCTGCTGCCCGGACAATTGGTGTCGATCTACGGCGCCCGCACCTGCGGCCTTTGCCGGGCCTGTCGCGAAGGTCGCGACAATCTCTGTGAACATGTCTCCGGGGTCCACGGCTTCCATCTCGACGGTTTCGCGCAGGAGAAGATCAACCTGCCGGCGCGCCTGCTGGTCCCCGCCCCACCCGGCGTGACCGATGTCGGCGCTGCTGTCGCGCCCGTCACCTTCGGCACGGTCGAGCACATGCTGTTCGACAATGCGAGATTGCAGCCCGGCGAAACCATCCTCGTCCATGCCGGCGGCTCCGGCATCGGTTCGGCGGCGATCCAGTTGGCCAAGCGGATGGGCTGCACCATCATCACCACGGTCGGTTCCAACGACAAGATCGACAAGGCCAAGGCGCTCGGCGCCGACCATGTCATCAACTACCGCGAAGACCGCTTCGAAGGCGTCGTGCGCAAGCTGACCAAGAAGAAGGGCGTCGATGTCGTCTTCGAACATGTCGGCGCCGATACCTTTGCCGGTTCGATGCTGTGCCTGAAGCGCGGCGGCCGCCTGGTGACCTGCGGCTCGACATCAGGCGTCTCGACGCAGATCAATCTGATGCAGCTCTTCCAGCAGCAATTGAAGCTGCTCGGCTCCTTCGGCTGCCGCATGGAGAACATGGCCAACGCCATGCAGAAAATGGCGGCGGGACAGGTCGCGCCGGTCATCGACACCGAAGTCGGCTTCGACGATATCGACGCAGCACTGAAGCGCATGGAAGGCCGCGACGTCTTCGGCAAGATCATCCTGCGCGTCGCCTGAGGCCTTGACTTCGGTGCTCAAGAAGTTTCGCCGCGATCTCAGGTTTCGCTATGGCAGGCAGCTGCGCCAGCTGAACTACTGGCTGGTTGCCCGCGCCGCGATGATCATCATCTCGCTGCTGCGCCTGCTGCCGGTTGACAGCGCGCTGAATTTCGCCGACCGCGTCGCGCGCTTCATTGGTCCGAAGGTCGGACGCCACCAGGTCGCCATCGACAATCTGCGCAAGGCCTATCCGGAAAAGACCGAGGGCGAAATCCAGGCCATCGCCTCCGATATGTGGGGCAACATGGCCCGCCTTGCCGCCGAATACATCTTCCTCGACGCCCTGTTCGATTATGACCCCGCCGCCAGCAAGCCCGGCCGCGTCGAGGTCAAGGGAATAGAGCATTTCGTCGAGATCGCCGCAGAGAAGCAGCCGCACATCGTCTTCACCGGCCATCTCGGCAATTTCGAGCTGCTGCCGGTGGCGGCGGCGACCTTCGGCATGAACATCACGGCGCTGTTTCGCCCGCCCAACAACCCCTACCTTGCCGATTACATCCTTTCGACGCGGCGCTCGACCATGGGGGCGCTGCTGCCGTCGATGGCCGGCGCCTCATTCGCATTGGCCGGAGTGCTGGAAAACGGCGGCAATATCGGCGTTCTCGTCGACCAGAAATTCTCCAACGGCCTCGACACGACCTTCTTCGGCCGCCCCTGCCAGAGCAACCGTGTGCTCGGCACGCTTGCCCGTCACTATGATTGCGACGTCTACCCGGCGCGTTGCATCAGATTGCCCGGAAACCGCTTCCGTCTCGAGATCGAGGACAGGCTGGTCCTGCCGCGCACCGCCGACGGGAGCGTCGACGTCCACGCCACCACCCAGATGCTGAACGACGTGGTCGAGCGCTGGGTGCGTGAGGATCCCGGCCAGTGGATGTGGTTCCACAAAAGGTGGGAGATCAGCAACTGGCGGCGCAAAAAGCAGCCGAAGGCAAAGGCTCCGGCCACGAACAGCTGACCATCTCCCTGAAGTGTTTGGCGCCAGCCATTTCCGGTGCCGATAGGCCTGCGATCCAGACATTCGTAACCTTGCTGGTCAGGGAATCTTAAACGACCAAGGAGCACATACCCCGGGAGATGTTCATCGACTGGGATGGAGCCCCGTGGCATGACGAATATCGAAATGCCGGATCGGGATCGCCTCGAAGACCGATCCTTCGGCCGTCTTGGCCGGGCATGGTCCCATCTCCGTCGGCATGGCCTGCTGGAGCCGATAAGGCTCGTCCGTCGGCATGGCCTCGGCGCAAGCCTTGGCTTCGTCCGGCGCAACATCAGGCATATGCTCGCCGACCGTCTCGCCCGGAAATGGGATCGCCGGCACGGCGTCGATACGGCCGGTTCGATCCAGCTCAGCGGCCTCGATGTCGTCGGCCCGCACCGTGCCATGGGCAATGAAGCCGTCTGCACGTCGCCCAGAACCTTCGACTTCATCATGAAGTCGCTGCCCCGCGATCTCCAAAACCATACGTTCATCGACATCGGCTCCGGGAAGTCGCGAACACTGCTGCTGGCCTCGCAATATCCATTCGCCGAGATCATCGGCGTGGAGTTCGCACGCGAACTGGTGGACATCGCCCGGAGCAACATCGGGCGTTTCCGGGATCCGTCGCGGAAATGCCGGGCGCTCAGCGTCGTCGAGGCCGATGCGGCGGCCTACGATTTTCCCGAAATGCCCCTGGTTGTCTATTTCTACAATCCCTTCTCGAAAGCCGTCTTCGATATCGTCCTGAAGAACCTCGTGTCGTCGCTCGAACGGTGCCCGCGGGATTGCTTCATCGTCTATGGCAGTTCGAGCCACCGCGCGATCGATTGGGCAAGGCCCGCCATTCGCGAGACTGGTATTTTCCAGGAATTGACCGTGCCGGTCATGCCCGGCTTCCTCGATGCGGTCCGCACCATCGACTATGCGGTCTTCCAGGTTCACGCCGCGGCATAACGTCCGTCTCTGGCTCTTTGAATGAAGCGGGCGACAGTGCGCGCTGCAAACGGCGTGCCGGCGGTGAACCGCATCAGCGGGCCGAAACTGCCCACCGCGCTTGCGCCGACGAAATGCAGGCCGGGAATGCTGGATTCGAACCCGGCGGAAAGCAGCGGCAACCCCTCCCGGCGGACAATCGCGGCAAGCATGGCGGGCGCGAACAGACCGAGCCTGGCGATATCGATCCGGTAACCCGTGCCCAGCAGGACGTGATCGAAGGTGGCGGCGTCCTTCTCGAACCGCAGTTCGATGCCATTGCCCTTCGCGGATGCGCTGATGATCCTGCTGCCCGCCCTGATCTCTATCCCGTCGAAATCCGGCTTCAGCCAGCCCGTCGCACCGGCGCCGAGGCTGCGCCTGTTGAGCCCGGCCCGGGCCGGCTCCGGGAACCGGTGCACGAAGCCTGGGACTTCGACCAGCCAGGAAATCGGGAACGGCCCGACCCTGGACGGCGATGCCAGCCGCTCCGACAGGAAGTCGCGCAAGCTCCAGCTCTGCTTTCCCGACAGCGCCCGATAGCCCAGCCAATGGATGTCGCCATGGCAGATGAGCTCGACTTCGGCCCCGCTGCGTTTGAGCAGCACGGCGGATTCGCAGGCGCTTTGCCCACGCCCGATGACGGCGACGCGCTTGCCGCGGAAGGCCTCATAGCCAGTATGCTCGCTGGCATGGCTGACCAGTTCGCGAGGGATTCCATCGAACACGGCGGGGATCAGCTGCTGGTTCATCAGGCCGGTGGCAACGACGACGCGACGCGCCTTCACGGCATCGCCATCGGCCAGTGCCAGACGAAATCCGCCATTCGCCTTCTCGACGCGGTCCACCTTGCGCGTATCCAGATCCGGAACCGCCTGGGCCTGGATCCACAATCCATAGTCGACGAAGTTTTCGAGCAGCAGTGGTTCTCGGGGCGAGATTCCAAGGACCTTTGCATAGGAATCGAGCGAGAGCGGACCTTTGGTGTGGCCGATATAGGTCGCGTGCCAGGGCGAGCGCAGCCTCATGCCTCTCGGCATATGGTCACGCCAGAACGACATCGCGCCGCCGAGGGTGAGCGTATCGACACCTGATCCCTTGAGGGCGGAAGCGACGGCCAGCCCGAATGGACCGGCACCGATGACGGCCACCTCGCTGTCAGTCCTGGGCGTGAAAACGGTCATGTCAGCGGTCTCGCCTGTCTGGTTCTGCAGCCGTGGAACTCACTCCGTCACGCCGCCGTCCTAAACATTTCCCGGTTAAGATTGCGGAAAATATCCGTCGCGTCAGCACTCTCCAGGCCGTCAACGGCACGTCGATCAGGCCCGGCATCGGGTCATTCGCCTGGAATGTCGCCCATGCCCGTACTTCTGCGAATGAGCCGAAATATGCGCCTTTTGCCAACCGGCCGCTCGAGATCAGCCGGCCGGCCGCCACAATGTCCCGGACCAGGTACATCCAGGACGTGTTTGGGCGCGCTGACGCTGCCTTTACCGTCTGGCCCGATCTGATCGCCCAAAGCATGGCGCCGAGGTCGACGCCGGCGGCAGCGCCCAGCCCAAACCATGTCCAGGGCCGTGGATTGACGTCGAGCACCTTCATCGAGCCATCGCGCGCATCGCGCTTGAATTCGACCTCCACCAGTCCGTGATGCGCGATCGA
The DNA here is from genome assembly GCF_030160235.1 of Mesorhizobium huakuii. Lineage (GTDB taxonomy): Bacteria > Pseudomonadota > Alphaproteobacteria > Rhizobiales > Rhizobiaceae > Mesorhizobium > Mesorhizobium huakuii. The sequence continues at coordinate 82,779 of NZ_BSNY01000027.1, forward strand.
TCCAAGCAGCCGGCGCGCGGCGTCGATCAATCGCGGTTCGTCGACCACCTCGACGAAGGTGCTGGTGTAGCCGAAATCGACCGGATATTGCCGCGCACGGCGGGCGGTGAACTCCGCCACCGGCGCGCCCTCATTCCAGAGCGCCGCGTAGGAGAACTGGCCCTCGCCTCCACCCGGTATCATCTCCTGGACGACGACATTCTCGCTGCCGATCTCTTCAGCAGCCCAGGTGTAGGCTGTCAAAAACGATGGCTGGTCATTGGCGAGAACCGCCTTGGCGCGCGCAAAACGGCTGCGCCCGCCCATATTCGGCTTCAGGATCACGGGAAAGCGAAGTTCTGCTGCCTTTGCCTGCTCGAGCGAGGTGATCCCATAGGTCAGCGGAACGGCAAGCCCCAATTCGCCTGCCCGGCGATACAGCAGCGGCTTTTCACAGACCCATTTCAGTTGCTCCCAAGGCGGCAGCACCACGTCGAATACGGCGGACAGCTGGTCAATCGATTGCGATACGAAGCGAACTTCAGGATCGCCGCCGGCGATCAATAGAAAGCCCCCCAACCCGTGAACCCTGGCCAGATCGAGCAGGAAAGCGATGGCGCCACTGCCGTCGGGGCCGGGCCACGTCATTGTCCGCTGGGCGTATCGCGAAAAGCTGGGCAACGGGGTGTCGTTGCTCACCAGCCAGACAGGCACTTTCTGGGCACCGAAGCTTCTGGCCAGCGCCAGCGTCCCGTGCGCCCCGCCAAGAATGACCACCCCGGCGGGTCGACTGGGAAGTCGATCGTCCATCTGTGGCTGGGGATGCATCTGTCAATTCCAGCAAACGGCACGCTATGGCAAGCTTCCCGGCGAACCGATTGATCAGCCGGCAATATTTAAGCTATTCCTAATGGTTCAAAATGCCCGATACTGCCGATTGTCCTCAGTCGGACATTGGCATGGAAAGCACACACCTTGGCCCCCGGCAATAGCCGTCCACCTCGGAACAGGGTAAACCTTGGCCGATTGTTGTTGCCGTCAGTAGAAAGTCTCGCGCCGGGCTCCGCCCGGCAACGAGAATTCGCGCGTGCTGCTAGTTCGTCACGACAATGCGCGTGTTGCCGAAGCCCACTTCCCGCACCATGGAATAGAAGGTCGCGGCATTGGCCGTGTGCAGCCGCACGCAGCCATGCGAGGCTGGACGGCCGAGTTGCCTGACCGCGCCCGTCCCATGGATGGCATAGCCGCCATGGAAGAACACGGAATAAGGCATCGGCGACATATCGTATTTGCGCGAATACCACATCCGTGCGGTCCGCTGTGGCCGATACGTGCCACGCGGTGTGAAATAACCCGGACGGGCAGTCGAAACGACCCAGCGATAAACCTCCGACCCGTACCGCACCGTCATTGTCTGTGACGACACGTCGATATTTGCTTCCAACATCGCCGCGTAACTTGCGGACGGCGTACCAAACAGCGCGGTTGCCAACATCGTCGCTGCTACGAGAAAGAACTTCTTCATGCGATCAAACCCCTTTGATTGCCCCTTGCATGCTTGCCATCACGTTGTTTTTCACCTTTTTAATGGCAGTGAACAAATAGCACACACTCCTTGATCAATTCGCCAATCCAAAGCAGCGAATTTGAACGATTTCCCGCGATAGTTGCCGCAACGACACGCCGCACCGGCTTGATTGCCGGCGGGCTTGCAATGCAACGCCGTTCGTTGCTCAACTCCCCCGATGAACGAGCGACTCCTCCAAGCAATCGATGACAGGCGCGACGACGTCGTCGCACTGACCGCCGAGCTGATCCGTTTCCCGACCATCAATCCGCCTGGCGAAGCCTATCGGCCATGTGCGGAATTTGTCGGCGCGCGGCTGAGGAAGCGTGGTTTTGAAACCGAGTTCATCCGCGCCGAAGGCACGCCGGGCGACACCGACCGCTACCCGCGCGTCAATGTCGTGGCCCGTTTCGACGGCCGGTCTCCCGGCGCCTGTGTCCACTTCAACTCGCATATCGACGTGGTCGAGGCCGGCGACGGCTGGACCGTCGATCCCTTTGCCGGCATCGTCAGGGACGGCAGGGTCTATGGGCGCGGCGCCTGCGACATGAAGGGCGGGTTGGCCGCGTCGATCATCGCCGCCGAAGCCTTCATGGAGATCTATCCCGACTTTCCCGGCGCCATCGAAATATCGGGCACCGTCGACGAGGAGTCCGGCGGCTTTGGCGGTGTCGCCCATCTGGCCGGCCTCGGCTATTTCTCGAAACCCAGGGTCGACCACGTCATCATTCCCGAGCCATTGAACAAGGACCGCATCTGCCTTGGCCATCGCGGCGTCTGGTGGGCCGAGATCGAAACCAAGGGCGAGATCGCGCATGGCTCGATGCCGTTTCTCGGCGACAATGCGGTGCGCCATATGGGCGCCGTTCTGCAGGCTTTCGAGGACGAACTGTTCCCGGCGCTCGACCGCAAGATGACGCGCATGCCGGTCGTGCCCGAAGGCGCCAGACGCTCGACCATGAACATCAATTCCATCCATGGCGGCCAGACCGAGGATTTCCGGCCAGGCCTGCCCTCGCCCAACGTGCCCGATTCCTGCAGGCTGACCATCGACCGCCGCTTCCTGCTCGAGGAAGACCTCGCCACGGTCAAAGCCGAAGTGACCGGCATTCTCGAGCGGCTGAAGCGCGAGCGCAAAAAGTTCGACTACGAGATACGCGACCTGATGGAAGTGCTGCCGCTGATGACCGAGCGCGACGCGCCGGTGGTCAAGGCGGTGGCGCAAGGCATCCATGCGATCTTCGACCGCGAGCCCGACTACGTCATTTCGCCGGGCACCTACGACCAGAAGCACATTGCCCGCATCGGCCATATCTACGACTGCATCGCCTATGGGCCCGGCATCCTCGACCTCGCCCACCGGCCGGACGAATGGGTCGGCATAGAGGATATGGTGGAATCGGCCAAGGTGATGGCGATCGGTCTCAACGTGCTGCTGCGCGGCACGACCGGATGACCGGCCCGCGGCGCAAAAACATTTCTCCTGGCGCGGCGCGACAGCACGAAACGCAATTTACTCCCGCGCGAAATCACGCTTCTATCCCCAGGCTTGAGCATTTGAGCACATGGGGAGTTCAGCGATGAAAATGTGGAAGACCCTTCTGGCCGCTGCCGTGCTGGCGGTCGCAACCGCCACGTCGGCGTTTGCCGCCCGGACCGATCTCGTCATCGGCATTCCGCTTGAACCCCCGCATCTCGACCCGACTGCGGGAGCGGCCGCGGCAATCAGGGAGGTCACCTACGCCAATGTGTTCGAGGGCCTGACCCGGATCGGCCCCAATGGCGAAGTCTTGCCGGATCTCGCCGAAAGCTGGACCATTTCCGATGACGGCAAGGTCTACACCTTCAAGCTGCACACCGGCGTGAAATTCCACGACGGCGCCGATTTCAGCGCCGACGACGTGAAGTTCTCGCTCGACCGCGCCCGCGCGGAAAACTCCGTCAACGCGCAAAAGCAGCTTTTTGCCGCCATCGATAAGGTCGACGTGGTCGACCCCGCCACGGTGAAGGTGACGCTCACCCACCCGCAAGGCTCGTTCCTCTACAATATGGGCTGGGGCGACGCGGTGATCGTGTCGCCGAAATCCGCCGACACCAACAAGGAAAAGCCTGTTGGCACCGGCCCGTTCAAGTTCGAGAGCTGGGCCAAGGGCTCGTCGATCACCCTGCTGAAATCAGCTCACTACTGGGGCGCTCCTGTCTTCCTTGAAAAGGTCGAGTTCCGCATCGTTCCCGATGCCGCCGCGGCAGTGCCGGCGCTGCTTTCCGGCGACATCCAGGCCTTCCCCTTCTTCGATCCCGACAGCGTGTCCCAGGTCAAGGATGATCCGCGCTTCAAGGTGGTGGTCGGCGCGACCGAAGGCGAAACCATCCTGTCCATCAACAACAAGCAGCCGCCCTTCGACAAGCTGCAGGTGAGACAGGCGATCTCCTATGCGCTCGACCGCAAGGCGATCATCGACGGCGCCTCGGCCGGGCTCGGCCTGCCGATCGGCTCGCATATGTCGCCGGCCAACAAATACTATGTCGATCTCACCGGCCGCTATCCGCACGACGTGGCCAAGGCCAAGGAACTGCTCAAGGAAGCGGGACTGGAGAACGGCTTCAAGGCCACGTTGAAGCTGCCGCCGCCGTCCTATGCCCGGCTCGGCGGCGAGATCATCGCCTCGCAACTCCGCGACGTCGACATCAACCTCGAAATCATCCCCGTCGAGTGGGCGCAGTGGCTGGACCAGGTGTTCACCAAGAAGGACTACGACCTGACCATCGTCTCCCATACCGAGCCGAACGACATCGATATCTATTCACGCAAGGACTACTATTTCAATTACGCCAACCCTGCCTTCAACAAGGTGATCGCCGATCTGGAGCTGACGTCCGACGAGGCCAAGCGCAAGGACCTGTACGCCCAGGCGCAAAAGATCCTGGCCGACGATGCCGTGGTCGGCTTCCTCTACGAATTGCCCAAGGTCGGGGTCTGGGACGCCAAGCTGCAAGGATTGTGGGAAAGCGCGCCGGTACCTGCCAACGACCTGACCAAGGTTAAGTGGAGCGAGTGAGGTTCGTTTCGTAGGGCAGAGCAGGCGCGCAGCGACTGCTCTGACCCTAGGATCCATTCCGTGACTTACGAGCGCGCCCGCGGTGCACAATCTGGGAGACGTTGCGGTGAAGACAGAAAGAGGCGACGCTGGCTTTGGACCGTCGCGCTTTTCGATTTCCGTCACGGCATGGATCCTGGGGTCTCCGCGACGGAGCTTCGCTCCTGCTTCGCCCCAGGATGACGACGCTACCAAGTGTCCATGACCGCCTACCTCCTCAAGCGCCTCGCAATCTCGCTTGCCACGCTGGTGCTGGCCTCCATCGTGGTGTTCGCCGTGCTGGAAATCCTGCCGGGCGACCCGGCGCGGCTGATGCTAGGCATGAACGCCAGCGCCGACCAGGTCGAACTCTTGCGCAACCAGATGGGCCTGAACGCTCCCCTCCTCTTGCGCTATTTGCACTGGGCCGGCGGCCTGCTCAGCCTCGATTTTGGCCGCTCCTACACCTATTCGGTGCCGGTCATCGATCTGGTGCGCGAACGGCTTGCCGTCTCGCTGCCGCTGGCGCTGATCGCGCTCGCGCTTTCCACCGTCATCGCCATTCCGGTCGGCCTGTTTTCCGCCAGCCGACGCGGCCGGGCCGGCGACACGATTTCCATGGGCGCGGCACAGCTTGGCGTCGCGGTGCCCAATTTCTGGTTCGCGCTGATGCTGATCTATGTCTTCGCCGTCTGGCTGCGGCTGGTGCCGGCCGGCGGTTTCCCCGGCTGGAGCGCCGGCATATGGCCGGCGCTGAAATCGCTGCTGCTGCCGGCGGTGGCGCTTGCCTTGCCGCAGGCGGCGATCCTGGCGCGCGTCACCCGCTCGGCACTGATCGAGGTGCTGAACGAGGACTATATCCGCACTGCCCGCGCCAAGGGCCTGCCCTACCGCGCCGTGCTGTGGCGGCATGCGCTGCGCAACGCCATGATCCCGGTGCTGACCATTCTTGGCCTGCAATTCGCGTTCCTGCTCGCCGGCACCATCATCATCGAGAACGTCTTCTATTTGCCCGGCCTCGGCCGGCTGGTGTTCCAGGCGATCACGCAACGCGACCTGATCGTTGTCGAAAGCGTCGTCATGCTGCTGGTCGCCGCCGTCATAGCCGTCAACCTCGTCGTCGACCTTTCCTACGCGGTCGTCGATCCGCGCCTGAGAAGCCGGCAATGACCCTGCACATCGACATCCCTGAAGAGACAATGAGTGGCATTCTGGCCAAGGCCTTCCGGAACACCGCTTTCGTCACCGGCTTCGTCATCACCGTGCTGATCCTGGCGATGGCTCTCGTGTCCTATGTCTGGACACCCTACGATGTGACGAAGCTGGTCATAGCCGACAAGACGCAGGGCCCCTCGCTGGCACACTGGTTCGGCACCGACCATTTCGGCCGCGACATCCTGTCGATGATCATGGTCGGCGCCCGCAATTCGATCGCCGTTGCGCTGGTCGCGGTCGGTATCGGCATGGGCGTCGGCGTGCCGCTCGGCGCCTTTGCCGCGGCGCGCGGCGGCCTCATCGACGAGGCGCTGATGCGCGTCAACGATCTCGTCTTCGCCTTCCCCGCGCTGCTGTCGGCGATCATGATCACGGCCATCTTCGGGCCGGGCGCCGTCAACGCCATCATCGCCATCGGCATCTTCAACATCCCGGTCTTTGCCCGCGTCGCCCGCGCCGGAGCGCTGGCGATCTGGCCGCGCGAGTTCATTCTGGCCGCGCGCGCCGCGGGAAAAAGCAGAACGCAGATATCGATCGAACATGTGCTGCCCAACATCGCCACGCTGCTCCTTGTGCAAGGCACCATCCAGTTCGCGCTGGGCATCCTCGCAGAGGCCGGGCTTTCCTATCTCGGCCTCGGCGCGCAGCCGCCCATGCCGAGTTGGGGCCGCATGCTGTTCGACGCGCAGACGCGCATGGTGGTGGCGCCATGGATGGCGATCTTTCCCGGCATGGCGATCGTCATCACCGTGCTCGGCCTGAATCTCCTGGGCGACGGCATCGCCGACATTCTCGACCCGAAATCGCGGCGGCAGCGATGAGCCTGCTGGAGATCGAGAACCTGTCGCTGACCATTGGCGACACACAGATCCTGAAAGGCATGGAACTCTCCGTCGCCCCCGGTGAGGTGATGGGGTTGGTCGGCGAATCCGGCTCCGGCAAATCGATGACGGCGCTGACAGTGATGCGGCTTCTGCCGTATGCCGCGCGCGCCAGCGGGCGAGTCTCCTTCGACGGCATCGACATCCTGGCAGCAACCGAGGACCAGATGTGCGCGCTGCGCGGCGACGACGTCGGCATGGTGTTCCAGGAGCCGATGACAGCCCTCAATCCGGTGAAGACCATCGGCGAGCAGGTCGCCGAAGGCATACGCTGGCACACCAAGGCCACGCGCGCCGGGGCTGAAGAGCGGGCGCGAAGAATGCTCGACCGCGTCGGCCTGCCGCAAGCGAAATTCCCACTGTCGCGCTATCCGCACGAACTGTCGGGCGGCCAGCGCCAGCGCGTCGTCATCGCCATCGCCTGCGCGCTGAAGCCGAAGCTGCTGATCGCCGACGAGCCGACGACGGCGCTCGACGTCGTGCTGCAGGCGCAGATCCTCGACCTCTTGCGCGACCTCGTCGCGGAGAGTCGCATGGGCCTGCTGCTGATCTCGCACGACCTCGCCGTGGTGACCGAAATGGCCGACCGCATCACGATCCTGCGCCGCGGCGAGGTGATGGAAGCCGGCGACACGGCCCGCACGCTGTCCGAACAGCTCCACCCCTACACGCGCCAGCTGGCGCAGGCCTCGACGCATGTGCCGGCGCGCGCCAGGCCGCACGATACAAGTCAGGGCAAGCCCCTGCTTCAGGTCGAAGGCGTGACCCGCGACTATCCCGGACGGCGCACGTCCCTGTTCAAGCGGGCAGTCCCTATCCGCGCGGTCGACGATGTCTCGCTGTCGATGCAGCCGGGTCAGTCGGTGGCGTTGGTCGGCCGCTCCGGCTGCGGCAAGTCAACGCTCGCCCGCATGATCCTGGCGCTGGACAAGCCGAGTTCGGGCGCGATCCGGTTTCGCGGCGAGACCACCACCGGCAAGAGCGAAGCCGAATTGAAACCCGCCAGGCGCGACATGCAGGTTGTATTCCAGGACCCGTACGGCTCCTTCGATCCGCGCCAGAAGGTCGAAAAACTGGTCGCCGAGCCGTTGCATGTGCTGGACAAGAAGCCGACGCGAGCCGAGCGCCGCGAGATGGTGGCGCACGCACTGCACGAGGTCGGCCTCGATCAGCGCGACATGGACAAATACCCGCACGAATTTTCCGGCGGCCAGCGCCAGCGCCTGTCGATCGCCCGCGCCATCATCACCCGACCCAAGCTGGTCGTCGCCGACGAGCCGGTCTCGGCGCTCGATGTCTCGATCCGAGCGCAAATCCTCGATCTGTTCGCCGAGCTCAACCAGAAACTCGGCATCGCCTATCTCTTCATCACCCACGACCTGACCGTTGCGCGGGCCATCACCGACCAGGTGCTGGTCATGCATGACGGCAAGATCGTCGAGCGCGGCAAGACGAACGAGGTGCTCGACCATCCGCAGTCCGAGGCTGCCAAGGCGTTGGTGGCTGCGGCGCCGGACCTGCACCGGGCAATCGCTCGGCGGATGCAGGAGCAAGGGTGAGCGGGGTGAAAAAACCTACTCTTCCGGCTTCACCACATCGACCGGGCTGATGTCGAGCAGGTCGAGCGTGCGGCGCAAGAGGCGCACCTCGCTTTCGGCCAGCTGCGAATCCGCCTTGGCGATCTCCGCCATATGCTGGGCCAATTGCTTGCGCCGTTCGACGTCGAGATCGCGAAACAGCGCGATCGCCTGCGAGCCGTTGGTCTCGTAGCCGAACTCGTTGAGATACTCGATGACGGCGTCGATGCTGGTTTCCTGAATGCCGAAGGCGTCCTTGCAGATGCGCCGGAAGGCAACCATCTCGCTCTCGCTGACCGTCCCGTCGGCCAGGATCATGCGGAACAGCATCAGAAGTTCAGCCGACAGGACAGGATCGTCGGCAACCTTGCGCACGCCCGGGTCGCCGTCGAAGATGGAGCGTATCTGGTCCAGCAATGCGAATGCCATCAGGGTCTCTTTCCGGGTTAACCAAATCCAAGCGCATTGCGCTTGGATAGAGGTAGCGCGGAATCGGCCTTGCGCAAACAGGGCTGTCGTGGTCGAACGCCGTTATCCCGCCGCCCGGACGTCTCTCATATCAGATGATCGATCTCACCACACAGACAATCGCTATGCTCGCCGTCGCCGCCTTTGCGGCGGGCTTTGTCGATTCGATCGCCGGGGGCGGTGGGCTGATCACCATTCCGGCGCTGCTGCTTGCCGGTTTCTCGCCGGTCGAGGCGCTTGGGACCAACAAGCTGCAAGGCATGTTCGGCTCCGGCTCGGCGACCATCCACTACGCCTCGAAGGGACATGTCGACCTGCGCCGTCAATTGCCGTCGGCGCTGCTGGCGGCTGCCGGCGGTGTCGTTGGCGCCTTGCTGGCCACCATCGTTCCGGGCGATCTCCTGCGCGCCCTGCTGCCCCTGGTACTGATCGCCATCGCACTTTACTTCGCGCTCAAGCCCAACATGAACGATGTCGACCGGGCCGAGCGCCTGTCGCCCTTCCTGTTCGGGTTGACCCTGGTGCCGGCAATCGGCTTCTATGACGGCCTGTTCGGCCCCGGTGCCGGCTCCTTCTACATGCTGGCCTTCGTCGCCCTTGCCGGCTACGGCGTGCTCAAGGCGACGGCGCACACCAAGCTGCTCAACTTCGCCTCCAACATCGGCGGCTTCATCGTCTTCGCCGCTGTCGGCGTCATCTCCTGGAAGATCGGCCTGATGATGGGCATTGCCCAGTTCCTCGGCGCCCGCGTCGGTGCGAGCCTCGCCATGCGCATCGGCGCCAGGCTGATCAAGCCGCTGCTGGTGATCGTCTGCCTCGCGCTGGCGGTGAAGCTTCTGGCCGACCCCGCCAACCCTCTGCGTGTCATGATTGGTGTGTGATCACGCGCCTGTTACTATGGCGCTGTTCGAATCATGTTGGAGGAGCCACGCATGAATCTCAGCGCGCCTACCCAGATCGTTTTCATCATTTCCCTGGTCATCGCCATCATCGGCATTCTCGCCGCGCTTGGCGTACTTGCGTTCATCCCGCTCGCATCGGTGTGGATCGTTCTCATTGCCTACATCGTGCTCGCCGCAGGCTGCCTGATGCGCGGCGCCTGACAAGTTTCCCTTGAAGTGGGGACAGAGAGCGCCCGGCCAAAAGCCGGGCGCTTTTGATTCCAGCCCACGGCTGATAGATTTGTCCCGGCGGAAGGATGGCCGATGCCGATCGAGATGCAGCGCCGGAAGGAACAGGATCGCTCCGTCGCGGGCCGCTTCGAGATGCGCCGGCGCCTTCCCGATCCTGCGCTTGAGGGCATCGTCACCGACATCTGTGGCTATCGGGAAACAGCGCCAGGCCACTTCCGCAGTGTCGAATATGCCTCGCTGACCGTGCCGCTGGTGATCAGTTTCGCCGAGCCCTTCGCCATCGGCCTTGGCAAAGCGCCCGGCGACAATGACCGCTTCGCCAGTTTCGCCGCCGGGCTTTTTGCCGGACCGGTGATGATCGAATCCTTCGGCGCCGCCTGCTGCGTCCAGGTCAACTTCACACCGCTTGGAGCGCGCCGTTTCTTCCGCTTGCCGATGAGCGAACTGACCGACAGCATGGTCGTCCTCGACGACGTGCTGGGCTCCGAGGGCATGGCGCTGCGCGAACAGCTCGGCAACGCGCCGGACTGGGCGTCGCGTTTCGACCTTGCCGAAGCCTTCGTCACCGCCCGGCTTGAGCACGCCGCCGAAACGCCGCTCGAAATCGCCTGGGCCTATGAACGCATCATCGCATCCGGCGGCCGAACTCGCATTTCCTCCATCGCCGAGAAACTGGGCTGGAGCCGAAAGCATCTCGCCGGTAGCTTTTCCAATACGATCGGCATCGGTCCGAAGACATTGTCGCGCATCGTCCGCTTCAACCGGGCGCTCGGCCTGTCGCGGCAGCAGACAGCCGATTGGGCTGGCATCGCCGCCGATTGCGGCTATGCCGACCAGGCGCACCTGGTGCGCGAATTCCGCGACCTTGCCGGCGAGACGCCGGCGGCGCTCTCTGTCAGGTAACATTTCTTCAAGACGCTGAGCCGGCCTTCGAACAGAGTGGGTTATCGACCAATCCAGATCAAGGAGGTTCCCATGCCCACCATCACTGAAGCCCCTCGCCTCTACCCTGCCCTGCGCTACGAGAACGCGGCGAAAATGATCGACTGGCTGTGTGAAGCCTTCGGCTTCAGCGTCCGCGCCCGCTATGGTGAAGGCGATGTCGTACACCATGCCGAACTGGTCTTCGGCTCCTCAATGATCATGCTGGGCAGCGCGCGCGATGACGATTACGGCAAGATGGTCGGCGAACCCGGCACCGGCGGTGGCAAATCGATCTATGTCGCCGTCGATGATGCCGATGCCGCCTATGCCAGGGCCAGAAAAGCCGGCGCCACGATCGTCCAGGAACTGACCGACCGCGACTATGGCAGCCGCGAATTCATCTGCCGCGATCCGGAAGGCAGCGTCTGGTCGTTTGGCACCTATTGGCCGAAGGCAGGAGATATGGGCTGAGCTACCGTCGCCGACGCTGCAGGTTGGCGAAAGCATCCGAACTTCGTCATCCCAGGGCGAAGCAGGAGCGAAGCTCCGTCGCGAAGACCCTGGGATCCATTCCGTGACCTCTATCGAAGGACGCAGCGGAGCAGAATTCCGAACCGTCGCAACGCGTTAACCTCACGGAATGGACCCTCGGGTCTGCGCCGCGTCGCTACGTTCCTCGCTCCGCCCGAGGATGACGACGCGGGGGCGTTTATCGCTAATTGCCAAGGTGGTTCGCGAACGGACCCCTACCGGGCCAGGCCGAAAATCGCGTCGCAGTCGAGGTGGCTCTCCAGCTCCGCCGCGACGTCGTCCAGCGCCCGTTCGACTTCGGCGCGGTAGTCGATGCCGGCGCCCTTGATGCCGAGGCTTTCCAGGAATTTTCCGCGAAAAGCGTCAGCGCCGAACAGGCCATGCATATAGGTGCCTGACACCTTGCCGTCGGTCGAGATCGCACCGTCCGCAACGCCGTCGATGATCGCCGTCGGCCGCATCGTGTCCGGGCCGGTGGTGCGGCCGAGATGGATTTCGTAGCCTTCGAGCGGCAGGTCGAACGGCACCGAGCGCGCGCTGACATTGCGCACCGTCTTCTCCGGCTCCATCACCGTTTCGATATCGAGCAGGCCAAGCCCTTCGGCCTCGGTGACGCTGCCCTCGATGCCGTCGGGATCGCGCACCATTCGGCCAAGCATCTGATAGCCGCCGCAAATGCCGACGACATGGCCGCCGCGCTTGCGGTGCGCGGCAAGATCCCGGTCCCAGCCATTCTCGCGGAATTTCAGGAGATCGCCGATCGTCGATTTGGAGCCGGGAATGACCACTAGCCCGGCATCGGCCGGCAGCGACTTTCCGGGCGGCACGAACACCACCTCGACCTGCGGTTCTGCCTTGAGCGGGTCGAGGTCGTCGAAATTGGCGATGCGGCCAAGCATCGGCACTGCCACCTTAAGCGCCCGCGCCTCGCCGGATGCCAGCCGCTCCAGCACCACCGAATCCTCCGAAGGCAGCCGCGCCGCCGCCTTCAGCCACGGCACGACGCCAAAGCAGCGCCAGCCGGTGAATTTCTCGATCGCCTTGATGCCGTCATCGAACAGCGAGACGTCGCCGCGGAACTTGTTGATGAGGTAGCCGACGATCATGCGCCGGTCCTCCTCCGGCAGGATCAGATGCGTACCGGCGACCGAGGCGATCACACCGCCCCGATCGATGTCGCCGACCAGCACAACCGGCACATCGGCGCGCGTGGCAAAGCCCATATTGGCGATGTCGCGGCTGCGCAGGTTGATTTCGGCCGGCGAGCCGGCGCCCTCGACGATGACGAGATCGGCGCCTTCGCCGACCTTCCCCCAGGAGTCGAGCACGGCGTCCATCAGCCCGGCCTTCAGCACCTGGTAATCGCGCGCCCGCGCCTCGCCGAACACCTTGCCCTGCACGATGACCTGCGCGCCAACATCGGTCTGCGGCTTGAGCAGCACTGGGTTCATGTGAACCGATGGCGCAACGCCGCAGGCGATCGCCTGCAGCCATTGCGCGCGGCCGATCTCGCCACCGCTTTTGTTGTTGTCGCCGGGAATGTCGGCGACCGCGGCGTTGTTCGACATGTTCTGCGGCTTGAACGGCCGCACGTTAAGGCCACGCTTTTTCGCGGCGCGGCACAGGCCGGCGACCAGCACCGTCTTGCCAACATCCGAACCCGTGCCTTGCAGCATGATCGCCTTTGCCATCAGCTTCGGCCCTGCATCGCGGTTCCCGTGATCTTGGATTTCTGCGCCAGCGGCCCGCCGCGCCAGATGTAGAGCGCCAGAAGCGGCTCGTTGCCGGTTCGCATGGCGTGGTTGACATTCGAGGCGTGGTGGACGACCTCGCCCGCCTCCCGCACGCGAAAACCGCCCTCGCCCATGCGCCATTCCGTGCCGCCCGTCAGCGGAATGTAGATCTCCTCGGCGACGTGATGATGGTCGGGATAGACAATGTCTGGCCCCAGGATCAGCAGGCCGGCGGCCACTTCGTCATTGGCGAAATGGCCACGCGTGCCGAACACTTCCAGCCAGCCATAATTGTCGATGAAGGCCCTGCCGAAATCCGCCTCGGTGTAGGTCTGCCCCCAGCGCAATCCATTGCGATGCTGCGCCAGCCATTGCACCAACGGTTTGGCGGCAGGGGGCGCCAGTTCGGCGGCACGGTCGAGATGCCGCACGCAGCTGATCCTATGCGGCTCCAGCGCGCGTGCGGGCATGTCCCAGCCGATGCGGGCCACGGCGTCGCGCACCAGGACGTTGTCCACGCAAGCGAGATAGGTGTGGAATTGCCGAAGCAGTTCGTCGAATTTTGTCGTCACATCTCGCTCCGGACATGCATTGATGCACAGCCGCTCCGCAGCGGGTCGGGTTGCGCGGCGGCATCATTGGTCTAGATTGAGGCGCGCGCAAAGCCAAAAACGACAGGCCAGCGGGCTAGCTGGCATATAGGGAGAGAACGCCATGGACGCCGCGGTCGATGCGAGCACCAGCCAGTTCGAACTCAACGAGGAACAGCGCGCCATCCAGGAGATGGCGCAGGCCTTCGCCGCCGACCGCGTCGCGCCGAATGCGCTCGACTGGGACCGCAGGAAGCATTTCCCGGCCGATGTGATCCGAGAGACCGGGCCGCTCGGCCTCGGCGGCATCTATGTCCGGGACGACGTCGGCGGCTCCGCGCTCGGCCGCCTCGACGCCGTGCTGATCTTCGAAGCGCTGTCGCATGCCGATCCGGGCTTTTCGTCCTTCATCTCGATCCACAACATGGTGGCCTCGATGATCGACCGCTTCGGCAATGAGGAACAGCGCCAGCGCTTCCTGCCGAAGCTCACCTCGATGGAATGGCTGGCCAGCTATTGCCTGACCGAGCCGGGCTCCGGCTCCGATGCGGCGGCGCTCAAGACGCGCGCGGTGAAGAGCGGCGGCGATTATGTGCTCAACGGCGCCAAGCAATTCATCTCGGGCGCCGGCGACAGCGACGTCTATGCCGTCATGGTGCGCACCGGTGCCGACGGGCCGAAGGGCATCTCCACGATCGTGGTGCCGAAAGATGCGCCCGGCCTCTCCTTTGGCGCCAACGAGCACAAGATGGGCTGGCACATGCAGTCGACCCGCCAGGTCATCTTCGAGGACTGCAAGGTGCCGGCGGAAAACCTTCTGTCGGGTGAAGGCGCCGGTTTTGGCATCGCCATGGCCGGACTCGACGGTGGCCGGCTGAACATCGCCGCCTGTTCGCTGGGCGGCGCCCAGTCGGCGCTCGACAAGGCGCTGTCCTACACCGCCGAGCGCAAGGCCTTCGGCTCGAGGATCAACCAGTTCCAGGCGCTGCAGTTCAGGCTGGCCGACATGGAGACCGAGCTGCAGGCCGCGCGCATCTTCCTCTATGCCGCCGCCTCCAAGCTCGACCGCAAGGCGCCGGACGCCGGCAAATGGTCTGCCATGGCCAAGCGCTTCGTCACCGACACCGGCTTCAACGTCGCCAACAATGCGCTGCAACTGCTCGGCGGCTACGGCTATCTGCACGATTACGGCATCGAGAAACTGGTGCGCGATCTCAGGGTGCACCAGATCCTCGAAGGCACCAACGAGATCATGCGCGTCATCATCGCGCGGGCCTTGATCGGACGGTAGGCAGTAGGCAGTAGGCAGTAGGCAGTAGGCAGTAGGCAGTAGGCAAAGAGATGACCAGCAAAATCAATTCGTACAAGGATCTTATCGTGTGGCAGCAGGCGATGGATCTGGCCGTCACCACCTACTCCTTGACCAAGGCATGGCCGAAAGAAGAATTGTATGGGCTGACGAGCCAAATCCGCCGCTCTGCAACCTCTATCCCTGCCAACATCGCCGAGGGCTATGGCCGCGACAACAGAGGCTCCTATCAGCAATTTCTCAGGATAGCCCAAGGCTCACTGAAGGAGTTCGAGACACACCTCCAAATCGCTGAACGGATTGGCCTCGCCACGCATGATCAAGCTCATCAGATGCTGCTGGCGACCGAGGGTCTTGGGAAAATGCTTCGCCAACTCATTATCAAACTTGCCCCCGAGTAGAGTCCATACTGCCTACTGCCTACTGCCTACTGCCTACTGCCTACTGCCTTACCCAATCACGGAGCGTCGCAATGACCGCAATCGCCTTCATCGGCCTTGGCAATATGGGCAATCCGATGGCCGCCAATCTGGTCAAGGCTGGGCATGCGGTTAACGGCTTCGACCTCGTGCCGGAGAATTTGACGGTCGCTCGCGAGCACGGTGTTGTCGTCATGGCGAATGCCTTGGCGGCGGTGAAGGATGCCGACGTGGTGATCAGCATGCTCCCTGCCGGCAAGCACGTGCTCTCTGTTTATGAAGACATCGCGCCTGGGGCCAAAAAAGGCGCGCTGTTCATCGATTCCTCGACGATCGACGTCGAGTCGGCGCGCAAAGCGCATGCGATTGCCGCCAAACACGGCCTGCTCTCCATCGACGCGCCCGTCTCGGGCGGCACTGGCGGAGCGGCGGCCGGCACGCTGACCTTCATGGCCGGCGGCTCGCAAGACGCTTTCGCCGCCGCCGAGCCTGTCCTGAAGCCGATGGCCGGCCGCATCGTCCATTGCGGTGGCGACGGTGCCGGCCAGGCGGCGAAGATCTGCAACAACATGATCCTCGGCATTTCGATGATCGGCGTCGCCGAAGCCTTCGTGCTGGCCGAAAAGCTCGGCCTGTCGCATCAGGCGCTGTTCGACGTCGCCTCGACCTCTTCGGGCCAATGCTGGTCCTTGACCACCTATTGCCCGGTGCCGGGCCCAGTGCCCACTTCGCCCGCCAACAGGGATTACAGACCGGGCTTCGCCGCTGCGCTTATGCTCAAAGACCTGAAATTGTCCCAGGAAGCAGCGCAGAGCGCGGGCGCTGTGACCCCGCTTGGTGCCGAGGCGGCGCAGCTCTACGCCTTGTTCAATGCCCAGGGGCATGGCGGCGTCGATTTCTCCGGCATAATTAATTTTCTCCGGGGGTAACCCAGCGTAACCAACGGATTTGATGGGCTTTTTTTCCGGATCACCCGGCAGAAGAACCGCAAATTTAGATTTGCTTAAGCTCTCGATAACTCTGCGGTAACGATGTCCCTATAAAACGGACTGCGAGGCGGACATATCGCATCCGCCCGGCGCTCCGGATCAGGTCTCGCGTACCGGAGCCCGTAAGTTTCGCCAAGTGTCTGCGTAGCGAAACGCCATGCGTATCTGGCAAAGCCGCGTTCCCGATGGAGCGCGGTTTTTGCATTTCAGCCACGCCCACTCCAGGCCGATGTTTATATTCCGATCGCCGCGTTCGGGATTGGCACATGATCTTCGTTGGTCAGCACGATCGGCGCCTCCACTCCATCAACCCTGACCACAAGCAGGCGGATGCTCCATGTGCCGGCGTTGCGGACGAGATGGGAAAACACCGTGGCTTTGCCCTTGGCGCCGTGGACGGGAATGCTGAACTGGGCGTCGCCCGTGCCATTCGCACTGACATTGAGATGGCCGCCGACCCAGAAATTGTCGGTCACGTCGTCGCCAATGGCAGCCTTGACCCGGGTATCGGCACGCACCGCATCCATGGTCATGTGGTAGGCGTCACTGCCTTTGAACATGAACGGAATGCTGCCGACCGCCGTCGCACAGCCCCCGATACTGAGCACCCAGACGGCAAGGCCGGCGATTGCCCAGTTGCGCTGCGTCTTGCGGAACTGCTCCGCGTCGCGCCAGGCCCGGTTCTGCCAGGCCCAGCGGCTGCCGCGTGCGCCGAGCACGAAGATCATGACGAGGTTGACGACCGGAACCAGTGCCAGCAGCGCGATGAAAGTGCTGTTGCCGATGCCCCAGATCCAGTTGAGGAAGAAGGCGCCCCAATTCCAGCGGTCGAGCTCGGCTGGAATTTCAGCCGGCTGGTTGAGCGGTTGTCCGGCCATGATGTCCCCCATCGGTGCGTATACCGATTGGTTCTAGCCCATGATCTCGACAATGCGCAAAATCAAAGTTCCGCGGGGTCGATTTCAAGGCTTTGACGACAGCCGGCGAAAATTCGCCTTCACGGCGCGGCTGGCCGGCTTGAGCGCGGCGCTCATCGACCGTTCGGCCGCGACGCCGTTGAGCAGCGACGGCGTGCGACCGGAAAGGAGCTCCGGCCAGAATCGCGATGCCGACTGCAGGAAGGACATTTGCGCCGCGAACGCGCCCTCGGCGATTGCCGCGGACTTCTCGGTCACCGCACGCGCGCTTTCGGTGCCCCAGGGTTGGCTGCTGCCGGCGTCCATCGCCATCAACGGCAGGCGCATCATCGCCACCATCGGCGCCAGCATCAGGTCTGCACCGATGCTGGCTGCTTCTTGCGCGCGTCGGTTCTTGCCGGTTTTTCTCATGGAAATGAACCCCTTGTCGCGGCCGGATGGCCGCTGCCCCACACACTACGCGCGGAGGACGAAGTTTGTTCCCTATGGAGGCAGTATGTTTCCCGAGGCCGGGCGTTCCCTCTAGGAAACGCCCGGTCGAGCTTCGCCTTACCGCTTGCGCAGATCGACCTGCGCCAGATCCAGCGCCTTGCCTATCCGCTCGCAGGCCATGTCGATCGTGTCGCGGGTCCAGATCAGCGGCGGTGACAGGATCATCGTGTCGCCGGTGGCGCGCAGCATCATGCCGTTGGCGATGGCATGGTCGCGCACCGTCACCGCGGCACTTCCCGACGGCAGGAAGCGTTCCTTGGTCGCCTTGTCCTTGACGATCTCGATCGCCCCCATCAGCCCGATCGAACGCACCTCGCCGACGAGATCATGCCCGGCAATGCGCTCCTGCAGGGCTTTGGCGAAATAAGGCCCGGTGTCGTTCCTGACGCGCTCGACCAGCCCTTCCTGCTCGATGATCTCCAGGTTCTTCAAGGCCACGGCGCAGGCTACCGGATGCCCGGAATAGGTGTAGCCGTGGTTGAACTCGCCGCCCTTGTCGACCAGCGTCGAGGCGATGCGGTCGCCGACCAGCAGCGCCGACAACGGCTGGTAGCCCGAGGTCAGCGCCTTGGCCGTGGTGATGGTGTCCGGTTCGATGCCGAAGGTCTGCGCCGCGAACCATTCGCCGGTGCGGCCATAGCCGGTGATGACCTCGTCCAGCATCAAAAGCACATCGTACTTGCGGCAGATGCGCTGCACTTCCGGCCAGTAGCTCGCCGGCGGGATCTTGACGCCACCCGCGCCCATCACCGGCTCGCCGATGAAGGCCGCGACCTTGTCGGCGCCGGCCTCGAGGATGGCGTCCTCGACCGATTTGGCCGCGCGCAGGCCGAAATCATGGTCGCTCTCGCCCGGCAGCGCCAGCTCATAGGCATAGGGCATCATCACATGGACGATGTTGGGCACGGCGCCATTGAGCTGCTTGTGCATGGCATCCATGCCGCCGAGCGACGTGGCGGCGATGGTCGAGCCGTGATAGGCCATCTTGCGCGAGATGATGCGGTTCTTCTCCGGCTTGCCCTCGATCACCCAGTAGTGGCGGACAAGACGCAAGGCGGTGTCGTTGGCCTCCGAGCCGGAGGAGCCGTAGAACACCTGGTTGACGTTCTTCGGCGCGATCTCGGCCAGTTTCTTGGACAACAGCACAGGCGTCGGCGTCGAGCATTTGAAGAAGGAATTGTAGTAAGGCAGTTCCTTCATCTGCGCATAGGCGGCCTCGGCCAGTTCGTCGCGGCCATAGCCGATGTTGACGCACCACAGGCCGGCCATGCCGTCGAGCAACTCCGCCCCTTCGGAATCGTAGATGAACGGCCCATTGGCGCGGGTGATGATGCGCGAACCCGCCTCACGCAATTCCTTGTGGTCGGAGAAGGGATGGAGATGATGCGCGGCGTCGATCTGCTGAAGCTGCTTCAGCGAATAATTCTGATAGGTCATGTCTGATTCTTTCCTCTGGATTCAGTCCGGCTGGCGCCGGGGCGAATGCATCAGAGGCTGGCGGGCGGTGAATAACCGATGCGGGCGCACAGCCGCAAAAGCTCGGCGCGCAGCGTGCGCGGCGACGGTGTCACCGCGACCCCGAACGTGCAGACAAAGGTCATAGCAGGAGCCATGGAGCGCACCTTAGTGCAAAGGCTGGCCGAGGTGAACCACCCTTTGCTTGGCCCATGACGGAATACTTCTATGCATGTCGCCTAAAGGTGGTCCCGGTCTTAGGAGAACGACATGCATAAAACAAAGGCATGAAGCGCAGCGCGACGCGCTTCATGCCTTGGCGCCGAGTGCCCTCTGCAGGAAGACATATTTCATCGCCGTCTGCGCCGCCTGCGGCCGTCGGTCGCCCCGTCCGCCATGCCCGCCTTCGGTCTCCTCGAAGAACAATGTCCTGTCGTGGCCGGCCTCCTGCAGGCGTGCCGCCATCTTGCGCGCATGGCCGGGATGGACGCGGTCATCGGCGGTCGAGGTGGTCAGAAGCACCGGCGGATAGGCAGCATTGGCCTTGACGTGCTGGTAGGGCGAATAGGCGGATAGCCACTTGGCGTCTTCCGGCTTCGACGGATCGCCATACTCGGCCATCCATGAGGCGCCGGGCGGCAATTCGGTGTAGCGCAGCATGTCGAGCAGCGGCACCTCGATGATGACGGCGCCGAACAGCTCCGGGCGCTGCGTCAGCGAAACGCCGGTCAGCAGGCCGCCATTCGAGCCGCCCTGGATGCCGAGCGAGCTTGGCGTCGCGATGCCGCGCCTGACGACATCCTCGGCCACCGCGGCGAAGTCGTCAAAACCGTTCTGGCGATTGCCTTTCAGCGCCGCCTGATGCCAGGCCGGCCCGAACTCGCCACCGCCACGGATACAGGCCTGCACATAGGCATTGCCCTTCTCCAGCCACAACCTGCCGCGCACACCGGCATAGCCGGGCAAGAGCGGCACTTCGAAGCCGCCATAGCCGTAGAGCAGCGTCGGCACCGGCCCCTTCTGGTCGCGCCGCCGGACGACGAAGTATGGGATCATCGTGCCGTCCTTCGAGCGTGCCTCGAACTGCTCCGAGATCAGCAGCGAGGCATCGAAGCGCGCCGGCTGCGATTTCACCGTCTCCAGCGTCTCGCCATCGTCATCCGACCAGATGATCGAGCTCGGTGTCAGGAAATCGGTAAAGGAGAAGGACACGCTGGAACCGAAGTGCTCGGCATGGCTGATGCCGACAGTGCCGTTCTCAGGCAGTGCGACCGGCTTCATCGACCAGGTGCCATCCCTGCGCTCGCAGACGAGGACCTTGCCACGCACATTGTCCATCAGGCCGATGAACAGCCGGTCCTGCGTTCTGGCGAGCCCGGCGATGGACACGCGATGCGCCGGCGCCAGCAAGGTTTCGATGGCGCCGAAGCTGCCGGTTTCGATCCAGTGGGCGAAATCGAGCGAATAGAGCCCGTCCGGCTGGCACACCGTGCCGTCCGGCGCCGTCCATGGCGTGCGCACCCCGAACACCAGCTGGTCCTTGAAAAGCGATGTGTCGGTGGCGTCGTCGGGCAGCGGAATGCGCCGGTTTTCGCCAGACGGGAGATGCAGGAAACTGTGCGACGCGAAGAAATTGATCGCCCGCGCCAGAAACACGTGACGCTTGTCACCGTCGAACTCGACGCCCGCGCCGGCGGCGAGATCGTCTTTTTGTGCCTCGAAGATCGGCTTCGCCTCTTCCAGCGCCGTGCCGCGCTTCCAGAGCTTGATCACGCGCGGATAGCCGGACTCGGTCTTGTCGGCTTCCTCGAAGGCCGCCGAGACGATGACCGTGTCCTTGTCCAACCAGCTGAAACTCGACTTGGAAGCCGGCGCACGGAACCCGCCCTCGATGAACGATCTGGTTTCGATGTCGAATTCGCGCATTTCGCTGGCGTCGCCGCCGTCCGGCGACATCGACAGCAGGCAGCGGCTGAAATCCGGATAGAGCCGGCTGGCGCCGCTGAACACCCATTTTATCCCCTCCTTCGCCGCAAGCTGATCGAAGTCGATGATCGTTTCCCAGACCGGCTTCTCGGTCTTGTAGGAAGCGACCGTCGTGCGGCGCCACAGGCCGAGCGCATTGGTCTTGTCCTGCCAGAAATTGTAGACATGGCCGGCGATTGCCGCGCCGACGGCGATATTGTCCTCGGCCGTCATCAGGTCGAGCGCCGTCTGGAACGACGCCTGATAGGAAGGATCGCCCTGCAATTCGCCAACCGCGATCTCGTTCTGGCCATGCACCCAGTCGAGCGACTGTTTGCTGGTCCTGTCCTCCAGCCAGAGAAACGGATCTTCGGTGCTGGCTTCCGGCTTTGTGATGGGCTTGTTCATGGAATCTCCGATGGGCAATGCGTCGGCATCCAACATCGACATGCCGCGTCCGATATTCAATAGCTGCGGCACTTGGCCAGAGGATTCGGGCTTTCCCGGCGCCGACAAAAACCAGCCGCGATCATGTCTTGCCAACCCGGCGCACGGACGAACGATAGAGCGCGAAGACGACCAGAACCGCATCGAGACCTGCGATCACCACTGGCAGGCCGAGCGGGCCGATGCCTTGCATCAGCAGGCCGGCACCCGGCGGACCGACAATGCCGCCAACGCCCCACAACAAAGCAAAGGCCGCATTGCCGGTGACGAGCAGCGAGCCCTTGAAGCGGCTGCCGAGTTCGACCAGCGCCATCGTGTAGACACCGTAGCCGACCGCGCCCATCACCAGCAGCACGCCCCAGATCACCGATGTGGTGATCAGCAGCGGCAGCAGCGCCGCGCAGATTGCCGTCGCCATCGCGCAGGCTACGATCATCGGACGGCCGCCAAACCGCTCCGCCAGCAGGCCGAGCGGGATCTGCAGCAGGATGTTGCCGAGCGACAGTGCCATAACCAGCGCGGCGAGCACGGCTTCCGGCAGGCCATAGCCGGCGCCGAAGACCGGGACCAGCGCATAGGTGCTTTGCTGCACGGCGGCCGAGACCAGCACGGCCAGCAGCAGCGCCGGCGCCAGCCGGGCAAAGCCGATGAAGTTATCGGCAGGCTGACCGTCATCCTCGAACCCGGCAAGCTTCGAGGAGACAAGGCGCAGAATGACCGCGCAAAGCATGAAGCCGCCGATGCCGACACTGAAGGGCGCCCAGCCCGATGTGCCGATAAAGGTCAAGGTGAAGGGTCCGGCCGCATAGCCGGCGCCCATCAGCGTGTTGAACACGCCCATCACCCGGCCGCGACGCGAAGGCGGCGCCAGCGACAGCGCCCAGACCTCGCCAAGGATGTAGAGCGGATTGATGACGACGCCGACGATGAAGCGGATGACGTACCAGGCCACCCAGTTCTGCAGATAACCGATGCCGAGGAAGCACAGCGCGCCGATCAGCGAGCAGCCGACCGCCAGGTTGCGCGCACCGACCAGCCGCACCGCCGCCGGCACGAAGGAGGCCGACAGGATCAGCCCGAGCGGCATCATCGCCGCCGACAGGCCGATCAGTCCGGGCGACATGCCTTGCTTCTGCATCAGAAGCGTGAACAGCGGCGAGCTCAGCCCTTGCGCCGCACCGAACATGGCAAGTGCCGCGGTGACGCCGGCGAGCGCTGCCCACTGCGTTCCCGCTTCGCCTTCGCTCGAGCCGGTCGCGACCATTCCATCATCCAGGTGAGGTGCCGGCAGACCTCGCGGCCGGCAAGCAACAATGGCTACTGCTTCAATCCGGGGAAAGAAAGGACCGGCAAGGGAAATCCGCTTGCGCCAACGGCATGGTGATAAGGTGAATGTCGCGGCCACGCGGCTGCCGTTCCGGCATGTCGCTTCCCTCGCCCTAGTGGTCGCCGCCTCCGCAATGGCTGGCGGGCCGCCGGTCCATTATGCCGCCCGCTATTCGCATCCTACGAGGACCATCATGACCGCCGTCCTGCATCCCCTAGAACCGGCTCTGGCACCCGACCGTGCCCGCCGCGGCGGCCGCGCCGGAAAGCGCGCCGGAGGCTCGGCCGCCTTCGAGCAGCCGGCCTTCCGCCAGTTGAAGAACCCGCTGGCGCCGACCAGGCTGGTGTCGGACGACGAGCTGGAATCGATCCACCTCGCCTCCTTGCGCGTGCTCAGGGAAATCGGCGTCGACGTCCTGCACGACGAAGCCCGCCGCATCATGAAGGCGCATGGCGCCGACGTGCGCGAGGGCTCGGAGCGCGTGCGCTTCGACAGCGACATGATCCTCGAACTCATCTCGCACTGCCCGTCGGAATTCACGCTGCATGCCCGCAATCCGGCGCACAATGTCCGCTTCGGCGGCAACAATGTCATCCTGTCGATGATGGCGTCGGCGCCGAACTGCTCCGACATCGATCGCGGCCGCCGACCCGGCAACCAGGCGGACTATCGCAACTTCCTGCGCCTGGCGCAGATGCACAACATCCTGAACTGCACCGGCGGCTATCCGGTCGAACCGACCGACATCCATCCGTCGGTCCGCCACCTCGAATGCATCCGCGATCTCGCCACGCTGACCGACAAGGTGTTCCACATCTATTCGCTCGGCAAGGAGCGCAATGTCGACGGCATCGAGATCGCCAGGATCGCGCGCGGCGTCAGCCACGAGCAGTTGCTGGAAGAGCCGTCCGTCTTCACCATCATCAACACCAATTCGCCGCTCAAGCTCGACGTGCCGATGATGGAGGGCATCATCCAGATGTCGAGCAAGGGCCAGGTCGTCGTCGTCACGCCCTTCACCCTGTCCGGCGCGATGGCGCCGGTCACCATCGCCGGCGCGCTGGTGCAGCAGAATGCCGAGGCGCTGTCCGGCATCGCTTTCGCCCAGATGGTGCGCAAGGGCGCGCCTGTCGGTTATGGTGGCTTCACCTCCAATGTCGACATGAAGTCCGGGTCACCAGCCTTCGGCACGCCCGAATATATGAAGGCGCAGCTGGTCGGCGGCCAGCTTGCCCGCCGCTACAACATCCCCTACCGCACCTCCAACACCTGCGCCGCCAACACCGTCGACGCGCAGGCGGCCTATGAGAGCGTGTTCTCGCTGTGGGGCGCCATCCAGGGCGGCGGCAATCTGATGATGCACGGCGCCGGCTGGCTCGAGGGCGGCCTGCGCTGCTCCTATGAAAAGACCATTCTCGACATCGATCTTTTGCAGATGGTGGCCGAATTCCTGACCCCGCTCGACCTGTCGGAAGAGGCGCTCGGTTTCGACGCCATCCAGTCGGTCGGTCCCGGCGGCCATTTCTTCGGCACCCAGCACACCCAGGACCGCTACAAGACCGCCTTCTATTCGCCCATCATTTCCGACTGGCGCAATTTCGAGACCTGGGCGGAAGCTGGCTCGCCGACGGCGATGGAGAAGGCCAACAAGGTCTGGAAGGAACGGCTGGCGTCCTACGAAGACCCCTACATGGACCCGGCGATCCGCGAGGAGCTCAACGACTTCGTACAGAAGCGCACGGCCGAAGGCGGCGCGCCGACCGATTTTTGATCGTGCTTGGCGGCCGTCGTGGCGCCAGCGATCGAAACCTCTGATTCAATTTACGCAAAAACGGACCTATCTTCATGAAATCCCATGTAAAAGCGGTTGTCATCGGCGGCGGCGTCGTCGGCTGCTCGGTGCTTTATCACCTGGCCAAGGCCGGCTGGACCGACATCATGCTGATCGAGCGCTCGGAGCTGACCTCCGGCTCGTCCTGGCATGCGGCGGGCGGCTTCCACACGCTGAACGGCGACCCCAACGTCGCCAAGCTGCAGGCCTACACCGTGCAGCTCTACAAGGAGATCGAGGAAATCTCGGGCCAGTCCTGTTCGCTGCACCTGACCGGCGGCGTGATGATGGCCGATACGCCCGAGCGCATGGACTTCCTGCGCCTGGCCCACGCCAAGGGGCGCTATCTCGGCATGGACACCGAGCTGATCACGCCGTCCGAAGCCAAGGCGATGTTCCCGTTGATGGACGAGAAGAACTTCGTCGGCGCCATGTGGGATCCGGTCGAAGGCCATCTCGACCCGTCCGGCACCACGATCGCCTACTCCAAGGCGGCCAAGAAACTCGGCGCCGAGATCGTGCTGCGCAACCGCGTCGTTGACCTGACGCAGCAGCCGGACGGCACCTGGAACGTCGTCACCGAACAGGGCACGGTCCACGCCGAGCATGTCGTCAATTGCGGCGGCCTGTGGGCGCGCGAGATCGGCCGCATGGTCGGCGTCGAGCTGCCGGTGCTGGCCATGGAGCACATGTACCTCCTCACCGAGCCGATGCCGGAGGTCGAGGAATTCAACAAGTCGACCGGCCGCGAGATGATCGGCGTGCTCGACTTCAAGGGCGAGATCTACACCCGCCAGGAGCGCAACGGCATCCTGCTCGGCACCTATGAAAAGGCCTGCAAGCCGTGGTCTCCAGTCAACACCCCCTGGGATTTCGGCCATGAACTGCTGCCGCCGGATCTCGACCGCATCGCGCCGTCGCTGGAAATCGGCTTCAAGCATTTCCCCGGCATCGAAAAGGCCGGCATCAAGCAGATCATCAACGGCCCCTTCACCTTCGCGCTCGACGGCAACCCGCTGGTCGGTCCGGTGCAGGGCCTGACCAATTTCTGGTGCGCCTGCGCCGTCATGGCCGGCTTCAGCCAGGGCGGCGGCGTCGGCCTCGCTCTGTCGAACTGGATGGTGCATGGCGATCCCGGCTTCGACGTCTGGGGCATGGATGTCGCCCGCTTCGGCGAATGGGCCGGCCTGCGCTACACCAACGCCAAGGTGCGCGAAAACTATTCGCGCCGCTTCTCCATCCGTTTCCCCAACGAGGAACTGCCGGCCGCACGCCCGGCGCAGACGACGCCTCTCTACGACACCATGCTGGCCAACAACGCCGTCATGGGCGATAGCTGGGGTCTGGAAACCCCGCTGTGGTTCGCGCCGAAGGGCAAGGAGCCGAAAGACGTCGTCTCCTTCCACCGCTCCAACGATTTCGGCCCGATCGGCGAGGAAGTGCGCGCCACGCGTGAGCGCGTCGGCGTCACCGAAATCGCCAACTTCGCCAAATACGAAGTGTCGGGACCGGGCTCGGAAGAGTTCCTCAACCGGCTGATGACCAATCGCATGCCGAAGACCGGCCGCATCGTGCTCACCCCGATGATCAACGAATTCGGCAAGCTGATCGGCGACTTCACCATCGCCAAGGCCGGTGAAGACCGCTTCATGATCTGGGGCTCATCGGCCGCGCAGAAATACCACATGCGCTGGTTCGAGAAGCACCTGCCGAAAGACGGTTCGGTGCGCATCCACCGCTTCGACCAGACGCTGGTCGGCCTGTCGATCGCCGGACCAAAGTCGCGTGATCTCTTGCAGAAGCTGGTCGACGTCGACATCTCGACCAAGGCCTTCCGCTTCATGGATTTCCGCGAGATGGCGGTCGGCGGCGCGCCCTGCATGGTCAACCGCATCACCTATACCGGCGATCTCGGCTACGAGATCTGGATGGCGCCGGCCTACCAGCGCCTGGTGTACAAGGCGATCAAGGATGCCGGCGAGGAGTTCGGCCTGGTCGATTTCGGCATGCGTGCTTTGTTGTCGATGCGTCTGGAAAAGAATTTCCCGACCTGGTTTCGCGAGTTGCGGCCGATCTACGGACCGTTCGAAGGCTCGATGGACCGCTTCATCAAGCTCGAGAAGAACGACTTCATCGGCCGTGAGGCCGCCGCCAAGGAACAGGCCGAAGGACCAAAACTGCGCCGCGTCTCCTTCATCGTCGACGCGGCGGACGCCGACGTCATGGGTGACGAGCCGATCTGGGCCAAGGTCAGCAAGGATTTTGGCACGGTCGAAAAACCGCATGGTTATGGCGCGCCGCGCTTCGACGACAAGGGCAAGGAAGTGCGCGGCTCCAAGGCCGCCGAAGGCGCGTCCGCCGTGCGCGGCATCGTCGATGGCGAGTGGCGCGTGGTCGGCTGGGTGACGTCGGGCGGCTATGCCCACTACGTCCAGAAGTCGATGGCGCAGGGCTACGTTCCTGCAGCCCTTGCCGAAGACGAAAGTGCCGGCCTGTTCGAGATCGAGATCCTCGGCCACCGTCGCCCGGCGCGCATCAATGTCGAGGCGCCTTTCGACCCGAGTGGCGAGAAGATGCGGACCTGAGGTTCAGCCATGGACAGCGCGGCGCCAAAGGGCAGCTTCGGTCGCCATCGCAAGATCATGCCGTTCGAGCCCGGCTCGATCGAGGCGCTGCGCGAAGCCTCCCGCCAGAAGGCGGCTTCGCTCAACCAGCATGTGTTGGGCTATGGCGTCCAGGCTGAAGCGGAATGGGCGGCGGCGGGCGTTGCCGCCCCCGATCTTCCGGCGATGCGCAAATACCGGCTGGAGCGCATCCGCGCCGAGCTGAAGCGGCGCGGCTATGCCGGCGCCCTGCTCTACGACCCCGTCAACATCCGCTACGCCACCGACTCGACCAACATGCAGCTGTGGGTGGCGCACAACCCGACACGGCATTGCTTCGTCGCCACCGAAGGCCCGGTTGTGCTGTTCGATTATTTCTCCTGCGAGCATCTGTCCGATCATTCCGGCGTCGTCGACGAGGTGCGCCCGGCCGTATCGTGGATGTATCTCTATGGCGGTGAACTGACCGAGCAGAAAGTCCGCCGCTGGGCCGCCGGCATTGCCGATCTGGTCAGGGAACATGGCGACGGCAACAGCCGCATAGCGGTCGACCACATTAATCCGGAAGGCGTCGAGGAACTGGCGCGCCTCGGCATCTCCATCGGCAATGGCGAAGCTGTTATGGAGAATGCGCGGTTGATCAAATCGCCGGAGGAAATCCTCGCCATGCGCCGCGCCATCGTCGCTTGCGAGGCGGCGATGGGAGAGATGGAACAGGCCCTGAAGCCTGGTATCTCCGAGAACGAATTGTGGGCTGAACTTCATCGCGGCAACATTGCGCGGGGCGGCGAATGGATCGAGACGCGGCTGCTGGCGTCAGGCCCCCGCACCAATCCCTGGTTCCAGGAATGCTCGTCGCGCATGATCGAGGCCGGCGATCTCGTCGCCTTCGATACCGACCTGATCGGCCCCTACGGCTTTTGCGCCGACCTTTCGCGCACGTGGCTTTGCGGCGACGCCAAGCCGACCAATGAACAGCGCGACCTGTTCCGCGTTGCCGCCGAACAGATCGAGCACAACACACAGTTGATGCGACCCGGTATCTCGTTCCGCGACCTTGTCGAACGCTCGGCCGTACCGCCGGAAGATTGCTTCCCGACCCGCTACGGCGTGCTCTACCACGGTGTCGGCCTGGCCGACGAATACCCGACTTTGCCGCATGCCGGAGACTGGACGCCGGACACGCCTGACGGCGTGCTCGAACCCGGCATGGTGCTGTGCGTGGAAAGCTATATCGGCAGGCTTGGCGGCCGCGAAGGCGTGAAGATCGAGGAGCAGATCCTGATCACCGAGACCGGCAACGAGCAGCTTTCAACCTACCCGTTGGATGCGAGGCTGCTCGGCTAGGCTGGCAAGGGCCTCGCGCATTGCCCGGACTGTTTTTTCAGGCGTCGTCCTGGCGGTAATGAAGGGCAGGCCCTTGCGCCGCGCCGTCCAGCCGACGATCACGACCTTGCCCGCCGCCGGTTCGAAACGCTGCGCCAGCGCCCAGCTTTCGCAGTCTATCGCGGCGACATCTGCCCTGCCCTCGGCAACAGCAACGATCGAGGCGCGATGACCGCCGCTTTCGCTGCGCGAGGAAAAGAGCTCAAGGGTTTCGCCGACCGCCTGTAGATCGCGCGTCAAGCCGATCGTGCCCGACATCGAATCCAGGCTGTTGAAGGTGAACCGCTTGCCACGGATAAGGTCGAGCGGCAGCAAGGCCTTGCCGTCCGCCGGCGAGCGAACCGCCGGCCCCTCGCCCGTCCGCATCACCAGCGCGCTCGAATAAAGCTCGCCCTGTCCGCCTTCGTAAGCGTCGTAGCTTGGCTGACCGACCACTTGCACATGGCTCGCAAGGCCGAGTTCCATCGGTCCCCAGCAGGTCTGCGCGAACAGCAGCGCCGGGTGCAGCCAGAGCCGGTGATAATCGAGTTCATCCGGCGGCAACGTCGCCGGATCCGGCGCGATCAAGGCTCCCCCGGCGTCGTGGATGCCGCCCGGCACCGGCGGCAGGTCGCCATTGCGGCGCACCATGGTCTGCGGCGCGTCGATGCCCTTTTGCCCGAAGGCGTCCCGCAACCGTACCCATTGCGCGTCAACCTCGCCGCGCACTTCGGGCCAGTCATACATGGGCAATGCCGCAATCAGTTCGCTCATGCCGATATCAAATCATCACGTCTGGAAGAAGTATCGCAAAAACGCGGCGTCCAATCAGAACTGGCCGACACGGAACCCGAGGGATGCCCCGAATTATTCCTTGGGCGGCTCGGCTGGCACCGGCGCGGTGCCGAGCCCATTGATGTTGCGCGCCCGGATGCGTGGCTTGAACGCCCGGCCGTGCTCAGGCGCACGTCGCAGCACCGGATGCACGATCGGCTCCTTCGCCTTGAAAGCATAGGCTTTGATCAGCGCGAAATAGTTCGGATAGGCATAGCCATTGTTCATCCGCAGCCACTCGTCACGACGTTCGCGAAACAGTTTCGGCAGCCTGTACCAGGCCACAGTCGGCGTCTTGTGATGAACGAAGTGCAGATTGTTGTTGAGGAACAGGAACGACAACGGCGAGCGCTCGATGATCACCGTGCGGCCTTCCGGATGCTCGGACCACTGATGCTCGGCAAAGGTGCGGATCGCGATCAGCGACTGGCCGAGCCAGACCGGCGCAAGAATATAGAGCCATAGCGGAATGCCGAAGCCGAACTGCACGATCGGCGCCACGATGGCGAGGCCGATCGCATGCAGCAGCCAAGCCTTGCGGATCGCCATGTCGCCGGCCATCATCTGCTTGAAATCGTCGATGAAGAAGCCGATGCAGGACAGCCAGGGGCCAAGAAAGAAACGGCCGGCCATGGTGTTATTGATCTTGAGCAGGAACTTCATCGTCGCCGGCAAATCGTCGTGCTGCCACAGCGCCTGGTAATAGCTTTCCGGATCGTCGAGCGGATCGGTCAGCCGCTCGTCGGCATGGTGGCGCAAATGCAATGTCTTGAAACGCCGGAACGGCCAGACCAGACCGATCGGCAGGAAGACAAAAGCCTCGTTGATCAACGCGCTGCGCGTCGGATGGCCATGCAGCACTTCGTGCATGATCGACGACTGCAGTGCCAGGATGAAGCCGAGAATGGCGAGCGCGAGAATGGGATAGGATGGCCAGAGCAGGAAACCGGTGGCAAGCCACGTTCCGTAACAGAAGAAAGCGAGAACCACGGTCGGCCACTCGATGGCCGGTGCGTTGCGTCGCTTGATGCTCTTGCCTGTCATGCTATCGACCACTGCCCCTCAGTCGTCGGAACCCAAACGGTTCCTGACAGCATAGTGTCAGGAGAAGCGATTCCACTCAACGCGACAAAGTATACAAAATGTTGCGATTGCGCATTTTTGACCGCACATGTTACACATTGTAAACAAGCTTAGGGATTCATTTACGCCTGAGATGCCTCGGTAGGCCGCTTCGGCGCAAATTTTTCCTCATGATTCGGAGGACCGGACGATGGACAAACGCGACCTGTCAGCAATCTTCCGGGAGCGTTTGAAGCTGCTCCTGACACGTTCCGACCTCAACCAGTCGGCCTTCGCGTCAGCTGTCGGCATCGACCGGTCGGCGCTGTCGCAGCTGATGTCGGGCGCTTCGACGCGCCTGCCGCGCGCCGAAACGTTGCTCAACATCGCCGCCGAATTCAAAGTGTCGCTGGATTGGCTGCTGGGCTTGAGCCAAGACGAAGGTGTCACCGGCGAGATCCGCGAGAGCCTGGAGATCGAGGAAGCGCCCGACGGTTTCGACCGCACGCTGCTCGCCAAATGGTTCGCCGAGGCCGCGGGCACGAAGATCCGCTACGTCCCGGCGGGCATCCCCGATCTGCTGCGAACCCGCGCGCTGGTCGACTACGAGGCCAACATCACCAACAGGAGCCGCCTGGCGCAGGCCAGCGAGACGCAATACCGCATCGAATATAACCGGCGCCCGGAAACCGACATGGAAGTCTGCATGCCGCGCCACACGCTGGAGATTTTTGCGCGCGGGCTCGGTGTGTGGGACCGCTTTCCCGAGGCCGACCGCCGCCAGCAGCTCGCCCATATGGCGACATTGCTCGATGATCTCTATCCGACCTTCCGCCTGTTTCTCTATGACGGCCGCATGCGCTATTCGATCCCGCTCACCATCTTCGGCCCCTACCGCGCCGCCATCTATGTCGGCGACATGTATGTCGTGCTGAACGCCACCCAGCCGATCCAGGCGCTGACCCAGCATTTCGACAATCTGATCCGAGCCGCCGACGTCAATCCGCACGAGGCCGCCGCCTTCGCCCGAAACCTGGCCGGCATGTCGTTCCCCTCAGGCGCTGTCTGATCGACGGCAATCATGGTCAGTCGATTTGCTTGGCCCGACATGGTCGAGAGCCTGGCCAATCGCATTGCCGAAGGTCGCTGCAAATCATTGACTAGACATAAGGACTTCTTTATATCCTTATTTCAATTCGAAACACGAAAGCCAATCCGATGACCACCACCAATCCGATCGATGCCCTGCTGGCTGAAAAGGGCGTGTTGCTGGCCGATGGCGCCACCGGCACCAATCTGTTCGCGATGGGTCTGGAGGCGGGCGAGGCACCGGAGCTGCTCAACGAGACGGCACCCGACACCATCACCAGCCTGCACCAGAATTTCGTCGACGCAGGCGCCGACATCATCCTGACCAACTCCTTCGGCGGCACCCGCCACCGGCTGAAACTCCACCATGCGCAGGACCGCGTGCATGCGCTCAACAAGCGCGCCGCCGAGATTGCCCGCGCTGTCGCCGACAAGGCCGGCCGCAAGGTGATCGTTGCCGGCTCCGTCGGCCCGACCGGCGAATTGCTGGTGCCGCTTGGTGCCATGACCTATGACGAGGCGGTCGACGCCTTTGCCGAGCAGATCGAGGGTCTCAAGGAAGGCGGCGCCGAAGTCGCCTGGATCGAAACCATGTCAGCGCCCGACGAGATCCGCGCCGCCGCTGAAGCCGCCATCCGCGTTGGCCTCCCCTACACCTATACCGGCTCCTTCGACACCGCCGGCCGCACCATGATGGGCCTGCTGCCGAAAGACATCCACGGCGTCGCCGATGGATTGTCCGAGGCACCGCTCGGTGTTGGCGCCAATTGCGGCGTCGGCGCCTCCGACATTCTGGCCTCGCTGCTCGACATGACCGAGGCGAAGCCGCAGGCGACGGTGATCGTCAAGGGCAATTGCGGTATTCCCGAATTCCGTGGCACCGAGATCCATTACTCCGGCACGCCGGAACTGATGGCTGATTATGTGCGCCTCGCCGTCGATGCCGGCGCCAAGATCGTCGGCGGTTGCTGCGGCACTTCGTTCCAGCACCTCGCCGCCATGCGCAAGGCGCTCGACGCGCACACCAAGGCGGGTCGTCCGACGGTCGAGACGATCGTCGAGCGCATCGGTCCGATGCGCAACAAGGTGGCGACGGAAAACACCGCCGAGACCAGCGAAGCCCGCCGCGAGCGTCGTCGCAGCCGGGCCTGAAGCTTTTTTGGTTATTCGCTGTTGTCGGCGTAGCTCGACTGCGCCGACTTGAAGTCGACCACATTGTCGCCGCGCATCGTCATCAGCGCGCCGGAAGAAGCCGGATCGGTGATCTGTTCCAGCATGGCGCGGAAGCGGTCATTGGTCAGCGCCGACATGGCGGTGTGACGCGCCTGCGCGACATCGTCGCTGATGCGTCTGGATTCGGCCGATGGGGCTGAAGAAACCGTGGAAGCGTCTCGCACCGGCGGCGGCGAGTTGGCGATAGTCCTGATCTGCAATTCCGGCTCCCTCAAGCCCTGTAAACAAGTCCGGTGTAGCAACAGGAAATTGCGATCCGGTACCGGAAATACCGCGCAATTTAACGATCGTGTCGGAAAGCGCCATACCTAGGATCTGTTGAGATTCAGGTCAGGCCGAGCCGAGAATGGTGGGTTCCGAGAACCGGAGCGGAGCGTACTTAAGTACGTGAGCACCGGACGCGCAGGAAACCGCCATTCGCAGGCCGGCCTCACCTGAATATCGACAGATCCGAAAAAAAGGCCGGCAAGGGAATGACCCCTCGCCGGCCTGCCTCACCCGCCCGTGGGCCGATTTCCCCTGTCAGAACGATCCCATCTGAAGGAAACCGGCCGTCATCGCCACTACCGGTTGCCGCCCAGCGCCGAGGCAAGGCGCACAAGCGAGAGGAACTCGGACCTGTACCCAAACGGGTCGGCTCCTCGGGCGGCAGTGGCAATCTCCATGATCTTGTCGTAGCCGAACTTCGCGGTCGCATCCTCGTCGCGCAGCTTCTGGCCGAAGGCAGCAACCGCGACGGAGAAACGCTGGTCGGTGCTGGCCTGGTCGAAGGACGCCACCTCATTGGCCGATGTCACCGGCGTGGTGATCAGCTTCGAGACGTCCTCGTTCGGCAGCTTGTAGCGGATCTTGACGAAGGCATACTCGTCCGCATTGGCGACGCCGCCATTGTTGACCGTGGCCTGGCCATAGCGCAGCGGGTCGATCTGCTCGCCGCCACTGCCCTTCGGCGTGATCTCATAGATCGCGGTGACCGAATGGCCCGAGCCGATGTCGCCGGCATCGACGCGGTCATTGTTGAAGTCCTCGCGGTTCAGCGCCCGGGTCTCGTAGCCGATCAGGCGGTATTCCGAGACCTTGTTGGGGTTGAACTCGACCTGGATCTTCACGTCCTTGGCGATCGGGAACAGCGTCGAGGAGGCATCCTCGACCAGCACTTTTTCCGCCTCGGCCAGCGTGTCGATATAGGCCGCGGTGCCGTTGCCGTTCTGGGCGATGGTCTGCATCATCTGGTCGTTCAGATTGTCGTGGCCGAAGCCGAACACCGACAGGAAGACACCGCTCTTGCGCTCCTGCTCGATCAGGCGCTTGAGATCATCGTCGTCGCTCTGGCCGACATTGAAGTCGCCATCGGTGGCCAGCATTACCCGGTTGACGCCGTCCTTGACGAAGGATTGCTGGGCAAGCTTGTAGGCCTCCTTGATGCCCGCCTCGCCGGCGGTCGAACCACCGGGCGTGAGATTGTCGATCGCATTCAGGATCTTGTCCTTCTCGGCAGCCCTGGTCGGCATCAGCACGGTGCCGGCCTCACCGGCATAGGTGACGATCGAGATGGTGTCGTCGGCCCTGAGTTTGCTGACCAGCAGCCGGAACGCCGACTTGAGCAGCGGCAGCTTATCCGGCTCGTCCATCGAACCCGAGACGTCGATCAGGAAGACCAGATTGGCCTTCGGCTGCTCGGCAGGCTTGATGTCGAAGCCCTTGATGGCGACATGCATCAGCTTGGTGTGCGCGTTCCACGGCGTCGGCATGACGCTGACGGTCGAGTTGAATGGCGTCGACGCCGAGTCCGGCCCCTTCCAGTCGTAAGGGAAGTAGTTGATCATCTCCTCGACACGAACCGTGTCGGCCTGCGGCACGGCGCCTTCCTTCAGCGAACGGCGCACGAAGGAATAGGAGGCCGTATCGACATCGATCGAGAAGGTCGAGACCGGATCTTCCAGCGCGGCATGCACCGGATTGGTCTTGAAATCCTGGACGCGATTGCGGTTTTCCTCCTGCGGCGCGATCTGATCCGCCGGCGCCATGGTCGGCTGCGGCGCCATCAGCTTGGACTCGGCAGCCGGCACGCGGGCGAGCCGCGAGGTGCTTGGCGCGGTGCTATTCAGCGTGAATTCACCCGTCGGCGCCGGTGGTGCCGGCTCGGCCACCACCGCGCGTTCATTGGCAGTCTGTTGAGCTGTGCCGCCAGCCTGGGCCGATTCGGATTTCGGCGGCGAAGCCGGCGCTACAAGCACGTCGGTCGCATCGCGGCTTTCAACGTCCGCGTCGGCCTTCTTGTCCTTCTCCAACCCGGTCGGAGCCTGCTTCGGCTCGGCCGGCTTCAACGCCGCCGGCTTGTCGGCCAGCGTCTCGGTGATCTTTTCGTCGCCGCCGAATTTGGGCGGCTGTTCCCTCAGCAGATGGAAAGTGGCGTAACCGGCGATCGGCAGGGCGATGAGCCCGGCCAGGGCCGGCGTGGCTATGAGTTTCTTTTGCATGATCTCGCTCCAGAGCTTTTGTGCTCGCTCTGTGAGACGAAGGCCGCCGGCCGATCCTTGGGTCACGGCGGAAATATTTTCCTCATCATAGGCGCGCAGGGCGGCTTCGAAGGCGCGCGCCTTCGCGCTCTCGCCCGGGGCCGGGGCTGCGATATCGCGCAGTCTGTTGAGTTCGTTGTCGTCGACCATGGTCACACTTCCCCGGCTGAACGCATCAGCGTCTTCAGCCGTTTCTTCGCTTCATGGATGTGCCAGGAAACCGTCGTCTCCGAGATCGCCATCGCCTCGGCGGCGGCCGCGTGGCTCAAGCCCTCGCCATAGACCAGCAGCACGGCGTCGCGTTGCTTGTCCGGAAGCTGCCGCACGGCGGCCCACAGCGCCTCGGCCGGATCATCGCTCTCGGCCGGGGCCTCGCCCGAAATCAGCGCATGGACGCCATAGGCTTCGGTCTTTACCGTCTCGCGCGCGGTCTTGCGCATCATGTCGCGCGCCGCATTCATCGTCACGGAATAGAGCCATGTCGTGAAGGCGCCGCCGCCGCGATAGTCGCGGATCGCCTTGCCGAGACGGACGCAGACTTCCTGGGCGATGTCCTCGGCATCGGCCTTCTTGCCGCACCAGCGATAGGCGGCGCGATAGACGAAGTCGTAGTGGCGCTCCAGCAATTTGCCGAAGGCCCCCCTGTCTCCGCCCTTCGCCCGCCCGATCAGTTCGGCGTCGGAGGCTTCTCTTTCATCCAGCATCATCGCCATCATTTGCCTGTTGGACGAAGGCTAATGGCTATTCCTTGGGGTGATGCAAAGATTCTTTACGCACCGCCTCTTCCTCCTCCCCGTTCTACGGGGAAAAGGTGCCAGGCAGGCGGAAGCTTCACCCGAGTGTTTCGGCAAACAGCGTGATCAGCCTTCGCCAATGCCGTTCGGCGCCGGCTTCGTTGTAGACGCTGTGGTCCGGCACACACCAGCCATGCGCCATGCCGACATAGTTCTCGATGGCGTGGTCGACTTCGGCATTGCGCAGCGCCTCCTCCAGCCGCGTCGACTGCTCAGGCGGAAAACTCCGGTCGATGCCGGCCATGCCGACATAGACCCGCGCCTTGATCGATGCCGCCTTGCGGTGCGGGCTGTCGGCGGCATCGCTGGCGAGATTGCCGCCATGGAAACTGGCGGCGGCCCTGATCCTGTCCGGGTAGGCCGCGGCGGCGTTGAGCGCCCGCGCGCCGCCCATGCAATAGCCGACAGTGCCGATCGGACCCGTAACGCCTTCGCCGGCAAGCGCATCGAGAAAGGCCTCGCCGTCGCTGATGGTCATCTCCTGCGTCGTGCCGGTGACCAGCGCCATCAGCGCTGCCTTGGTCTTTTCCTCGGTGAAGGCTGTCTTGGCGTCGAACGGACCGTAGGGCGCGTTGCGATAAAAGAGGTCAGGCACCAGCACCGCATAACCCTCGCCCGCCAAGCGCTCGGCCATGCCGTCGAGCGCCGGACGCGGACCGAAGGCGTCCTGGTAGAGAATGACGCCCGACTTGGCTGGGGACGTCTTGGCTGAGCGGAACAGACCCGCCTTCGCCACGCCATCACGTGTCTTGATCCTGAGGTCCTGCTTGGTCATTGCCTGCTCCATTTGTCAGATGCGCGATACATATCCGCGCGGCCTGCCGCGGCAAGGCATTCCCTGAGCCTGATGGTCAACATCTCGTGCAGGATCAACTGACGATTACGGATCGGCGAATGCCGCCATATGGAAGGCCTGGACATCAGGCGGATAGCGATATTCCGTGCCGTAGGGGCAGGCATTGCGGTCGAGGCAACCGCCGCTCCGGCACGGTTCGCCATTTCCACCCCGCACATGCGCCAGGCAGGCCCGGTAGGCGAAACCTGCCGTGGAATATGCATCGACCGGACAGGATTTCAGGCAAGGCTTCTCGACACAGGCATCGCAGAGATGAACTGCCTCGCCGTGCTCGGGAAGCGCGATCTCGTCCTCGAACAGCAACGCGCCGCGATAGGCATGCCAAAGCCCGTATTGCGGATGCATGAGAATGCCAAGCGGCGACGGTTTCAGTCCCTCAGCCCGAACAGCCCATTGCTGGAACGGCAGATAGGGCTTGTCCGAGGGAGAGACGGCGCGCGCGCCGAATGCCTTCGCCACATCGCCGATGACCTGCCGCGACCAGCTGTCGAGCGGATTGGCGATTGTCGGAGGCTGCGGCTCCCACCAGCGCAGGAAATGCGGCCAGGGCGCCGCACCCGCCTGCCCGACCAGCAGCGCGGACCTTGCCGGCGCGCCCGATAAGCCGAGTGGCGGCGCTTCGTCTGTTGCAAAATTGAAGCCGCCGCGAAGAACGAGACCGTGGACGGCTAGGGCCTCTTCGATGTCGCCAAAGCCCAATCGGCAACCGTCTGATTGCAGTCCAAGGGACGTCATGTTGGACATGGTCGCCCTATGAAACTCTGGAACTCCGCGACTCTCGCGCGGGGTCGTGAGGGTGGGAGCAACCCGAAATAGTATGGCTCCACGCCTTTCCCCGATCATCGACAATCGTCAGTGAGCATCTAAAGGGGTTCTCGTCACGCCTGCAGAAATCGATACCGAAGCCGCCTCTTGGCAAATCGAACTCGACTTCAATCGAAGACGCTTGGAACCTCAAATCCTTGGCTGCCGCTTGCCCTTCGATCATCGAACGATGTCGCCTTATCAGCGAAGCGAAGGCCGGCAGTGCCGCACACGACGCTTCTGACAAATCAATACGAATTTTGGATGTAGAATTCTCCCGCGCCAACGAATGAAGCAGCCCAATGCCCCAATACCCGTCAACGTCGTTGTTACGGCTGACAAGGGAGCTGACCACATCGTTCGCGCCCCCCTTGAAAGCACTCCTTCGAGCCATGTCTGCCTCCGCGCGCAATCATCCCTTCTTGTCCGGGTCGGAGAAGGCGCTCCGCCAGACTTCCTTGTGGATGATGTTGGCGACTTTAGCCCCGCCTGACTCGGGCTCCTTTCAAGTGAAGGCGTCGGGCATCGACCCCTTCTTCTTGGCGATGAACTCCTTCAGGGCTTCGTCGATGCTCGGATCGAGATGCGGCGCCTCGTAGCTTTCCAGCCAGCGGCGGGCGAGCTCATTGGCGCGCTGCGGCGCGGTCTTCTCGCCTTCGGCCAGCCACTGCTCGTAGGAATTGTTGTCGGCGATGCTGGAGCGGTAGAACGCCGTCTGGAAATTGGCCTGCGTGTGGTCGCAGCCGAGATAGTGGCTGCCCGGGCCGACCTGGCGGATGGCGTCCATCGCCTGGCCGTTCTCCGACAGGTCGACGCCTTCGGAGAATTTCTGCTGCATGCCGAGCTGGTCGATGTCCATCATGAATTTTTCATAGCAGGACGCCAGCCCGCCCTCGAGCCAGCCGGCCGAGTGCAGGACGAAGTTGGTGCCGGCCAGGATCGTCGAGTTCAGCGTGTTGGCGCTTTCATAGGCGGCTTGCGCATCCGGAACCTTGGACGCGCAGAGCGAACCGCCGGTGCGGAACGGCAGGCCGAGACGTCGTGCGAGCTGTGCCGCGCCATAGGACACCAGCGACGGCTCCGGCGTGCCGAAGGTCGGCGCGCCGGACTGCATCGAGATCGACGAGGCGAAGGTGCCGAACAGCACCGGGGCGCCCGGACGGATGAGCTGCGTGAACGATGCGCCGGCCAGCACTTCGGCCAGAACCTGCGTCAGCGTGCCGGCGACCGTCACCGGGCTCATCGCGCCGGCAAGGATGAACGGCGTGACGATGCAGGCCTGGTTGTGGCGCGAATAGACCTTCAGCGCGCCCAGCATGGTTTCGTCGAACACCATCGGCGAGTTGGCGTTGATCAGGCTGGTCAGCACCGTGTTGTTCTCGACGAAATCGTCGCCGAAGACGAGCTTGGCCATGGCGACGGTGTCCTCGGCGCGTTCCGGCGCGGTCACCGAGCCCATGAACGGCTTGTCCGAATATTTTATGTGCGAATAGATCATGTCGAGGTGGCGCTTGTTGACCGGCACGTCGACCGGCTCGCACACCGTGCCGCCCGAATGGTGGATCGACGGCGCCATATAGGCGAGTTTCACGAAATTCTGGAAATCCTCGATCGTCGCGTAGCGCCTGACACCGTTAAGGTCGCGCACGAAGGGCGGGCCATAGACCGGCGCGAAGACGGTGGCATTGCCGCCGATCTGCACCGAGCGTTCGGAATTGCGGGCGTGCTGGGTATAGACGGACGGCGCGGTCTTCAGCAGCGACCGGCAAAGCCCCTTCGGGAAATGCACGCGCTCGCCCTTGACGTCGGCGCCGGCCTCTTTCCACAGCTGCAACGCTTCGGCGTCGTCGCGGAAGATGATGCCGATCTCTTCGAGCACCGTATCGGTGTTCTTCTCGATCAGCGCGAGGCCTTCCTCGTCGAGCACCTCATAGATGTTGATCTTGCGCTTGATGTAGGTGAGTTGGGTGCCGGGTCCGCCGCCGGAACGCGCGGCGCGCCTTGCGGCCGCTCCGCCACTCGCGCCTCGCCCACGCCGCGCGTTTGACGCTTCCTGGTCGACTGCCGCGTGTTCGCTCATGATCGCTCTTCCCTGAATATGGCCTGGCCTGACGATGGCTGGTCCGTAGCCGTTGTGGCCGCATGGCGCGGCTTTCGCCGGATCGTAGCCATGCACCCTATTCGAAACGGCCCGTCCGCGCCAACGCCTGTCGCAAAATCGACAAGAAAACCAATAGATTTTCCAGTCGCTTTCCTTTTGCGGGAAGTCGCAAATCAGCTATGGATAGCCGCCCGTTGCGGGTTAGGTATGAACGCTAATATTTTGTGCCTTGCGACACAGTCGCGATGCCGTGAGGAGCTGGATAAAAATGTCCGACGACGAGATCATCCTTTCTGAACTTTCCGACGACGAGTTGGTGCAGCAGATGCACGACGACCTCTATGACGGGTTGAAGGAAGAGATCGAGGAAGGCACGCGCATCCTGCTGGAGCGCGGCTGGGCGCCCTACAAGGTGCTGACCGAGGCGCTGGTCGAAGGCATGCGCATCGTCGGCGAGGATTTCCGCGACGGCATCCTGTTCGTTCCCGAAGTGCTGCTGTCCGCCAACGCCATGAAGGCCGGCATGTTCATCCTGCGTCCGCTGCTCGCGGCCACTGGCGCCCCCAAGCAGGGCAAGATGGTGATCGGCACCGTCAAGGGCGACATCCACGACATCGGCAAGAACCTCGTCGGCATGATGATGGAAGGCGCCGGCTTCGACGTCATCGACCTCGGCATCAACAATGCGGTCGAGAAATATCTCGATGCGATCGAGCAGCATCAGCCCGACATCATCGGCATGTCGGCGCTTTTGACCACCACCATGCCCTACATGAAGGTCGTCATCGACACGATGAAGGAAAAGGGCATCCGCGACGACTATGTCGTGCTGGTCGGCGGTGCGCCGCTCAACGAGGAATTCGGCAAGGCCGTCGGCGCCGACGCCTATTGCCGCGATGCCGCTGTGGCGGTCGAAACCGCCAAGGACTTCATGAAGCGCAAGCACAATGTCCGCGCTTCGGCCTGACCCAAGGCATCAGGATAACCGACAAGAAAAGCCGCGCCTTGCAGCGCGGCTTTTTTGTACCCAGATGATGGAAGAGGCTGCCGGTCAGTTGGCGACAGTGTCCTTGACCGCCCTCGCCGTCGATTTGACATCCTTGCCGACACCCCGAATGGTGTTGGCGCAGGCGGTGAGTGCAAGTGCGCAGGCAAGGATGGCAATGGGTGCGATACGCAGCAGTTTCATGGACGGTGTCTCCCTCGACAGATAAATTAGCCCCGCAGCGAAAGCCGCTCGACTTGGTCAAGACGCAAAAAACCAAACCGAATCAAACTGACAGGCTGCTTGTCATCGCCTGCGGGATGATTGCGCGCGAGGTATTGGCCGTCAAGGAACAGCTCGGGCTCACTCACCTGGAACTGACGTGCCTGCCGGCCGAGTTTCATTTTTATCCCGACCGCATCGCGCCCGCCATGGATAGAGCGATCGAGAAGGCCAAGGCGGAGGGGTACGAGCACATCTTCGTCGGCTATGCCGATTGCGGCACCGGTGGCCTGCTCGACCGCGTCATCGAGAAGCATGGCGTCGAGCGGATGGCCGGCCCGCACTGCTTTGCCTTCTATCAAGGCATGGAGGCCTATGCGAAGGTCGCCGAAGACGACATGATGTCCTTCTATATGACGGACTTCCTGTGCCGCCAGTTCGATGCCTTCTTCATGAAGCCGCTCGGCCTCGACAAGCACCCGGAACTGATCAAGGACTATTTCGGCAACTACGAAAAGCTGGTCTATCTCGCCCAGACCGACGACCCGGAACTCGACAAGGTCGCGGAAAAGGCCGCCGCCCTGCTCGGCCTCGCCTATGAGCGGCGCGCCACCGGCTATGGCGACCTGACGGTCGAAATGGCGCAGGCAGCGAAGGTCGCCTGATCGCAATGCGCTAGGCGGCCTCCTCCTCCGCCCTCAGCGCCGCCAGAACATCGGCAAAACTCGTTCTGCAGACAAAACCCAGCCGGTCTCTCGCCCGCGACGCGTCGTACACCCGATCGATGGAGGAAAACATCGACCAGCCCTTTCGCGCATAGAGCGCCGGAAAGTCGGGGAAATAGCGCGCGACGACGGCTGGTGCATCCCTGATCAGCGCATCGCAGTCATCGGGCTGGAACGGCGTCGGCGCACAAATGATAAAAGTATCGAAACCGAGCTGCGGCGCCTTCTCCAATGCCGCGACATGGGCTTCCGCCGCGTCTTCCACTGTCAGCCGGCGGAACAGCAATTCGTTCGCCTTGGTGTTGGCGTCAGACTGTTCGATCGTATGCGCCATGTCGTCGGCTTCGGGAAAGAAACGGGCCGTGCGCAGCACGACCACCGGCAGGCCATGCTGCAGATGATAGAGGCGACAGAGATGTTCGGCCGAAAGCTTGGTGACACCATAGATGTTGCGCGGCTCGGGCGACATCGCCTCGGTCAGCCAGGCGGCCTTGCGCGCACCGCCCTTGAAGCCGTCGCGTATCGCCTGCGAGATCATCAGGGAGGTGGTCGAGGTGAAGACGAAGCGCTGCACGCCGCCCGCCACCGCCGCGTCGAGCAGGTTCAGCGTGCCTTGCACATTGGTGGCGATAAAATCGCTGTTGGTGCGGCTCTCTATATTGGGCTTGTGCAGCGCGCCGCTGTGAACGATGGCTTTGATTCGATTATCCCCGACTGCCCGCATGACCAGATCGCGATCGGCGATCGAGCCGATCATCTGCGTTTCCACCGAAGGAACAGGGTCGAGGCCAATCACCTCATGGCCAAGCGCGCGCAGGCGCGGCGCCAGCGCGCTGCCCAGCCAACCCGACGATCCCGTGAGCAAGATTCGCATGTGTCACACCATGATTTCTGACGGCGACGCTGTTAAGCACGGATGACAGACGCAATCGACCCGATAAAATCAGCCATCGGCCGGCAACGGCGCCGCTCCAGACATCAACTGCCATTTTTGCAGACTCCAGGGAGTTCCAGATGATCCTTCGTCCCTTTTTTGCCGCCATCGGCCTGCTCTGCTGCACCCTGCCCGCTCTTGCCGACGGCCAGGTGCAGAAGCTGATCACGCCCGCCGACAAGGTCCGCCTCGACAACTATGGCGAGACGCGCAAGGCGGCGCTCGCCGAGGCGAAAGCGGGCAGCCCGGCCGAGGTCAAACAGTTGGATGCCTTGCTGGCCAAGCCGCTGGTGTCGTTCTCCGACAAGGACCTGACCGGCAACTGGAAGTGCCGCACCATCAAGGCGGGCGGTTTGAGCCCGCTCGTGATCTATGGCTGGTTCAAGTGCAAGGTGACCGACGATGGTTCCGGCTGGCGGCTTGAAAAGATCAGCGGCTCGCAGCGCACCCAAGGCCGCTTTTTCGACGACAACGAGAAGCGCGCCATCTATCTCGGCTCCGGTTCTGTCAACAATGATCGGGCAAAGCCCTATGGCAGCGGCCCGCAGACCGACCAGGTCGGCTATGCCTTCCGCACCGGTGCCGGCGAATGGCGTATCGAACTTCCCGCGCCCTACTACGAATCGAAGCTCGACATCATCGAGTTCAAGCGCTGAGCGTGGTCATCAAGATTTAACCCCATTCCGGCACAAATCCGGCCAGCATGCGGCAGCCGGCCGCGTGCAAGGCAGGAAAGCGGGCTATGTCTTCACCGGTCGCAACCAGTGCGCCGATCGTCGTCGTGACCGGCGGCGGCCAGCATGTCTGGGCCATGATCAACGCAATCGCCGATCGCGTTGGCCCTGTCAGCGTCATCCTCGAAACCCCTGAATCCAAAAAGCAATTGCTGCGTGGTCGGGCTCGCCGCCAGGGTTGGGTCTCGGCCATGGGCCAGCTTGGCACGATGGTGTTGAGCAGGTTGGGCAAGCGGCTCCTGGCCAGCCATGGCGCGCGGTTGATTGCCGAGGAGAGACTTGAGGTTGAGCCGCGACCAGGCCAGGAGATCATCCGTGTAGCGTCGGCCAATGGGCCTGAGTGCCTGCAGGCGATCCAGAAGATCCAGCCAGGCGTCGTGCTGCTCAACGGTTGCCGACTGATCTCGGCCGAGATGCTGCGCAAAATGCCCTGCCCGGTGCTGAACTACCATGCCGGCATCACGCCGAAATATCGCGGCATGAATGGCGGCTATTGGGCTCTTGTCTCCGGTGATGCGCAGAATTTCGGCACGACCGTCCATCTCGTCGACGCTGGCGTCGACACTGGCGGCGTGCTGAAGCAGGCGCGCGGCAGACCGAAAAAAGGCGACACCATCTCAAGTCACGCGCTCCGCCAGACGGCGTTCTCGCGCGACATCTGCGTCGAGGCCGTCAGCGATGCACTGGCCGGAAGACTCACGACTTTCGATCCCGGCCTGCCTTCCAAACAGTGGTATCATCCGACGATCTGGTTCTACGTCTGGACCGGCCTCAGAACCGGAATCTGGTAGGGTCTCATCAGCCCGGTGTCGCACGAGGAGCGGCCACTTTTCGGCACGCCGACCCTGCCGCCGGTGCGCCCCGCGAACGAATAAACACACCTTTCATTTTACGACATTGAAATGCGTCGCTTTTGAATGCGCGCGCGTCGTCCCATAACAAGCGGGTCCATTGCGCATCCGGCAATGCTCTGAGATCGAGGAGCGAGAATTCATGGCCGATCTTATCGTCGTCTACTGGCGCGACATCCCTGCCCAGGTCATCGTCAAGAAGGGCCGGCAGAATGCCAAG
Organism: Mesorhizobium huakuii; assembly: GCF_030160235.1. GTDB lineage: Bacteria > Pseudomonadota > Alphaproteobacteria > Rhizobiales > Rhizobiaceae > Mesorhizobium > Mesorhizobium huakuii. The sequence goes on from NZ_BSNY01000027.1 coordinate 127,536, forward strand.
CGCGAGCTGCCGTTGCGCTTCACCGAGGCTATCGACATGTGCGCCATGCGCACCGGCGCCGGCGGCACCGACGACTATCTGGCCGAATGGCGCAAGGCCGATCCGGTTCCCGTCGGCGACGATCTCGAAGCCGAGGTCGAGAAGGCTTTCCAGGACCTCGACGCGAAATATGACCGAGAGCGGCTGGTCGCTCTGGTCAAGGCGGGCGGCAAAGAAAATGTCTGAGACCCAACCAACGGTTACCCAGGCCACCCTGGTCAAGAAGGCGGCGCCGAAATCCGACTACAAGCCGGCCGACGTGTCGCCGCAGCGGCGCGTGCAGCGCTCCTTCGCGGTGAGATTGTGGTCGATCCGGCATTCGCGCCTGCTCGAATGGTTCTATTCCCGTTTCGCCGACATGTTCCTGCTCCTCCATCCCCTGTGGAAAGGCATCGGCTACGGCCGTGTCGAGGCCCCGATCAAATTCGTCGAGAAGCGCGTCAAGGGGTTCATGTTCGACTGCCGCATGTGCGGCCAGTGCATCCTGTCCTCGACCGGCATGTCATGCCCGATGAACTGCCCCAAGCAGCTGCGCAACGGCCCCTGCGGCGGCGTGCGGGCCAATGGCAATTGCGAGGTCGAGCCCGACATGCCCTGCGTCTGGGTCAAGGCCTGGGAAGGCTCGCAGAACATGGTCAACTCCGACAAGATCCTGACCGTGCAGAAGCCGGTCGACCAGTCGCTGCGCGAAACCTCCGCCTGGCTGCGGGTCACCGCGCAGGCCGCCGCCGCCCGTGAAACCGCGGCCGCGCCAAAGACCGGAGCCGCCGCATGAGCGCCCGTCAGCGCGACGAGAACCCGGCCGGCATCCATCTGCCGCTCGATCCCTTGCCCGGCCATTCGTCCCGCGGCCGGCTGGAGCGTGTGCTGCGGCGCGGTGAATTCGCCGTGACGACCGAGCTCAATCCTCCCGACAGCGCCGACCCCGAGGACGTCTACAACCGGGCCAAGATCTTCGACGGCTGGGTCGACGCCATCAATGCCGTCGATGCCTCCGGCGCCAACTGCCACATGTCCTCGGTCGGCATCTGCGCGCTGCTGACCCGCATGGGCTATGCCCCGATCATGCAGATCGCCTGTCGCGACAAGAACCGCATCGCCATCCAGGGCGACGTGCTGGGCGGTGCCGCCATGGGCGTCGCCAACATGCTGTGCCTGACCGGCGACGGCGTGCAGGCCGGCGACCAGCCCGGCGCCAAGCCGGTGTTCGACCTCGATTCCATGTCGCTGCTCGAGACCGTCCGCATCATGCGCGACAACGGCAAGTTCCTGTCCGGCCGCAAGCTGACGACGCCGCCGCAGGTCTTCCTCGGCGCTGCCGTCAACCCGTTCGCGCCGCCCTTCGATTTCCGCCCGATCCACCTCGGCAAGAAGATCGCCGCCGGCGCGCAGTTCGTGCAGACGCAGTATTGTTTCGACGTGCCGATGTTCAGGACCTTCATGCAGAAGGCGCGCGATCTCGGCCACACCGAAAAAGTGTTCGTCCTGTGTGGCGTCGGCCCCCTCGCCTCGGCCAAGACCGCCAAGTGGATCCGCTCCAACGTGCCGGGCATCCACATCCCGGATGCCGTCATCAAGCGGCTGGAAGGCGCGCAGGACCAGAAGAAGGAAGGCAAGCAGCTCTGCATCGACATCATCAACGAGGTGAAGGAAATCCCCGGCATCTCGGGCATCCATGTGATGGCCTACCGCCAGGAGGAATATGTCGCCGAGATCGTCGATGAATCGGGCGTGCTCAAGGGCCGCCAGCCCTGGAAGCGCGAAATCCGTCGCGACGACCAGATGGTTGCCGACCGGCTCGACCACATCCTGCACGACGAGATTACCGAAACCCAGGTGGATATGGTGAAGACCGCGCATTGATCCGCGCGGGGGACCACCATTCGCTTGATCGAAAAGAGATAACGATATAAAGAACTCTTTATATCACGACGGAGAGATTTCATGACCCGGACCATCGTTGCCTCGGCGACACGAGAAATCATCATCGGCTTCGACCAGCCCTTCTGCGTGATTGGCGAGCGCATCAACCCGACCGGCCGCAAAAAGCTCGCCGCCGAGATGGTCGCCGGCAATTTCGAGACCGTCATCAAGGACGCGCTGGAACAGGCCGCCTGCGGCGCCACCATGCTCGACGTCAATGCCGGCGTCACCGCCGTCGACCCCAACGCCACCGAGCCGGCGCTGCTGGTGCAGACGCTGGAGATCGTCCAGGGTCTCGTCGACCTGCCACTGTCGATCGACAGCTCGGTCACCGCCGCGATCGAGGCGGCACTCAAGGTCGCCAAGGGCCGCCCGCTGGTCAATTCCGTCACCGGCGAGGAAGAAAAGCTCGAAGCCATCCTGCCGCTGATCAAGAAATACAACGTCCCGGTCGTCGCCATTTCCAATGACGAGACCGGCATTTCGATGGATCCGGACGTGCGCTTCGCCGTCGCCAAGAAGATCGTCCAGCGCTGCGCCGATTTCGGCATTCCCGCGCACGACGTCGTCGTCGACCCGCTGGTCATGCCGATCGGCGCGCTCGGCGATGCCGGTCGCCAGGTGTTCGCGCTGCTGCGTCGGCTCCGCGAAGAGCTCAAGGTCAACACAACCTGCGGCCTGTCCAACATCTCCTTCGGCCTGCCGCATCGCCATGGCATCAACGCCGCCTTCATCCCGATGGTGATCGGCGCCGGCATGACATCAGCCATCATGAACCCGGTGCGTCCGCAGGAAATGGAAGCCGTGCGCGGCGCCAATGTGCTCAACGGCACCGACGAGAACTGCACCAACTGGATCAGGACCTACAAGGATTACAAGCCGGCCGAAGGCGGCCATGCGGTCGCGGCGCCGACGCAGGTCAATGCGCCAGGCGATGGCGCTGCAAACGGTGGCCGCCGTCGCGGCGGCCGCGAAGCCCGCATGGGTCGGGGGTAAGCGCGCAATCGTGAACCGGACTGCAAACCACGCTGGACCGATCGCATCATCGATGCGGTCGGACGCGTCTGCGTTGCGGTCAGGCGATGCCCAATATGGCGTCGAACAACGCCATTCCCGCCCACGAGCCGAATATGCCCGTCACGCCGCCTATGACGAAGTCATCGTCATAGGCGGGCCACAGCCCGTGCAGCAGCAGCACCGCGACAATCGCGCCGAGAATTCCGGTGGCCAGATATTGCGGATTGCGCAGCCACGGGCCCTTCAGCACCCGCACCATGGTAAAAGCGGTGAATATGCTGGACAGCAGGAGATCGGACATGATTGGCCTCTGGACCATCAGACACTCCGCCCAATAGTGAAACGATCCGTTAAACGGTATCGACAATCCCTTCCGAGACACGTGTACGCATGAACTCGCCTGCCAACATTACCGATCCACTCGTGCTGTTCATGCCGTCGGGCAAGCGCGGGCGGTTTCCCGTCGGCACGCCGGTGCTCGATGCCGCGCGCCAGCTCGGCGTTTATGTCGAGAGCGTGTGCGGCGGCCGCGCCACGTGCGGGCGCTGCCAGATCGAGGTGCAGGAAGGCAATTTCGCCAAGCACAAGATTGTGTCCTCCAACGACCACATCTCGCCCAAAGGACCTAAGGAAGAGCGCTACGAGCGTGTGCGCGGCCTGCCTGAGCGGCGTCGCCTCTCCTGCTCGGCGCAGATCCTCGGCGACCTCGTCATCGACGTGCCGCAGGACACGGTCATCAACGCGCAGACCATCCGCAAGGATGCGGATACCAGGGTGATCGCCCGCGATACGGCGATCCGCATGTGCTATGTCGAGATAGAAGAGCCCGACATGCACAAGCCGCTCGGCGATCTCGACCGGCTCAAGATCGCCCTGATGAAGGATTGGGGCTTCAAAAACCTCGAATTCGACTTCTACCTGATGCCGCAGGTGCAAGGCATATTGCGCAAGGGCAATTGGACCGCGACCGCAGCCATCCACAAGGATGCCGAGAGCGACATCGCGCGCGTGATCGCGCTGTGGCCGGGCCTCAAGAACGAGGCCTATGGGCTGGCCTGCGACATCGGCTCGACCACCATTGCCATGCATCTGGTGTCGCTGCTGTCGGGCCGCGTCGCCGCTTCGTCCGGCACCTCGAACCCGCAGATCCGCTTCGGCGAGGACCTGATGAGCCGCGTCTCCTATGTGATGATGAACCCGGACGGCCGCGAAGGCATGACGGTGGCCGTGCGCGAGGCGATCTCCAGCCTTGTCGACAAGGTCTGCGCGGAGGGCAATGTCCAGCGCAACGACATCCTGGATTCCGTCTTCGTCGGCAATCCGATCATGCACCATCTGTTCCTCGGCATCGATCCGACCGAACTCGGCGGCGCCCCCTTCGCCCTTGCCGTCTCGGGCGCGGTGCGTATCAAGGCCTCCGACATCGGCCTCAAGCTCAACCAGGGTGCGCGCCTCTATATGCTGCCTTGCATCGCCGGCCATGTCGGCGCCGACGCGGCGGCGGTGACGCTGTCGGAAGGCCCGCATCGCCAGGACGAGATGATGCTGATCGTCGACGTCGGCACCAATGCCGAGATCGTGCTCGGCAATCGTGCGCGGGTCGTGGCGGCCTCCTCGCCGACCGGTCCGGCTTTCGAGGGCGCCGAAATCTCCGGCGGCCAGCGTGCCGCCCCCGGCGCCATCGAGCGCGTGCGCATCGACCCCGACACGCTGGAACCAAAATACCGCGTCATCGGCTCGGAACTGTGGTCCGACGAACCGGGCTTCCTGGAAAGCGTGCAGGCGACCGGCGTCACCGGCATCTGCGGCTCTGGCATCATCGAGATCGTGGCGGAGATGTATCTCGCCGGCATCATCTCGGAGGACGGCGTCGTCGACGGATCGCTGGCCGCGCGCTCTCCGCGCGTCACCGCCAATGGCCGCACCTTCTCCTATGTGCTGAAGGAAGGCGAACCGAAGATCACCATCACCCAGACCGACGTGCGCGCCATCCAGCTCGCCAAGGCAGCACTCTATGCCGGCACCAAGCTGTTGATGGAAAAGCAGAACACCGAGCATGTCGACCGCATCCACTTCGCCGGCGCTTTCGGCTCCTTCATCGATCCGAAATACGCCATGGTGCTGGGGCTGATCCCCGATTGCGACCTCGACAAGGTCTCGGCCGTCGGCAACGCCGCGGGTGCTGGCGCACGCATGGCGCTCTTGAACCGCGGCTATCGCCGTGAGATCGAGGAGACGGTGAGCCAGATCGAGAAGATCGAGACCGCGCTGGAACCGAAATTCCAGGAGCACTTCGTCTACGCCATGGCGCTGCCCAACAAGGTCGACCCGTTCCCGAAACTGTCGGCGGCGGTGAAACTGCCGCCGCGCAAGACGGTCAGCGAGGACGGCATCGCCGGTGACGCCACCCCGCGCCGGCGCTCGCGCGAAGGCCACGCGGCAAGGCGCGGCCGCGAATAGACGCGACCTTCACGGGCCGCCTCAAACCTCAAACTCATTTGCACGCAAATGTTTCCGGATCGAACCGATCCGGAAACCGAAACGCTGTTTTCGCGAAATCCATCCGATACATGGCAGGCGCATTTACCCCGCATCGAACGGCGGCCGAAGATAATCCTCGGTCGTCGCCGTTCTTCAAGGGAGATGAAAATGTCGATGTTCGGAAATCTCGGCCGCTTCGGTGTGACCATCAGGCAGAACCATGCCAGGAACAAGGCGATCCGCGCGCTGAACAGCCTGCCGGCGCATGTCCAGAAGGACATTGGCTGGCCGGCATCGCCGCCCAGCGACCCGCAGGCCGCGCTTACGTCGCTGCTCCTGGGCACCGCGCGCTGATGACATTCGCCGACAAATGCAAATTGCTCGGCAGGCGCCGGGGATCTCGGAAATCCCCGGCTGACACCAGCAACCGGCTGCGCACGGCCCTTTTGCCGCGCCGCTGACGTCAGCGGCGCGGATCACACCGCCGTGCGGGCAGAGCGCAAAACTTGACATTTCGGGCCAGCGTACGATCTTCGGAGATAGTGGAGGTTTCTCTTAGTCGGCTGCAGCCGAAGTTCGTGTATCCGCATGCCAAGTTTGAAAAGCCACCTCGTGTCCTTCGTGCTCAGGTACAGCCGCAAGAAGGCGTTTGCCAGCCCGGAAAACCTGCAGCGCTGGATCGCGGCCGCGCGCAAGACCGAGGATCACCATCCACCGGCTTCGCTGCATCAGCGCTTCGACATCCAGACACGGATCGTCGATGGTTTTCCGGTCTACGAAGTCGCACCAAGAGCAGGCGAGCAGAAGCGGATTCTCTATTTGCACGGCGGCGCCTATGTCTTTGAAATCACGCCCTATCACTGGCACCTGATTGCCGAAATGGCCGACCGGCTGGGCTATGGCATCACCGTGCCGATCTATCCCATCGCCCCGGAACACGATTTCCACGCCATGTTCGGCATGGTCGGCGACGTCTATCGCCAGATGCTCGACGAGACGGAGGCGGAAGACATCGTCTTCATGGGCGATTCCGCCGGCGGAAACATGGCCGTGGTGCTGACCATGATGGCCGCGGAAGAAGGCTTGCCCCTGCCCTCGCGCCACGTGCTGATCTCACCCGGCCTCGACATGTCGCTTTCCAACCCCGACCTGTTCGAGGCCGAGCGCAACGACCCCTGGCTCGGTATCTCGGGCGGCCTCGAAGCGATCCGGATGTACAGCGCCGGCATCGATCGCAGCGACTGGCACATCAGCCCGATCTATGGCGACCTGTCGGTGCTGCCGAAAACGCTGCTTTTGACCGGCTCGCGCGATCTTCTCACCCCCGACAATCTGATCTTCGCGCAAAAGGCGCGCGCCGCCGGCGTCGAGATCGATGTCGTCCACGAGGAAGGTATGTTCCACGCCTGGCCGCTGATCGACATGCCGGAATCGCGTCGCGCCCGCCAGCACATCATTATGTTCCTCGGCGAGAACCGCTCACCGGTCAGGCAAGACGGGCCAGTCAGGCAAGACGGGAATACGAGGTTTCAAGCGCCCTCCGCCGAGGCGGCGGAATAGCGCTTTCGATCCGGTGACGGATCAGAACTTGCCGGTTTCCCGGAACACTTCGAAAGTCGCGCGGATGTGGTCGGCGACGGCCTTGACGGGCGCGCTGGCGTCCGGCGCCACCACCATGGCAAGATTGTAGGTGCCGATATCGGGCATGCCGTCCTTCGGGCAGAGTTCGACCATGTCGTTACCGAGGAATGATCGCGGCAGCGGCGCGACCGCGAGGTCGGCCATGATCGCGGCACGCTGGCCTGCCGTATGCGCGCTCATATAGGCGACGCGGTAGTTGCGACCCTCGCGTCCCAGCGCTTCGAGCGCACCGGCCCGCCAGGCGCAGCCCTCCTCCCACAATGACACCGGCAAGGGTTCGCGCAGATGCGCGCAACCGCCCTTGGCACCGGCCCACACGATCGGTTCGGTCAAAAGCACCTCGGCGCCGAGCGCGCTGGTCTTGTAGGAGTTGGTCAAAAGCGTGATGTCGAGCGCGCGGTCGTCCATGCGCCGGCGCAGATTGCTGCTCTGGTCGATGGTGACGTCGACGGCTATCGAGGGGTGCGACTGCGCGAAACGCTTCAGCACATGCGGCAGCACGCGCTCGCCGTAATCATCCGGCGAACCGAGCCGCACCACCCCGACGATCTCGGGAATAATGAACTTTGACACGACCTCGCGGTTGATCGACAACAGCCGGCGGGCATAGCCGAGCAGCATCTCGCCATCCGTCGTCAGCGACACGGAACGCGCATCGCGCGCGAACACCGAACGGCCGAGAATGTCCTCCAGCTTCTTGATCTGCATGGAGACCGCGGACGGTGTGCGGAAGACGGCGTTGGCGGCGGTGGTGAAGCTGCCGGTCTCGGCAATTGCCACGAAAGTGCGCAAAACGTCGAGATCGAGCAGTGGCAGCGGATGATTGAGCGGGGCGTTCATGGGAAGCGACCTTCAATTTTTCTGATACAAAGCATCATTCCATTTCGTTTGATTGAACACCGGATGAGGAGGATAGTCAACTCCATCGATTGAGGTTGCTGCCACAAGCAGCCACGAAACGACCATGACACAGACCTGCAATCGACATGAAATGGGGTTGAAACACGCCGCGTGTAAGACCCCGCCCATCGAAGGTCGGAATGGCCCCGGCCGATCATCAAAGGAGAATGAAATGTCTATCCTGTCGTCCCTCGGTCGCATCGCGACTGAATTCAGCGCGGCACGCGCCCGTTACCAGACCGAACGCGCCATCCGCTCCCTGCCGATCGAACTGCAGAAGGATATAGGCTGGCCTGAGGCTTCCGACACCAAGACCGGCACTCGCAACGGCGTTGGATCCTGGGCTGGAGCAAAGTAGATCGTGTGTACCAAATGCTGAAGGCCTGCCGCGCGCACCCAGCCCGGCAGGCCTTCTCTATTTTATTTGCGTTCAAATGAGTTTTGAAGCCATGCCGCCAACGCATGGCGCATATGAGCAAGCCGCATAGCAGCCCTGATTTCGATTTAATGCCTTGTAAACAATCACAAATTTCAAGCAGTTTGCCCAAATTTGTCGCATTTGGTGTCGCATTTCATATCAAGCGCTTCGTTTTTGCGATTTAGTTTCACGAAGCACAAGCCTATATCAGCGCCAGCAAACGAGCTGCCCCACTCCATCAAGCGAAGGCGACCCGTCTGAGCAACCGATAGGAGATGATGATGAAGCTTTTTGCCCGCCTCTTTACCCGCCGCGAAATGAACCTGACCACCGCTCTCGAGCGTCAGCGCCTTGCCAACACGATGCCCGGCCAGACCGGTGCGATGGCCGCGGCTCGCCTCGGCTTCGTCGCCTGAGCATTTTTCCAGAGCAGCGTCTCCCTGCCGCCGCTTCAAGACTGTAACGCCGCCTGGCTCTGGCCACGGCGGCGTTTTTGTTTTGCCTTTGCGCATTTTGCCTGTCGCGTGGACAGGTGATGCCGCCCGCCGTTGCATTACCGCACGGCAATTGCCCATTTGCGACCCATGTCGCAAATTTTGTCTCACTGAGGCAGCGTAGCCGATTGACAGCCAAGGTTTTTCCTGATGTCGCTATGCTATTCGCGACATCCTGTTCGCGTCATGGCCAGGTGAGGTTCCCGTGAACGCCATCAAGCATCCGATCAAGCGATCGTTTGTGTTCTTCCTTATCCCCGATTTCACCATGATCGCTTTTGCGACCGCGCTAGACCCACTACGCTCCGCCAACCGCATGCTCGGCTACGAGGCCTATCGCTGGCGCCTCGCCAGCATCGACGGCAAGCCGGTGCGCGCATCGAACGGCGTCGAATGCGCGGTCAACACCTCGCTGGAGGAAGAGCGCAAGAAGATGGCGGGCCCAGACCGCCCCAACATGGCCATCGTCTGCAGCGGCATCAATGTCGAGCGTTACCAGAACAAGTCAGCCTTCGCCTGGCTGCGCGAGGAGTATAATCGTGGCGTCGCCGTCGGCGGCCTGTGCACCGGCGCGCACATCCTTGCCGCCGCCGGCCTCTTGTCCAACAAGCGCTGCGCCATCCATTGGGAGAACCTGCCGGGCTTTTCCGAGGCGTTCCCGAAGGCCAATGTCTTTGCCGACCTCTTCGAGGTCGACCAGAACATCTATACCTGCGCCGGCGGCACCGCCGCGCTCGACATGATGCTGAAGCTGATCGGCGACGATTTCGACGAGGGCCTCGTCAACCGGGTCTGCGAACAGGTGCTTACCGATCGCGTGCGCAGCCCGACCGACCGCCAGCGCCTGCCGCTGCGCGCCCGACTTGGCGTACAGAACTCGAAAGTGCTGACCATTATCGAGTTGATGGAAGGCAATCTGTCCGAGCCGCTGTCGCTGATCGAGATCGCCGACCATGTGGACCTGTCGCGTCGCCAGATCGAGCGCCTGTTCCGCACCGAGATGGGTCGTTCCCCTGCCCGCTACTATCTGGAAATCCGCCTCGACCGCGCCCGGCATCTGCTGATCCAGTCCTCGATGCCGGTGGTCGAAGTCGCGGTCGCCTGCGGCTTCGTCTCGGCCTCGCATTTCTCCAAATGCTACCGCGAGCTCTATGCCCGCTCGCCACAGCAGGAGCGCGTCGACCGCAAGCAGTTGCTGGCGGCCTGATCGTCGGATCAGGCCTCGGCCGGCCGCGCCTGTGCCGTGCGCATCGCCTCGACACGGATGTCCTCGGTCAGCCGCGCTTTCAGCGCCGAGAATTCCGGGCTGGTCTTCAGCGTGTAGTGGCGCGGATGCGGCAGGTCGATGGCGACATCCGACTTGATGCTGCCGGGCCGCGCCGTCATCACGATGACGCGCGAGGCCATGAAGATCGCCTCCTCTATATCGTGGGTGACGAACAGCACGGTCTTCTTGCGCCGCTCCCAGATGCCGAGCAGCAGCTCCTGCATTAGCCCGCGTGTCTGGTTGTCGAGCGCGCCGAACGGTTCGTCCAGCAACAGGATCTCCGGATCGTTGGCCAGTGCCCGGGCGATCGCCGTGCGCTGCTGCATGCCGCCGGACAGCTGCTTCGGCCAATGGTTCTCGAACCCTTTCAGCCCGACCAGATCGACATAGGAGGCGACGATGTCGTCCAGTTCCTTTGGCGCCATGCCGCGTTCGCGCAGGCCGAAGGCGATGTTTTCGGCCACCGTTAGCCAAGGGAACAGCGTGTAGGACTGGAAGACCATGCCGCGATCCGGCCCTGGCCGGGTCACCGCTTTGCCGTCGAGCAGCACGCGGCCTTCGCTCGGCGCCTCGAGACCGGCGACGATCCTGAGCAGCGTCGACTTTCCGCAGCCGGACGGCCCCAGGATGGTGATGAAGTCGTTGGCGGCGACCGCCAGGTCGATCGGCATCAGCGCCTTGACCGGCAGTCCGCCGCGCACGCCGGCAAAGGTGCGCGAGACGCCCTCGATGAGAAGCTTGCTCACGCCAGGCTCCATGGAAAGAGCAAGCGGTTGAGCGCCTTGAAGGCGAAATCGGATAACAGCCCGATCAGCCCGATGACGATGATGCCGAAGATGATCTGCCCGGTCGCCAGCCGCGACTGGCTGTTGATGATCATGTAGCCGATGCCGGAGGACGAGCCGATCAGCTCGGCGACGATGACATAGGTCCAGGCCCAGCCGAGTACCAGGCGCAGCGTCTCGGCGATTTCGGGCGCATTGGCCGGCATGATCACCCGTTTGACGATGCCGTTGTTGGTCGAGCCCAGCGTATAGGCGGCCTCGACCAGATCGCGCCGCGTCGAGCCGACCTTGACGGCGACGATCAGGATGATCTGGAAAACCGAGCCGACGAAGATGACCAGCAGTTTTTCCAGTTCGCCAATGCCGGCCCACAGGATGAGCAGCGGAATGAAGGCCGAGGCCGGCAGATAGCGGGCGAAGGAGACGAAGGGTTCCAGGAATGCTTCCACCGGTTTCCAGGCGCCCATGGCAATGCCGATCGGCACGGCGACGACCGAGGCCATCACGAAGCCGCCGAAGACGCGCCAGATGGTGATCAATATATCGAGCCAGAAACGGTCCTCGACCAGCAGGCGCCAGCCATCCCTGAGCATCGACAGTGGATCGGCGAGGAAGATGCGGTTGACGTGGCCGCCAAGCGTGATCCAGGCCCAGAAGGCAATAAACAGCACGAAAAAGGAAATGCCGAGCACGGTTCGCAGGCCAGGCGAGACTGGATGCAAGGGGCGCATCTTCACATCGTCCCCATCAAATGGTCATGTGTTCAGGAGAGAGGCGGCGTCAGGCGTCGCCTCGGGATGGCAAAGCCCGGACGGTCAGTTGGCCACCGCACTGGTGTCGGCCAGCGTGGCGACGTCGGGCGCTTCCTTGATCAGCCCCATCTGCAGCAGCAGGTCGCCGGCTGTCTTGGAAAAATCCTGGAATTCCTTCGTGAAGAACTGCTTGTTCTCGGCCTTGTCGGCCCATTTCAGGTACTTCGCCGAATCCTCGAATTCCTTGGCCGACTGCTTCACGTCGGCGCCCATGATCTCGTAGGATTTCTGCGGATCCTTCTTGATCAGATCGAGCGCCTCGAAATAGCTATCGGCAAGCGCCTTGGCGGCGTCGGGATTGGCCTTGAGGAATTCGGGCGTGCAGCCGACCGTGTCGAGCACCATCGGATAGTCGAGCGTGGTCGCCAGTATGTGGCCCTGGTCGGCCTTGTCGCGCACGGCCGAGATGAACGGCTCATAGGTGACCGCTGCATCGTTCTGGCCGGCGAGGAAGGCCTGCGCCGCCGCGTCCGGCTCCAGATTGACGACGGTCACGTCCTTGGTCGACATGCCGTTCTTGTTCAGCACCCAGGCGAGCAGGAAATAGGGCGACGTGCCCGGGGCCGAGGAGGCGACGTTCTTGCCCTTGAGATCGGCGACCGTCTTGATGTCGTTGCGCACGACGATTCCGTCGGCGCCATAGGATTTGTCGAGCTGGAAGATCTGCTTGGTGGTCACCCCGCTGGCGTTCCACACCAGCCAGGTCTCGACCGTGGTGGCGGCGCATTGCAGGTCGCCGCTGGCGATGGCGAGCGGACGACTGGCCTGCGGCACCTTCTTCAAGGTCACGTCGAGGCCGTGCTTCTCGAAGAGCCCTGCCTGCTTGGCAAGGGTCAGCGGTGCGAAGCCGGTCCAGCCGCTGATTCCGATGGTGACCGATGTGGCGGCCATCACCGGCGCGGACAGACCGGCGGCAAGCGTCAAAGTCGCGGCGAAAACGGCGATCCTGTTCATGTCGGTTCCCCTTTTGTTTCTCTGGGCGAAATTGTTCACAGACGCCTGTCGGCTTGTCAATCAACAGGAACGTGTTCGGCCGCTGCCAGCAGGCTCGCCTCACCGCCCGCGCTGGGCAGGATTGAAAGCCTGCCCCATGGACAGTCGCCAGCAACGGCCCCGGCCGATGAAATGCGATCATGCCCGTCGTCACCGCAGGTTGGCTCGGTCGGCTCAGCGGCTGTCGAGCATCCAGCTGCGGTTGCGCCACATTTTCTCGCCTATCTGGCAGTCGGCGGCGGGCTTGTCCTGCGCCAGCACCACCGGCGGATGATCAGCCTCCTCCGTCGCCCATTGCGGTGAGGCCGGGCCGGCAAGCTCCAGCACCAGCTTGCGGCGGATGGCTTCGGGAAATTGCGTCCAGTCATTGACCGGGATCATGAAGGCGCCGGGGCCGCCGATGACGCAGTCGCTGTAGTAGCGGTCGAGATCGTTGACGTCGTAGGCGCTGGAAAGGCCGCCTCGGGTCATCAGCGGCAGGCCATTGATGACGATGCCTTGCCTGACCACGCCGTCGCGGGTGAGATTGACCGGCGCGCCCTGGTTGTTGGGTCCGTCGCCGGAAATGTCGATGACCCGCTTGGTCCCCTCGTAGCCGCTTTCGGCGAAGAGGTCGCTGCCGAATTCCAGCGCGCCGGAGATCGAGGTGCGCCGCGCGCTGTTCGGCGGCTGCGCGGACAATTGCGCGACCACCCGCTCCGCGTCGGCACGGTTGGCGATGACAGTCCAGGGAACGATGACGCGTTGCCATGTGGTGCCGGCCCACTCGACATAGGTGACAGCGATCTTGCCATGGGCGCCGTCGGCGATCGCCTGCAGCACATTGTCATGCGTCAGCGCCGCCGCGTAGCCATGACGCTGTATCTCGAGCTCGTCCGCCGACATCGACAGCGAAACGTCGACCGCCAGCACCAGCTCGACATCGACGGGCTCGTCCGCGCTAGCCCCTGGCGTCAGCCAGAGCATCAGCGCCAGCGCGGCGCAGCCGGAAAGGAGATGTCTTGCGCGCGATAAAGCAGGCATGCCGCGAGGGTAAGCGAAAATCCCGGGCTTAAAAAGACAAAAGCCCGGCTCGAAGCCAGGCTTTTGCGGTCGGTCGGTTGCTCCGGCCGAACCTCAGCTGCGCGGCTTGAGATTCTCCGGGTCATAAAGCGGCTTGTAGCCGACGCCGGCGACTTCGACAGGATAGGTCTCCCCGAAATACTCGACATTGAGCTTGCGGCCTTCCTGCGCATACGAATGCGGCAGATAGGCAAGCGCGATGTTCTTGCCGATGGTCGGCCCGTAGGCGACCGAGGTGGTGAAGGAGCGGCGGCCGAGTTCGTCGACCAGCGTCTCGCCCGTGTCGGGATCCAGCACCGGCATGGTGCCCACGGGATAGCGCGCCACGCCCTTGGAATCGGTGTTTTCGGTCATCACCAGCGTGCACAAAGTCGCCGGCTGGTGCTCGCGGGCGCGATACTCCACATGCTTGGCCTTGCCGCAGAAATCGTTCTCCTTGACCTTCGGCCGCGCCAGATCGGCTTCCAGCAGATTGTATTCGGTCAAAAGGTCGGCGTTCTGCAGGCGCAGGCTCTTTTCCATGCGGCGCGTGTTGGCATAGGTCTCGACACCGAACGGCATAACGCCGGTCGAGCGCAGCGCGTCCCAGACGGCGAGGCCATCCTCGTAGCGCATATGCAGTTCCCAGCCCTGCTCGCCGACATAGGAGATGCGGAAGGCAGTGACATCCTTGCCGCCGATCCTCACCGGCTTGATCGCCGCGAAGGGGAAATTCTCCGGCGAAAGGCCTTCGGGATTCTCGACCACCTTCTGCAAGGTGGTGCGGGCATTCGGCCCCCAGATGCCGATGGTGACGTATTTCTCCGTCACATCGGTGATGGTGGCGTCAAAGCCTTTGTCCTGCGCGGTGCGCTGCATGTAGCGGAAGTCGCGCGGACCGGCGTCGGCACCATCGATCACCCGGCAGCGATCCGCCATGCGGATGACGGTGAAGTCGGCGCGCACCATGCCTTCCTCGTCGAGGAAGTGGGTGTAGATGCCCTTGCCGATGTTGTTGTCGCCGCCGATCTTGGCCGCGCACAGCCATTCCAGCAGCGCGACATGGTCGGGTCCTTCGACGTCGTACATCGAGAAGTGCGACAGGTTGACGATGCCGCAATCCTCGCTCATCGCCAGGTGCTCGGCATTGGAAACGCGCCAGAAATGGCGGTTGTCCCACTCATTCTCGCGTACGGGAACGCGGTTGCCATATTTCTCAAGCAGGTGCTCGTTGGCGGCGTAACCATGCGCACGCTCCCAGCCGCCCAGTTCCATGAAGTAGCCGCCGAGTTCCTTCTCGCGCTCCCAGAACGGCGAGCGCCTGATATTGCGGGCCTTGGAGAACGGCTCGCGCGGATGCACCGCGGGATTATAGACCTTCATCGCCGTCTCGGTGCAGCGATCCCAGATGAACTGCTCCTTCGTCTGGTGCGGATAGAAGCGCGCATAGTCGATGGCGTGGTGATCGATTGCGGTGCGGCCGTCCGTCATCCAGTCGGCGATAAGCTTGCCCATGCCGGGGCCGTCCTTGACCCAGATGGCGACGGCATACCAGAGGCCCCGCACCTTCTGGCTTTCGCCCATGGACGGGCCGCCATCGGCGGTCACCTGCAGCAGGCCGTTGAAGGAATGGCTTTCGTTGTAGCCGAGTTCGCCCAGGATTGGCGTCAGCTCCATGGCGCGCTCGAGCGGCGCCAGGATCTGCTCCATGTCGAGGTCACGCTGCGACGGCGACAGCCGTGCCTCATGCTTCTCCAGCAGATCGCGCGGATGGCAAAGGCGCGGGTTGTTTTCTTCGTAATAGCCCCACTCGATCTGGCCGCCCTCGGCGGTCTTGGGGTCGCCTGTGTCGCGCATATAGGCCGAGTTGCCCTGGTCGCGCAGCAGCGGCCAGCCGATCTCCTTGCCGGTGCCGGCGAACTCGTTGTACGGCCCGAAGAAAGTCAGCGGATGGTCGATCGGCATGACCGGCAAATCCTCGCCGACCATTTCCGCGATCAGCCGGCCCCAGATGCCGGCGCAGACGATGACATAGTCGGCCTCGATGGTGCCGCGATCGGTCACCACGGCGCTGATGCGGCCGTCCTTGACGACGAGCGACTTGGCCGGCGTGTTGGCGAAGGATTTCAGCTTGCCCGACGCTTCAGCCTGGTCGACCAGCTTGCCGGCGACGGTCTGCGAGCGCGGGATGACCAGACCTGCGTCCGGATCCCAAAGGCCACCCTGCACCATCCCCTCTTCGATCAGCGGGAATTTTTCCTTGATCTCCGCTGGTTCGATCAGGCGCGCGCGCGTGCCAAAGGCCTTCGCCGAGGCGATCTTGCGCTTGATCTCGTCCATGCGGCTGTCGTCGCCGACGCGCGCCACTTCGAGGCCGCCGATGCGGGCGTAGTGCCCCATCTTCTCGTAGAAATCGATGGAATAGAGCGTCGTCCAGCAGGACAGGAAATCGTGGCTGGTGGTGTAGCAGAAGTCGGAAGCGTGCGCGGTCGAGCCGATATCGGTCGGAATGCCCGACTTGTCGATGCCGACAATGTCGGACCAACCACGCTCGATCAGGTGATGGGCGATCGATGCGCCGACAATACCGCCCAGGCCGATGATGACGACCTTCGCCTTTTTCGGAAACTCTGCCATTGCCCGCGACTCCAGATGCTATTGCGGGCAGCGTCGGCGCCCGTTTGATCGGCGCACAATATGCAGACGACAGGCACGGCGCTACCGCCTGTTTGCGACACGCTGCGGGTGTGGCGCGACCCGATCCGGATCGGGCAAAAAACGCCAGCCGCTAGGCGAAGGCCCAAACGTCCTCGGCCTGAAAACCGACCTGGTAGCCCGCCGTCTTCAGCTTGACCACGACCTGGCCGATCTCGGTGGCCGGCAACGCGCCGACCTCGACCTTGATCATCCCGGGGCGGTAGCGTTTCAGATCAAGCTGTTCGAAGACGATCCAGTCGGCACCCTCACAATCGACGAGGAAGGCATCGATATGGCTGATGCCGTTGCGATCGAGCAGCGCCTGCAGCGTTTCCGACGGCACCTCGATATCCCTGAGGTGCGGCGCGAATTTGTTGAAATTGGCGTCGGCCTCGCCCCAGGCATTTTTGCCCGACATCAGATTGGTGTCGGTGACCGAGGAGCAGCCGATGAACTCGATCGGCAGCGTGCCGGCCTCGAGCGCCACGGCATCGAAAGTGTGGACCGTGATCGTGCCCTTGGTTTTTGTGACGGCCACCGGCTCGATGATGAAGCGGTCGGTGTCGGGATAGTTGGCGCGCAGCCGCTTCTGATTGTACGGGATCGGCTCGACCAGCATGGCGCGAGCACCGGCAATCCTGTGCAGCCACGGCGTCACATCGTCGAACAGTGCACCGTCGCAGGCACCGACATTGACCATCTGGAACGGCTGCCCTGATCTGCCGAAGCGCGCTTTCAGCGCCGCCTTGGCCAGGAATTTCGTGCCGCGCAGCGACGGCCCGCGATCGAGCAGGCCCGAGGGAAGGCCGAGCGACAAGGCGATGCGCGCCAGGCTGGACAGCGAACTCATGGCTTGTCTCCGGGAATGACGTGCAAGGCGGCGCGATGCTCACCGCGGACCACGGCTGCCCACAGCCTCATGAACGGTGGCGCCAGCAGCAGGAAGGGCGGGATCAGATGCGGGAAATAGATGCGCGTGTCGTGAATCGGGAAGACCGTGAACTTGGCCAGCGCACCCAGCACCAGTGCCGCGAACAGAATGCCGGCACGGCGGTCAAGGCGGAAGCCGGCACGGGCGGCGGCGAACCAGCCGGCCAGTGCCAGCACGGAAACGCCGACCCAGCTGTTCAGGTTGACGGCGCGCAGCAGCGATGTTGCAAACGCCCTGAGATAGGCGGTGCCCGAGAACGCCGGCTCGAACCCGTCCATATTGTAGTGCTGCTCGATGCTGGAGAACCACAGATGCGGCCACCAGCCGGGATGCTGGGCCCAGTGCGAAATGGCGAAATAGGCGACGAAGGACGCGGCAAACCCGGCCAGCGCGCCCCACGCCTTCTGCCGGAAGGCGACCAGCAGCACCGCGAATATGGCCAGGAAGACAATATTGTCCGGCCGCACCATGAAGGCGAGGAAGAGCAGGATCGCCGTCGCCGCCTCGCGGCCCCTGACATAGGCGTAGAGCCCGCCGAGCAGCAGCGCCGACGTCAGCAGGTCCGGTGTCGAAGCGCGCGCCGCGTCACCAAAATCAGCCATGATCAGCACCGCGCCGACCACCGGCGCCAAGGCCAGGGCCTTTTCCCTGTGCAGCCAGACCAGCGTGATCGCGCCGAACAGCAGCACCGAAAACACCTGCACGAGCCGCATCGCCGCGACCGGCGACATCACCGCGCTCAGTGTCGACAGGATCTCCGCGTAGAGGAATTTGATCCGGTACATGCCGAGCAGCGAATGGAAATCGGCGGCATTCTCCGTCATGTGGCTGCGAAAGCCGCCGCCATCGTCGGTCAGCGCCTTGTAGTCGCTGGCCGACACGCCCGATTTGACGGTGGTGTAGGCGTAGTCATGCAGCGCCTGCGCATCGGGATAGGTGCCCTCCTCCGATATTGCGAGATAGGGCAGCATGTCCCAGTTGGCGTCAGGCATCACCCACGCGGTGAATGCCGTCAGCAGGATGTAGAGCGCGAAGGCCGCCGCACCGATCGGTGCGGCCAGCCGCGCATAGGTCCCCTCGCCCCACGCCAGACCGGTCTCGGTGAGCCGGTCGAGCGGGTTCTTCGCAGCGGGAGACTTGGTCAGCATGGCTCAACGAACCTGGCTTTTGACGAAATCCTTCACGATCGACACGGTGCCGCGCGACAGCAGGCTGTCGAAGGCATCGACGAAGGCGTCGACATGCTCGCGCTGGCAGATCAGAGGCGGCTCGAGCCGGATGACGTTGCGGTTGTATTCGGTGAAGGCGACGAGCACGTCGTAGTCGCGCAGCAGCAGCGCACCGACGAAGCCTGACAGCGAGCCCTTCAGCTTGTCGTCGAGCACGCTGACGATCGGACGCAGCACCATCGGCAAGGTCTGCGAGAAGTCGTGGAACTCGAGCCCGACCATAAGACCCTTGCCGCGCACATCCTTGATGATCTTCGGATATTTTTCCTTGAGCGCCTGCAGCCGCTGCAGCAGATAGTCGCCGGTGGCGGCGGCGTTGTCGATCAGCCCCTCGTCATAGAGCACGTTGAGCGCCTCGATCGAGGTGACGCAGGCCTCGCCCAAGCCGCCAAAGGTTGCCATGGCATGGATCATCGCCGTTTTCGGCGTGCCGTAGGCCTTCATGTAAACGTCGCGTTTGGCGATCATCGCACCGACCGCCGCCTTGCCGCCGCCGAGCGACTTGGCCAGCGCCGTCACGTCGGGCACGACACCGTAATGTTCGAAGGCATAGAAGCGGCCCGAGCGGCCATAGCCGCACTGCACTTCGTCGGCCACCCACAGCACGCCATACTGGTCGCACAGCGCGCGCAGCTTCTGCCAGTATTGCGCCTCTGCCTGGATGATGCCGCCGCCGCCCTGGATAGTCTCGAGGACGATGACGCCGACCTCCGGATCACTACGGAACAGCCGCTCGACCGCCGCGATGTCGCCGAAGGGAATGCGCACCGTATTGTCCGCCATCTTGAAGTCGGCGCGATAGAGCTGGCCGTCGGTGATGCCGAGCACGCCCTTGGTCTTGCCGTGGAAGGAATTCTCGGCATAGACGATTTTCGGCCGCTTCGGACCCGCCGCGCGCTCCGCAAGCTTCACCGCCGCTTCCATCGCCTCCGAGCCGGACGAGCCCAGAAACACCATGTCGAGATCGCCGGGCGAACATTTTGCGAGGTTGTGCGCGAGCGCTGCCGCATATTGCGACATGAAGGCGATGGCGATTTCCTGGCGCTTCTCCTCCTGGAATTTTTTGCGCGCTTCGAGGATACGCGGATGGTTGTGGCCGAAGGCCAGCGAGCCAAATCCGCCGAAGAAGTCGAGGATCTTGCGGCCGTTCTGGTCGATGTAGAACATGCCCTCGGCGCGCTCGATCTTGACCTTGTGGAAGCCGAGCAGCTTCATGAAATGCAGCTGGCCAGGATTGAGATGCGCCTTGAACAGGTCGGTCATGCGGGCGACATCCATCGCCTTGGCCTGCTCGACGCTGATCAGATCGGGCTTGGCGATGGTGGCGGGCGACAGCGCCGGCGCGCTCACCATGGTGAGCGCATTTGTCTGTTCGGGCTTGGCCATGACGGTCATTTCAATCTCCTGTCCGCGCTACGACCAGCGTCGTGCGCCAAAACTGTTTGGCGGGACCGCTACTCGGCGGGCACATGTTTGGTGGCGACGGCAGGCCCGGCCTTCTTGGCGCGGTATTCGCTATAGGCGGCGATCAGCATGTCCTCGTCGCGATATTGCGGCACCCAGCCGAGTTGACGCTCGGCCTTGGACACGTCGAGCACGCATTCCTCGTCGGCGATCAGATACTGTTCCGGATCCATGATCGGCATGTTCAAGAGGTCGAGCAGGTCTAGCGTGCGCTTGACCGCCCAGCCGGGCGTCGGCAGCAGGATCGACTTCGAGCCGGCATGGCGGATCAGGTCGCCGAGCAATTTCTTCACCGGCGGCGGGTTGAGGGAACCCAGATTATAGGCCTCGTTGGGCACGCCGGCCTTCCAGGCGGCGCGAGCAGCTTCCGCGCAATCGAAAACAGAAATGAACTGATAGGGATTCCTGCCCGAGCCAATCATCGGCACTGGAAGGTTCCAGTCTATCAACTTGAACAGCTTTTCGAGGATGCCGAGCCGGCCGGGACCGATGATCAGGCGCGGCCGAAACAGCGAGATCGACATACCGCGCTTGCGCCATTCGGCGCAGAGTTCCTCGGTCTTCTGCTTCGACCAGCCATATTCGCCGAGCGGTGCGACCGGATGCTCCTCGGTCATCGGCTGGGTGACAGTGTGGCCGTAGATCATGTCGGTCGTGTAGTGGACGAGCCTTGACGCACCGGCCTTGTCCATGGCCTGCACGATGTGCTCGGTGCCGTGGAAATTCACTGGAAAGAAGAAGTCGTGCCGCTTGGCCCGCACTTGGATCGGCGACAGCATCTTGGCCGACAGATTGTAGACCATGTCGTCGGCCTTCAGCCCGACGGCGGCGACCGAAGCCGGATCGGTGACGTCGCATTGGACGAACCGGACATTGCGGTAGTGCGCAAGGTCGTTCCTGGCGATGTCGGCGACGACGACCTCTTCGCCATCGGCCACAAGCTTCAGGGCAAGGTGGCGACCGACGAAGCCGTCACCGCCGAAAATCACATGTCTCATCGAACGGTCTCGTTTACAGGGATCTTGTCGGGCGCGATGGAAGCGGTCTGGTCCTCATGTCCCCGCCCGCTTTGCGCGATCAGCACCGTGCCGACGCAGATGAAGGCGATGCCGGCGATGCGCCAGCCATTCAGGTCCTCGCGGAAGACGAAATAGGCGAAGATGGCGACGGCGACATAGGCAAGGCTGAGGAAGGGATAGGCGAAGGAAAGCTCGACCTTGGACAGCACATAGAGGTGCGAGGCCATGGAAATCACGAAGGTGCAGAGCCCGAGGAAGACCCACGGGCTGAAGACGATCTGCAGCAGCTTGATGAGCGGATTTACGCCCTCGAACGAGATGGGCCCAAGCGACATCATGCCCTGCTTCAGCATGAGCTGCGCGGCGGCATTGGTCATGACCGTAAAGAGAATGAAGACGATATATTTCATGCCCACCCCGTGAATTCCTGTAATACAAATCCGAAAAGATTTCGTGAACTCACAAGACTGTTTTGAGTAAACCTTGGCATCAACTATTCGCTAACCACGATTCATTCCATTTTTATCTATTCGGCGGCCTCCGCGCCGTGCCGCCGCAGGTCGATGCCGCCAGCCGTGCGCGCCCAGAAATCGGACATGAAGGCAGGGTCGCGCAGCGCTTCCAGCCTCGGCCAGTCCGCGAAGGAAGCAGCAAAGATCGCCGCGCCCATGCGCGCATCCTTGTAGGGATTGACCGCCCCTCCGGCCGCGACCGTGATGCGGTCGAGTTCGCCAAGCAGGGCAAGCGTCGCCGTTCCCTTATTGGGAAAGTCCAGCGTCAGCGTGTAACCCGGCCTGGGGAACGACAGCAGCGCCGGCGAGCGGATCGAACCGAAGCGCTTCAGCACGGTGAGGAAGGACCCCTGCCCAGCTCGTCGGGCCGCCGCGAGCAATTCCGGCACGACGGAACGCGCGGCCTCTTCCGGTACCACGCTCTGGTGCTGGAACAGCCCCTTGGGGCCATAAAGCCGGTTCCAGTCGCGCACACCGTCAAGCGGGAAGAAGAAACTGTGGTAGCCGGTCTGGCGCGGCGCGGTCGCGCGACCTTTCTTCCACCGGTAGGCGGCGTTGAAAGCGGTCAGGAACGGCCGATTGAGCACATTGAAAGGCAGCTGGAACGGCACGGAAAGATTGCCGCCAGCGCGCGAGGCCGCATGCGAGCCATGCTCGGCATGGTTGCCGGTAAACAGCAGTCCGCGCCCGCTGTTGCGGCCGCCGGCGAGCTGATCGATCCAGGCGACCGCATATTCGTTGGCCTGGTCCGCCGCTGCCGCCAGATCGAAGAATTCGCCCAGGTTGCGGAACGGCGTCGTCTTCTCGACGATGTCGAGCGAAGGCACCCGCATCAGCCGGATCGAGGCCGACAGCATCAGGCCGGTCAGGCCCATGCCACCGATGGTGGCCGCAAACAGGCGCGGATTGTCTGATGCCGAGCAGCGATAGGTCTTTCCATCGGACCGCAGCAGCGTGAAGCTTTCGACGTGGCAGCCGAACGTGCCGCGCCGGTGATGGTTCTTGCCGTGCACGTCATTGGCGATGGCGCCGCCGAGCGTGACGAATTGCGTGCCCGGAACCACCGCCGGGAAGAAACCGTAAGGTGCGGCGTGCGCGATGATATCGGACAGCAGCACACCGGCATCCGCTTCGAGCACGCCGCTCTCGGCGTTGAAGGCGCGGATATGGTTCAGTGCCCGCATATCGACGACCGCGCCGGCCCGGTTCTGGCAGGAATCGCCATAGGAGCGGCCATTGCCATAGGCGAGCAGCGAAGCTTCCTTCGCCTGGCCACCCCTGAGCAGCGCGATGGCATCGTCGGCGCGGATCGCTCGTGGCGCCGGCGGCGTGGCAAGGCCAAAGCTCCGAAAACGTTCGGCCATGCCTACCAGCCTCCGATGACCAGCAGCACGGCGCCGATCAGCACCACGATCTGGCTGCGCCAGTCACGGATGATGAAGACGACCGGGTCGTCATTCATCTCGTCGCGGCGCGCCAGGATCCAGACGCGCATGGTGAGGTAAAGCACGATCGGCGGCAGCGGCCAGATCAGCCACGGATGTGGGTAAAGCTCGCGCACCGCGACACTGTCCATGTAGAGCGCCAGCACCAGCGCCGAGGAGAAGGCGGAGGCCATGCCGGCCTGGGCGACGATCTCCTGGTCTTCCGTGCGATAACCGCGCCCGGCAATGCGTTCGCCGGGCGGAATGGCGGTTGTGCGCAGTTCGACGAAGCGCTTCACCAGCGCCAGCGACAGGAAGAAGAAGATCGAGAAGGCGAGCAGCCAGAACGAGACGTCGACGCCGGTGGCGGCCGCGCCCGCGATCACGCGGATCGAGTAGAGGCCGGCAAGCGTCAGCACATCGACCAGCAGCATGCGCTTGAAGGACAGCGAATAGGCCGTGGTGACGACCATGTAGCCGCCGAGCGCCGCCAGGAATTCAGGCGGCAGGAACAGCCCGGTACCAACGCCGATGGCCAGCAGCACCGCGATCGCGCCGAGGCCGAACGGGATCGACAGCGCGCCGCTGGCAAACGGCCTGTTGCGCTTGGTGACGTGCTTGCGGTCGAGCGCCAGATCGAAGAAATCGTTGAGGATGTAGATCGCCGACGCCACCGCGCTGAACGAGACGAACGCCAGGAGGCACTCCCAGATCATGTTGGTGTTGAAATATTCGTGCGACAGCACCATCGGCACGGCGATCAGCGAGTTCTTCAGCCACTGATGCACGCGCAGCATCTTGATGATGGTCCGCAAGGTCGGCTTCGGCGCCGGCATGGTTTCGGCGCCATGCGCTGCCTGCCAGCGCGCGGCATGGCGGTCGGGCGCCACGACGATTGCATTGCGCGCGGCGTCGAAGACCTGGAGATCATGGCGGCTGTTGCCGGCATAATCGAAGCCGCCATCGCCATAGGCCGATATCAGCGCGGTGCGCTTCTTGCCGGAGGTGAGATTGTCGAGGCCATCGGTTGCCAGCACCCGGTCGAAAATGCCGAGATGACAGGCAATGGCCTCGGCGAATTTGCGCGGCGTGCCGGTCGCCAGCACGATCTTGCGGCCTTCAGCGTGCTCGGCGCGCAGCCGGTCGAGCAGCGGCCCGCGATAGGGCAGCGTCGCGGGATCGATATCGATGCGTTGTGCGATCGCCTGCTTCAGCCGCGCAGGCCCGCCGGCGGCCCAGAACGGCACCAGGAAGACATAGAGCGGGTTCTTCTTGAGGAGGAGGAACAAGCCTTCCCACAACAGGTCGGTCGCGATCAGCGTGCCGTCGAGATCGACCGCAAGCGGTATTGCGTTCCTGTCCGACCGCGCATCCATGCCCGTCCTGCCCTGCCAGCGTATGATCCGGAAAGCCGGAATCCCGTTGCGCGCCGCTTTTCGGCGTCTTGGCGCTGGTATAGCGGGGGATGGCGTAGCGAACGTTAAAACGCCTGGTTGCAGGCGGCTGCCGCGGCGGTATTTCCGGCGTCATTGTTAAACAACCGCCACCAGAAACGATAAAAGGCCGAGCAAATGCCCGGCCTTTCCAATCATGCCGCCTGGGTTACTTGATGCGGGCGACGCCGCCCGAGATTTCGACGGTTTCCGAGCCGGTCAGGGCTTCAAGGTCACCATTCGGCAAGGTGACGAAGCAGCCGTTCTGGCAGAATTCGACGGTTTCACCTCCGGCCAGCGCAAGGTCGGTCTTGCTGCCGCCTTCCGTCACGACCAGCGTGCGGGTCTCGGCGTCCTTGTTGACCGCGCTGGCGGCATGAGCCGAGCCGCTCACGGCAAGCAAGGCCACGGCAGCGACGAGAGACTTCCACATGTTGCAATATCGGTGTTCCCACCGCCTCTGTTGCATTTCGCAAGGCATTTTCGCCCTTTGCATGGGAGCTTATATGAGATGGAAGCTGAACCGCAACTGAATGCCGCATTCATGCCGCAATTGGTTTTGGCGTGTCAGCAGGCATACGTCCGACCCTGTTAATTTCGCCGACCGGCACGATATGATGCCGAAGGCGGCAACGCGGCAAAGAGACCATGCACGACAACTGGCTGGAAACGATCGGCGTTGGGGTTGAGTCGCGAAGGATTACCGCGGGGCTGACCCACTATGTACCGGCATCCATCAACCATCGGCTTGGGATCCACGTCGGGGCGCCGGTCAACGCCTCGTGCCATTGCGATGGAAAACATCACCGCCGGGTCCAGTCGGACGGCGACATCGATATCGTGCCCGCCGGGCTCGATGGCGACTGGAAGGATGACGCCGACTGCACCATCCTGCGGCTGTGGGTCAGTCCTGCGCTGGTTCGGCGCGCTGCCGAGGACCTCGATATCGATCCGGACAGGGTTGTCGTCAATCCGCAGTTCCAGCGCCGCGATGCCAGGATCGAACACATCGCCCATGCGCTGGCGACCGGTCTGAACCCGGACATGCCATCCGACCGGCTGTATTTCGAAAGCCTGGCCAAGGCGCTGGCCGTCCAGATCATCCAGGGCGCTGCGTCGAAACCGGAAGCTCCCGCCAGGCAGATGCTTTCCTTCGGCCAGAAGCGCAGGCTGACCGATTTCATCGAAGCCAATCTCGACCAGGATCTTTCGCTGGATGAGATGGCGCAAGTGGCAGCCATAAGCGTCTCGCATCTGAAAGTGCTGTTTCGTCGCACTTTCGGCATGCCTGCCCACCAATATGTCATCCATCGCCGGGTCGAACGGGCCAGGGCCTTGCTGCATCAAGGGAAAATGCCGCTCAGCCAGATCGCGCTGGAAGCGGGCTTTTCTCATCAGAGCCACATGGCGCAAAGCATGAAGCGCATCCTCGGCTTCACGCCGGCCGCGCTGATCCGCATGCAGCGGTAAACTGCGGTCCGGCGATCTCGCTGTGTTTCGGCTTTTGAAGCCGATCGTCCGTTCTTGCGCTCCGCCATCCAAATTTGAGCGACCCAAGCCCGCCCATTCGGCATTCCTGGCGTCCCACTGGTGAGGATGAAGGATACCGGCATGTTTGTTGTGTTGGGCGCGGCAGGAAAGATTGGACGGGCAACGATTGGTGCGCTCCGCAGGCATCACGTTCCGGTCAGGGCCGTGGTGCGAAACCCGTCGCACGCAGAGGAGTTCCGTGCGCTCGGTTGCGAGGCGGAGATTGCCGATCTGCGCGATACGCCGGCATTGGCGCGGGCAACAAAGGACGCTACCGCCGTGCAGGTCATCTGTCCAACCGGCGTCCGCGCCGACGATGCGTCGGCTGAGATGGAAGCCACTATCCGGTCCATCGTCGACGCACTCGATCAAGTCAGACCGGAAAGTATCCTGGCAATCTCGGACTATGGCGCCCAGCTTGCCGCTGGCACCGGCATAACGCTCACCTTTCACCATCTTGAGTCGCAGCTGGTGTCGGTACCGGCGGCGCTGACGGTGCTGCGTTCCGCCGAGCACATGCAGAATTGGAGCCGCCTGGTCGGCCGGGCAACCGAGACTGGCGTGCTCCCGAGCCTGCACCATCCCGTGACAAAGTCCTTCCCGACAGTGTCGGCCGGCGATGTCGGGCTGATGGCAGCGGATCTCCTCCTCTCGAGCAGCCGCGATGCGCTGCGCGTGGTCCACGCCGAAGGGCCGAACCGCTACAGCGCGGCCGATGTGGCGCGAACGCTTGGCGAGATCGCCGGCCGCGAGATCGTCGCCCGAGAGCTGCCGAGGCAGGACTGGGTACCCGCCCTCGTCGGCGGCGGCATCAGCACGAGCTATGCAGAACTGGTCGCCGCGATGTTCGACGCCCACAATGCCGGCCGCATCGATGTCGAGCACGGCGTCGGCGAAGTCAGGCGCGGCGATACCGACCTTCGCACGGCGCTGGCGGCGTTGCTCGCGAGAAGCTGACGGCAACCGGCCCCTAGCCGGGATCCGGCTTGCGCGGCTTGCGTCCCGATTTGGCGGCCCGTTTCGCTTCCGCCGCGGCTTCCACCTTCGCCTGTTCCTGTTCGACGAAGTCGGCCTCGATCTTGTCGTCGTCGGTTGGCCAGGCCTTGGGCTTGTTCACCTCTACGACAGCGCGCGGAGTCGACGGGATCTCGATATGCTGATCGGTGAATTTCTCCAGCACGGCAAAACGAATGTCGTTCTGCACGACGCTGCCGTTCATGATATCGGCCAGGAACACGCGGATTTCGAACTCCAGCGCGGCCGCGCCGAAATTGGAAAACAGCACGAAGGGCTCGGGGTTCTTAAGCACCATCGGATGGCTGCGCGCGATTTCCAGCAGGATGGCATGCACCTGCTTGACGTCGCTGCCATAAGCGACGCCGACCCTGATCTCGACACGGCCGAGCTTGTTGCGGTGCGTCCAGTTGCCGACGGCGTTGTTGATCAGGTTTGAGTTGGGCAGGATCACCGACTGCCGCTGGAAGGTCTCGATCTCGGTGGCGCGCACGCTGATCTTCTTGACCGTACCGCTGACGTCGCCGGCGACGATCCAGTCGCCGACCTTGAACGGCCGCTCGGCCAAAAGGATCAGGCCGGAGACGAAATTCGACACGACATTCTGCAGGCCGAAACCGATACCGAGGGAAAGCGCACCGGCGACCAGCGCCAGGCTGGAGAGGTCGATGCCCGCGGCCGATATGCCGACCAGCCCGGCAAGGGCGACGCCGGCATAGCCGACCGCCAGCCGGATCGAGTTGCGCACGCCGGTATCGACCTTGCCGCGCGCCATGACGGAGCCGTCGAGCCAGCCCTGGAACCATCGCGTCAGGAAATAGCCGATGACGAAGACGACGATGCCGGAGAGGATGCCCGTGACCGAAATCGTCACCGAACCGATATTGATCCCTGTCGCCAGCTTGTAGGCCCAGGCCTGGATGTCGCCGGGCTGGAACCCCCACATCAGCAGGATAAGCGGCAGGAAAACCAGCACGATCAACAGGTTGATGGCAACACTGACGACGAGGCCGAGTTGGTCGAGCGCCGTGTCCTCGTAGCTGGAATGGGTCGACAGCCAGCGCCCGACAGTGGTGTTGGCGAACGCCCCCTCCTCGCCGATCGCCTGCGCCGACAGGAAGCCGATATAGGCGGTGATCAACACCGTGCCGGTGACCACGACCTGCAGCGAGACGAAAAGGGCAAGGCCGATATAGCCAAGCAGGGCGGCGATGATGGTGAACAAGCCAAGCGCCAGCGCCAGATAGCGCAGCCATGCCGGCCACGGCCGCCAGCTTCCGTCGCGTGCCCGGAACGGCCGCAGCATCGCCATCAGGATCAGGATGATGCCGACGACAATGGTGGCGACGAAACTGCGCGCGATGGTCAGCGACAGCGGCGAGCCCATCTTGTCGTTGACGACAGACAGGAAGGTGTTGACGCTGATGACGACCGCCATGGCGGTGGACAGGCGCACCAGCCAGCGCGCCGGCCCGGTTTCTACCGGTATGAGGCGCCAGTTCGGCAGCCGCGGCTCAAGCGCCGCATTGGTCAGCCGGTTGACGCAGAAGATAACGCCGATGGCGGTTGCCAGCGCATTGAGGAACAGGCCTATGTCGCCGCGCAACACATTGTAATAGTTGAAAAAGAAGATGGTCGAGCCAAGGAAGGCGCCGACCGCCAGTGTCGGCAGCAAGGTCGACCAGAAGGCCACCGACAGACGGCTGAGATAGGACGGGTCCTCATTGGCGGGATCGGCTTCGAACACCCGCCCGAACAGCCGCCGGCCGCCGACCAGCAGCACCAGCGCCAGGCCGAGCGCCACGAAGGTCGCCGCCAGGATGGGCTGGAACTTGAACTTGAAAGCGAAACTCAGCCAGGACGACACCGCCTTGTAAAAGTTGGCGTATTCCTCCTGGGCGTCGGAGAAAACCTGTGGGCTCAGCGCGTCGGACAGCACGTAGCGCTTGGTCAGAAGGTTGCGGAACAGCGCGCTGCGCATGTTGCCGATCTTGTCGATCAGCCCGCTGATGCGGATCGACAGGTTCTGCGCGCTGGCGACCACCGCGTTGATCTCGGCCTTTTCCGATGCCAGCGCCTGGCGCTCGCCGGTCACGATGTCGGGCTCCTGCGGCTGGCCCGCCGCAGGCGGTGGACCCAGCACCTCGATGCGATTGTTGATCTCGGTGAGGCGCGAACGGAACACCAGCGCACTGGTCAGTGCCGCCCGCGACAGATCCTCCAGCTGCAGACGGATATCCACCAGCGAGGCATCGTCCTCACCGTCCTGCTGTATTTTCTTCTCCAGATCGTCGGTCTTCGCCGTCAGGCCCTGGATGACCTTCTGCTGATCGGTGATCAGGCCGATGGAGCCCTGGCCAAGCGCCTGCGCCATCGCCTCGAACGAAGGCGACGCCGAAATGACCAGCGTGAAAACCAAAACGAGGCGAAGCAATCTCAAAAGCATGATTTGTTGGCGACTCACACGCGGCAAAGGCATTCAAAAAGCCTGTCCTTGATAAAGACGGCCATATCGTGGGGCAAGCCGTCGCATCGCGGCGTCGGCCAGTCGAAAGGCCATGGCGCAATATTGGCTTTGCGGATGCGGCCTGCTCTATAGTCTGCCGCATCGCCCGAACCGGATGACATCAATGGCAGAGTACTCGGCCTTTTCGCTGCTCGCGAACGCGCTCAAGGGAAACAAGGACTGGAAGCCGGCCTGGCGCAAGCCGGACCCGAAGGCTTCCTATGACGTCATCGTCATTGGTGGCGGCGGCCACGGGCTGGCGACCGCCTATTATCTGGCGAAAGAGCACGGCATTACCAATGTCGCCGTGCTGGAAAAAGGCTGGCTCGGCTCCGGCAATGTCGGCCGCAACACCACGGCCGTGCGCTCGAACTATCTGCTGCCCGCCAATACCCGTTTCTACGAACATTCGATGAAGATGTGGGAGGGCCTGTCGCACGAGCTCAACTACAACGTCATGTTCTCGCAGCGCGGCTGCCTGAACCTGGCGCACACGCCGGCCCAGTTCGACGATTATGCAAGGCGCGGCAACGCCATGCGCCATCTCGGCGTCGATGCCGAGCTGATGACGCCGGCGCAGATCAAGCGCCTGATCCCGGCGCTAGATATCTCCGGCGACGCACGTTTTCCGGTGGTTGGCGGCCTGATGCAGCGGCGCGCCGGCACCGCCCGCCACGATGCCGTGGCCTGGGGCTATGCGCGCGGCGCCGACCGCCGCGGCGTCGACATCATCGAGAATTGCGAGGTCACCGGCTTCCTGCGCGATGGCGACCGCGTCACCGGCGTCACCACGTCGCGCGGCGACATCAGGGCCAAGAAAGTGGCGGTCGCGGTGGCCGGCAGCACCGGGCGCGTCATGCAGTTGGCCGGCGTCGAGACGATGCCCATCGAGAGCCATGTGCTGCAGGCCTTCGTGACCGAATCGCTAAAGCCCTTCATCGACACGGTCGTGACCTTCGGCATGGGGCATTTCTACATGTCGCAGTCCGACAAGGGCGGCCTCGTCTATGGCGGTGATATCGACGGCTACAACAGCTACGCGCAGCGCGGCAACCTGCCCATCGTCGACGAGGTGATGAGCGAGATGCTGGCGCTGTTTCCGGGCCTTGCGCGCGTGCGCATGCTGCGCTCCTGGGGCGGTGTGTGCGACATGTCGATGGACGGTTCGCCGATCATCACCACCGGTCCCCTGCCCGGCATGTATCTCAACTGCGGCTGGTGCTATGGCGGCTTCAAGGCGACGCCGGCCTCCGGCTGGACCTTTGCCTGGACCATTGCCAAGGATGAACCGCACGACTTCAACGCGCCGTTCACACTCGACCGCTTCCACCGCGGCCTCGTCATCGACGACAAGGGCCAGGGCGCGAACCCGCGGCTTCATTAGGAAACATCCTGTGCTGATCACTTGCCCCTATTGCGGCCCGCGCGACGTCATCGAATTCACCTATCAGGGTGATGGCAACCGCGAGCGTCCCGACCCGGCTTCGCAGAATTTCGAAGCCTGGAACGCCTATGTCTATGACCGGCTGAACCCGGCCGGCGACCACAATGAGATCTGGCAGCATTCCGGCGGTTGCCGCGCGCATCTGCGCGTCGTGCGCAACACGCTGACGCATGAGATTTCGAGCGTCGCCTTCGTGCGCGGCGATCATGGCTCGAGCGCGCGCCACAAGGCGGAGGACAAGGCATGAGCCCGCGCCGCACCGACACCGGCGGCCGCATCGACCGGCTGAAGACGATCCGCTTCACTTTCGACGGCGTTGCCTATACCGGCCATGCTGGCGACACGCTGGCCTCCGCCCTGCTGGCCAAGGGCGTCACACTTTTCGGCCGCTCGTTCAAATACCACCGCCCGCGCGGCCTGCTGACTGCCGGCGTGGAGGAACCCAATGCGCTGGTGACGGTGCTGAAGGGCGAGGTGCGCGAGCCCAACATCCCCGCGACCATGGTCGAGATCCATGATGGGCTGGTTGCCGTCAGCCAGAACCGCTTTCCCTCGCTCGCCTGGGACGTCCATGCCGTCAACCAGCTTGGCGGCAAGATCCTGTCGGCCGGCTTCTACTACAAGACCTTCATGGGACCGGTGATCGGTCCGCTGAAAGGCACGCGCTTCTGGATGTTCTGTGAGCACTTCATCCGCCGCGCCGCTGGTCTCGGCAGCGCCGGATCGGCGAAGGATCCTGCCCGCTACGAGCGAATGAACGCCTTTTGCGACGTGCTGGTGGTCGGCTCCGGCCCCGCCGGCCTGATGGCCGCCAAGGCGGCGGCCGATCAAGGGGCACGCGTCATGCTGGCCGATCTCGAACCGCGCTTTGGCGGCTCGACCAACTGGTCGGCTGAAACCATCGACGGCGCGCCGGCCGCCGAATGGGCGCGTCGCACCGTCACCCAACTCGAAGGCCGCGACAATGTCCGGCTTCTGCCGCGCGCCACGGTGTGGGGCTATTACGACAACAACACCCTCGCCGCGCTCGAACGGGTCAGCGATCACAAGGAGCAACCCGCCAGGGGCGAGCCGCGCCATCGCTACTGGGCGATCCGTGCCAGATTGGTGGTGCTGGCCACCGGCGCCTTCGAACGCCCTCTGGTCTTCCCGGGCAATGACAGGCCGGGCGTCATGCTGGCCCATGCCGCCGAGCGTTATGCCAACGAGTTCGGCGTGCTGCCGGGCGAGCGGATCGCGCTGTTCACCAACAATGACAGCGCCTATCGCGCGGCAATTGCCCTGAAGAAGGCCGGCGCGGCGATCGTCGCCATCGCCGACGTCAGGTCCGAGCTTTCGCCAGAGATGCGCAAGCTGGCCACGGAAGCCGAGGCCGAGATCTTTGCCGGCCATGCCGTCGTCGCCACCGAGGGCGGCAAGGCGCTGTCCGGCATCAAGGTCCAGCGTTTCGACATGGTCACCGGCGCGCTCACCGGCGATGAACGAAGCATCCATGCCGACTGCCTGCTGATGTCGGGTGGCTGGTCGCCGACCATCCATCTGGCCAGCCAGGCCGGCGCCAAGGCGGAATGGAATGCCGCACGCCAGGCTTTCCTGCCGCCGAAGCCGATGCAGCAATGGCCAACACAGCATTGGATTGGCGCCGGCGCTTTTACCGGCAGTTTTTCCACGGCCGAGGCGATCGCCGAAGGCCGTGCCGCCGGCCTTGCAGCGGCCGGTGGAACGAGCACGCCGGCGGCATTGCCCACGGTCGAGGCGGTGCCTGGCGACCCCGATCCTGCGCCCGTCTTCGAGATCAGGGCCAAGGGCAAGAGCTTCGTCGATTTCCAGCACGACGTGACGGCCGAAGACGTGCGCCTGGCGCATCGCGAGGGCTTCGTCTCGGTCGAGCACCTGAAGCGCTATACCACGCTCGGCATGGCGACCGATCAGGGCAAGAGCTCCAATGTTCCCGGCCTCGCCATCATGGCGGAGGCGCTGGGCAAGCCGATCCCGGAAGTCGGCACGACTCGCTTCCGGCCGCCCTTCGCGCCGGTATCGATCGGCTCGCTGGCGGCGGAACGCTTTGGCGACCTGAAGCCGGAGCGGCTGACGCCGATGCATGACTGGCATGTCGCCAACGGCGCGACCATGTATTCCGCCGGCCTCTGGTATCGGCCGATGATCTACGGGCTTTCAGGTGAAACAATCGAACAGGCCTATGTGCGCGAAGCCAAGGCGACGCGCGAAAGTGCCGGCATCGTCGATGTCTCGACGCTGGGCAAGATCGCCGTGCAAGGTCCTGACGCCGCCGCGTTCCTCGACCGCGTCTACACCAACATGTTTTCGACGCTCGCCGTCGGCAAGGCGCGTTATGGGCTGATGCTGCGCGAGGACGGTTTCGCCTTCGACGACGGCACCACCTGGCGGCTCGGCGAACAGGATTTCCTGATGACCACCACGACGGCGAATGCCGGCAAGGTGATGCAGCATCTCGAATATTTCCTCGACGTGATCTGGCCGGACCTCAAGGTCCACGTCACCTCGGTGACCGACGAATGGGCGGGTGCCGCGATCGGCGGGCCGAAAGCCAGGCAGATCCTCGCCGCCTGCGTCACCGGCACCGCAGTCGACAATGCGACACTGCCCTTCATGGGCATCGTCCATGGTCAGATAGCAGGCGTGCCGGTGATGATTTGCCGGCTTTCCTTCTCGGGAGAAATGGCCTTCGAGGTCTATTCCGGCGCCGGTCACGGCACCCATGTCTGGGAAGCGCTGATCGAAGCCGGCAAGCCGTTCGGGCTGGTCACCTACGGACTCGAGGCGCTGGGTACGATGCGCATCGAGAAGGGCCATGTCACCGGCGCCGAGATCGATGGCCGCACCACGGCGCGTGACCTGCATCTCGACTGGATGCTGTCGAAGAAGAAGCCGTTCATCGGCTCGGCCATGATGGACCGCGAAGGCCTGATCGCATCCGACCGCCTGGAACTGGTCGGCCTGATCGCGCTCGACAACCGGCCGCTCAATGGCGGCGCGCACATAGTCGAGGCATTGGACGAGGCCAATCCGCAAGGCTCGATCGGTCACATCACCGCCTGCTGCTATTCGCCGGCACTCGGCAAGCACATCGCGCTGGCACTGGTCGAGGGCGGCAAGGCGAGGCACGGCACCCGTGCCCATGTCTCCGATCCCTTGCGCAACAGGTTCGGACCGGTCGAAATCGTCTCCAACCATTTCTACGATCCGGAAGGGACCCGCATGCATGGTTGAGCGCCAATCCCCCCTCGAGCCGGAGTTTCATGTCGGCTCGCATGGCAATTTCGAGCATGGCGTCGAGATCCTCCTGACCGAGACCAAGCCGGGCTCGATCGTGCAGCTCGCGGCGTGGCCCGGCGAAGAGAAGAAACTGATCGCTTCCATCCGCAGCGTCACCGGGCTGGCGCTGCCCGACGGCGCTGGCGGCGGCTCGAGCGATGGCGTGAAGTCGGTCTTCGGCTTCGCGCCGGGAAAATTCACCGTGGCCGACGAGGCCGAAGGGCTGGCCGCTTCCTTTGCCAAGGCGGTGACGCCTTCCGTCGGCACGGTGACGGACCTGTCATACGGCCGCACCGCCATCCGCATCGCCGGGCCGAAGGCCGAATGGGTGCTGGCGAAATTCTTCGCCATCGACTTCGCGCTGCCGGCCTTCCCGGTCGGCGCCGGCCGCTCAACCGCCCACCACGACGTTTTCGCCCAGATCCAACGCACGGGCGCCGACCAGTTCGACATCTATGTCTTCCGCTCCTTCGCGCGTTCGTTCTGGAAGGCGCTCTGCCATGCCAGCGAGGAAGTCGGCTACGAGGTGCAGTAGGGTCACCTCGCCCGGCGCCAGCTAGGATTGCTGCGCGACGGCGTACCAGTCGGCGTTTTGCAATACGACGCGATAGCCGTCGCAATCCTCGAAGGTGACGCCCTGCGTGTCCCAATAGGGATTGAACGACGGCACGGTGGTGTAGCCTTGGCTTTTCATGCGCTGGATGGCGGCTTGCCAGGCGTCACGATCCGGGATGTAGAAGACGACCAGATTGTCCGCCGTGGGCGCCCTGCCGGCATCGTGACCATGCGCGTGGGTGAATCGAAATGATAGGCGTCGCCGGGCTGCCCGAGCATGACGCCGTCGAAGCCATCGTGATCGCTGAAGCGAAACAGCTCCTGGAGGCCGAGACCATCCCGGTAGAAACGGATGACCGCCGCCAGGTCGTTCGTCGGCCGCGCCACACGCAGGACGAGCTGAGGTTTCATTTGCTGTCTCCTTTTTGGGCGGGATTGAAGTCGGGTTGGTTTGCCGGTGGTGCAATCGTACTTGCCCATTGCGTCACGACCAGCCCGCCGACGATCAGCGCAAGTCCGGCGAAACGAGCGACAGTCACCGGCCGATGGGCAAAGCCCATCAAGGCGAAATGATCGATGACCAGCGACGCGACCATCTGGCCGGCGATGACGGCAACGATGAAGCTCGCAGCCCCGAGTTTCGGTGCCAGAAGCAGCGCGGCGGTGATGTAGACCACGCCTGCCGCGCCGCCGATCCAGATCCACCACGGACCTTTGACTGCCATCCCGACGGCTGGAACGGGCAGCTTGAAGCCCATCATGACCGGGACGATCAGCACGGCGCTGACACCCAGTGAAACGAAGGTTGCCCACAGCGGATGACCGAGCAGGCGGCCAAGCATGGCGTTCGCCCCCGCCTGGAAGGGAACGGCGGCCCCTGCCAGCAGGGCGACGATCAGAAAGGAAAAGGTTCTGGCCATGAGATCGTCTCCATATCGATCACGGCCGACTACATCATCATGTTTACGTATGGAAATTCGATTTCCGTACACATAGTATGCACTAGATGAATAGTCTTTCTGGTGTCGATCTCAACCTGCTTGTCGTGCTGGAGGCCTTGCTGGCCGAACGCCACGTCTCTCGGGCGGCAATCCGACTGAACAAGAGTCAGCCCGCCATCAGCCATGCCCTAGCCAGGCTACGTCACCTTCTCGATGACCCGCTGCTGGTCAGGCGGCAAGGTGGCCTCGAGCCGACGGCGCGCGCCATGGAAATCACCCCCGCGCTCACCGAGGCGCTCGATCGCATGCGGCATCTTCTGGCGCCGGCTGGCTTCGACCCGGCGACGGAGCGCCGAACGTTTCGGCTCGCCATGTCGGACTATGGCGCCGCGGTCATCCTGCCGGCCCTGCTGCCGGTCATGCGGGCGCAGGCACCGCAGGTCGACCTCGTGGTAAGCCAGGCGAGCCGCGAGGTGATGGTTTCTCAAGTCGTCGACGGCGAGATCGATCTTGCCTTTGGTGTCTTTCCCGGCCTGGATCGGTCCGTACGCTCGCATCGGCTGTTCGACGAGCGCTTTGCCTGTCTCGCCGATGCGGCAAGTCTTGGCGGCAGAAAGACGATGGATCTCGCCACCTATCTCGAGCGGCCGCACGCGCTGGTCGACCTGCGGCCAGAGCGTCCGAGCGAGGTCGACAAGGCCCTGGCCGAATTGGGCCACAACCGGCGGCTCTCCCTCATCGTCCCGCATTGGGGTGTGGCGCCTCGCCTTATCGCCGGCACCGACCTGGTGCTTACGGTCGCCAGCCGGATACTGCCGATACAGGACGACCGGCTTTGCGTATTCGCTCCACCTTTCGAAATTCCGGCCTTCCAGTTCACACAGATCTGGCACAGGCGACGCGACGGCGACCCGGCGCACCAATGGCTGCGGTCGCGGCTTCAGCATCTGCTTGACGGTTGATTGACCAAACGGCTCGGAGAACATTCTGGCCTCAATGCCGGCCGGTTCTGCCGCTACAGAATCGCGCCGCCGGCGGCCATGGTGCAAAACGTGGTCGCCAGATCGGCCCAAGGGATAAAAATCCCGTCTCAGACTCGGCACATTCGTTTGGTTCGAACATCCCCATGACCGCAGAACTATCCGCCGGCGCCACGGATCGCGCCGATGTGTCGGCCAGAGCCCTGCTCCTGCTGCCGCTGACGGTCGCTTGCGGCGTGTTCATGACCAGCCTCGACCAGAATGTCGTGGTGACCGCGCTGCCCGGCATCGGCGAAAGCCTCGCCCGCCCGCCGAGCCAGCTCGGCCTGTTGATCACCGTCTATGTCGCCAGCCTGATCATCTCGATGCCGCTCGGAGGCTGGGCCGCCGACCGCTTCGGCCTGCGCAACGTCTACTGCTTTGCCTTGCTGGTGTTCGCCGCCTCCTCGGCGCTCTGCGGCCTGTCTGATAACATCTGGACACTGGTCGGCGCTCGCGCGCTGCAGGGATTTGGCGGAGCGCTGATGGGCACGCTCGGCCAGGTCGTCATCCTGTCGAGCTTCCCGCGCAACCGGACGCTGAAGATCAACATGTATATCTCGGTCGCCAGCCAGACCGGACCGCTGGTCGGACCGCTCGTCGGCGGCGCGCTGACCACCTACATTTCCTGGCGCTGGATCTTCTTCATCAACGTGCCGTTCGCCTTGGCGGCGGCGGTCCTTGCCGCCTCGCTGTTCCCGACGGTCACCAAGCCCGTCCGCACGCGGTTCGATTTTCCCGGCTTCCTGCTGGTCGGCAGCGGCATGGTGCTGCTGGTGTTCGGCATGGACTCGCTTGCCGCCAAGGATGCCGGCGGCGGCATGATCGCCGGCGAACTGGCGCTGGCGATCGTCATCCTGTCGATTGCCTCGCTCTACTGTCTGCGTGTGCCCAGTCCCCTGCTCGACCTCAAGCTCCTGCGCATCCGCACCTTCCGTATCTCATTCCTCACCGGCGGCGGGCTGGACACGATCGGCCTCAGCTCGGTCGCCTTCCTGCTGCCGCTGATGTTCCAGCTCGGCTTCGGCATGAGCGCGGTGCAGGCGGGATCTTTGACCTTCGTTGCCGCGCTCGGCTCGGTCATCATGCGCTTCTTCATGCCGCGCGTCCTCAACCGGTTCGGCTTCCGCCGCGTGCTGGTCTTCAACACGCCTGTTGTCGCCGCCATGGTCGCCGGCTTCGCCTTGATGCAGGCGGCGACGCCGGTCTGGATCGTGCTTGGCTACATCTTTGCGTTCGGCGTCTTTCGTTCCGTCCAATGGGCATCGACCGGAAACCTCGCCTATTCCGACATCGCCCCCGATCAGCTCGCTCGCTTCAGCGCGCTTTACTACATCCTCTGGCAGCTCGCGGTGGCGGTCAGCGTCGGCCTGGCGGCGGCCATGTTGTCGTTCCTGGCTGGCGGCGGACCCGCCGCGACCAATGATTTCCGCATCCTGTTCGCGATCGAGGGCGTCATCACGCTCTGCGCGCTGCTTGCCTATCTCAAGCTGACGCCGCAGGACGGCGCCCATGTCAGCGGCCATGGCATGCAGATGAACACGGAATAGCTGAAGTCGCTGGCACAGCTGGCAGCTATTCGCTGAACGTCACCCACTCTTCCAGCGGCACACGGTCGGTGCGAAAGGCGTTTTCCGGCTTGGAGGTGTCCTCATAGCCGAGCGCCATGCCGCACACGACAATCTCCTCGTCGGGAATGTTGAGAACCGGCCGGATCTGCCGGTGGTAGGGCGCGAAGGCCGCCTGCGGGCATGTATGCAGGCCCCTGCCCCGCGCCGCGACCATGATGTTCTGCAGGAACATGCCGTAGTCGATCCACGAGCCCTGGTTGAGCCGGCGGTCGATGGTGAAGATCATGCCGACCGGCGCGTCGAAGAAGACGAAGTTGCGGTCGTGCTGGGCACGCATCTTGTCGACCTCGCGGCGGCCGATGCCGAGCGCGCCATAGAGGCCGAAGCCATTGGCGCGTCGCCGCGTCAGATAAGGTTCGAAGAACTGGGTGGGATAGTAACGATACTCGTCCCAGTCGGCCTTTTCGGCGCGGATACCGGAATTCAGAATGGCATCCGAGATCCGTTGCTTGGTCTCGCCCTTGGTGACGTAGACACGCCATGGCTGCATGTTGGTGCCGGACGGCGCGCGCGCCGCGACCGCCAGAATGTCGCGGATGGTGTCGTCGTCGATCATGTCGGGCAAAAATGCGCGCACCGAACGGCGCGACACGATCGCCTCATCGACGATCTCGGCCTCATCCGCGATTCGAGCCTTCTTTTCCAACATGGGCCGTCCCTTAGCCTTTGTGTCGATCGGACGTCCCCACTCGCCGCTCGCGGCGGAGCCTTTGCATGAACCGTCAAAATCCTGCAAGCAAATCTTGAGCATTGGTGAAAATCGACTTGATTTTTTCATGAGCTTGATTTCTCATGAAATTCGGATTGAAATTTTCATGAAGTGAGCGTTTTGGCGCCTCCTACCGCACGAACATTGCAGGGACCTGACGAACGCGTGCTGGCCAGCGATATCCGCGCGCTGCGCCGGGCACGCGGGCTGACGCTCGCCGAAATCGCGCTGAAACTCGACCGTTCGGTCGGCTGGGTCAGTCAGGTCGAACGCGGCCTGTCGACGCCGTCGCTCAGTGATCTCAGGGCGTTCGCAGAACTGTTCGGCGTGCCGATCAGCCTGTTCTTCAGCCATGACGTGCCCGTCGAAAGCGAGCGCGGCGTGGTGGTGCGCGCCGGCAGGCGCCGCACGCTTGGCACCAGCGAATCCGGCCTGGTGGAAGAACTCCTGTCACCCGATCTCGGTGGTAGCTTCGAAATGGTGCGCTCGATCTTCGCGCCGGGCGCGCAGATGAAGACCGAGCAGCTCCGGCCGACCGAGGAAGCCGGCTATCTCGCCTCGGGTATTTTCGAGATCGAGATAGCTGGTATCTGGCACCGGCTCGGCGAAGGCGATTCCTTCCGCTTCGAAGGCAAGCCCTATCGCTGGCGCAATCCAGGCACCGAGCCGGCGGTTGTCATCTGGGTGGTTTCGCCACCGGTTTATTGAAATGCATGTCGCCGGGATAACGACTTGCATCACAACAAAAATGGAAGCGCAACGCGCTTCATTTCTGGGAGAAGAAGATGGCGGGTTTGCCAAGCACGGCGCGCGTGGTGATCATCGGAGGTGGCGTCGTCGGCACCTCCTCGCTCTATCATCTCGCCAAAGCGGGCTGGACCGACTGCGTGCTCCTGGAAAAGAACGAGCTGACATCAGGCTCGACCTGGCATGCCGCCGGCAATGTGCCGACCTTCTCCTCGTCCTGGTCGCTGATGAACATGCAGCGTTATTCGACCGAGCTCTACCGCAGCCTCGCCGACGCGGTCGACTACCCCATGAATTACCACGTCACCGGCTCGCTGCGCCTTGCCCACACGAAAGAGCGCATGCAGGAATTCCAGCGCGCCAAGGGCATGGGCCGCTATCAAGGCATGGATATCGACGTGGTCGGCGTCGACGAGATCAAGCGCCGCTATCCCTTCATCGAGACGCACGACCTGAAGGGCGCGCTCTATGACCCGAGCGACGGCGACATCGACCCCGCGCAGTTGACCCAGGCGCTGGCCAAGGGCGCGCGCGACCTGGGTGCGAAGATCATCCGCTTCTGCCCCGTCACCGGCGTGCACCGCGAGAAGGATGAATGGGTGGTCGCCACGCCGCAAGGCGAGATCCGCTGCGAAATCGTCGTCAATGCCGCCGGCTACCGTGCCGCCGAGGTCGGCTGGATGTTCGGTCGCGAGGTGCCGATGATGGTGATGAGTCACCAATACATCCTGTTCGAGGAAATCCCTGAACTGGCGGCATGGTCGAAGGAACAAGGCAAGAAACTGCCGCTGCTGCGCGATGTCGATACGTCCTATTACCTTCGCCAGGAAAAGGCCGGCATGAATCTCGGCCCCTATGAGCGCAATTGCCGCGCGCATTGGGCCACCCCTGGCGATCCGATGCCGGAGGATTTTTCCTTCCAGCTCTTCCCCGACGATCTCGACCGGCTGGAACATTACCTGGCAGACGCCGTCGCCCGCGTGCCGATCCTGGGCACGGCCGGCCTGTCCAAGGTCATCAACGGGCCGATCCCCTATGCGCCGGACGGCAATCCGCTGATCGGCCCGATGCCCGGCGTGCCCAATGCCTTCGAGGCCTGCGTCTTCACCTTCGGCATCGCCCAGGGTGGTGGCGCCGGCAAGGTGCTGGCCGAGTGGGTCACCCAGGGCCAGACCGAATGGGATATGTGGTCCTGCGATCCGCGCCGCTTCACGTCCTTTGCCTCGGCGCCGGACTATTGCGTCGCCAAGGGCATGGAAATCTATGGCAATGAATACGCCATCCAGTTCCCCCGCCACGCCTGGCCGGAAGGGCGAGACAGAAAACTGTCGCCGATCCATGATCGCACCAAGGCGCTGGGCGGCCGCTTCGACGCCTATAATGGCTGGGAGCGCGCCACCTGGTATGCGCAGCCTGGCGACGACATTTCCGAGGAAGCGACACTGACGTTCCGCCGCGACGGGCCCTGGCAACAACGTGTGCGTGAAGAGTGCCTGGCCGTCCGCGACGCCGCCGGCATACTCGACCTGCCCGGCTTCTCGCGCTTCAACCTGGAAGGTCCCGGTGCCGCCGAATGGCTGAGCCTGCAGGTCACCGGACTGGTGCCGAAGCCCGGCCGCATCGGTCTCGTCTATTTCGCCGACGACAAGGGCCGCATAGTCACCGAAATGTCGGTCGTGCGCCACGGCGAAGACCAGATGACGCTGATCACCGCGGCGGTCGCGCAATGGCACGATTTCGAATGGCTGAAATCGCGCATGCCGAAAGACGCGGCCTTCACCCTGACGGACCGCACCGAGGACTATTCCACCCAAATCCTCGCCGGCCCCAATTCGCGGAAAATCCTCGCCGATGTCTGCGACGCCGATCTCACCCTGCCGTGGCTGACGCATCAGGAAACCGGGATAGCCGGCCGGTGGGCGAAGCTGGTGCGCGTCTCCTTTGCCGGCGAACTCGGCTGGGAAATCCACACCAAGGTCGGCGACACATCAGCCATCTTCGACGCCATATGGGCCGCGGGGCAGAAGCACGGGTTGAAACCGTTCGGCATGTACGCGCTGGATTCGCTCAGACTCGAAAAGGGCTACCGCACCTGGAAGGGCGATCTGTCGACCGACTATTCCATCCTGCAGGGTGGGCTGGAACGGTTCGTCAAATGGGAGAAGCCCGATTTCCGTGGCAAGGCAGCACTTCAGAACGAAAAGCAGCAAGGCGTGAAGAAGCGCTTCGTCACGCTGGTCGTCGAGAACCCCGGTGATTGCGATGCGCCCTACATGTCCACGCTGTGGCATGGCGGCCAGATCGTCGGCGAGACCACGTCGGGCGGCTGGGGCCATCGCGTCGACAAGTCGATCGCGCTCGGCATGCTGCGCGTGGATTTGACCGAGCCCGGCACCGCCGTAGAGGTCGAAATCTTTGGCGATCGCTTCCAGGCGGTCGTGCAGAAGGACGAGCCGCTCTGGGATCCCAGGAACGAAAGGCTGCGCGCATGAAGAAGGTCATCCTCACCGATGGTGGCATGGGCCAGGAACTGGTCCGGCGCAGCAAATCCGAGCCGACGCCGTTGTGGTCGGCCAGGGTCCTGATCGACGAACCCGACCTGGTGCGCGACCTGCATGCCGAATTCATCCGCTCCGGCGCGCGCGTGATCACCATCAACACCTATTCGGCGACACCTGAGCGACTGGCGCGCGAGGGTGCCGAGGACCTGTTCAAACCGTTGCAGAAGCGCGGCATCGAATTGGCCAGGCAGGCTTGCGACGAAGCCGGCGAGGCAGCGATCGCCGGCTGCCTGTCGCCGCTTTTCGGCAGCTATGCGCCCGCGCTGACCATTTCCTACCAGGAGACGCTCGACATCTACCGGCGCATCGTTGCCGAGCAGGCGGATGGCGTCGATCTCTTCCTGTGCGAAACCATGGCCTCTGCCGATGAGGCGCGCGCGGCCGTCACCGCGGCATCGGAAAGCGGCAAGCCGGTCTGGGTGTCGTGGACGCTCGCCGATCATGGCATGCCGCGGCTGCGCAGCGGCGAAACAATAGCCGCAGCGGCAAGCGCGCTCGATGGCCTGCCGATAGCGGCGCGGCTGCTCAACTGCTGCCGGCCGGAAGCAATCGCCGCCGCCTTGCCTGAACTGATCGACCTCGGCGGCCCGGTCGGCGCCTATGCCAATGGCTTTACCTCCACTGAGGCGCTCAAGCACGGCGGTACCGTCGATGTACTGCACGCCCGCCACGACCTCGGCCCGGACGCCTATGCCGAGCAAGCGATCGGTTGGGTGGAGGCAGGTGCCGGCATCGTCGGCGGCTGCTGCGAAGTCGGCCCCGCCCATATCGCCGCACTGCGCGACCGGCTCGAACAGGCCGGGTACCAGATCTCGGGAGTTCAGTGATGCCCAGACCATCGTCTCGCATCTCCGGCATCGTGCCTTCGGGCAAGGATGGCTGGGAGGTTCATTTCGCCGCCTGGACCCGCAAGGAAGCCGGTGAGGACATCATCATGCTGTCGGTCGGCGATCACGACTTCGACACACCCTCGCAAACGATCGAGGCCTGCGTGACCGCGGTTCGCGGCAGCAACCACCACTACACCCCGCTTCCAGGCCTGCCGCGCCTGCGCCAGGCAATGGCGGCCGCCTCTAGCGCCTGCACCGGCGTAGAGACGACACCGGATCAGGTCATCGCCACGCCGGGCGGCCAGGCCGCCCTTTATGCGGCCGTGCAGGCCGTTCTCGACCAGGGCGACCACGCCATTGTCGTTGCCCCTTACTATGCCACCTACCCCAACACATTCAGCGCCGCCGGCGCCAGTTTCACCGTCGTCGAAACGCCGGCCGAGGACGGATTTCAGCCTCGCGCCGAGATGATCCGCGCGGCCCTCAGGCCCAACACCCGCGCCATCCTGATCAACACGCCGAACAACCCGACCGGTGCGGTCTATTCGCGCGAGCGGCTGGAACAGCTGGCCGAAATCTGCCGCGAGCATGATCTCTGGCTTTTGTCTGACGAGGTCTACTGGACGCTGGGCGGCGGCGAGCATGTCTCACCACGCTCGCTGCCCGGCATGGCCGATCGCACGCTGGTCATCAATTCCATGTCCAAAAGCCATGGCATGACCGGCTGGCGCATGGGCTGGCTGACCGGCCCGCAGGATATGATCACGCTGCTCGTCAACCTCAATCTGGTGACGACCTACGGCCTGCCGGCCTTCATTTCGATCGCCTGCGCCGAGGCACTCGAGAACCGCTACGGCGTCAAGGACATCGCCGAGCGCTACGCGGCGCGCCGGACCGTCCTGCTGGATGCCGTGCGCGGCATGAACAATGTCAGCGTGCGCGGTTCCGAAGGCGGCATGTATGTCATGCTCGACATATCCGATGTCGAACCCGACGACGAAAAATTCGCCTGGGCCCTGCTCGACCAGGAAAAGGTCGGCGTGATGCCAGGCTCAAGCTTCGGCGAAGCCGCCGCCGGCCACATCCGCATCAGCCTCTGCCAGCCGGAGCCAGTGCTGCAGGAAGCCGCGGCTCGGCTGCGCCGGTTCGCTTCCAGCTATCGCCGCGAGGCCGCATGAACACCCCAAAGACCATCCCCAGCAAAGCCCGGGCCGTCATCATCGGCGGCGGCGTTTCCGGCTGTTCGGTCGCTTACCACCTGGCCAAGCTCGGCTGGACCGACATCGTGCTTCTGGAGCGCAAGCAGCTGACCTCGGGCACGACCTGGCATGCCGCCGGCCTGATCGGCCAGTTGCGCGGTTCGCAGAACATGACGCGGCTGGCGAAATATTCCGCCGACCTCTACGTCAAGCTGGAAGCCGAGACCGAGGTCGGCACCGGCATGCGCCAGGTCGGCTCGATCACCGTCGCGCTGA
Organism: Mesorhizobium huakuii; assembly: GCF_030160235.1. Classification (GTDB taxonomy): domain Bacteria; phylum Pseudomonadota; class Alphaproteobacteria; order Rhizobiales; family Rhizobiaceae; genus Mesorhizobium; species Mesorhizobium huakuii. The sequence continues at coordinate 172,315 of NZ_BSNY01000027.1, forward strand.
CCGAGGAGCGCAAACACGAGATTTACCGGCAGGCGTCACTGGCGCGTGCCTTCGATGTCGACGTGCGCGAGATTTCCCCCAACGAAGTCAAGGAGATGTATCCGCATCTCAACGTGTCGGACGTCGTCGGCGCCGTGCATCTGCCGCTCGACGGCCAGTGCGATCCGGCCAACATCGCCATGGCGCTGGCAAAGGGCGCACGCCAGCGCGGCGCCACCATCGTCGAGAATGTGAAGGTCACCAAGGTCCATACCAGGAACGGCCGCGTTACCGGCGTGTCCTGGGCGCAGGGTGACGAACAAGGCATGATCGAGGCCGACATTGTCGTCAACTGCGCCGGCATGTGGGCGCGCGAACTCGGCGCCCAGAACGGCGTCACCATTCCGCTGCACGCCTGCGAGCATTTCTATCTCGTCACCGAGCCGATCCCCGGCCTCAGCCGCCTGCCGGTGCTGCGCGTGCCGGATGAGTGCGCCTATTACAAGGAAGACGCCGGCAAGATGATGCTCGGCGCCTTCGAGCCGGTGGCAAAACCCTGGGGCATGGACGGCATCCGCGAGGACTTCTGCTTCGACCAGTTGCCCGAGGATATGGACCATTTCGAGCCGATCCTCGAAATGGGCGTCAACCGCATGCCGATGCTGGCTACCGCCGGCATCCACACCTTCTTCAACGGCCCCGAAAGTTTCACGCCCGACGACCGCTACTATCTCGGCGAGGCGCCGGAACTGCGGGGCTACTGGATGGCGACCGGCTACAATTCGATCGGCATCGTCTCTTCAGGCGGCGCCGGCATGGCGCTGGCGCAGTGGATCAACGACGGCGAAGCGCCCTTCGACCTGTGGGAAGTCGACATCCGCCGCGCCCAGCCGTTCCAGAAGAACCGCCGCTATCTCAAGGAGCGCGTCTCCGAAACGCTTGGCCTGCTTTACGCCGACCATTTCCCCTATCGGCAGATGGCGACATCGCGCGGTGTGTGCCGCTCGCCCCTGCATGAGCACCTGAAGGCGCGCGGCGCCGTGTTTGGCGAGGTCGCCGGCTGGGAGCGCGCCAACTGGTTCGCCCGCGACGGACAGGAGCGCGAATACCGCTATTCCTGGAAGCGGCAGAACTGGTTCGACAACCAGCGCGACGAGCACCTGGCGGTCCGCGACAAGGTCGGCCTGTTCGACATGACCTCGTTCGGCAAGATCCGCGTCGAGGGCCGCGACGCCTGCGCTTTCCTGCAAAGACTGTGCGCCAACGACATGGATGTGGCGCCGGGCAAGATCGTCTACACGCAAATGCTCAACCAGCGCGGCGGAATAGAGAGCGATCTCACCGTCTCGCGCCTGTCGGACACAGCCTACTTCCTCGTCGTCCCAGGCGCCACGCTGCAGCGCGATCTGGCGTGGCTGCGCCGGCATGTCGGCGAGGAGTTCGTCGTCATCACCGATGTCACCGCGGCGGAAAGCGTGCTCTGCCTGATGGGGCCGGATGCGCGAAAGCTGATCCAGAAAGTCAGCCCCAACGATTTCTCCAACGAGAACAACCCGTTCGGCACGTTTCAGGAGATCGAGATCGGCATGGGGCTGGCTCGCGCCCACCGCGTCACCTATGTCGGCGAACTCGGCTGGGAGCTCTATGTCTCGACCGACCAGGCCGCCCATGTCTTCGAGGCAATCGACCAGGCGGGCGCGGATGTCGGGCTGAAACTCTGCGGCCTGCACACGCTGGATTCCTGCCGCATCGAAAAGGCCTTTCGGCATTTCGGCCACGACATCACGGACGAGGACAATGTGCTGGAAGCCGGCCTCGGCTTCGCGGTGAAGACGGCCAAGGGTGATTTCATCGGCCGCGATGCCGTGCTGAAGAAGAAGGAAGCCGGCCTGTCACGCCGCCTGGTCCAGTTCCGGCTGAAGGACCCGCAGCCCCTGCTCTTCCACAATGAAGCGATCCTGCGCGACGGCAAGATCGTCGGCCCGATCACCTCAGGCAATTACGGCCACCATCTCGGCGGCGCGATTGGGCTCGGCTATGTGCCGTGCCAGGGTGAGAGCGAGGCCGATGTGCTGGCCTCGACCTACGAGATCGAGATCGCCGGCGAGCGGTTTGCGGCGGAAGCCTCGCTGAAGCCGATGTATGATCCGAAGGCGGAGCGGACCAGGATGTAGCGCGCTCTTGCCTTCTCCCCGTTTACGGGGAAAAGGACGCTAATCCCTCAAAACCTTGCCAGCTTCGTCCGCACTTTCGCCAGAAACGCCGCCCGCGTCTTTGGCGTCGAGGCGTCCATCAGATAGTGCGCCAGGAAGAAGGTCTTGCAGCGTCGCGCGCACAGCGCCCGCATGCCGCGCAGCAACGTCTTGCGTCCGGGCTGGCCGACGACGACGCTCCACCAGGTCGGCGCGCCGCAGGTGGTGATGACGCCGACCTTGGTGACATGCGTCATCAGCGATGTGATCCGCCCCTTGCCCACCGGCAATTTGAAGGCGACGTCGGTCGCCCACACCCGGTCGAGCCAACCCTTCAGCATTGCCGGCAGCCCGTACCACCAGGTCGGATAGACGAACAGGATCGCTTCGGCCCAACCGAGCAGTTCGAAATGCGGCTTCAAGGCCGGATCCTGCGGCGCCTGGTTGTTGTAGCTGCGCCGTTCGTCGCAGCCCATCACGGGGTCGAATTTCTCGGCATAGAGGTCGAGCAGCCGCACCTCCCAGCCTTTCGCCTTCAGCACCTCGATGGCGGTATCGCGAATGGCTGCGCAAAAGCTTTCCGGCACCGGATGGCAATAGACCACGAGGACCCGCATCAGAATGCATCCATGCTCGCGGCAACCTTCGTCATGAAGGATTTTCGCGTCTGGTCGGTCGACAGGTTCATCGCGTAGTGCGCAAGATAAGTTACCGGCGCGCCGGGCTTCACGGTGGCGCGCAGCATGCGCTTGATCAGCCTGCGTGGCGGATCGCCCATGACAATGGCGCGGAACCGGCTGCCGCCATAGGTGGTGACGGCCGCGACCTTCCTGATGTTGTGCAGCGACGGCTGCACCTTGCCGTCGACGAGCCTGAACGACACGCCGGGCAGGAAGACACGGTCGAAGAAGCCTTTCAGGATCGCAGGAAAACCGTAGTTCCAGACCGGATAGGAAAGCACCAGCGCCTCGGCACGCAGCAGCCGGTCGACATAAGGCGCTGCCGGGTCCTTGGAGCCGCGCTGGTTGTGATAATCCAGCCTTTCCTGGCGCATCAGCCGCGGGTCGAAATCCTCGGCGTAGAGGTCGCAGTCATCGACACTATGTCCCGCCGCCGTCAGCCGCTCGACGATCAACCGATGCAGGCCAGCATTGAAGCTGGTCTCGACCGGGTGGGCGTAGAGGACGAGGATGTTCATCAGCCTGCCTTCTGCAGCCCCTTGAACAGGAAGGTTCGCCCGGACCGGTAGTCATAGTCTGGATTTTCCCACGCGATCATCTTGCCGGGGTTGAGCAAGCCTTGCGGATCGGTCTCGCGCTTGAAGGCAAGTTGCACGGCATCGGTCTGCTTCATGCCGCCTTCCTCCAGCGTGTAGCGGTGCGGGTTGAAGATCGGGCAACCATTGTCCTCATGCAGGCGCACGATCTCGTCGAGCCGCGCCTCGGTGGTGAATTTTACCAGCGGCAGGCCGAAACAGGTGATGTTGCCGTCCAGTCGCACGAATTCGAGATGCGAGAACACTTCGCCCGGGAACATCGCATCCATTTTCTCGACCAGCGCCAGCTGGTTGGGAAACGGATAGAGCGACTGCAGATAGGTGATGTCGGGATCGACGCGCAGCGCCCTCAGCGTGGTGTGGTTCCAGGCCAGCTCATAGGCCGGCGGCAGGCCCTTTTTCTCCTCGGGCGTTGCGGTCGCGGCGTTGAAGATCACCTCGCCGCCGGCGCGCCGGGTGAAGGCGAGGAACGCATCCAGCCCATGCCGCGCCACCATGACGACGCAGATGCTTTGCCCCTCCCTGAAAAACTTCTGGTGGCGCTTGAAATAGAGCTGCGGCACCGGTGCGGCAATCGGCGTGATCAGCTTGGTCAGGATGCCGTCCTGGCAGGCCAGCGCGTTGCCATAGCGCGCCGCGTCCATGAAGGCATCGAAGCCGACGATGACATCGATCCACTCATAGGCGGCGGTCAGCGGCATCTCGACTTCCGTGATGATGCCGTTGGTGCCGTAAGCATGGGTCACCTTGTGCAAATCCTCGCCGGTGAGTTCGAGCGCCTTCGGCTCGGCCTCCATCGTCACCACGCGCAGGCGCAGCACATTGCCGAAATCGCGCAACCCGCCGAAATTGATCGAACCGACGCCGCCCGAACCGCCGGCGATGAAACCGCCGATCGAGGCGGTGTTGTAGGTCGAGGGCGAGAGCCTGAGCTCCTGCCCGGAATGCGCCCGCGTTGCCTTGTCGATATCGGCCAGCACCGCGCCCGGCCCGGTCACCACGCGCCCCGGCGCAATCGACTTGATCTCGTTCATCTCGGCAAGATTGAGCACCACGCCGCCCGACAGCGGCATCGCCTGGCCGTAATTGCCCGTGCCGCTGCCGCGCGGCGTCACCGGCACGCCATGCCTGTGACAGGCGGCGAGCACGCGGATCAGCTCGGCCTCGGTCTTCGGCGTCACGATCAGGTCGCCGGTGACATGGTCGAGCTGCTGTTTCAGCACCGGGCTGTACCAGTAGAAATCGCGGCTCTTCTGCTGGACGATGGCCGGATTGTCGTCGAGTTTAATCCCGTCGAGATCGCGTTTGAGCGCCGAAACGTCCATCATTCCACCATCAGTTCGTCGAGTTCGGCATAGTCGGGCAATTGCCGCTCGATCGCGCGGCCGCCGCGCACGACGATGCGATCCGATTCGGGCCGCGACAGCAATTCCGTCCAGCTTCGACCTTTGAACAGGATGAAGTCGGCATCGCCGCCGGCGGCAAGCGTGCCAAACCCATCAAGCCGCATCACCTTGGCCGGCGTGGCGGTGACCGCTTGCGGCCAGTCGGCGACGGGATGATCGAAATGCAGGATACGCGTCGCCATGCGGTAGACCTCCAGCATGTCGAGATCGCCATAGGCATAGAACGGATCGCGTGTGTTGTCGGAAGCGACGGCGACGGGAATGCCCCTCGCCTTCATCTCGTGCAGCAGCGTCACGCCACGCCAGCGCGGCGTGGTCTGGTTCCCGCGCCGATCCTGCAGATAGAGATTGCACATCGGCAGCGACACCACAGCCAGGCCGGCCTTCGCCACCTTGTCCAGCGTGTCCAGCACCTCGAGGTCGGGTTGCCGCGCCAGCGAGCAGCAATGGCCGACAAGGATCTTGCCCTCGAAACCGTTCCAAAGTGCGGCCTCGGCGATCTTCTTCAGCGAGATCGCCGCAATGTCGTCGGTCTCGTCGGCATGGAAATCGAGGTCGAGCCCATGCTCGGTCGCCTGCGCGAAGACGTGGTCGAGCAGCTCTTCGAGGTCCGGCACCATATAGGTGACGACGCCGAGCACGCCCTTGGCGGCGGCCACCCGTTTCGCCAGCCTGTCGAACCATTTCTTGTCGCGCACGCCCTCGATGCCGAGCAGGCAGGCGCCCTGCAATTCGATGCGGCCACGCCATGCCTCGCGCATCGTCTCGAACACCGGCCAGGAGATTTCCTCCTGAGGCGCGACGCTGTCGAGATGGGTGCGCAGCGCCCTGGTGCCATGCGCGTAGGCCGAGCGCAGCGAGAAATCCATGCGTCTGGCCAGGTCCTCGGCGCTCCAGCGCGCGACGCGGTCGGCGCCGGCGGCATTCAGCGCGCCCATGAACGTGCCGTCGGGATTGGGCTTTCGCGGCCAGATGTGGCCCTTGTCGATATGGGTGTGGCAGTCGACGAAACAGGGCAAAACGATGCGGCCGGCAAGGTCGATAGCCTCCGTCGGCGCCTTCGCTTTGCCGTGCGCCGCAATGCTGGAGATCTTGCCGTCGGTGACTGTGATATCAGCCAGCGCAAAGCCGTCGCCATCATAGGCCGCAGCGAGCCCAGGCGTCAGCGACGTGTGAAGTCGGGCGTTCGTGAGCCGGTATGAAGCTGAGTCCGGAATCATTACCGCTCCTGCTTCAGCGCGCTTTCGTGCCAGCGCCGCAAAATGAGATGCGAAATCAGCGACAGCACGAGGAAGATCAGGATGCCGGTCAGCGAGATCAGGAACAGCGCCGCGAACAGCCTTGGCGCGTTGAGCCGGTAACCGGCCTCGATGATGCGCGAGGCGAGCCCCGATGACTGGCCGGTGGCGCCGGCGACGAACTCTGCCACCACGGCGCCGATCAGCGACAGGCCGCCGGCGATCTTCAGCCCGCCCAGGAAATACGGCATCGCCGCCGGCAGCCTGAGATAGCGCAGCTGCTGCCAGCGCGTCGCGCCATTGAGCTTGAACAGATCGCGCAGATTACGGTCGACCGAATTCAGGCCGAGTGTGGTGTTGGACAGGATCGGGAAGAAGGCGACGATCCAGGCGCACAGCAGAAGCTTGGTCGTCTGGTTGTTCACATAGATGTTGATCAGCGGAAAGATCGCCACGATCGGCGTCACCTGCAGCACGATGGCGAACGGGAAGAACGACATCTCCACCCATTTCGACTGCGCGAACAGCACCGACAGGCCGACGCCGCCGATGACGGCCAAGGCCAGGCTAAGGAAGGTGATGCGCAAGGTGACCAGCAGCGAGGAGAACAGCAGGCCGGCATCGTTGTAGAGCGTCTGCAGCACCACGCCGGGACGCGGCAGGATATATTGCGGGATCTCGTTCCACACGCAGATGCGGTCCCACAGCCAGATCGCCAGGATCATGATCGCCAGCGGCAGCACCCAGCGGCCGACCCGCTCGAGCCGCTCCTGGCGCACACGGCGCGCTTCCTCGGGGTCGAGTTTCAACGTGCCGTCAATGACCGTCATGATGCGGGCCCGCTGTTGAATTGATGGCATTGACCAGCACGTCGGAAGCCTGGCGGCAAAGGGCTGCGTAGTCGGGCGAGGTGCGAAACGCCTCGTCGCGCGGATAGGCCGCCTCGATGGCGAGTTCGTCGAACACCCTGCCCGGCCGCGCCGCCATGACGACGACCCGGTTGGAGAGAAATACGCTTTCAAAAACGCTGTGGGTGACGAAGACGACGGTGAAGCGTTCGTCCTGCCACAGCTCCAGCAGATCGTTGTTGAGCTTGAAACGGGTGATCTCGTCGAGTGCCGCGAACGGTTCGTCCATCAACAGCACGCGCGGCTTGGTCACCATGGCGCGCGCGATCGAGACACGCATCTTCATGCCGCCCGACAGTTCGCGCGGCACGGCGTCCTCGAAGCCGGTCAGATGCACCCGCGCCAGCATCTGCGTGATCGCAGGGGCGGCCTTGGCGCGGGAAATGCCTTTCAGCCTGAGCGGCAGCCAGACATTGTCGAATACGCTGGCCCAGGGCAGCAGCGTCGGCTCCTGAAAGACGAAGCCGATATTGGCGCGGTCGAGCGAGCCGCCGCCGCGCCAGTCGAGCACGCCGGAGGTCGGCGTCGACAGGCCGGCGATCAGCCGCAGCGCCGTCGACTTGCCGCAACCGGACGGCCCGAGCAGGCTGATGAAATCGCCTTCCCGGATCGTCAGGTCGACATCGCTCAGCGCCGTCACGCCGTTGGAAAACACCTTGCCGACGCCTCGCAGCGCCAGCAAGGTCGGAGCAACGTCCGATGCCGGCGCTCGCGCCACCTTTTCCTCTATCATGCTCAGGCTGGCCTATTTCTTCAGGTCGAGCCCGACGCCCTTGTTGACGAAGGCCAGCGTGTAGGCCTTCGAAATGTCGATGCCTTCCGGCGTGACCTTGGCCTTGACCATCTTGTCGTAGAAACTCTTGATGCGCGCGTCGGTCATGGCGCCGATGCCGAGCTTCTCGGTGTCGCCGGAATCGGCAAGGCCGAACTTCTTCATCTGCTCGATGGAGAAAGCGATCTGCTCGTCGCTCATGTCAGGATTGTCTTTCTTGATCATGTCGTTGGCGGCCTTGTTGTCGCCGTAGAGGTACTTGTACCAGCCCTTGGCCGAGCCATCGACGAAGCACTGGACCACCTCCGGCTTCTTGTCGATCGTGGCCTGCATCACCTCGATCGTCGTCGAGTAGGTGTCCCAGCCATAGTCGGCGAGCAGGAACTGGTTCGGCACGAAGCCGCCTTCCTTCTTGACCGCGAACGGCTCCGAGGTGACGTAGCCCTGCTGGATCGACTTCTTGTTGGCGAGGAAGGGAGCGGTGTTGTAGGTGTAGGGCGCGCGCTTGGCGGCGTCGAAGCCGAGCGCGGTGACCATCCACTGGAAGAAGGTCTGCACGCCTTCGTCGCCAAGGATGTACTGGTCGGCGTTCTTCAGGTCCTCCCACTTGTCCAGCCCCTCGCCGGGATGGGACATGATGACCTGCGGGTCCTTCTGGAAATCGGCCGCCACCACACGCATCGGGATGCCTTGCTGGACGGCGTCGAAGGCCGACAGCAGGTTGCCGCCCATGTAGAAATCGATCTTGCCGGCCAAAAGCATCGGCCGGCCGCTGACCTGCGGGCCGCCCTGCATGATGGTGACGTCGAGGCCGCAGGCGGCATAGGTACCGTCCGCCACGGCCTGGTAGTAACCGCCATGTTCCGGCTCGGCCAGCCAGTTGGTGCCGAAGGTGACTTTTTCATTTGCCGCGGCCCCCAGCGTGCTGGCCGTCAGCAGGGCCACCGCTGCTACCGAGATCTTCTGCTTTGCGTACATCGACACCACCCTTTGTTTGCTCCGGCGCCACGCGCCAGGCTCGACACCAGAGATTCAAGAAGCAAGACACATGCCACCGGCGTCTCGCGCCGGAACCCGCCCGCCTGCACCACAGCCATCTGCGAAAGCCGGAAAGGTCGTGCTGCACCGAAGGCATCGTGCCTATTTTTTGAACGCCTGTCCACAATCGCACCGGTGACATCCCAAGCCATCTTGAAGCTGTAGTGGATGCGGCCTTAGGCTGAGGGCATCCAGGAGATTGCCATGTTCAGATTCCTTACCCCGAATTCGATCAAGCCGCCCTTTGCCCGCTACAGCCATGGCGTCGAAGTGCCGGCGGGCAAGCGGCTGGTGCTGTGCTCGGGCCAGGTGGCGATCACGGCGGACGACCAGATTCCCGAGGACGCCGGCGCCCAGGCCGAACTCTGCTTCCGCAACATCGAGGCAATCCTCGGCGAGGCTGGGCTGGGACTCCAGGACATCGTGCGCATCAACGCCTATGTCACCGACCGCGCGCATTTACGGCCCTATATGGATGTCCGAGACAGGCTGTTTTCGAGCCCAGCACCGGCCTCGACGCTGATGATCGTTTCCGGCTTTGCCCGCCCCGAATTCAAGGTCGAGGTCGAGGTCATCGCCGCCGGGTGATCGACAGGGCGCCCGAGCCGCGCTAGGTCTCACCGTTCATCGAAGAGGCATGACATGACTGTAGCCAAAAGACGCGTCTGGTGGGGTGACTACCGGACCACAGAATACGCCTCGATCGACCCGGAGGCGACGATCGCCGTTTTGCCGGTGGCGGCGATCGAACAGCATGGACCGCATCTGCCTGTCTCGACCGACACCTCGATCATGAACGGCATGCTCGACACGGTGATCGCCCGCCTGCCGGACGACCTCGACATCCGCATCCTGCCGGTCCAGGCGGTGGGCAAGTCGAACGAGCATCTGCATGCGCCGGGCACGCTCACGCTGCCGGCAACGACGCTGGTCGAGGCCTGGACCGAACTTGGCGTATCCATCGCGCGTGCCGGGGTGCGCAAACTTATCGTCGTCAACTCGCATGGCGGCAATGAAGAGATCATGGGCATCATCACGCGTGAATTGCGGGTGCGCGAAAAGATGCTTGCGGTGAAGACGAGCTGGCAGCGCTTTGGCCGCCCGGCCGGCATGTACACCGAGCTCGAAGACCGCCACGGCATCCATGGCGGCGATGTCGAGACCTCGCTGATGCTGCATTTCCGGCCCGACCTGGTCGACATGGCCAAGGCCGACAATTTCGTTTCCAATGTCGCCAGGGCCGAGAAGGAATTTTCCCTGCTACGCCACACCGGCACCCACGCCTTCGCCTGGATCGCTGGGGATCTCAACCCCAATGGCGTGGTCGGCGACGCCAGCATCGCGACTTCGGAAAAAGGCAGGCTGACGGCGGAGCATCAGGCAGACGGTTTCATCAGCCTGCTCAGGGATGTGCGCAAAGCGAAGCTCGCCGACTGGCTGAAATAGCCGCCTAGCCACAATTGCGCCTTCGCAAAAAACACTCCCGCATATGAGATTTTGACAAACTTTGCCAAAATGGTTCATGCTGGACGGGATATGGAGGCCGATATGGCAACAATGAACGTATCATTGCCTGATCCGATGAAGGATTGGGTTGAGGCGCAAACCGAAACGGGTCGCTACGCCAACGCGAGCGACTATGTGCGCGATTTGATCCGTCGGGATCAGGAGCGCAACGACAACATTGCCGCCATGCAGCGCTTTGTCGATGACGGATTGAAAAGTGGCATCGGCAATCGATCCAGGGACGCGCTTTTTGCTGAGGCAGTCAAACGCGTTGGAAAGTCACCCGGCAACGGGTAATGGGATTTCGCCTTTCTTTAGCCGCGGAAGAGGACATCATCGGTATTACCGAGTAAGGGGTGCGCCTGTTCGGTGCTGAGCAGGCCAGACAGTATCATGACGAGTTGTTCGCGATCTTTGACCTGATCGCTGCCAGTCCCCGAATGGCACCGGAGCGGCTTGAATTGTCGTCACCAATGCGTATCCATCCCTTCAAGGCCCAAATTGTCGTCTACCGGATCGAAGCCGACGGCGACGTGTTCATTGTCCGGGTACGCCACGGGCACGAAGATTGGGCGAGTGAAGGCGCTCGATAGTCCTCCAACGATGTATGGGCACAGCTAGCCCTCGATCTTCAGCTCGAACGGCGTGCCTTCGAAGGCGTCGGCGCCGCGCCCGATCGACTGGATCGCCTCGATCATCCGGCCATTGCGCTCAAGCAGCGCATCGGCCACGGCAATGAGCCGGGGGTTGGGTGTCGCCGAGGGTGACAGCGCCCGCAATGTCTGGGCCAGTTCGGCCTCGTCGCGTTTCGGCGCCAGTGCGGCGGCGATGATGTAGGCCGAAGCGGTGGAACGGCTGATGCCGGCATAGCAATGCACGACCATGGGCTTCGCCCGGTCCCAGCGGCGGGCGAAATCGAGCACGTCGCGGACATGCTCCTCGCCCGGCATGGTCATGCCGTCCTGCGCTACCGCTATGTCGTGCATGACGAGATGGAGGTGGTTTTCCCTCGCTATCGAGGCCGGACGCGTCACCTCGGTTCCGACGGAGAGCAGCGACAGCATGCGGTCGGCGCCTGTCCTGGCCACCGTTTCCTCGATTTTCGCCAGCGAGCAGACATGGATCATTGTTTTGAACCTTTTTGTCGATCCTCGCGCCGCGCCGCCCATTCGGCAAGAGCGGATTCGAGCCGCCGCCACTCCTCCTGACTCCCCGGCAGGCCTGCCCGCAACACAAATGGCCGGTCGTTGAAGTGGCGAAGCAGAATGCCCCTCTCGCCAAGCGCTGAAAACAGGCCGGCGGCATCCGGAAGGCCGAGATAGCGGAACAGCGTGGTACCGCCCACGACCGGCACGCCGAAACGGCCGAACAACGCGTCCAGCCGCGCCGCTGCCTCGGCCAGCGATGCCCGCATCGCGTCCTGCCAGCCAATATCGGCAAGCGCGTGAATGCCGTATTCCAGCGCCGGGCCGGCGACCGCCCACGGCCCGAATTGCGTTTCGAGCCGGCCCACCGTTGCTGCATTGGAAAGCGCGAAGCCAAGCCGCAGGCCGGCCAGCCCAAAGAACTTGCCGAACGAGCGCAGCACGACGAGGCCGCCCTGGTCGGCGTCGGCGGCGAGGCTGTGCTCGCGCGGGCCGACATCCATGAAGGCCTCGTCAACGACCAGCAGCCCGCCTCTGGCGCGCAGCCCGGCGGCCAGTGCCAGCAGCCGGTCGCGCTCGTTGACGCGCCCATCCGGGTTGTTCGGATTGACGATGATGGCTAGGTCGGCCTGCGCCAGCGCCATAAAATCGCTGACTTCGCTCACCTCATGCCCGGCGATCGCCGCTGCTCGTGCATGTTCGGCATAGGTCGGCCCCAGCACCAATGCCTTGCCGGGCCTGACCAGCGAGGCCACGCGCGGCAGCAGGATTTGCGTGCCGGGCGCCGCGACGACATTGGCCGGCGACGGCGCGCCATAGGTGCGGGCTGCGATCTGCGTCAGCTCCCGCGCCCGTGCCGCTTCCGGCAATCGCGACAGCGAGGTGGCGGGCAGTTCGAAAAGCGGGTAGGAGTGCGGGTTGATACCGGTCGAAAGGTCGACGAAAGGCTGAGGAGCGTTGGGGAAAAGCGCCCTTGCCCGGCCAAGACTCCCACCATGGTCCACCGCTCCATCAAGAAGCTTCATGTCAGTCCTGATCGCTTTCCTGTCACTGGCCGTCGAATCTGTCCTGGGTTACCCGGACCGGCTCTTCCGCGCCATCGGCCATCCGGTGACGTGGTTCGGCAGGCTGATATCCTTTCTCGACATCAGGCTCAACCGCGCCACTGATCCCGACGCGTTGCGTCGCCAACGCGGCGTCCAGGCGCTGCTGGTCATCGTTCTGGTTCCGGCGGTGATGGGCCTTTTCGTCCAGCTTGTCCTGCTCTGGTTCGTTCCCCTGGGGTTTTTCATCACCGCGCTGCTGGCTACATCGCTGCTGTCGCAGAAGAGCCTCTACGAACATGTCGAGGCCGTGGCTGACTCGCTCGATTCGGGCGGCCTCGCCATGGGCCGTGTCGCCGTCTCGCGCATCGTCGGCCGCGATCCTGAAGCACTCGACCGCGCCGCCGTCTGCCGCGCGGCGATCGAAAGCCTGGCCGAGAATTTTTCCGATGGCATCGTCGCTCCCGCCTTCTGGACCGGTGTTGGCGGACTGGCCGGCGGCGCTGCCTACAAGGCGGCCAACACCGCCGATTCGATGATCGGCCATCGCACGCCGCGCCACGAGGCCTTCGGCTGGGCGGCGGCGCGCTTCGACGACTGGATCAACCTGCCGGCCTCAAGGCTGACGGCGCTGCTGATCGTGCTGGCGGCCTTCCTGGTCAAGGGCGCCGATCCCGGCAGTGCCCGGCAAGCGGTATGGCGCGATGCCAAAAAGCACCGCTCGCCCAATGCCGGCTGGCCGGAAGCAGCCATGGCCGGCGCGCTCGGCCTGGCACTCGCCGGGCCGCGCAGCTATGGTGGCATCGTGGTCGACGATGTGTTCATGGGCGAAGGCGGCCGCCGCGACGTCGACAGCGCCGACATCAGGCGGGCGCTGAAACTCTACCGCGTCGCCGACTATCTGCTGATCGCGCTGTTTGGGGTGGTGTCGGTGATCGTATTCGTCGCATAAACTCCGAGAAAGTCAGAAACCCGACCTACCAAGTGACACGAACTTCCTGCGCGCTTGGATCGGCTGCCCCGCCAAACCTCTTGATCGCGTACCCGCCGGCAGCCTCGGGAGATGATTTCAACAATGGCTCGATCACAACAAAAAGTCGTTCAGCGTCTGGCCCGTACATGTAGAGGATGCACTTGCCCTCGCCAAACTCATCGCCATCGAACTCGCCGACCGAAGCATTCCCAACGGCTTGCTCCAGCTGATTCTCTAGCGCGAGAATGGATGCGCGTTCTTCCGACGTTCCAAACTGACCGTCACTGAGAAGAAGATAGACGATTACCGCTTGTTCCAAAGATAGTCCTCGCTCAAAACTCGATCCCCCGCTGCGCTTTCACACCTGCCGAAAAGTGGTGCTTCGTCACACCCATCTCGGTGACCAGGTCCGCCGCCTCGACCAGAGCCGGCTTGGCGTTGCGGCCGGTGACGACGACATGCAGGCCCTCGCGGCGCGATTTCAGCGCCGCGACCACCTTGCCGAGATCGAGATAATCATAACGCAGGGCGATGTTGAGTTCGTCGAGCACGACAAGGCTGATCGAGGGATCGGCGATCAACTCCAGTGCCTTGGCCCAGGCCGCCTCGGCGGCAGCGATATCGCGCTTCAGATCCTGCGTCTCCCAGGTGAAGCCCTCGCCCATCGCGTGCCAGACGACGCGGTCGCCGAAAGCCGCAAACGCATCCTTCTCGCCGGTGTGCCATTTGCCCTTGATGAACTGCACGACGCCGACGCGCTTGCCGTAGCCAAGCATCCGCAGCGCCAGGCCGAAGGCGGCCGTGGTCTTGCCCTTGCCCGGACCGGTGTTGACGATCAGCAGTCCCTTTTCGATCGTCTTTGCCGCCACCTCGGCGTCCTGCACCGCCTTGCGCTTGGCCATCTTGGCGCGATGGCGCTCTTCGTCCTTGTTGTCGATGTCGGTCATATCACTTCACCTTGAGCGGTAGCCCCGCCACCATCAGCAGCACCGTATCGGCGATCGCCGCGACCTGCTGGTTGAGCCGTCCGGCGTCATCGCGAAAGCGGCGCGCCAGGGCATTGTCCGGCACGATGCCTTGCCCGACTTCGTTGGAGACGACGAACCATGGGCCGCGCGGCCGCGACAGCACATCCGCCAGCCGCCGGCACTCAGCGCCGATGTCGTGATCGGCCAGCATGTGATTGGTCAGCCACAGTGTCAGGCAGTCGACCAGCACCGGCTGGTTGTCGGGCAAGGCCTCGAGCGCGCTGGCAAGGTCGAGCGGCGCGTCGATGGTTGCCCAGCCTTCGCCACGCCGCGAGCGGTGCAGTGCGATGCGCTCACGCATTTCGCCGTCATAGGCTTGCGCCGTGGCGATATAGGTCCATGGCGAGGGCAACGCCTTCGCCAGGGTTTCGGCGTGCGCGCTCTTGCCGGAGCGCGCACCGCCGATGATGAAGGTCAGCTTGTTGCGATCAGGCAAAGCTGTCGCGCAGGCTGGTCGCGGTGCCGGTGAAGCGTCCGCGCACCACGCCGACGATGGCGCCGAGCACCAGCCAGAACACCAGGTTGGTCAGCGTCACCGCCACCACGAACTGGTGGTGCAGGCCTTCCGGGATCGGCGTCTCGAAGCTGTCGGGCTGCGGCGCGCCGACAATGTGCGGAGCAACGATCAGCGCCACGGCAAGGATGGCCAGCGGCAGCGATTTGCGGAACGCGATCAGGCCGAGCCCTATTGCCGTTGCTACCACCGTCGCCACCCACCAGATCTGGCGCTGCGTCAGGTCGGCCGCGGGCATGGCCGGCAGTTCCGGCGGCAGGCCGAGGCCGGGCGCCAGTGTGAAGATGGCAAAGCCGGCCAGACCCCAGAACACGCCCTGGCGCCAATTGCCGATGCCGCCGGCGAATTCCGAAACGGCGACCAGGATCAGTGCGAAGCCGATGCCGGTGACGACATTGGACACGACATTGAAAGCAAAGCGCTCGAAGCCGTCGGCCGGCGCCCAGCCCTCGTCTTCGGCCGGGGCGGCGGCTGCGGCCGGAGCCGGGGTGGCCGCGCTCATGGCATTCGGTGCTGCCGGTGCGGCGGGGCTCATGGCGTTGTCGCTGGCAGCATTGGCCGGCGCCGCGGGTGCGGCGGCATGGTCATGGCTATGGCCGCCTTCGGCCTGTTCGTAGACTTCCGCCTTGAGGATCAGCGGCACGGTGGCATAGGCCTGCATGCAGGCGAGGACGACGCCGGCCACGAGCCCTGCGATCGCCGCGATGAACACGACGTTGCGAAACAGATTCATGATGTCAGATCCTCGTCAGTGGCAGGGAAACGCCATCGAATGCCGGTTGTCATGACCGGCATTGTGGACCGCATCGATATGTGAGAAGCCGACGAAGCCGATGATGAACGTGCCGAGCAGCGCGGCGAGCGCCAACTGCATGAAGCGCGACTGCGAGGAGACGGAGGCGCCGAGGGAGACGGAAGCGGTATTCATATCTTGTCCTTTCACCCTCCACCCGAGGGCCTGTCAGTTTTGCCGTCGTCGGCAGGTCTCCTGGCTCACGGATCAGCGCCCTTCCCCACCTTCCCGAAGACTAATCTTCAGTGGCATATGGAGAGGACTACCGCACACAGTTGCGGGGGCAGCCACGGCATTGGGCAAGAATTTCGCCCGCACCGCATTCCCTCTTGGCTCCAAAACGGAACCGACGACTGCATGACTATAGGGAAAATCGCGACACGCGGCAAACCAAATTCCGCCGGCAAACAGCGCGATTGCGCCATGCCGTCTCCAGGCGCGACAATTGACAATTTTCCTGGCCGGGTGTCGGCTGGCCGCTTCACAGGAAGCCAGCCATGCAGCCCACTGCCAGCGAGCGCGCCCCTTACAATGGCCTGACCCAGGCCGAACCGACCCTGCCCTCGTCGGCCTATTGGGACGGTGAGAGCTACCAGCGCGACCTCGACGCCATCTGGTACAAAAACTGGCTTCTCGTCTGCCGCGAGGCCGATCTGGCCCAGCCGCTGGCCTTCCGCCGATTCCGCATCGGCACGCAGGACATCATCGTGCTGCGCGACGACACCGGCGCGTTGCGCGCCTTCCACAACACCTGCCGGCATCGCGGCTCGCAGCTTTGCCAGGAGAGCGAAGGCCGGCTGAAGGCGCGGTTGATCACTTGCCCCTACCATGCCTGGTCCTATTCGCTGCGCGGCGACCTCGTGCGCGTGCCGTCGAAATCGTTGCCGGACGGCTTCGACAAGGCCGACCATCCGCTCTACCGCGTCGCGCTCTCGGTGTGGCGCGGTTTCGTGTTCGTCAATCTGCGGGAGGATGCGGCGGGCTCCGCGCAGGCATCCTTCGATCCGGCCTCGGGCAATCTAGCCAACTGGCCGCTGGAAACGTTGGTATCGGGCCATGTGCTGCGCAAGGTGATGCACTGCAACTGGAAGATCTTTTGGGAGAACTTCAACGAGTGCCTGCACTGCCCGGGCGTCCACAAGGACCTGTCACGACTGGTGCCGATCTATGGCCGCGGTCTGATGAGCCGGCATGACGACCCCGAATGGACGCGCAACGCCGACAATGATGCACCGGAATTTTCCGGCGGCCTGCGCGCCGGCGCCGAGACCTGGTCGCGCGACGGCCAGGCGCACGGGCCGATTTTCTCCGGCCTGACGCCGGCCGAACGCGCCGCCGGCCAGACCTATGCCACCAGCCTGCCCTCGATGTTCATCGTCGGCCATGTCGACTATGTCAGGACCGTACGCCTGGTGCCGCTCGGCCCGGAAGAGACCGAACTTGTCGCCGAGTGGCTGTTCACGCCCGAGGCGCTGGCCACGACCGATATCGACAACATCGTCGCCTTCGGCACACAGGTGCTGGAGGAGGATGCCGCCATCTGCGAGGTCAACCAGAGGGGCCTGCGCTCGATGCGCCACGCCGCCGGCGTGCTCATGCCCGAGGAATACGACCTGCACCGCTTCCACAACTGGGTGCGCGAGCAGCATGCGGCACTTTCACCGTGATCCTCACAGCGACTTCGGCAAGTATCGCCACGTGACAAAACCGCAAACCGCCGCCAGCAGGCCGAGCGTGACGAACACCGAGCCCAATCCGAAGAAGGCCAACACCACCGAATAGACAAGCGGCGGCGTCAGTTCGGAAAAGTCGAGATAGGTGCGATAGACCGCCGCCATCTGCGCCCGCTCATAAGAGCGCACCGAACGCATGAAGGCGGTCGACCCCAGCGCGTCGAGCGCGATGGTGAAGAAGGCGCCGCACAGCAGGAAGGCGCCGGTGAGCAGGGGCACGGTTTCGCCGACAGTGCCGGCAGCCAGAAGCATCGCCGACATGGCGAAATAGGCAAATGTCATGGTGCGCCGGCCGCCAAAGCGTTTTCCGGCCTTGCCCCAGAAGATCGCCATGAAGAGCAGCGCGTTGCCGGCCGAAACCAGCAGGCCGCCGGCCAGCTTGCCCTCGCCGGTGATCACCATGAACAGCGGCCCGTAGACGAAGAACGTCGTCCAGAAGCAGGAGCGGCCGAAGGCGATCAGCCAGGCAAGCCTCAATCTGGGCTGCGCGACGAAGCGGCCTATATTGGCGAGCGGATTGGCCGGCCGTGTCTTGCCGGGCCGAATCGACGGATTGTCGCCCAGCCGATAGGTCCAGAACAGCGCCAAAAGCGCCATCGCGAACACCGCCACCGCGCCATGCGCGGCATAGATGCCGAAGCGCGTATAGAGGAAGATGCCGAGCGTCGGCCCTCCCGTCCAGGCAAACATCGACCACGCCATGCGCAGCGATTCGGCCTGCATGAAGTCGGTCTTGCGGATGTGGTCCATGATGTAGAGGTTGAGCGTGATCGATAGCGCGCTGGCGCCCATGACGCGGCACAGCATGCCGGCCAGTTGCCCGGCAAGCGTGTGGGTGACGAAGAACAGCGAGCCGATGGCGAGCAGGCAGGCGCCGGCGGTGTAGACCCAGCGCCGGGCAAAGCGACGGATCAGCATCGGCATGAACAAGGTCACCGACAGGCCGAGCAGCGCCACGATGGTATAGAGGATCGAGACGATCTGCTCATTGTGCAGTATCTCGTAGGCCTGGATCGGGATGACGCTCGACACCGTGGCGCGGGCGAAGGATTCGACCGCATAGAGCGAGGCGAAGGTGCGCGCATCCGCGGCCCTGAGGGCCGGGAGCCAGATCGGATGGCGCACATGGGTGGACATTGCTTCCCCAAAGCAGAATCACCGGTCAAATCTGCCTTGGCCGTTCCCGGACGATTAAGAGGAAACCGACGTGTAACCGGCGAAAAGCGAAACCGGTCAACGACTTCCCGGCGCTGGCCTAAAGCGTCGCTTGATCCGGTGCCCCGGCCTTCTTCTGCCCCGTCCAACCGTGATAGTCCTCAGGCGGGGCTGAATCAGAACGCGAGACCATGACCATCCACACGCCGACCGCACCCGTTCCGGAACCGTCCAGGCGCATCGTCGCCATCGACATCGTACGCGGCATCGCGCTGCTGGCCATGGCGAGCTACCATTTCACCTGGGACCTGGAATTCTTCGGCTATACCGATCCAGGCCTCACCGCCTTCGGCTGGTGGAAGATCTATGCGCGCTGCATCGCCTCGACCTTCCTCTTCCTGGTCGGCGTCAGCCTCTACCTCGCCCACGGCCAGCAAATCCGCTGGAACGGTTTCTGGAAACGTTTCGCCATGGTCGCAGGAGCGGCGATCGCCATTTCAGTGGTCACCCGCATCGCGACGCCGGACGGGTTCATCTTCTTCGGCATCCTGCATGAGATCGCGCTCGCCAGCCTGCTCGGCCTCGCCTTCCTGCGGCTGCCGGCCCTGCTGACGCTTGTCATTGCCGCGCTGGTCATCGCGGCGCCCGTCTATCTGCGCTTCGAGGCTCTCGACCATCCCTGGCTGTGGTGGATCGGCCTGTCGGCGATCAATCCACGCTCCAACGACTATGTGCCGCTGTTTCCGTGGTTCGGCGCGGTGCTTGTCGGCATCGGGGTGGCGAAACTCGCCTCGGCCTCCGGCCTGCGTGCCCGCCTGGCGAGCCTCATGCCCGGCCGCTGGGCCAATCCGCTGGTCTTCATCGGCCGCCACAGCCTCGCTTTCTACCTGATCCACCAGCCGCTGCTGATCGGCTGCGTCTGGCTGTTCTCGCAAATCATGCCGGCCCAGGTCGAAACCGTGCAGGTCAATTTCCTGAAAACCTGCCAGCGCTCATGCGAGCAGACGCGCAACGCGACCTTCTGTTCGAGCTATTGCAGTTGCATGCTGACGACGCTCGAGGGCGAGGCCGCGCTTGATCGGCTCGAGAACAACGACCAGACTGCGGAATTCCGAGCGCATCTGGGCGATCTGGCCGCCAGATGCACGGGTCAGACCGAGGACAAGATGGACGAGGGAGGAACGCAATGACCGAAAACCAGCCGAAGCCCGGTGTGATACCGTGGCCGCCGGTGATCTACGTCGCGGCAATCGCCATCAGCGTCATACTCGGCATGCTCTATCCGCTGCCCTGGATCGGCGACCTGCTGGGCGACCTGCTGTTCGCGGCCGGCTGGGTGGCGCTGTTCGGCGTCGCGGCACTCTGGTTCACCGCCATCCGCACCATGGTCCGGGCCAGGACGACGCTCAACCCCAATGCGATGCCGGACCACCTCGTCACCACAGGTCCGTTCGGCATCACCCGCAACCCGATGTATCTCGCCAACACACTGCTTTTGATCGGCGTCGCCTTTGTCACGGGGATCGTCTGGTTCCTGCCGCTGGCGTTCATAGCGGCCTTCGCCACGCAGAAGGTTGCCATCGAGCGGGAGGAGAAGATGCTGGCGGCGAAGTTCGGCAAGAAATACCGCGATTACGCCAAAAGGGTGCGGCGCTGGATCTGAACAGCGTTACGTATTGACGCCGAGCTCCACCAGCCGCTCCACGCAGGATTCCTCGGCCTGGTCGAGTTCGGCCAGCGTCTCCTCGAGGTCGCGGCGCTTTTGCCTGAGATCCTCGCGCTTTTCCTCGATGCGCTTGATCATCAGCTTGAGCTGCCCGACCTCGCCCGGCGGCTCCTTGTACATCTGGATGATTTCGCGAATCTCGTTGATCGAGAAGCCGAGCCGCTTTCCGCGCATGATTTGCCGGATGAGATGGCGGTCTGATGGCCGAAACAGTCTCGTGCGGCCGCGCCGCACCGGTTGCACCAGCCCCTCATCCTCGTAGAAACGCAGCGTCCGCGTCGACACGTCGAATTCGCGGGTCAGTTCGGTGATCGAATAATATTCCCGCATTGTCGCTCCATGCCCGAACCCTGGGCAACGCCACGCGGCGCTGCCTCTCCGTCCCGAACCAAACCCTTGCCCGTCGGAATCGACATGGCCCCCGAACGAGCCTCGCACGGCATTTACGTAAAAGTCAATTGAGGGACGCGTGTGCCTTCACGGCACGGCGAACCACCATGTGGCGAGACCGAGAAACGCAAAGAAGCCGACGACATCGGTCACCGTGGTGACGAAAACCGCCGAAGCAACCGCCGGATCTATCTTGAAACGGTCGAGCAGCAGCGGGATCAGGATGCCGGCAAGTGCGGCGACGAACATGTTGATGATCATCGCCGCCGCGATGATGCCGCCCAGATTGCGATCGTGGAACCAAGCCGCCGCGACAATGCCGATCAGGATGGCGAAGACGATGCCGTTGATGAAACCGACCCCCATTTCGCGGCGGATGATGCGGCCGGCATTGTAGATGTCGAGATCCCTTGTCGCCAGTGCCCGCACGGTGACGGTCATGGTTTGCGAGCCGGCATTGCCGCCCATGCCGGCGACGATCGGCATCAGCACGGCCAACGCCACGATGTGCTCGATCGTACGGTCGAACAGGCTGATCACCGAAGCCGCCAGGAAGGCCGTCAAGAGATTGATCAGCAGCCAGGGAACGCGTGAGCGCGAGGTCGAAAAGATACTGTCGGAAAGCTCTTCGTCGCCGACACCGCCCATGCGCAGCAGATCTTCCTCGGCTTCCTGCTGGATGACGTCGACGACATCGTCGATAGTCAGCACGCCGACCAGGTGCTCGTTCTCGTCGACGACGGCGGCCGACAAGAGGTCGTACTGTTCGAATTCGCGCGCCGCTTCTTCCTGGTCCATCGTCGCCGGAATGGCGTGCCGCGTTTCGTGCATGATCTCCCCGACCTTGACCGTGCGCCTGGTGCGCAAGATCTGGTCGAGATCGATGGCGCCGAGCAGCTTGAAGGTCGGGTCGATGACGAAGATCTGGCTGAAGCGCTCGGGCAGGTTCTTGTCCTCGCGCATGTAGTCGATGGTCTGGCCGATGGTCCAGAACGGCGGCACCGCGACGAACTCCGTTTGCATGCGCCGCCCGGCGGTTTCTTCCGGATAGTCGAGCGAGCGGCGCAGCCGGATCCGTTCGGTGAACGGCAGTTGCGACAGGATCTCGTCCTGGTCTTCCTTTTCAAGGTCTTCGAGAATGTAGACGGCGTCGTCGGAATCGAGTTCCTGCACCGCCTGCGCGATCTGCGCATTGGGCAGATGGTCGACGATCTCCATGCGGATCGCTTCGTCGACCTCGGTCAGCGCGGAGAAGTCGAAATCGGCGCCCAGCAGTTCGACCAGGGCTCGCCGCTGTTCGGGATGCAGCGCCTCGATCAGGTCGCCCAGTTCCGACTGATGCAGATGGTCGACTTCATGCTTGAGGGTCAGCGTATCGCGATCGGCGATCGCGGCCCCGATCTGCGCAAGGAAGGACGGAAGGACCGCACCGTCCTCTCCATAGATGTCGGCGTGGGAGCCGTCAGCCGCCTTGGCGGAGATCGTCTGCTTGTCCTCCACCAGCGCCTCCCGCCATCCCGGAAAAATTGTGTCTCAGGTCTAGAGCATCGGACCTTAAAGCGGAAACCGGTTTCGCGGAAATCCGATGCATCTCGCCCGCAGACGCGATTCGATTTGAGAACTTATCGCTCTAAGGCACGGAATATCAAACGAAACGCTGGTTCCACGCCACCCGGCGAGCGCATCGCGGATGCCTGACCCGGCAATGCCTGTCCGATCAGGAACCAGCCAATCGCGGCTTCAGACGGCGCGACAGCCGATGTCGCTGGGGAAAGAGCACCCCGGCGTGATTGGGGCAGAATTGTCATGATACGGGTCCAGGCCTGAAGCCTGGCCTCGGAGTTGCCGCACAACCAGCCCAGGACAAAAACGGCCCTTGAACAGCAAGCCCGGGAAAACGAGCAAGGCAATTGGCGACAGGCGCATGCGCATTGTCGTCGCCGAGCGCAATCCGTTCGTCATATCGGCGCTGCGCGAAATGCTTGAATGCGACGGTCGTTTCGACTTGTTGGGCAGCGTGCAAAGCGGCAAGCAATTCCTCGATCTTGCTGAAAAGGGCGGGTTCGACGTCGCAATCATCGGCTGGAAGCTCGCCGACATGGACGGCGCGGATGTGCTGGCCGAGGTCCAGAGCCGCAAGCTCGATGTCCGCATCACCGTCTTTTCCAACGACCATGACATCGGCATCCTGAAGCAATGCGTGCGGCTCGGCGCTCAGGGCTACTGTTTCCAGTTCGACGATCCGGCGATTATCTTCGACACGATCCTTGCTGTCGCGCATGGCCGTATCTGCATCCCCTATATCGACATCAACAAGGTCAACGACACGCCGCTCGCGCAGCTCACGGTGCGTGAGCGCGAGCTGCTGGCGGTGCTTTCCGACGGCTGGACCAATCTGCAGATCGCAACACGGACCGGCATTTCCGAGAACACGGTGAAGTACCACCTCAAAAATCTCTACGACAAGCTCGACGTCCGCAACCGGGCGATGGCCGTCGCGCTTTATGCGCGCGAGCGGCGTACCCAGAAGCAGCCTTTCGGGTAGGCCGACCGGGTAGGCCCGCCCCACCCGCGCGCGGCGAGATCTTACCCGCCAAGGTGTTGTCGGCATTAGCCGTCGAAACGAAACTCCCCCCACCGCTTTGCTGGATCAGGAGGAGTTCGCACCATGGCCGGTTTCACCCATCTTTTCATTCCCGGGCCGACCAACATCCCCGAACAGGTCCGGCAGGCGATGAACCTGCCGATGGAGGACATGCGCGCGGCGTCCTTCCCCGACCTCACTTTACCGCTCTTCGAGGACATCAAAAAAGTCTTCAAGAACGAGACCGGCCGCGTCTTCATCTATCCGTCCTCGGGCACCGGCGCCTGGGAAGCGGCGATGACCAATGTGCTCAGCCCCGGCGACCGCGTGCTGATGTCGCGCTTCGGCCAGTTCTCGCATCTGTGGGTCGACATGGCCGAGCGCCTCGGCCTCGAGGTCGATGTCATCGACTGCGAATGGGGCACCGGCGTGCCGCTCGAACTCTATGCCGAGCGGCTGAAGGCGGACAAGGCGCACCGCATCAAGGCCGTTTTCTGCACGCAGAACGAGACGGCGACCGGCGTGACCAGCGACGTCGCCGGCTGCCGCGCCGCGCTCGACGATGCCAACCACCCTGCCCTGCTCTTCGTCGACGGCGTGTCGTCGATCGGCTCGATCGATTTCCGCCAGGAAGAATGGGGCGTCGACTGCGCCGTCAGCGGCTCGCAGAAAGGTTTCATGCTGCCCGCCGGCCTCGGTTTCCTCTCTGTCAGCAAGAAGGCGCTCGTCGCGTCGCGGACCGCCACCCATCGGCGCTGCTTCTTCTCCTTCGAGGACATGATCCGCGCCAACGATGCCGGCTATTTCCCCTACACGCCGGCTACACAGTTGTTGCGCGGCCTGCGCGCCTCGCTCGACCTGATCGCCGAGGAAGGACTGGACAACATCTTCGCCCGCCATCATCGCCTCGCCGAAGGCGTGCGCAAGGCGGTCGACGCCTGGGGCCTGAAACTCTGCGCCAGGGCGCCGAAATGGCACTCCGATACGGTCAGCGCCATTCTGGTGCCGGAAGGCATCGACAGCGCCGACATCGTCAAGCGTGCCTACCGCACCTACCAGACATCGCTCGGCGGCGGCCTCAACAAGGTGATGGGCAAGGTCTTCCGCATCGGTCACCTCGGCTGGCTGAACGAAGTGATGGTGCTCGCCTCGCTGTCGGCGGCCGAAATGGCACTGCTTGATTGCGGCGTAAGGCTGGCGCCGGGCTCCGGCGTCGGCGCCGCCATCCAGCATTTCCGCGCCTCGGCCGCCGTGCCGGTTGCCGAAGCCGCCTGAGGGAACCGACGATGAGCCACACCATCAACCATTTGAAGAAACTCAGGCTGCAGCGCAGCGAGCTGGCGGTTCCGGGCTCCAGCCCGGAAATGATCGACAAGGCGGCCAACAGCGCCGCCGACTTCGTCTTCCTCGACATCGAGGACGCGGTCGCCCCGCCCGACAAGGAACGCGCCCGCAAGAACATCATCCAGGCGCTCAACGACATCGACTGGCGCGCCAAGGGCAAGACCGTCTCGGTGCGCATCAACGGGCTCGACACCCACTACATGTACCGCGACGTGGTCGACGTGATGGAACAGGCCGGCGACAGGCTGGACACCATCCTGGTGCCGAAGGTCGGCGTGCCGGCCGACCTCTACATGGTCGAGGCCATGGTCAACCAGATCGAGATGGCCAAGGGTTTCAAGACCCGCGTCGGCTTGGAAGCGCTGATCGAGACGGCGCTCGGCATGGCCAATGTCGAGGCGATTGCCGCCACGCCAGGCCGGCTGGAGGCCATGCATTTCGGCGTCGCCGACTATGCGGCGAGCTGCAAGGCGCGCACCGTCAACATTGGCGGCCTCAACCCCGACTATCCCGGCGACCAGTGGCATTTCGCCCTGTCGCGCATGACCGTCGCCTGCCGTGCCTATGGCCTGCGCGCCATTGACGGGCCGTTCGGCGATTTCTCCGATCCAGAAGGCTACATCGCCGGGGCCAAACGCGCCGCCGCCCTTGGCATCGAAGGCAAATGGGCGATCCATCCCTCGCAGATCGCGCTCGCCAATGACGTGTTCTCGCCGCCGGAAAAAGAGGTCGCGCGGGCCAGGCGCATCCTTGAGGTGCTCAAGGAAGCCGAAGCCCTGGGCAAAGGCGCCGCCGCCCTCGACGGCAAGATGATCGACGCCGCGTCGGAACGCATGGCGAGGAATGTTCTGGTGGTCAACGAAGCCATCGAACGCGCCGGCCAAACCGCCACGCATTGACTGCTCAGGGAGGACAATAATGGACATCCACGAATATCAGGCCAAGGAACTGCTCGCCCGGCACGGCGTGCATGTGCCGCGCGGCGGGCTGGCCTACAGCCCCGAACAGGCGACCTACAGGGCGCGCGAGATCGGCGGCGGCAAATGGGTCTTGAAGGCGCAGGTTCATTCCGGCGCCCGCGGCAAGGCCGGCGGCATCAAGCTGTGCGCCAATGACGAGGAAATCTCGAGCGCTGCCGAAGCCATGCTCGGGCGCAAGCTGGTGACCCAGCAGACCGGACCGCGCGGCAAGCTGATCTCCAGGCTCTACCTCGAGGAAGCCGTCGACATCGCGCAGGAGCTCTATGTCGGCTTCGTGCTCGATCGCAAGGAAGAGCGCGTCATGATCGTGGCGTCGGCCGCCGGCGGCATGGAGATCGAGGACATAGTTGAGAAAGCTCCCGATTCCATCCTGCGCACATCAGTCGATCCCGGCGTCGGCATGCAGCGCTTCCAGGCGCGCGAGATCGCCTTCGGCCTCGGCCTCGATCACAATCTGATCGGCAAGGCCGCCGAAACCATCTTCAGCTGCTACCAGGTGTTCCGCGACTACGACGCCTCGATGCTGGAGATCAATCCGCTGGTGGTGACCCGCGACGGCAATCTGATCGCGCTCGACGCCAAGATGTCGTTCGACGAGAACGCCCTGTTCCGGCGGCCGGAAATCTCCGAACTGCGCGACAAGAGCCAGGAAGACCCGCGCGAGACCTTCGCCAGCGACCGCGGCCTCTCCTATGTCGGCCTCGACGGCAATATCGGCTGCATCATCAATGGCGCCGGGTTGGCTATGGCGACCATGGACATGATCAAGATCGCCGGCGGAGAACCGGCCAACTTCCTCGACATTGGCGGCGGCGCCTCGCCCGAGCGGGTGGCGAAGTCCTTCCGCGCCGTGCTCGGCGACAAGAATGTCGAGACCATCCTGGTCAACATCTTTGCCGGCATCAACCGCTGTGACTGGGTCGCCGAGGGCGTGATCAAGGCGATCCGCGAGGTCGGCGTCACGGTGCCGCTGGTGGTGCGGCTCTCCGGCACCAAGGCGGAGGAAGGGCGCCGCATCCTGGCCGATTCCGGCGAGGCGGTGATCGTCGCCGATACGCTGGCGGAAGCCGCCGAAAAAGCCGTCGCCGCCTGGCGCGCGGCCGCCAAGAAAAAAGCAGCCTGAGGGAGGTCGAAAAAATGGCAATCCTGCTCAACCGCAGCACCCGCGTCATCGTCCAGGGGTTCACCGGCAAGATCGGCAGCTTCCATGCCGAGGACATGAAGCGCTACGGCACCAAGCTGGTCGGCGGCGTCACCCCCGGCAAGGGCGGCCAGACGCATCTCGGCCTGCCCGTCTTCAACACGGTCAAGGGCGCCGTGCGCGAGACCCGCGCCGAGGCCAGCATCGTCTTCGTGCCGCCGCCCTTCGCCGCCGATTCCATCATGGAAGCCGCCGACGCCGGCATCAAACTCTGCGTCTGCATCACCGACGGCATCCCCTCGCAGGACATGATGCAGGTCAAGCGCTACATGCGCCGCTACCGCTTCGAGGACCGCATGCGGCTGATCGGCCCGAACTGCGCCGGCATGATCACGCCGGGACAGGCGCTGATGGGCATCATGCCGGGCAACATCTACCTGCCCGGCCGCGTCGGCATCGTCGGCCGCTCCGGCACGCTCGGCTATGAGGCGGCCTCGCAGATGAAGGCGCTCGGCATCGGCGTATCGACCAGCGTCGGCATCGGCGGCGACCCGATCAACGGCTCCTCCTTCAAGGACATATTGAAGCTGTTCGAACAGGACGACGAGACGGACGCCGTGGTGATGATCGGCGAGATCGGCGGGCCGCAGGAGGCGGAAGCGGCGATCTGGGCACGCGACAACATGCGCAAGCCGCTGATCGCCTACATCGCCGGCCTCTCCGCCCCGAAGGGCCGCCGCATGGGCCACGCCGGCGCCATCATCTCGGCCTTCGGCGAGTCGGCGCAGGAAAAGGTCGAAATCCTGAAGGAGGCAGGCGTGATCATCGTGCCGACGCCTTCGTCCTTCGGCGAGGTGGTGGCCGATACGCTGGCACGGATGAAGAAGGCGGCGTGATTTCCGCGCCGCTCCACGCTGGGGGCCCCTCACATACGCCCGCGCGAGCCTTCCGGGTCATAGGGAGAGTCGGCGATCACCCTTGCCGGGCGCCGGCCGCCGAGAATTGAAACCTCCAGCACCGTGCCGGGCGTGCCAAGCTCCGGCGGCAGCAGCGCCGATGCCATGTCGTGGCCGAACGCGTGGGAGCAACTTGCCGCCTGAAGCGTCACCATTAGCTCAGTGCGCGCATTCGCGTAGCAAGGTTGTGATTTTCGCATCAAGATCGCGAGCGACGGCAAGAGCCTCCAAACTGCCATAAGGGAGCAGACAACTCTCCATTTTGTCGTAGGAGACACGCACGCCATCGGGACGTTCATCAACAAGGACTGTGACCGGAGCGTAAGATCCGGCATCGGGAACGTGCTTGACCATTTCTTTCATGATGAGTGGATTGCCCACCAGGAACCGCATGCTCTTGGGAGTCTCGGTTCCAGTTTCGCGACGCAGAATGGCGCCCAAGTCGAATTCCGCAAAGAGCATGAGACCTGTGCGGCCCAGGCCGTTTTGCACAATGCGTTCCAAATCCGGGAAGGATTTTGCAGCTCTCGTCGCCTCGAAAAATTCGACTATGTCAGGTTGCCCGACCGCTGACTTGAGCGCGGCCACAACGGCGTCGAATGGTTTGGAAGACGTCAGGCTGAAACGCTCAACCTCGACCTTTGCGATTGTCATTTCTTTCTCCGCAACAGCTCTCAAGAATAAAGGTGCGACCGATCGCGCCGGGATTGTGCCACCGCCGATTACGCTTCCAGGAAGGTCCGGACGTGGCTGACGAACAATTCGTGGTACTGAAACAGGGCGCCGTGGCCGGAATCGGGATAAAGGACCAGCTGGGCGTTGCTTAGAGCCTTGAACATTGCGTAGGCGTTGTCCGCCGGCAGCATGGTGTCGTGGCTGCCGCTGACCACGAGGGCGGGCTGGCGGATGGCGCGCAGAATGGCGTGCTCGGGATCAGGTGTGGCGCACCAGGTAATAAGCGCCTTGGCCTGCGGATCCGTCACCGCGCCGCCGTTATCGGTGTCCCGATCTTCCTTACGCACCTTCGCCCGCTTCAGGAACGCCAGGCCGGCCGACCGGCTGGCGGACGACTTCGTGAAGAATAGCGGCAGGCGAACGTCCGGCGCCTCGCTTTGGGAAAACGCGTCTTGGAGAACCGTCAACAGATGCTCCTCTCCGCCTTTCGGAGCGGTGCCGACGAGGATGAGCTTGCGCACCAGCCGTCCGTGCTCGGCAGCGATCTGCTGGGCGACGCAGCCGCCGAGGGAAAAGCCCAGAAGGTCGACTTCGGAGAGGCCGAGCAGTTTGATAAAAGCGACCGCGTCTCGGGCCATCGCCGCGATATTGTCGGGCGTTTGGCCTGTCGAGCGACCGACCCCGGCGTTGTCGAAAACGATCACCGGTCGATCGGCGGCCAGGGCATTCACGACCGCGGGGTCCCACGCGTCGATATTGCCCGAGAAATGCTGCAGGAGGACAAGCGCCGTTCCGGTCGATGGGCCGAGGTGGCGATAGGCGAAGCGGATTCCGCCGCCTTCGATGTAACGGGTGGGCGCCGTTTCTAGCGTGGCGGCGTCCTGGCTCGCGGTGTCGAACTCAGTCATGTCATCCTCCGGATGCTTGGCACAAGATAATTGAGTGGGAGCAGCTGGTGCGGTTTTGGCCAGGTCTGAGCCGCTCGCGGCTCAGACATTCCGTAATCCGCCGAGCACGCGTGGTGCTCCCGGCACGAAGGTGCCGGGAGCGGTATCGTCACTTCACGAGTGCGGCCTTTTCAATCACCGCGGCGACTTCCTTCGCGTGGACGACCAGGGAGGCATGGCTGCCGGCGACTTCCGTCGTCTGGGCCTTCATCCTGTTGGCGAAGATCTTCTGGACCTCGGGTGCGATGACCTTGTCCTTCGTGCTGATCACATAGAACGTCGGCTTGTCGTGCCAAGCTGCCGTATCGACGGGAGCCTCGAACGCCGTGTGGTTCAACGGGAGCTGATGATTTGCCAGGGATTCGGCGATCTCCGCAGGAAGGTCGGC
The DNA here is from genome assembly GCF_030160235.1 of Mesorhizobium huakuii. Classification (GTDB taxonomy): domain Bacteria; phylum Pseudomonadota; class Alphaproteobacteria; order Rhizobiales; family Rhizobiaceae; genus Mesorhizobium; species Mesorhizobium huakuii. The sequence goes on from NZ_BSNY01000027.1 coordinate 202,145, forward strand.
CGCGACTGCTGAAGGAAACACTTTGGGATCGATGTAGAGGTTGCCCTTTTCGTCGGGATGAATCGCCGCGGCGCCTTCGGTTGCCGGACCGCTCTTGGCCAAGCTCGCCAGAGATTCTCCCACGTCGGGCGCGAATGCGGAGACGTAGACCAGCGCCGAGACGTTGGGATCGTCACCTGCTTGCGTGATGACCACACCGCCCCAGGAGTGGCCAACGAGGACGGTCTTGCCGTTCTGTTTGGCGAGCGCCTGTTTGGTGGCATCGACGTCCGCTGCGAGGGAGGTGAGCGGATTTTCGACGAGCGTTACGTTGTAGCCCTTCTTCGTGAGGATATCGGCAACCGGCTTCCAACTCGTCTGGTCGACGAAAGCGCCATGGACGAGCACGATATTGTGGGCCGCCCCCTTGGGCAGTTGAGTTGATTGGGCGGGGGCGGCGACTGTTGCTCCGGCCATGAGGACGGTGGCGACTGAGAGTAGAAGATTTCGCATTGGTTGCTCCTGTTGAGATGACGGACGACGCGGGTCCGAGGAAAGGCAGGCGTGTCGGCAACAGTCGCGGTTCTTCCATCTGCGGGTGATGGTTGCCGCGCGACCTGTTGGCTCGACTTGTGAGCAACTAATACGTGGGGCACTTGGACGTTAGGCCTCAATCGTCCGAATATTGTGTCCGACCGTCCGCCGTATTAACATCGGAAAGATGGACATCCTCGCTGAAGTGCTCGATCGCATTCGCCTTGGCGGAACCTTGCTGTTCCACTTCGAGCTCGGCCATCCCTGGAATCTCGCATTGCCGGCGCGCCCCTACGCCCTGTTCCACTATCTCAGCCGTGGCTCGGCTACCCTCGCGCTCGAAAGTGGACGAGAACTCCACATGACCGAGGGCGACTTTGTCGTCGTAACGCGCGGCGAGCCCCATGTGATCTACTCGGATCGCCGGACGGAGCCGTTACCGATTGTCGACATCGATCGATTAGCCGGGCGTCTTGGCCTCATTCGTCACGGAGGCAGCGAGCAGCCGCTCGCGACGATGATCTGTGGCAATTTCACTGTGGCGCGGCCCTCGCGCGGCAGCGTGTTGGAATTGCTTCCGCCCTTGCTTCTCCTGAAGCCGACGGAAGACGGCGGATGGCTCGAAGCGATTCTACAACGCATGGTGAGCGAGGCGGCGCACGCGCATCCCGGCCAAGGCGTTGCACTCTCACGACTGACGGAAGTGCTCTTCGTCGAGGTGCTGCGAAGCTGGATCAAGTCGCTCGGCCCCGGGGAAGGCGGTTGGCTGGGGGCGATGGCGGACCCGCACATAGGACCGGCCCTTCAGTTGATCCACGAACGACCGGACCGGTCCTGGACGCTTGGCGAGCTCGGGCAAAGCGTGGGGCTTGGTCGGTCAGCATTTTCGGCCCGCTTCACCAAGCTCGTCGGCGAGCCCATGTACCGCTATCTGATCGCGCGCCGGATGTCGGAGGCCGCATTTCTGCTCGAAACAAGCGACGAGGGGATTGCGCGGATTGCGGCCCGTGTCGGCTATGAGACCGCGGCCGCGTTTTCGAAGTTGTTCTATCGACATCACGGCCTATCGCCTGGCCGTTACCGAGCAGCTCGCCGGTCTGACGGTGGCCGAAGGCAAGGAGGCGTTCTGGAAGCAGAAGTCGCCGATTGACCTCCCGCGCTTGTGACAGCGTGCTCCTGCAGGAGCCAAGATCAGGCCAAGATTGCGCAACAAAACTTAACATCACTTCACGCATGCAGCCATTTTCACCTGAAATAGTCCGGAGCATCGGGGCTTTTACCGCCTCTCTGCTCTGGAGCATGCATGTTCAAAATGGTTTTTGGGCCCTTCGCCGGCCGGGCCTCCCTCGCGGCGGTGGCAATCCTGTTTTCAACGGAGATCGTGCTGGCGGCGGATGCCATTGCCGTCGACACCGATGCCGACGATACTGGGGATCTGACCCCGCCGCCCGATCCTTCGCGTTTCGGGCGCTTCGAACAGAAACTGGCCGACTGGCATGTGGTCCTGGGCGGCGGCGCCATCATCGTCCCCAAATATGAGGGCAGCAACGAGTTCAAGGTCATGCCGGTGCCTTTCATATCGGCGACATTCCTCGACACGGTGAAGGTAGATCCGACGGGCGCCAACATCGCCGTCTATGAACACGGGCCGTTCGAACTCAGCGCGCGGCTCGGTTACGACATGGGTCGCAAGGAGGACGATGCCGATCGTCTGCGCGGCCTGGGGGATGTCGACATGGGCGCGGTCGTCGGCGCCAAGGCGGCGGTGAAATTCGGTCCGGCGAAAATCTACGCCCAACTGGACAAGACCGTCGGCGGCAGCGACGGCATGCAGGGCAAGCTTGGCATCGAGGTGACGCGGCCTCTCTCCCAATCGCTGATTGTCGGCGCCGGCGCATCGGTCGTCTTCGCCGATGAAAAATACATGCAGGCCTATTTTGGCATCACGCCGGAGCAATCGGCTCGCTCGGGGTTGGCCCAATATGATGCCGGCGCCGGGTTCAAGCGCGCCGATTTTTCGATTTCCGCCACATATATGCTCAATCGCAACTGGATGGTGCGTGGCCAGGCGGGGGTCGGCATTCTCATGGGGGACGCTGCCGACAGCCCAGTTGTCGTCGACAAGGTCCAGCCCTCGGGAATGCTTCTCGTCGGGAATCGGTTTTGATGCCCACACATAATGCAATGCAGGCCGCGGCAAGCTCCAGCCGGATCGATCTGAACGCCGAGTTCAAATCGCCGAGGCATGGCCCGCATATCCTCATTGTCGAAGACGATATCGAGATCGCCCGCATGCTGGGAGAGACGCTCACGGAAAACGGCATGATCGTGGAAATCGCCGGCAACGGCGTCCGCATGAACGCCGCGCTTCGCAGCCAGAAATTCGATCTCATCGTGCTCGATATCATGCTGCCTGGCGAAAACGGCCTCAGCATCTGCCGCCGGCTTCGCGCGCAAACGAACGTTCCGATCCTGATGCTGACGGCGCTCGGCGAGGAAATCGACCGCATCTTCGGACTGGAGATCGGCGCCGACGATTACGTGACCAAACCGTTCAGCGCGCGCGAACTGACGGCAAGGATAAGGGCGTTGCTGCGCCGCACGGCCTACGCTCCCGACGAACGCGACCGCACAAAGGTGCTTCGCTTCAACGGCTGGCGCCTCGATCCAGTTCGCCGGCAATTGCATGACCCCAGCAGTGCGCGGGTTGCGACCACGACGCATGAATTCGATCTTTTGCTGGCGTTCTGCCGCAATGCGGGCCGGGTTCTGTCGCGCGAGGAGCTTCTCAGCGTCACCCACGCCGGGCTTGCCGGTCCGATCGAGCGCAGCGTCGACGTCCATGTCAGCCGGATCCGCCAGAAGATCGAAAAGGATGCGCGCGATCCGGTTCTTCTCAAGACTGTCCGGCTGGGTGGCTACATCTTCACCGCGACGGTGGAGGAAGCGTGAGGCGCCTGGTCCGCCGTTTCCTGCCCCAGTCGGTGCGTGGGCAGTTCGCGGCAATCATTTTCATCGCGGTGATCGCGATCATGTCCGTCGGATCGGTCGTCGAAGGCTTGATAGCGAATATCGACCTTCCCGTCGTGGAAGATAGCGCCAGGCGGGCCGGCGTTGTCGCTGCCTTGTTGCGCCAAACACCAACCGAAGCCCGCGGCGCCGTACTGGCTACGGCGACGCGCGCCGGCTTTGATTTCAGGATCCTGCCCAGGCGAGAAATCAGCAATATTCCGGACTCCTATCTGCAATGGCGAAGCATCGCATGGCTTCTCCAGCTCGAGAGCGGCTCGACCCCGGGGCGCTGGATAAGGATCGGCGGTCACTACGCGTTTGTCATCGATCTGGACCAGCAGAGCGTCCTGGCGCATTTCGGCATGCCCGATTCCTGGCTGACATCAGGCTTCGTCCGCGTCTCGTTCTACAGGTTCATGGCTTTCATCGCCTTGCCCGTGCTGATCTGGCTGTTTGCGGTCTGGGCCGTGACGGAGCCGTTGAAGCGCATCTCGCAAGCAGTGGGAGAAGCCGAGATCGAGAATGGCAATGAGCTTTTCGCCGAACGCGGCTCCATCGAAATGGTCGGCCTGGCGCGCGCGCTGAACAGGATGCGAACGCGTATCCGCACGATGATCGAGAACCGCACCCGCATGCTGCGCAGCGTCAGTCACGATCTGCGCACGCCGTTGACGCGGCTGCGGCTTCGCGCCGAGCGCATGGATGACGGCCCCGTTCGAACCGCCATATTGTCCGACGTCCGGCACATCGAGGATCTGGTCGACGAGACCCTGACCTATCTGCGCAACGACGTCTCGACGGAGAAGCTGCAGCGGGCCGATATTGCCAGCGTGCTACAGACCGTCTGCGCCGAATTCTCCGATGTCGGATTTTCGGTTTCCTATTCCGGGCCGGACAGGCTTCTGGGCTGGTGCAAACCCAATGCGCTGGCGCGCGCCATCACCAACCTATGCGACAACGGGGTCAAATTCGCCGGCAACGTCACCGTCGCATTGACGCAGACCGATACGGCGGCGCGCATCGCGGTGGGCGACGATGGGCCGGGCATTTCGATGACGGCGCGCTCGCGCGTTTTCGAACCCTTCTTCAAGGAGGACATATCGCGCGGCGTTGCGTCGAAACACGGCTTTGGTCTCGGCCTTTCGATCGTGGCTGATATCATCCAGGGCCACGGCGGCAAGATCGAGTTGCACGACAACCAGCCAACCGGCCTCGTCGTGACCTTCGATCTGCCGAATGGACCCGAGGTCCGGCCCTTGTAGGAGGGTCGGCGCCGTACTCAGGGTCTGATGATCGCCGGATTGCCGGAGGTTGCCTCAAAGCGTCCGAAGGCTTGCTTCAGGAAACTTGGTGCGGTCGAGAAGACTCGAACTTCCACGGGTTGCCCCACAGCGACCTCAACGCTGCGCGTCTACCAATTCCGCCACGACCGCACGTGGTAGGAGCCGGAACCGACCGGCTCGCGGCGTGTAGCAAATCGTTTCCGGCGAAACAAGTGCGCGATGCGCAATAATCTCAACCGATTGGCATATCGGTCCACAGGATCGCAATGAGCATGCGGAACTGGACGTTTGCACCCGATATCGCCATATGGAAGGCGGATGCATGTTGCCCGAAAGTGCGAGGCGGTTTTGGGATCGCGGCATGCATGAACAAAGACGAAGACCTATGACAGAACGCAGCCAGATCGCCACGTCGTTCCTGCCACTTCCCGGTTCGGCGCCGGTCGAGTGGCGCATCGAGCCTGGCCTTACCGCCTACCCCGATGCGCTGGCCTTCATGGAGGCGCGCGCCGAGGCGATCCGCAGCGGGGCCGCCGGCGAAATGGTCTGGCTGGTCGAACACCCCCCGCTCTACACCGCCGGCACCAGCGCCCGCATCGAGGATCTGATCGAGCCCGACCGCTTTCCGGTCTTTTCGGCCGGGCGCGGCGGCGAATACACCTATCATGGGCCTGGCCAGCGGGTCGCCTATGTCATGCTCGACCTCAAGCGGCGGCGCGAGGATGTGCGCGCCTTCGTCGCCGCGCTCGAACAATGGATCATCGGCACGCTCGCCGCCTTCAACGTCCGCGGCGAACGCCGTGAGGACCGGGTAGGTGTGTGGGTGGTGCGGCCCGATCGCCCTGCCCTGCCGGACGGCTCACCCGCCGAGGACAAGATAGCGGCCATAGGGATCCGGCTGCGGCGCTGGGTCAGCTTTCACGGCATCGCCATCAATGTCGAACCGGAACTTGAGCATTTTGGCGGCATCGTGCCGTGCGGCGTGCAGGACCACGGCGTCACCAGCCTCGTCGACCTCGGCCTGCCCGTTGGCATGGCCGATCTCGATCTGGCGCTGAAATCAGCCTTCGAGGATGTTTTCGGTCCCGTGGCGGCTTTGCCGGCCGAGGCTGCCCGCAAGACGGGTTGATCCTTTCGGGGTCAACCCGCTCAAAGCAATTGCGCCGACGCCCACAGAACGCCGCAGCCATGGATGACGAACACCGCCAGCAGCGCGCCGGCAATGGCGAAGCGGTCAACGGTACGGATGGGCTTCAGCTCGTAGCGCGGCTTCACCCCGCTGCTCATCGTCAGCAGGCTGAGGATTGAAAAGACCGCTCCCGTCGCCAGCAGAAAGCCGGAGGAAAAGCCGGCCCGCCAGCCCACAGCCAGGAACGCCGAGAGCAGGAAGAACGAGGCCAGCGCCAGCGCGACCGGCCCCGGGCAGATCTGGCGCAGTACCTGGCCGCCGTCGAACTTCCAAACCGGCACCAGATTGGCGATGTTGAACAGGGCCGCACAGCCTGCCAGCGCCGCCAGCAGCGCTGCCGCGCCCCTGTGCCCCTCGCTGCCGGCCAGCGCACTGGCGGCGATGACGATCGGCACCATAAAGGCGGAAAAGCCTGCCCCCATCAGCGCCACGAAGGCCACTTCGAACCGGCTGTTGTAGGGCCGGCCGCCAATGGCGATGCCGCCGAGCAGCGGGATGAAGATCATGCGCGCCTTGCGGTGGCCCATCAGCCGGAATGCCGCCATGTGGCCGAGTTCGTGCAAGGCAACGACCGACGTCAGGATCGCGGCCAGCGCCAGCCCGCCGAGGTGGAGGCCGAAGAACGGCCACAGGATCAGTGCCGACAGCACGGCAAAGCCGACCTGGCTCAGCGGATGCTCGAACCAGCCGCCCTTGCGGTACTGCCCGGTCATCGCCCAGCGCTCCAGCTTGGACAGCTCGCGGCGCATGGCGAAATAACGGAACACCAGAAAGGCAACGCCGCGGTAACGATCCGTCCGGCCGAGCGTCACCCGCGTGCCGCTGCCTTCCGAAATGAGTTCGGCGGTCTCGCGATAATCCTTCCAGAACGAGGCATCGAGCGCGGTGTCCTCGAGCACGCACATCGAGAAGCGGCTGCCCTCGACGACGTCTTCGAACCGCGCCCGGCGCTCGATCGGCTTGCCGTCGCGACCTTCCCACGACAGCATGATGCGAGACACACCATCCCCGTCCAGCAGCTCGGCCGAGAGGATCTCGCCGGACCAGCCGGCATCGCTGCCGAGCGGCCACAGCGCCTGCCAGAGGCGCTGGCGGTCCATCGCAATCACACGGCTGACCCTGACCGTGCGCAAACCGAGCGGCACGGTCATCAAGAGAAAGATCAGCCCGAGATTGCTTGCCACCAGAGCGGCCGTGACGATGGGCGACACCTGGATGTTGCTCCCTGCCTGAGAGGCGCACCCTAGCGCCGCGGCGGCAAGAAAGACTTAACGGGGAAGCGGGCTCACCCGCTGGGAACGACGGCGGCGAGAGCCGCCAGATCACATGGCGCCGATCCAGATCGCCATGGAAATGAGGAATGTGCTCATGCAAACCAGTGAGATGACATCCTGAACCAGATCGGTCATAACTCTCTCCTGTTGTTGATATGTTCTCAATTTGTTCTAATTTTGTTTCAATGTCAACGCGCAGAATCCACCCCGCCCAGAATCTCCGGGCGATCAGATCGGCAGGGTTAAGGAAAGGTTGACGGCGCGGTGCCTATCAACAGGTCGTGACATTGCTGGGCGACAGGCCCTTGGCGAGGTCTGGAAAACCATATGAAGATCCGGTCAAACCCATCCTCGCCGAATCGTCGCGGATGTGTCGACAGTCCGGTCCGTTCGCCTCAATGTGCGGCACAGCCTTAAAGCGGCACGACCTTGCCGTCGGCGAGCGTGACGCGCCGGTCCATGCGCGACGCCAGCTCGTGATTGTGGGTGGCGATCAGCGCCGCGAGGCCCGATTGCTTGACCAGCGCGCCCAGCGCCTCGAAGACATAGGAGGCGGTGACCGGGTCGAGATTGCCGGTCGGCTCGTCAGCCAGCAGCACCAGGGGAGCATTGGCGACGGCGCGGGCGATGGCGACGCGCTGCTGTTCGCCACCTGAGAGTTCGGACGGCCGGTGCGAGGCGCGCTTGCCGATCTGCATGTAGTCGAGCAGTTGCGCGGCGCGCTCGGCCGCTTCCTTGCGCGGCAAGCCCTTGATCAGCTGCGGCATCATGATGTTTTCCAGCGCGGAAAACTCAGGCAGCAGATGGTGGAACTGGTAGACGAAGCCGACATCGTTGCGGCGGATCGACGTGCGCTCATCGTCGGAGAGCCGCCCGCAGGCCCTGCCGGCCAGGATCACGTCGCCGGCGTCGGGGCGTTCCAGCAGCCCGGCTGTGTGCAGCAGCGTCGACTTGCCGGTGCCCGATGGCGCCACCAGCGCCACCATCTCGCCGCGCTTCAACGAGAAATCGGCGCCGTTCAGGATGGTGAGCTTGCGCGGCCCCTGGACATAGTGCCGCTCGACGCTCTTCAGCTCGATAATGACCTCGGCCACTACTCGTACCTCAACGCTTCGACCGGATCGAGGCGAGCCGCCCGCCATGCCGGAAACACCGTTGCCAGGAAGGACAGCCCAAGCGCCATGATGATGACATAGGTCGTCTCGCGCGGATCCATCTTCGCCGGCAGCTGGCTGAGGAAATAGAGTTCCGGGTTGAACAGCACCTTGCCGGTCATCCAGGAGAAGAACTGGCGGATCGATTCGATGTTGGTGCAGATGACGACGCCGAGCAGCACGCCGGCGAGCGTGCCTGTGACGCCGATCGCCGCCCCCGTCATCAGGAAGATGCGCAGGATGGCGCCGCGCGAGGCGCCCATGGTGCGCAGGATGGCGATGTCGTGCCCTTTGTCCTTCACCAGCATGATCAGTCCCGAAATGATGTTGAGCGCCGCCACCAGCACGATCAGCGTCAGGATCATGAACATGACGTTGCGCTCGACCTGCAGGGCGGAAAAGAAGGTCTCGTTGCGCTGGCGCCAGTCGACCATGTCGATGGGCCGTTGCGCCGCCTCTTCCACCTTCGGTTTCAGCGCGTCGACATTGTCGGGATTGTCGACATAGATCTCGATCGTCTGCGCCCGGCCATCCATGTTGAAATAGAGCTGCGCTTCGGAGAACGGCATGTAGACGATGGAGGTGTCATATTCCGACATGCCGACTTCGAAGATCGCCGCGATCTTGTAGCCTTTCATGCGCGGCGTCGTGCCGATCGGCGTGACGTCGCCGTCGGGCGAGATGAGCGTAATGGTGTCGCCAAGCGTCAGTCCGAGATTCTCGGCCATGCGCTTGCCGATGGCGACGCCCTCGCCCGAGTCGAAACCGGCGAGCGAACCCTGCTTGATGTTGTTGGCGACGATGGCGATCTTGCCGAGATCTTCACCCCTGATACCGCGCACCAGCGCGCCCGTGCCGCCGCCGACATTGCCCTGTGCCAGAACCTGGCCGTCGATCAACGGAATGGCGTATTTGACGCCGGGCACGCCGTTGATGCGGCCTGCGACCTGGGCGTAGTCCTCGAGCGGCGAATCGAGCGGCTGCACGATCAGATGGCCATTGACGCCAAGGATGCGCGTCAAAAGCTCAGCGCGGAACCCGTTCATCACGGCCATGACGACGATCAGCGTCGCCACCCCCAGCATGATGCCGAGGAAGGAGATCGAGGCGATGACCGAGATCACCGTCTCCTTGCGCCGTGAGCGCAAATAGCGCCAGGCAACCGTGCGCTCGAAGAAGGAGAACGGGCCGGCGCCCGCCGATCTTGCCGCCGCCGCCTCGCTCATGCGGCGACACCGAAGCGTTTTCTCGCATCGGCGATCGGCAGCGTCTCGCGCTCGCCGGTCCTGCGATTCTTGATCTCGACCTCACCGGCGGCCACGCCGCGCGGTCCGACGATCACTTGCCAGGGCAGGCCGATCAGGTCGGCGGTGGCGAACTTGCCGCCGGGCCGCTGGTCGGTGTCGTCATAGAGCACATCCTTGCCGGCGGCGGTGAAGGCGGCATTCAGCTCTTCGCTGACACGGTCGCAGTCGGCGTCGCCCACCTTCATGTTGATCAGGCCGATGTCGAACGGCGCAACGGCGTCGGGCCAGATAATGCCGTTCTCGTCATGGCTGGCTTCGATGATCGCCGCGACCAGGCGCGACGGGCCGATGCCGTAGGAGCCGCCGGAGGCAAAATGGTCCTTGCCATCCGGCCCTGTCACCTTGGCGCCCATCGGCTTGGAATACTTCTCGCCGAAATGGAAGATGTGGCCGACCTCGATGCCGCGTGCTGAAACCTTGTCGCTCTCAGGCACCTTTTCCCAGGCGGCTTCGTCATGCATCTCGTCGGTGGCGGCGTAGGGCGTCGTCCAGGTCTTGACGATATCTGATATCTCGCCGTCATCGGCGAAGTCGGTGTCGGCGCCGGGCACGGCAAGCGAAAGATAGTCGCGATGGCAGAAAACCTGGCTTTCGCCGGTATCCGCCAGGATGATGAATTCATGGCTGAGGTCGCCGCCGATCGGCCCGGTGTCGGCCCTCATCGGGATCGCCTGCAGACCCATGCGCGTAAACGTCCTGAGGTAGGAGACGAACATCCTGTTGTAGGCCGCCCTCGCGCCCTCGAAGTCGAGGTCGAAGGAATAGGCGTCCTTCATCAGGAACTCGCGCGAGCGCATGACGCCGAAGCGCGGCCGCACCTCGTCGCGGAACTTCCACTGGATGTGGTAGAGGTTGAGCGGCAGATCCTTGTAGGACTTCACATAGGCGCGGAAAATCTCGGTGACCATTTCCTCGTTGGTCGGGCCGTAGAGCATGTCACGGTCCTGGCGATCCTTGATGCGCAGCATCTCCTTGCCGTAGTCGTTGTAGCGGCCGCTTTCGCGCCACAGATCGGCCGACTGGATGGTCGGCATCAGGATTTCCAGCGCGCCGGCGCGGTTCTGCTCCTCGCGGATGATCTGGCAGACCTTGTCCAGCACCCGCTTGCCGAGTGGCAGCCAGGAAAAACTGCCCTGCCCCTGCTGGCGGATCATGCCGGCACGCAGCATCAGCCGGTGCGAGACGATCTCGGCCTCGCGCGGATTTTCTTTGAGGATAGGCAGGAAATAGCGCGACAAACGCATGGACTGGTCCGTGAATGAGAACGGCCACGCCAGAATCGGCGCGACGCAGGCTTGCTTGCCCCGGCTTCATAGCCATTTCATGACGGAATGGAAACCCGGGCATGGCGGCACATCAGCGCGCTACGGCCCGGAATCCTCCGGTTTCAGGACTAGGGCCACGCCGGCATCGAGTGTGCCTAACCTCTTCGGATTGGCCGCCAATTCTTTGCGCGCGTCAATCCAGAACATGCCGCAAAGGCTCAGTCGAGCCTTGCTGGTCGTTTCCCAAGCAAAGCATGCCATACTATTGTGCAGTGCAGCACGAGAATGCCTGTTTCGAGGCAAAATTCTTCGTGACATTTTCATTCGGCTTAGGCTAGTGTGCCGCGATAACCGAGAGGGCGGAGAAAAATCTGCCCTCCTACGCGGTCAAAGTCTTGGGAGGATGCGATCTAGGCGCGGTTACTCGCTGCCGCCGGAAACCGGAAACAGATCGGACGCGTTTAATTGCAAGGCCTCGTGCCTTGCATTTTTTTTGTGCAATCATCTGGTTAGCGCGGCGTGCTGTCAGGTCACATGACCCAGCGTCAGCAAGCGATCAGCCGTGAAATATAGCGACGCCTCGATCCGCATCCGCGGCGCATCGACGTCGTCGCAGAACTCTTGCCGGGCGAGCTATTTCGAGGGCGTCTGGCCGAAATCCGGCACGATATGCGGGATGTCGTTGAGGCTGTAGCCGAGCCCATGCGTCAGCCCATAGAAAATGCCCATCAGGATCGCCGTGGCGATGGTGGTGCGGATCACCGCGCGCAGCATATGCGGCCCGCGCGGCGCGCTTGGAACCGTGCCCAGCGTCACGTCATGATCGTCGTCCTGCGTGCGGACGCTGAACGGCAGCACCGCGAACAGCACCACCCACCAGGTCGCGAAAAACAGGGCGGTGAACGAAACCCAGCTCATGATTGCTCCAGTTCGATCAGCGTGCCGAAGAAATCCTTCGGATGCAGGAACAGCACCGGCTTGCCATGCGCGCCGGTTTTTGGATTGCCGTCGCCCAGCACGCGCGCGCCGGCGGCCTTGAGCTGGTCGCGCGCGGCCAGGATGTCGTCGACCTCGTAGCAGAGATGGTGCATGCCGCCGGACGGGTTCTTCTCCAGGAACGCGGCGATCGGCGAACCCTCGCCCAGCGGTTCCAGCAATTCGATCTTGGTGTTGCCGACATTGACGAACACCACGGTGACGCCATGCTCCGGCAAAGCCTGCGGCTCCGTCACTTCGGCGCCAAGCGTGTTGCGGTAGGCGACAACGGCGGCAGCCAGATCCGGCACCGCAAGCGCGACATGGTTCAGCCGTCCAAGCATGTGCGAGCTATCTCTCTTCTGTCCACTGGCTGGCGTCATACGGCAAATCGGCTGGGATCAACAGCCATTCACGAGGCGCGCACTGTCGCACTTTGGTGAACATTCTGCCGAATCACGAACGAGGCTATTCCCGCCGGCAACCGCAAAGTACAAACGGCGATGTCTTATATCCGCCCCGCCCGCGCCCGCGTTTTCACCTTCGACCTCGGCTCGTTCAAGATCGCCGCCTTGCTCGACGCTGTCGATATCAGAGACAACCTCGCGGCAGCCTTCGCGGCCGGACAGCCGCCAGCCGAGGTGCATCAACTCGCGGTCTCCAACTTCATCGACCGGGATCGATTCGAGCATTGTTTCATCCCGACGCTGATCGACACCGGATCCGAAAGGATCCTGTTCGACACCGGATGCGGCGATGAGGGCAGTTCACTCCTGGACTGCTTGCAGGACCTTGGGTTCGGGCCCGATGATATCGACGTGGTGGTCATCACCCACGGCCACCCGGACCACATCGGTGGGCTTGTCAGCAACGGCAGACCCGTTTTCAGCCGGGCACGCTATATGTTCGGCGCGGCTGAATTCGCTTTCTGGACCGAGGCAACAGCGGTGCGCGCGGCCAGGTTGGCCAACCGTGATCTGTTCCGCCGGATTTGCAGCGGGCTGGCCGACCGGACAACGTTCATAGCGCCTGGAGATGAGGTGCTGCCGGGTATCACAGCCATCGACGCATCAGGCCATTCCCCCGGCCTCCTGGCATTTCTCGTCGAAAGTGGCGGCCATCGATTGCTGATCTGGTCGGATGCGTTCCTGCACTATGTCGTGTCCATCCAGCATCCGGAGTGGCATGCGGATTTCGATGATGACAAGGAACGGGCGATCGAGACCCGCAAGCGTTTGCTGAAGATGGCGGCGGACCAGCGCCTGCTGGTCGCCGGCCATCACATGCCGTTTCCGGGCCTGGGCTACATCGAATCGGTGAACGGTTCTTTTCGCTGGCTTCCGGTCAGCTATCAGCTGAACGTCTAGAGCAATTCCAGGAAAAGTGTGAGCGGTTTTCCGTCAGGAATTGCGTCAGAACAAAGAGTTAGAGCGGTTCGCCGTTTCCATGAAACGGTGAAACGCTCTAGAGCAGCAAACCGCCGCCACCATCATCTGGTGACAAACACCGTCACCAGCGGTTTCTTGCCCCAGGCTTCGTTGGCGGCGCCGCGCACGGCGCGCCTTACCGCTTCCTGCACGAGGTCGAGATCCTTTCGCCGCTGGCGCGGAATCGAATCGACCGCGCCGACGGCCGCATCGATCATCAAATCCTCCAGCGTTTCGCCGCTGGCGTCTGCCTCGGCGACCCCAATGGCGACCAGGTCTGGATCGCCGGCCAGTTCATACTTGTCGTCGAGCACGACATTGACCGCGACATGGCCGGCAAAGGACAGTTTGCGCCGGTCGCGAATGCCCATCGCCTGGTCGGTGCCGATCAGATTGCCGTCCTTGTAGATGCGGCCGAACGGCACCTGGTCGATAATGGTCGCGGGGCCGGGAGCGAGCCGCAGCATGTCGCCGTCGCGCACCTGCGCCACCTGGCCGATGCCGGAGGTCGACATCAGCGAGCCCTGCGCCACCAGATGCGCCGCCTCGCCATGCACGGGAACGCCGATCCTAGGGCGCACCCATTCATACATCTTGCGCAACTCGCTGCGCCGGGGATGGCCGGAGACGTGCACCAGCGCGTCGCCGTCCTCGATGATCTTGATGCCGAGATCGATGAGGCGGTTCTTGATCTCGAGGATCGCCTTCTCGTTGCCGGGAATGGTGCGCGAGGAAAACACCACCGTATCGCCCGCCGTCAGCGACACCGATTTCATCTCGTCGCGCGACAGTTTCGCAAGTGCTGCCAGCGGCTCGCCCTGGCTGCCGGTGCAGATGATGACCAGGTTTTCGCGCGGGATGAAGCCGAAATCCTCCTCGGCAATGAATTCCGGCAGGCCGTCCATGTAGCCAAGCTCGTCGGCGACGTCGATGACGCGCTTCAGCGAGCGGCCGAGCACCAGGCACTGGCGGCCTGCATCGCGCGCCGCCTTGGCGATGGAGACGATACGCCCCACATTGGAGGAGAAGGTGGTGACGGCAACCCGGCCGACGGCACTCTGGATGACGCCCTTGAGCCCCTCCCCGACGGCGACTTCCGACGGCGATTCCCCTTCGCGCAGCGCATTGGTCGAATCGCAGATCAGCGCCAGCACGCCCTTGTCGCCATAGGCACGGAACCGCGCCTCGTCGGTCTTCGGCCCGATCGTCGGTTCCGGATCGATCTTCCAGTCGCCGGTGTGGATGACGGTGCCGGCCGGCGTGGTGATGGCCAGCGACATCGGCTCGGGGATCGAGTGGGCCACCGGAATGGCTTCGATCTCGAACGGACCGACGGTGAATTTCTCGCCGGCCCGGTAGATGGTCAGCGGAATCTTCGGTGCCCCTTGCTCGCCCTGCCGCTTGGCTTCCAGCAGCCCGGCGCTGAACGGCGTCATCCACACCGGCGCCTTCAGCCTCGGCCAGATGTCGAGCAGCGCGCCATAATGGTCCTCATGCGCGTGGGTGATGATGATGCCGCGCAGATTGGCTAGGTTCTCCTCGATGAAACGCGTGTCGGGCAGGATCAGGTCGACGCCCGGATGCGCCGCGTCGGGAAAGGTGACGCCGACATCGATGACGATCCATTCGCGCGCGCTCGGCGGGCCGTAGCCGTAGAGGGCGAAGTTCATGCCGATCTCGCCGACGCCGCCCAGCGGCACGAAGACGAGTTCGGCGTTTTCCGCTTTCGCCATGATTTTTCCCTTCCTGGCCCTCAGGCCAAGCCCATTATATCTGAGCGGACGCGACCGCGCCGAAATGCACGTCGCCAGCCGCGATCGTCAGGACAGTGCCCTCATCGTCGCGGATCACGAAACGGCAGTCCTCGTCAATGGTTTCGAACACGCCACGCACCACATTACCGTCAATTCTGACGGCAACCTCGCCGCCAAGCCCCGCCGCGCGCGCCAACCAGCGCCGCCTGACGGCGGCAAGGCCGCGGCCTTCATCCCACAGCCGGGCATTCTCGCTCCAGGCATCGGACAACGCCAGGAACAGCGTTTCGGCATCGCATGTCGCGCCGAGAGCCTGCAGCGATGTCGCGGGATAAGGCAAATCCTTGGGATGCGCCACCACATTGACGCCGATGCCGACCGCCACCGCGAAACGGCCGCCCTCCAGTATCGCCGACTCGAGCAGGATACCCGCGAGCTTGGCGCCGGAGGCAAGCACGTCGTTCGGCCATTTCAACTCGAAACGGTTCTGTCCGTGGCTCGCGCCGTCGAGCCCGACGGCGATGCGGCCCTTCGGCACCACGGCATCCAGTGCATCGGCAAGCGACAGGCCGGCGACGAAACCCAGCGTCGCGGCCAGGCGAAGTTCACCGCCGGTGATGACAAGCAAGGTCGCCGCCAGATTGCCTTCAGGCGACACCCAGGCGCGGCCGCGCCGGCCACGCCCGCTTTCCTGCTTCTTGGAAACGACCCAAAGCCTGCCAGGGTCACCTGCCCTTGCGTGGTCAAGCGCCAACGTGTTGGTGGAACCGACGCTGTCATGGGCCTCGAGCCGGAACCCTTCCGACGTCGAGGTTGGAGCCAGCCGAAACGCCATCCCGTCAGAAAAATGTCTTGGCGGCGGCTTCGGCATAGGTGCCGATCGGTCCGCCGATCAGCACATAGAACAGCACGAAGGCGCCGCAGACGCCAAGCACGACACGCAGTTCGCTGGCCATCGGCACGAAACCGCCGACCGGTTCGTCGAACCACATGATCTTGATGATGCGCAGGTAGTAGTAAGCGCCCACCACCGAGGCCAGCACGCCGATGATCGCCAGCGCGTAGAGGTTGGCGTTGATGGCGGCGAGGAAGACATACCACTTCCCCCAGAAGCCGGCGAGCGGCGGGATGCCGGCCAGCGAGAACATCAGGATGGTGAGGATCGTCGCCATGATCGGATTGGTCGAGGACAGCCCGGCCAGGTCGCTGATCTGCTCGACATTGCCTTCCTTGCGCCGCATGGCGAGGATGAAGGCGAAGGTGCCGAGCGTCATGACCAGGTAGATGAGCATGTAGATGGCGACGCCACGCACGCCGGCCTGGCTGTTGGCGGCGAGGCCGACCAGCGCGTAACCCATGTGACCGATCGAGGAATAGGCCATCAGCCGCTTGATGTTGGTCTGGCCGATCGCGGCAAAGGCGCCGAGCGCCATCGAGGCGACCGAGATGAAGACGATGATCTGCTGCCAGTCCGCGGCGATCGGCTTGAACGCACCCATGGTGACGCGCACGATCAGCGCCATCGCCGCCATCTTGGGGGCGGCCGCCAGGAAGGCCGTCACCGGCGTCGGCGCGCCTTCATAGACGTCGGGCGTCCACATGTGGAACGGCACGGCCGAGATCTTGAAGGCCAGGCCAGCCAGCACGAAGACCAGGCCGAAAACGAGGCCGAGCTGCCGCTCGCCGCTGCCAAGTGCCGAGGCGATTTCCTGGAAGCCGGTGTTGCCGGTGTAGCCGTAGACCAGGCTGATACCGTAGAGCAGCATGCCCGACGACAGCGCGCCGAGGACGAAGTACTTCAGGCCGGCCTCGGTCGAACGCAGATTGTCGCGGTTGATCGCCGCCAGCACGTAGATGGCCAGCGACTGCAGTTCGAGGCCGAGATAGAGCCCGATCATGCCGTTGGCCGAGATCATCAGCATCATGCCGAGCGTGCACAGCAGGATCAGCACCGGATATTCGAACTTGTCGAAACGCTCCGCCTTGGCAAAGCGCATCGACATGACGAGCGTCACCGCCGAGCCAACCAGTGCCAGCACCTTCATGAAACGGGAGAAGGGATCCTGGATGAAGGCGTTGCCATAGGCGCTGCCCTGCCCCGTGGAAAAGACCAGCCAGGCGCCGGCGACCACCAGCACGGCGACGGCAAGGCCGGTCACGGTATTGGCGGTGTTGGCGCGCGAATAGGCGCCGACCATCAGCAGCGCGAGCGCGCCGATGGCAAGGATCAGCTCGGGCGTCGAGAGCGACAGGCTGGAGAGAAGGTCCGGCGTCATGGTTCGCAAAACCCCTGGGTCAGTTCGCCGCCGCGGTCTGCGCGGCGCCGATGGATGCGGTGACATTGGTGACGAGCGACTTGACCGACTGGGCCGTCGCGTCGAAGACGGGAGCGGGATAGACGCCGAAGAAGATGACCAGCAGGACCAGCGGGTAGATGATCACCTTCTCGCGCAGCGACAGGTCGAGCAACCCCTTCAGGCTGTCCTTGGTCAGCGCGCCGAAGATCACCCGGCGGTAGAGCCAGAGCGCGTAGGCGGCCGACAGGATGACGCCGGTGGCGGCGAAGAACGCCACCCAGGTGTTGACCCGGAACACGCCGAGCATGGTCAGGAACTCGCCGATGAAGCCCGATGTGCCCGGCAGGCCCACATTGGCCATGGTGAAGATCAGGAACACGGTGGCGTATTTCGGCATGTTGTTGACCAGGCCGCCATAGGCAGCGATTTCACGCGTGTGCATGCGGTCATAGATGACGCCGACGCACAGGAACAGCGCGCCCGAGACGAGGCCGTGGCTGAGCATCTGGAAGATCGCGCCCTGCACGCCTTCCTGGTTCATGGCGAAGATGCCCATGGTGACGAAGCCCATATGGGCGACCGACGAATAGGCGATCAGCTTCTTCATGTCCTCCTGCATCAGCGCCACCAGCGAGGTGTAGATGATGGCGACGACCGAGAGCGTGAAGACCAGCGGCGCGAACATTTCGGACGCCAGCGGAAACATCGGCAAGGAGAAGCGCAGGAAACCGTACCCGCCCATCTTCAGGAGGATGCCGGCCAGGATCACCGAACCTGCCGTCGGCGCCTCGACGTGCGCGTCGGGCAGCCAGGTGTGCACCGGCCACATCGGCATCTTCACCGCGAAGGAGGCGAAGAAGGCAAGCCATAGCCAGGTCTGCATGTTGGCCGGGAAGCTGTGCGTCAATAGCGTCGGGATGTCGGTCGTGCCGGACTGGAAGAACATCGCCATGATGGCGAGCAGCATCAGCACCGAACCGGCGAGCGTATAGAGGAAGAACTTGAACGAGGCATAGACGCGCCGCTTGCCGCCCCACACGCCGATGATGATGAACATCGGGATCAGGCCGGCCTCGAAGAAAACGTAGAACAGCACGATGTCCAGCGCGCAGAACACGCCGATCATTAGCGTCTCGAGCAGCAGGAAGGCGATCATGTAGGCCTTGACGCGCTTGTCGATCGCTTCCCACGACGCCAGGATGCAGAGCGGCATCAGGAACGTCGTCAGGATGACGAACAGCATGGAAATGCCGTCGACGCCCATATGGTAGGAAATGCCAGAGTCGAGCCAGGCGAACTTCTCGACGAACTGGAAGCCGGCCTGCGAATTGTCGAAGCCGGTCCAGATGAACAGCGAGACGATGAAGGTGAACGTCGTCGTCAACAGCGCGATGGCGCGGATGTTGCGGCGCGCGTTTTCGCTGTCATCCCTGATGAACAGGATCAGCAGCGCACCAACCAGCGGCAGGAAGGTGACCAGCGAGAGGATTGGCCAGGCGGTCATCAGAGCATCATCCAGGTGACGAGTGCGGCAACGCCGATCAGCATGGCGAAGGCATAGTGGTAGAGGTAGCCGGTCTGCAGCTTGACGACGCGGTTGGTGACATCGACGACACGCGCCGAAATGCCATCCGGCCCGAGCCCGTCGATGACGGTACCGTCACCGGTCTTCCACAGGAAATGGCCGAGGCGCTTGGCGGGCCGCACGAACAGGAAGTCGTAGAGCTCGTCGAAATACCACTTGTTGAGCAGGAAGGCGTAGAGCCCGCGATGCTGAGCGGCGAGATTGACGGGCATTTCCGGCGAGCGGATGTAGAACTTCCAGGCGAGCGCGAAGCCGATCAGCATGGCGATGAAGGGCGACAGTTCGACCCACAGCGGCAGTTCGTGGATCTCGTGCAGGATGTGATTGTCCGGCAGCGTGAACAGCGACGCCTTCCAGAACTCGGCATAGCCTTCGCCGATGAACGAGCTGTGGAAGATGATGCCGGCAAACAGCGCGCCGGCGGCCAGCACGAACAGCGGCACCAGCATCACCGGTGGCGATTCATGCACATGGTGCATCACCTCATGGCTCGCCCGCGGCTTGCCGTGGAAGGTCATGAAGATCAGGCGCCAGGAATAGAACGAGGTGAAGCAGGCGGCGATGACCAGCAGGATGAAGGCGATGCCGGCGACCGAATTGTGGCCGGCAAAGGCGCTCTCGATGATGGCGTCCTTGGAGAAGAAGCCGGCGGTGCCGATCACGGTCACCGGAATGCCGACGCCGGTCAGCGCCAGCGTGCCGATCACCATCATCCAGTAGGTGGTCGGGATCAGCTTGCGCAGGCCGCCCATCTTGCGCATGTCCTGCTCGTCGGAGACGGCATGGATGACCGAGCCCGAGCCGAGGAACAGCAGCGCCTTGAAGAAGGCATGCGTGAACAGATGGAAGATCGCCGCGCCATAGGCGCCGACGCCGAGCGCCACGAACATGTAGCCGAGCTGCGAGCAGGTCGAATAGGCAATGACGCGCTTGATGTCGTTCTGGACCAGACCGACTGTGGCCGCGAAGAAGGCGGTGGAGGCGCCGATGAAGGTCACCACGGTCAGCGCCGAATGCGACAGTTCGAACAGCGGCGACAGCCGCGCCAGCATGAACACGCCCGCCGTCACCATGGTGGCGGCATGGATGAGAGCCGAGACCGGCGTCGGGCCTTCCATGGCGTCCGGCAGCCAGGTGTGCAACGGCACCTGCGCCGACTTGCCCATGGCGCCCATGAACAGGAGCAGGCACACGACGGTCATGGCGGCCTGCTTGTCCAGCGCCTGGCCGAGGAAGGTCAGCACGGCAGCACCATGCGGCGCGCCTTCGGCCGGAATGAACGTCGCCGCATTGGCGAAGATGGTGCCGAGGTTGACCGAGCCGAACAGCACGAACACGCCGAAAATACCGAGCGCGAAGCCGAAATCGCCGACGCGGTTGACGACGAAGGCCTTGATGGCCGCGGCATTGGCCGACGGCTTCTTGTACCAGAAGCCGATCAGCAGGTAGGAGGCAAGGCCCACCCCTTCCCAGCCGAAGAACATCTGCACCAGGTTGTCGGCCGTCACCAGCATCAGCATGGCGAAGGTGAACAGCGACAGATAGGCGAAGAAGCGCGGCCGGTTCGGATCGTGGTGCATGTAGCCGATCGAATAGATGTGAACCAGCGCCGACACGGTGTTGACCACCACCAGCATCACCACCGTCAGCGTGTCGATGCGCAGCGCCCAGGAGACGTCCAGCCCGCCGGACTGGATCCAGTGCAGCACCGGCACGGTGAACACCTCGCCATGGCCGAAACCGACGCTGAAGAAGGCGACCCACGACAGCACAGCCGAAATCACCAGGAAGCCGGAGGTGATGTATTCGGACGCCTTGGCGCCGAGCGACGTGCCGAACAGGCCGACGATCAGGAAGCCGAGCAGTGGAAGGAAGACGATGGCCTGATACATGGTGGTTCCGTCAACCCTTCATCATGTTCACGTCTTCGACCGCGATCGAGCCGCGGTTGCGGAAGAAGACGACGAGAATGGCAAGTCCGATGGCCGCTTCAGCCGCCGCGACCGTCAGCACGAACAGCGCGAACACCTGGCCGACCAGATCGCCGAGCGCCGCCGAAAAGGCGACGAAGTTGATGTTGACCGCAAGCAGGATCAGCTCGACCGACATCAGGATGACGATGACGTTCTTGCGGTTCAGGAAGATGCCGAACACGCCGAGCGTGAACAGGATCGCCGATACGGTCAGATAATGTGCGATGCCGACGACCATCTCAGACTCCTTCGCCCGACTTGACCTTGCGGATTTCCATGCCGGTGGCCGGCGTGCGGCCGACCTGGGCTGCGATCGACTGCCGCTTGACCCCTTCCTTGTGGCGCAGCGTCAGCACGATGGCGCCGATCATGGCAACCAGCAGGATGAGGCCCGAAATCTGGAAGTAGTAGAGGTAGTCGGTATAGAGGATGTCGCCGAGCGCGGCCGTGTTCGAGCGCGTGGCGAGATCGGGGATCGGCTTGGACACCGTCGCGGCCAGCTTCGGCGCGAATGTGTAGCCGCCCAGCACGACGATCAGCTCCGCCGCCAGGATCAGCCCGACCAGCGCGCCGATCGGCGCGTATTGCAGGGCGCCCTCTTTCATTTCGGCGAAGTCGACGTCGAGCATCATGACGACGAACAGGAACAGCACCATGACCGCGCCGACATAGACGACGAGCAGGATCATCGCCAGGAATTCGGCGCCGGTCAGCATGAACAGGCCGGCGGCGTTGAAGAAGGTCAGGATCAGGAACAGCACCGAATGCACGGGGTTGCGCGATGAAATGACCATGAACGCCGACGCCACGGCGACAAAGGCGAAGAGGTAGAAGAAGGCCGCCTCTAGTCCACTCAGCATTGGGGTTCCCCCGGGTTCCTGTCCAAACAGGACGCTCGTCCTGTTTGATTTTTGCGACCGCCTCCGGTCGGCAAGTTTCGTTGTGTCCTTAGACGAGGCCCCTCGCCTCGTCCATGCGTCAAATATCAGCGGTACGGCGCATCCAGCGAGATGTTGCGCGCCAGTTCGCGCTCCCACCGGTCGCCATTCGCCAGCAGCTTGTCCTTGTCGTAGTAGAGCTCCTCGCGCGTTTCCGTCGCGAACTCGAAATTCGGCCCCTCGACGATGGCGTCGACCGGGCAGGCCTCCTGGCAGAAGCCGCAATAGATGCACTTCACCATGTCGATGTCGTAACGCACCGTGCGGCGCGTGCCGTCATTGCGGCGCGGGCCGGCCTCGATGGTGATGGCCTGCGCCGGGCAGATCGCCTCGCACAATTTGCAGGCGATGCAGCGTTCCTCGCCATTGGGATAGCGGCGCAGCGCATGCTCGCCCCGGAAGCGCGGGCTGGTCGGCCCCTTCTCGTGCGGATAGTTGATCGTCTCCTTCGGCGCGAAGAACTGGCGCATCGACAGGAAGAAGGCGCTGACGAAATCCTGCAGCAGCAGCGATTTTGCGGCCTGGGACAAAGCGGACATCACGCAAACCCCGTGATCTTGAGGAAGGCTGCGGTGGCGACCACCATGAACAGCGAGATCGGCAGGAACACTTTCCAGCCCAGCCGCATCAGCTGGTCGTAGCGGTAGCGCGGCACGAAGGCCTTCACCATGGAGATGCCGAAGAACACGAAGCAGACCTTCAGCACGAACCAGATGACGCCGGGCACCCAGGTAAAGGGCGCGAAGTCGAAGGGCGGCAGCCATCCGCCAAGGAACAGGATGGTGGCCAGCGCGCACATCAGGACGATCGCGACATACTCGCCGAGGAAGAACAGCAGGAACGGCGTCGACGAATATTCGACCATATGGCCGGCGACCAGTTCCGATTCGGCTTCGACAAGGTCGAAAGGCGGCCGGTTCGTCTCGGCGAGCGCCGAGATGAAGAAGATGATGAACATCGGGAACAGCGCCAGCCAGTTCCAGTCGAGGAAGGTGTTGGGCAGGCCAAGCCGCGTGCCAAGCCCGCCCTGCTGCGACAGCACGATATCGCTGAGGTTGAGCGAGCCGGCGGTGAGCAGCACGGTGACGATGACGAAGCCGATCGAGACTTCGTAGGACACCATCTGCGCGGCCGAACGCAGCGCGCCGAGGAACGGATATTTCGAGTTGGACGCCCAGCCGCCCATGATCACGCCATAGACCTCGAGCGAGGAGATGGCGAAGACATAGAGGATGCCGACATTGACGTTGGCGATCGCCCAGCCCTGGTTGACCGGAATGACCGCCCAGGCCGAGATCGCCAGCACCGCCGACACCAGCGGCGCCAGAAGGAACACGCCCTTGTTGGCACCGGACGGGATGACCGGTTCCTTGAAGACGAATTTCAACAGATCGGCGAAGGCCTGCAGCGTGCCCCAGGGGCCGACGACGTTCGGACCACGGCGCAACTGCACGGCAGCCCAGATCTTGCGGTCGGCGTAGAGGATGTAGGCCACGAAGATCAGCAGCACCACGATCAGCACGACTGACTTCAGAAGGATCAGCAGCGCCGGCAGCACGTAGAAGGAGAAGAAGGTGTCCATGCTTATTCCGCCGCCTGCTTGAAGCCGCTCTTGGCCAGTGCCGAGCATTCCGCCATCACGGCCGATGCCCGCGCGATCGGGTTTGTCAGGTAGAAATCCTTGACCGGCGAAGTGAAGGTGCCCTTGTTCAGCCGCCCGCCGAGTTTCGCCACGCCGGCGATGTCCTCCGCATTGCCAGCCGCGACCTGATCGATGCGGGCCAGATGCGGGTACTCGCCATAGAGCTTGGCACGCAGCTGCGGCAGCGAGTCGAACGGCAGTTTCTTGCCCAGCACGTCGGACAGTGCCCTGAGGATCGCCCAGTCCTCGCGCGCATCGCCAGGCGCGAAGCCGGCGCGATTCGTCTGCTGCACGCGGCCTTCGGTGTTGACGTAGGTGGCCGACTTTTCGGTGTAGGCTGCCGCCGGCAGGATGACATTGGCGCGATGCGCGCCGTGGTCGCCGTGGGTGCCGATATAGACGACGAAGGCTCCGCCGGTCTTGCCCATGTCGATTTCGTCGGCGCCGAGCAGGAACAGCACGTCCGTTTCGCCCAGCATGCCGGCGACATCCTTGCCGCCCTCGCCCGGCACGAAACCGAGATCGAGGCCGCCGACCCTGGCCGCCGCATTGTGCAGCACGGCAAAGCCGTTCCAGTCGGCGCGCGCGGCATTCACGGCAGTGGCAAGCTTCGCCGCCTGGCCGAGCACGGCCGAGCCGTCGGCGCGCGCCAGCGCGCCCTGGCCGACGATGATCAGCGGATGCGTCGCCTTCTTCAGCGTCTGGAAGAACTTGCCATTGCCGTCGGCCAGATCCTTCAGCGAATCCGGCCCGGCGCCGAGCAGTTCATACTCGTAGCGCGTGTCGCCGATATCGCCGATGACGCCGACCGGCAGATTGCCGACCCGCCAGCGCTTGCGGATGCGGGCGTTGAGCACCGAGGCTTCGAAACGCGGATTGGCGCCGATGATCAGCACCGCGTCGGCCTGCTCGATGCCTTCGATGGTCGGATTGAAGATGTAGCTGGCGCGGCCGAGCGCCGGATCGAGCGCGGCGCCATCCTGGCGGCAATCGACGTTCCTGGAGCCGAGCGAAGCCATCAGCAGCTTCAGCGCATAGATTTCCTCGACCGCGGCGAGATCGCCTGCAATCGCGCCGATCTTCTCGGGTGTCGTCTTCGACACGGCATCCTTGATCGCACCGAAGGCTTCAGCCCAGCTCGCCGGAGCCAGCTTGCCGTCCTTGCGCACATAGGGGCGATCGAGGCGCTGCGTGCGCAATCCGTCCCAGATGAAGCGGGTCTTGTCGGAGATCCACTCCTCGTTCACCTGCTCGTTGACGCGCGGCAGGATGCGCATCACTTCGCGGCCACGGCTGTCGATGCGGATCGCCGAGCCGACCGCGTCCATCACGTCGATGGATTCGGTCTTGGTCAATTCCCACGGCCGCGCCTGGAAGGCGAAGGGCTTGGAAGTCAGCGCGCCGACCGGGCAGAGATCGATGACATTGCCCTGCAGCTCGGAGGTCATCGCCTGTTCGAGATAGGTGGTGATCTCGGCGTCCTCGCCGCGGCCGATCAGGCCGAGTTCGGAAATGCCGGCGACTTCCGTGGTGAAGCGGACGCAGCGCGTGCAATGGATGCAGCGGTTCATCACCGTCTTGACCAGCGGGCCGATATACTTGTCTTCGACGGCGCGCTTGTTCTCGTGATAGCGCGAGGAATCGACGCCGAAGGCCATGGCCTGGTCCTGCAGGTCGCATTCGCCGCCCTGGTCGCAGATCGGGCAATCCAGCGGATGGTTGATCAGCAGGAATTCCATCACGCCTTCCCGGGCCTTCTTGACCATCGGCGTGTTGGTGAAGATTTCCGGGGGTTCGCCATTGGGGCCGGGGCGCAAATCGCGCACGCCCATGGCGCAGGAGGCCTGCGGCTTGGGCGGCCCGCCCTTCACCTCGATCAGGCACATGCGGCAATTGCCGGCGATCGACAACCGCTCATGGAAGCAGAAGCGCGGCACTTCCGCGCCCGCGTCTTCCGCCGCCTGCAGCAGCGTGTAGTGGTCGGGTACAGTGATCTCTTTCCCGTCGACCTTGAGCTTTGCCATTCGCTTCAAACCCCTGCGGATTTCCCGCAATCTCATTTCCCGGGCGCGACAGACGCGGCGCCCGGCATTTCATTCACTTCTTCGCAGCCAGCACGGCCGCCTGGGCAGTCCAGTCGTCACGGCCGATTCGGCCGTTGAACGACAGATAGTCGTCGACCCAGGCGATCTCCTGCGGCGACCAGGCGGCGATCTGGGCATAGGTCCAGATGCCAAGCCCGTTCAATACCTTTTCCAGCTTCGGACCGATGCCCGAAATCGCCTTGAGGTCCGACGGTTTCGCCGGCTTGTCGATCGCCTTGGGCTGCCTGAAATCCTCGGGCAGCAGCACATCGGCGGTCTCGCCGGCTGCCGGAGCCGCATTCACCGCCGGCGCCGTGGTGGCGGCCTCCTTGGCGGCGATGTCGGTGACCTCCTGCGCGAAGGACTGCGCCTCGGCTATCAGCGTCTTGGCCGTCGCCCGCGCCCTGATGGACGACGAGCTGGCGTCCTCGAATTGCTCGACGCGTGCCTCGAAATCCTCGAT
The DNA here is from genome assembly GCF_030160235.1 of Mesorhizobium huakuii. Classification (GTDB taxonomy): domain Bacteria; phylum Pseudomonadota; class Alphaproteobacteria; order Rhizobiales; family Rhizobiaceae; genus Mesorhizobium; species Mesorhizobium huakuii. The sequence continues at coordinate 228,280 of NZ_BSNY01000027.1, forward strand.
CAGCGGCTGCATCAGGCGCTGTGATGCCTCGGCGGCGCCCGAAAGCGCCCCCAGCCAGACGCCGAGCGCGTGGTTGGCCAGCCCGATGCCAAGCGCCGACATCGCCGCCGCACCCGCGACAGGGTGCACGAAAAGGTTGACGGCGCTGGCCATCTCCTTCGGCATCATCCTGGTCAGGTCCTGGTTCATCTTCTCGATCTGGTCCAAATTGGGCATCAATGGGTAGGGTGTCGAATACGGCGCCATAGAGTTCTCCTGGTCGTTTCTTCGTTCGCCCCGCCCCGTTATTCCAGCATTCAAAAATCTTCTATTCCGCCGCCACCATCACCGGTTCGGCGCGGTGCGCGTTGCGCGAAAACTCGTCGATGCGCCGCTCCACCTCGCCGCGGAAATGCCGCATCAGGCCTTGGATCGGCCATGCCGCAGCGTCGCCGAGCGCGCAGATCGTGTGGCCCTCGACCTGCTTGGTGACGTCGAGCAGCATGTCGATCTCGCGCTTCTGCGCCTCGCCGCGCACCAGCCGCTCCATCACCCGCCACATCCAGCCGGTGCCTTCGCGGCACGGCGTGCACTGGCCGCAGCTCTCGTGCTTGTAGAAGTAGGACAGCCGCGCGATCGCCTTTACGACATCGGTCGACTTGTCCATGACGATGACGGCCGCGGTGCCAAGGCCGGATTTGAGGTCGCGCAGCGCGTCGAAATCCATCGGCGTATCGATGATCTGCTCGGCCGGCACCAGCGGCACCGAGGCGCCGCCCGGGATAACCGCGAGCAGATTGTCCCAGCCGCCGCGGATGCCGCCGCAATGCGTCTCGATCAGTTCGCGGAACGGGATCGACATCGCCTCTTCGACGGTGCACGGATTGTTGACGTGGCCGGAGACGCAGAACAGCTTGGTGCCGACATTGTTGGGCCGGCCGAAGGACGAGAACCACGCAGCGCCCCGGCGCAGGATGGTCGGCGCCACCGCGATCGATTCGACATTGTTGACGGTGGTCGGGCAGCCATAGAGGCCGACATTGGCCGGGAATGGCGGCTTCAGCCTCGGCTGGCCCTTCTTGCCTTCCAGGCTTTCCAGCAGCGCCGTCTCCTCGCCGCAGATATAGGCGCCGGCGCCGTGATGCATGTAGACGTCGAAATCGTAGCCTGACGTGTTGCCCTTGCCGATCAGCTTGGCCTCATAGGCCTCGTCGATGGCGCGCTGCAGCGCCTCGCGCTCGCGGATGAACTCGCCGCGCACATAGATGTAGGCCGCAATCGCGCCCATGGCGAAGCCGGCGAGCAAGGCGCCCTCAACCAGCGTGTGCGGGTCGTTGCGCAGGATGTCGCGGTCCTTGCAGGTGCCGGGCTCGGATTCGTCGGCGTTGATGACCAGGTAGCTCGGCCGGCCGTCGCTCTGCTTGGGCATGAACGACCATTTGAGGCCCGTCGGGAAGCCGGCGCCGCCACGGCCGCGCAGGCCCGACGCCTTCATCTCGTTGACGATCCATTCGCGCCCCTTGGCGACGATGCCGGGCGTATTGTCCCAGGCGCCGCGCGCCATGGCACCGGCCAGCGACTTGTCGAAAAGGCCGTAGATGTTGGTGAAGATGCGGTCTTTATCCTGAAGCATTTTTCGTCCCTCAGACCGGCTTCTTGCCGAAGACGCGGATGTATTCGGCGACGCCGCCCTTGGCGAGCGCCTTGGCCTGCTTGACCCAGTCGTCGCGCTCGATACGGCCATGGAAGGAGAGATAGCCGTCGACCCATTCGCGCTCGGCCTTCTTCCAGGAAGCGACCTGCGCGAAGGTGAAGATGCCCAGCGTATGCAGGACGCCCTCGATCTTCGGGCCAACGCCGGAGATCAGCTTGAGATCATCGACCGCGGCCGGCCTGTCGATGCCGGCTGGACGGTTCTTGTCCTCGAGCGACGGTTTTGCCGGCTTTGCCGCCCTGGCCTCCGGCGCCTTGAAGGCGGCGGCCGGTTCGGCCTTGGTTTTTGGACCATTGCGCTGCTTGGAGACCTTCTCGACTTCCGGCGCTGCCTGGTTGGCGTTGGCTGCCGAATGCAGCGGCGCCGAGACACTCGCCGCCTTCTCCGCCGCAGGCGCCACCTTGGTCTTTGATGGTGTCTTCAAAGCCGGGCTGGTTTCAGGCGCATCGGTCTTCGGCTTGCTGGCATTGGACGGCGCGACGGGAGCGGCAGCGGGTGCCGGAACAGGCGCGGCGATGATCGCGTCGGGTGCCGCCTTGGCGGCCTTTGCAGCCTCCCTGGCCTCCCGGTCGCGGGTCGACTTGAGGATCGCCTTTTCGCTTTTCAGCGTCGTCAGGCAGGAGGCCGGCTCGGAGCCGGTACGGCCGTTCTGCGGTCCCGGCGCCACCGAAGCGCCCTTGCCCGCATCGTAAAGATCGATGATTTCGGCCAGCCGTTCCGGCGTCAGATCCTCGAACGTATCCTTGAAGATCATCACCATCGGCGCGTTGACGCAGGCGCCGAGGCACTCGACCTCTTCCCACGACAAGGTGCCCTTGTCGTTGGTGTGGAACTGGTCGTGATGGATTTTCGAGCGGCAGACATCCATCAGCGCTTCCGAGCCGCGCAACATGCAGGGCGTGGTGCCGCAGACCTGGATGTGCGCACGGGTGCCAACCGGATTGAGCTGGTACTGCGTGTAGAAGGTCGCGACCTCGAGGCCGCGAATCCTGGGCATGCCGAGCATGTCCGAGATCGTCTCAATCGCCGCCTTGGTGACCCAGCCTTCCTGTTCCTGCGCCAGCATCAGCAGCGGAATGATCGCCGACTGCTCGCGGCCCTTCGGATACTTCTTGATCCATTGCTTCGCCGCTGCCGCGTTCGCCCGGTTGAAGGCGAAGGATGCTGGCTGGACGCTGGCTTCTGCGAGACGGCGGACTGACATTTAGCGATCGACCTCACCAAACACGATGTCGAGGGAGCCGAGAACGGCGGTGACGTCAGCCAGCATGTGGCCGCGGCAGAGGAAATCCATGGCTTGCAGATGTGCGAAGCCGGGCGCACGCAGCTTGCAGCGGTACGGCTTGTTGGTGCCGTCGGAGACGAGATAGATGCCGAACTCGCCCTTCGGCGCCTCGACGGCCGCATAGACCTCGCCCGCCGGCACGCGATAGCCTTCGGTGTAGAGCTTGAAGTGATGGATCAGCGCTTCCATCGAACGCTTCATCGCCTGACGCTTCGGCGGCACGACCTTGCCGTCGAGGTTCGACACCGGGCCGGTGCTTTCCTTGCCGAGCAAGAGATCGACACACTGGCGCATGATCCGTGCCGACTGGCGCATTTCTTCCATGCGCACGAGATAACGGTCGTAGCAATCGCCGTTCTTGCCGATCGGGATGTCGAAATCCATTTCCGAATAGCATTCATAGGGCTGCGACTTGCGCAGGTCCCACGCCGCGCCCGAACCGCGCACCATGACGCCCGAGAAGCCCCAGGCCCAGGCATCGGCCAGCGAAACAATGCCGATATCGACATTGCGCTGCTTGAAGATGCGGTTGCCGGTCAGCAGCTTGTCGAGATCGTCGATCGACTTCAGGAACGGGTCGATCCACTTGCCGATATCCTCGACCAGCTGGCGCGGCAGGTCCTGATGGACGCCGCCGGGGCGGAAATAGGCGGCATGCATGCGCGAGCCGGAGGCGCGCTCATAGAACACCATCAGCTTTTCGCGCTCGACGAAACCCCATAGCGGCGGCGTCAGCGCGCCGACGTCCATGGCCTGCGTCGTCACATTGAGGATGTGCGACATGATGCGGCCGATTTCGCAATAGAGGACCCGGATCAGCTGGCCACGCCTCGGCACTTCGATACCGAGCAGGCGCTCGGCGGCAAGCGCGAAGGCATGCTCCTGGTTCATCGGCGCGCAGTAGTCGAGCCGGTCGAGATAAGGCACAGCCTGCAGATAGGTTTTCGCCTCGATCAGCTTTTCCGTGCCGCGATGCAGCAGCCCGATATGCGGATCGACACGATCGACGACTTCGCCGTCGAGCTCCAGCACGAGGCGCAAAACGCCGTGCGCCGCAGGGTGTTGCGGGCCGAAGTTGATGTTGAAATTGCGGACGGAGGTCTCAGCCATTCTGGCGCCTCAATTCGTCTTGGCTTTTTCGTCCCCGGGAAGAACGTAGTCCGTTCCCTCCCATGGGCTCAAAAAGTCGAAGTTCCTGAATTCCTGCTTCAATTCCACAGGCTCGTAGATGACGCGCTTGGCTTCGTCGTCGTAGCGCACTTCGACGAAGCCGGTCAGCGGGAAATCCTTGCGCAGCGGATGGCCTTCGAAACCGTAGTCGGTCAAAAGGCGGCGCAGATCGGGATGACCCGAGAACAGCACGCCATAAAGATCATAGGTCTCGCGCTCGAACCAGTCGGCCCCCGGGAATACGCCGGTGATCGACGGCACCATCGTCTCCTCGTCGGCCTGTACCTTGACGCGGATGCGCACATTCTGTTTCGGCGACAGCAGGTGGTAGACGACGTCGAAGCGCTTGGCCCGCGACGGATAGTCGGCGCCGCAGACATCGATGATCGAGATGAACTGGCAGCGCGCATCGTCACGCAGGAAGGTCACCACTTCGATGAGGTCGTGCGGCTCGACATGGATGGTGAGCTCGCCATAGGCGATGTCAGCGCCATTGACGCGACCAATCAGCTTTTCGCCGAGATAGGTCGACAGTTCGCTAAGGGATGCGGCCATGGATTTACCGTTCGATCGTGCCGGTGCGGCGGATTTTCTTCTGCAGCAGAAGAATGCCGTAGAGCAAAGCTTCGGCGCTCGGCGGGCAGCCGGGCACATAGATGTCGACCGGCACGACGCGGTCGCAGCCGCGCACCACCGAATAGGAATAGTGGTAGTAGCCGCCGCCATTGGCGCAGGAGCCCATCGAGATGACGTAGCGCGGCTCCGGCATCTGGTCGTAGACCTTGCGCAGCGCCGGCGCCATCTTGTTGGTCAGCGTGCCGGCGACGATCATGATGTCGGACTGGCGCGGCGACGCGCGCGGCGCGACACCGAAGCGCTCCGAGTCGTAGCGCGGCATCGAGGTGTGGATCATCTCGACGGCGCAGCACGCCAGACCGAAGGTCATGAACATCAGCGAGCCGCTGCGCGCCCAGGTGATCAGCGCCTCGGTCGAGGTGACCAGGAAACCCTTGTCGGCAAGCTCATTGTTGATTTCGAGGAAGAAGGGATCGTCCTCCCCCACCGGCCTGCCGGTGTTGGGATCGATGATGCCCTTCGGCTTCGGCGCGACGAGGGTGCCTGAACTGTCGTTCAATCCCATTCCAGCGCTCCTTTTTTCCATTCATAGGCAAAGCCGATGGTCAGCACTGCCAAAAACACCATCATCGACCAGAAACCGAGCATGCCGATCTTCGAGAAGGACACCGCCCAGGGAAACAGGAAGGCCACTTCCAGATCGAAGATGATGAACAGGATCGACACCAGGTAGAAGCGGATGTCGAATTTCATGCGGGCATCGTCGAACGAGTTGAAACCGCACTCGTAGGCGGAAAGCTTTTCGGGATCGGGATTGCGGTAGGCCACCAGGAACGGTGCGGCCAGCAGCGCCAGGCCGACGACCAGCGCCACGCCGATGAACAGGACGATGGGCAGGTACGAACTGAGAAGTGCGTTCATGCAGCGGCTTTCCGTTGGCGCCAATCCACTTTGATTACAGCACCGGACCTTAATGCGGAAGCGTGACAGATTAACCGCTGAACCGTTTTAAGGGGCCTATGCTGCAACGCGGCGAGGGTTAGCGCAGCACTTCCAGCGAAGCAAGTCAAACCTTGTTCAAAACGCCGACCTGGACGGCATATCCGGAGAAACTGGTCCGATCCGCTCCTGTTTGATTTCCTTCGTTTTTTACTCCACTTTTCTCTCCTGACAGGGTTGCCGCCAAAACCCTGCTAGCATGGCCTGGAATCACCCGTTAGCCCTACAGTCGAAGCACCCAGAGTGATGCCTGCATGAAGGAAAAAATCTCGCTTGCCGCCGCCCGGCGCATCGCGCTCGCCGCTCAAGGATTTCTCGACCCCCGCCCTGGCGGTACGCCCGACCGCCGCCACTTTGCCCGCGTGCTCTCCCGCACCGGCCTGCTGCAGATCGATTCCGTCAGCGCGGTGGTGCGCGCGCATTATATGCCGCTTTATTCCCGCCTTGGCCCCTATCCCCTCACCTTGCTCGACAATGCCGCCGTGACGCGCAAGCGCACGGTCTTCGAATACTGGGCGCACGAGGCATCCTTCCTGCCTGTGGAGACCTACCCGCTGATGCGCTGGCGCATGCAGCGTGCCGAGCAGGGCGACGAGATGTATCTGGGTCTGGCCAAATGGGGCCGTGAGCATGCCGCCTATATAGAAGAGATATACCGCGAGGTCGTCGCGCGCGGCCCGATCGCTGCTTCGGCGCTGGAAGGCCAGAAAGGCTCCGGCGGCTGGTGGGGCTGGAGCCATGCCAAGCACGCCTTCGAATGGCTGTTCTGGGCCGGGCGCATCACCACGGCGCACCGCCGCGGCTTCGAGCGCTTCTATGATCTGCCCGAGCGCGTGCTGCCGCAGGCGATCCTCGACCTGCCGGTGCCGGCCGCCGAGGACGCGCACCGCGAATTGCTGCGCATTTCCGCCCGCGCCCATGGGGTGGCGACATCAGGCGATTTGCGCGACTACTTTCGGCTGTCGCCGGCCGACATGAAAGGCCGGCTGGAGGAACTGGTCGAGCTGGGCGAGCTCGTGCCGGTGCGTGTCGAAGGCTGGGACAAGCCGGCCTATCTCCATAGAGACGCCCGCCTGCCCCGGAAAATCGAGGCCCGCGCCTTGCTGGCGCCGTTCGATCCGGTCGTCTTCGAGCGCTCGCGCTCGGAGCGGCTGTTCGATTTCCACTACCGCATCGAGATCTATACTCCCGCCGAGAAGCGCCAGTACGGCTATTACGTCCTGCCCTTCCTGCTCGGCGACCGGATCGTCGCGCGCGTCGACCTCAAGGCCGATCGGCCGGCCAGCGTCCTGCGCGTCCACGCCGCCTACGCCGAGCCCGGCGCGCCCCCCGAAACCGCCGCACAGCTGTTCGAGGAATTGAGGCAGATGCAGGGTTGGCTCGGCCTTGAACGCATCGAAGTGACGCCAGCTGGCGATCTGGGTCCGGCGCTGGTCGACATCGCCGTGTCGTAAGCCCGCGTTGACACCGCTGCCTGCAAAAGCCTAAATCCGGTCCAGACGGTCCCTTGCCCGCAACGGCAGGGGCTAAGAGGGAATGCGGTGCGGGGTGAAAAATCTCAAATCCGCGGCTGTCCCCGCAACTGTAAGCGAAGAGCCAAGGCCGAAAGCCACTGGGATGTTCCCGGGAAGGCGGCACCCAAGGCGATGACCCGCGAGCCAGGAGACCTGCCGTCTGAGACAAAAGAATCCGATCGCCCGGCGGGTTTCCGGGCAAGGAGCCCGGTTTTTTGGACCAGAACAGCAGTTTTTCGGCTGGCACAGCGGACAATTCGTCCGCCGACGGCGAAGCCTTGGCCGGCGTCACCGTCATCGTCTGCGCCTCCTGCCGCGACGAGACCGGCTCCGACGCCCATCCCCGCGCCGGAGAACTCTTGGCTGACGACACCCGCCGCGCCGCATCGGATGAGACCATCCGTATCCGCACGGTCGAATGCCTCGGCAACTGCAAGCGCCGCCTGAGCGCCGCGATCCTGCGTGATGGCTGCTGGAGCTATGTCTTCGGCGACCTGACCGCAACCAGTGGCGCCGACCTCGTCACCGGCGCCAAGCTCTTCGCCACCTCGACGGACGGCCTCATTCCCTGGCGCGGCCGGCCCGATTCCCTCAAGCGCGGCCTCGTTGCCCGCATTCCTCCCCTCGACCTGTTGAAGGATTGATCATGAGCGCTTCCGTCACCCGCGTCCCCTGCACCGTCGTCACCGGCTTCCTCGGCGCCGGCAAGACGACGCTGGTCCGCCATCTCCTGGAGAACGCCGGCGGCAAGCGCATTGCCATCATCGTCAACGAGTTCGGCGACATCGGCATCGATGGCGAGATCCTCAAAGGCTGCGGTATCGACACCTGCCCGGAGGAGAACATCGTCGAGCTGGCCAATGGCTGCATCTGCTGCACCGTCGCCGACGATTTCGTGCCCGCGCTCGACCAGATCCTGTCACTCAACCCGAAGGTCGACCACATCCTGATCGAGACCTCGGGCCTCGCTTTGCCCAAACCGCTGGTCCAGGCTTTTCAGTGGCCGACGGTGAAGAGCCGTGTGACCGTCGACGGCGTGATCGCCGTGGTCGACGGTCCCGCGCTGGCCGAAGGCCGCGTCGCCAACGACATGGACGCCCTGCAGGCGCAGCGCGCCGGTGATGACAGCCTCGACCATGACGACCCGGTCGAGGAACTGTTCGAGGACCAGATCGCCTGCGCCGACCTGATCATCCTGTCGAAAAGCGACCTGATGGACGCCGCCGGTTCGGCCCGCGCCAACGCCATCATTGGCGAACATTCCGCCCGTGCCGTGAAGATCGTGCCGACCTCGCATGGCAAGGTCGATCCCTCCGTGCTGCTCGGGCTCGGTCTCGCCGTCGAGGACGACATCGAGAACCGCAAGTCGCATCATGACGGCGCCTTCGACCATGAGCATGACGACTTCGACACCTTCATCGTCGACATCGCGTCGATCGCCAATCCAGACGAACTGGCACAACGCGTCGCCGCCGCCGCCGAACAGGAAAACGTGCTGCGCGTGAAAGGCTTCGTCGAGGTCGGCGGCAAGCCGATGCGGCTCCTGCTGCAGGCCGTCGGCCCACGCGTCAATCACTACTATGACCGTGCCTGGACGGCCGAGGACGACCGCCGTTCGCGCCTCGTCGTCATCGGCCTCAAGGGGCTGAACCGCCCGGCAATCGAGCGTATACTCGCCGGCTGATCTCAGACACGGGCCGCGATGCATATCCTCACCACGACCTCCGCCTCGCTCGACGACCTCGCCGAGCCTGTCGATCTGCGGCAGACGCCGGCGGATATCGTGGCCTTGTCCTTCACCGACAGCGACCTCGCCGGACTGGCGGCAGCCTGGAAGGCGGAAGCCGCCCGCTTGCCCTCGATGCGGTTGGCCGCGCTTCGCGACCTGCGCCATCCCATGTCCGTCGATCTCTGGATCGACAGCGTCGCCCGCCACGCCAAGATTATCCTGGTGCGAATCCTGGGCGGCTACGACTGGTGGCGCTATGGCTGCGACCAGTTGGCCTCGACCGCCCGCGAGCGCGGCATCAAGCTGGCGCTGCTGCCGGGCGAAAGCCATGACGAGGATATCAGGCTGATCGAAGCCTCGACGCTGCCGCGCCAGGAATTGGACGCCCTGCTCGGCTATTTCCGCGAGGGCGGCCCGGCCAATATGGGCGCGCTCGTGCATAGGCTGGCCAGGCTGGCTGGACAGGACGCGGCCGTTGTCGAGCCCGTGGCGGTGCCGAAGGCCGGCTACTACGCGCCAGGCCGCGGCGCTGTCCCTCTCCCCCTCCAGGGCGAGGGCAAGGTCGTGCCCATTCTCTTCTACCGTTCGATGCTGCTCGCCGCCGACGTCGCGCCCATCGACGCCCTTTTCGACGCGCTGCGGCAGCGCGGCATGACGCCTGTCCCCATCTTCGTCTCCAGCCTCAAGGATCCGGCATCCCTGGCCTTCGTGGAGACAGCCCTCGCCTCGCTCAGACCCGCCGCCATCATCGCCGCGACCGCTTTCGCCTCTGGTGCCGAACCGGGCGTCGAAACCCTGTTCGACCGCGCCGGCGTGCCGGTCTTCCAGGTCATTGTCGCCACCACCCGCCGCGACGTCTGGGGGAACAACCAGCGTGGCCTGGCGCCCGCCGACCTCGCCATGCATGTCGTGCTGCCAGAGTTGGACGGCCGCATCCTCGCCGGCGCGATCTCCTTCAAGGGCGAAAGCGATGTCGATCCGGCACTTGGCCACCGCGCCTTCGCCAACCGGCCGGAACCGGATCGCGTGGCGCAGGTGGCTGATCGTGTGGCGGCCTTCGTCCGCTTACAGGAGACGTCCCGCCCCGAGCGCAAGCTGGCTATCCTGATCCCGGATTACCCAAGCGCGCCTGGCCGCACCGGTTATGCTGTCGGCCTCGACGTGCCGTCCAGCGTGCTGGCCATGCTGCATGACCTGAAGGACCAGGGCTATGCGGTTGAGGGGATTCCGCAATCGCCGCGGGCGTTGCTGGATTTGCTGGAGCGGGGCGATCAGGGGTTTGGGATGGATGAGTATCTCGCCCTTTCACGAGACCTGCCTGTCGAGGCAATGACTGCAGTTGAGGCGGCGTGGGGGAAAGCGGGTGTTCAAGCGCCGACCTCGCTGCACTTCCCCTTCCGCGCCGCGACCTTCGGCAACATCACCGTGGCGCTGGCCCCCGATCGTGGCCGCTCCGCCGATCGCCGCGCCGACTATCACGATCCGACGCTGCCGCCCCGCCACGCCCTGATCGCCTTCGGCCTGTGGCTGCGCAAATCGCTCGGCGCCCATGCGCTCATCCATGTCGGCGCGCATGGCACGCTGGAATGGCTTCCGGGCAAGACCGTTGCCCTGTCGCAGAGCTGCTTCCCCGAGATCGTCACCGGTCCCCTGCCCGTCATCTATCCCTTCATCGTCTCCAATCCGGGCGAAGCCGCACAGGCCAAGCGGCGCATCGCCGCCGTCACCCTCGGCCATCTGCCGCCGCCTCTGACCGGCGCCGGGCTGGACGAGGATCAGCACAAGCTCGAACGCCTGGTCGACGAATACGCCCAGGCCGACGGCCTCGACCGCCGCCGCCGCGACCGTCTCGCAAAACTGATCGTCGATACGGCGCAGAAGACCGGCCTCGCCGCCGAAGCTGGCGTCGCCAGGAGCGACGCGCCCGACGAGGCGCTGCGCCGCATCGATGCCTGGCTCTGCGATCTCAAGGACTTCGCCATCAAGGACGGCTTGCATATCTACGGCCGCGCGCCCGACGATGAGTCCGAAGCCATGCGCCGCCAAAGCGCCGAGGCCGAAAAGGCGGCGCTGCTTGCCGCGCTCGATGGCCGCCACGTCAGGGCCGGTCCGGCCGGCGCGCCGGCGCGTGGCCGCTCCGACGTGCTGCCCACCGGCCGCAACCTGTTCACGTCGGATCCACGCACCATGCCGACACCGACCGCCTATGATCTGGGCAAGGCGGCGGCGGAAGAAGTGGTGCGCGGCTATCTGCAATCGCATGGCGACTGGCCGCGTTCGCTGGTCATCGACCTCTGGGGCTCGGCCTCGCTGCGCACCGGCGGCGAGGAGATCGCGCAAGGCCTGGCGCTGATGGGCTGCCGGCCGCAATGGGATGCCGCCACCGGCCGCATCACCGGCATCGAGGTGCTGCCGCCGGCCATGCTCGGCCGCGCGCGCGTCGATGTCACCTGGCGCATTTCGGGCCTGTTCCGCGACATGTTCCCGACCCAGATCGCGCTGATCGACGCCGCCGCCAACGCGGTTGCCGCCCGCGACGAGGAGGATTCGGAAAACCCGCTCGCGGCCCGGACCCGAGCGGATGGCAAGATCAGCCCACGCATTTTCGGCACCTCGCCCGGCACCTATGGCGCCGGCGTCGAGGATCTTTTGTCGAGCGGCGACTGGGCGGCGCGCGAAGAGATCGGCCGCGCCTATCTCGACGCCACTTCGCACGCCTATGGCGGCGCCGGCGGCGAAGGCATTTCGGCGCCCGGCGCTTTCGAAACCCGCATCGCCGAGGCCGATCTTCTGGTCCATACCGGCGACGACCCCGGCCGCGACATTCTTGAAGGCTCCGCCGACGTCGCTTTCATCGGCGGCTTTTCGGCCGCGCTTGCGGCGCTTGGCCGGAATGCCGACGTCATCGTGCTCGATACCACCGACCCGCAAAAGCCGAAGCCACGCTCGGTCAGTGAGGCCGTGTCGAGGGTGGTGCGCGCCCGCGCCGTCAATGCGCGCTTCATATCAGGACAGATGCGGCACGGCCCACGCGGCGCCTCCGAATTCGCCGAGACGGTCGACCGGCTGGTCGGCTTCGCCGAAACCACCCATGCCATATCGGGCGCGCTGATCGAGGCCGTGCACGATGCCTATGTCGGCGATCCCGAAGTCCGCGCCTTCATCCTGCGCGAAAACCCGGCGGCGGCGAAAGTCATTGCGGAGCGTTTCCTGTCAGCGCGCCGGCGCGGCCTCTGGCATCCCTTGCGCAATTCCATCGACGACGATCTCGCTGCCCTGATTGCCGAGGCCGAGGCACTTGGAGTTGCGGCATGAACGCCTTCTCGCGCCGCGGCGCCTGTCCGGCTTTGTCGGCACCGATGCAGACCGGCGATGGACTCCTGGTGCGACTCAACCCGGCTGCCGGAGGGCTGACGCCGAAGCTTCTGATCTCGCTGGCAGAATCCGCCCTGCGGCATGGCAACGGCATCATGGAAGTGACCGCGCGCGGCAGTCTGCAGATACGTGGCCTGACAGCGGAGAGCGCAGAACTGCTGGCGGCGGAGGTCGATGCGCTGGGCATTGCGGTGCGGACTGGCGTGCCGGTCGAGACCGGTCCGTTGGCGGGCATCGATCCGAGGGAGATCGCCGATCCGCGACCGCTGGCCGAGCGGATCAGGGTGGCGATCGAGGATGCCGGGCTTACGCCAAGGCTGGGGCCGAAAGTGTCGGTGGTTGTCGACGGCGGCGGGCAACTGACGCTGGATGGGGTGACGGCCGATGTCAGGCTGAACGCGGTGCGGGATGACGAAGGCGTTCTGTGGACTGTATTTGTCGCTGGTGACGGCCAAAGCGCGAAACAGCTTGCGACGGTTGAAGACGATGCAGCGCGCGACATCACTGTCGCCGCTCTCCGAATGGTTGCCGAGAAGGGCCGCGACGCCCACGCGCGTGATTTGTCCGAGAGGCAATTGGCGTCTCTCGCCGGTTGGCTATGTTTGACAGGGTTGCGCGAAGCGCGCCCCTCTGTCCTGCCAGACATCTCCCCCGCAAGGGGGGAGAGGGGCGCTGTAGGGCGCAATCGTCGGCCAATTGGCTTCTTCAACGTAAGCCACGCTACAGCCCTCGGCATCGGCCTGCCCTACGGCAGCATGCCGGCTGATAAAATCATCGCCCTCGCCCGGCACGCCCTCACCCTCGGCACCACCGAAATCCGTCTCGCCCCGGGACGTGCCCTGCTCTTCGTTGGTCAGCCAGACGCCGTTTGCACAAGCCTCCAGGCCGCAGCCACCACCCTCGGCTTCGTCACCTCCCCCTCCGATCCGCGCACGCGCATCGCCGCCTGCCCCGGCACCCCGGCTTGCGCCTCCGGCCGGATCGCCACCCGCGACATAGCCGAGACGATCGCCGCCGAAAACGCCGACATCCTCGACTTCACCCTGCACATTTCCGGCTGCGCCAAGGGCTGCGCGCATCCCGGCCCGGCGGCGCTCACAATCGTCGGCGGCGAAAATGGAGCCGGACTTGTCGTGAACGCGACGGCAAAGGCCCTTCCTGCGGGCTACAGGCCGGGCTATGACGCCGCGCGCGGCATCGGTCGCGTCGCGGCGGCGATCCGCAGCGCACGATCTCAGGGCGAGACCGCCGCCGCTTGCCTGACAAGGCTCGGGCCGGCGGCAATCGCCGAGACTTACCAACAGGAATAAGCATGGTCGCCTACGACTATATCCACGACGGCACGGCGATCTACGAGCGCTCCTTCGCCATCATCCGCGCCGAGGCGGACCTTTCGCGCTTCTCCGAAGCCGAGGCCGATGTCGCGATCCGCATGATCCATGCCTGCGGCCAAGTCGAAGCATCGAGCCATTTCGCTTTTTCGCCAGACTTCGTCGCCGCCGCGCGCGCGGCTCTTGCCGGCGGCGCGCCGATCTTCTGCGACGCGGAAATGGTCTCCCACGGTGTCACCCGCGCTCGGCTGCCGGCCGGCAACGAGGTGATCTGCACGCTGCGCGATCCGAGAACGCATGAGATCGCCAAGGCGATCGGCAACACCCGCTCCGCCGCCGCGATCGACCTGTGGGGCGAACGCATGGCCGGCTCCGTCGTCGCCATCGGCAATGCGCCGACCGCGCTGTTCTATCTCCTGGAAAAATTGCGCGACGGCGCGCCGAAGCCGGCGGCCATCATCGGCATGCCGGTCGGCTTCGTCGGCGCGGCCGAATCGAAGGATGCGCTGGCCGAGAATTCCTATGGCGTGCCCTATGCCATCGTGCGCGGCAGGCTGGGCGGCAGCGCCATGACCGCCGCCGCGCTCAACTCCCTGGCGAGGCCCGGCCTGTGAACGCGCTTCCCAAAGGCCGCCTTGTCGGCGTCGGCACCGGTCCCGGCGATCCCGAACTGTTGACGCTGAAGGCCGCACGCGCCTTGGCCGAGGCCGATGTCGTTGCCTATTTCGCCAAGCGCGGCAACAACAGCAATGCGCGGGCCATCGTCGAGACGCGCTTCCGGCCAGACATGCTTGAATTGCCGCTGCTCTATCCCGTCACCACCGAAATCGACAAGGATCACGACGACTACCGCTCGCAGATCACCGGTTTCTACGAGGAGTCGGCCGAAAAGGTCGCCGAATACCTTCAAGCCGGCAAAATGGTTGCCGTGCTGTCCGAAGGCGATCCGCTTTTCTACGGCTCCTACATGCATCTGCATGTGCGCCTCGCCCATCGTTTCCCGACCGAGGTCATCCCGGGCGTCACCGCCATGTCCGGCTGCTGGTCGCAGACCGGTGTGCCGATCGTCCAGGGCGACGATGTGCTGACGGTTCTGCCCGGCACGATGAGCGAGTTCGAGCTTACCCGCAGGCTGGCCGACACCGACGCCGCCGTCATCATGAAGGTCGGCCGCAACCTGCCCAAGATCAGGCGGGCGCTGGAGGCCACTGGCAAGCTGGCCCGCGCCGTCTATGTCGAGCGCGGCACCATGGCCGGCAGCGTCTCGATGAAGCTCGCCGACAAACAGGACGACAAGGCGCCCTACTTCGCCATTGTGCTGGTCGCCGGCTGGTCCGGCCGGCCCGGCGCGCTGGGAGCCCAGGCATGAGCGGCCGTCTCACCGTCATCGGCCTCGGGCCTGGCAATGCCGATCAGGTCACCCCTGAGGCCCGCCGCGCCGTGGCCGAAGCGAAATTCTTCTATGGCTACAAGCCCTATCTCGACCGGCTGGACCTGCGCCCGGACCAGACCCGCGTCGCCTCCGACAATCGCGAGGAACTCGCCCGCTCCAAGGATGCCTTGGTCAAGGCCGCAGAGGGCCACGATGTCGCCGTGGTTTCCGGCGGCGATCCCGGCGTCTTCGCCATGGCGGCCGCCGTCTGCGAGGCGATCGAAGCCGGCCCGGCCGAATGGCGTGCCGTCGATATCGCCGTCGTGCCCGGCATCACCGCGATGCTTGCCGTCGCCGCCCGCATCGGCGCGCCGCTCGGCCATGATTTCTGCGCCATCTCGCTGTCCGACAATCTGAAACCATGGGAGTTGATCGAACTGCGCCTACTGGCGGCGGCGGGCGCCGGCTTCGTCATTGCGCTCTACAACCCGATCAGCAAGGCGCGCCCCTGGCAGCTCGGCCGCGCCTTCGAGTGCCTGGCGGCGATCCTGCCCGGCACCACGCCTGTGATTTTCGGCCGCGCCGCCGGCCGTCCGGACGAACGCATCGAGGTCTACCTGCTGGCCGATGTCGACGCGCAAAAGGCCGACATGGCGACCTGCATCATCATCGGCTCGCCGGAAACCCGCATCATCAAGCGCGGCGACAAACCGGCGCTGGTCTACACGCCGCGCTCGGCAGCGGGCTCGATGAAATGATCGACCATCGCGGCGAGCTCATCGACGGTTTCAGCCGAAGGCACCTCCGGCAGATCAGGCCTGCGGACCATGACCACGTCGATGCCAAGTGCTCGCGCGGCGGCAATCTTCCCGTAAGTGGCAGCGCCGCCGCTGTTCTTGGAGACGACGACGTCGATACGATGCTTTTCGAGCAGCGCGCGTTCTTCCGCCTCGCCAAACGGCCCACGAGCCAGCAGATAGCTCGCATCCGGCACGGCCAGCTTCGGCTCGACGGGATCGACGCTGCGAATGAGGTAGTGATGCCGGGGGGCTGCTTCGAAGGCAGCAACCTCTTGCCGGCCAAGCGCCAGGAAGACGCGCCGCGGCGCCGGACCAAGCGCTTGCACGGCCTCGCCTGTTGTGTCGACCAGCGTCCAGCGGTCGCCTTCGACAGGCTCCCAGCCGGGACGGCGCAAGGCAAGGATCGGCACGCCGGTCAGCCGCGCCGCTTGCGCGGCATTGGCCGAGATTCGCGCGGCATAGGGATGTGTGGCGTCGATCATCAGGTCGGTGCCGGTCTCCCTGAGATAGGCGGCCAGCCCCTCGGCGCCGCCAAAGCCGCCGCTTCGCACGGGCACGCCTTGCGCGACCGGGTTTTCCGTGCGGCCGGCCAAAGACAGCGTGACCGAGGCGCGTACCACCAGTTTGCCGGCCAGTTGCCGGGCTTCCGTGGTGCCGCCGAGGATCAGAATGCGGTGGGTCATCATGCCTGCTGAAAGTTCGCGCGGCGCCAGGCCGAAATGGCTGACGGTGATCGGCATCGGCGAGGACGGTTTAGCGGGTCTCGGCGACGAGGCCAAGCAGCGGATTGCCAAGGCCGAGATCATCTTCGGCGGCAAGCGCCATCTGGCGCTGGTCGCGTCCTTCGCCAAGGGCGAGCCGCGTCCCTGGCCAGTGCCTTTCGATGCCGGGATGGCCGACGTGCTGGCGCTTGCCGGCAGAAACGTCTGTGTGCTCGCCTCCGGCGATCCCTTCTTCCACGGGGTGGGCGCCACCCTCGCCCGCAAGGTCAAGCCGCGGGAAATGCATGTCATTCCCGCGCCGTCGGCGGTTTCGCTGGCGGCCGCCCGCCTTGGCTGGGCGCTGCAGGATATCGAGACCGTCTCGTTGCATGGCCGGCCGCTCGACCTGATCCGACCCTTACTGCAGCCCAATGCGCGCATCCTGGTGCTGACGTCGGATGCAGAAGCGCCGGATGCAATTGCCCGCCTGCTCACCGAACTCGATTTCGGTGCATCGCGACTGACGGTCCTGGAGGCATTGGGTGGGCCAAAGGAGAGCCAGCGCACTGCACGCGCGGATGCCTTCGACCTCGAAAACATCAATCCGCTCAATGTGCTGGCCATCGAAATTGATTCGAATCCGCAAGCCCGCGTCCTGCCGCTCACGGTTGGCCTCGCCGACCATCTGTTCGACCATGACGGCCAGATCACCAAACGCGAAATCCGCGCCATCACCCTGTCGTCTCTGGCGCCGAGGCGCGGCGAATTGCTGTGGGATATCGGCGCCGGCTCCGGCTCCATCGGCATCGAATGGATGCTGGCGCACCCCTTGATGCGCACGATCGCCATCGAAGCCGATCCGACCCGCGCCGCCCGCATCCATCGCAACGCCGCCGCCTGTGGTGTTCCCGGCCTTGTCGTGGTGGAAGGCAGCGCGCCCAAGGCGCTTGCCAAACTGGACACGCCGGACGCGATCTTCATCGGCGGTGGCGGCAGCGATACCGGTGTGCTGAGCGCTGCCACCAAGGCGCTGCGCCCTGGCGGCCGGCTCGTCGCCAACGCCGTCACGCTGGAGATGGAAGCCTTGCTACTCGCGCAGCACACAAAGCTTGGTGGTGATCTCACCCGGATAGCCATTTCTCGCGCCTCGCCGGTCGGCTCGATGCAGGCCTGGCGGCCGGCCATGCCGGTCACCCAATGGAGCTGGGTGAAGCCATGATGGTCGCGGGAATCGGCAGCCGAAAAGGCGTGAGCGTCGAAGATGTGCTTGCCGCGATTGAAACCGCTCTCGAAACGCATGGTCTGGCCATGACGGCGATTTCCGCACTGGCAACTGCCACACTGAAGAAGGATGAAGCAGCGATTGCTGCAGCCGGAGGCGCGTTGAATCTCCCGGTCATCATCGTCGATGACGCGGCCCTTCGGGATGTCTCAAGGGAAACGCTGAGCCATTCCAGCCTTTCGCAAGAAGTCGCCGGCACGCCCTCGGTTTCCGAAGCATCCGCCCTTGCCGTGGCAGGCGCCGGCGCAAAATTGCTTGGCCCCCGCATCGTGCTTGGCCCGGTCACCTGCGCCATCGCCATCAGCGGAGACGCGCCATGACCGTTCATTTCATCGGCGCCGGTCCGGGCGCCGCCGACCTCATCACGCTGCGCGGCGCCAGGCTCCTGGCAAGCTGCCCGGTCTGCCTGCATGCCGGGTCGATCGTCGCGCCCGAATTGCTGCAGCATTGCGCGCCGGGAACAAAACTGATCGACACCGCGCCAATGTCGCTCGACGAGATCGAGGCGGCCTATGTCGAGGCCCACAAGGCAGGCCATGATGTCGCCCGCTTGCATTCCGGCGACCTGTCGGTGTGGAGCGCCGTTGCCGAACAGATCCGCCGGCTGGAAAAGCAAGGCATCCCCTACACGCTGACACCGGGCGTCCCGTCCTTCGCTGCAGCCGCCGCAGCACTTCGCCGCGAACTGACGATCCCCGAAGTCGCACAGAGCCTGGTGCTGACCCGCGTCTCCGGACGTGCCTCGAAAATGCCGCCCGGTGAGACGCTGGCCGGCTTCGGCCGCACCGGCGCCACGCTCGCCATTCATCTTGCCATTCACGCCATCGACCGCGTCGTCGCCGAATTGACGCCGCATTATGGCGGCGATTGTCCGGTGGCGATCGTCTTCCGCGCCTCCTGGCCGGATGAACGGGTGTTGACGGGAACGCTGGAAACGATCGAGGCACAGCTGGCCGCCGATCCGATGGAGCGCACTGCGATCATCTTCGTCGGCCGTTCGTTGGCGGCGGAAGATTTTGGCGAGAGTTCATTGTACGACGCCCACTACCAGCGGCGTTTTCGCGGACGGGACGGATTGTGAGCGGCAACACCAAAAACACCGGCGGCAACGCCACGCTCGAACAGGCGCTCGCCCGGCTGAACTTCAGGCCGCGCCCGCTGGAGCCGGGCCATGTCTGGCTGGCCGGCGCCGGCCCCGGCGACCCCGGCTGCCTGACGCTGGAAGTGCTGGCGGCCTTGGCCGAGGCGGATGCGCTGGTCTACGACGCGCTGGTCTCGCCTGATGTCGTCGCCGTTGCCGCGAACGCCGAACTGTTCTTTGCCGGCAAGCGCGGCGGCCAGCCATCGATGAAGCAGGACGACATCACCGCTCTGCTGGTCCGACTGGCGCGCGAAGGCCGCCGCGTCGTCAGGCTCAAGGGCGGCGATCCCTATATTTTCGGCCGTGGCGGCGAAGAAGCCTTGGCGCTCGCACGCGAAACCATTCCATTCCGCGTCCTGCCGGGCCTGACATCCGGCCTCAGCGCGCTCGCCGCCACCGGCATCCCGGCCACCATGCGCGGCATCAACAAGGCGGTGATCCTGGCGACCGGCCACGCCGCCGGCACCGATGACGACATCGACTGGGCGGCAATCGCCCGCACCGGCCAGCCGGTCGTCGTCTATATGGGCATGGCCAATCTACCGCTGATCGCGGCCGCTTTGCTCGATGGCGGGCTGGCGCCGTCGACGCCGGCGGCCGTGATCGTCGCCGCCACCACGCCGCAGGAGCGGACCGTCGTCGCCACGCTCGCAACCATTGCCGAGGAAGCGGCAGCCGCAGGCCTTGCCTCGCCGGCGCTGATCGTCGTCGGTGGCATCGTCGCCATGCGCGCGGCCTTGACGGGGCAGGCATGACCGCCCGCGCCATCATCATCGGCGCGCCGCGCTCCGGCTCGGGCAAGACCAGCGTCACCATCGGCATCCTGCGCGCGCTCACCCGGCGCGGCCTGAAGGTGCGCGGCGCCAAATCGGGTCCCGACTATATCGACCCCGGTTTCCACACCGCCGCGACCGGCCTGTCCGGCGTCAATCTCGACAGCTGGGCAATGCCGCCATCGCTGCTCAATGCGCTGGCCGCGCAACAGGCCGACGACACCGATTTCGTCATCCTCGAAAGCGCCATGGGCCTGTTCGACGGCATTCCCGCGGCGCCGGGGCGCACCGGCTCGGCCGCCGATCTCGCCCGTCTCTACGGCCTGCCGGTGCTGCTGGTGCTCGACGTGTCGGGCCAGTCGACCACGGCGGCGGCCGTCGCCAAGGGGTTTGCCACCTACGATCCCGATGTGCGCATGGCCGGCGTCGTGCTCAACCGGCTGGGCAGCGAGCGTCATCGCAAGCTGTCCGGCGATGCGATCGAGGCGATCGGCCTGCCCGTGGTCGGCGCCATCTTGCGCGACCCCACGCTCAATCTGCCCGAGCGCCACCTCGGCCTTGTCCAGGCCGGCGAGTATGATGATCTGATGGCGCATCTCGACCGGCTTGCCGACATGGCGGAGAAATCGCTCGACCTCGATGCCGTGATGAGGTTGGCGACGCCCCTTGCTCCGGAGGCCGGCGGCTTTGGCGATGCGTTGCAGCCGCCCGGTCAACACATCGCGCTGGCCGAGGATGCCGCCTTCACCTTCCTCTATCCGCATGTCGCCGCCTGTTGGCGCAAGGCCGGCGCGGAGATCGTTCCGTTCTCGCCGCTCGCCGACGAAGCACCCGACGAGAGCTGCGATGTCTGCTGGCTGCCCGGCGGCTATCCCGAGCTTCACGCCGGCAAGCTTGCCGCTGCCGACACCTTCAAAGCCGGCATGGCAAGATTTGCGGCGACGAAGCCGATCCATGGCGAGTGCGGCGGCTTCATGGTGCTTGGCGAAGCGCTGGAGGATGCATCAGGCGAAACACATCGCATGCTTGGCCTGCTCGGCCACGCCACCAGCTTCGCCAAACGGAAAATGAATCTCGGCTATCGCGAGGCGCGGCTGCGCGCCGATTGCCCGCTCGGCATGCAGGGCGCGCTGATCCGCGGCCATGAATTCCACTATGCGCAGATGACGGCCACCGGCAATGACGAGCCGCTGGCCGACCTCGCCGACGGCCAGGGCAATCCGATCGGCGCTTCCGGCTATCGGCGCGGCCATGTCAGCGGTACCTTCTTCCACGCGATAGCGAAGGCCGGCGCATGAAGCTTCCGAATTTGACCCTTTCGCCGCGGCAAATCCTCGATGACGTCGCGCTTTGCCTGGTCTTCTTCACCCGCCTGCCCTTGCCCGACCTCGACTTTCGCGGCCGCGGCCTCGCCGCCGCGATCTGGGCGGCACCGGTCGCCGGCGTCGTCGTCGGCCTGATCGGCGCCATTGTCTTTGCCACGGCGGAACGATTCGGCCTTGCCATGGGGCCGGCGGCGGCACTTGCCCTTGTTGCAACCGTGATCACCACCGGCTGCCTGCACGAGGATGGACTGTCCGACGTCGCGGACGGCTTTGGCGGCGGCAAATCGCGCGGCCGCAAACTCGACATCATGCGCGACAGCCGCATCGGCGCCTATGGCGCCATGGCGCTGGCCCTGTCGCTGCTGATCCGCTGGAACGTGCTTTCGGAGCTGGTGGATCCCACTCAGGCTCTCTTTGCCCTTGTTGCCGCGCATGCGGCCTCGCGCGGCGTGCTGGGCGCCTTCATGCACCTCTTGCCGCCGGCGCGCTCCGACGGACTCTCGGCCGGTGCCGGTACCGTCTCGCTTGAAACGGCGATCGCCGGCGCCGTGCTTGGCGCGATCCCGCTTCTCCTGCTTGGGGTCGGCGGCGCCATCGCGGCGCTGATCCTGCTCGGCCTGTTCTTTGCCGCCTTCCATGCCCTTTGCCTCAGCCAGATCGGTGGCCAGACCGGCGACACGATCGGCGCCCTGCAGCAGGTCAGCGAAATCGCGGTGCTTCTCGTCGCGTCCGTAGCGCTTTCCTCTTGACCTGATTCCCTTCCGGAGACCTTGCCCCCATGCCCTTCAAATCCCTCGATGAATTGCGCGCAGCCTGCCTCGACCTGCCCGCCGGCAGCGATACCGCCGCGAAGGCCGTTTCCAGCCGCCAGGACACGCTCACCAAGCCGCAAGGCAGCCTCGGCCGGCTGGAAACCATCGCCGCCTGGCTGGCGTGCTGGCAGGGCCGCGACATGCCCAGGCTGGATAGGGTGAAAGTCTTCGTCTTCGCCGGCAATCACGGCGTCACCGCCCAGGGCGTGTCGGCCTATCCCTCCGAAGTCACCGTGCAGATGGTGGCGAACTTCGCCGGCGGCGGCGCGGCCATCAACCAGCTCGCCCGCATCGCCGGCGCCGAACTCGATGTCATCCCGCTCGATCTCGACCATCCGACCGGCGACTTCACGCAAGTGCCGGCAATGGATGAGAAAGCCTTCCTTGCTGCCGTTTCAGCCGGCTATGACGCGGTGACGAAAGACCTCGATCTGGTCTGCTTCGGCGAAATGGGCATCGGCAACACCACGCCGGCGGCCGCCATTTCGGCGGCGCTGTTCGGCGGCGGCGCGGAAAAATGGACCGGACGAGGCACCGGCGTCGA
Source organism: Mesorhizobium huakuii (assembly GCF_030160235.1). Taxonomy (GTDB): domain Bacteria; phylum Pseudomonadota; class Alphaproteobacteria; order Rhizobiales; family Rhizobiaceae; genus Mesorhizobium; species Mesorhizobium huakuii. Next base: position 250,702 of record NZ_BSNY01000027.1, read on the forward strand.
CGATGCCGGCCTGAAGCGCAAGGTGGTCGCCATCGAAGCCGGCCTCAAGCGCCACGCCGCCGCCCTTGCCGACCCGCTGGGCGTTGCCGCTTCACTTGGCGGCCGTGAACTCGCCGCCATCTTCGGCGCCACGCTGGCCGCCCGCCATCTCGGCATACCCGTGCTGCTCGACGGCTTCGTCTGCACCGCCGCCGCCGCCCCGCTGGCCAGGTTGCATCCGACCGGCCTCGCTCACACCATTGCCGCTCATGTCTCTGCTGAATCGGGCCATCGCGGCCTGCTCGAAGCGCTCGGCCTGCCGCCGCTGCTCGATCTCGGCATGCGGCTCGGCGAAGGGTCCGGCGCCTGCCTGGCCGTCAACATCGTCCGCTCGGCATTGGAGTGCCACGCAAGGATGGCTAGCTTTGCCGAGGCGGGGGTATCGGAGAAGTAGTTCCAGACTCCGCCGGTTCGGTCGACCAAGCCGCTCTCGCCATGGCAGGAGCGGCATCTTCCGGTTGCGGCGATTCTCGAATAGATCTGGCGGATGAAAAAGCTTCATCCCGCAGCCGCTGCCGTGGCTATTGCCGTAGTGCTTGCACTTGTGCTTTGGCGCAGTGGATACTCCAGCTACGGCCCGATCGACACAGCGATTTTCGTTGTCTTCCTGGTTTTCTTCTGGTGGTTGATCAGCGATTTTTCAGGCGGCAAAGGCGAAACTGACGCTAATGAAGCTAAAGGCGTAGAAAAGAACATTGCTTTTCGATTCGGCAGATTTCTAAGCCGCGTTTTTGGACGCGGTTAGATCGTCATGAGCGCCAAATGGCGGTGCTGCCAAATAGCGGTGCTGGTTGACAACCGCAGCCAAGCACTTCGCCAAAGACGCGCCAGACGCATCTCGCTTTCAGGGTCTTTCCACCAAGTCTTCTAGGAATTTGGTGGGTGCGCACAGGATTGAACTGTGGACCCGCTGATTAAGAGTCAGCTGCTCTACCAACTGAGCTACGCACCCACTCGGCCGGCAAAAACCGGCGTTGGCGGGCATATAGCCGCCACCATCGGTCATGTCTAGCCCTGCCGGAATCATTTCCCGACAAATCGACAAACCCTTTCCGCGATCAGACGAAAAGCTTCCCTTCCGCCACCTTGACCGCGTGGCCGCCAATGCGTGCCGAGGCCAGTTTTCCGCCTTGCACGGTCAGTTCCAGGCGGATGCGCGACGGCCGGCCCATTTCCAGCCCCTGCTCGATCCAAAGCTGCGAAATGCCATCCGTCGGAGCATCGAAATGCATGATGGCGCCGGCAAAGGCCGCCGCCGCCGAACCGGTTGCCGGATCTTCATAGGACGGCGTGCCCGGCACGATCATGCGGACATGGAAGGCGCTTTCGTGGTTCACCGTCTCGCGGCAATAGACGTACGGGCTGGCGAAGGCCCATTCGCTCTTGCGCGGCGCCAGCTCCGACCATGCCTGGTTGTCCAGCCGGATGCGGCCCGCCGCTTCGAGATTGGCGACCGGGATCGTCACATAGGGCACGCCCGCCGACCAGAAGGCGACGCGGTGATTCTCGAAGCCGATCTCATGCGGCGCAAGGCCGAGGGCGGCACCGATCGCCTGCGGATCGGCCTCCAGCTTCAACGGCTCCGGCAATTTCGCCAGGTCGAACTCGGCGAAGGTAGCGCCATCATGCGTGCTGACGGCGCAGCGCACCGGGCCGATGTTTTCCTCCAGCACGAAGATGCCGGCTCCGCCCTCGCCGGCCATTTCGGCAAGCGCGATTGCCGAACCCACCGTCGGATGGCCGGCGAACGGCATTTCATAATCCGGAGTGAAGATGCGGATGCGGTTTTTATGCTTGGGATTATCCGGCGGCAGCACAAAGACCGTCTCGGACAGGTTGAATTCGCGGGCGATGGCCTGCATCGCTACCGTGTCCAGACCTTTGCAATCCAACACCACGGCCAGCGGGTTACCGGCCAGTCGCTCGGTCGTAAACACATCGTAAAGCAAGTAATTCCGGGTTTGCATTCCTGCCTCAATCCCAACATGGGCGAAATTTAATTTGATATTTGAACCGGCAACCCTGATCTGTGCACAGACAGGGACATTACGCATCATAGGGGTCCGACGTGGACCAGATTGTCAATCTGCCAAAGACGGAATCGGATTCCGCCATCGAGACGGCGCTCGGGCTCGATAAGAACGGGCGGAGCAAGACGCGCCGGCGTGGCTGGCTCTATGCGTTGCTGACCCTGATCGTGCTTGCCGCCGGTCTTGGCCTCTATCAGTGGTATGCCGGTACGCCCGCCAAGGTTGATTACACCACGGTCCCGGCCGCCAAGGCCGATCTCACCGTCCAGGTCTCGGCGACGGGCACGCTGCAGCCGCTCACCCAGGTCGATATCTCCAGCCAGCTCTCCGGCGTCATCCGCTCGGTCTCGGTCAATGAGAACCAGCAGGTGAAGAAGGGGCGACGTGCTGGCGGCCCTCGACACCACCAAGCTGCAGGTACAGATCGAGCGCGCCAAGGCTTCCGCCAAGGGCGCGGCGGCCAATGTCGAGGACGCCACGGTGACGCTCGCCGAGAACGAGAGCGCGCTGGTGCGCGCCGCCGCCCTGACCAAGCGCGGAATGGCGACCGACCAGTCGCTCGAGGCGGCGACCGCGACACGCGACCGTTCAAAGGCAGCGCTGGACAGCGCCGAGGCCAATCTTGCCATCGCCAATGCCGACCTGAAATCGCAGCAGACCGACCTTGCCAACAGCACCATCTACGCGCCGATCGACGGCATCGTGCTGACGCGCTCGGTCGACCCCGGCCAAACGGTCGCCTCCTCGTTGCAGGCGCCCGTGCTGTTCATCATCGCCGCTGATCTGAGGAACATGGAGCTGGTGGCGGCGGTCGACGAGGCCGACATCGGCGCCGTCAAGCCAGGCCAGCATGCGCGCTTCACCGTCGACGCCTTCCCCGACCGGCCGTTCGACGCCGAGATCCGCGACATCTCCTATGCCTCGCTCACGACGGACGGCGTCGTCACCTACAATGCGCGGCTCGAGGTCGACAACAACGAGCTGTTGCTGCGGCCCGGCATGACCGCCACCGTCTCGGTCGTCACAAGGCAGGCCAAGGATGTGCTCACCGTGCCTGCCAGCGCCTTCCGCTATCGCCCGACGCAGCAGGCGGCCCGCGCGTGGAGCTTCAGCGACCTGTTCACCGGCCGCATGGGCCGTCCGGGCGGCAACCGCCAGCGCCAGGCCGCAACGGCCCCCACCGACGGCTCGCGCACGCTCTATGTGCTGGAGAACGGCCGGCCGCACGCGGTCAACGTCAAGATCGGCTCGACCGATGGCGAACTGACCGAAATCACATCCGGCCTGGAGGAAGGCGCGCAGGTCATCACCGCCTCGCAGCAGCGGAGCTGATTCCGTGGCCGCCGGCGCACCCCTCATCACCTTCGACAAGGTCTGGAAGAGCTATGGCCACGGCGAGGCCCGCGTGCACGCGCTGGCTGGCGTCGACCTCGCCATCCGGCGTGGCGAGTTCGTCGCCATCATGGGGCCGTCCGGCTCCGGCAAATCGACGGCGATGAACATCATCGGCTGCCTCGACACGCCGACGGCCGGAACCTACTCCTTCATGGGCGTCGACGCCGGACGGCTCGACCGCAACCGCCGCGCCATGCTGCGCAACCTCTATGTCGGCTTCGTCTTCCAGGGCTACAATCTGCTGGCGCGTACCACGGCGGCGGAAAATGTCGAACTGCCGCTGATCTATCGCGGCGTGGCCAGCCGCGAGCGCCGCGACCTTGCCATGCAGGCGCTCGCCCAGGTCGGCCTTGTCGGCCGCGAGCATCACACGCCGGCCGAACTCTCCGGCGGCCAGCAGCAGCGCGTGGCGATCGCGCGCGCCATCGTCACCCGGCCGACGCTGCTCGTCGCCGACGAGCCGACCGGCAATCTCGACACCGCCCGCACGCACGAGATCATGGAGTTGCTTACGAAGCTCAACAAGGAGCTCGGCCTGACCGTCACCATGGTCACCCACGAGGCCGACGTCGCCGACTATGCCGAGCGCACCATCCGCTTCCTCGACGGCCATGTCGCCTCCGATACCGTGAATGTCGAGGTGGCCTGACCATGATCTGGGAAACCGTCCGCCTCTCGCTGCGCTCGATACGCCGCAACGTGCTGCGTTCGTTCCTGACGCTGCTCGGCATCGTCATCGGCGTCGCCGCTGTCATCGCCATGCTCACCATCGGCTCCGGCACCACGCAGAAGGTCAAGGCCGACATCTCCAAGCTCGGCAGCAACCTGCTGGTCGTCCGCGCCGGTCGCCCGGCCGGTCCTGGCGGTCCGGGCGGGCTTGACCAGGTAGTGCGGCCGCTGGCCGAGAAGGACCTCGCTGCGTTGGTCGCGCACCTCACCGGCGCGCGCGCCATCTCGCCGGCATCGCAAAAGCAGGTCCGCGTCATCTTCGGCACCGAGAGTCTGACCTCGGGCGTCACCGGCACCGACAGCGCCTATCTCGATGCGCGCGACTGGAAGCTGGTGTCGGGCCGGCCGTTCAGCGATTCCGAAACCCGCTCGGGCACCGGCGTCTGCCTGATCGGCGAGACGGTGCGCCAGCAATTCTTCGGCGCTGGCGATCCCGAAGGCGAGATCATCCGCGTCAACCGCACCTCCTGCAAGATCATCGGCCTGCTCGAACCCAAGGGCTACACCGGCTTCGGCCAGGACCAGGACAATGTCGTCCTGATGCCGCTGCACGCCTATCAGCGCCGCATCGCCGGCAACCGTGACATCGACAACATCTACATCGCCGCCGACGACCGCACGCCGACCAGCGAGTTGCAGCCCCGCGTCGAGGATATTTTGCGCGATGCGCGCCGCATCACGCCCGACCGCGAGAGCGATTTCGGCATCCGCGACATGACGCAGATCGCCGACGCCATGGCCAGCGCCACCACCACCATGACCGGCATGCTGGGCGCCGTCGCCGGCGTCAGCCTTCTGGTCGGCGGCATCGGCATCATGAACATCATGCTGGTCTCGGTCACCGAGCGCACGCGCGAGATCGGCATCCGGCTCGCCATAGGCGCGCATGAAAAGCACATCCTCATCCAGTTCCTGGTCGAGGCGACGGTGCTGTCGCTGCTCGGCGGCATCATCGGCATCCTGATCGGCCTGGCGCTCGCCGGCCTCGCCTCGGTGACGCTGACCATCCCCTTCGCGCCGAGCCCGGCGGTCATCCTGCTGGCCGTCGGCTTCTCGGCGCTGATCGGCATGGTGTTCGGCTTCTTCCCGGCGCTGCGCGGCGCCAGGCTCGACCCGATCGACGCGCTGCGGCACGAGTAAAAGACCTGGCCGGCTCCGCCATGGATCGACGGCTATCCCCAGCCTTGGACGCTTGCCTGCGCCGCCAGCACTGTCGCCCGCGGGTCGACGATGCTAGGGCAAGCATCTCGGGTCGAGGAACAACGCATGAGCAAGAAGACACGACTGATCGTGACGATGGTCATCATCGAGGCCGTCCTGGCGGGCATCTGGTGGTATCTCGCCCGCTTCGGCATGACCAATCCCGATCGTGTCACACCGGATTTCCAGGCAGTCGTCGGCCAGACCATGGGAATGGCCATGGGCGGGTTGCTGGGCATCGGCTTCATCTTGTTCCTCGTCGCGGCCCGCAACGACCGCAAGGCGGCGCAGGACAAGACGCGCCTTTAGCCCACGCCGGAAAAATGCCACTCGATCAGCGGCTTCATATGCAATGCCAGTCCGTCCGGCAGGTCGCCGGCATGGCGGATGATCACCGGCCCGTCGATCTCCGGATCGGTTTCGCCGGCGACGAAGGCTGAGATTCGCCGCGCGATCTCATCGGCTGGCTCGTCGACATGATAGCGGCGGAAGATGACGGTCCCACGCGTGGTCGACAGGGCGTGCCAGCGCACGCCGCGCCTGGCAGCCGAGAGATCGAGGCCTGTTTCCTCGCGCACCTCGCGGATCATGTTGAAATCGACGTCCACCAGGCCGTCACGAAAGTCGTCCGGCTCGAACGACCCGGCGGCGAAATAGACGCGCCCGGCATTGACCGTGTGTGACCCCATGCGGATCGCCACCAGCGCATTATCGCCGGCGACCAGCATGGCATGGGCATAGGCATGCTCGGCGCCTGAATTCTCGCGCCGCTTACGCCAAAGCATGAAGGTGGAGTAGTTGACCGCGTGGCAGCGGCCGACGAGACGGTTGTCGCGGTACGCGAGTTGCGACAGCAGCACCACCGTGCCGTCGAACAGCGCCGGCTTGGCCGCTATCTCGCGCTGCCAGTTCTCGGCGACCGCCTGTTTATTGTCGCGGGCGAAAGGATGCGGGCCGGGGTCGAGCCGGACGTCGATTGCATCGACCGGCAGGATGACATTGCGTGGCAGGTCGAAACTCATGCGTGTAGCCCCAAATGCCGCCTATCGAGCCATGTCCAGCGTGATCGCCACCGGGCAATGGTCCGACGCTTTCGGCCGGTCCCAGCCGGCGCGCGGAAAGCGCTCGACTTCCTGGCCAGCCGGAAAGATCGTGCGCCAGGGCTGGCCGTTGCGGATGATGTCGGGAACGGCGGTGGCGTTCCTCGCCGCCAGCCCCCTGGATAGCAGGATATAGTCGAGCTGGCAGAGATGCCGCTCTTCGGGTCCGCGCGTGTGATAGAAGGTCCAGCGGTTCATTTCCGGCCGACGCTCGATGACGTTCTCGCAGAAGCCGCCGGCCGTCAGCACGTTGATGCAGGACTGTGCCTCATCGACCACCTCGAAACGGTAGCCGTCGAGATCGTCGCCGGCGATCTTCACGCGCTGGCGGTAATCGTTCATGTCGCCACAGATCGCCCAGTGCTTATCGGCGGCATGATCCGCGCCGAAGCGCTCCTCGATAATGCGGCGCACGGCTTGCGCCTCGGCAATGCGCACCGGCATCGTCGCCTCGCGTCCGTCGAGCCCGTTGCGCGGCGAGCCCATCGACTTGAAATGCACGAGATAGAGCGTCAGCGGCACGCCGCCGACGGTGATGTCGACTTCCAGGCAGTCGCGCCGGAAGATGCGTTCATTGGCCTGGCTGCCAAGGGCGGCCAGTTCCGGCGTGTGCAGCCCGAACTGCTCGTAGGTGACGTAGGCATGGCTGGTCATGCGCACGAATTCGATCGGCTGTCCCTGCGCGGTCTCGTTGCGCATCATCACGGCGACATCGATGCCGCGCGAATCATTGCCTGCGGTGGTATATTTCTGCCGGTAGCCCTGCCCCACCATCTTGAACAGATAGCCGTATTCGAAGGCCTTCAGCGCCTCGATGTTGTCGACCTCCTGCATGCAGATGATGTCGGCCCGTGTGGCGGCGATCGCCAGCGCCGTCAGCTGGCGGGTATCGTCGGACTGCGCGATGGCGCGGGCCTGCTCCAACATCTTGTATTCGGCTTCGCTCTGTATATCGAACAGCGCCAGCGTCCGATCCTCGTTGAGCTGGTTGCGATAGCCGGAAAAGTCGAACCTGTTCATCAGGTTCTCGACATTGAAGGTGGCAAGGCGCAGCGACATGACCTGACCTTTGCCTGCAAGAGCGCCGGAACACAAGATCGCAGGACCACAAGCCAGGATCGACTGGACCTGACCGCATTCGCGCCATGGTTGACGGAACCTTTCCGTTCATCCGCCGTTCAGACGCAAAGATCCACAGTGGACCCATTCCAGGGTAGGCGTGGGGCCTTCAGCTCTTGGAGAGTGTTATGAATTCGCTCTTTTCGTCCACCATCAAATCCGGGCTGATTGCGCTCGGCATTGTCTCCGGCATCACCGCGCCATCTGCCGCCGGACCGATCCTGCAACCGGATCTGGCGCTTCCGACAAGCACGGCAGCACCGGCGGTAACGCCGGTGCGCGAAGGATGGGCTGGCGGCAATAACCGTCCGGCCTACAACGAAGACTGGAGATGGCGCCGGTCAGGCCACTGGAACGGTGGTCGGCACTGGAACCGCGACAACTGGAACGGCGGAAACTGGAACGGCGGCGATGACTGGCGTTGGCGTCGGCATCACCATCGCCGCTACTATGATGACGGTGCGGGTGCCGCGATCCTTGGCCTTGGCCTGGGGCTCGGCCTCGGCAGCATGTACAACAACTACAACAACTACGATTACTATGCGCCGGCACCACGCCGCTACTATCGCGCCGGGCGGCTTTCGAATGCCCATGTCCGGTGGTGCTATAACCGCTACCGGTCGTACCGTGCCTGGGACAACACGTTCCAGCCCTATGGCGGCCCGCGCCAGCAATGCTGGTCGCCCTATAGCTGATCTCTAAGCGCGCCACGCGGAATGAAAACGGCGCCCTGGGGCGCCGTTTTTTGCTTTGATCAGGAAGAACGGATTTCGATCAGTTCTTGGCCTTGTCGACCAGCTTGTTCTTCGAAATCCACGGCATCATCGCGCGCAGCTTGGCGCCGACCTCCTCGATCTGGTGGCTGTCGTTCATGCGGCGGATGCCCTTGAAGCGCGACAGGCCGGCGCGGTATTCCTGCATCCATTCCGAAGTGAACTTGCCGGTCTGGATGTCTTTCAGCACGCGCTTCATCTCGGCCTTGGTCTCGGCGGTGATGATGCGCGGACCCGAGACATACTCGCCCCATTCGGCGGTGTTCGAGATCGAGTAGTTCATGTTGGCGATGCCGCCTTCATAGATCAGGTCGACGATCAGCTTGACCTCGTGCAGGCACTCGAAATAGGCCATTTCCGGCGCGTAGCCGGCTTCCACCAGCGTCTCGAAGCCGGCGCGGATCAGTTCGACCAGGCCGCCGCACAGCACGACCTGCTCGCCGAACAGGTCGGTTTCGCATTCCTCGCGGAAATTGGTCTCGATGATGCCCGAACGGCCGCCGCCGACGCCGCAGGCGTAGGACAGCGCCAGGTCGAGCGCATTGCCCGAAGCGTCCTGGTTGACGGCGACCAGGCACGGCACGCCGCCGCCCTTCTGGTATTCGCCGCGCACCGTGTGGCCAGGGCCTTTCGGCGCGATCATGACGACGTCGACGGTCGACTTCGGCTCGATCAGGCCGAAATGCACGTTGAGGCCGTGCGCGAAGGCGATCGCAGCGCCGTCGCGGATGTTCGGCGCGATCTCGTTCTTGTAGATGTCGGCCTGCAATTCGTCGGGCGTCGCCATCATCATCAGGTCGGCCCATTTTGCGGCGTCCGCCACGCTCATCACCTTGAGCCCGTCGGCCTCGACCTTCTTGGCGGTCGCCGAGCCGGCCTTGAGGCCGATGGCGATTTCCTTGGCGCCGGAATCCTTGAGGTTGAGCGCATGCGCCCTGCCCTGGCTGCCATAGCCGATGATGGCGACTTTCTTGCCCTTGATCAGGTTGAGATCGGCATCACGATCGTAATAGACGCGCATTTTACTTCCTTCCCGTTTCTAAGATCAGAGGCCTTTCAGCCTGGTTTTTGCTCCGAAAAGAGCGAGAAACTGCTGCGTCGCCCGCACGGCATCGCCGCCGATCGTCGCCTCAGTCAATTCCAGCCGGTCGCCGAGCAGCAGACGGATCTGCACGTCGCGGGCGACGAGCCCGAAAAAGCTACGGAACGCCGTCTCGGCATCCGTGAAATCGAGGAGCCCGGCCTGGCGCCCGGCCTCCAGCACCGGCTTCAGCCGCCTGGCCAGCGCGAAGCGGCCATTCTCCAGCACGACGGCGCCGAGATTATCCTTTCCCGATCCGGCATGACCGACCGCCACCCGGTTGAGCGCGATCGAAGTGTCGCTGGAAATCACGTTCAGCCAGTCGGAAGCGAAACGCTCGAGGCTCGCCGTCAGCGAGGCAAGGTCGAGCCCCTTGCCGTCGACGGGCGCCACGCGCACCTTGGAAGCCTGCCACTGCACGGTCGCCGTCAACAGCCCGTCGCGGTCGCCGAACCATTTGTAGAGCGTTTCCTTGGAACAGCTGGCCCGCCGCGCCACGGCGGTCATGGTCAGCTGATCGCCCTCCTCGACCAACAGCCGCAACGCCGCGTCCAGAACGGCCTTCTGCCGCTCAGTCAGCGTCTCGCTGGTGTCGATATCAGGCACGATGTGCAACACGCCTCTTCCCTCGCGGACAGGCAAACCGATCATCCTGGCAAGCCGTACCGTACGTTACGGTTCGGCATATTGCGCAATCTGGCCCGGCGCGCAAGGGGGCGGCGCGGAAAAAGATCGAAGTCCGCGAGCGCCAGCGCCGTTATTGAGCATCGCGGGGAACGGACCAGGATCAGTCGAGGACGGGCGGATCACGCAGCCGGCCAAGCAGCGCCGACATCATCTTCAGCTCGTCCGCTGAAAGCTTGGCGCCAACCAGTTCGGCGATCGATCTTCCATAGACGGCCCACATCCGCCGGCGCGTCTCGCGCCCCTTGGCCGTGACGCGGATGGTCTGGCCGCGACCGTCATCGGCGACCTTCAGCTTCTCGACCAGACCGTCGGCTTCGAGCCGGGCCAGCAGCCGCGAGATGTTGTACTGCGCAAACAAGGTCCGCTCGATCAATTGGAACGGCCGCAGACCGCCCTCGCCCGCTTCGGCGAGTTCGTGCAGCACGTCGTACCAGGCAAGCGGCGGCAGGCTGCCCGCCTTCAGCGCGTCCTCGGCGTTTTCCACCAGCTGGCGCGAAACGCGCATCAGGCGGGCCCAGGCCGTGATGGCTTCCGGCGAAGGCGTGGCTTTCTCGGTCATGGCTCACCCTAGGCGATAGATGCAGATGCATCAAGCTTGACGATAGATGCATCTGCATCTACATGAATGCAATTGCATCAACATCGAAAGGCAAACCGATGAAACACGAAATCTGCAAGGTCGCCGACGTCCCCGAGACCGGCAGCCTGATCGCCCCGTTCTTCGGCCGCGAGGTCCATGTCTGGCGCAGCGGCGAACGCATCCGCGCCGCCGCCAATGCCTGTCTGCATTTCGGCGGGCCGCTGGATTGCAAGGACGGCAGGCTGGTCTGCCAATGGCACGGCGCCGCCTTCGACATGACATCGGGCGAGCGTCTCGACGGCCCGGCGCCCAGGAATTCCCGCCTGATGTTCCTGTCGACGCGCGTCGAAAACGGCGCATTGAACTATGTCTGGGGAGAGTGAGATGACCGACAAGCTCATTCTCGTCAGCCACCCTCTCTGCCCCTATATCCAGCGCGCGGCGATCTCGCTGACCGAGAAGGGCGTGCCGTTCGAGCGCGTCGACATCGACCTCGCCGACAAGCCTGTGTGGTTCAAGGCGATCTCGCCGCTCGGCAAGGTGCCGCTGTTGCGCGTCCAGCGAAATGGCAACGAAACGACGATCTTCGAATCGGCTGTCATCCTCGAATTCCTCGAGGAGACGCAGGCCAATCCCCTACACCCGTCCGACCCCTACGCCCGTGCCCGGCATCGCGCCTGGATCGAATACGGCTCGGCCATCCTCAATGCCATCGGCCGCTTGTATTCAGCGTCGACCGAGGCCGGGTTCCTTGCCGAGTCCCGCGCGCTGTCGGGCATGTTTGATCGCCTTGAGGCCGAACTGGCGGATGGCGTCCGGCGGAGTGGGCCATGGTTTGCGGGCGACCGCTTCTCGCTCGTCGATGCGGTGTATGGGCCCGTCTTCAGGTATCTCGACGCTTTCGACCGGATCGGCGATTTCGGCATCCTGGACGGCAAGCCGCGCGTCCAGGCCTGGAGGCGGGCACTGAGTGAACGCCCGTCAATCAAGCACGCCGTAGCGCCGGATTATCCGCAGCGCCTGCATGCATTCCTGCAAGCGAAGGGATCTTTTCTGTCGAGCCTCATCCGCCAAGGCGAGCAAGCCGGACCCTTTGCGTTGGCACGATCGGCTTGAACGGGGATCGCGAGCAAGCTTACGCTTCGAGCGGCCTCAGTTCTCGAACATGACAAAGGCGGCCCAGACCCGCGGATCCTGGGCGCCTGATATCTTTCCGTCGCGGGCATCGCGGCGGGTCTGGCGCAACGCTTCCGGATAGGCTTGTCCCGCGGCAAGATGGCCATAGAACCCGACCATGAAAGCGGCGGTTCCGGCGTCGTCCACAGGCCACAGCGTCAACAGCGAACGTTTTGCGCCGGCAATGTCGATTGCGGTCGGCAGGCCGCGCAAACCGCCGACGAATGTCTCCTGGCCACGGGCCGTCTCGCAGGCGGACAGGACAAGTAGGTCGAGGCCCGACAGATCCCAGTTCATCAGTTCCATGCCATAGAGCCGGCCGTCATCATCGTCACGTTTCATCGACTGCCGGTCTCCCGACTGCGACAGCACGACCTGGCTCTGCCAAAGTGCGTTCACGGCGCCCACGCCACCCTCTTTCTCGTCGCGGTAGGCGCCATGGGTGGCCAGATGCGCAATCGTCGCCTGCTCCATATCCTTGCGCAGCATCCGCTCGCTCGCCGCCGTCCCGGTAAGCATCTGGACCGAAAAGTGATGGGCGCCCAGGATAGAGGCGATCGCGTCAACCTCCCTGGCTGTGCCTGGTAGCGGCTCCGCCCCTTTTTCCGAACCTCGTGCATAGTCCAGCCCGCCGGCCAGCAAGGCTTTGCCCGTCTTGGGAAGACTCTGGTCGACGCCGGCATTCAACAGCGATTCCGGCCGCGTCAGCATGCGCACGACGAAACGGTCATCGAGCGACGCGCCCTTGCCGTCCTGCAGCAAGGGGAATGGCACCGAAAACAATTTTCCGTCCGGCACCACGAAAAGCGTATCGGCGCCACCAAGCGACGGCTCCAACGGTGCGATCAGACCGGTATAAAGCCCGGTAAATGTGGCATTCAGATCGATCAAGGTCACGGCGCCGCGTTCCTGCGCGGAACGCGTCGACCTCAGATTTGCCATGCGTGTCTCGCGAGCGGCCGGGATGAGCCGGCGCGGGTCGCCGAGATCGTAGAGGCGCGGCAGCTGGTCCTTGCGCGTGACGATGGCATAAAGGCGCTCGTCCTCCAGCGGGTCGGCGCTCTCCCGATCCTCCCGCCACTTACGGGTGATGAAGTAGTCCACCAGCGCTTCATTGGGCTTCAGCAGGGTGCCGGCGGACGGTAGCGGCTTGTCCACCACGCTCTGGCTGAAACTGTATTTGGCCATGACTCTGGCCGTGGCCTTTTCGTATGCCGCTTCAACCTGTCCCGGCTGCACCGCCCCGGGATCGTCGGAACTGTCACCGCTGGAGGCCGCCTCCTGATAGGCCAGGGACAGCCGGATCCCAGCCTGGATCAAGTGCCGTGTCTCCGCATCGTTCGGATCGATCAGGCGGGACAGTCTGCGCAACAGATCGCGTTTCTCATTTTCAAGCGTTGGCCAGCGGCGCACGGCTTCGGCAAAGGCCGGCACCACCGATGTGTTGTCTTTTGCGAGGCGCGCATAGTCGTACAGCATATCGTCGGCAAGGGCGCGGCTGGCCTCGGCCACGATTGGATTGCCGGCCGTGCTTACCTGGAACCAATTCCAACGCAGCATGTCCTCGTCGAGAGCCGCGAAATCGGCAGCCGCCTTCTCCGGGCTCGTCTTCGCCTTGAGATTGGCCATGGCCTGTCGCGCGGCAAAGGTTAGCGGGTGCACCACCCCGTACGTCGCTTCGGCGATGCTTCGGGCTCGCTCAAGCTGGCTCATGCCATTTTCCGTGTCGCCCACTGCGATGAAATGCGCGGCGAGCAGGTTGGCGATCTTGATCGCCAGTATTTCGGGATAGTTCGCGTCGGTGGTCAGTTGTTGCAGCCTTGTCATTGTCTGCTCATCGAGCGGCTGCGCGCCAGAGAGCGCCCTGGTATAGAGCAGCCAGGCATCGGCCTGTTCGACCAGATTGCCTTCCTGCTTGAGAACGACGGCAATATCCCGGTCCTGCTGGAAGTAGCGCAAGGCCTCATCGTATTTGCCAAGGTCCAGATAGTCCTGCGCCGTGTTATTGGCGCTGACCAAAACGTTGAAGTGATTTGGGCCGTGGTAGCCGATCCGCTTCTCCAGCACGGCCAGATCGTATTGCAAAGCGCGTGTCGGAGCCCGCATCTGGCGCAGCATGTCGGCTAGATTGTTCTGCAGCTTCCAGATGAAACGATCATCGGTACCGGCTACCTGCGTGGCCAACTTCAGATTGCGCTGTTCGACATTGATCGCCGCAGCGATTTGACCGAATGCGGCGACCCCGGTCGCCAACACATCGTTGGCAAACAGGAGTTCCTGGGATTCCTTGCCATGGTAGTGGGCGTATAGATTGGTGGCTGTCGCGCACATGGAAACGAAGCCTTGATAGTCCTTCTCGGCCTGCTTCAGCATTGCGTAATTGAGATAGAAGTCGCCACGCTTGGCGACATCCTGCTGCATCGCCCGGGTTTTCAGCCCTTCGGCAAAAATCTCTTCGGCATAGTCGAGGATCTGGTTGTTGAGGAACGTCGCGCCGGCGTTCGAGTAGTTCTCCACGGTGAAGTCGTAGAGATCGCTTCTGGCCGCATCGAGCAGCGTGGCGCGCAAATGCGCATAGCCTTCATCGAAGCGCCCTGCGTCCATCATCAGTTTGTAGGCCGCGTCGATACGGGCTTTCAGCCCCTCCTCGGTGGCCGTCGCCTGCTGACTGGCCTGGCCGGGCGTCTGGGCTTGCGCCTGCGGTGAGAGAAACGCCACCGCCAGCATCACCAGAACAGATGCAACAACACGCATCAGATGTTGCGATTCTCGTGTTCTGAGCAGGGTGTGCATGCGAACCGGCCGGGGCGAAAAACTCTATGAAGCGGTCCTATCATGATCTGGATTTTGTCCGAAATCCCATCGCGCTTCCGTCAGTCCTGCCCGCCTGAACGGATCGATCATCGTGCCGGCGACCATCGATGCCAGGAACTGCGGCGCCGGCGGGATCTTTGCGATGGTCGCCACCAGCCTGTCGCGGATGAAGGGCAGCGCCACGGAATCCGATTGGTAGAACGGCGTGAACGCCAGCGACAGCGCCTGGAAGACACGCACGTGCCAGCGCCGCGCCCCGGCATAGGCTTCGAGCGCTGCCTCGATGCTCTGCGTGCGCGCCAGCGCGTGGCTGAGTGCCGCGGCGTCGAGCAGCGCCATATTGGCCCCTTGCCCAAGCTGCGGGCTGGTCGAATGCGCGGCATCGCCGATGACGGCAAGCTTGCGGCCGACCGGCAGTTTCATCGTATGGTGGCCGTAACGCGCCAGCGACAGCTGGTCGAAACTGTCGATCTGGCTGGTGAACGCCTCGCTCTGTGGCCACAGCCGCACCACCCTCTCCTTCCAGGCGTCGATGCCGGCAGCGCGCACCGCATCCGCAGCATCAGGCTTCAGGCTCCAGAAGAAGGCCGCCATCTTATCGGCGCCCGGCTCCGGCCGGCCGATCGGCAGCACGCCAATCATCACGCTGGCCTTGTCGTAGCGCTGCGACAGCGCGTGCTCGTCAAAGCCCTCGCCGCGCCAGCCGAGCGAAGCCCAGAACGCGCCATAGCTGAGCGGCCGTGGCGCGCCTGCATTGGCAACGCTCTGCCGCAGTTTCGAGCGCGAACCACTGGCGTCGACGACCAGATCGAACGGCCCTGCCTTGCGGCCATTGCCACAGATCAGCGTCGCCCGTTCGCCGGCTTCGACCGTCTCGATCTCGACGCCGGTCTCGATGGCGACGGCCTCGCGCCGGGCGGCGCGAAAAAGCACGCCGAACAGCGCCGCCCGGTGCACGGCCAGGCCGAAACGGCGGCCGCGCTGGGCGTCGTAGCGGACGTCGAGCACGGTGCGACCGGTCGAGGCATCGGCGCCATGCAGCCGGTCGATGCGGGCGCCGAGCGTCAGTATATCGTCGAGCAGGCCGAGATCGGCCAGAACCGTCAAGCCGGTCGGCTGCAGGATCAACCCGGAGCCGACGGGCTTCGGCTCCTCGAAGCGCTCGAAGAGGGTGACCCTGTGCCCTGCCCGCTGGAGATAGAGCGCGGCGGCCAGCCCCGCCGGACCGGCGCCTGCAATTGCAATATCGTAGGAAATACCGATGCCCCCAAGCCGAACTGGCCGGGACAATCCTTCAGCCGCCTGATGAAATCAAGTCGCGCCGCCTCACGCCGTCGCGCTGCTCAAGCCTGCGTCGCGTCGAAACCGGCCCGCGCCTCGCGCACCGCATCGTGGTTGAGTTCGGCCCACTGGATCAGATGATGCAGGGCGCCGAACATCGAGCGTCCGAGATCGGTGAGGCTGTATTCGACGCTGGGCGGCTTGGTCGGGAACACTTCGCGATGCACATAGCCGTCGCGCTGCAGGTCGTGGAGCGTCTGGGTCAGCATGCGCTGCGAGATATCGGGCACCAGCCGCCGCAACTCACCGAAGCGATAGGGCTGCTCGGCCAGCGCCGCCATCAGCAGCGAGCTCCATTTGCCGTTGAGGCCATCGATAACGTCGCGGACCGGGCAATCGGCAAGATTTCCGCCACCGGTCATGGCTTTGTAGACGTCGAGTTTGGATCTTAGATTGACGATCCGGCTATCCATGGCTGGTTCCCTGCGTGTGCCTACCTCCCGAAAAACTGCCTTCTTTACGACATCGGGTCAATTCCTATTTTAGTGCTGGTCTCTTTTTGAGACCGATGTACGCACTCGCCGCTTGGCGCAACGACAGGACCTCCCAATGACCGAAACCCTTCTCGTCACCGGTGCTGCCGGCCAGCTTGGCCGCAGCGTCATCCGCTATCTCCTAGACACGCACAAAGTCCCGCCGGCAAGGATCATCGCCACCACCCGCAACCCGGAAAGCGTTGCCGATCTGGCGGCGCGTGGCGTCGTTGTCAGGGCTGCCGACTTCAACGACGCGACCTCGCTGGAAAACGCATTCAAGGGCGCCGACAGGGTCCTGATCATTTCGACCAGCGATCTCGACCTCAAAACCGGCAGGCGCCTGAAGCAGCATGAGGCGGCGGTGGCGGCGGCGAAGAAAGCAGGCGTTTCGCACTTGCTCTATACCTCGATGCCCAATCCGGAGCCGGTTTCGCCAGTGCTGTTTGCCGGCGACCATTACGGCACCGAGCAGGCTATCAAGGCCAGCGGTATTGCCTATACGATCTTCCGCAACGGCTGGTACCAGGAGAACCTGTTCATGGCCCTGCCACCCGCCATTGCCTCGGGACAGTGGTACACGTCGGCGGGTGACGGCCGCATCGCCCATGGTGCGCGCGACGACATGGCCGCGGCCATCGCCGCGGGTCTCGCCTCCGGTTCGACCGACAGCAAGACCTACACGCTGACCGGCCCGCAGGCCTATACGACAGCCGAGATCGCCGCCCTGGTGAGTGAAGTCACCGGCAAGCCGCTGGAAGTCATCCAGCTGCCCGACGAGGCGCTGACCGAAGGTGTGAAGGCGGCTGGCGTTCCCGAGGAGTTCGCCAACGTCATCGTTTCCTTCGACGCCAACACCCGATCCGGCCGCATCGCCATGGTGACGGATGCGGTCGAAACGCTTTCCGGCAGGAAGCCCCAGACGCTGAAGCAGTTCCTCGAGGCCAACAAGGCCGCGCTGGCTGGTTGAAACCAGAGCAATTGCAGGAAAGCTGGAGCGGCGGGAGGCCACCCTCCCGCCGCGCTACTTCTTGAGCAGGCCGAGCCGGACCAGGCTCTCGCCGGTGGCGGCCAGCGCGTCTTCGCGCGAGCGCGGCGCCCAGCCGAGGACACGCACCGCCTTGGCATTGGTGGCATTCTTGACCTTGCCCAGCTCCGTCGCCAGTTGCGCGGCCTCGGGATTGAACAGGCCCACGATCCGCACCAGCCAATCGGGAAGTTCGCGCGTCTTGACGCGCGCTGCCGCGTCGCCGAGCCGCGTTTTCACGGTCTGCGCGATTTCCCGCACGGTCATGAAATCACCCGATACCGCCAGGAAGCGCTCGCCTTTGGCGGCCGGGTTGGTCATGGCCCGCACATGCAGGTCCGCCACGTCGCGTGCGTCGACGACGCCGAAGGACAGGCGCGGCAGGCCCGGCATGGCGCCATTCATCATGCGCTGGACGAATTCGGTGGAAGTCGAATGGTCGGACCCCAGCACAGGCCCGAAAATGCCGACCGGGTTGACGACCGCCAGCTCCAGCCTGCCGCCCTCGGCGGCGATGAAATCCCAGGCCGCGCGCTCGGCGAGCGTCTTCGATTTCACATAGGCGCTGACCTTGGCCGTCGGATCGGTCCAGCTCTCCTCGGTGAACGGCCCGGGCGGCATCTTGCCATAGCCGATGGCCGCGAAGGACGAGGTCAGCACGACGCGTTTGACACCAGCGTCCCGCGCCGCCCGCAGCACGCGCAACGCACCTTCACGAGCCGGGATGATCAGATCATCCTCGTGCTTCGGCACGCCGGGCGGAAATGGCGAGGCGACGTGCAGCACATAGTCACAGCCTGCGACCGCTTGCGGCCAGCCGGCGTCGATCATGAGGTCGGCGATGGCAAAGGACACCCGGCCGCCCGGCTCGACGCCACCAGCCTTGAGCATGGCCAGAACATCGGCTTCACGCTTGGCGGAGCGCACCGTCGTGCGCACGCGGTAGCCCGCGTTCAGCAGGGCAAGGATACAGTGGGCGCCGAGGAAGCCCGATCCGCCGGTGACAAGCACCAATTCGCCGCTCATGCCCGCCTCCGCACCGCTTCAGGTAAGGCGATCGCGCTTGTCAGATCGCCACCTGCGTGCCGATCTCCACCACGCGCCCGGTCGGGATCTGGAAATATTCGGTCGCATCGGCCGCCGTGCGCGCCAGGCCGATGAACAGTCGATCCTGCCACACCGGCATGCCGGAATTGGGCGAGGCCTTGAGCGAGCGCCGCGAAAGGAAGAACGATGTCGTCATGATGTCGAACTTCCAGCCCTGCTTGCGGCAGATCGCCAGAGCGCGCGGAATGTTGGGCTGTTCCATGTAACCGAAGGTCAGCGTCACCCGCATGAACAGCTCGTTGACCGTCTCCATCTTGACCCGGTCGCTGTCAGGCACCACCGGCTGCGGCGCCGTTACCACCGAAAGGATGACGTTCTGCTCATGCAGCACCTTGTAGTGCTTCAGGCTGTGCATCAGCGCGGTCGGCGCGCTGAGCGGATCGCTGGTCAGGAACACCGCGGTGCCGGATACAAGCTGCGGCTTCTTCTTCAGCAGATTGCCGGCGAGGAAATCGAGCGGGATCTCGTTGCGGCGGGTCTTGTCGAACAGATAGCGGCTGCCGCGCACCCAGGTCCACATCGCCAGGATAATGGCGAAGGCAACCGCCAGCGAAGCCCAGCCACCCTCGAAGACCTTGACGATGTTGGAAGCAAAGAAGCCGACGTCGATGAAGGCAAACAGTGCGGTCAGCGGGATCGCAACCCTGAGCTTCCACTTCCAGATACGAGTCATGATCACATAGAGCAGCACCGTCGTCACCAGCATGTTGCCGGTCACCGAGATGCCGTAGGCGGAGGCGAGCTTGCTGGACTCGCCGAAGCCAACCACCAGCATCATCACCACCAGCGCCAGCAAAAGGTTGACGCGCGGCATGTAGATCTGGCCGGACTGTTTTTCCGACGTGTGCAGGATTTCGAGGCGCGGCAGCATGTTGAGCTGCACCGCCTGCCTGGTCAGCGAGAAGGCACCCGATATCACCGCCTGGCTGGCGATGACGGTCGCGGCGGTGGCCAGCACCACCATCGGGATCAGCGCCCACCCCTCGTTCATCTCAAAGAACGGATGGCCGACGACGCCGTTCTTGGCCAGCACGAAGGCGCCCTGCCCGGCATAGTTGAGCAGCAGGCAGGGAAACACGATCGCCAGCCAGGCCAGCACGATCGGCTTGCGGCCGAAATGGCCGAGATCGGCATAGAGCGCCTCGGCGCCGGTGACGGCGAGGAAGACCGCACCCACCGTAACGAAGGCGACGTCGGGCGAATGGATCAGGAAAGCGACGATGTAGTGCGGGCTGATCGCCCACAGGATTTCCGGATCGGCGACTATGTGATTGAGGCCCGACAGGCCGATCGCCAGGAACCATACCGCAGTCACCGGGCCGAAGACCAATCCCACCCCGCCGGTGCCAAAACGCTGCACCGCGAACACCACGGCAAGAATGACCAGCGTCAGCGGCACGACATAGGGCTGGAAGGCAGGGGTGACGACATTCATGCCCTCGACCGCCGACAGCACCGAAATCGCCGGCGTGATGACGGCGTCGCCGAAAAACAGCGAGGCGCCGACGATGCCGATGCCCAGGATGACCGCCGAACGCTTGGGGAAACTGCCGCGCGCCAGTGCCATCAGCGACAGCACGCCGCCCTCGCCGCGATTGTCGGCGCGCAGCACGAACATGATATATTTTACGGTAACCGTGATCGTCAGCGACCAGATGATCAGCGACAGCACGCCGAGGATATCGCCGCGATCGGCGACGGTGCCGTGGGACGACGCCACCAGTGCCTCGCGAAAGGCGTAGATCGGGCTGGTGCCGATATCGCCATAAACAACACCCAGCGCGCCCAGCATCAGCACCTTGGTGCTATGCTGCTCGATCTCTGGATGGCTCGATTGTTCGACGGGTTCTGCCTCACTACCAGTGTTGGCAAGGGCCATGGACGACACTCCGATAAGCGCGCGGTGCTCTACGCTTGCTGCGATGCAATATCAAGTGCCGTTGCGTGATGGCTCCTATGCTGGCCACGCTAGGCTCCTTGGGAAATGGCCTATAATCCAATGGTCGCGGGCTGAATTCGCGGCCGCGGGGCGTGGCGGGCGCCCATAAGACCTGCCGTATCTGCCTTTAGATAGCGACCTGCGTGCCGATTTCCACGACACGTCCGGTCGGGATCTGGAAATATTCGGTCGCGTCGGCCGCCGTGCGCGCCAAGCCGATGAACAACCGATCCTGCCACACCGGCATGCCTGAATTGGGCGAGGCCTTGAGCGAGCGCCGCGACAGGAAGAACGATGTCGTCATGATGTCGAACTTCCAGCCCTGCTTGCGGCAGATCGCCAGCGCGCGCGGAATGTTGGGCTGTTCCATGTAGCCGAAGGTCAGCGTCACCCGCATGAACAGCTCGTTGAGCGTCTCCATCTTGACCCGATCGCTGTCAGGCACAACCGGCTGCGGCGCCGTCACCACCGAAAGGATGACGTTCTGCTCATGCAGCACCTTGTAGTGCTTCAGGCTGTGCATCAGCGCGGTCGGCGCGCTGAGCGGATCGCTGGTCAGGAACACCGCGGTGCCGGACACCAGGTGCGGCTTCTTCTTCAGCAGATTGGCGGCAAGGAAATCGAGCGGGATCTCGTTGCGGCGGGTCTTGTCGAACAGATAGCGCGTGCCGCGTATCCAGGTCCACATGATCAGCCCCATCAGGCAGGCAACCGTGATCGATACCCAGCCGCCTTCGAATATCTTTACGATGTTTGCCAGGAAAAAGCCGCTGTCGATGATGCCGAACAGCAATGTCAGCGGCAGGGCGACCGCAAGCCTCCATTTCCACAGCTTGCGCATGACGACGAACAGCAGGATCGTCGTCATCAGCATTTCGCCGGTCACCGAGATACCGTAGGCGGAAGCCAGCGAGCTCGAACTGCCGAAACCGACGACCAGCAGCATCACTCCCAAGGCGATGAGCAGATTGATGCGGGGCATGTAGATCTGGCCGAGTTGCATTTCGGACGTATGCTGCACCTCTATGCGTGGCAGAAGGCTGAGCTGTACCGCCTGGCGGGTCAGCGAGAAGGCCCCGGAGATGACTGCCTGGCTAGCGATGACGGTTGCGGCCGTCGCCAGCCCCACCATCGGCATTAGCGCCCAGTCAGGCAGCATCTGGAAGAACGGATTGGTCGGCCTCCCGCCATTGGCCAGCACAAAAGCACCTTGCCCGAAATAGTTGAGCAGCAGGCATGGGAAAACCACGGAGAACCACGCCAACACTATAGGCTTGCGGCCAAAATGGCCGAGATCGACATAAAGAGCCTCGGCCCCGGTCACCGCCAGGAACACCGCGCCGACAGTGACAAAGGCGGCGGTGGGTGTGCTGGCGAGATAGGCGACCGCGTAATAGGGATTGATGGCCAGCAGGATCGATGGATCGTCCATCAGGTGATAGAGCCCTGCTACGCCGATAGCCAGGAACCATAGTGCGGTCACCGGCCCGAACACCGCCGCCACCTTTCCCGTGCCGAAGCGCTGCACCGAGAACAGGACGGCCAGGATGACCAGCGTGATCGGCACGACGTAGGCGTCCAGTGTCGGCGTCATCACCCTAAGGCCTTCGACCGCCGACAGCACGGAGATGGCCGGCGTTATGATCGAATCGCCGAAAAACAACGCCGCGCCGCATAGGCCGATCGCCAGAATGAGCCGCGCACCTTTGGGATAGGCGGTGCGCGCCAGGGACATCAGCGACAACGTACCGCCTTCGCCCTTGTTGTCGGCGCGAAGCACGAAAGCGACATATTTTATGGTCACGATGATCGTTAGCGCCCAGACGATCAGCGATAGCACACCAAGCACTTGAGCGCGGGTATCGATACCAGGAGAAGCGTGAAGCGCCTCACGGAAGGCGTAGATCGGACTGGTGCCGATATCGCCATAGACAACGCCTAGCGCACCCAGCATAAGAACCTTGGTGCTGTGCTGTTCGGCCCCGGAATGGCTCGATTGCTCGACGGTTTCGGCCTCGCTACCGCGACTGGCAAGGTCCATAGACCACTCCCCGGCGAGCGCGCGGTGCTTCACGCATGCTGCGATGCGATGTCAATTGCACGCCATGGCTGCGATACCTGCAAGGCGAAACTCTACCCCTACCAACCGCAGGCTCTAAGAAACCGACCCACCGTGCCGGCCATGCCATACTCCAACGCGTCGGCTGTCAACCCATGTCCGATTGACACTTCGGCCAACGCCGGAATGCGCCTGGCCAGGGCCGGCAGATTGGCCACCGTCAGATCGTGCCCGGCATTGACCTGGAGGCCTGCGGCAAATGCAGCGTCAGCGGTTTTTCCCAATCTTTCCAGCTCTTTGGCGGCCTTTTCGGAATCAGAATGATAGCTACCATAAGGGCCGGTATAGAGCTCGATCCGGTCGGCGCCGGTATCGCGGGCGGCCGTCATGCCGGCAGGATCGGCGTCGGAAAACAGCGACACCCTGAAGCCCCCCTTCTTCAGGCGCCTGACGATCGGCGTCAGGAATGCCGCGTCAGCGATGAAGTTCCAGCCATGGTCGGAGGTTGCCTGCGCCGGATCGTCGGGAACCAGCGTCACTTGTTCGGGCTGATGTTTTTCCACAAGCGCCAGGAAATCCTCGCTCGGGTAGCCCTCGATGTTGAATTCCGCCTGCGGGAACTCATCGTCGATCAGCGCCCGGATCTCGGGCAGGTCGGAATGCCGTGTATGACGTTCGTCGGGACGCGGATGCACCGTCAGTCCATGCGCCCCGGCGGCAAGCGCAAGCCGGCCGATGCCGGTGACGCTGGGCCATGGCAGGTCGCGCCGGTTGCGCAGCATGGCGATGGCGTTGAGGTTGACGGAAAGCTTTGCTGGCATGTCTGGCGTCCGTGGAATCAGGCGGTTAGCGGCGCGCCATGGCCACACGTTCAGCCGCGGCGCGCTCTAGATCGGGCATCTATAGCGCCTTTGACGGGAACAGATAGGGGTTTCCGGTGTTCCAGAAGACCAACGCTGTTCCGCCAAAGGAGGCCCACTCGTGAATTTCCTGCAATCCGTGCCGGCGATTCGTCGCATCGACACCGAGCGCGAAGACCTGTTCGCCATCGACGTGGTCGGTCATGTCTCGGCCGCCGATGCGGAAAACCTGTTCGGCCTGCTGGAGGCGGCCTACGCGCTGCATCAGCGAATCGACGTGGCCGTGCGCATCGTCGATCACGAGGGCGTCGACTGGACCGACATCTCCGAAGAAACCCTCAAGCAGGGTGCCATCCATGCGCTGGAGCATATAGGCCGCTGCGCGGCGATCGGCACGCCGGACTGGACACCAAACGCGCGACACGCCTTGCCCGCGTCGTCGCCCATCGAATTCAGGCATTTCGAGGCCGAAGACGAAGAAGAGGCCTGGGAATGGCTCGGGGTCCGGCAGGTCGGCGTACGAGAAAAGCCGGCGTCGTAACTTTATCTGACGATGGTCAATCGTTCGGCCGCGCGGGTAATCGCGGTGTATAGCCAGCGCTGGCGCGTTTCCTTGAAGGCCCAGCTTTCGTCGAACAGCACGATCTCGTTCCACTGCGACCCCTGCGCCTTGTGCACGGTCAAGGCATAGCCGTAGTCGAAATCGTCAAACCGCTTCTTCTGCTGCCAAGGGATATCGGCGTCCGGATCCTCGAACGCCGCCTTGAGCAGCTTGATCTTGGCGACGCCGCGGTCGGGATCGTCCTCTTCCGGCGAGATCAGGAGGTTGATGCCCGGCTTCACCGTCTCGCGCGACGAGGTCATCACCTTCCACAACGAGCCGTTGAGCAGCCCCTTGGCGGGATCGTTGCGCAGGCACACCAGCTTGTCACCGGCCTGCGGATAGTCGGCGTTGAAGCCCTTGAGCTCGCGCAGGCGCTGATTGTAGCGGCGGCGGGTGCGATTTGTGCCGACCAGCACCTGGTCCGCCCTGAGCACCAGTTCCTGGGTGACGTCTTCCTTGCCGATCACCTGCGCCGTGCCATAGTCGCCGCGCATGAATTCGCGGCCTTCGCGCACGTCGAGCGCCAGTCGCAGGATCGGATTGTCGCGCGCCTGCCGATGGATTTCAGTGAGCAGGAAATCCGGTTCGTGATCGGTGAAGAAGCCGCCGCCCGAGATCGGCGGCAGCTGGCCGGGATCGCCCAGCACCAGGATCGGCGTGCCGAAACTCATCAGGTCGCGGCCGAGTTGCTCGTCGACCATCGAACATTCGTCGATGACGACCAGTTTCGCGCGCGAGATCGGGCTCTGCCGGTTGAGCGAAAAGGTCGGCGACATCGAGGTCTTGCCGGTCACCTCGTCCTCGACCGATTCCTCGCCCTTGGGCCGGTAGATCAGCGAATGGATGGTGCGGGCATTGACCGCCCCCTTGGAGCGCAGCACCTGGGCCGCCTTGCCGGTGAAGGCGGCGAACTGCACCTGGCCATCGACATGTTCGGCGAAATAGCGCGCCAGCGTCGTCTTGCCGGTGCCGGCATAGCCGAACAGACGGAACAATTGCGGCTTGCCGGCCTGCAGCCAGCGGGCGACCGCTTGCAGCGCCTCGTCCTGTTGGGGAGAAAATTCCATCGGTGCGACAGACCGGATTCGCAAGCGAAAGACAAGACAGTCGCCTGTCGACTGCCGCCAGTGACGCACCGAGCGTCGCCGACGGTTCATACTATCAGGCGCACACGAGAACGTAAAGAGAACAAACCTTGTCGCGTCTCCGTCGGATTCGAGCGACGCGGAAATCAGGCAATCGCCATCGCGGCCGGCGGGTCGCGATCGTCGGGCGGCAGGGGGACAGAAGTGTATCTGGCATAGCTGACACTCAAGCGCGCCTGCCCTTTCGAATGCGAGCGGATCGCATCCTCCAGCTTGAACATGTTCGCCAGCGGCATGGTCGCGTGAAGCACGACGGCCACTTCGCGGATTTCCTGATCCTGGATCTGGCCGCGACGGCTATGCAGTTCGCGGATGACGCTGCCGAGGCAGTCTTCCGGAGTCTCCACTTCGACCTTCATGATCGGCTCGAGCAGCTGCACGCCAAGCCGCGGAGCGGCTTCGCGAAAACAGGCGCGACTCGCGACCTCGAAAGCCAACGCCGTGGAATCGGCATCGTGCCAGGCGCCGTTCAGCAGAGTCGCCTTGACCCCGATCACCGGGAAGCCCGCGAACGGCCCCGCCGACAGGGCGCTGCGCAGCCCCGTTTCGACCCCGGCAACATACTCGTCGGGAACCGCACCGTCGACGATCCTGGACACAAACACGAAGTCCGGCTTGTGCCCATTCGGTTCGAACGCGATCTTGACGCGGGCGAACTGTCCCTGGCCGGCGAATACCTTCTTGTGCGTATAGTCCTGTTCGCGGACATGGGTGATCGTCTCGCGATAGGCCACTTGTGGAGCGCCGACATTCACCTCGACGTTGAATTCGCCGCGGACGCGGTCAACGACGGTTTCGAGGTGATGCTCGTCCCTGCCGGCGATGATCGTCTGGCCGGATTCCTGGTCCCGTATGACGCGGAAGTCGGGATCCTCTTCCGCCAGCTTAAGCAGGGCGACACGCAGCTTTTCTTCATCGGCCTTCGACTTCGCTTCGATCGCGATTTGCAGCAAAGGCCATGGCGCGGCGGAGATCATCATCGTGACATCGTCGCAGGTTGAACCGATGTCGGCAACGGTCCGGCGGTCACGGCCCATCCGCTTGAGCAAGCCGCGACTTGCGATCGGGCCGCTACGACCTGCGGCTGAACTGCGGATCATTCTCCAACAGGATCGGCTTACCATGTGGCGTCGCATGCGCGGCCCGCTCCCAGGCGGCGGCAAGCGCGTCGACATCGCTTTTCCCGGCGACACCCTTGGCCGCCAGCAACTTTTCCAGCGCCGCCAGCCAATGTTCGTAATAGTCATGGCCGTCGCTTGCAGCGCCCGGCTTCTTGACCTCGGCGGACAGGGCCTCCGCCCATTCGCTCCACGAAAACAAGCCCTTGTCGTGCAGTGCCACCGTCATGGCGAACGCTTCAGCCTGCCATGGTTCTGAAAACACTGGTTCGTCGAACGGCAAGGTGCCCTCATGCCGGCTCAAGATAGCTCTCCCAGGCGTCTATCGAGACGACAAGCGTCGGATCCGCCCCCTCGCCCCAGATCTCCGTGCCGTCGAAAACCACCGTATAGACCCATTGCGGGTTTTCGCCCTGGCCATGCGCGTTGCTGTCGGGAAAGACGAAGCCGTCGCGCACCGCCTCGATCTTGCCTCGCTTGCCACGCGCATAGCGCGGCAGCCTGGTGTGACCGGTCGGATTGAAATTCTTGGTCCGCACGGGATCGCCGGCCTTGAAGCGCGCCGGCTCCGCCATTGGCCGGTCGCAAGGGCCGCCCTTGGCCAGCACGGCAGGCACATTCTCCGCCTGCAGCACGCGTTTCGGGGTCGCCGCCGCATCGATCGCATCGCCCGCCCCGAGATCGCGCTCGCTGACGAAACCATGGCGCTTGAGCAAGGTTTCCAGCGCCTTGATCCAGATCTGATAATAGCTGGAGGAATAATAATCGGCCGGATGCAGCGATTCCCGCGCATGCCGGCTCTCGTCGATGTTCCACGCGCCCATGGCGCCGGCGCACAGCGTCACACCCAGCGCCCGCCTCTCCCAGTCGGCGTGGAAATAAGGCTCATCCTTTTCGGGCGCGACCGGCCCGAATCCCATCTGTCCACCGAGGTCCTGCGGCCCGTTCATGCCGGCTCCCTCGCCAGCGCGGTGCCGATCATGGCGTCGCGGCTCACCAGCTCGGCCAGTCGCTCCTCGCTCCAGCCTTCGGTGCCGGCCGGCCGTATCGGCACGACGAGATAGCGCAGTTCCGCCGTCGAATCCCAGACGCGTATCCTGGTGGCGGCCGGCAGCGTCAGCCCGAATTCCTCGAGCACGCCGCGCGGATCGATCACCGCGCGCGACCGGTAGGGCGGCGCCTTGTACCAGACCGGCGGCAGGCCAAGCACCGACCATGGATAGCAGGAACACAGCGTGCAGACGACGAGGTTGTGCGTCTCCTCGGTGTTGAACACCGCCTGCATGTGCTCGCCCTGGCGCCCGGTATAGCTCAGCGATTCGATCGCCGCCGTCGCATCGCGCTTGAGCCAATCCGCAAAGGCAGGATCGCTCCAGGCCTTGGCCACCACCCTGGCGCCGTTGCGCGGGCCGATCTTGGTCTCGTAAGTATCGACGATGACGTCGATCGCCGCCGGATCGATCAGCCCCTTGCGGGTCAGGATGGTCTCCAGTGCGCGCACGCGGGCGGCAAACGGATCGAGTTCGTTGTCGTGGTCGTGATCATGGGACATGGCCGCAAATTACGGTTCCGATCCGCCGGCCGCAAGCATGACGGCTTGGGCCAGCGGAAATCAGCGCCCGCTGGCCGGCTATTCGGCGGCCGTCTTCTGCGGCTCCGCCGGGATGTCGTCGTTGATGCCGAACAGCGAGGGCTGTTCGGGATTCTCGACCGCAGGCAACTCGGCCTTGCGCTTTGGCATGAGCCCCACCAGCCAGCCCGAGAAATTCTCCATGTAGACGTAGATCACCGGCGTCACGAACAGGGTCAGCGCCTGCGAGGCCAGCAGGCCGCCGACAACGGCGACGCCCAGCGGCTGGCGCAGTTCGGCGCTGGCGCCAGTGCCGAGCGCGATCGGGAACGTGCCCATCAGCGCCGCCAGCGTCGTCATCATGATCGGCCTGAAACGCATCAGGCAGGCCTTGTGGATGGAGTCCTTCGCCGACATGCCGTCTCGTCGCAACTCGAGCGCGACGTCGACCATCATGATGCCGTTCTTCTTGACGATGCCGATCAGCATCAGAATGCCGATCACCGCGATCACAGACAGATCCATGCCGGCGAAGCGCAAGGCAACGACCGCGCCCAGCACCGCCGACGGCAGGCCGGTGAGGATGGTGAGCGGGTGGATGAAGCTCTCATACAGAATGCCGAGCACGATATAGATGGTCAGGATCGCGCCGCCGATGAGCAAGCCCTGATTTGCCAGCGAATCCTGGAAGGTCTTGGCGGTGCCGGCGAAGGACGTCGAGATCGCCGTTGGCATGCCGATCTGCTCCTTCAGCGCGCTGATGCGAGCCGTGCTGTCGCCAAGCGCCACGCCTTGCGGCAGATTGTAGGAGATGGTCACGGCCGGAAGCTGGCCGAGCTGGTTCACCGTCAGGGCGCCGGCCGTGCGATCGACCCGGGCGAAGGCGCCAAGCGGAACCAGGCTGCCGCTCGCCGTCCGCATCTGGATAGCGAGCATCCGCTCGGGCGACCACTCGATCTTGGGATCGAGCTCGGTGATGACCTCGTAGCTGTCGGCCGAGCCGAAGATGGTCGAAACCTGGTCCGTACCGAACCCGCCATAGAGAGCGCTGCGCAGCGTGTCGGTATCGATGCCGAGCTGGGCAGCCTTGTCACGATCCACCACCAGCGATGCCTGCAGCGCATTGTTCTGCAGGTCGCTGGTGACGTCGGTGAAGGTCGTATGGTCGGCCGCCATCGCGTCATTCAGTTTCTGCGCCCAGATATCGGTCTGGACGGTGTCGAGGCCCTGAACCACCAACTGGTAGGCGCTGGCGGACGACCGCGAACCCAGCCTCAGGTTCTGCACCGGCTGCATGTAGGTTTCGATACCCGCCACGCCAGCCAGTTGCTTGCGCAGGTCAGCCTGCACCTTCTCGATGTCGGGTCTCTGGCTCTTGTCCTTCAACTGCACATAGAGCTGGCCCTGGTTCAGTGCATTGTTGCCGCTGCCTGCCGACCATGCCACATGCGAAACATAGGGCGAGTGGGAAAAGACGCTTGCCACCTGCCCTTGCAGCTTCGCCATGGCGTCGAAAGAAATGTCCTGGCGCGCGATGGTGGTCACCGATATCTGGCCGATATCCTCTTGCGGGAAGAAGCCCTTCGGCGAGATCTCGATCAGCCACACCGACGCTGCCGCGGTGCCGATGAAGACGAGGAACACCAGGAAGGTGTGCCGCAGGCAGAAGCTCAGGACCCGGTCGTAGCCGCGTGTGATGAGGTCCTGCTTGTGGCTAGGCGCGTGCGCTTCGCGATCGGCCTTGGTGACTGACAATAGCCGCGAGCACAGCATCGGCGTCAGCGTCAGCGACACGAACATCGATGCCAGGATGGCGACCGTCACCACCACCGCGAACTCGTTGAAGATGCGCCCGATGACACCGCCCATCAGAAGCACGGGGATGAACACCGCCACCAGCGAGATCGAGATCGAGATGATGGTGAAGCCGATTTCGCGTGCGCCCTTCACCGACGCGTCGAAGGCCGACAACCCATCCTCCTCCATGTGGCGGAATATATTCTCCAGCATGACGATGGCGTCGTCGACGACGAGGCCCACCGCCAGCGTCAGGCCCATCAGCGATATGTTGTCGATGGAAAAGCCGAACAGGAACATCGCGGCGAGCGTCGCGATCAGCGAGATCGGCACCGCCACGGCCGGGATGATGGTCGCCGTCACCCGGCGCAGGAACACGAAGATGACCATGACCACGAGTGCGATGGTCAGCAGCAGCGTGAACTGGACGTCGTCGACCGCCTGGCGGATCGAGGTCGAACGGTCGTTGAGCAGCTTGATCTGGGCAGCGGCCGGCATCTGGTCCTGGAAGGACGGCAGCATCGCCTTGACCTTGTCGACGACGTCGACGGTGTTGGCGTCGGGCTGGCGCTGCACGGCCATGATGATGGCGCGCGTGCCGTCATACCAGCTCGCCGTCGTCGTGGTCTGCACCGAATCGACGACGCGGGTCACCTCGCCGAGCCGCACCGGATGGCCGTTCTTGGTGGCGATGATGAGGTTGGAGAAGCCGGCGGCGTCGGTCAGCTGGGTGTTGGCGGTGATGGTCAGCTGCTGCTTGTTGTTCTGCAGCACCCCGAGTGGCGTATTGCTGTTGGCCGATGCGACCGCCGCCTGCAATTGATCGATCGAAATGCCGCGCGCGGCAAGCGCCGTCGGATCGATCTGGATGCGCACGGCATATTTCTGCTGGCCGAAGATCGAGACCTGCGCCACGCCGTCGATGGTCGACAGCGACGGCGAAATGACGTTCTCGGCAAAGGCATCGAGGTCGGTCAGCGGAACCGTATCGCTGACCAGCGACATCAAAAGGATCGGCGCATCGGCCGGATTGACCTTGCGATAGCTGGGTGGCGACGTCATCTGCGGCGGCAGCGATTTCTGCGTTCGCGCGATCGCGGCCTGCACGTCCGCGGCCGCGGCATCGATATCGCGGTTGAGTACGAACTGGATGGCGATCGAGGTCTGGCCGAGCGAGTTGGTGGTCGAGATCGAATCGATGCCGGCAATGGTCGCGAACTGCTTGATCAGTGGCGTTGCCACTGATGTCGCCATGGTTTCCGGCGAGGCGCCCGGGAGTGAGGCCGAAACGTTGACCACCGGGAATTCGGCGCTGGGCAGTGCGGCCACCGGCAGGAATTTGTAGGCAAACAGTCCGCCCAGCACCAGGGCGAACGACATCAGAAGGGTGGCGACGGGCCTGCGAATGCAGAATTCGGAAATCATTGGGCCGCCTCGCCGGCTTTGGTCGCCTCGGCCACCTTGGGCGCGGCCGCGGCGCCTTCGTGCACGGCGGCGCCGTCCTTCAGCCTGGTCTGGCCTTCCGTGACGACTTTCTCGCCGGCTTTGAGGCCTTGGCTGATGGCGCTGTTTTGGCCTTCGGTCA
Source organism: Mesorhizobium huakuii (assembly GCF_030160235.1). Taxonomy (GTDB): domain Bacteria; phylum Pseudomonadota; class Alphaproteobacteria; order Rhizobiales; family Rhizobiaceae; genus Mesorhizobium; species Mesorhizobium huakuii. Next base: position 282,050 of record NZ_BSNY01000027.1, read on the forward strand.
GCGCCACCTGCACCGGCCGCATCTCGACCGTGTTGTCCGGCTTGACCACATAGACGAACGGCCCCTTCTGGCTGGGCTGCACCGCTACGGTGGGAACGGAGGTCATCTGCGGCATGATGCCGGCGTCGAGCACGACATTCACATACTGGCCCGGCCACAGCGAAAGATCGGCATTGGGTATGCTCGCCCGCGTTGCGATCGTGCCCGAGGCGGTATCGACGCTGGAATCGACGAAATCGAGCGTACCCTTGCCGATCGGCGTCGGGTCGCCATCCTTGATCAGGGTCACCGCTCCTTGCTGGGGATTGGCAAGCGCCTTGTGCAGCAGCGCAAGGTTGCTTTCCGGCAGGTTGAAGTTGACCTGCAAGGGATCCATCTGGGTGATGGTCACCAGCGGCGTCGAGCTACTGCTGTTGCCATTGCTGGTGGTCACCAGATCGCCGACGGCAACATTGACCGCACCCAGCCTGCCCGCGATCGGCGCCGTGATGGTGGCGAAGCCAAGCTGGACATTGTCCGCGTCGATCGTCGCCTTGTCGGCATCGACGGTCGCCGCCGCCGCCTTCTGCGCGGCCACGGCCTGATCATAGGTCTGCTGCGTGCCGGCCTGCTTGGCGACAAGGTCCTTGGCGCGCTGAAAATCGGAATTCGAACTGGCAAGCAGCGCCCGGTCCTTGGCGAGCGTGGCCTGGTCCTTGGCGAGTTGCGCCTTGAGCGCCCGGTCGTCGAGCGAGAACAGGGTGTCGCCTGCCTTGACCATCTGCCCGTCCTTGACGTCGATCGACACGATCTGGCTGGAGACCCGCGCGTTGATGCTGACCACGGCGGGCGAGGAGACGAAGCCGATGGCATAACGCCGGATCGGGAAGTCGGCCGTGGTTGCCGTCGCCGAAACGATCGAGGCCGAACGCGCGCCGCCGCCGGCCTGCTTGCTTCCCGATGCCTGCTTGTCGGTTGCCGCCTTGTCCGACGCCGCGACCTGCTTTGCGCCGATGAGCTGCTGAACCTTGCCCAGCATGTCCGGAGACAGATAGAGCCAGGCCGCGCCCGCACAGGCGAGGACAAGCAATGAAAGAATGACTTTTCCACGTATCGTCAAGGGGCCCTCTCGTCCGACACGCCGTAGTCAGGTGGTCGTATTCTAGCGCAATCCACGGCTCATTGCCGCGATTTCGCCGAATAGATAGGACACGCATTTGTCGGAAAAGGGCCAAAACACGGCATTACGAAGATTTAATGTGCACTGCACAATTGGTAGGCAGCCCGCCATTGCCGCTGGCCGAGGCCCGTCAAAGCGTCGGAGAACCCTATTTCAGCATCGGCCAAAGCGTCGCCGCCAGGAGCACGCCCATGGCGATGTTGAACCATTTCAGCCGCACCGGATCCGACAGGAAACCCCGCAGCGCCGTGCCGAAACCGGCCCACACCGAAACGCTCGGCAGGTTGACGATGGTGAAGGCGATCGAGATCAACGCCACCGACAGGAACGGGTGCTCGGCATTGGCATAGACAGCCATGGCGGTGATCGCCATCACCCAGGCCTTCGGATTGACCCACTGGAAGGCAGCCGCATCGATGAAGCGCATCGGCCGTCCTTTCGTCTCACCCTTGCCGGTCAGCGAGCGCGACATGGCGATCTTCCAGGCAAGGTAGAGCAGATAGGCGCCGCCTGCGATCTTCAATCCAGTGTGCAGCGCCGGAAACGCAGTCAACACAGCGCCAAGGCCAAGGCCGACGGCGAGCAACAGCACCAGAAAACCCATGCTGATGCCAAGCATGTGTGGAACGGTTCTGGCTATGCCGAAATTCACCCCCGATGCCAGCAGCATGAGGTTGTTCGGCCCCGGCGTGATCGAGGTCACGAAAGCGTAGACGAGCAGTGCGAGGAATGCGTCGAGGGACATGACGGCTCACAAAGGTCAGTAATACTGACTTAAATCAAGCGGGCGCCGGACGCAAATTCATTCGATTGGTCCAACGGGAAAGCAAGGAACTGGCAGGCGGCAGAATCGGCGCTACGCCGACAAAATCCGGCAACTGATAGCCGATTGGATCTGTCGGAAGCTTTCGGCAGATCAGCGCCGGCGGAGATGCTTCAGTGCCCAGAGAAACCAGCTGAAGACGACGATGGATCCGGCGTGGAACAGTACCCCATCCCGGAATCTGGTCGGATTGTCCGCATACGCAACCAGGCTATAGGTTCGTCCGACCGGAACGGTCATCGTCACCCAGGCATGGGCAAGCACCCAGATCGAGTATGCGATCAGAGCGTACATCATCACATGTATCAGAAGCTCTTGTCGCGGGGTCATGCGCCACTGGTTCTCAGATCGAATTTGCAATGCCTTGGCCAACCGTGATTGCTGAACTCTAATTTCGCATGAATGCCTACATGCCCTGCGGGCCGCGATTCATCGCCGCCACGCCGGTGCGGCAGATCTCGACCAGGCCGAGCGGCTTCATGATGGCGATGAACTGGTCGAGCTTGGAACCCTTGCCGGTGATCTCGAAGATGAAATGCTCGGTGTTGGCGTCGATGACGCTGGCGCGGAAAGCGTCGGCCAGCCGCAGCGCCTCGACGCGAGCGTCGCCGGTGCCGGCAACCTTGACCAGCGCCAGTTCCCGCTCCAGCGGTCGCTCCTGCCCGAGCTCGTGCGAGCGGACAGTCAGATCGACCACTCGATGGACCGGCACGATGCGTTCGAGCTGATTCTTGATCTGCTCCATCACATGCGGCGTGCCGCGCGTCACGATGGTGATGCGCGACAGGTGCTTCTCATGCTCCGTCTCGGAGACGGTCAGGCTCTCGATGTTGTAGCCGCGTCCAGAGAACAGGCCGATGACCCGGGCGAGTACGCCCGGCTCGTTGTCGACCAGCACGGAAAGCGTGTGGATCTCCGGCCGCTCCGTTTCCTTGGCGATGAAGTAGGCGGAGCCGGTGGGTTGAAGGTGCTGTGCGTTCATGACATGGATCTCAAATTCTTGATCTAATTCTTTGTTTGCGCAAGGTTTTTTTCGACAAGCCCTGCCTTGGCCCGTCGATTACACCAGTTCCCTGCCCTTGGCGTCGATTGCGTTTGCCACGGCCTCGTCGGTGGCCTCGTCGGGCAACAGCATCTCGTTGTGCGCCTTGCCAGACGGGATCATCGGGAAGCAGTTGGCGAGGTTCGCCACGCGGCAATCGAACAGCACGGGCTTCCTGACCGAGATCATCTCCTTGATGGCGTCGTCCAGCTCGTCCGGCTTCTCGCAACGTATGCCGTGGCCGCCATACGCCTCCGCCAGCTTGACGAAGTCCGGCATCGCCTCGGTGTAGGAATGCGACAGCCGGTTGCCGTGCAGCAACTGCTGCCACTGGCGCACCATGCCCATATACTGGTTGTTGAGGATGAAGATCTTGATCGGCGCCTTGTACTGCACCGCCGCGCTCATCTCCTGCATCGTCATCTGCACCGAGGCGTCGCCGGCGATGTCGATGACCAGCGCATCGGGATGCGCGATCTGCACGCCGAGCGCCGCCGGCAGGCCATAGCCCATCGTGCCCAGCCCGCCCGACGTCATCCAGCGGTTCGGCTTTTCGAAATGATAATGCTGCGCGGCCCACATCTGGTGCTGGCCGACCTCGGTGGTGATGTAGGTGTCCTTGTCCTTGGTCAGTTCGTAGAGCCGCTGGATGGCGTATTGCGGCATGATCACGTCGTGGTTCATCTTGTAGGCGAGTGAATCGCGACCGCGCCATTTGGCGATCTGCTCCCACCAGGGATAAAGCGCCTTCTTGTCGGCCTTGGCGGTTGCCCGCCACAGCCGCACCATATCCTCCAGCACCCGGCCGACGTCGCCGATGATCGGCACTTCGGTGTGGACGTTCTTGTTGATCGAGGACGGGTCAATGTCGATATGGATCTTGCGCGAATTCGGCGAGAACGCGTTGAGCCGCCCGGTGATGCGGTCGTCGAAGCGCGCGCCGATGCAGATCATCACGTCGCAATCATGCATGGCCATGTTGGCCTCGTAGGTGCCGTGCATGCCGAGCATGCCGACCCAGTTCTTGCCCGATGCCGGATAGGCGCCGAGCCCCATCAGCGTCGAGGTGATCGGGAAACCGGTGAGGTCGACCAGTTCGCGCAGCAAATGGCTCGCTTCCGGGCCGGAATTGATGACGCCGCCGCCCGAATAGATGATCGGCCTCTTGGCGCCCGCCATCAGGTCGACGGCGGCCTTGATCTTCTCCAGATCGCCCTGGACCTTCGGCTGGTAGCTGGTGCGCGGTGCGATCTGCGGCGGGACGTAAAACCCCTTGGCGAACTGCACGTCCTTCGGGATGTCGACCACAACCGGCCCCGGACGGCCGGTTGTTGCGACATGGAACGCCTCATGGATGGTCGCGGCGAGCTCGTTGACGTCCTTCACCAGCCAGTTGTGCTTGGTGCAGGGGCGCGTGATGCCGACCGTGTCGCATTCCTGGAACGCGTCGGAGCCGATCAAGGAGGTCGGCACCTGGCCCGTCAGGCAGACCAGCGGGATCGAATCCATCAGCGCATCCTGCAGCGGCGTCACCGCATTGGTCGCGCCGGGGCCTGACGTCACCAGCATGACGCCGGCCTTGCCGGTCGAGCGCGCGTAGCCCTCGGCCGCGTGGCCGGCACCTTGCTCGTGCCGCACCAGGATGTGCTCGACATCGTCCTGCTGGAAGATCTCGTCATAGATCGGGAGAACCGCGCCGCCGGGATAACCGAAGACATGCTTGACGCCATTGTCCTTCAGCGCCTGCACCACCATTTCGGCGCCCGTCATCTCGCGCCGCTCACTCTGTCCGTTGCTCATCGGTCTGGTCCCGTACTGTCGCCGCTTGGGCGTTGCCATTTGGGTGTTGTTGGTCGTTTAGTCGTGTTTCAGGCAATAAAAAAGGCCCCCGAGGGAGCCTGTGTGTTGCGCATGGGAGGTTTTCGCCCGGCGGTTACACCGCCTTGCCCACGCGCCTTCCTACGAGAATGAGTGCCTTTTTCATGGTCGCGGACACTAAGGGCCGGCAAGGCGCCCTGTCAACGGCAAAAATCGCGCCGGCAACGAAGGCGCTTCCCAATTCGACAAATGGACCGTCACGATTTCGCGATGGACACCCGCATCGTGCTGACACCACCCTGCCCTTCGCAAGAACGCCCCAAACCGGCTCGAAAGCGGCGTTCTCCAGATAAGTCCTTGAAGCCACGCGAAACTATGGTGGGGCGTGACGAAGGCCGTCCTCTCTGCCGATACTTGACCGTCCGGCTTGGAAGTCGGGAGGAGCCACCATGACGGCCTGGATTTCACGGAGGAAAACTTATGCTCGACAAGGCCCCAAACAAGAAACTGTCCGACCTGCTCGATCAATTCGGCGGCGCCCTCGCCGCCAATGACATCGACAAGGCCGTCGGTTGTTTCCAGGAGGATTGCTACTGGCGCGACCTCGTCATCTTCACCTGGAACATCAAGACCATGGAGGGCAAGGATCAGGTCCGCGACATGCTGGAGAGCCAGCTGTCGAAGACAAAGCCGTCGCATTGGGCACTCGCCAAGGGCGAGGACGCGACCGAGAGCGGCGGGCTGATCGAGGGCTGGATCAGTTTCGAGACAGAAGTCGCGCGCGGCTTTGGCCATGTCAGGCTTAAGGACGGCAAGATATGGACGCTGCTGACCACCATGGTCGAATTGAAAGGCTACGAGGAACCGGCCGGCTTCGCGCGGCCGATGGGCGCCAAGCATGGCTCGGGCAAGAACCGTCCGACGTGGAAGGAAGAGCGTGAGAAGGAAGCCGCCGAGCTCGGCTTCAAGACGCAGCCCTACACGCTCATCATCGGCGGCGGCCAGGGCGGCATCGCGCTCGGCGCGCGGCTGCGGCAGCTCGGCGTGCCGATCATCATCGTCGAGAAGAACGAGCGGGCCGGCGACAGCTGGCGCAAGCGCTACAAGTCGCTCTGCCTGCACGATCCGGTCTGGTACGACCATCTGCCCTATATCGATTTCCCGAAGAACTGGCCGGTCTTCTCGCCCAAGGACAAGATCGGCGACTGGCTGGAAATGTACACCAAGGTGATGGAGCTGAACTACTGGTCGTCAACGGAAGCCAAGAGCGCCTCCTATGACGACGAGAAGAAGGAATGGACCGTCGTCGTCCACCGCGACGGCAAGGACATCACCCTGAAGCCCAAGCAACTGGTTCTGGCGACCGGACAATCCGGCAAGGCCAATCTGCCGAAATTCAAGGGTATGGAGACCTTCAAGGGCGATCAGCACCACTCCTCAAAGCACCCTGGCCCCGATGACTATGCCGGGAAAAGAGCCGTTGTCATCGGCTCCAACAATTCCGCCCATGACATCGCGGCGGCCCTTTGGGAAGCCGGTGCCGACGTCACCATGGTGCAACGCTCGAGCACCCATATTTCCAGATCCGACACGTTGATGGAGATCGGATTGGGTTCGCTCTATTCGGAGCAGGCGCTGCAGAATGGCATCACCACGGCCAAGGCCGATCTGATCTTCGCCTCCCTGCCCTACAAGATCCTGCACGAGTTCCAGATCCCGGCCTATGCCGAGATGAAGAAACGCGACGCGGCGTTCTACAAGGGACTGGAAAAGGCCGGTTTCATGCTCGACTGGGGCGACGATGAGTCCGGCCTGTTCATGAAGTACCTCAGGCGCGGCTCCGGCTATTATATCGACGTCGGCGCCTCCCAGCTGATCATCGATGGTTCGATCAAGCTGAAGAGTGGCGTCGGCGTCGAAGAGATCAAGCAGCATTCGGTTGTGCTCAGCGACGGATCCGAATTGCCCGCGGACCTCATCGTCTACGCCACCGGCTATGGCTCAATGAACGGCTGGGCCGCCGATCTGATATCGCGTGAGACCGCCGACAAGGTCGGCAAATGCTGGGGCCTTGGCTCGAACACCACCAAGGACCCCGGCCCCTGGGAAGGCGAGTTGCGCAACATGTGGAAGCCGACGCAGCAGGAGGCACTATGGTTCCACGGCGGCAATCTGCACCAGTCACGCCACTATTCGCAGTTCCTGTCGCTGCAGTTGAAGGCCAGGCACGCCGGACTGCCGACCCCGGTCTACGGGCTGCAGAAAGTGCACCACAAGGGATAGCGAGACTGGGTGGCCAGTTGTGGCCAAGCACCAGGGAGGTGCGGCAAATGCCGCGCCTCCAGAATGCGCCGTTATGCGCGCGGAATGCCTGTGGCATCGAGCGTTTCGGTCCGGCTCGTCGGATCGAGAGAATCTGGCGCGCCGACGAAAGGGGGACTGTCAGGAATTCCGTGTGCGGGCGGGCATAATGGGTAAAAAGGATTCCCACT
>NZ_BSNY01000028.1 GCF_030160235.1 Mesorhizobium huakuii
TGCAACACCTCCTCATCCTCTCAGATTAAGAGTGTTGCGGCGACCTATTGAACCCACCTTCCGAAATCCGACGCTCAGGTGCATCACCAAGCGGCTGCGCTGCGTCACAAACGGACGTTGCAGGTCACCAAACTTGACGCTAGGCTGGCCAAAGCCGACACTGAGCAGAGAAAGACAGGAGCACCTCAGTGGGAGGGCCTGACTCCGACTCTGAGATGACTATCAGCTCGCTCCGAACCGAGTTGACAGCGGCGCGCGAAGAAAATCAGGTACGCACCGCGGAGGTCGCCAGTCTCCTTGAACAGCAGACTGCGACGAGTGCGATCCTCAGGGTGATCGCCGCATCGCCCACCGACATCCAGACGGTCCTGAAAGCGGTCGCCGAAAACGCCTCACAACTCTGCGACGCCTATGACGCGGCGATCTTTCTGCGGCATGGCGAATCGCTGGCCATTGGCGCACACCACGGGCCGATCCCGATCGACTTCGCCACTTTCCCGATCACGCGGGACTGGGTCACCGGCCGCGCCGTGATCGATCGCAGGCCGGTCCACGTGCATGATCTACTCGCCCTGGAGGGCGAGTTCCCTGCAGGCCGATCGATGGCGCTGCGGCTTGGTCACCGGACAATTCTCGCCACCCCTTTGCTGCGTGAGGACGAGGCCATTGGAGCGCTAGTCATTCGCCGAACGGAGCTCAGACCGTTCAGCGAAAAACAGGTCGAGTTACTCAAGACCTTCGCCGACCAGGCCGTAATCGCCATCGAAAATGTCCGCCTGTTCGACGAGGTGCAAGCGCGCACGCGCGATCTCGCCGAGGCGCTGGAGCAGCAGACCGCGACCGCCGATGTGCTCAAGGCAATTAGCAGGTCGGCCTTCGATCTTCAACCGGTACTGCAGACGCTGGTCGACTCGGCAATACGCCTGGCCGGGGCGGACATGGGCGCAATCACGTTGCGCGTTGGCGATACGTTGCGCTTCATGGCAGGCGGCGGGCAAGGTGCCGAACTGCAAGCATACGAACGAGCCAACCCACATGTCGTGGGACGAGGGACGTTCCAGGGCCGCGCCGCACTGGAGGGATTGACGATTCACGTGGCGGACGCGCTTGAAGACCCGGAATACGAAAGGCCGGAAGCGGCAGTCATGGGCAGTTTCCGCGGAGTACTTTCTGTTCCGCTGAAGCGGGGTCAGGAGACCATAGGCGTATTCGGCTTGGGGCGGCGGACGATCGGGCTATTTTCACCGCGTCAAGTCGAGCTGGTCGAGAGCTTCGCCGACCAGGCCGTGATCGCAATCGAGAATGCCCGGCTGATCGAGGAAGTCGAGGGGCACAATCGTGAACTGGCCGAGTCGCTGGATCAGCAGACGGCGACGGCCGAAGTGTTGAAGACGATCAGCAGTTCGGTGTTCGATCTCGATTCCGTGCTGCATACGCTGGTGAAGTCCGCGTCCGACCTCTGTCATTCCGGGATGGGCTACATCTATCTTCGCCAGGGCGAGGTGTTGCAGCCGACGGTACAGATCGGATGGAGCCAAGAATTCCAGGATCACATGAATAACCTCCCGGTCACGCCGGGCCGGGGCAGCATTGCCGCCCGTGTTGCCCAGAGCGGGTCTGTGGAGCAGATCGCCGACGTTCTCGACGATCCGGAGTATACCAACATTGAAGGCCAGCGGCTCGGCGGCTTCCGCACCCTGCTGGGCGTTCCGCTGATGCGTGACGGCGCCGTGACCGGCGTCTTCGTCCTCGCCCGTTCGTCGGTCTCTCCGTTCAGTACGCGCGAAATCGAACTGGTGCAGACATTTTCGGATCAGGCGGTCATCGCGATCGAGAACGTGCGGCTGTTCGAAGAGGTGGAGTCCCGCAACCGCGAACTAGCCGAGTCGCTGGAACAGCAGATGGCCACCGGCGCGATTTTGCAAGTGATCGCCGGCTCTCCTACGGACATTCAACCTGTGCTGGACGCCGTCGCTGAAGGAGCCGCTCGGCTCTGCGACGCCTATGACGCAACGATCTATCTGCTGCGCTCCGATAGGCTGGCTGTGGGAGCGCATCACGGACCGATTCCCATTGACGGCACCGGCTTGCCGGTCGCGCGCGACATCGTTACCGGCCGCGCCGTATTGGATCGGGTGCCAGTCCACGTTCCCGACTTGACCATCGCTGGAGAGGAGTTTGCAAGCGCCCGAATGATGGCTCAACTTCTTGGTTTTCGCGCGATTCTCGCCACGCCGCTGTTGCAGGAAGGAAAAGCAATTGGAGCGCTTATGATCCGGCGCATCGAGGCGCGGGCCTTTAGCGACAGCCAAATTGGCCTTCTCAAAACTTTCGCCAACCAGGCCGTCATCGCAATCGGCAATGTGCGGCTCTTCGAAGAGGTGCAGGCTCGCACCGCCGAGCTTGGCGAAGCATTACAGCAGCAGATTGCGACCGCGGATGTGCTCAAGGTCATAAGCCGCTCCGCATTCGACCTGGAGAGCGTCCTGCAGACACTTATCGATTCTGCTGTGAGGCTCTGCGGTGCGAAAACGTCTGGCATCTTTATGCGGGACGGCGATGTCTTCCGGCTTGCGGCAGGCTACGACCAAACCCCGGAATATCGCGCGTATGAAGAGGCGAATCCGAGCCCGATCAGCCGACAATCCTGGGTCGGCCGAACAGCACTCGACAAGGCAGTCGTCCATATTCCAGATGTTACCAAGGACACCGAACATGGCCTTCCCGAAGCTCCGCGACTCGGAGGATATTCGGCTGTGCTCTGTGTACCGCTCATGCGCGAAGGATCGGTAATTGGCGTCTTCGCAATGACGCGGCCCGAACCCGGGCCCTTCACCGATAGCCAGATCGAACTTGTCCAGACCTTTGCCGATCAGGCGGTGATCGCCATCGAGAATGTGCGCCTGTTTGAAGAGGTACAGGCACGCACGGCGGAACTGAGCGAGTCACTGCAGCAGCAAACGGCGACTGCGGATGTGCTGAAGGCGATCAGCCGTTCGACGTTCGACCTCCGGGCAGTGCTCGACGCTCTGGCCGCATCGGTGACCCGGCTGTGCGAAGCGGACAACGCCTCGATCGTGCGTGAGACGGACGGCAAATTCGTCGAGGCTGCGAGTTACGGCTATCCGGCCGAGCTCGAGGAATATTTCAGCGGCTTTGTGCACGTCCCCGGGCGCGGCACCGGGGTCGGCCGAGTCCTGCTCGAAGGCAAGGCCGTCCAGATTCCAGACGTGCTGGCTGACGCCGACTACACGCTGTGGGAAGGACAGCGGCTCGGCGGATACCGCACGGTGCTGGCCGTGCCGCTGCTGCGCGAGGGGGTTCCAATCGGCGTTTTCTCACTCACCCGCTCGACGGTGCGGCCCTTCACCGAGAGGCAGATCGAACTCGTCGAAACCTTTGCCGACCAGGCAGTGATCGCCATCGAAAATGTTCGTCTGTTCGACGAGGTGCAGGCCCGCACGGCGGAATTGAGCGAATCGCTGCAGCTGCAGACGGCAACGGCGGATGTTCTGAAGGCGATCAGCCGTTCCACATTCGACCTGCAGCCGGTTCTCGACACGCTGGCAGAATCAGCGGCCAAGCTGTGCGACGCGGACACGAGCGTCATCTTCAAGCGTGATGGCGATCTCTACCGGTGGTCGGCCGAGTACGGCAATTTGCCTGAAGCCGCGGCTTTCGCCAAAGCCAATCCCTTCGCCGCCGGTCGAGACAGCGTCACCGGAAGGGTGGCTCTCGAAGCCCGCGCCGTCCACGTTTCGGACGTGCTCGCCGACCCGGACTACGGGGCAACGCAGCTTCAGAAGCTCGGCGGTTACCGGACTATTTTATGCGTTCCGATCTTGCGCGAAGGCGCGCCAGTCGGCGTGTTCGCACTGACGCGGTCACAGGTGCGGGACTTCACGCCGAGGCAGATCGAGCTCGTCGAGACGTTTGCTGACCAGTCCGGCATAGCGATCGAAAACGTTCGGCTGTTCGACGAGGTGCAGGAGCGTACCCGCGAATTGTCACGCTCGCTCGAAGATCTGAGGACCGCGCAGGACCGCCTCGTGCAAACGGAGAAGCTCGCCTCACTCGGCCAGTTGACCGCCGGTATCGCCCACGAGATCAAGAACCCGCTCAACTTCGTCAACAACTTCTCAGCGCTCTCCGGCGAACTCATCGATGATTTGAACAGTGTGCTGGCCGGAGCGCCTTTGGAGGCATCCGTGCGCGAAGAGGTCGGCGAGCTGATAGCCATTCTCAAGAGCAATCTCGACAAGGTGGTCCAGCACGGCAAGCGGGCCGATTCCATTGTCAGGAACATGCTGCTGCATTCGCGCGCGGGTTCAGGAGAGCATCGTCCGATTGACATCAATGCCATCGTGGAGGAGAGCCTGAACCTTGCCTATCACGGGGCGCGCGCCGAAAAGCCGGGTTTCAACGTCACGCTGACGCGGAATTTCGACCCGCAGGCGGGGGATGTCGATCTCTACCCGCAGGAGATCACGCGGGTGCTCCTCAACCTCATCTCCAACGGCTTTTATGCAACAGCCAAGCGCAGCGCCGCGGCGAATGGCGCGGGCTATGAGCCGACGCTCTCCGCCACCACCATGAGTCTCGGCGACCGTGTCGAAATCAGGATCCGCGACAACGGCACCGGCATTCCGCCGGAGGTGAAGGAGAAGATGTTCAATCCATTCTTCACGACCAAGCCAGCCGGCGAGGGTACCGGGCTCGGCCTGTCGCTCAGCCACGACATCGTCGTCAAACAGCATGCTGGCACGATCGACGTCATCAGCCAGCCAGGCGAGTTCACCGAGTTCCGGATTGTGCTGCCGCGCGCTGCGGCCTCGCTCGCAAAATCGGGAGGTGAAGAATGAGCCTCCTCATTCTGGTCGTCGACGACGAGCCCGACGTCGAGCCGCTGTTTCGCCAGCAGTTCCGCCGCGACATCCGAGCCAGCCGCTTCACCATGGAGTTTGCGCAATCGGCGGTGGATGCGTTGGAGCAGATAGACCACGCCGAAGGGGTGACACTGATCCTGGTGCTGTCCGACATCAACATGCCCGGCATGAGCGGGCTCGAGCTCCTGCCGAAGATCAAGGTGCAGCGGCCGGACGTCCCGGTCATCATGATCACCGCTTATGGCGACGCCGAAACCAAGCGCAAGGTGTTGGAGAACGGCGCCGAAGCGCTGCTGACCAAGCCGATCGACTTTGCGGCGCTCAGGCAACAGATCGAAACACGGCTGGGAATGGTGGCGTGACGGCGCGCATTCTTGTGGTTGACGACGAGCCCGACCTTGAGGTCTTGATCGTCCAGAAGTTCCGGCGTCAGATCCGCGACGGCGCGGTCATTTTCCTGTTCGCCAGCGATGGTGTGGACGCCCTGTCCGTCATCGACGGCAACAGCGACATCGACATGGTGCTGTGCGACATCAACATGCCCCGCATGGACGGCCTGTCGCTGTTGGAGAAGCTGCAGCAGGCCGAGGGGCAGCAGCTTTCGACGGTCATCGTCTCCGCTTACGGTGACATGGCCAACATCCGCACTGCGATGAACCGCGGCGCCTTCGACTTCATCACTAAGCCGATCGACTTTGCCGACCTGGAGACCACGATCGCCAAGACCTTGAAGCATCGCGAGGTGCTGCACGAGGCGCATAGGCGGCAAGCGGTCGCGGAGCGCGCGCATGCATCGCTGTCGCGCTACTTCTCGCCCAATCTAGCCGAGCGGCTGGCCGGCGACGCGGACGGGTCGGCGCTGGCCGGGCAGTGGCGCGAGGTCGCCTCGCTGTTCACCGACATTACCAGCTTCACCACGCTGGTGGAAACGATCGACCCTGCCACGCTTGGCGCGCTCCTCAACGACTATTTGGCTGGCATGACCGACGTCGTGTTCGCCCATGAAGGCACCGTCGCCAAGATCGTCGGCGATGCGCTGCATGTGCTGTTCGGCGCTCCTGGCGAGCAGCAGGACCATGCGGCCCGCGCGGTTGCCTGCGCGTTCGAACTCGACGCGCTGTCGCAATCGTTCCGCGATAGCTGGCGCGACAAGGGCGTCGCGGTCGGTACCACCCGCATCGGCGTCCATGCAGGTCCGGCGCTGGTCGGAAATTTCGGCGGAGGCCGCTTCTTCGACTACACGGCCTATGGCGACACCATCAATATAGCGGCGCGGCTGGAAAGCGCCAACAAGCAGCTGGGCACGCGTATCTGCGTCAGCGCGAGCGCCGCTGCAAGGGTCGATGGCTTCCGCGGACGGCCGGTCGGCGATCTGATGCTGCGCGGCAGGGCCGAGGCGCTGCGCGCGTTCGAGCCTTTGTCGTCAAAGCAGTATGATGATCCTTCGACGGCCAGCTATCTTGAAGCCTTTGGCAGATTGGAGGTCGGCGAGGCAAACGCGCTTACGGCTTTCGCCGCGCATATCGGCAAATGTCCGGACGACCAGCTCGCCAGCTTCCATCTCAAGCGGCTGCTCAACGGCGCCAAGGGAACGCGGATCAGCCTCGACTGATCTTTGCGCCAGTCGCGACCGCGACCGTCAAGCCTCGTCGGCGGCAATGTCTGCTTTCACGAGGTGGCTAAGGTGCCCTACGGCTGACAACAGGCGCAAAGCTGTCATCATCGCTTGAGTCCTCCAATGCAGCGCCAGGTTAGAACGAGAAGTCCAGGGTGATCTGGGCGGCATTCGCCTTACGTCGAGATAAGTCGTTCCGACATCGCTGGCTTGAATCGGTAAGCGTTCGGAATCTGTGGTCGATCGGTACGTCACGGTGCTGAGCAAATGCGATCGTGCCCAAGCGTGAAAGCTCACAAATGGTCACTTGCACATGCCCCAATTGACGGCGAGCTATGGCGGAAAATGGGTGATGACGGTTTGAGAAGGGCGGCGTATCGAGGCGGG
>NZ_BSNY01000029.1 GCF_030160235.1 Mesorhizobium huakuii
CCCGCCTCGATACGCCGCCCTTCTCAAACCGTCATCACCCATTTTCCGCCATAGCTCTCAGGTAACCGGTGGGGGGCCGTTCGACCTCGTCTACGTACAGGGCTGGGTTTCCAACCTCGACTATGCTTGGGAATCCCCGCGGCTAGCGCACGTGCTGCGCCGGCTGGGGTCATTTTGTCGGCTGGTCCGCATCGACAAGAGAGGCACTGGGCTTTCTGATCGCAACGTGGGCTTTCCAACGCTGCAAGAGCGGGCGGACGATGTACGGGCGGTACTCGATGCAATCGGATCGCGACGGGCGGTCTTGTTCGGCAGTTCCGAAGGCGGCGTCCTTTGCATGCTTTTTGCGGCGACCTATCCCGAGCGAACCCAGGCACTCATTCTTCACGGTGCTTATGCCCAGGGACTGTGGTCACCCGACTATCCTTGGGCAAAGACTAGGGAGGACATGGAAGAAGAACTGGCCGAGATCGAACGCAAGTGGGGAGAGCCTTGGGATTTGGGAAGAGGAGCGCCGAGCTTGGCGAACGATACGCGCGAGCAACAATGGTTCGCAGCCTATCTGAGGAGTTCGGCGTCTCCTTCCGACGCCATCGCATTATGGCGCTGGGGCGCCGAAGTCGATGTCCGTAACATCCTCCACGCGATTCACGTGCCTACTCTGATACTCCACAGGAAAGGCGATCGATGGGTCAAGGTCGAAGAAGCGCTTTACCTGTCCGAGCGCATTGCAGGCGCCACGCTCATTGAGCTTCCGGGAGATGACCACCTGATCTGGGGCGCCGATTCGGACCGTCTAGTCGACGCAATCCAACACTATCTCGCCCGTACGTTTCCTTCGAAGGCCGGATAGAGCCGAAGGCTGACTTGTACTCTCCACCTGCTCATTGACATGGATCGTCACGATCAGTTTCGGAAGGATCATTGAAAACCACTCGGATCCTAGCGAAGAACTTTGCTGAGTGATGACCGGCGGCGCGGTGGGCCTGATCGGAAACACTCACATCACGGCAGAAGAAAATGACCAGTTGTGGGCAATGAAAACGGCAAACCCGGTTGCTGGCCACGTCACCATTTAGGCCGTGGCGAATCTCTACCGCGTTGATGGGGCGCTTAACTAACCGACGGCTGTCGGGCCACAAGCGAAATGTCAGTTCGCAATGTCAGATTGCCGCTAATCTCTCGGCGCTGACCCCGTGAAGTTTCCACCTTTGCGGAGGGAGGACCCCGGCGGTCCTTGATCCCTGGCGGCGCCAATCGGAGCCGGTGATCCAAACATCCCTCGGCACCGTAGTACCAACAAAGCTAGCCAGCGAGCGGAGAATGGGACGATGCACGGGACAATCGCATTCCTCTGTGCGATATTTCTCGGGTCGGCGGCACAAGCCGACGCATTCTCTGACAGTCGCGGCATATGGATGCGAGACGACGGCAACGCCAAGGTCTCGATCGCGCCTTGCGGACCGCATTTGTGCGCGACCAATCTGTGGATCGGCGATAGCAGCAAGGGTGAACAGGCCGGCGACAAGCTGATCATGACGCTGAAACCGGCGTCACAAGGCACGCTGGCCGGAAAGGCTTACGACCCCAAGCGAAACCGTACCTATTCAATGACGTTGACGGTGAAGAAGGGGGGTCTCACCACGCGGGGCTGCATAGGCGCAGGCTTGATTTGCAAGAACGTGCGCTGGACCCCGGCAAAATGATCTGCGAGACGGAATGAGCCGACAAGCCCAAGCTCCCACCATTGTGTTGTTTCGGCGCGACTTGCGCATTGGTGACAACGCCGCGCTCGCGGCGGCAGCTGAGCGCGGCGCTCCCGTCGTGGCGCTCTATATCCTGGACGAGACAACCAAAGGTCTAAGGGCCACGGGAGCGGCCAGCCGCTGGTGGCTCCATCACTCGCTCGCGGCTCTTGGCGATCTGCTTCGCAAGGCTGGCGCGAATCTGTTTCTGGCGCATGGGCGCACCGAAGACGCCGTCGCCAAGGCGATCGACGCCAGCGGCGCGAATTTCGTGTTCTGGAACAGGCGTTACGCCCCCTCGGAGGCGGGGGTAGATGCCAGGCTGAAAGCCGCCCTGCGCGAAAAGGGGCTCACGGCACTCAGCTTCGATGGCGCGCTCCTGCATGAACCTTCGCTCCTCAAGACCGGCTCCGGTGGGTTCTACAAAGTCTACACACCATTTTGGAAGGCGATGGCGGACAAGGCCCATGTTCGCGATCCGATCGATCCCCCCGGATCGATTGATGGTTGGCGGGGTGAGCTTGGCGGCTTGCGCCTGGAGGAGCTTGATTTGCTGCCTACCAAACCCGACTGGGCGTATGGCTTCCGCGAAACTTGGACACCCGGCGAAGAAGGCGCCCAGGCCAGGCTTCGTCAATTCATTGAGAGCGGCCTTGCCAACTATGAGCGCCAACGCGACTATCCTGGCAAGCTGTCAACATCGCGACTTTCCCCGCATCTGGCCTTCGGCGAGATCACGCCATTCCAGATATTCGCCGCGTTACGCAGGTCGAAAAGCTCGGGAACTTCGACGTTTCGTTCGGAGATCGGCTGGCGGGAATTTTCATATCATCTGCTGTTTCATAATCCTGATCTTTCAGAGCGCAACTTCCGGCCGGAGTTTGACGCAATGTCGTGGCGGGACGACATGCAGGCGCTTCGGACATGGCAGCGCGGCCTGACAGGGTATCCAATCGTGGATGCCGGCATGCGTGAATTGTGGCGAACGGGCTGGATGCACAACCGCGTGCGAATGATCGTGGCATCCTTTCTCATCAAGGACCTCATGATCGACTGGCGCCACGGCGAAAAGTGGTTTTGGGACACTCTGGTCGACGCGGATGCCGCAAACAATCCGGCCAGCTGGCAGTGGGTGGCCGGATCCGGAGCTGATGCGGCGCCCTATTTTCGTATCTTCAACCCAGTGCTGCAGGCAGAAAAATTCGACCCTCGGGGCGACTACGTTCGTCACCACATCCCGGAAATCTCTGCATTGCCCGACCGCTATATCCATCGGCCTTGGGAAGCTCCAGCTGCCGTCCTGAAGGACAAAAGCATCGAGCTCGGCAAGACCTATCCATATCCGATCGTAGACCACGGTGCGGCGCGAGAAAGGGCGTTGGTCGCTTATCAGTCCCTAAAGGATTGAGCCAGAGGATCAAACAATAACGGGAAGGTTTCATGATGCGGTATGCCGTCGCTTACACAACCACTCTGGTCGCTTTCCTGGCCATTGACGCGATATGGCTCACGACGATGTCGCAGCGCCTTTACCGCCGCTATCTCGGGGACATACTGGTTGACGTATTCAACCCTGTTCCTGCTGCGGCATTCTACCTGATCTATGTTGTGGGTCTCATAATCTTCGCAACGTCGCCGGCTTTTTCGAGCGGCAAATGGACAACGGCCGCGCTGAATGGCGCGCTCTATGGTTTTTTCACCTACTCGACCTACGATCTGACCAACCAGGCCACGATCCGCGGCTGGCCGACGGTCATCACCGTGGCGGATATCTGCTGGGGTTCGCTGCTCAGCGCGGTTGCCGCCACTGTGGGATTCCTGCTGACCCGCTATTTCCTGCGGGGCACCTGATCGCCACGCTGGTCCGGGGCTGGCATTGCACCGGACAACAGCAAGCCGATGAAGACGACCAGCGTCGCGGCGCTCAAGGCATTTAGGCCAACCATGGCACTGTTGTCAGCAGCGGAGTAGCTGGCCAGCGGCTCACCGAAAAAGCGCAGCGGGATCGAATAGGCGACAGCGCTGAGCGCGACAATAACGAGTCCGATTGCCCGCTCCGACGGTCTGAACAACGCAGCGCCGATCAATGCACAGGGAACCAGGAAAATCTCCACGCCCGAACCAACGCCAAACGCCTTGGTGCTCACGATGCCGTTAGCGATGCCTGTCAGCGGCAGCAGGACGCGGGCGGCCAGCGCATGCCGTTTGGCGACAGCTGGAACAGCCAGAAAGATCGGCGTTGACATGAACGTGAGAAACGACGGAGCAATCTTGTCGGCGCCGACCGCCGCCCAAAGGTACAGCGGGTAGAACGGCTGGTTCCAGGCAACGACCAGCGCAATCCAGTTGGCCGCGCTGGTCAGGGGGTCGTCATGCGCCGCGTAAGCGGCGACCCGGCGCCGTAGCCGTGCAAGTCCTTCCATGTTACCAGGCCGGCCGCAGCAGATAGTGGCTGACGCCCCATTCCCTGCCCTGGTCGTGACCGAACAGGCCTTCGGTGGCCAGATAGAACAGCCGCCAGCGCCGGCGCCAAAGCGCCGCATCCCGCCCGTAGACATCGGCAAGGATCTCGCCGATGCGCTTGTAGTTGTCATCGAAGCGCGCCAGCCATTGCCGCGCGGTGCGCGCATAGTGCATGCCGTTCCAACGCCAGTCGCGTTCGATGGCGAAACAGTCCGCAAAGTGACCGATCAGCCCGTGACTCGGCATGATGCCGCCGGTGAAGAAATGCCGTGCGATCCAGTCGGCATCGTCGCGATGATCGAAACGGTAGGGACTGTGGCGGTGGCTGAAGACATGGACGAATAGCCTGCCTTCGGGCTCCAGCCAGCTTCGGATACGGGCAAGCAGGTCGCGCCAGTTGGACATATGCTCGAACATCTCGACCGACACGATGCGGTCGAAGCGCTCTCGCGGCTCGAAGCCGTTCATGTCGGCGGTGATGACCTCGACATTGCGCAGCCCGCGCGCCGCCGCTTCCGCTTGGATATGCAGGCGCTGCGGCGTCGAATTCGACATCGCCACGATGCGGGCGGCCGGAAAACGCTCAGCGATGTAGAGCGTCAGCGAACCCCAGCCGCAGCCAAGCTCGAGAATGGATTGGCCATCGCCAAGGCCGGCATGCTCGACAGTCTGCTCTAGCGCCGCGATCTCGGCTTCGGCCAAGCTCTCGTTGCCCTTGGGATAGAGACAGCAGGAGTATTTCCGGTTGGGACCGAGCGTCAGCCCGAAGAATTCGGGCGGAAGCTCATAGTGCTGCTCATTTGCGGCCTGCGCGTGCTCGGCGATCGAATAGTCCGCCATGGCACAGGCAAACTGCTTCTCATCGACCGACCCCGCCTTGGCAAGCCGCCGGCGCGTTCTTCCTACCAGGACGCCGATACCAAAGCGTGTCGCGGTATCGGGAATCGGCCTGCTTTCGACGGCACGGATTACGGATGAGATCAGGCTCACTGTCATGTCCCTTCCCGGGTTGTTGCCGCAATCGGCACGCCCGGCCAGAAAGCGTTTACACGTCCCTGGTAACGGCTGAACTGTTCGCCACGCGAACGCAGCATGTGCGCCTCCAATGGCGGGATGCCGGAGACATGGACCAGCAGCCAGTACATCAGTAGGGGGCCGGCAAGTGCGGCGAAGCCCCACGGATAGGCCGACGGGGAGCTGATCGCGATCGCCACGTATGCCAGCCAGCCCAGCCATTCGAAGAAGTAATTGGGATGCCTGGACAGGCCCCACAGGCCGACATCGCAGACCTTGCCCTTGTTGGCAGGATCGCCTCGAAAAGCATTCAGTTGCCTGTCCGCCAGTGCCTCGCCGCCAATCGCCACCATCCAGAGCGCAACGCCGACCCAGTCGCCAAGCCCCAGCGCCGGAGCCGGCTTGTGGGCGGCAGCCATGATGGACATTGCAAGCAGGAAAGCCGATGCCGCCTGGACCTGAAGGAACCAGAACAGCCGGCTTGAGGAACTGGCGCCCCATTCCTGCTTCAGCTGGCCATAGCGCGGATCGTCGCGGCTGTCGCCGATCGTCCTGCCGGCTATGTGAACGCCAAGCCGCAGCGACCAGACCAGCGCCAGCAGGGCGACCAGCCATCGCCTATGATCGTAGTCGCCTTCAACAGATGGGACGAGCGCCAAGAAGGCGCCGATGATGCCGACGGCGAAAGACCAGATTGCATCGACCCACCCGGACCTGCCGGTCCGTGTCGCGACCAGCCACGCCACCGCCATGGTGGCACAAAGAGCGACCGCCGCAAGAACGATAGCCGAGACGACGCTCATCACCGGAGCTCAGCCGCCGAACAGAGGCTGGATCAGCCTGCCGAAGAAGCCGCTCAGCTTCATCTGGCCTTCGAGCGCGGCAATGCAGATGCATTCGCCGTCCTTGTCCACGATCGGCTGGTGCTGAACGTCGTCATCGGCTTCGTCGAGATCCCCCGGGCCATAGCGGCCGCGCGCGTCCGAGAAGGCCCCTTTTAGTATCTGGGTGTA
This sequence comes from Mesorhizobium huakuii, assembly GCF_030160235.1. Lineage (GTDB taxonomy): Bacteria > Pseudomonadota > Alphaproteobacteria > Rhizobiales > Rhizobiaceae > Mesorhizobium > Mesorhizobium huakuii. Next base: position 6,236 of record NZ_BSNY01000029.1, read on the forward strand.
TTCATAGCCCGCATGCGTGTGCTCCGGCAGCTTGCGGCCGGCCACGACCTTCAGCAGCATGACGTTGGCGCTGTCGTCATCAGGCAGCGTCACGCGGCTCCAGCGCACGCCCGGCCCGATCCAGCGCCATGGCCCGATGCCACAGTCGTCAAGCACCTCAGGCAGGCGGATGCCAACATCGGCGCGCGGGAGCCTTTTGGCCGGCGCGGCCTCACCGCGACCGGCCTCATAGGCATCGATCATCGCCATTGCCTGATCAAGGGACCCAGCTTCCATGTCCTCCGGCTCGATATCGTGCAGAAGGGAGCCGCCCAGCGCTTCGAAACGGGCTATGCGCTCGGCGCAAGCCGTGCAGGCGCCGACATGGACGGCCACGACGATGCGCGGCCCGGATTCGAGCGAGCCGTTGGCATAACGGAAGAGCGTCTCATCACTCGGATGATGGTTGATCATTTGAGGTCGTCCAGGATTTGGCGCAGCCGGCCCAGGGCCAGCCGCACGCGTGATTTGACGGTGCCGAGGGGGATGCCGACCGCGTCGGCGATCTCAGATTGCGTTACCTCGCCAAAGAATGACATTTTCAGGATATCGGCCTGTTCCCGCGGCAGAAGATCGAGCGCCTCCCGCACCCGCTCCTCGCGCTCCACCGCGATGATCGCCTGCTCGCCCGAAACCGGCGCATCAGGCTGATCTGACGGATCAAAGGCTTCGGCAATGACCGCCGACCGGCTTTCGCGGCGAAGCCGGTCGATGCGCGCGTTGCGGGCGATGGTGAAGATCCAGGTCGACACCCCGGCGCGCGCGGGATCGAAATACGATGCCTTTTTCCAGACCAGCAGCATGGTTTCTTGCGCGACGTCCTCCGCAGCGGACGGCGTCATCCCCGATCTCTTCAGAAAAGCCTTCAGCCGCGGCGCATAGAAGCCGAACAGCCCCGCGAAGGCCGCTCGATCGCGGTTCGCCGCGACCGCCGTCATCAAACGGACCGCTTCCGGCGCCGACAGGCTCTCTTCGTCTTCGCGCATGGTCACTGCCAATCCGCTCTCCGCAAGATCGAACGCAAGAAAGGCTTTGTCGGCAATGAAATGATGTCCTGATGCATTCATACGCCCTGTTACGCGCGGCAATCCCTTTCGGATCACTAGCCGCGCAGCGATTGCCGCAGACGGTGATCCACAGCCCGCACCGCTGCGTAGAAATTGAACCTAGGGGAGGATGTCAGCCCCTTCCATAGCAAATCGGAGGGCGTGAATGAAGAACGGCGGCTATTTCGAGGCGGACAAGCCGATGGACATCGCCATCGTAGGCAGCGGTATCTCCGGCCTGTCCGCAGCATGGCTGCTTTCAACGCGCCACAGGGTTTCGCTGTTCGAGGCGGACCGGCGGCTCGGCGGCCACAGCAATACCGTCAATGCCGGCGGCACACAGGTCGACACCGGTTTCATCGTTTACAACGAAGTAACCTATCCCAATTTGACGGCGCTGTTTTCGCATCTCGGCGTACGCACCAAGGCGTCGGACATGTCATTTGCCGTCTCGCTCGACGGCGGACGATTTGAATATTCGGGAACCGGATTGGGCGGGCTGCTCGCACAACCGTCCAATGTCGGCAGGCTGCGTTTTTGGCAAATGCTGAAGGAATTGCTGCGCTTCTATCGTGAGGCCCCCCACGACATCGCGCGTATCGGCGAGATCAGCTTGGCCGAATATCTCGATGCCAAGGGCTACGGTGCCGCATTCCGCGAGGATCATCTCTATCCTATGGCGGCAGCCATATGGTCGACTCCGGCGCTTGATGTCGGCAACTATCCAGCGACCGCCTTCATCCGGTTCTGCCAGAACCATGGCCTACTAAAGCTGGCAGGCCGACCAACCTGGCGCACAGTCGATGGCGGCAGCCGCAAATATGTCGAGCAACTGGCGAGGAGCGTCGCCGGCCGTTCATATGCCGGGCGCGGCGTGCGCTTGATCTCCAGGCGCGGGGGCGCGGCTTGGCTTACCGACTGCGAAGGCGTAGAGCACCGCTTCGACCACGTCGTTGTCGCCACCCATGCCGACCAGGCGCTGCGCATGCTGGACGATCCGAGCCACGACGAGACGCGGCTGCTCGGCAGTTTTGGCTACAGCCGCAACGAGGCGGTACTGCATACGGATGCGCGCCTGATGCCGCAGCGCAAGCGAGCCTGGTCAAGTTGGAACTATTTGACACAGGGCCAGGGCGAGACCCGAAAGCTTTCCGTTTCGTACTGGATGAACAGGCTGCAATCGCTGCCCGACAACCAGCAACTCTTCGTCACCCTCAATCCTGTCGTGGAGCCGGCTGCCAATACCGTGCTGCATCGTGAGTCCTACGAACATCCGGCTTTCGACGCTGCGGCGATGCGCGCGCAGCAAAGGCTGTGGTCGCTGCAGGGCAAGCGAAACACCTGGTTCTGCGGCGCCTATTTCGGCGCCGGCTTCCACGAGGACGGCCTGCAGGCCGGGCTTGCAGTGGCTGAGGCACTGGGCGGCGTGCGCCGGCCCTGGAGCGTGGCGAACGAGTCCGGCCGCATTCACATCATCGACGCCGTGGCGCGGCGCAACCTCGAGGCGGCGTGATGCCGGAGGTGAAATCAGCCCTCTATGCCGGCAAAGTGATGCACCAGCGGCTTAAGCCGCTGCGGCACCGCCTTTCCTACCGCATATTCTTCCTGCTGCTCGACCTTGACGAGATCGATGCGTTGAGCCAGCGGCTTCGCCTGTTGTCACACAACCGGTTTAATCTGTTCGGCTTCGCTGACGCGGATCACGGCGATGGCTCGGGCGGATCGCTGAAAGCCTATGTCGAAGCTATGCTTGCGACGGCGGGGATCGAGACGGATGCAGGGCCGGTCCGACTGCTCTCCATGCCGCGCATGCTCGGCTACGCTTTCAATCCGCTCAGCATCTATTTCTGCCATAACCGGCAGGGCGACCTCGTCGCGATCCTGTACGAAGTCAACAACACCTTTGGGCAGCGCCACAGCTACCTGATCCGTGTCGGCGACGGGCACGACGAGACTGTCAGGCAACATTGCGACAAGCGCTTCTACGTTTCGCCTTTCATGGCCATGGGATTGAACTATCGCTTCCGCATCGGCCTCCCCGGCGAAAACGTCGCGATACACATCACTGCCAGCGACGACCAAGGGCCGCTGATGGTCGCAAGCTTCTCCGGCAAGCGGCGGGCGCTGAGCGATGCCAGTCTGCTGCGCGCATTCATCTCCTATCCTCTGCTGACACTCAAGGTGACCGCCGGCATTCATTGGGAGGCGCTGCGGCTCTGGGCAAAGGGTATTCGGCTTCAGGAGCGCCCGGCCCCGCCCCACCACTCCATCACCCACGTCGCCATGGATGGACTTTTACAGAGAAAGGCCGAGCCTGATGTCACTTGACATTGAGGCAAGGGCAAGGGCCGATCGGTAGTCCGGCATTTTTTTGTTGGGCCGCTGATAGAGCGGCTACTCGGTTGCCTGACGGCAGTTTGTCAAACGGGTGACGAATCTGGGTTCTTTTAGCGTTCTAGTTCGCCGCACCGTCCGCTCCTATGGAAAGACTGCGGCGGAACCTGGGATGCTGTCGACAACAGTGCATCGAAAGCGGCTTCGGTCCTCACCTGCCAATATACGCGGCCAGTTCGTCCGGCGTGCCATCCGGGAAGGCCTGTTTCAAAAAGCCCAAGAACGCCGACACGCGCGCGCTGAGCAGCCGCCGCGATGGGTAGAGCGTCCATAGTGAGATTTCAGAGCCATCAATATCCCCCCAATTCACCAGCGTGCCGTCAGCGAGGTCGTGGGCAACCAACGAAATGGGAAGCCGTCCTGCACCGACGCCGGCTCGCACGGCATCCCGAACCATGATGAGCGTTGACAAAACGAGAACCGGCTCGATTGTAATTGTTGACCGGCCACCTTGTGTCTTTACGTGCCATGTTTGCAGTTCGCCCGCCCCGCGCGCAACGCCAGGAGCGGCACGCTCACGGGTCGTGCGAGGAAGGTCGGGGCTCGCCACAACAACCAGACGGTCGCGGAGAAACGCCCGTCCGACCAGGCTTTCGTCGGGATCTGGATTGACCCGGATTACCAGATCGTAGCCTTCCTCGATCATGTCGACAGGCCGATCCTCAGTCGTGACTTCAAGCGTCACCTCCGGGTACTTGAGGGCAAACGCCGCGCCGATCTTCCCCATTGCGGTCTGCGAAAAATGTAAAGGTGCGCTGATCCGCAACCTGCCCTTGGGACTTTGACCGCCCGAGGCAATCGACGAAGCCGTCTCGTCCAGTTCGGTGAGCAACGCCCCCGTCCGCTCGAAGAGCGCCCGTCCTTCTTCGGTCAGCTTCAGGTTACGCGCACCCCGCTCAAACAGGCGTAGATCAAGGCTGCTTTCCAATTCTCCAACACGCCGGGACAGCGTTGCCTTGGGCCGGCCGGTGGCTCTTGCCGCTTTGCCGAAGCCACCATGGCGGGCAACGAGATTGAAATCGGCGAGGGCAAGAAGATCCATGAGTGTTCCACGAGTGGGACAGTGCGTCTAAAATTTCCGTCTATTACGCTCTCAGTGAGCCACACATATTGGAGGTGTCAAGCAACCAACAGGAGAAATTTCATGACCATTCTCGTTACCGGCGCCACAGGCAATATTGGCCGCCAAGTCGTCGAACACCTCGTCAAGCGCGGCGCTGATGTCCGTGCTTTCGTGCGCGATCCATCGAAAGCCAGCTTCCCGGAAGGCGTATCCGTCGCGCAAGGCGACTTTCTCGATGTCGATTCGCTGCGCAAGGCCATGTCAGGCATTTCCACCCTGTTTCTCTTGAACGCCGTGGTGCCGGACGAATTCACCCAAGCGTTGATTGCGCTCAACGTCGCCCGATCGGCCGGCATCGAGCGCATCGTCTATCTGTCGGTGATCCGCGCTGACGTCTATGTGAACGTGCCGCATTTCGCGGGCAAGTTCGGCGTCGAGCGAATGATCGAGCAGATGGACTTCAAGGCCACGATCCTGCGCCCCGCCTACTTCATCCAGAACGATCTGATGATCGAAGACGCCATCACTGGCTACGGCACCTACCCAATGCCGATCGGCGCCAAGGGTCTCGCCATGATTGATGTCCGTGATATAGCCGAGATCGCTGCCCTTGAGCTGCTGCGCCGCGAACAGTCCGTAGAGCCGCTTGCGCTCGACCGGATCAACCTCGTCGGTCCGCAGACACTGACTGGGACGGATATCGCCGCCATCTGGTCCGACGTGCTCGCCCGCCCGATCAATTATGGTGGCGACAATGCAGAAGGCTTTGAGCAAAATCTCAAGCAGTTCCTGCCCGCCTGGATGGCCTACGACATGCGCCTGATGGGCGAGCGCTTCTTCTCCGAAGGGATGCTGCCTGAGGCCGGCGACGTCGAGCGCCTGACTGCGCTTCTGGGCCGTCCACTTCGCCCATATCGCGACTTCGCGTCGGCCATCGCTGGTTCCGCCTGACAGAAGCGAAAGCTATCTAGAAAGGACTTTTGCTATGATCCATTCGCGCGCTTTTTCCTCGTCCCGGGCCTCTGCAGCCGTCGTGAGGTTGTTGGGGGAAGGCGCTACCCACTTCCTACGTGAAGTCACGATCGGGAGTCACTACCTGCCCGAGATCGTCACGCTCGAGCCGGAAAGCAAGGTCACCTTCTTCCAGACGGCCGGTCCGCGCGAGGGAGGGATTGTCAACGAACTGTTCGAAGATGAGGAAGGCGCACGGCAGCTTCGCTTCTGCTGCTACATGAGCCTGCGCGGCCGAGAACCAACCCCTTTTGAGGAGCAGGCTCAGCTCAACGGCGAGAACGGCTACATGGCCGCCCTCATGGCAACCCTGAAGCGAACCCGCGAACTGCTCGCAGACGGGACGCTTTAGTCATCACCAGAAAAACGAGCAACAGGGTGCCTCCTACACAGGCGCCCTGTCTTGTGACAATTCGGCTGCTGGAGGCAAGAACGGACATCGTTCTGGTGATCACCGACGTCGGCATTCCCGGCACGATGAACGGCAGCATATTGGCTTATCTCATCCGAAACCGATGGCCGACGGTCAAACCGATCGTCGCTTCCGAGGGTACGATTGTCAAACAGATGCGCCGGATGCCGTCACCGATTGAAACGCATCCGAAGCCCTAGGGATGGATCGTCAGAGCCATTCTTTGAAGACCTAGGTCCGGCCTCACGTCTAGTTGAAGTTATTAGATGGAACTACGCATTGTCGAAACCATAATGAGTGACTGCCTAGACGGTGGTGGGGAATCCCGAGGGAACATCCAGATGAGCAACGCCGCGGTTTGGTCGTTGAGGATGAACAACTGATCCTGCTTGACGTCGAGTCGGCGCTGGAAGAGGCCGGCTTCGAGGTCGTGGCGGCTCACAACGCGGCCCAGGCCATCGAGGCGTTTGACGCCGAGCCGGGTAAGTTCAAGGGTCTCGTCACCGACATACGCCTGGGGGCGGGCAAATCGGGCTGGGAAGTTGCAAGGCATCTGCGCCAAGCCAACCCGACAATGCCGGTGATCTACCCGACAATGCCGGTGATCTATATGAGTGGCGATAGCGCCATCCATTGGGGCGCCGAGGGTGTTCCGGAAAGCGTCATGATTACCAAGCCCTTCTTCCTCCCTCAGATCATCACGGCGTTGTCGACGCTGATGAATCAGCAGCATTCCGACCATGGTTTGTTACCTGCGGATCATGACTCTGCACTCTGACCGCTGCACGACAACCTTGAGGGCGGGCCTTCGAGGTGTCCCGCCGGCAACGCAACTCGCCTGTCGGGATAGCTTCCTGGCGCAGCAGGCCCTCAAGTGGTCGCGTTAGAAATCTGCTTTTGGGCAACAGCAAATTGGCCAAACTTCCAAGTTCTGGCGCGTTCCGGAAGGACGGTTTTGGGGCCGAACGCAGACGATCTGCTTTTGGGCCAAGTCATGGGTGAGCGGGCGGGCGTATAGCTATTACGCACTCTCCAGTCACCCTCGTCGCCCGCCAAGCGCAGCACCTCTCGAAACTAGAGCCAGCGCGTAAGGGTGGCGGCGCAGCGGTTGCAAACAACGCCCCCAGAGCAACATAAGGTTAGTGTCGATAACGGCACGTCCCAGAATCCAAAGCCCTTGCGGATCGATCATGGCTTGACCGTGAAGCTGTAGCTGCCGTCGGTCTTGTGAATGCCATTGCCCGGATCGTCGCCAGGCCTGAGCGCCGATTGTAGAGGAATAGTGAGGGTTTCGCCGTCGTTCGACAGCAGCGCCTTGCCGGGCTGAATCCGCGAACCTAAAGGCAAGTACGGCACGATTTCCAATACAGTTGCAGCTGCCACGAAACTCGGAGGACCGCATTTGTCGTAAGCATGAATGCTTACGGCTTACATTTTATACAAGAAAATCAATCACTTACGGTGGATGCCGATGGTACCGTTGGCTGGGATCGATGCCCCCGACAAGCCATTGTTTTCCTTACCATTTTTTCGCTAAAGAGCCAAATTTGTATCACAATAGGTATCACAATATGTAGCACATTCTCGGCGAAGGTTCGAGATCGCGATCCGGCGGTATAGCGCGACAGATAGGAGAGCACTGCCTCAGGACCGGCGAGGGGCGGCTTGGCGTAGACCACCAGCGTTTCTTCCGACGGGAGCGAGATGGCGCAGGAAGGCTCGCCGAGCGTGAAGACGACCTGGAAGTAGCCAAGCTGCCACGGTCCGTAGCAACTCAGATGTCCGTTTCTGGAACACGTTCATCCATCCCCTTCAATCGTTTGTCACATTGAGGTTTAGGCTGGACGGCCGCTTGTCACAAATGATCGATATCGACCCAGACGTTACCCTGAATGTAGCCGGCGTATTACGTCGAGCGGGGCATACCCTGCGAGCTGCGAGGCCGGTAGAGTGCGCCCCTGATTGATGTGACTGTCATTGGCCGAGATCGGCCCGTCTGCTTCCGGCGAAATTCGTAGGTAGCAGCCATCCCACCTTAGCTACCCACCTGTTGGGCCCGAACAATGAACCAGCCTGCAGAGCAAGTTCGGCCTCGTTGTAGACTGCCTCGTTCTCGGAGCCACCTTTGTCTTTCTCGTCCTCATCGCCGCACGGCTATACCCGCGCATGACCACCTGAACGCATCGCCATGCTCTTGTCTTCGAGGCATTTTGGTGGGCGGCGCGCGATTTGGCCTAGATAAAAATTAGCTTGACACTCGTTCGCACATACAAGTGTGCAGAGACGTGACGATCGGTCACGGCATCGGCGAGTTCCTTCCGCACCAGAGGAATCAGCGCTGTGCGCCTCTCCTAGGTTAGCAGCCGTTCTGCCGAGCCGCGACACGTAATCCGATAGGGGCTACCCGACTGCAAGTCCTATCCCCGTCACAATGATTGCAAGCGCGAGAACGGAACCGAGGAGCCATCTCGCATCATGGACGCTGTTCATGTTGTGCCTCTTCAATGAATCTAAGACCACCACATTGCAGGGACGGGATCTCGGACCTTGATGCGAGTCAAAATCGCGTCGACTTTGAGGGCTGCTGGCCCGGCTTTGGCAGCGTACCCCTCCCTTGGCGGGACCGGCAAATACGAGATGCGCGTTCACCGTCCCACGAGAATGACGATGGGTTTCCGCAAAGCCCCTTGGCGACGCTCGACAGACATCGCCCCACCTCCGAAGTGGCCTCGGCAACGGTCTAACCACCCGCCTAGGTAGTTTCCCGTAGGGAGAAAACCGAATTTCGTCACCCCCGGATTCGCGCGATTTTTGCGGCACGGATCAACCGGGAAAAAAGCCATGCACGCTTACACCGCCTCCAGAACTGCCCTGTCATCGCGGCCCACCCAGCCAAACCCGCCTGTGGCATTCGACCCCATACTGCTGCAACCGCTTAGCTTCTATCCCGCCGGCGCGGAGATCTATGCGCAGGGGGAAAAGGCCGGAGCCGTTTATCAGATCGAATTCGGCGCCGTGCGTGTCTACCGCCTGCTTGCTGACGGCCGCCGGCAGATAAGCGCCTTCCACCTGGCTGGAGAGACATTACGAGGCGAACACCGGTAGGAAGAATTGGTCGAGCAGGGATTTGGTCATCCCGCCGAACAAGGCTTGACGGATTCCAACAGGCTATCCACGCTCATAATGCGCATGTGGCCGACTATCTCTATGGGACGCCGTTGCTCGCCGACCATCTCGCCGATGGATTGTCTGTACCCGGCTACGTGCGCCGAACTTGAGCGCCAACACCTTTGATCATCGACTGCTGTGCCAAGGGACGGTGTTGCCAGTCATCGCGTTATCTTGGTGGCCGCGCCTCTCAATCTGAATTCCGGCGGACGACTTTTTTCTCTCGCCATTGATCCCAATCAATAAGCGGCCACTCCACAACTGCTTTGATGCGGCTCTTGTCAGGCTGGATGTGGCGACGCGGGGCGGCAACGACCCGGAGATCGGGAAGTGGTTGGGCGCGTAGCCTACTCTTTCAGCATCTGGCAAGCGGGCCCGCTTCTCTGACCGGCTCCTGGGGAAACCTGAGGCGAAAGGGTCGAGACAGCGGGCTCGCATTCAACCCCAAATGCTAGGAGAAGACCATGGCGGAAGCTGCCACCAAACTCCCCGTCAAGACAGAGAAGAGCACTGCCCCTGCCCGGTCCGACAACTGGACAGCACCGTTCGAAAGCCTGCGTCGCGAAATCAACCGGCTGTTCGACGACTTCCATGCGTTCGATTTCCGGCTGCCTTCGACCCGCTCCCTTTTCGGTCGTGAACTGCCGTCGCTGCGCAGCGCGGATTGGCCGGTGGCGCCGGCGATGGACCTCGTCGAAAAGGAAAAGCAGTATGAAATCACGGCCGAGCTGCCCGGCATCGACGAGAAGAATGTCGAGATCAAGCTCTCCAACCGCATGCTGACGATCAAGGGCGAAAAGAAGGAAGAAAAGGAAGAGAAGGACAAGGACTATTATCTGTCCGAACGCCGCTACGGCTCCTTCCAGCGTTCCTTCCAGCTACCTGAAGGCGTCGACACCGACAAGATCGATGCAAGCTTCACCAAGGGCGTGCTGACGGTGAAGCTGCCCAAGACCGCCGAAGCCCAGAAGGCCGAGAAGAAGATTACGGTCAAGGCTGCCTGATTGCCGCGGCTGAGGATCCTCAGCGCGCCAGTGCGGCGGCGATGATGTAGGCCTCAGTCCCGGCGGTTGAAGATGGCGATTGCTTGCGAGCCTGATGCTTTGCCATTTTGAGCTTTTGTTGCTCGAGTTCCAGGGCCTTCGATCGCCCTCTGTTCGGAATCAGTCCCGCCTTGAGCAGATCCTTGAAAGTGAGCGACTGGAACGCGTGAGGATCAGGAAGCGATAACCGGTTCCCAAAGTCGGCATGGTGGGGTCCCAGTATCAAGTTTGTGGGATAGGGAGCAATGGAACACCCTGCGACATCAGAAAGTCCTCGCACAGGCCTTCGCACCATCTCCTCGGAAATCGCTTTCAGCGATGACTGCAATCATGGGCGCTGTCCACCCATCGGGGATAGCTGCCCTGTGCAGCGCCCACCAAGGCGATCACGTCCTCGTCTCTCAATTGATGGAAATCGCGATAAAAGGCCGATCGCCTGGAAAATTCAGGCTCGTCAAGACAGATGACATCGTCGGCCAGGCGAGGCTGATCCGGATGGGCTTCCGGCAGGGCTCAAAGGCAGGCTTTGGCCTTCGGCGCCTGCTTGTCGATCAACATGGCCGCCCAAAGGGCATCCTTTCGTCCTACGAATACAAGAGCCTGCAGACGGATCGGATAGTTCTGGCGCTCGGGCCGGCTGACGAAATTGCGACAGTGAGATGGATTTTCGGTCACTTTGCCAGAACACGGAAGACAGAACTCGAGACGGAAAGAAGAGCCGTTGGCATTCAAGATAGGCATGGTGGCGAACAGACAAACGTTCTGCACTAAGCTCTGGCCGCATCTGGACCGGCTACCAGTCCGCTGTATATCGACTATAGTGCATTCCCAACGTAGCACGATCAATCCTGAAGCTCTGATATTGGCCGCAACCAACCCGATTGGAGCGGTGCGCTAGGGAGTAGATCTAAGTCGCACCACGAAAGCGACTGGGTTGCATCGAGCCGCCTAAGTGGGCGTGTTTTTCGAATATCTTTAGCTTTTCAGGGTAGCCAATCCGGGTCATGCGCCCGCAACCGTCGCATCGATATTTCGACACGACGCGGAACCAGCTTCCGCGCTTGACGATGGGGAATTGGCACGCCGGACATTGGTAGGTCAGATCGACAGAAATTAAGCTCTCGGAAAGTGTCATCTTCGACCTCGCGGGCCAAGCAGCATTGATCAGCGGAGGGGCTACGATAAATCGCGCAACCGTCGACACGCTTGACTCAGATCAACCCTGATCGACGCTTCGAACGCTAGGTTCCTACAGAAGGAGGCCTCAGATGTTGCACGAGCGATTGCATTTTAGGTTTGCCAGATCGGTCAACATCCAGTGGCATGGCGCGAACCCGGCGCCACGCGAGCCGAATTCCAATGACAGCCTGTCCTGGCATTTGAGGCATGCGGTCCACTGCAACTGTTATCCCCTTCCCAGGGAAGTCACGCGGGAACTGGAGCGGCGGCAAATCTTCGCGTATGTTTCCGATACGGGGTGAGCGCAGTGTCAGCAGCCATGGCACGGCATCGTTGATCCATATGACGAGATCAACGACCTGGGCTTGGAATTCGCAATGCTGGGAGCAGCTGGATTTGCCCGATCCTGCTCCATTTGCTCAAGGCACCCCACTGTCGCGAGCAAATCTCCATGTCATAGCGGACAGGGGATCGGTTGCTTAAAGTTCTTGTAACCCTTTGTGGGGCAATCGCACTCTGGGTCGAATTTCCCGAGAGGTTCGTGGCGCTTGCAGTCCCGTTCCGTCTTATAGGGATGGTTCGGAAGAGGGACTTTGCAGCTTTCGCTGACACATGCCGAAAGGACCAGTCCAAGCCCAACGACGGCGAGATATTTCATCATCTGTAACTCCTGACCAACATTGCGTGGGTGCTTGTCGCACGTGGCCAGAGCGGTGAATTTGTCCCATATCAAAAATTGCAAAAATTCTAAAAGCGAGCTGCCGTTGTGTGCAGAATCCTCGCGCTTTGATTTCGGTCAACGCATATCCAACTGCTATTACTACTACTATTAATAAGGTCACGGGCAGAAACTGTTAGGTGGACAAAAACCGCGAGGAGAAATATCGTTTTTAAGCTGGCTCTTCTATCAGTGATGGCGATCTCATTGGCGTCTCCGGCAGCGGCACAAACCCAAACCATGCCGCAAAGGGGACATAGGCAAGGTGACCGAGATGATCGCCACACCCAGCGTAAGCCATACAAGCGCCGGGCTTGGACGGCTCGCCCAGCTCGCATTGTGCGTGCGCACGATAAGTAAGATCGCGCCAACTGGGTCATGAGTGATTCGACGTGCCACGACGTTTGGAATGTAACGGGTGCCGCGTGGGCGATGAACAACAGGAACGCGAAGGTCGCAAAGTCAAACAAGGAACTCATCGGCCCAAAGCTGAGCATGAACCGCCGCACGAAGCCGATATCCCAGCGCCGCGGCCGGTGCAGCTGATCGGTATCGACATTGTCGGTGGCGATCGCCAGCGAAGAAATGCTGGAGCAGAATCTGCGTTGCCAGCAGCGGCAGGAAGGGCAGAAACAGCGAGGCGATGGCCAATGAGCTCGACAAGTCGCCGATGCCGACGGCAAGGCCGCCATTCTGGTCGGCGGAATAGATAACCCGTAAGCCTACACTTCCTTGCACCGAATTTGACCACGATCAATGCCGCGCATGTGAAGCCGTTGATGACTTAATTGGGGTGCACTCGAAATCAGGGACGGAGAAATCGGCTATGAGCAGGCCCGCGCACCCGATCGAACATTCGAGTGACCAGATCACGAAGCTATCTTCTTCATTTTCTAGGGTGCCAAACCTTACGGACTACGCTGGCGAATACATGCGCTTCACCTGGCGGGATGCCTGGAAGTTGCTCGACGGCTTACCCGGCGGAAAAGGTTACAATATTGCTCACGAGGCCGTCGACCGGCATGCCGCCGGCCCAAGGGCCGACAGAGTGGCAATCCGCTGGCTCGGCAAGTCAGGTGATCGACGAGATTTCACCTACCGCGATCTAAGCGAGGCAAGTAACCGTTTCGCGAACGCGCTGATCAACCTTGGAGTCCTGCCCGGCGAGCGTGTATTCGTGCTGATGGGACGTCTACCTGAACTCTATGTGGCGGTTCTGGGAGCACTCAAGGCGCGCTGCGTGGTCTCACCGCTGTTCTCCGCATTCGGCCCGGAGCCGATTGCAACACGTGTCGAAATTGGCGACGGGCGGGTCTTGGTCACGACACTCGGGCTCTACCGCCGAAAGGTGGAAAGCGTACGGGCGAAGCTTCCTGGGCTTGCCCACGTCATTGTGGTGGGCGACGAGACTTTCGAGGATGCCGGACTGCATGCGTGGTCCGCGCTGATGGAGACGGCATCAGCCCGTTTTACGATCGCCCCGACCGACCCCGAAGACATGGCGCTTCTGCATTTCACCAGCGGCACCACGGGCCGACCAAAAGGAGCGATCCATGTGCACGGTGCGATAGCCGCGCATCATATGACTGGCATCTACGCGCTCGACCTTCATGACGATGATATCTTCTGGTGTACTGCCGATCCCGGCTGGGTCACCGGAACCAGCTACGGCATTCTGGCGCCGCTGACGAACGGCGTGACCAGCGTCGTCGTCGAAGCTGAATTCGATGCGCAGACTTGGTATTCAGTGCTTCAGCGCGAACGTGTTAACGTTTGGTACACTGCACCGACCGCTATCCGTATGATGATGCGGCTGGGTTCAGACGTGGTGAAGAGCTACGACCTGTCGGCACTGCGCTTTATGGCAAGTGTTGGCGAACCACTCAATCCGGAGGCGGTGGTGTGGGGCCAGGAAGCGTTTGGAATACCGTTTCATGACAACTGGTGGCAGACCGAAACCGGCGGCATCATGATCGCCAATTTCGCGGCACTTCCCATCAAACCGGGCTCGATGGGTCTGCCGCTGCCTGGCATCACAGCGACAATCGTTCGCCACGTGCAGGATGGCGGGGTCGATGTCATCGACACGCCCATGGTCGAAGGCGAACTGGCACTCAGGAAGGGTTGGCCGTCGATGCTGCGAGGCTATCTCAAAGAAGAAGAGCGCTACCGCAAATGCTTCGTCGGTGACTGGTATCTGACCGGCGATCTCGCCAAGCGTGATTCCGACGGTTATTTCTGGTTCGTCGGACGAGCCGATGATGTCATCAAGTCGGCCGGCCATCTCATCGGTCCGTTCGAGGTGGAAAGTGCTCTCATGGAGCATCCCTCGATAGCGGAGGCCGCTGTCATCGGCATACCCGACCCGACGGTTGGCGAGGTGGTCAAGGCTTTCGTCGCTCTGAAGCCAGGTCACGAGCCGAACGAGGATCTGCGCAAGGAACTCCTCGGGCATGCCCGCAAACGGCTCGGTCCCGCCGTATCGCCAAAACAGATCGACTTCCGCGCAAACCTCCCCAAGACGCGCTCGGGCAAGATTATGCGCCGGCTGCTCAGGGCCCGCGAACTTGGGTTGCCAGAAGGGGATTTGTCGACCCTCGAAAGCGACGAGAAATGAGCGAAAAGCCACACATCGACCGTCAGCACGGGCAACAGCTTTTCAGGGATATGCTGCGCATACGCCGCTTCGAGGCCAAATGCGCCGAACTCTATCAGGGGCAGAAGATCCGCGGCTTCCTGCATCTTTACGACGGTGAGGAGGCCGTCGCAGTCGGAATCATGCAGGCACTTGAAGAGCGCGACGCCATTGTCGCCACCTACCGTGACCACGGCCACGCGATTGCCAGGGGCCTTCCCATGGGCTCACTCATGGCCGAAATGTTCGGAAAGGTAGAGGGTTGCAGCCGCGGTCGTGGCGGCTCGATGCACTTTTTCGATCGGGCCAGGCGCTTCTATGGCGGCAATGCCATCGTCGGCGGCGGCTTGCCGCTTTCCATCGGCATCGCGCTCGCTGACAAGGAACTTCGTCCCGGTGCAGTCACCGCCTGCTTCTTCGGCGAAGGTGCGGCCGGCGAAGGCGAATTTCACGAGAGCATGAACCTCGCCGAGTTATGGGAACTGCCCGTCATATTCGTATGCGAGAACAATCTGTACGCCATGGGCATGCCACTTGAGCTTGCGGAAGCCGAGACTGACATCTTCCGCAAGGCTCAAGCCTACCGCATGCCGAGCGAGAAGGTGGACGGTATGAACCCGGTCGCGGTCGAGGCCGCAGCGCGGCGGGCGGTGGAGCGGGCGCGAGGCGGAAAGGGCCCCTCCTTCCTCGAATGTCGCACCTATCGATTCCGCGCCCATTCCATGTTCGACGCCCAGCTCTACCGCACCAAAGAGGAGATAGCCCTTTGGAAGGAGCGCGACCCGGTCCCGCGAATGCAGGCGTGGCTCGAAGAGAACCACATGCTTTCCGCTGAGGAACTCAAACGCATCGAGGATCAAGTCGATGTCGAGATCGATGCAGCCGTCACCTTCGCCGAGGCAGGCCAGTGGGAGAAGGTGGAGGATCTCGAACGTTTCGTGCTGATGGACGAGGTACCCCAATGAGTTCCCCTGTGGCGAAACCTGTTCGAATGTCCTACCGAGAGGCGTGCCGCCAGGCGATCCGAGACGCGTTGACCAACGATCCGCGCACCTTCCTCATGGGCGAAGATGTCGGCCTCTACGGCGGCTGTTACGCCGTCACCAAGGGACTGCTCGACGAGTTCGGTCCGCGTCGTATCCGCGATACGCCGCTGTCGGAGAGTGCTTTTGTCGGTGCCGGGATTGGTGCGGCGATCGCGGGAATGCACCCGATCGTCGAAATCATGACATGCAATTTCAGCTTGCTCGCACTCGACCAGCTTCTCAACAACGCCGCTTCGATCGCGCATATGTCGGGCGGGCAGTTTGCCGTTCCGCTGGTCATCCGCATGGCGACGGGCGCCGGGCGCCAACTCGCAGCCCAGCATTCTCACAGCCTGGAGGGCTGGTATGCCCATATTCCCGGCCTCAAGGTGTTGGCGCCGGGCACCGTCGAGGATGCGCGACATATGCTGAGATCAGCGTTGGCAGATCCCAATCCGGTGCTGATCTTCGAGCATATCGTGCTTTACAACGTCGAGGATGAACTCGATCCGGCGGTCGAGTCGGTGGACATTGGTTCCGCAAAAATCCGGCGGCCGGGACGCGATGTCAGTGTGCTGGCCTACGGCAACAGCCTGCCCAAGGCCTTGGCTGCGGCCGACACGCTTGCCAAGGAGGGTATTGAGGCAGAGGTTGTCGACATTCGCGTTTTGCGCCCACTCGACAATGCGACAATCTTCGAGTCCGTCACCCGCACACGGCGCTGCATCATTGTCGACGAAGGCTGGAAGAGCGGCTCGATTTCCGCCGAGATTGCCGCGCGCCTTTCGGAGAATCTGTTCTTCGAGCTTGACGCACCGATCCGCCGGATCTGCAGCCGCGAAGTCCCCATTCCCTATTCCCGGCACATGGAAGAAGCTGCCTTGCCGCAGACGTCTGCCATTATTGAAAGCGCTCGAACTCTGATTGGAAGCCGATGAGCGATTTCCTCATGCCATCGCTCGGAGCCGACATGGAGCGCGGCAAGCTCGTTGAGTGGCTGGTCAAGCCTGGCAGCAAGGTCAGAAAAGGCGACGTGATTGCCATCGTGGAAACTCACAAGGGGGCCTTTGAGGTCGACATATTCCAAGAAGGGGTGATTGCGGATTTGTGTGCCGTCGAAGGCCAAGAGGTCCCGGTTGGCGCAGTGCTGGCACGACTCGCGCCTTCAGACAAGGCACCAGCCCTCGGAACCCTCCGCGCTCCGGCAAACCCCGTTGCTGCAGAGAAAGCCCCTGAAGTAGCGTTGGCTGCACCGCCCTCACCCGAAGCTCTTTCCGCCTCTGGAAAGCCGGCCAAAGTGGCACAGAAGGTGTCCCCAATGGGGCCTGGATCAAGGGCGCATGCCAAGGTGACACCTGCCGCCAGGCGCCGGGCGGCTGAACTTGGCATCGATCCCTACACACTTAAGGGCACCGGCATCGACGACTCGGTGACCTTTGCCGATGTGGAGCGGGCCTCAGCTTCGCACGTCGGCCCGGAAGCACCAGCAGGACCGACAAGGCCGGGGCGTGGTTTCGATCCCCTGCAGATGCGCCAGGCAATTGCGGCGGCGATGTCACGTTCGAAGCGCGAGATCCCACACTACTACCTCACCACTACCATCGACATGGGCCCCTCATTGTCCTGGCTTGAGACGTTCAACACGGAGCGGCTGCCAGATCAGCGTCTGCTGCCCGCCACTTTGTTCCTGAAGGCCACTGCCCTGGCGCTGCGCGAGGTACCGCAGCTCAACGGCTTTTGGGAGAATGGTCGGTTTAGGCCAGGAAGCGGAATACATATCGGCTGGGCAGTGTCTTTGAGAGGTGGCGGGCTGATCGCGCCGGCCGTTCACGATGTCGACACTATGACTCTACCGGAGCTGATGATCGCGCTGCGCGACCTCGTGGCACGTGCACGTGGTGGCGGCCTGCGCAGCTCCGAGATGACCAATCCGTCATTTACTGTAACCAGCCTCGGCGAACGCGGCGCCGATTGCGTGATCGGTGTGATTTATCCCCCTCAGGTGGCGACCTTGGGTTTTGGTCGTATTTCCGTGCGCCCATGGGTCACTGGTGGCAAAGTGACCGCGCGGCCCATAGTGGTGTCCTCGCTCTCAGCCGACCACCGCGCCAGCGACGGACATGCCGGCGGGCTGTTCCTCGCCGCCGTCGACCGCCTGCTTCAGGAGCCTCTCAAATTATGACCAAGGCCGAGATTCGACAGCTTGCGCTGGACATTCTCTCCAGCATAGCGCCCGAGACGGATCCCTCCGCACTTGCAGGTCACGAGGATATCCGAGAAGCACTCGACATCGATTCAATGGATTTTCTCAATTTTGTCATAGCCCTGCACCAGCGCACGGAAATCGAAATCCCGGAGGCCGACTATCCAAAACTGTTCACTCTGAATGGAGTGGCTGCGTATCTAAGTCAATGACGCCGAGGCAGATGCGGAAGGTGTCAATAACAGGCGATGCGAACGATGGCCGAAACGACAATCAAGATCGCGACATGCGGCCCGAAACGCGGTGGCCAGACGCAATGAGCGGCGGGCGGAAGACGAGGCCATAGGTGCAAGAGGCCAAACGAATGTTGATCCGCACACTATCTGCACTGGAATGTACGAAGGTGTTGACGGCCAATCGGCTTGCCGCCCTGGCGTGCAGCAGAGACGCGCAGCCTTACGTGGTGCCGATCTATTATGCCTACGCGGAGAACCATCTTTATGCTTTTTCGATGCCTGGCAAGAAAATCGAGTGGATGCGAAGCAATCCAAAAGTGTCGCTTCAAGTGAACGAACGGGGCGAAGAGCGGGACTGGAGAAGCGTGATTGTCGATGGTCTTTACGAGGAGCTGCCGGATCGAACTGGCTACAAGGAGGAACGAGGCCATGCGTGGGCGATGCTCAGCAGGCATTTTGACTGGTGGGAGCCGGGGGCACTCAAACCGGTGACACCTGCGCTATCGCACCACTCGCCTCACGTATTTTTCCGGATTGTCGTCAAAGAGCTGTCGGGGCGCGAAGCAACGGAATCAGCAGTTACCTAGCATCGGGCGGGGTGATATACGGCGCCGAACAAGATTCGCGGCGGTATGAGATCCGGGAGGGCGGTCGGAAGATAATGCAATGTCGCACCATGCATTCGCATTCGGCGGTCCTCTGAACCGCAAGAACCAAAGTTTCGTCACAGGCTATCGTGACCTTCGACCGGCTGGAAGGATTTCTTAGCCCACGGGTCCCCTAGCCTTGCGGCGCACTTGCTGAGAATTGGCAGGACTCGGATTGGCGGGCCAATGGTGCCGTGACCGGCCAAGGGAAGCGCTATGAAAGTGTCGATGCCCACAATCAGGAGTTTGACGAGCATCAAGGCGCAGCTCTGGCTTCCCGGCGACCCTGCTGCACGTTCCAGAGGAGGCACTGAAATGGGCTTCAATACTATAATGGTTCAGCTCGATGTGGATTCTCCGGCAGCTCAGCGAGCGAGTTTTGCCCTGAAACTGGCCAGACAGTTCGAAGCCACACTGATCGGTTTTGCGGCAGCCGATCCGTACGTGTTTGTTCCGGGGATGCACGGTGACTTGGCGGCGGCGGAGATCATTCGTCAGCGCAGCGAAGAGATCGAGGAACACCTTAAGACCCTGAAGCAGGAGTTCCTGAGCATCGTCGGAGACGATGCGTCGTGGCGTGAAGAGATCGGCGATCCGACAGGTCTCCTGGCTACGCATGCGCGCGCTGCAGACCTCATAGTAACTGGAGCGCCGACCCCAAGTGCTGCCGACGACCATCGCCGGGTGGTGGATATCGGAACGTTGATCCTGTCGGCCGGACGTCCTGTTTTGCTTGCCGCGGACAAGCTCGCTCCGCTCGACACCACGAAGGTAGTGGTCGCATGGAAGGACGCTCGCGAGGCTCGGCGGGCGGTCGCCGATGCCATGCCCTTTTTGACCAATGCACAGGATGTGCTCGTGGCGACGATCGAGGAGCAGAACCAGAGAAACGCGCGCGAAAATATCAGCGACGTCATCCGGTTCCTGATGAGACACGGCGTCAAGGCGAGATCTGAAGTGCTGGGTGTGGGCCATGCGGACGCTGGCGAAGCAATAGCCGAGCTTGCTCGTGGAATGGGCGCCGAACTTGTGGTCGCGGGCGGCTACGGTCACAGCCGCGTCCGTGAATGGGCCTTTGGCGGCATGACTCGCTCCCTAATTGAAGAAGGCTCGGTCAACCGGCTGTTTTCCAACTGACTTCTGTCGCTGTGAACAAAGCCCCATATGAGACTCGTTCGGCGCAGTGGCAGCCTCCAAAGCCGCAACCGTCCGTTGACTTTGCCGCAATGCGCCTTCCTCCGAAATGGGGACGTCGAACCACCCTCGGCAGCTGAGCGCCAAGGCGTCAGGTGGTGATGCGCGCGCTGTTGCTTCGATCTGCATCAACGACGCATTGGAGAGTCGCTTGCGGCTTGCGACGGTTCGGGTTTGATCAATTCTTCGAGATCAGGTTCCCCGCAGCGAGACAACATGGCGCTGCGCACAGATTCCCGCAGTCGCAGCACGGACGCGAAATCAGTACCGGATGGCGCAACCGGCTCAGCGATCTCGACACTGATCGCAGCGTATCTGGGGAACCATTGGTCGCTTCGAAGCATCGATCGTGTTCCGCAAATGACGCCAGGCAGGATGGGTAGGTTCGCTTCTGCAGCGACCTTGAACGCGCCAAGATAAAACCCCGAGAGCCCGGCCCTTCGGGTGAATGAACCCTCCGGAAAGAAGACCAAGATACGGCCGTGGCGCGCGAGAGCGATCAGCGCTTCTGTATCCGTCAGGCTACTGGAGACGTCATAACGCTCGACAAACGGAATGCCCAGGCGCCGCAGGAGGGGGCCCGCAATGAGCTGTCCAGCCAGCTCTCTCTTGGCGACGATCGCTGGTTCGCCTGGGAGAATCGCAGCAAGTACAAGCGCGTCCATATAACTGGAGTGATTGAAAACCAGCATCGCATCTCGGTCTGGAATTCGCTCGATTCCGGTGATCGAGACGGGGACACCCATTGCCGCAAGGGTCGCGCGGCCAATCCCTCTGAGCGCAGACCAGCGCCAGGCGAGGCTCGGGAGGACGATGACGGCGAAGCCCCCCAACAGGAATGCACCGCCAAGCACCACCCACCAGCGGGCCGCATATAAGACCTCGCGCGCCAGTCGCGCCAAGCGCCGTGCCTGCGGACCGACCCCCGACAACGTCAGGCGCAGCAGTTGCAGCCATAGGGTGCGTTGAGCCAACCCAATGGCGCCGGTTTCATAAAGCTCCTTTGCCGCACCGCGGCGGATCTTACCGCTTGATGTCTTTGGTACCGTGCGTGGCGGTGCCAGGACGATTTCATCGGGTGGCGTGCCGGCGATGTCGGTCGTGATCTCGAACGCTCGCGCCTGAAGCGCCACCCGAGCAGCCGGGTCGGACTCGCGCGTTTCGGCCAGCACAACTACACGCTCGGTACCCGAGATCCGATCGGTCGCGCCAAATACCGCGACCCCGCCCTTGCGGATCCCAGGAATACCGGCGACTGCCTCTTCGATCTCCTGCGGATAGAGATGCCGGCCGGCGCGAATAATGATGTCCTTGACGCGGCCAGTGACATAGACATCTCCCTTGGCCATATACCCGCGATCGCCGCTATCAAGCCACCCATCACGAAAGAGCTCACGGGTCTTTGTCTCACTGCGGAAATAGCCGCCGGTCGTCGACGGCCCGCGGAACTCGATCCTCCCTTCCCGCCGTTCGCCGAGTTCGTAGCCCGCTTCATCAACAATCCGAATTTCGTGGCCGGGCAGCGGTTGGCCACAGGCCACGATTTCGAGTGGCTTGGTGTCGTCTGCTTTGGCGGGCTCTGCCACTCCGTGAGTGCTCAGTCGATCACGTTTGACACGATCAACAACAGGCAGGCGGCCGAGCGGCGGAAAAGCCAACCCGACCGAGCTCTCGGCAAGGCCGTAGACTGGTGCCATCGCCTGTGGAGGAAAGCCAAAGCGGCCGAACCGCTCGATGAAACGACGTAATGTCTCCACTCTTACCGGCTCTGCGCCATTCGCGACCATACGCAATGAGCTGAGATCGAGGTCCTTGAGGTCAGCATCGGCAACCTTGTTGAGGCACAATTCGAACCCGAAGTTGGGCGAGGCGGAGAAGGTGGCTCGAAAGCGATGGATCGCCCAGAGCCAAGCCTCCGGTCGTACCAGAAAGCTCAACGGTGACATCGCATAGAGCGGAGCAGCATAATGGAGGCAGCCAAGCCAGGCGCCAATCAGACCCATATCGTGATAAAGTGGCAGCCAGCTGACGAAGACGTCGGTCGAACTCGCTTGCATGACCCCACCCATCGCGCGGATATTGGCAAGCAGGTTCGCGTGACTGAGCACTACACCTTTCGGGTCCCCGGTGCTGCCAGACGTATATTGGATGAGCGCGATGGAATCGGAGGCACTCGGCCGCGGCAGATCGACGAGTGGCGGCGATGTGTCTAGCTCTCCAACGCTTTCGACTCTATTCAACGTGTCCACTAGCGCGCCAAGCAGTCCGGCGAGCTTCCGCCCCTCCGGCATTGTAATGAGCAGGCACGCACCGGCATTGCGTAGAATACCCGTCTGCCGGCGCAAATGCTCCTCGAGCTGCGAAAGCCTCATTGGTGGATAGATCGGCACCGGAATGGCGCCGGCATAGAGGATGCCGAAGAACGCTGCGAAAAAATCGATGCAGGTCGGAAGCATCAACGCAACGCGATCCCCTGCCGCAACATCACGAGCAATCAAACCGCTCGCGATGTTGCGCGCCCTGGCTGCGAGCTCACGATAGGTAAGAGCGCCAAGAACCGTCACCTCGTCCTGCAGCACCGTTACGTGCAAACGGTCCGGATGCCGCGCAACATGCCACTCGAGAACTTCGACCAGTGTCCGCGCTTCTATCGCCGCCGGAACGGAAGGAAGTGCAGAAACCGGCGGGGTTTCGAAAGCAATCCGTTCACACTCAGGTCCGGCCTGTTCCAGCGCCCGTAAAAGGTCACGGACGGTTTCGGCCTCGCCAATGGTTTGAGCAGGTAGTCGTACCCGGAATGCACGCTCGATCCGCAGTATCAGCTCGGTTCGACCCAGGCTGTCAATCCCGAGATCGCGCTCAATCCGGCTTGACGGAGCGATACTAATGAACCTGATCCGCTGAGGATGCAGTTCGCGCACAAGTTCCGAAACGACCCCGATCAGATCGCGTTCGCGCGCCTCCTGCTCTGCAGCCCCGGCAGGTGGGTCCGATTGCTCAAGGTGCTTCGACATAGGTCAAAGAATAGCCCCCCATGTCGAATAGATTTTGATGCCGGTCAATCGTTCGCCTCGTCCAGTGTCCACAAAGGCTAGCCGCCCTGCTGGCTTCGGGATGAAGATGAATAGGTCTTGTGCGCCCACCTCTTTGGCGTGAACCATCAAACGTGAGAGTGGCCTTTTCGTCATAATGGCGACCTGTCGCCATCCAGTTCCTGCGAGGTCTGCTGCGAGCAGCTCCGTGGAGGGCACCCTCCGTGGGGCGCCCAGTCGGCGGAATGCTGCCCCCAGGCATCCATCGAACCTCATCACTGCCGAGCGCCGCGGGCCGCTTGTTTGGACGTGGTTGGTCAGGACCCTATGAAGCCAGCGAGTTTGCGTGCCCGCCGGGAATCGCGGATCTTCTGAAGCGCTCTCGCTTCGAGCTGGCGGATTCGCTCGCGGGTTACGCCGAATACCTTGCCAACCTCCTCCAGCGTGTGCTCGTCGCCGTTAATGCCGAACCGCATCTGCAGGATACGCTGCTCGCGCGAGGGCAGTTCGGCGATCGCCTCGGCGATCGATCGCTTCAGCGCGCTCGCTTCCGCCGCCTCCTGCGGATCGACCGCGTCGCGCGATTCAATCAGGTCGCCCAGAGTTGCATCGCCGTCTTCGCCAACCGGAAGATCGAGCGACGTGGGTTCCTGAACCAATGACAGCACCTGCTCTATACGCGCAACCGGCATTCCAGCGCGGAGAGCGATTTCTTCCGGTTTCGGCTCGTGACCCGCCTCCTGGTGGAGCATATGCCTTATCCGCTGAACCCGCCTCGCGGTATCGTTCATATGCACCGGTACTCGGATCGTGCGCCCCTTGTCGGCAATCGCGCGCGCGATCGACTGGCGAATCCACCATCCGGCATAGGTGGAGAGTCTGAATCCCCGGCGATAGTCGAACTTCTCGATTGCGTGCATGAGGCCCATATTGCCTTCTTGGATCAGATCGAGAGGTTCGAGCGAACTCTTGCCCTGATAGCTCCTGGCAATCTGGATCACCAAACGCAGCTGCGATATGAGCATTTCTTCGCGCGCTGCCTCGAGCTTTCGCCGCGCCTTCCGGATGTCGGCGGCGACATGCCTGAATTCTGAAGCCGGAAGGCCCACCCGGCCAAGCCGAGCGATTTCGTCCTCGTTGCCGCGAAACGTCTTCTGCTCATCCTCCAAGATCTCGATGAGCTGCGAAACACGATCGGGCCGCAGCGGCAGCGCGACCAAAGCGACCGCAAAGCTGGAGACGAGTTGCTGCAGCCGGATGCGGAGTTCCTCGGCGAGGTCGCGTCCGCGCGAAACGGCAGTGATCCGCTCCTGGTTCAAGCCGGCAATTTCGGCGGCGAGATGTCCAAGTTCGTCCAGACGCCCCGCAAGAACAGGCGCAAGCTGTGAGTCCGCGGCTGGTCCGGCATCTTCGTCTTCGGTCAGCGAGCCGACTGCCTCTCTCCCATGGCTTTCAGGAACGGGTCGGGCCTCGGCATCTACAGCCTGCGACATATCGACAAGATCATTGAGGCGCAGCAGCCCAGTGGCTGCTTCCCGCGCCCAGGCCGCGACGCGCTCGACGAGCATCGGAACATTGCACAGCCCCGTGACAACTGCATGCTGCGCCGTCTCGATCCGCTTGGCGAGCGCGACCTCCTCCTCGCGCGAAAGCCGCTTGCCCTTGCTGGTTTCAACGCGATAGGCGCGCATGGCGTCGTGATTGGGGGCGTCCTTCCTCGACTCTTGCGCCTTCAAACTGGTCGCCCTGCCGTTCCCGGACGCTGGTCCCCTCACGGCGGTCTCTTCTGACGGAGAGGGGGCGCGCATGCTCGGCTTTGGCCGCTCGAAACGACCGACTTCGGTCCGGATTTCAGACGGCAAGGCATTCCCTTCGCGGTGCACCGGTCTGTGCGCAGCGCAATCCAATTCAACCAGCATTTGATCCCCGTCCTCGCGGACTGGAGAATCAAGCAACCCGTGCATGGATGCATTCCTTTGGTATGCGCCGAGATCGAACAGCGCGGACAGGCGAATGGGCCGCTTCGGAGGCCTCACTCGTGGGACCGAGCCTCCTTCGGGCCAGCATCGCGGACGATCTTGGAGAACGGCGACTTTGCCGCCGCCTGGCACTGCTTGTGGCGCGATAGTTAGCTGGAAAATGGTGGCCGGGTGCAGAGAAATCAAGCTGCTTCAGGCTTCTCTAATAGAAAGCCTTATCACCGCCTCCATTTCGTGGACCCCAAGAGCGCCATGGAGGCCTAAGAGGCTCCGACCTCAATCTCGTTCAGGGCGCTGTCGACCCGAACACGTACCAGGCGTCGGCTTCGGCTGCGCCACGAACCGCTTCCGATCTGACAAGCCGGATAAGGCGGACGACCCGGCCTCGCACGCCAACGCGAATTTGGGCAGCATCGACGAGAGCGTCCTTTTCAAGCGCAATCCAGACAGCCTCCTCGATAAGGACAGGAGCGTCGTCCTCCAGCGGAGCAGTTTCGATTCTGTTGATCACATCCGGGCTGCCGGGCATCCACCAGGCCAGCAAGCCGGCGAGGCGTTTCGACGTAAGGCCCGGGAGTGACCGTTCAGCGTAACGACGCCATCCTGGACCTCGAACTCGGTCTCGCCGACGGCGTGATCCGCCGTGGCGCGCACCAGGGTGACGCCGACGTCTTGTCTGACCGCGCCCTCGGATCGCTTACGTCCATCCTGTTTAGGCCTTGAAGGACACCGCGCATGCGATCGCTCTTCCATTTGAGAGTGAGGAGACCAAAGAAATCGAGTTACGCAAAGTGCCATCATTTCGTTGGCACTTCTTGCGCGGCCGGATCCCTCCGTGGCGAGTCGACCTGGATTGGATAGAACCTCACGGACGAGAACTGCCTGGATTGATCCTGCTCAACGACAGACAGTGATCCCAATCTTATGAGTGCATCAGTGAGGCCTTGCTCTTGAAACACTTGGGATGCGAATCCGGCAATGACAGTCGCGAAAGATTTCAGCACCGCGGTGCAGACAGCCCAGACTTGGATTAATGAACTGACGCAACGCCTCGGCTGGCATGACCAGGAGCGCGTGTATACGGCTCTGCTCGCGGCCTTGCATGCGCTACGAGATTGCCTGGGGCGCAACGAGGCGGTCTATTTGGGTGCACAGCTGCCGCCCCTTCTGCGTGGCTTCTACTACGAGGGATGGCATCCCGGCGGACGCAGAGCTGCGTTGAGTCGTAGCGCGTTTCTCGACCGCATCCATGACGGCGTGCACCGCGATCCAGCCGTAGATCCGGAGCAGGTTGCCCATGCGGTGCTCGCACTTCTTGCATCCCGACTCTCGCCTGCGGAGCTAGAGGGTGCCAAGGCCGCGACACCCAGATCATTGCATCATTTCTGGCCAAGCTGATCGGCAGGCCCCATGAAGCAAAAGCCACGGGCGCATCAGAAGCAAGCTGGAAGCGGACCGATCGATAACGCCCTCGACACGCGCAGTTTGTCCTCGACTTGGCGAGTGCTTCACCAGCGCGGATTCGAATTCTTCGTGCGGACGGCGGGCTCTACGCATCAGCGAGTTCGAACAACGTGACCGCGGTCGGATTACGCCGCTCGGTAGCGCATTCAGAGCCCCCGGCACCAATCGGAGTCTGCGATCGCTCGAACACTCATCTGGTCTCGCTAACCCCTAGCGCCATTCGAAAGGGCGACAAAAGTGAACGTCGACGTCTCGTCGGTTGATGTCCCGGGATTCGTCGGTCCTTACCTGGCGCTGTTCGTTACTGCGATCGCATACGAAAACGTCGCGATCCTTGCTGCGGCTTATCTTATTATCGAACATGAGGCATCTGCATTGCCCGTCACGTTGATTGTCCTTACCGGCATAGTTACGGGTGACTGGCTCATCTATGGGCTCGGCGCTGCTGCACGGCACTTTCCGGTCGTACGTCGATGGCTTGGAGGTGAGAGGGCGATCAGATCACGGCGCTGGCTGGATGATCACCTTCTCACCCTCGTGATCGCAGCGCGGCTCTTTCCCGGTCCCGGCGTCCTGTTTCCTACCTTCGCTGCCTTTGGCGGTCTGGGTATCCCTTTCTGGCGGTTTGCGCGCGCGACAGTCATAACGGCAGCATTTTACACGCCGCTGGTTCTTCTGCTCGTTGTCTCCTTCGGTTCAGCCGTTGCAACGCGAGTCGGTTGGTCGGCCCGGGTATTCCTTGTGGCGGCCCTCGTAGTCGCTGCTGCGGGGCCGTGGACACAACGCCTATCGCGATGGATATGGGCACTACTCGAGCAGATTCACCTTGATGCTTCTGCCGTCCGCTGGCTCGGTCAGTTCACGCATCGGGGAATGCCGCGCCTGGCGGACTTGCGCGCACACGGCTCCATCGCCGAACACATTCCGCCGCCGTTGTTCTATGTGCCACTGGTCTTGCAGTGGATCGGTCTCGGTGTTCGCTATCGTTCATTCACCTTGCCGACGATCGCCAATCCAAACATCGAGCTTGCGGGGCTATTGGGAGAGTCCAAAGTCTCCTATCTCGACCAGATCCAGGGCGAAGAGCGGAAATGGCTGGCTCCCTACCTATCCCTGGTACGCGGGCCCAATGTTCCGGCCGCAGCAGACGTCAAGGCGGCGCTCTTTCAGATGTCAGAGGTGGGCCTCCACTTTCCCATCGTCGCCAAGCCCGACATCGGATGGCGCGGCTATGGCGTGAGGCTTATTCAGGATGCTGACGAATTGAACACCTATGTCGATGGCTTTCCACGTGGCGCGCGCCTTATCCTGCAGAAGACCATCGACTATGACGGGGAAGCTGGCGTCTTCTATCTTCGCCAACCGGACGAGCCTCATGGCCGCGTCCCTTCCCTTACGCTGCGCTATTTCCCCTTTGTCGTCGGTGACGGTCACAGCACGGTTCGCGAACTTGTAGACAAGGAGCCGCGAGCCAATTGGAAGGCCCAACTTCACCTCGGCATGAGGAGCCAGCACCGCGGATTTGCCAGCGAGCAATTGGATCAGGTGCCCGCAGCGGGCGAAATCTTCCGCCTGGCCTTCATCGGCAGCAACAGGGTCGGCGGCCTTTATCGCGATGCGAGCGCCTACATCACGCCTGAACTCGAGCGATGCTTCGACACGATCTCTCGCGCCATGCCGGAATTCTACATCGGCCGTTACGACATTCGGTTCGCATCGATCGATCGGCTGCAGCAGGGACAGGATTTTGCTATCATCGAGATCAACGGCGCCGGTGCGGAGGCCATCCACGTTTGGGATCCGAACATGGGACTTGGTGAGGTCTACCGCACGCTCTTCACTTACCAGGAAACCTTATTCCAGATCAGCGCCAAGAACCGAGACCGAGGCTTCACGCCCGCTTCTATGAGCCAATTACTTCGCGCGATTCGCAAGCAGAACGCCTTGATCCGTCGTTATCCGCCATCGTCTTGATAACAGCAGAACCGAACTCCCACCAAACAGGCAAGACCGTTTATCGCTCGATTATCGATATCAGAAGCCTGCCGTGGAGACATCCGCGGCGGCGAAAGCAAGGTCGTCATCGCTGCCAAAACGCAGACGCCCGGGCTTTCGCGACGGCTGGATCAAGCGCTCGAATTTCGCCGACGCGGCCGCAGTAGCTTGAACGGCCGCTGGGCGGGAAGCGTGATCCCGCCGCGCGCACATTTCTTGCACTTCATTGATCGCAATCAAGGCTTCGACACTTCGGACCGTATTAAGTGGCTATCCCACAGGCGAATTCGACGCGCGCAGACTGGGAGAGGCAAAGATGTTTGAAGCACGGGTAAAATTGCCGCCTCAGACGAAAGGGCCGGTGGTCTGGCATGCGAACGTACAGAGCGGATCGCATCCCGTCGAGCGGCTGCGGACGGAGATCAACCGCCGGCTCGATGATCTTCTGCGAGGCTATTGGCATGTTCCCTTCAGGCGGTCGGCAATCGACGTCGAGCCTTATCTGCGAGGAGACGTCGGCTTCGGCACAGTGCCCGCCGTCGACATTGTCGAGACGGCCGACAGCTACAGGCTTACAGCCGAACTTGCTGGCCTGGATCCTCGAAAGGTCAGCGTTAGATTCGCTTATGGCACGCTGACGATTGAGGGAGAGAAGGAAGAGGCGAAAGGTGACGAGAAGCTCGACCATTTCCTGTCGGAGCGCCGCTACGGATCCTTTCACCGCTCCTTCCGGGTGCCCGACAGTGTGGACGCAGACAAGACCGACGCGAGCTTCAAGAACGGCGTCCTTACAGTAACGCTGCCAAAAACATCCGAAGCGCGCATGCAAGAAAAGCAGATTGCCGTAAAGACCGCTTGAAGGTGCGGCGGCGCCTGTCTTTTCGTCACAGCGCGTGTCCGATGCTGACCCGCGGCGGGCCGCTGTGATGGATGAGGTTCAGCTGGAGGGGCGCGCCGGATTCGTGCGCGCACCTTCATTGGCGGGCAAAAGCGAAATCTTTGGGATCTTGCGCCCAGCCCACTCGGAGACCGGCCCGCTGGAGTGCGGCAATGTTTCAGGCCGGGGGGATATGATGCGAAAAGTGGGGCTCACGATTGCATTCGTGCTGACTGGAATGGCAGTGCTGTTTGCGCTTCAGAACATGACGCAGATCGAATTGACATTTCTCTTCTGGACCTTGCAGACGCGACGCTTCGTCGTCGTTATCGCTTCGGTAATGGCCGGAATTGCGGTTGGGATATCGCTCGCCTTTTTGCTGGGTATCCCCCGGCGCGATGGATCCGCAGATTAGGCGACGAATCTGTTCTCGTGGAAGACTGGCAAGCTTGCGCTGCTTTTCTTTTGTCGAGGCGACACCGTCGCCGGCTTCCTTCCCGTTCTGGAGGAATGGGCGGACATCGTCCTTGGGCTTTGGCTCGTTTGACTCCCGTGGGCGCTGAATTTCGTCGTCTCGCCGAGCGCGCGCTGGAGCTAATGGAGGAACGTCAGACCGGCCACGCGTGAGGTGTTGGTCCATGTCGACGGCGGCTCCTGATTCGGCAGGCTCCGCCGTCGCACATCAGTCAGTGGGATTGAGCAATCGCGACAGTGGATCGAATAATCCATTCGCTGATGCCGACGCCATGATGATCGTCAAAGTGGAACGCTCGGTTTCACCGCAGAGGTTTTGGTCCGCCAGCTTTAATGGCGACCCGTCGCGACTGAACCTCAAATGCGTTGAGTCTCTCACTGATCCCAACAGGGTAAGGGGGGCGAACGACCTCCATGCGACGAATTGATTCCGGCAATTCGGCGATCATTTCCGCAGTTCTCTCCCTCCTTCGCGCGAGCGGCAGGGGCGTCTGATGTCGTCTGCCTCGGGACATCTTCAGCTGCAGCAGTGGTTGGCCCGGCAAAGTTTCTCCGTTGCGAGCGATTATGTCGCCTACGGCGTGGCCCTCACGAAAATGCCGGAACACCTGCTTACGTCCGGGAAGGATGCGCTTGCCGGCGGAGAGTTTCATGCGGCCGATGCCGTCATACTCGGTCAGTTTGTAGGCGATATCAAACGCCGGAGCGTCAGTTGACACCATCATGCTCGTGCCAACCCCGAAAGCATCAATGGGGGCCCCTTCGCCAACGAGATGGTCAATCTTCCACTCGTCGAGGCTTCCGCTCGCGAATATTCGAACGCTTCCGAGACCGGCACCGTCCAGAATCTGCCTAGCGCCGCGGGAAAGCTTGAGAAGGTTTCCCGAATCCAATCTAACGGCCTGGATCTCGAATGACGCCCCGACCTCCCGTGCCAAGGCGGCGACGGCCTCCACGCCCGCCAGCGTGTCATAGGTGTCAACGAGGAGCGTTGTATTCGGGAACAGGTCTGCAAACGCCCGAAAGGCCTTCATCTCGCTCGGAAAGGCTTGGATGAAGCTGTGCGCCACTGTGCCCACGGCCGGAATACCATACTCGCTGGCGGCCTGTACATTCGAAGTAGCCGAAACTCCGGCGACGAAGGCGGCGCGGGCACCCTTGATCGCGGCATCCAAGCCATGCGCCCGCCGCCCGCCAAAATCGACGACGTCACGGCCTTGCGCCGCCTCGACGATGCGAGCCGCTTTCGATGCAATCATCGTCTGGAATCCGATTTGGTTCAGCACAAGCGTTTCAAGCAGTTGCCCTTGTGCGATTGGCGCCACGATCTCGAGTATCGGCTCATTCGCGAATACCGGCGTGCCTTCGGGCATCGCGTAAATATCGCCGCTGAACCGAAAGGTCTTCAGCCACGACAGGAATTCCGGTCTGAACCTATGCAGCGATGCAAGATGCGCAATGTCTTCGCCTTGAAAGCGGAAGGCATCGATATCGTCAAGCAGAGTTTCCAGCCCGCAAGCGATCAGGAAATTGCGATGTGGCGGAAGCTTGCGCACGAACAGACTGAAGACGGCAGTCTTGTCCATGCCAAGAGCATGATAGGCCTCGAGCATCGTGAATTCGTACAGATCGGCGAAAAGTGCGGAGACAGACATTGCCAAGGGCTCTTGCTGGGAAGAAGCGTTGGTCTACCGACCACTCATCAAAGCCGGGATCAGGACCGCCCGTCGTTGATCCGTATCAAAAGTGCAGCCAAAGGGTCTTTTGAACAGACGGGAGCGCGATTCACCGGCTGAGCACTTGGCGAACTGTGTACGCAGGGGAGCTCTACAGCTCGATCAAGGCCTGAATGTAATTGGCGCGCGAGCCGCTCTTGCAACCTCCCCCCCGCGCTCCGTCAAGTTTCAAACGCAAGTGCTCTGGCTTGAACCGGGTGCTGGCGCGCCGGGCCTGGGGATGGATTCTTGATCTGTCGCAATGCGGCACCGGTACTGCAGGGGCATAATTAATCGATGGGTATCCACAACGCCGACATTTCTGCGATGCTCAATCGAATGGCCGATCTATTGGAGATCGAAGCGGCCAATCCATTCCGGATACGCGCCTATCGGCGAGCCGCGGCCACCATCGACGATCTGCCGGAGAACATTCCCGGCATGCTAGCAGAGGGTCGGCCACTGTCCGATCTTCCCAGCATCGGCGAGGACCTTGCAGGCAAGATTGAGGAGTTCGTCAACACAGGTCACTTGCAAGCTCTGGAAGAGGTTGAGGCGCGGACGCCGTCGACGCTGGCGGCGTTGACTGCAATTCCGGGGCTGGGACCAAAGCGGGTGCACACGCTGCACGAAGCGCTTGGCATCAAGTCGCTGGATGATTTGGCAAAGGCTGCCAAAACGGGAAAGATCCGCGACCTTCCACGGTTCAGCGCCGCGGCCGAGGCAAAGATCCTTGACGAAATTGGCAAGCATCGCAAGACGGAGCGGCGTTTCAAGATATCCACTGCTGAAGATTTCGCAAACGGCCTTACGACGTATCTCAAGGCTGGTCCCGGCATCGAGCGCGTGGTAGTTGCCGGCAGCTTTCGACGCCGCAAGGAGACTGTCGGCGATCTCGACATCCTCGTCACTTGCGAGAAGGGTCCGGCAGCAATCGATCACTTTGCCGCATACGACGAAATCGCCGAGGTCATATCGAAGGGAACGACCCGCTCGACCGTCCTCCTGAAAGCGGGCATGCAAGTCGATGTCCGGGTGGTCCCCGAAGAGAGCTACGGAGCGGCCCTTCATTATTTCACCGGATCCAAGGCGCACAACATCGCAGTGCGCAAGCTCGCCCAAGCCAAGGGTCTGAAGCTTAACGAATACGGCGTGTTCAAGGGCTCGAAGCGGATTGCCGGACGGACGGAGGAGGAGGTCTTTCGGACAGCTGGGCTGCCCTTCATCGAACCGGAGCTGCGCGAAGATCGCGGAGAAATCGAAGCCGCGCAGGTTGGGAAGCTACCCGCCCTCGTTGCCCTTTCAGATATTCGCGGCGATCTTCATGCCCACACCAAGGCCTCCGATGGCAAGAGCAGCCTGGCAGAAATGGCGGAAGCCGCGAAGGCTTCAGGCTACGAATATCTCGCCATCAGCGATCATTCCAGGCACGCCACCGTAGCGCACGGACTGGACGCCAAGCGTCTAGGCTCCCAACTCGACGAAATCGATCGCATGAATGACCAGTTTGGCGACTTTCGGCTGCTCAAATCCTGCGAGGTCGACATTCTCGCGGACGGCAAGCTCGACCTGCCCGACGGTATCCTAAAACGCCTCGATTTCACTGTATGCGCCGTCCATTTCAGGTTTGAGCTCAACATAGAGGAACAAACGCAACGCATTCTCCGCGCAATGGACAATCGCTATTTCAACATCCTGGCCCATCCAACCGGTCGGCTGCTCGGCGAACGGCCGGGCTATGCGGTGGATCTCGATCGAGTAATCGAGGCGGCCAAGGAGCATGGCTGCTTTCTTGAAGTAAACGCGCATCCGACCCGGCTCGACCTTGACGACATCCATTGCAGGCAAGCCAAGGAGGCAGGCGTCAAACTTGCGATCTCGACCGACGCGCATTCGACCGTTGGATTGAACGCCATGCGCTATGGCGTCGATCAGGCCCGTCGGGGCTGGATTGAGGCATCGGATGTCCTCAACACCCGCCCCTGGAAGGAGCTCAAAGGGCTGTTTGCCCGCTAGTCCAGGCATCGAAGGGCGACGTCTCGTGTGGTCGCAGAAGGCAGGACGATGGAAGCAGGTGACATCATGACGGTGGACACGTCAACAGTCGGCCCCGAGGCTTCCATCATGGACGCGGCGCGCATCATGCTGGACCGTCGCATCAGCGGGTTGCCGGTTATCGAGCAAGGCGGCACCTTGGTCGGAATTGTCACGGAGCGCGATCTCCTGCGACGGCCAGAGATCGGTACCCAGCCAGAACGCCCACGATGGGTTGAATTGTGGCTCACCGCCGAGGAACTGGCGGAAGAGTATGTGCGCGCCCATGGACGAAGAGTAAGGGATGTGATGACGCCCCAAGTCGTTAGTGTTGGTATCGACACGCCGGTGAGCGAGGTTGCTGCGCTGATGCAACGCCACGGCATCAAGCGCCTGCCGGTTGTTCGAGACGGCAAGGTAATTGGAATCGTGAGCCGTGCAGATTTATTGCTGGCTCTATCGCGACGGATCGACAAGACACCAAGTTCGGTCGTCAAAGACCTGTCCATCCGCAGAGGCATCCTGCAGGAGATCAAAGAACAGAGGTGGGCCCCAAGGCCCGCCATAAACGTTGTCGTCCGCGACGGCGTTGTGGAATTGAACGGAACGGTGACGAATGAGCATGTGCGTGACGCCGTTCGCGTCGCGGCGGAGAATGCGCCCGGCGTTAAGCGAGTGGCTGACAATCTACGAACCATCACATCCACGGCGACCAAGACTTGAGCGGCGACAGTGGCGCGAAATCCGCGGCGCCTTTTCTCATGGATGTCGTCAGAGACGTTCCATCTCGAATTCCTGGCAGGAGTATCCCAGCATAGACAGGCCCTCTTCCAGAAAATCTCCGAGCAGCGGCGTGCCGATTAGATAGTCTGCTGTACGCTCGTTGTGGGCAGAGGCAGCCTCTTCGCGCACCACCGGCCAGTCGCTGGCTGAATTGTCGTCGCGGCCCAGCCAGGCCAAAGCCACGAGATCAACCTGTTCGTCCTCGGACAGGGAATTGATGAGCGAAGTGAGCTCCTCCACGACGGAGTCATCGTCATGGTCCTCAAGAACCGCGGTCTCCTTGTCATCGGATGGATTTGACCCAGGCTCCGGCTCGGTGACTTCATCCTTGGCGTCGAATTCCCGCATCTTGATGATTATGAAGCAAACCTTCTCGGGTGAAATCGTGAGGGCTGGCTCTACCTCGCCGGCCGGCATCCCCGTCTGACTTGACTGTTCCTGCATGACATCCTCCTGTGTTGTGGATAGGGCCTCGCCGGCTGAGTAGCGCAGGGCCGTCTCGGCTTAAGCAAATCCCACACCTCACCGTCGGTCCTTGAGGCACGTCAAGTCAGGTTCGCTCGTCCGGATATTCCTCGTTACGCCGGAAAAAGGCCTATCTCGTTGATCGGCATCAACGCGCACGGCGTGCGTGCCGAGTTTAATAACGACATCATCGTGTAGAGGAACATCGGCGAAGTACGGAAGTGAACCGTCTCAGGGCCTCAGGGCGCGCGGATTTGTCGATGGACCAGTCTACCGGTGGGCATAACGCAGAGGGACCCGCGGACTCTTTGCCGAACGCCCGGAGGAAAGTCCGGCTCGAAAGCAAATTGGCGCGGGTCCTGCTTGAATGAAAAACGTCCACAGCCAATCCATGGGCTCGCATTTACTGGGCCTTTGAGTTTGAACGAGAGCCGAAACGGTAAATTCGCCAGTATTATTTCAGAGAACGCTGCCCATGCAGACCTATCCCGTCGACATCGATCCCGCGCAGTTCATCCGCTGGCTTGAAGCTAAACATGCAGCTTCGCCATCGGTATTCCGCATAACTGCAGTGCGCGCAACCGATGAGAGGATGGTTCCGCCACGTGGAACTCACCTGGATGACCTGGACCGCGAGGACCTCCGCGAAATAGCGACCATAGCGACACTTGAGATCGCACCGGCTCACGCAAGCAGACACTGCTTCGAAGACGAAGGCAGGCTGCTCGAATGCCAATATGGTCCAATCGAAGAGGATCTTCACCAAAAAGCCCCCCTTCGCGAGCATGCTGGTTCCAGCAGCCATTGCCCGCAATCACATGGAGCGTATCGAAGAATATCCCGCTGCCCAGTCAATCGGCTTCCCGTTCGATCGTGCAGCAATGGGGTGCCTCGACGCCTTCGGCGGTCGCCAACACGAACCCCCGGACCGGCGTCGACCGAAACGTCGTGCAGCCTTTCAGACCAAGATCATAAGCCGCGTCATAGATTCCGCGGAAGTCATCGAATGAACAGTCTTCAGCGACATTGATCGTTTTGGAGATCGAATTGTCGACGAAGGGCTGAAGCGCGGCCTGCATCTGCAGGTGTTCGTTCGGAGAGAGATCGGTTGCGCAGCGAAACGCCGGAGGCAGGGCTTGCTTCTTCGCTTTCGTTCGCCGCCAAAGAGCAACGGCGTAGTCTGTCATTTGGAAGGCCCGAACCGCCCCGTTGGCATCCAGCACGTTGCGCTGATAGGCGCCCGCAAACACAGGTTCAATTCCGCTCGATACGTTGTTGGCCAAAAGGCTGATCGATCCTGTCGGTGCGATCGCCAGCAGATGGCTGTTGCGAATGCCATGCCTGGCGATCCCGTCTCGGATGCCAGTCGGCAGCGCTGCGATGAAGGAACCCTGCAAATAGTCAGCCTTGCGAAAGGATGGAAATGCCCCCTTCTCAGCCGCAAGGTCGACGGAGGTGCGATAGGCAGCATGGCAGATGGTGCGCATGATCCCAGCTGCAACTTCACGGGCCTTTTGCCTTCCGTAGTCGAGACCAAGCATTATCAGTGCGTCCGCCAATCCAGTAACGCCGAGGCCGATCCGACGTGTCCGATGCGCCGCTTCGGCCTGCCGGCGAAGCGGAAAACGCGACACGTCAGTTACGTCGTCGAGGAAACGCGTCGCGATTTGCGTCGTGCTGGCGAGAGCGACCTCATCGATGCGCGCGTTTGGACCGAAAGGCTCATGGACGAACTGCGTCAGGTTGATCGACCCGAGATTGCAGGCGCCGTAGTACGGCAGGGGAATTTCGCCGCACGGGTTCGTTGCTGTAATCCGTTCGCAATAGTTGAGGTTGTTGAGGCGGTTGATCCGATCGATGAATAGAACGCCTGGCTCGGCAAAATCGTAGGTCGAACGAAGGATGGTCAGCCAAAGGTCGCGCGCTTTGAGGCGTCGATGTACACGACAAGGCACCGCACCTTGATGCCCTGGCCACTCTCTGAGGACGAAGTCGCCCGAATCCCCTATCGCCACGGGAAAAACAAGCGGCCAGATTTCGTCCGCGCGCACCGCCGCCATGAAGGCGTCCGTCACCTGGACCGAGAGGTTGAAATGGCGTAGCGCGGCTGGAATTTGCTTGGCGGCGATGAATTCTTCGATATCGGGATGATCGCAGCGGAGCGTTGCCATCATGGCGCCTCGGCGCGAGCCAGTGGACAATACAGTAGCGCACATGGCATCCCATAGGGCCATGAAGGAAACCGGGCCGGAAGCAATCGCGCCGACGCCGCGCGCACGCATCCCTCGGGGGCGCAACGTCGAAAAATCGTAACCGACACCGCCCCCCTGCTGCATGGTCAAGGCACCTTCGCGGAGCGCACGAAAGATTCCGTCCATGGAATCTTCGATTTCGCCCATAACGAAGCAATTGAACAGCGTGACCCGCAGACCCGTTCCCGCCCCAGCCTGAATGCGACCGCCGGGCAGGAAGCGGAAGTGGTTCAGGATATCGAGGAAGTTGGTCTGCCAGGCGCCCCGATCCGCCCCTTCGGCGCGGGCGACTGCACGTGCGATGCGCTGCCAGCCGTCTGCGACTGTCCCGTCGATGATCCGTTCGCCTGCGCGGTGACGGTATTTGCTCTCCCACACGTAGCGGGACACTGCCATCGTGAAAGGATCGCTCATGCCGACCTTGCCTGGAACCGGGTGAGGCGTCACTGTCATCTCGTTGGCTGTCAAATGTACCTACATTTACAGTGGGGCGTCGTCTCGATCCAATTCCACAACAAAGACGGGGGTTCTCCGGAGGGAGGCAATCGCCGATAGAGTCGCGTCGTCAAAAGTCCCACGACTGACAAGGACAATACGTTCGCTTGGCGCGCCGAAGGGAAACCCAGACGTCCCGGAGGTGGCCATCGCAGAGTTCCACCTCCTTGGGGCAGCTTGGCCGCCATTGCTTAAAAGCTCGCGTTTGTGCGTGGGAGGCGAAATGCCGGAAGGCCAATTAAGCCGGAGGAGCCTTTCTCCTGCCGAGGTGGCAAGATGCTGCGCGAGCCCGACGATCGGATCGTCCCGCACGGCAGCAACAGCGATGACCGGACCGCTTCTTCGTACGATCTTGGTCGGCATGATCAGGACTCCCGCTGCGATGCGAAACGCTGCCTCGAGCATTAACTCAAACGGTTCCTCCGGCCGCGCTTGTGGGTGAATGACAGCTATCTGCTCATCGCACCTGCGCATCTTTGCCGACGCCGCATGCCGAACAACCTGGAAATGATGCCTGGCAGTGGACGAACTGGTCGCCCGCTCGAACATGCGACGCGCCGCTGCCACTGCGATCGCTGAGGCATGCATGATGTCCTCTTGCGCAAGGCTATGCCAGTCGCGTTCAAGGAAACGAAATTCGCGAGCAAACGGCAAACCTGCGAGCTTCGCTATGTCGGAATCCTCGACGAAACGGCCCAGCAAATCGACGTCGAGGAGTTCGGCGAGTTCGGCCACGAACTGGGCTGTCTGCGCGTTGCGACCGCTTCCAGACAGGTCAAGGACAATGCGCCTGAAGTGGAGGTCGCGCCCAGTCATGGCACATCGTTCTGCGATATTGGCGGCGCCGATGCGGGCGAGCCCATCTCGCCGAAGCGCTGGCGGATGTTGGCAAAGCCTCTGAGGCGCCGTTCGACCATCCCATTGATGGTGTCCTCACAATATGCCTGATCAATCGTATGCTCGCCGGCGGGACGGCCAGTCAGCAAGGCAATTCCGTCGTCACTCGTCGCGATCGGGTAGATCGCGAAGCGACCTTCAGCACAGGCATCGATGACGTCCTGGCGCAGCATGAGATGCTGGACGTTGGCCTTAGGGATAGCAACACCCTGCGTCCCTGTAAGGCCGCGAGCGCGGCATATATCAAAAAAGCCTTCGATCTTCTCGTTGACTCCGCCGATCGCTTGGATTTCGCCGTGCTGATTTACTGAACCGGTCACGGCGATATCCTGTCTGAGCGGAACCTCGGCTAAGGCCGACAAGAGCGCGTAGAGTTCCGCTGAGGACGCGCTGTCGCCTTCAACGGACCCGTAGGATTGCTCGAACACGAGGCTGGCGTACAGCGACATCGGGGTATCGGTTGCATACCGGCCCGCCAGGAAGCCGGAGAGGATCAACACGCCTTTGGAATGGAGTGGGCCACCGAGCTTTGCCTCCCGCTCGATATCGATCACGTGTCCGCTCCCGGGCCGTACGCGACAGGTGATCCGCGTCGGACGACCGAAACAGAAACCGCCCAGTTCGATGACGCTGAGGCCGTTGATCTGCCCGACGCGTAAGCCTGCCGTGTCAATAAACGCAACATCCTGGAGGATCGCCTCGCGTGAGCGGTCGCGCAGCCTCGACGCACGTCGAACCTGCTCATCAAGTGCCCCCTGAACGTCTTGCCGCGATACCTCGGGGCGGCTGGCCTCCGCAGCGCGGAAGTCCGCCTCGACGATTAGATCGCGGATCTGGTCGATGAGGAGCGTAAGTTTGCCTGAATGATCGGCCAGGCGCGCGGCATGCTCGATTACGAGACTGACCGCCTCGCGATCCAGCGGCCGCAAGGCATCGTCGCGGGCGACCGAGGCGACGAGGCGGGCAAGCACGACCTCGCTCTCTGACGTGCGATCAAACTCATCCTCAAAATCCGCCAGCACCTTGAAGTGTTCGATGAGTTCAGGGTCGTAAGCAAAGAGCAGATAATAGATCAACCGGTCGCCGAAGAGCACTATCTTGAGGTCGAGAGGTATGGGGTCGGGTTCCAACGTGACTGTGCTCGTCAGGCCCAGAAAGCGATTGACGTCTTCGATGACGATTTCGCCTCGCTTGAGAATACGTTTGAGGGCCGTCCAACTGAATGGTTCCAGAAGCAGGTTGCGGGCATCGAGCAGGAGGTAGCCCCCATTGGCGCGGTGGATGGCGCCTGCCTTGATCAATCGAAAATTTGTAACCAGCGCCCCTTGCAACGAAAGGTACTCGACCCGCCCGGTCAGATTGCCGAGGGTGGGATGCAATTCTTCTATTATCGGGACGGCGCGTGCCCTCCCTTCTTGCGTAACCAGGACATTCACTTCATAACGATCGAACGGTCCTCCCGGGCTTGCATCAATTGCTGGGGATTCCTCGCCTTCCGCCTTCGTGACGAACATCCCGACGTTTTCCACGAGATCCGCTCGCACCATCTCGAGGTGGGCAGCAATTTCGGGCAGGTCGGCAAAGCCGGTCTTGGCTTCGTCGATCGACTGACCGACGGCCAGATTCGCAGTGTCGCGATTAAGCTTGCGAGTCTCGTCGCGATGCGCCTTTTCCCAAGATGGCAGTTGGCGCACGACATGTTCAAGTTCCATTTCAAGCGATTGGATGGATTCCTCAACCTCGCGCCGCTTCGCCTCGTCCCATTTGTGGAATTCCTCGGGCGCAACAACCTCTCCCCTCTGGGCCGGGGCCAGTGCAAAACCGAGTGGCATTCGAACGAGTATGAGACCCTTCTTTTCTGCTTTCTCCCGCAATTCGGTGAAGGCATCGGCTTGCTTTTTGTGGAATGCCTCGTCGATGGCGCCGCGCCGCGTCTGATAGTCCTCGCTTGCGAAAGCGCCCGGAAGCGCTGCCTTGAGATCCTCGATCAGGTCATGGATCGCGGCACGGAAATGAGGCGCCCGCCCCGCCGGAAGCCTTATAGCCACTGGCTTGTGAGGATCGACAAAATTGTTGACATAGATCCAGTCCGGCGGAACGGCCCTATCCGCCGCTGCGGATTGCAACATCGTCTCCACCGAGCGCTGCATGCGCGCTGCTGTCGAGCCGATAACGAACAGATTGAAACCCGGTTTGTTGATGCTGCTTCCGAAGCGAACAGCATCTAGGGCACGCTCTTGGCCGGGGAAGCCGTCGATTGGTTCGAGCTCAGCAGTCGAGGTGAACGCCAATGCCGATAGATCGGCAACCCTTCGCAAACGATTGATCGGAAGCGGCTTTGGACCTTCCGATGCTCCCGCCTGAACTGGTGACTCGGACCTGTCTAGAGGCATTACATCTGCTCGCTTTCATCCGCAGGAATTGCACTAACCGATCTTCGTGAGTTACTTCATTGCTGTGATGCACGAACAAGGGCAGAGCCAGAGCCCACCATTGCCGATTTCGCCAGATCACAGATCGTCGACTCAACATCCTGGCAATTTCGATAGCGTCTCGCGCGGATTCCACATTGAGGCTGATCAAACCGCGCTGGCCAAATCCTGCGTTGCAGGTTGCTAATTGCTACGGATGCCGCAAGTTCGCTGCTGCCCTGCCTTGCCAGCGCAACGTTCTCTCGCGCGAGAACCACCTTCGCGGCGATCCCCTCTGGGAAATACTCAACCGGCGCCGCCGCTGCCGAGGGGCTCGGCGTCGACCCTTATCACCCTTCGGCTTGGACCCGCCCCCGATCCTCACCAAAAACGGGGGACACGAGTCTAGAGGGACGCCGCATGCACAGTGGAGATAGGAAAACCTACGATAGTTTGATCCAGAACAAATCGGGCAAGTCTGCAAAATGAGACAAAGGACGCTACGCTGTGGGTGTCGGGGAGGAAACCATGAAAGTTCTCGCCTTAACATTGGCGGCATGTGTTCTCGCTGGTTGCGTACAACCGAGCTATGTGGCCTTGCCGGGTTATTCATACAAAACCAATCCTCACTGCAAGCGTCGTGAGCCGCCCTCGAAGTTCGATGAACGCTGCGATTGTCCAAGACTCGGCTTCAAGAATTTCACACCGCCA
This sequence comes from Mesorhizobium huakuii, assembly GCF_030160235.1. GTDB lineage: Bacteria > Pseudomonadota > Alphaproteobacteria > Rhizobiales > Rhizobiaceae > Mesorhizobium > Mesorhizobium huakuii. Next base: position 47,833 of record NZ_BSNY01000029.1, read on the forward strand.
AAGTGCCCCCTATAATCGATCCTTTGTGTGAGTGCAGATGGTGGCCCGGAGTTTTCTCGCGTCTGTTTCGGCCGACGACCTGAAGATGCTGCACAAGGTCTTTAATCAGCTGCGGGTGGAATTCGGCTTTGCGCCGAGATCCGGTTCGGCCCAAAGATTGGCGCTCGATCTCATTGAAGAGTTTCAGGCTGGCACCGTTGAAGAAAATCACTTGCGAACAATCCTCAGGACCGCGCTTCTGGCGGAAGTGATATGACCAGCGATTAACTGTGAGCAAGACGGCACCTGATCGGCTTGCCTATGTGAGGGCGACGATGCGAGTCGCGCAGTAGGTGAATCCGTCGCCAGCGTGGTGATGTCGTCAGCTAGCTCAGACAGGAGCTAGCAGCCCCGTCGCCGACCGGCAGGGTCAGCAGGAGCAAGCGCGCCACGGATCGCGAGCCGAGCCGCGGTGATCTCTTTCTCAGTCTGCCCGGCCTCGTCTTCAACGGGAAAGGCGCGAGCGATTGAGTTAAGTCAATGAGGGATACCGGCCTGGCGCGGTATCATATTAAAAAGGCTTTGCCTGGCTGCGAGGGAGACAACCATGCTCAAAGCGCTGAACGTCGATCACGCTCGTTTCATTGGTCTGCTTGCAAGAAGCGCCAGGACACAGCGCGACAGGTTGCTAGGCAACGTGCAGGAGCAGGATCTTGCCGGGCCGGCGCCGGTCCGTGGCGAGCATAATCCCACGGCTGAGTTCGGTCTGGAACCGTTTCCTTCGGATAGTTCTCCAACCGTGCTTTTGCGGGAGGCGCTCTCAGACTTGTCCGAAAAATCCCTATGCGAGCTATATGCCTTGATGCGCGTCGGGCAGGGTCATCTCGCTGCACGAAAATTCTATCGGGGGGTGTCCGAAGCCCAGACCTTAGGTTCTGAGATGGTTGTGTCCACTCTCATTGAGGATCCCGATCTGCACGATCACATCGCAAAGGCCCTCTTCGCGACCAAGCTCGCATCCTAGCGGCAGCGTCCGGTTTCGGGAACGATTCGATTCACGTCACAGCCAGGACCAGGGAGTGATCAACTTCCGGCCTTATGAGTTCCTAGAGAGATGGTCAGCCGTAGTCTCGCGGACCTCTTGATTGTTCTTTGAGCTGTCTTTGAGGGTCCACTTATTCGGCAGTACCAATTACGCAGAGTGCAAGAGTCCGAAGACGAGGGACTCGATCAAGACCGCGGGTGAGCCAGCGGTCATCCATCCTAAGATAGAAATGGGTTCACGCTGGCATGACGGCGGAGGCGTAGGGGCCTTTCTCCCCTTCATGTTCGGCAAACCGTACTTCGTTGCCTACTGCGAGGGTCTCCCATTGGCTGTCGGAGGCCATGCTTTCGCGCCGGAAGAAGAATTCGCGCCCATCCGGGCCTGAGATGAATCCGAAACCTTCCTCGGGCACCAACCTGATGACGGTACCGTGGTGCGTTTCCGGATGCGGTTTGACGCGATGCCCGCTCATTTTGCGCGCGACATCCTCAAGCTGGCGCTGTGCCGCATTGAAGCTGTCGCGGATCGCGACATAGACGTCCTCATGTGCATGATTTTCTTCCGAATCTCGGCCCACTACGATTTCGCGGCCAGGCACGGTTATATCAACCCGAACATGATAGATTTTGCCCCTGTGGCCATGCCGGTGCGGTGCTTCGACCACGATGTTGCAGGATGTTATCCGGTTGTCGAAGCGCGCCAGCCGCCCAATGCGCTCGCGGATGACTTCCTCCACCGACGGCGACGGTTCCATGCCGCGAAACCGAATCTGTGGTGTGATTTCCATGGCTGTCCTCGCATGAAAAATCCATAGTAATCAGCTTCGGCGCAGAGCCGACCTGATGCATTGATCGGCATCAATGCGACACACGCAGCCTGATGGCATTCTTTCAAAAAACGCCGCAATTGCTGGCATCAGGATTGGTATCCGATGAGGCTCTTTCTTTGCGGAGACGTGATGACCGGCCGTGGCATCGACCAGATCCTGCCGCATCCCTGCGATCCGACGCTGTATGAGACTCACATGTGGTCCGCGGTCGACTACGTGGCTCTTGCGGAACACAGGGCCGGCGAGATTCCGAGGGCCGTGCCTTTTGACTACATCTGGGGCGATGCCTTGGATGAGATCGATCGGCGAGAACCTGATTTCAGGATCATCAACCTCGAAACGAGCATCACCGCCGACGGCATGCCGGAAGCCAAGGGGATCAACTATCGAATGCATCCCGATAACCTCGGATGCATCGCGGCTGCAGAAGTCGACTGTTGCGTGCTCGCTAACAACCATGTCGCGGACTGGGGGGTAGACGGCTTGAAGGACACAGTTGAGGCACTAGATAGAAACGGCATTGCAACGTCAGGCGCCGGGGTAGATGCTGAAGAGGCAGCCCGCCCTGCGGTTCTCACACTGGCTGCGGGCATGCGGCTCCTGATCTTTTCCTTTGCTTGTCCATCGAGCGGAGTCCCTGTCCAGTGGGCGGCTGAGAAAGGGTGGCCCGGCGTGAACTTTCTTACGGATTTCAGCCGGAACGCCGTCACAAGGATCGGCCGCAAAATAGGAAGATGGAAGCGTCCAGGTGATCTGGTCCTGATCTCAATCCATTGGGGTCTCAATTGGGGATACGAAATCCCCGACGATCATCAAAGTTTCGCCCGCAGTCTCGTCGACAAGGCCGGTGTCGATGTCATCCAAGGGCATTCATCGCATCACCCTTTGGCCATCGAAGTCCATGCGGGAAAACCGATCCTCTACGGCTGCGGTGACTTTATCAACGACTATGAGGGTATCGGCGGATACGAAGCGTTCCGGCCAGACCTTGTGCTCGGCTATTTCCTCGATATCGATGATCGAACCCGCTGCCTGCGAGCCGTCGAGATGGTCCCGTTTCACTCAAGGAAATTCCGCCTTGAACGCGCGTCCCGCGCAGATGCCGATTGGCTGAGCGGCACCCTTGACCGCGAATGCCGGCGCTTCGGCCATACTGTGCGGCTGACCGAAGACGATGCCCTGGCACTGTCATGGTGCGTGCAACACGCAAAGGTCTGAGGGTCCCTGTTCTTTTCCGGCAATCCCGGGGGCGTTTTCGTCTGTCAGCAACCACGCGCAGGCGCTGCGTGTCCCACTCCCGACGGAGAAGCCACGACTGCCGAGTGTCTCATTTTTATACAATCCCGATTGGTCGACTCGCGCGACGGATCGGCAGCTAGGCAACAGAGCTGACTACGCGATTGCCGCGACGCACATACAGAGACCGATCTCGCCGGCGGCGAGGCGGGAGCCATTCAGGACTCTGGAACGTTCTCCGCAAGTTCGGCCAGCCAGAGCCTTGCCTGGGCGTCGGACGGCGCACGCCAATCGCCGCGCGGCGATAGCGAGCCGCCAGACGTGATCTTCGGGCCGTTCGGCAGGGTGGAACGCTTGAACTGGTTGGAGAAGAAGCGTCTGAGGAACACCTCCAGCCAATGACGGATCTCTGCCAGAGAGTAGGCACGGCGATCGGACGCCGGCAAGTCGACAGGCCATGCTCCACGTTCGGCGCCGCCCCAGGCGTGGTGTGCGAGGAAGGCGATCTTGGAGGGCCGGAAACCGTAGCGGGTCAGGTAGAAGAGGTTGAAATCCTGAAGCGCGTAGGGACCGACGATGGACTGGGTCGATTGGATCGTCCCCCCAGCCCCGGCCGGCACCAACTCCGGCGATATCTCGGTGTCGAGTATGGCGTGGAGCACCCGGGTCGTCCCAGCGCTCACGTCGCCCGAGGCGGCCACGAAGCGGATGAGATGCTGGATCAGGGTCTTGGAAACCGACGCGTTGACGTTGTAGTGGGACATATGATCGCCGACACCATAGGTGCACCAGCCAAGTGCGAGCTCGGACAAGTCGCCGGTGCCGACGACGAGCCCGCCATTTTGGTTGGCGAGGCGGAACAGGTAATCCGTGCGCAACCCGGCCTGCACGTTCTCGAAAGTCACATCAAAGAGCGGCTCGCCTTTGGCGAAGGGGTGACCGAGATCGGTCAGCATCTGCCGCGCCGCCGGACGGATATCGATCTCCGCACCTGTGACGCCCAGTGCATCGATCAGCGCCCATGCATTCGCCTTGGTCTTCTCGGACGTTGCAAAGCCGGGCAGCGTATAGGCAAGCACGTTCTTGCGCTGCAGCCCGATCAGGTCCATGGCGCGCGCCGCCACGATCAGCGCCTGCGTCGAATCAAGCCCGCCCGACACGCCGATGACGGAATGGTTGAGGCCGGTAGCGGAGAGCCGCTTCGCCAGGCCCTGAATCTGGATGTTGTAAGCTTCGTAGCAATTTTCCCGCAGCCGCGAGGGATCAGCCGGCACGTAGGGAAAACGTTCGATCGTGCGCCGCAGTGGCACCGGTCTGGAGGGCAGGTCGAGGGTGAAGGAAACGACGCGCCAGATAGGTCCAGCGGCGGCCTCTTCGCGCAAGCAGTCGCCGAAGCTGTTGACGCGCATGCGCTCTTGGCGAATACGGCCGAGGTCGATGTCCGCTGTGACGAAGGTGCTGTCGCGCGGAAAGCGCTGCGACTCAGCAAGCAGATCGCCATATTCGAAGATTGCCGCGTGTCCGTCCCATGCGAGATCGGTGGTCGATTCTCCCGGGCCGGCGGCGGAATAGGCATAGGCCGCGATCGCCCGCGATGAATGGCTGGTACACAGCAGCCGGCGAGTGTCGGCCTTGCCGATGGTGATGTTACTGGCGGACAGGTTGAGCAGTACTTCTGCGCCGGCCATCGCCGCGCGCGTCGAGGGCGGCAGCGGGACCCAGATGTCCTCGCATATTTCGGCGTGGAAGGTGAACGGTACCGAGCCGACGGACCGGAACAGGAGATCGACCCCGAACGGTACGGCTCGGCCCGCAATCGCAATCTCCAGCCCCTCAATGCCGGCTCCGGACGTGAAGTGGCGGCGCTCGTAAAATTCGCGATAATTCGGCAGATACGTCTTGGGTACGGCGCCCAGGATCACGCCACGATGGATGGCGACGGCAGTGTTGTAGAGCCGGCCCTCGCGGCGCTGCGGAGCGCCAATCACCAGCATTGGATAGAGATCGGCAGATGCTTCGGCGAGCCGGCCTATCGCCCGTTCGACCGCATCGAGCAGCACGTCCTGAAACAACAGGTCATCGATGGCATAGGAAGAAATCCCAAGCTCGGGGAACAGCATGAGTGCCACGTCATCGGCGTCACCCAACCTGGCCAAGCGAAGGGTTTCCTCGACAGCGAAGTCCGGATCCGCAACTTGCGCACGCGGCACACAGGAGGCGATACGCAGGAATTCATGGCTGTAGAGGGATGCGAATTGGCTCATTGCCTCGCTGGTCCAACTGGCTGACATGGATACTTGTCCATATTTCGCGGGCGCGGGCAACTTGCCACCAGCAAGGACGACGGCTTGCCCGCGTGGATGCAGGATGGTGGCGCATCAAGGCGCCCGATGTTTCGCCTGTTTGCCGAAGCTTGATAATGAACCCCAGGGGGAACTGTTGGATCCCTTCCGGACACGCGCTGTGCAGCACAGCGTGACCACAGCGTAGAAGAGCTCATCGGAGCCGCTATTCTGGCGCCAATCGCCATAAACCGTAGCAATCCACGCCGGGGCGTCACTCGGCCATTTGCGGCACCAATTGCGAATTTAGTGCGAGACGAAGACCGGCAGCGAGAATTGCTCGAGTAGGAATTTGGTCATTCCGCCGAACAAGGCCTCACGGGTTCGCGAATGGCTATATGCGCCGGCCACGATCAAATCGGCGTCCTCCGGCGGCGCGCGAAGCAAACAGCGCCTCGATTGCCGACAAGTCGCCGCTGTCCGTCCAGCGGTCGGTCTCGGCTTTGACGCCATGGGCAAGCAGATGGTCGCGCAGCAAGTCGATGTCCGTATCCTTTATCGGCTGGCGGAGCGAACGCGAACACCGTTACCTTGCGCGCCCGGGTCAAAAGGGGCATCGCATCATGCACGGCACGGGCCTTTTGCCCGCCCGGTGACCAGGCAATCGCGACTTCTTGTCCAACGGGTCTCGGCCGCCAATCGCGTGGCAGCAGGATCATCGGCACGCCTACCGACGTCAACAAATCGCCGGGCACGCCGGGGAGGATCCTCGCGGAGACGTCACGGTAGGGCTGGGTGGCAATCACCAGATCTGCATAAGGCGTAGTAATTCTTCCATTCGCCCGAGTTGCGATCCGCGACCTTGAAGCGAACGTCGACACCAAATTGGTTGGTGCTCAAGCGATTTCGCGCGTTCAGATCACTCCAGCGAAGGCAGTAGCGGAGTCGACGTCGACGCCAGTCAACCTTGCGCCGTGTGCTTTTGCCTGTGACAGGGCAAAATCCACCCGCGCTACGTTGTCGGCGGAACCGTCGAGGAGCACCAAGATATCCTTGAAGCTCATGTGACGCTCCTTCTTCCGTTTGCCGCCTGTTTCCAGGCACTCCCATCTAAGCGCCACGGGCGCGCCCGCGCATTGAGGCGGATCAAACCGGCCGCAGCACCTCCCCTGATGCAATCCCGCCAAGACGTCGTTGGGCAGCAGCACGGCGGCAACGCTTGGGCTCACGCGCCGAGGCAGTTGTCATATTTGATAATGCATGGGTAGGTGCCGCCCGCCATGTCTCATGGCCTGATGGTTATTTCGGTCGCACCCTTGCCGTACAGTCTGACCAGTTCGAAGAGGCGACGTGCGTTAGCGGGGTGAAGCCGCACGCAACCGTGAGATACGGGACGCCCAAGTTTGCCGACCTCGGTCGTGCCGTGGATGGCATATCCGCCGCGAAAGAAAATCGAATACGGCATTGGCGATAAATCATACCGCGTGGAAAACCACGTCCTCTCAAGCCTAACCGGGTAAAAGTGCCCGACTGGCGTCCGGTATCCCCGCCGCGCCGTTGAGACAAGCCAGCTGTAGCGATTTTCGCCGTCCACTTCGACCAGCATTCTTTGCTCTGAAAGGTCGATCACAACTTCGACTTTTGCTGCAAATGCTTCGGTTGCAGGGAAAAATGCAAACGACAGGATCGCGGTGGCAAACCAAATGCGCAATGTCTTTCCTTTGCACAGGACGACACAACCATGGGAACTCTCTTCCTAGTCATTTTCCTGTGCGAACGATTTGATCCACATCACGGCCATGCCCAGAAGCCCGTTTGAACTTGACTTGGGAACACTATGCCAGCTTCGTTTCGTTTGATTTCGGCTAGTACCGCGGACCTGCGAACGCCTCAATTTGCCCTGACGGTTGCCTCAGTGATCTGAGGATGCCAGCTGAGCAGAATCCCGTGCTAACGCCACGAATGTGGCGTTTCGCGAAGGATCCGACCTCGCCTTTGACTCTTGGGGATATCGGCTTGTCGATATTGCCCCAACAAACCCTGCGGACTGGCCTCCTTGTCGTCGATGATCCAAGTTCGACCGTATGATGCCGATCAATGCGGCGATGTATCAGCAGCGATAGGAGGGTCGGCGACAAATCTCCCGGGGACTGCGGCTTTCGATGAAGATATTGATGCTCACAAATACCTTCACCCCATATATTGGCGGCGTAGCCAATAGTGTCACTTGGCTTGCCGAAAGTTTGCGAGCGGTCGGCCATCGGGTTCTGATCATCGCGCCCGAGTTTGACGGCGCACCAGAAGATGAAACCGGCGTACTGCGAATTCCGGCCCTCCAGCGCTTCGGAGGCAGCGACTTTTCGGTGCCGATCCCGCTCAGTCGTCCGCTCGACGAGGCCCTGGACGTCTTCCAACCCGACATCGTGCATTCCCATCACCCATTCCTTCTGGGCGACACGGCTCTCCGCGTATCGGCTACGCGCAACCTGCCGATCATATATACGTACCATACCCGGTACGAACTCTATGGGCATTACGTTTCGCAGGACTCGCCTGTTCTCAAACGGCTCGTTCTTAGCCTGGCTCTCGGCTACTGCGATCTTTGTGACGCCGTTATCGCACCAAGCCAAAGCATTGCGCAATTTCTCACCGAACATGGCGTCAAAACACCTGTAACCGTGGTTCCCACGGGGATTGATGCTACCCGATTCGACCACGGCGACCGCAAGCGCCTGCGGTCTGCCAGTGGCATTCCGAGCGATGCCTTTGTTGTTGGTCACGTCGGGCGCCTGGCGCCTGAGAAAAATCTCGAATACCTGACCGAAGCCGTGAAACAATTCCTGACCTCTCACGCAGGCGCTCATTTCCTTGTTGTAGGCTGCGGAGAGACAATGACGCACATCCAGGACACTTTGACGGGAGCAGGCTTAGGCGGCCGGGTCCATCTGGTGGGCGCGCTTACGGGAACAGAACTTGCCGACGCATATGCGGCAATGGATGTCTTTGCATTCTCCTCGCATTCCGAAACGCAAGGCCTCGTCCTCGTCGAGGCGATGGCGGCTGGTATCCCCGTTGTAGCGCTCGATGCGCCGGGTGCTCGTGAGGTTGTGATCGACAGCCGCAACGGACGGCTCCCTCCAGCCAACTCGCCAGCCGATCATTTTGCGCATGCGATCCAGTGGGTGGCGGATCGCACTGTCGCCGAACGAACGACGCTACGAGAAGCTGCAATTCAAACGTCGAAGTGCTTTTCCAGGGATGCAACGACAAAAATGGCGTTGACGCTCTATGCATCCGTGCTGGAGACGCACAGGGCAGCGAGAGCGAGCAAAGACAACAACTGGCAGGCCGCAAAGCGCGGCCTTGACGAGGAATACAAAATTCTTCGAAACCTCGCGCACGCAATCGGCGATGCTGTCCTGGGATAGGCGCCGTGATGGCGGGGCGCTGCAGTCAAAGGCCATGAGCACTCCGTTGCATTGCGATAAGTCTGATCAGGAACGGTGGTCGCGCAGGATAATGTGCGCTTGTCGCGATGCGGCGGCCAGCGCCACAAGCATCGGTGCAGAGGTGATCCTGAGAGTGTGGTCTGCCTCATGGCGAAAAAATACGGAGCAGATTCTGCTCCTCGATCGGCTGTTGGCTGAAGGAGCCCCAGTGCTGGCTGTGTTTTGGCATGGCAAATATTTCCCTCTGTTTGCTCTGGCTGAGGGGCGCCACGCGACGGTTTTCGTTGGCCAGTCATTTCGGGGAGAGATAATCGCTCGGATATGTCGCCGCTTCGGCTACGAGGCTGTACTCATTCCGGCACATTCTCGTAGCGGTGACGCTTACAGATTGATCGTTGACCGCCTCTCGGCAACAAGATTCGGGGTGCTTGCAGTGGACGGACCGCTGGGTCCTTATCACCAGGTGAAGCTAGGCACGGTCCGATTGGCGTCGCAACTTCAGTTCTTGATCGTTCCGGTCTCAGTTGCCAGTGATCCCAAATGCGTCATGGCCAGCCGATGGGATCAACGAGAATTGCCTTACCCGCTTGCGACCGTAGCTCTGTCCCTCGGCGAGCCAATCCGGATTCCAAAGGGGCTAGATCGGAAAGGACTGTTGGAATGGTCGGACTTGATCCGCACCAGACTGGAAGCCGTGGATGCGGATGCCAAAGCGCGGACGCTCCGCAGCCGGCCTCTGGAAGCAAAAAGTGGCCTAGGCTGACAGCCGACGTTGCGAAGAGCTTCAATCGTGCGAAAGTATCGCTCGTAACCTGCATCAAACCGTGGTCAAGGAACCATGATGACGACGCATGGAGCGAGGGTCGCCACCTTTTGCGATACACTTCCGAGGAGCAGCCCCACAAGGCGTCCGTGGCCGCGTCGGCCTATTACGATTGCATCGGTCTGCTCTCGTCGAGCCGTCTCGATGATCACCTCCGCAGGATCACCCCACCCAATTTGCACACGGACATCCTGGACACCGGCCCCCTCTGCTCGTTCCTTGGCCTGACGCAGCGCCTGGTTCGAGAGTTCTTCAAGTGCATCGGCGGCATTTCCCTCTGCACGCGCGAGTTGCGCCATCTCTTCGCCCGACACATTTCCGCCAACAGTCAGGATGGACAAGCGACTTCCCATAACCCGAGCAAGTTCTGCCGCCACCTCAGTGGCGCGACTGGCTCCCGTCGAACCATCCGTGGCAAGCAATATGCGCCGCATCGCGCTCCTCCATTCAAAACGGACCTCGGCACTAGATCGCTATCCCAGCCAGGATGCCTCTCGATTGCAGCGAGCAGGTTGTCGTCTGGCAATGTATCCACCATGAGCAGCTGCCTGTCATGAAGCTATTAGCGGACAACAAGAAGCACGTCAGTGCCGAGACCTCCTCAGGTATGGTTTAGTGCCAGTCTAAAGCGACCATACGGGCCGCGCTTTGATGCATCTCAATGCGGATGCTTTTGCATTCGTTATGTTGCGGCGTGGCTTTGCCTTTAGGGCATCGCGCTTGTCCGAGGCACCAAGCGCGGGTCGTTTGGGCGGTGCCTTTGACATCAAGAAAGAGACTAGGTCGAAGTCATGTCGAACCACCGGGAAATGGAGCTGAAGCTGCAACTACCACAGGCATTGTTCCCTTTGGTTGAGGACGTTCCGATCGTGCGACAGGTGGCGTCGGCGGCAAAGACCAAGCAGCTCGATTCCGTCTATTTCGATACCGACAAATTCAAACTGCGGGAGGTTGGCATATCGCTTCGCGTTCGCTCTGGCGGGCGAAACCATGTCCAGACGATCAAGTGTGAGCCCGGCCCCTCTTCCGATCTCACCACACGTGGCGAGTGGGAAACCGAGATAAAGGGAACGGCGCCCGACCTCGACGGCGCCAGCGATACACCTTTGAAACGGCTGCTGTCAAAAAAGTTCGCCCGAGCGCTGAAACCTGTCTTCGAGACACGAACTCAACGCAAGACGCTCCCCATCAAAACCACTCATGCCAGCATGGAACTTGCGCTCGATCACTGCTGGATCACGACTGGCGACAAATCCGAGGAAGTTTGCGAGATCGAGATCGAGCTCAAGCAAGGGGACCGCACGGAACTGTTCGAACTGGCTCGGACGCTCGCTAAGGCCGCGCCATTGCGACTTTCGGTTCGCAGCAAGGCAGAACGTGGATATGGACTGATCGATGGCAAGCCCGCGCAAGCGGTCCTTGGGGGTACAATGCCCCTTCAGTCCGGCGAAAACGTCGCGACAGCGTTTCAAAAAATTGCGGAATCCTGCCTCCGTCAGATTGCCGCCAATTGGGAAGCGGTAAACCGGGGCGATCCCGAAGGCATTCACCAGATGCGTGTCGGCCTTCGACGGTTACTCGCCGCCATGTCGCTCTTTTCCCAGATGCTCAGTGACAGGCAATGCGATTTGATCAAGGCGGAGCTGAAATGGCTCATGGGCGAACTTACTCAGGCGCGAGAGCTCCACGTTTTCTCGGTAAGTGTCCTTCCACACCTGCGGGACGCTTACGCTGGCGATAACGCGTTCAAGATGTTCGAAGGAAAGATCGACCGGCTGCAGTCGCTGGCCGAAGCCCGAGCCAGGGCGGCCATTGAAACCGACAGATTCCGCAGCCTGCTGCTGGATACAGCCGAATGGATCCATGATGGAGAATGGATCAAGACGGACGATGCACTGCGCGTCAGCCTCAAGGAACAGATCATCGACAAGTTCGCTCGCCAGACGCTTTCGTCGCGAACATCAAAGATCATGAAACGAGCTAGGAAACTTGACGATCTCGGCGCATGGCAACGTCACAAACTGCGCATCGCAGCCAAGAAACTGCGTTATGGCAGCGAATTTTTCGAGGGTCTTTTCGCGAGTGGACCCGCAAAGAGGCGGCGCAAGAGTTTCCTCCACGCCTTGGAGGCTCTCCAGGACTACCTTGGCAATCTCAACGACATTGCCGGGCATATCCAATTGTGCAGATCGATGGCGGAAGCCCCTTTGCCAGAAGCCGACGCAAATGCTTGGCAGATTGCGTTTTTTGCAGGGGTCGCTTCGAACATTGAGGAAAGACGATTGGAGAAGGAGATGCGGTCAAATACCCGCATCCATCGTCAGCTCAACAAAACCAAGCCATTCTGGATCTGAATAGACGACTAACCGGCTTCTATCTCATCGAGCAACCTGCAACCGGATACGCGTTGGCGTGGACCGAGATTGCGACCTCGGTCGCCATGATCAGGGTCCAGGGTCGCGAGAATTTCCATTCTGCCTTTGATCCGGCTCAAAACGGCAGCTCCCTTCCCGCACTAAGCTATAAAAAAGGAGGCAGCATGAAAAGCGCGCAAGTGGCTGGCCGGCAGCCCGAACGACAAAGACTAGAAACAGTGGAATGCGGAGGGCAGTGGTCAGCAAATTGCCTGCTAGCACCGGGGATATTTGCGGTTGAAACGGCTTCCATTGATTGCGGGGAAGAGTCGCGGTCTACGGGAAGTTCGTATCTCGACGACTATGAGATGGATCGATGATCCCGGCCGGTTTCCGGAATTTCCTGGCAGCGGCGTGTTTCGCCCTGGCGACGGCATCAACGGGGTACCCTGCCAAGGCAGCGTCCTCGTTTGTTCCGACGATCCAAGCTTCGCTTGCCCCAATGCTGGAGCGCGTCCTTCCAACAGTGGTGATTATCACCGTGCAAGGCCGGAATGAATCGCCTGCGGGCGGTCCGGATTCCTCCTCCCAACAGTTCTCTGCCCTTGCCGACGAAGCGCCACAAACCCAGACGGCGGGTGCGGGGGTCATCATCGATGCCGCGAACGGTTATGTCCTGACCAACAATCATGTCGTCCAGAATGGCGACGAGATTACGGTCACCCTCAATGATGGCCGCAGCTTTCAAGCCGAACCGGTCGGGAACGATGCCGAAACAGATCTCGCCGTCATCAGGATCCCGGCGCACGATCTGACAGCACTGCCTTTCGGAGATTCTTCGCAACTCCGTGTCGGCGACTATGTCGTGGCAATAGGCAATCCCTTTGGCCTGGGACAAACGGCGACAATGGGTATCGTCAGCGCGCTTGGCCGATCAGGACCAGGAGGCGGTTATGAGAAGCTTATTCAGACCGATGCTTCCATCAACCCAGGGAATTCGGGCGGCCCGCTCGTCGGTCTCGACGGGAATCTCGTTGGAATCAACAGCGCGATCATTGGGCCAAGCGGGGGAAATGTCGGCATTGGCTTCGCCATTCCGGCAGCGATGGCAAAACAGATAACGGAGCAGCTTATTGCCCACGGCAAGGTGCGGCGCGTGCAGCTTGGCGTGGTCGTGCAGGATCTTACTGCGGATCTCGCCAAGGCATTCGGGGCCGACATTCGATCGGGCGCTGTTGTCAATCAGATCTTGTTAGGGTCGGTGGCTGAAGGCGCCGGTGTCCATGTTGGTGACATCATAACCGCTGTGAACGGGGCAAGCGTGGAAAATGCCGCCGGTCTCAAGAACATCATGAGCACAATGTCGCCAGACGCTCCCGCGAAGCTGTCGATGATCCGTCATGGCAATCCAACGACTGTGACGACGAAACTTTCGGCTGAAGGAAGCCCTGGCGTGACCCAAATCGAAGGATCGGGTCTCCTTGCATCGGTCGTCCTGAGCGATGTCGAGACGATAACGGGAGTGGGGAACAAGAAAGTGGACGGAGCGCTGGTTTTGACGGTGGGCGCAGGCAGCGGGGCAGGCGATGCCGGATTGGCTGCAGACGACGTAATTCTCACCATCAATCAGCAGATCGTCCACTCACCAGGACAGGCATTGGAATTGGCACAGCGTTCGCCGGCCCCTCTGCTGCTCGGTGTCTATCGAAACGGCGGTATGTACTTCCTGACCGTCCAATGAAGATGGTGCATGAGTCAAATCCGCCCGGAGGGGCCGCCGACAATGGATTGTGACGCGTCATCGACGGTGCCATCGATCACATCGCCGAGAATTCGGCCGAGGTTGACGCAAATCAACGACGTTATCGCGCATCCCTCGCAGACTGTCCAAAGTCGGATCGATCCGATCTGATGGGAGGATAAAATGAAACTTTTCATTCAAGGCGTGGCGATTGCGTTTGGGCTTGGATTGGCAATGGCATCCAACACTGCCCGAGCCGATGGCACCGTGGAGGTGCTTCACTGGTGGACATCGGGCGGTGAGGCGAAAGCCGTCGGCGAACTGAAGAAATCATTTGAGGCCCAGGGCGGTACCTGGATCGACTCGCCGATCGCCGGCGGCGGCGGCGACGCCGCAATGACGGCGCTGCGCGCGCGCGTTGTGGCAGGAAATCCGCCAACGGCGGTGCAGCTCAAGGGACCAGGCATCCAGGAATGGGCCAAGGAAGGCGTGCTAAACAACGTCAACGATGTTGCCACCAAAGAGGGCTGGGATGCTGTGCTGCCGCCGGTCCTCGCGGGCATCATGAAATATGAAGGCAAGTACGTCGCAGCTCCTGTCAATATTCACCGTGTCGATTGGCTCTGGGCGAACCCGGCCGTGCTGGCCAAGGCAGGCATCACCGAGATGCCGAGGACGTGGGACGAGTTCAACGCCGATGCCGAGAAGCTGAAGGCGGCAGGAATTACGCCGCTGGCCCATGGCGGCCAGCCTTGGCAGGATGCGACCGTGTTCGAGACGGTCGTGCTGGGTATCGGCGGGGCCGATTTCTACCGCGAGGCGCTCGTCGATCTGGACCAGAAGGCCTTGACCAGCGACACGATGGTCAAGTCTTTCGACGAACTGCGCAAGCTTCGCAGTTATGTCGATCCCAACTTTTCGGGGCGTGACTGGAACCTCGCCACGGCGATGGTCATGAATGGTCAAGCTGGTTTCCAGATCATGGGCGACTGGGCAAAAGGTGAGTTCTTGGCCGCCGGCAAGAAGCCAGGCGTTGACTTCGTGTGTGCACCCACGCCGGGGAAGGGGTTCATCCTCAACTCGGACAGCTTCACCTTCTTCAAGGTCTCCGGCAAGGAGCGGCTGAAGGGCCAGAAGGTGCTGGCAAGCCTGATCATGTCGCCTGCTTTCCAGAAGATCTTCAACCTTGCCAAGGGCTCGATCCCCGCGCGTACCGACGTGCCGCTCGACAAGTTCGATTCCTGCGCGCTGAAGTCGCATGAGGATCTATTGGCCGCGATCAAGGACAACTCGCTGGTGCCTTCTATGGCTCATGAGATGGCGGTCTCTCGCTCCGTACGGGGCGAGTTCCTCGACCTCGTGACGAACTTCTTCAACTCCGACATGAGTTCGGCAGATGCCGTCAAGGCGCTTGCCAAAGCGGTTAAGCGCGCGCAGCAGCCGTGACCTGAACCATTGCGGGACCGCCCTCCGCGGTCCCGCTCCGCCGGAAGAGAAATCCAGGGTGACGGGCAACCGCTATCCTGCGAGGGGATGGAAAGACGCCCCGCAACGCATGTCGCGGAAGCCGCCTGAAATGAATGCTGCGGTGCAGGACATTTGGTCCGAATTCTGTCCGAGACCGATGAGTTGTCGTGTTCGTCTTTCGACCTGCAGGAAAGCCATCAAAATGAACCGGGGCCGATCCGAGGACCGCAAATCGAAACGCAAACCGCGGGCGATCGTGGATACCCCCCTACTCCTTCGCCACCCCACCCATCGCAGAGGCAGCTGCCGCTGCCTTGGCAGCCTCCCAAGTCTCCCGAAGACGATCCGGAGGCGGCTGGCAGGCTGGAGGCAATTCTCGCCAGTCCCAGTTACCGGTTGCCGGTTGAGGATCCCGTCTTTCTCGAGAACGATGACACCCGTGGCCCGCGGCTTGAGATTGGCTATCTGAAGCCGGAAATGCTGCTGCGCCAGCACGGCATTCGCGGAACGATTGTCGTTTTCGGTAGCACTCGCATCTGCGAGCCCGCTGCCGCGCAGCGTAACCTCCGGGCGCTTCGTGGTACGGCGGTGGTGCAACCGGACGCTGACGCGAGCTTACGCCTCGGAGCGGCCGAACGCATCGCGGCCAAGGCCCACTTCTACGATGTCGCACGCCAGTTCAGCAGACTGGTCAGCCGTGCCAACCATGATCAGCAAGATCGCGGCATCGTCATCATGACCGGTTCCGGCCCAGGGATCATGGAGGCCGCCAATCGTGGCGCCTTCGATCTCGGCGCGCCATCGGCGGGCCTCAACATCAGCCTGCCGAACGAGCAATATCCCAATCCATATGTCAGCCCGGAACTCTGCCTTCGGTGCATTACTTTGCCATCCGGAAGCTTCATTTCCTGCTGCGAGCCAAGGCTCTCGTCGCCTTCCCTGGCGGATTTGGAACGTTTGACGAGTTGTTCGAAACCCTGACCCTCGTTCAGACCCGCAAGATCAAGCCGATCCCAATCATCCTCGTGGGTGAGAAATTCTGGCGCCGCGCAATCGACATCGATTTCTTGGTCGAGGAAGGGGTCATCGATCCGGAGGATCGCGACCTCTTCTGGTTTGCCGAAACCGCGGAGGACATCTGGGAGGGCATCCTTCGGTGGCATGCGGCGGCTGGAGAGCCGCTCTATCCTGTTGGGGGCGCCGGCACATGAAGATTTCTGTACATGGCGCGGCCTGCGCCGGTCGGCGCACCTTGATCGGCTGAGGAGTCTTTCAGGCCGTCACTCAAGTTAGAGCTGCCGCAGATAGACTGCCTGCCGGCGTCAGTGCGCGCGGATGAACTGCTTCGCCGGCTTGAGACTTCGCCTACAGGGCTTTCGGGCCCGGAGACGGCCGCGACACACCAAGTCCACCGCGGCACGACAGCGTAAATCGCTACATCGGAACGATGTTGTCCCGGCAAATTGACGCAAATCAACGAGGTCGCCATACACGCGTCGCAGACTGTCTAGAGTTGGATCGATCCGACTTATTCGGGGGGTGAGATGAGGCTGCTTCTTCAACTCCACCATGAACTCGGCAAATGCCAAGCCGTTTGTCAAAGCGGCGAAGCACGAGCAGCAGCCTCGAGTTTGTTGCGGGACTATCTCCTTGGCCCCGTTCTCGCAATGGGGAGGCGCAAGTGATCCAGCCAATGAAGCGTCGATCGACGACTGTCGACCGGTTTCTGGACCGTTGGCTGCCGCAGACCGTGGTCTCACCGCTTTTCGCGATGAGTCTGTTTTTCGTCTATGGCTTCATCGTCTGGACCGTCTACATCTCTTTCACCCGCTCATCCGTGCTGCCCAGCTACGCTCTGGACGGGTTCAGTCAGTACGTCAGGCTATGGGTCACGCCCCGCTGGTACGTGGCCCTCGCGAACCTGTTCATATTCTCGAGCCTTTTCATCATTTCCTGCACGGTCATCGGCATCCTGCTCGCGATCCTGCTCGACCAGCGCATCCGTATCGAAGGCGCGATCCGGACGATCTACCTCTATCCGATGGCGCTCTCATTCATTGTGACCGGCACGGCGTGGAAGTGGATACTCAACCCCGGCCTTGGCATCGAGCATCTGATGCAGCAGCTCGGCTACGAGAACTTTCACTTCGATTGGCTCGTCAATCCTGACATGGCGATCTACACGATCGTCATCGCCGGCGTATGGCAATCGTCTGGATATGCGATGGCGCTGTTCCTGGCGGGCCTCAGGTCCGTTGACGACGAGGTGCTCAAGGCCGCCGCGATCGACGGCGCCGGGCCGATCCGCACCTATGTCTCGATCATCCTGCCGATGATGCGGCCTGTCTTTATGTCGACCTTTATCATACTGGCGCACCTGGCCATCAAGAGCTTCGACCTGGTCATGGCGCTGACCGGGGGTGGGCCGGGCTACGCTACCGATATGCCCGCCACCTTCATGTATTCCTTTGCGTTCCAGCGCAGCGAGTTGGGCACTGCGGCTGCGAGTGCGGTGATGATGCTGGTCACCATCCTGGCGATCATCGTCCCCTACCTGTATTCCGAACTCAGAGAGAAGAACCGGTGAGCGCGCAGGCGGTGGCCGGGATCGTTCGCGCCGGTGGCATGCGCCAGCGTGTGCTGCGCGTCCTGCTGTTTGCAGTGCTTTGCCTCTTCTGTCTCTATTATCTAGCTCCCCTGTTCGTGATGATCACAACATCGTTGAAGCCGCTGGCGGAGATCCGGTCGGGCTCGCTGATCAGCCTGCCCAAGCAAGTGACTTTCGATGCCTGGGGCAAGGCCTGGAGCACAGCTTGCGTCGGTGTGCGCTGCAACGGGTTGAAACCCTATGTCTTGAACTCCGTGATAATGGTCGTGCCAGCGGTGCTCATCTCGACCTTCTTAGGCGCGATCAACGGATATGCCCTTACCAAGTGGCGTTTCCGCGGGGCTGACACGATCTTTGCGATGATGCTGTTCGGCGCGTTCATCCCCTTCCAGGTCGTGCTGCTTCCGATGGCTCGCGTGCTGGGTGTGCTTGGCCTGGCAGGATCCGTTTACGGGCTCATCCTGGTTCACACAGTCTATGGGCTTGCGTTCACGACGCTATTCTTCCGAAACTTCTTCATTGGCGTTTCGGACGGCATCATCCGGGCGGCGATGATCGATGGCGCGGGCTTCTTCGGCATTTTCTTTCGCATCGTCGTGCCGATGGCGCCGCCAGCTATCGTGGTCACGGTGATCTGGCAATTCACCCAGATATGGAACGATTTCCTGTTCGGGATCGCGTTCACCGTGGGCGACAGCAATCCGGTGACGGTCGCGTTGAACAACGTGGTGAACACATCGACCGGCGTTAAGGAATACAATGTCGACATGGCGGCTGCCATCATTGCCGCGATCCCGACGCTTCTGATCTATCTGGTTGCCGGCCGATATTTCGTGCGCGGCCTCGCCGCTGGGGCAGTCAAGGGATGACACATTGGCAAAGATAGAATTGAGGAACGTGCGCAAGCTCTTCGGCTCGAACGAAGTGATAAAGGGCATTGACCTCTCGCTGCAGGAAGGCGAATTCATCGTTCTTGTCGGGCCATCCGGCTGCGGCAAGTCGACCCTGCTGAACCTCATCGCCGGCCTCGAGACGCTGAGCGGCGGCGAAATCATCATCGGGGATGAACGCGTCAACGACATTCCGCCGCGTGACCGCGACGTCGCGATGGTTTTTCAATCCTACGCGCTCTATCCGACGAAGTCCGTGGAGGATAACATCACTTTCGGCTTGGTTACCAGGCATGTTGCAATTGCAGAGCGCGAGAGAGCGCTGGCCGACGTTGCGGCGCTTCTGCACATCGAGAAATTGCTCGATCGCAAGCCGAGCCAGCTTTCGGGAGGCCAACGCCAACGAGTTGCCATGGGACGGGCACTGGTGCGTCATCCCGCCGTCTTTCTGTTCGACGAACCGCTTTCAAACCTTGACGCCAAGCTGCGCGTCGAGATGCGCACGGAGATCAAGAAGCTGCATCAGCGGCTCGGCAAGACCACCGTCTATGTCACGCACGACCAGATTGAGGCGATGTCCCTGGCATCGCGCATCGCGGTCATGGACAACGGAACGATCCGGCAGTTCGGACCGCCCGAGGAGATCTATGAAAGGCCGGTCGACCTGTTCGTGGCGAGCTTCATCGGGTCGCCATCGATGAACCTGTTCAGCGGGCGCGTGATCGAGCAGGCGGGTCTCAGGCTGCAGGTCGAGGATCGCGCGGGCACAGTCCTGTTTCCGATCCCCAAATCGCTGGAAGCGGCAGCGAGACCCCATCTGGGCGGCGAGCTCATACTCGGCCTCAGGCCAGAGGTGATCGTTCGTGAGGGCGCGCACCGGCCCGGGGCGGACACGTTTTTGTTCGAACGCGCGATTGACGTGGTCGAGCCGA
The DNA here is from genome assembly GCF_030160235.1 of Mesorhizobium huakuii. Classification (GTDB taxonomy): domain Bacteria; phylum Pseudomonadota; class Alphaproteobacteria; order Rhizobiales; family Rhizobiaceae; genus Mesorhizobium; species Mesorhizobium huakuii. The sequence continues at coordinate 67,468 of NZ_BSNY01000029.1, forward strand.
CTGGTCCTGACACGTTGCTGGTGTTTACGCTGGGGGGGATCGAGGCGATCGGGCGCGTCGACCCGCAGGACAAAGTGCCCGTAGGGACGATGTTCCGGTTCGAGGTCAACATGAACCGCGCAAAGATATTCGATCCTGCAACCGGCCTTCACCTTTGACATCAGGAACCTCGGCGGAGCCTACCGAAACGCTGGCGCGACAAGGCCTTGAGCTGCGTCCAGCGGCTTGGCCAAAGTGGGGGACGGTATTCGGCCCAATGGTCGACTGCACCGCTGGTTTCAACAGGTGACGTCAAGATCTCTTGCGCAACGGGACCGGCAATTGCAAAACCAGCGATCAGGGCCGATGCTGGATGCAATCCATGCAGGCTTTGACCGCGGCCTGAAGCGTGGAAACAGGTTGCTCTGAAAACTGGCGAAATGTTTGATTGTGCGTGCAATCGCAAACCGCACGTTGGCTCCGCCTATACGTCAGCCACAAGAGAGACGCGAGATTTATCTCTTAGGGTCATGATTCCAACGCTCACTTCAAAGGGATAGATTCAACGCAGTAGAATGTTCCAGAGACCCTCTTAGGCGGCATGCTCGTCTTGTCGCCAGATCCAAACTACCTTTGCCCAGCGACCAAGAAAGCGACGTGATTTCAGTCAATGGCGGTCACTTATTGAGCGCGACAACCGCGAGCCTGCTTTGGTCAACTCTTTTAAAATGCAATACTATCATGATGCTCGCCGCAGCGGCGAAGAAGCACCAGACGGAGACAAAAGCCTCCCAGTAGAGCGCGTAGGCGACGACCAAACCCACGAGAACGATCCCTCCAAGGGCGACCACCATTCGCTGCGTCGAAAGCATCAAAGGGAGTGCGGTTCCGGCCAGATAGGCAAGCGCCACCACGACACCATGTTTGGTCCCATTGATATAGACGATATGGCCATCCTGGATCACGGCGCCGTGTGGCCAATTAACGATGTACCAAAGGAGGTAGGTGCCGACTCCCAGACCGGCAGCAACACAGGCCAGGATGAGCCGCCGGCGACCTTGGTCTGGCTCTATCAACATCACGGCAATGGGCGCATAGATCGGCCAGAATGCCTCAGCAAGGACAAGAAATAGAAATGCCAGCCCGGTTGAAAGCGATCCGTCTGGCGCCGCTGGGAGATTGAGCCACAACAGCCCTTCCAACCCCTGCTGCACAGCAAAGAAAACAGGGGCCAAGGCCAGGGGCAATTCTCGCCACGTTTTGGCTCGTCGGAGTGATGCGAGCCCCATCGCCGCGGTCAGACCCGTGGTGAGAAAACTTGCCGTTGCTGAAAAGCACATCGCCGTCTTTCGCCGCCCAGATCCAAGCTTGGCAGGTTTAGGTCCACTTTGCTCCATTAATCTCGAATGGTTTCGCCACCGCTTCTGCTCACTTGCAGCGTCGACCTGATCTGGGTCTGAATTGCCCCCAGGGACGGGATCCCTTTCGGTTCGGTATAAAGATTTGACTCTTCTGCGATGAGGTTCAGTCATTCGCGGCAGAATGCGAGACTACGCATATCCCAACTGCTTTGCCTTGAATCAAATCGCCCACCTGCCGAGACGTCTAGGCTGATGCTGAATTCTTTGCGCCTCGCATGCGAGCGCCGTGAGGTTGGGACATCGCCACCAGCCAGGATTGAACGAAAAATGCTCGCTCCTCCCGCGATCTTCCCCATAGAGACGCACGGCCTCTCCAAGGCATTTGACCAAAACGTGGCTGTCGACCACGTTGATTTGCAGGTCCGCCAGCGCGAGATTTTCGGCCTGATCGGCCCAAACGGCGCGGGAAAATCAACGCTTATCAAGATGCTGACGACTTTGTTGCCACCAACGAGCGGCGACGCCACAGTCGCCGGATGCGATCTGCGGCGTGAAGCCCGGCAAATTCGGGCCAGCATTGGTTATGTACCGCAGCTGCTTTCGGCCGACGGAGCGCTGACTGGCTACGAAAACCTGCTGCTGTCGGCGCGACTCTATCTCATTCCTCGCGCCGAGCGCGCGCAGCGGATCAGGGAGGCGCTGGAGATGACGGAGCTCACCGGCGCGGCGGACCGTCTGGCGCAGCACTATTCCGGCGGCATGCTGCGAAGGCTGGAGATCGCGCAAAGCACCCTGCACCGGCCGGCCCTGCTGATCATGGACGAGCCGACCGTCGGATTGGACCCGGTGGCCCGCACTGCGATCTGGAACCACGTGCGCGGTCTAAGGGATCGGTTCGGCACCACCATTCTTGTCACCACGCATGTAATGGAGGAGGTCGACGCCCTCTGCGACCGCGTTGGCATCATGCATCGCGGCCGCCTGGAGAAGGTTGGGACGCCGGCCGAGTTGAAGGCTGGTGTCGGCCCCTCGGCGACACTTGACGACGTCTTCATGGCGATCGCCGGCGGCGATGTCGAGAGCGGAGGCGACTACCGTGATGTTAGGCAGACGCGCAGGAGCGCCAGCGATCATGGCTAGGCTTGCAGAAGCAATCATGGAGTATGGTACCGAGGTTCATGCGGTGGCCGATGCGGAGATACGCAAGCTGCGGCACGATCCCAGTGAAATCCTGACACGCGCCATCCAGCCGGCTATCTGGCTTGTCTTGTTCGGTGAGGTCATGGCGCAGGTGCGCGGCATAACATCAGACAATGGCCGCTATCTCGATTTCCTGGCGCCAGGCATCCTCGCCCAAAGTGTGCTTTTCGCGGCGATCTTCTACGGCATCGCCGCAATCTGGGAGCGCGACCTTGGCGTCCTCCATCGCTACATGGTGAGCCCAGCACCCCGGAGTGCCCTCGTTCTTGGCAAGGCGCTGTCATCCGCCGTGCGCGGCCTGACGCAGGCGGTCATGGTGTATCTCCTTGCGCTTGCTCTGGGCATCGATGTCGATATCAGTCCAGTCAAGCTTCTCGGTGTGGCGTGCATGATCGCGCTCGGTTCAGGTCTCTTTTCGACCTTCTCGCTGATCATTGCCTGCATTGTTAAGACGCGCGAGCGCTTTATGGGCATCGGACAGGTTTTGACGATGCCAATCTTCTTCGCCAGCAACGCCATCTATCCAATTGACATCATGCCCGGTTGGCTGAAGACGATTTCGCGCGCCAATCCTCTCACCTATCAAGTCGATGCCCTGCGCGCCTTGATGCTGATCGGCGGGCAGAGCAAGTTCGGCCTCGCTGTCGACTGCCTCGTTCTCGGAGCCACCTTTGTCTTTCTCGTCTTCATCGCCGCACGGCTATACCCGCGCATGACCACCTGATGGCATCGCCATGCGCTGCGCCTCGAGAGCGGGCAGTGTTGATACTCGGCCACAAGGAAATAGGGATCAACGGGTGCCGACTTTTCCTGTCGACTTCCGAGGATTTCATTTGAACGGTTCCGGCTGGATGCCTTGCCTGCCTTCCCTCCGAATCATCCACAACCCCGGCAGCATGGGAAGCCATAGGGTGAAGCCGCGTAGGAGCAGCGTTGCTGCGAGGCTGCCTTCGACGCCTCCGCCCATCAGGTGGAGCATGGCCGTGCAAGTGCCTTCGAAGGTTCCCAGGCCAAGCGGAACCGGTGACAGCGTCGCCACCACGGACGCCAGCACGAAGCTGACGAAGACACCTGCAGGACCGAGCGTCATGCCAACCGCGCGCGCGACACACCACAGTGTCACTACGTCCAGCAAGAAAACGGCTAGCTGGAACGCGACCGCTTCAAAGACGACGCGCCCGTCGCGGAGCATGTCGATGTGGACCTTCTTGAGAATATCGGCGAGCCAAGCTGCCGGGCGCCAGGCGAGCACGAACTTGGGAATGAAGCGACCCCGTGAGCGCGTCAGGGCAAGGATCGCGACGCCCAGAGAGATGATCACAGTGAAAAAGGCAATCGATAGCGATTTCCAAGCTGTGCCGAGATCGCCCATGTCCCACAAGACGATGAAGGCCAGCAAAGCGACCATGAAGTAGGCGGCATAATAGGATAGAGCCGCGACAAGCAGCGCAGTCATAGCAATCGGCGCCGGAATCCCGCGCCGTTGCAGACCGCGCACGACCATCAAAGTACCGCTGACACCTCCGGATGGCACAGCCTGGTTGACGAAGAGCTGCACCAGCGCCAGTTCCAAAAGTCCAAAGAACCAGCGTCTTTCACCGGCCCGCCTAAGCACGCCCCACCATACGCCCGAGGCGCATAGATAGGTTGCCGCTTGGCACAGGGCCGCAGCGGCGAGCCATAGCGGATCGGCGCGCCAGAGCTTGTCGATAAAGACCTCGATGTCACTGAAATGCAGCACGAAGGTGACGAGACCGGCAAGAACCAAGACCCCAAGAAGCCACCCAAGTGCAATTCCGAGCGTGAGGCCAGTCGACTTTGGACTGTCGGGAAATGAAGCGCCAGCCAAAACTGGTGGCTGCGGTACCACAGGCTCGCCGCCACTATCGTCTGATGCCGGTTGATTTGTGCGAACGAGCATCAAGCTAAGTTTATACCTAGGCCAAAGCGCACGCCGCCTACCAAAACCAACTGCGTCAAGGCCTTGCCAAGCTTCGATAACATCAGGCATGCTCGGATAACCATCCCGACACAAATTGGTGGCGCCATGCTGCGAAACCAGGCCTGTTGTGTGATTTCCATGACTATTCTCGCAATGAATAATCCTGACTAGGTTCCGAGCAGCGCCGAACTGATGCATTGATCGGCATCAATCCCATACCCGCAACCTTGTTACATTCTTTCAAAAATCCGACGCGACGATCATCTCGGCCTTGGCAAGGCAGATTGCCGACAGGTCGTGGCAGCGCTCCAGCCCTACGTCTTGGCTTTCACGGAAATCGTCGGCCGCTTTCAGCGCAGATCTCCATCATGGGCGCGGTCCACGCAACGGTCAGGGCCATGCCTGAGCCACTATTTGTCGACCGTGGAGGACGTTCCCGAGGCGACCCTGGCCTGTGCGGCGTCCATCAAGGCGATCACGTCCTGATCCCTCAATTGACGGAAGTCGCGATAATAAAGACCAATCGCCTGGAAAAATTCAGGCTCTTCAAGGCAGATGACATCGTCGGCCTCTTTCCTCAGTTCCTCGATCGTTTCAGGCGGGGCGACAGGAACGGCCACTACTACGCTGCAGGGCTTGCGCCGTCGTAGGCTGCGGATCGCAGCCCGAACGGTTGCGCCCGTTGCGATCCCGTCGTCGACTATGATCGCGATCCGGCTCTTGACATCGACATGATGGCGATTGCCAACATAAAGACGACGCCGACGTTCGATCTCTGCGAGTTCCCTCTCGCATGACTTGTCGAACTCCGCCGCTGACACCCAGGCAAGGCGAATGACATCTTCGTTGCGCACAACGATGGGATCATCGCCGTCGACGATCGCGCCCATGGCAAGTTCGGGGTGGGTTGGCACTCCAATCTTACGCACCAGAAGCAGGTCGAGAGGAGCTTTCAGATGGGAGGCCACCTCTGCCGCCACCGGGACGCCGCCGCGGGGCAAGGCCAGTACCACGACATTATCGCCTCGATAGCGATCAAGCGCCTTGCCCAGCCGTTTTTCTGCCTCGGAGCGATCTGCGAACGGCATGGGGTCAAGCCTCTCTGGCGTTGCGGGCGGCCGGCAAGAGGTAGCGCGTGAACCACACGCTCGCCTCGGCGACAACGGCATCGAGCGCACCAGGTTCTGGAAAAAGATGGCTCGCGCCCGGAATGACTTTCAGCTGCTTGGGACAGGTGAGACAAGCGAGCGCCGATCTGTTCAGCGCAAGAACATCCTGATCGTTGCCGCCGACAATCAGCAATGTAGGCGCACGCACCTCTTCCAGTGCAGCCGCCGCCATATCCGGTCGTCCGCCGCGCGACACAACGGCGCCTATCGTGTCTCCGAGCGCCGCAGCCGAGACGAGGGCAGCTGCAGCACCAGTACTTGCGCCAAACAATCCGACAGGAAATTTGTCCGTTCGCGGGTCCGTGAAGGTCCAATTCAACGCTGTAGTCAGGCGTTCTGCGAGCAGCGGGATGTCGAAAACATTGGATCTATCCGCCTCTTCGTCCTGCGTCAGCAAATCGAACAGCAAAGTGGCAAATCCGGCATGATTGAGGGCTTCCGCCACATAGGTGTTGCGCGGACTGAACCGGCTTGAACCGCTGCCGTGAGCGAAGGCAATGATGCCACGTGCTTGTTGCGGAATGCGCAGCGATCCGACCAATCCAATCGGAGGGATCAAAACCTCGGCGACTTCCGCGCGATCACTGGGATACGACTTGGGACTCCTGCTCATCGCTTCACTCCAGGCCGGTCAGATTTCGAGACCGTTACAGAGCTTCGCGGTTGGCTGTGCTGCTTCGAGGGCGCACAATGTTGGACATCAATCGGGCCGGTGAGCGTTGCAAGTGCGACCAGAACTTGACGCAGCACGTCAGTCTCTTCAACGGACATGCCTTCATCGAGAGCGACGGCCTCTTCTTCCGCATTGTAGAGCCTCCGACGGAGGATCTCGATCTCCTGTTCCTTTGATAGCGTTGTTCGCGCCAGGACATTCTTCGGCTGACCAAAGATCGATGCCGGGTCGTTCAAGGCTTCTTCGAGATCAATCGTTGCCATCGAATTCAATCCCTGGGCGTGCGGGGACGACGCCTATCGGTCCGATGCAAGGTCCAAAAGTAGTAATCACGCGCTGCAGCTATTCACGAGACACCCAGCGCGGCATTGATGTCGATCAACGAATATGAAAAACGGAATATGAAAAACGATGCCTGCAAGATCTAACGCACAAGGCGCGGAAGTTGACGATAGACCTCGCTACGATCACAGGTCTGCCCTTGGGTTACTCGGCATTCGTTCCCCAACGCCGGTGAAGAAATCGCTCCCAAGGTGAAAAAAGGATCCTGTCAGCCAGCGAACCGATGAGCACGATCATCGCCATGGCGCCGATTACCTGATCCATCGCCTGCAACTCGCGCCCATAGTGCAGCAGTTGACCAAGGCCAAATCCCGTCAGGATGGTCACGTAAATCTCTGCCGCCATCAGCGAACGCCACGCGAACGCCCAACCTTGCTTCATTCCGCTCACCAGGAACGGCAAGGATGCAGGCAGCATCACCCTGGTCCACAGATGCAGCCCCTGCGATCCCATGGTTCGCGCCGCGCGGGCATAGATCGGCGGAATTGTGCATGCGCCATGGTCGGTGGCGATGATAACGGACCAGACAGTTCCCATGACGACCACGAACAGCATCGCGCCTTCGGTCTGGCCGAACCACAGAAGTGCGAGGGGTACCCAACATACACTCGGCAACGTCTGGAGCCCGAGCGCTAGCGCTCCAATCGTGTCCTCCAGCATTTGTGAAGAACTGGTGAGCAACCCCAGCGGCAGTCCGATCAGCAAACCGATTGCATACCCAACCAGAAGCCGCTTCATCGTCACAAAGATCGCCTCGACAAGCGTCCCATCCAACAGAGCTCCCTGAAGATACTTAGCAACGCTCCATGGCGATGGAAACAGAACGGGCGACCACCGCCCACTGCCAGAAGCGATGCTCCAAATTCCCAGCAACGCCATGAAAAAGAGTGAGGCGACAACAATACGCTTCATTCCGGCACGCCTCCTCCAACTGTGCCCCGGAGGGCATCCGCGACGCGCGCGGCGTGCCCAACCAGCTCGACGTCATAGATGCTTCGCGGCCGTGGCAAGGGAATGTCAAACGCCTGAATAATCTTTCCCGGTGCCCGCGACATGAGCAGTACGCGATCACCCAGGCAGACTGCCTCGCGCATGTTGTGAGTGACAAAAACGATCGTCTTGCCGCTGTCGCGCCAGATGCGTTGAACGTCGTCATAGAGGTGCTCCCGGGTCATCGCATCGAGCGCGCCAAACGGCTCATCCATAAGAAGCACTTGTGGATCAGCGGCAAGGGCGCGCGCCAAAGCCACGCGCTGTTTCATGCCACCCGACAATTCGTGAACATGCACCCGCTCGAATTTGTCCAGTCCGACCAGGCCAAGGAACCGGTGTGCAACCTCGCGACGCTCATCATTGGTGAGCTCGGGGCACAGCTTCAGGCCGAACATGACGTTGCCGAACACGTCCAGCCACGGAAACAGCGATGGCTCCTGGAACACAACCAGCCGCTGCCGGCCCGGACCCGTGACCAGCTGGCCGTCGGCGAGCACGCGCCCGGAGTCCGGCTTGGTCAGCCCAGCGATGATGTCGAGCAGCGTTGACTTGCCGCAACCGCTCGGCCCGACAAGGCAAACGACCTCGCCAGCCGCGACCTGAATCGAAATGCTGTCGAGAGCATGTACGGTCGCCCGTGGAGTGCGGAACCACTTCGAGACGCTTTCCACGATGAGCTTGCTTGATGCTCCAGAGACATGCTCGGGCGTCACGCCCTGCCATTGCGCTTCAGCCATGTTCATGGAACGTCGAGAAAACGCGACAAATCGGGAACGGCGTGCAGGAAGCCGACTTGCTGAGCGCTGCTGACAAATTTCTGTAACGCCTCAAGCGAGATGTCGCTGGTCACCGTCAAGCGCGACCACGCACGCGCTATAAGCTGCGGCGCCATGTCGGTCCTGAACTGAAGCCTGAGTTCTTCCCTGACCATACGCTGGGCTTCGGCAGGATTCTGGTTGATCCAGTCGGTCAGATCCCGGTGGGCAGCTGCGAAGCGAGCTACAATCTCCCGATGCGACGATAGAAACTCAGCACGCGACACAAGGATGGTCGTAACCGCATTCTTCTCCTCGACCAACACCTTGCCACCGGCTTCTTGCTCAAGACGCGTTACCCATGGCTCAACGGTCCAAACAGCGTCGAGTTGTCTGGTCTTGAATAGCGCCAGTTGATCAGGATTGGCCGTCGGCAGGACCAGCGCCTCGCCGCCAGTCTGCGTGATCCGCAGTCCACCTGCCATCAGCCAGGCCCGCGCAGCGACATCCTGCGTATTTCCGAACTGAGGGGTGCCGATACGTTTGCCGCGAAAGTCTGATGGATTGACGAGGTCTTCATCGGGCTGCACAACGAGCGCCGATCCCCCGTTTACCGCTCCGGCGATGACACGAATTTCCTGCCCGTCAGATCGTGCGTAAGCATTGATAGCCGGATTCGGTCCAACGTAGGCAAGGTCGAGACTTCCAGCAAAAATCGCTTCCATGGTGCTCGGGCCGGCATTGTAAGCGTACCATTCGACCTTGACATCCTGGCCAAGCCGGGCCGCGAACCAGCTCCGGCCCTGCCGTTCGAAATTCCTGGCGACCAAGGCCTGGACATGGGTGATATTCGGAAAGTGACCAACTCGAAGCGTGATGCCCTCCCCGCAAGCTGCCGATGTTGCAAACGCCGCGACACCTAAGGCCAACAACGCCAACAACCGTCGAGGCTGAAGGTGAAAGATGGCCAATAAAGTGTGCCGACCCGTGTGGATCGTTCTCCGGCCAATCAAGATGCGCGGCGTCGAGCGGAGGGCCCAAAGCACGCTCTCAGCGCACCGGCACAGCTCGCCAACCACGATTTCCCTCCAACAGTTTGAGCTCACTATCGTGTAAGTGCCATTCCATAAGGACCGACCGACGCATTGATAGCAATCAACTCCTGGCCAGCGCACAGGCGGTTCATCAAAAACCTCGATCGTGTTCCCACGTAAGTAACGAACTGTCGCGAGCTTGCTTCTCATGCCACCTCGGTCCTGGCCCGCGCATATAGTGAAGCTCGGGCCGGTATGGGTCGAAAAGATCAGTCACAAGCCCTTGCACTGCCCTTACGATGAGTGGCCGTGTCAAAAACGAGGTTGTCAGAGCGATAGCTTTGGATGTCATGTGGGCGGTGAGCATCAAACACTCCCATGTTTGCTTGTTGCGCCTTTTGATTTCACGACAAGAGCGCCTGCCCAACAATTCGGTTATACCCTTAGGGGATTCTACGAAGGGGGCTCCGTTCGGGTCCGATGGTCTTTCGGCCGATCCGTGCCGATTTGTTTCTGGCCTGTCGCGTCGGACTGACCTACTGAGTGGGGGCTTGCGGCGCGAGCGGCGCTATTCGATCCCCGCTGTTCCAGGCTTCGGTCGTGAGACAGTATCTCGCGAAAGCGAGCGACATTTACGTGCCAAGCGACCCCACGACCTGATCCGGTCTGAAGGCTTCCTAAGAAATATTAGGCCCGATAACCTAGCTTTCCAAACCAAAGCCAGCCCGCGCGATGAGGCTCGCCTGGCCTATCTGATCTTAATTTGACCTGGAACAAAGACGACAGCGGAAACTAGAGCGAGTTTCAAATCCAATTCAGCCCTGAAATCTTTCTAGACGTGAATTTCCTGCCGATTCTATTCCGGAGTCTTTTTTGGCTCAACCGTGAGTTGGATGATGCTATGGAACCCCTGCCTTTCGCCCGAGCCCTAACGCACTGTGATCGATGCGCCGTGCGTAAAAGCTCGCTATGCAACAGGGTTTGTGTCGACTTACAGGAAGAGCTCTCCAGGCTCTCCCACCACCGGACGTACTGTCTCGGGGAAACGGTGCTTGGCGAGATGGAGGCGATATCCTTTGTGGGCATCGTCGTGTCAGGCGTGTTGCGCATGCAGAAGTCGCTGGAAGACGGGCGCCAGCAACTCGTCGGCTTGCTCTTTCAGTCGGATTTCTTCGGTCGCGTTTTCGGTGGCCTTTCCGCCCATGCCATAGAGGCGGCATCCGATGTGACCTTGTGCTGTTATGAGCGTCGCGCATTCGAGAGATTGACGGAACGTTTTCCCGAACTCGAGCATCAATTGATGTTGAGCACCTTGGATGAACTCGACGCAGCGCGTAACTGGATGCTGCTGCTTGGTTGTCAGACGACGCCGGAACGAGTCGCCAGCTTCTTGCTGATGCTTTGCCGCCGTACCGGTACGAATCAATGGACGCCCGGCGCAAATCTTTCGATCTATGTACCCATCAGTCGCCGTGACATGGCCAGCTATCTTGGGACAACCGGGGAGACCATCAGTCGCGTCATTCATGAGATGAGCCGCAAGGGCATCATCAAGATCCGCAATTCACAGCATTTTGAGGTTCTCAACATGAGGCAGTTGGTCAAGATGTCGGCTCGCGAAGATCTTTCGACCGGCCTTAGCAGTTCAATCAGGTCGATCGCGCTTTGAGAGGCTCGCGCCACGAATGAACTTCCACGGAGCTCAAATTTCACAAAACCGAAACCAAGCATGGTCTGCCTGGCCACACGAGCAGGTTTTTTTGCCAAGCCTCAGCGGTTTGATCGCTGCGCAAGTCTCCAACCTTCACAAGCTGCCGGCGCCCCGACTTCGAGAAGCAACCGCAACGTGGCTCCAAGCTCGCGCTGACGCGCCGGCACTTGAGCACGAAGAGCGCATCGAGAATTGCCGGTGAATATTCGCTTGGAGCGATTTGGGGGCCCAGGAATTTCATCTCATTGATAGGGATCAACGCCGCCGTTCATTTTTCGGAGAAACTAAAAATGTTAAGGTACTCATACAATCGAAGGGAGAAAATCCATGAAAGACCGGATTTTCGACCGTCCCATTTTTGTTAAGAACGGGAAGTTCAAGACAGAGATCAGCGGCCTGACTGACGCATTGAACTTCTTGGAAGAATGGCCCAAGAGCCGTAGGGGTCAATTTACGACACAGCTGCTCGTGCTTGCGAACGGGCTTCCAGTGGTCAAATACATGCGTCAATTGCTCACGATGCGTTCGCCAGCTTTGCCAAATCGGCCAAGATTCTTGAGAACGTCTCGACGCCGCAGCCTGTCGGAAAAGATACTAAAGGGGACTTGGGCGATGTAGTCCCAAAGACAGTCGAAAACGACGGAGGGAGTTGCCTTCGAAGGCTCGCCTGAATCCCAGCAAATTTGAGCTGGCGTTGTGGCATCGGCGCCCGTTGGCGCCGCGGCTATTGTTCCTCAGCGCGCCTGACCGGCGCGCTGAGACCTTCCCTAAAAGGCGATATGCCAAGCTGGGTTGAGCTGGCCACCCAGTCGGGGATAGTGAAGCTATTTCGACTTACGGCCGCTTCGCCTCACCATATCAAGGCGAGGGTCTGACGACGCTTCCTGGTTTGCCGGGCACGCGGGAGTGATCGCGAGCCTGGCGTTCGGCTATCTCAAGCTTCTTTCGCTTCAATGCCAGCAAGCCTTCGATGACGCGCCGTTGTTCCGGATTGGTCTCGCTGGTGAGCAGATCCTGAAGATGGACGATGTTGGCACGCGCAATGAAACGGACCATGACCTACCTCAATTGCCAGGACAACAGCGTCCTAAACCAAGGGCTTGGCCGCCCAAACCTATTTTGGCTATTTTGATGCATGTGATTCAGCTGCTTGTGCTTCCGGTCGCCCCCGGCCGCTATTCCGGATTGGTCTTGCGCTGGGCGACATCGGCTGGCCGATCGCCTAGTTAAATAGCAAACAGAAGGTTAGAGATGGCTCCGCCCTTGGCCATAGTGGTGAAACCATGCCTGCAAGAGATCTCCCCGGAGTTAGAGGGCGCGTGCTGGAAGTCCTCTTTTCTCCCCGCTTTGAAGGGCCGGCTGGCTATCTATTGGCGGTCGTGGCGGTCGTCGTCGTCTTTGTTGCCAGATATGCGCTGCAAACCGCGCTTGGAAACAGCGCGGTCTTTATCCTTTTCATTCCCGTCATCCTCATCTCGGCAATCGCGGGCGGTATAGGTCCCGGCCTTCTCGCATTCGTGCTTTCCCTTTTCGGGGCGCTTTACATCGTCGGAACTTCGCAAGCGACACTGATCCAGGTGCTCATCTTCACATTGGTGGGCCTGATCATCGCGTGGATGGGCGAAATGCTGCATCATGCACGCCGAGCCATCGACAGAAGCGAGGCGGCCCTCAAGGCACGCGAAGCGCATCTGCGCTCCATCCTCGATACCGTTCCGGACGCAACAGTGGTGATAGACGAAGCCGGCATCATCAATTCCTTCAGCGCGGCGGCTGTCCGCCAGTTCGGCTATGCCGAAGTAGAGGCCGTAGGTCAGAACGTCCGTCTTCTGATGCCCGAGCCTTATCATAGCGAGCACGATGGCTACATTCGGCGATATCTCGCCACTGGCGAGAAGCGCATTATCGACATCGATCGCGTGGTCGTCGGGCGCAGAAAGGATGGTTCGACCTTCCCAATGAAACTCTCGGTCGGCGAGTTGAAGTCAGGCGACAGGAGATACTTCACCGGCTTCATCCGCGACCTGACGGAAAAGGAGGAATCCGAGGCTCGGCTCGAGGAGGTCCAGGGTGAACTGGTGCGGCTCGCCCGGTTGAACGAACTTGGTGAGATGGCCTCGACCCTTGCCCATGAACTCAACCAGCCGCTCGCGGCGATCGCCAACTATTCGCAGGGTTGCGTACGCTTGCTGCGCGATCTGGATGGCGCTACGGCCGAACGGATCAAGGACGCGCTGGAGGAGATTGCCCAGCAGTCGCTACGCGCGGGCGACATCATCCGCCATCTGCGCGAGTTCGTCATACGTGGCGAAACGGGGAAGTCACGGGAATCCATGCGCAAATTGATTGAAGAGGCTGGCGCGCTTGCCCTCGTCGGGTCCCGCGAAAAGGGTGTGCGGTCGGTGTTCGAGTTTGCTTCCGATACGGATGACGTCCTTGCGGACCGGATTCAGATGCAGCAAGTCTTGATGAACTTAATGCGCAACGCAATGGAGGCAATGCGCGACAGCAAGCGGCGAGAACTGACGGTACGCACAGCGCCAGATGGCAAGGGATATGTCGCTGTGGAAGTCGCCGATACTGGGCCGGGGATATCCGAGGAGATCGCCTCTCGTCTGTTTCAGCCTTTCGTTACCAGCAAGGCGAGTGGCATGGGCATTGGACTTTCGATCTCCAAGCGCATCGTCGAGGCGCACGGTGGGACGATATCGGTAAGCCGCAACAGCGACGGCGGCGCCACATTTCGGATCTCGTTGCCCACTGCCGTGAAACCCACTACCATCGGGTTATCTCTAGACCGCCGACATGCAGCTCGCTGATCTCGCCCTCGGCCAGAGTGACTATGGCAACGCCGGCGAATTTGAGATGCTTGAAGAGGGTGGCGACATCTGCCTGGTCGCGGCTGATGCGATCGAGCGCCTCGGCCAGCACCACCTCGAAGCGGCCGCGCTGGGCATCGCGTACCAGATGCTGGATGCCCGGCCGCAGCACAGTGCTGGCGCCGGAGATCGCCGCATCCTCGAAGGTTCCCGCCACGCTACAGCCCTCACGCGCCGCCTGCTCGCGGCACAGCCTCAACTGGTCCTCGATGGAGGCATCCCGCTGGCTGTCGGAAGAATAGCGGGCATAGAGTGCGACACGGGTCATGGCGGCAGATCCTCTCTCCTGTTCCCAGGGGGTTTACCATCCGGCTCCCTGCCCTCTCCCTCTTTCCGGCCCGGGCGATTGTCGTTGGCCGCCAGCCTCACCTCGAATGCCTCCCGTGCCAGCTGCCGGCCGATCAGCCGGGCGATACTCAGCACCACCCGATCCAGCTTGGCCGCCGTGTTCTCAGGGCGACCCTCGGGGCTGGCGAGGTCGCCGTTGTCGTTGGCCGGAACTAAAGCCTGTGGGCCAGTCCTGGTTTCCTCTGCCATCGCGGTCGCTCTCTCAATGGTAGATCGACCCGCCATCAGAGTCCTCCGCACGGCGATGGAAAGCACGAAGTTCATGTCGTAGGGCCACAGCGTGCAATGACTTGCGTCCTGCGGTTTCGTCTCAGTCGTCAAGGTCGGGCTGCAGGCGACAAGTGGTAGGGAGAGCGTGTCAGAAGACAGTTACATCGCCACGGTATTCGGCCTCGCCTTCCTCTTGCAGCGCTGCGACCAGCTTGACCGCAGACTCCCAATGCTTGGTGACATCGCTCCGCGTCCTTGCCCTGCTCCGGCGATGAGCCGGCAAACTCCCGGCAATCGCCTTCAAGTCACGAAGCACCGAAGCTATGTGCGGCCAGGGGAAGTCGGTAGGGTCACCGATATCCCGATCAGCACCGACGATCATTTCCAACTTGGCGATGACGCCGATGAGCGACGTAGCCGCGACTTCGGGGATCGAATCTTGAAGTTTTAGAGCTTCGGTCATCGCAAAGACCTCGGCCTCCCGCGCAACGGCGTACTCTTGTGGACCACCGCGAGTGCGGGCCGTTTGGCTGCTTTGAACTCTCGTCGGTGAATCTGCGGCCAATCCCTGAATTCCGGGATTGACCATGATTCGGCTCTCCAACCGCTGCTGGACGCGGCATAGCAGCATGGAGATGTACCGAGTTGTTCGCCAATCGCTCACGAGCCGGAGCGCTGGATCGCGTAGGGCAGCCGGTTGCAATTGCGTGTCGTTACGGCTTGCGGCGAGAACAATCTGCGGATTCCGACGTGAAGCCGGCCGCCATTCCGATCAAACACCGGCCACCATTCCGG